>NZ_JBXUGN010000003.1:0-437329 GCF_057180545.1 Novosphingobium sp. HNCC26DJ243 | reverse complement strand
ACCCTGTTCTGACATCCCGACTCACCTGATTGGCGACCATATTCGCGCGGCGATACTCGACCACTCAGATCGTCAGCGCAACAACCTCATATTCGTTCAGCGAAGGCACGACGAGGTCGACGAGCCCGCCATTCTGGGTAAACGTCACGTCTTTGCCTGCCATCAGCAAACGAGCTTTTCCCACTGTCCGGCCCGCAGGCAACTTAAGCCGTATCTTCTGTTCCCCGAGCATCGTGGTGGCGCGCATGGGCCCGCCACGGAAATCCGGGTTCGAATGATTTACAAGGTGAATGGCATATCCCGGCTCAGTCTGCCATGCAGTCATTTCAATCAGCCCGGGGCCCTCGGCGGTTACCGGCAGTTCATCGCGATGAAGCCAGCGCAGCGCCTGCATGATCAGGTCACCAAGATCAGCCGCACTGTTACGCCAATATCCGGCATCGATGTCTCCTGCCAGGTGAACGGTTCGTGAGGTGCCTTGGTCAGTGGCTACGATCGTGGGAGCTTCGGTCTTCATTATCGCGCCATAGACGGCCTCGACCGGATACATTGCATGCTGTGGGATGTCGGTCGCCAACACCTTTCCGGTCGCCTTGACCGGAACGCGCCAAGCGGAACCCTGAATCCATGTCGTGTCGCGAAACCCTTCGGTAACCGGATGCGCTCCTTCCAGCCGCTGCATCGAATTTGCACCCGGATGTCGCGGCTGGTTGCCTTCCGGTTCGGCGCCAAATCCGTGGCGCTCGCCAACTTTTGCCACTCCGCTGACGCTGCCAAGCGCAAAATCCGGACGGGGCTTGCCATTCTCGTCGTAGAGGCCGGTTTCAAATGTGGTCAAAAGCGACCCGCCCTGCATCACGAACGCCTTGATCAGTGCCGCCGTCGCGTCGCTCATGGCAGCGACATTCGGAAGGACCAAAACTTTGTATCGCGACAGCGAAGACGCAGTGAGTGTGCTGTCAATCAGCAGGTCGAACGGAATTCGCGCTTCATTTAGCGCGCGATACATGCCGTGGAAGGATTCCATCGTCGTGGTGCCGCGCGGAGCCTTGTAAACGTGGTTGCTGCGTGGCGACACAAGCAGCCCGATGGTGGCAAGCGACGCAGAGTTATGAAAATGCGCATCGTTTTCCGCCTGCCAGCGCAGCACCTCGCGCCCGACGGGCTGCCAGCGACGATCCTCGTTGAAGCCCTGGTCGTAACCAAGCCAATGAAGGTGAATCGAACCGCCGGCGGCCAGTGTCTGATAGAGACGCGATCGAACTTCGACTGCGTTGCCTGTCACCGTACGCCAAACGGCCTTGCCTGCGAACTCATAGGCAGCCGTCGAATTGACCGCGGGACGATTTCCAATGATGGCGGCAGACAGCCGTGTCTGCTGGCTTGCATCCCAACTGGGGAGGAAGTCATCTGTTCGGCCCTGGTTGTCGGCAAACATCCAGATCGCCTTCTCCATCAACGCCTTCTGATCGAGATCGCCTCCTTGCATCGCGCTGCCAAGATTGCCGGAAAAGATTGCTTCAGGGTGTTTACGGGCGGTACGATCAGTGAACAGTTGCCAGAGTTCGCCTGTACGCTTCTGGTAGGCGACGCGGTATTCTTCGGTATCCGGGTCGGCAATCCGCTTGCACGCCTCGCAATAGCACTTGGGTACGTGAGAGCCTGGCCAGCCGTTGGTGTAAATGCCGTCGATGCCATACCGCGTCATCACTTCGTCGATTAGCTTTGGCAAAAACTCGGAGAAATAGCCGGTGAACTGGCATGTCGGCGCGTATTCGGCAGATCCTGACGGATTCTCGCTGCCGCCGCGAAACCATCCCGTAGGGGGAAAGCCAATCATTCCCGCCTTGTCGCGACGAAACCAATCTGGGTGGGCTTCAGCCACTTCACGGCGCGCGATGTCGGGGCTGAGGCGTCCTACGACCTTGATTCCACGCTTGCGCGCCGCTGCAACGCATTCCCCGAAGATGTCCCGCCCCTTCAACCATCTACTGATGGGCAGATCGGGGACAGCGCTTGGATAGAACGCGACGTTGTTGGTGATGCTGAGGAACGTGCACTCGGCCTTCACGCTTGCCAGATAATCCGCCCACGCCTCGACGTCGAAGCGTTCAGGATCACGTTCGGTGAAATTAATCTGCATGATGCGCTTCACGCGCTGATGCCATGCGTCAGGCCGGATTGCAGTTCGCGACGCCTTCGCAGCCATGAGAGGCGTAGGCAGGATGGCTGCCACCAAGCCCATTGCTCCGAGTTCGCGACGCGTGATCTTCATGCTCATCCAGCTCTCCGTGACCCTAATTCCGACGTCCGGGTAGTCCCCTTGTGGCGCAAGATGCTGCCGCCGCCGTGCCCTCGCCGAACTACGAGAAGCGTGCCTTGCGACCAATCTGCCAGTCGCATTTGTCGAATGAAAGCAGTTGTCGTCCGTCGCTGACGGTTACGCAGCAGGATCCCACGATGCGGAATTCTCTCGTACCCATTGCTGCGCGACCGGCCGGTCTGGGCTAGCCATGTCGGGGTCGGCGGTGCCCGGCGCCGTGCGGGCGGGTGGGCAACGCAGCGGAACCTTGGACAAGAACAGAGGGCTGGCATGCAAAAGGCAGGCATGGTTATCGACCGGCGGACCATGCTCCGTGGGGCGGGAAGTGCGGGTGTGGCAGGCATGGCCAATTTCGGCGTCATGCCGGCCAGCATCGCAAAGGCGATCTCCGCCGAACCGCAGAAGGGATGGCAGGAAGGCCCTATGCGGTGGTTTCAGTTGGCCTTCACAGAAGACGACCCTGGCCGCTTCTCTCCGAAGTTCTGGATGGACTACCTGCGCGAGATCCATGCAGACGGAGTCTGTCTTAGCGCAGGCGGTGGCATCGCGTTCTATCCGACCAAGGTCCCGTGGCATGGAACAGCGCGAGGTCTCGGCCAGCAGGACCCTTTCGGTGAGATGGCGCGTGCCTGCAAGGCCGCCGGAATGCGCGTGCTTGCGCGGGTCGATTCACACGCAATGACAACCGAGGCTTTCAATGCGCACCCGGAATGGGCTGCCTGCTCGGCAGACGGCAAGGCGCGCCGTCATTGGACCGCGCCAGATCTCTATCTGACTTGCCCCTATACGGACTACAATTTCAAGTTCATGCCCGAAGTCTTGCGAGAGATCGCGACCAATTATCCCGTTGACGGCTTTTTCGGCAATCGGGTCAATACGCTCGGGGTCTGCTACTGCGAAGGCTGTCGAAAGCTCTATCGCGAGGCCGGAGGGCAGCAAATTCCGGTCAACCTCGATCCTATTGAACCGGCGGCGCGGGATTACTGGAGCTGGGTCAATAAGCGTGGACTGGAACTCAACGATGCGTGGAACGCATCAATTCGCAAGATCCGGCCTTTCGCATTTTTTGTTTCCGGCACTGAGCGACGTGGCACCTTGGAGCAACAAGGGCGCGATATCGGCTCCCGATACCCCATGGTGTTCTGCGACCGGCAGGCACGCTCTACTGACAAGGGACTCTACACCACCGGCGAACAGGTCTGGAATAGCGGCCGGTTCACAAAGGAACTGCGTGCCTACATGGGCGACAAGCCGGTCAGCAATATCATCAGTGTTGGCGTGGAAGAAGAATATCGCTGGAAGGATTCAGTTCAGGAGGAGCCTGAAATTCGCATCTGGGCAGCGTCGGCGATTGCGCAAGGGTCGCGCCCATGGATCACGAAGTTCAATGCCAAGCCGTTCGACAAGCGATGGATGCCAGTCGTTTCCAGCATCTACCGGTGGCATCATCAGAACGAACGTTATCTGCGCAATACCACCAATCTTGCGCGCATAGGCATGATCCTCGACACTCGCGGGCCCGCGCTGCTCGGCGGAAACAAGGGGCGTCATGATATCGAGCAGCATCGATTTGGTTTCTATGAAGCTCTGCTTGAATCGCGCGTGCCGTTCGATGAACTGGATGTCTCGATGGTCGATGCAGATCATCTCGCGCGATTCAGGGTGATAGTGCTGCCAAACGTCGCGATGCTGTCCGACGCGCAGTGTGCGGCGCTGCGCGCCTTCGTTAATGGTGGTGGCCGGATCGTGGCGACCCACGCGACCTCGCTTTACGACGACCAGGGCAAGCAGCGGACCGATTTCGGACTTGCAGACCTGTTTGGCTGCCGGTTCGACGGCAAGATCGAAGATCGCGTCCAGAATTCATACCTTACCCTGCGTCACCCGCATCCGGCGCTCGCCGGACTCGAGGACACGCCCAGAGTGATCGGCGCGGTAAAGCGCGTCATGGTAACGCCCACTTCGGCAATGCCGGCGCCCCCGTTGACGCTAGTGCCGAGCTACCAGGACCTTCCCATGGAGCGGGTCTTCACCAGCAAGGCCCTGACTGACATCCCGATGGCCTTCTGCCACGAAGTTGGGAAGGGCCGTGTTGTCTACCTGCCCATGGACATCGATCGCACATTTGCCGAGATTCGTCATGGCGGCCATCTGGATATCCTGCGCGCCATGGTGAACTGGGCTGCCGACGAAGTCCAACCCATGACCGTAACGGGCCCTGGCCTCGTCGATATGGCGATCTGGCGGCAGCAAAGTTCGCTGGCGGCGCATTTGGTCAACTACAACAATGCAATGGCCATGGGTGGTGCCTATCGTGAAGCGCTGACCACAGGGCCATACGAAGTTTCGGTAGAGCTACCCGAAGCACGGGATCCAGCTCGGGTCACGCTTCTTGAAAATGGCAATGCGGGCCAGTGGCGACGCGATGGCGCGCGTCTGAATGTGACTGTGCCATCGATCACCTATCACGAAGTCGTTGCCATCGACCTTGCCTGAAGCGCTGCGGGCACAATCAAGGATTTTTCTGCACATGGTCAAACTTGCCGCCAACCTCTCGATGATGTTCACGGATATGCCGTTTCTTGACCGGTTTGCTGCGGCAGCACGGGCAGGGTTTAAGGCAGTCGAATTCATGTTCCCTTACGAGGAGGATGCCGGGACTGTCGCAGGCGCGTTGCGAGACAACAGTCTTACGCTTGCCTTGTTCAACATGCCTGCAGGTGATTGGGCCGCAGGAGAGCGCGGACTTGGCGCATTACCGGGGCGCGAAGCGGAGTTTCGTGAAGGTGTTCGCAAGGCCCTCGACTATGCCCTGACGCTGGGATGTACCCGCTTGCACCTCATGGCGGGCAAGACCGGTGGTATGGACCCCTCTGCCTGCAATGCTGCGCTTGTCTCAAACGTCCAGTTTGCTGCTGACCTGCTGTTGTCCAACGGCATCGAAGTGTTGCTGGAACCGATCAACACGCGTGTCGATATTCCCGGGTATCACTACGACACTTCTGCCGCAGCCATGGACGTGATTGCACGATCGGGGCGTCCCAATGTTCGTCTTCAGTACGACATCTATCACATGCAGATCATGGAGGGTGATCTTGCGCGCACGATCGAGCGGTTGCTTCCGTCGATCGGGCACATCCAGCTTGCAGACAATCCGGGGCGGGGCGAGCCAGGTACTGGCGAGATCAACTTTCCGTGGCTGTTCGAGCGTATCGACGCCCTGGGATACAACGGTTTCATCGGGTGCGAATACAAGCCGGTGGCGGAAACCTCGTCCGGATTGAGCTGGGCCACGCCCTACCTCTGAATGCTGCGTTGGCTGGCGGCACAAGGCTTCCCGCATCATGAGACGAGACGAGGGTGTAACCCGTTGGATTTACGGGCAAGGTAATTGCCACGATAAATCTGGAAGCGGGATGATGGACTGATGCAGACGACCAGGCGACAATTCGCAGCATGGGGTTTGGCCAGCGGTGCAGGCGCCATGGCTGGCGGCATTCCGACACTCGCATTTGGCGCTGCGAAGCCTGGCCGAGGATCATCCCCTTGGTACACCCGGATCAAGCGGATCGGGCAGACCAACTTCAATGAGAAAGATCCCGAGTTTGGCGACGTCGAGGCATGGGCTGATTATTGGGCATCGGCCAAGGTGGAGGCAGTTGCTTTGTCGGTGTCCGGTCCGGTTGCCTTCTACCCCACGAAGGTGCCCTTCTTCCACGTCAGCGACTACTTGAAGGGGCGCGACCTTTTTGGCGAATGCCTTGCTGCCGCCAAGAAGCGAGGCATTCGCGTCTTTGGGCGGATGAGCCCCGATATCCAGTTCACCGATCCGGCCCTTCTTGCCGCACATCCAGAATGGTTCCGCAGGGACGTAAACGGGCAGTTGCAGTCTCCGGCACCCGACATCGCGTTCACTTGCCAGTTTACTGGCCAATTTACCGAGCAGCAGCCCGCAATCCTGAGGGAACTGACTGCGAGATACGACGTGGACGGCGTTTACATGAACGGCTGGCCCATGATGCAGGAATGCTATTGCGATACCTGCCGCAAGATAGGCGATCCCAAGTCGGCCGCTTACAAGACTGCCGTCATGGACGGCGCTGCCAAGCTGACGGACCTCTATCGTTCCATCGTGACTGCCCGCAAACCCGATGCGTTCTATAGCTGCAATGTTGCCGGGGGCATGGAAGAGTACGGACTGGATCAGTGGAAGCTTACGCGCCAGGCCAATTGGTATACATCTGATAACCAGGCTCGATCCGCAGTGGATGAGCCTGTCTGGCAGAATGCGCAGCAGGTCAAGTACGCGCATGCGATGATGGGCGGTCGTCCGGTCGCGGCAGTAACGGCCGGTTATACCCGATCGGGATCGACCATGTGGAGGCAGGCTTCGGACACGACTTACGAACCTGTTTCGCGCATGTCGCAAACCACTGCGGCCGGAGGCATCGTCTGGTATCACCAGCTCGGACTTGAGCAAGGCTTCAAGGACGATCGCCGGTGGCAGAGGCAAGGCCGTGAATTCCTGCAATGGCACGCTGCAAACGATGCTCACTTCTACAACGAGCGATCACTTGCGAATGTGGCCATCGTGCTGCCGACCAATACCATGAGCCACCAGCACGAGAAGAAGGGCAAGGCGACCGATTACCTGCAAGGGATGTATGCTGCTCTTGTCGAGGCGCGGATCCCTTTTGATTTCGTCCACGAAAACGAACTTACAGCAGCGCGGCTGGCGCCGTATGATCTGCTAATCCTGCCAAACTTTGCCATGATGAGCGATGCCCAGGCGCAAGCCTTGCGTGCTTTTGCAGGGAGGGGTGGAGCACTGCTGGCGACTTACCAGACCGGCCTCTTCGACGAAAATGGCAAAGCCCGCGCTGATTTTGCGACCGGCACGTTGTTTGGCATCGAAAAGGCCGGTGAAGTTGCTGCGGATCCCAAGACGGTTTTCAATATCTTCACGCCGGTTTCGCTTGAAAAGATCCGCGAGCGTGGGCCGCTGACCGAGGGTTTCGACGATACCGAATGGATCGCTGGCCCGACGAGGATACAGCCGATCAAGCCCGTTGCGGGCGCACCTTTGACTGTGATCGAACCCTATCCGATTTATCCGCCAGAGTCGGTCTATCAGCGTTCGGTCGCCAGCAACCATCCGGCAGCCGTTACGCGAACGGTGGGAAATGCGCGCCTCGCTTATCTTGCCGGCGATGTCGATGCCACATTCTGGCGACTTGATAATCCTGATCTCGGTCGCCTGTTGGGCAATACTGTGCGCTGGCTGCTGGGCGACAAGGTGCCGGTAAGCGTCGAAGGTGACGGTCTGATCGAAGTGATCGCCTGGAAGACCAGGCCAGGCTTCGCGCTCCACCTGCTCAACTACAATGGTCCAAACGCTTTTCGCGGGCATATGCGTCGTCCGGTCAATCTTGGGCCGCAGAAGGTAAGACTGGTTGTCCCCGAAGGCACCAGCGTGACCAAAGTGGAACTGTTAAAGGCAGGAGGTTCTGTTTCCTACACGCAATCGGGAAGAATCATTGAACTTACAGTTCCGGCAGTTGGACCTTACGAAGTGGTTGCATTCACATGAAAAGCCAAATTCTTCTATCTGTCGCTGCCATCCAGTTCTGCTTGGCACCGTTCGCCCTTGCACAGCAACTGGACTTTTCCGGGGCGCCGCTGACCGGTGACATGGCGCTGGGCAAGGTTGCTGGCGATCCAACCTACGACATGCCCGCTGGTCAGCGCCTGATATCTCCTTTTGGCGAAAGGCCAGTATTCTCGCCTGACGGCACGAAGATTGCCTTCATCGGGCATTCTTACGGCGATGCCTTCGAATATGACATGAAGTCCGGAGCTATGCGCAATCTGACTGCGCATATGCCGCATCGTGGCTTTCTTAGGGTTCATTATCTCAAGGATGGCAGCTTTCTGCTGCTCGGTCCTCACGACCCTGCCGCAACTATGGCAGAAACTCGTGAAAAGCGCATCGAGATGTTTTGGCTCGATCGCAATGGAAACGGGCCTGCAGTACCCTTGCGCACAAAATTGTTCGAGGGCGTGGCCACAAGCCGGGAGGCCAACCGGATCGCGTGGACCGAATTGAGCCCCGCAGGCTCGACGATGGCGGGAGCCAAGGGAACTGTGCTCAAGACGGCCGACGTCGTGGTTGATGGACCGCGCACTCGTCTCGATAATATCCGGGAAGTCGCAACGTTCACCGATTGCAAGACCGAGGCCCAGGACTTTCTGCCCGGCGACAATGGCGTGACCATGCCGTGCTATTATTTCGGCAAGGAGTTCAAGGGCGGGACCCGGACCGAGGTGATAGCCATCGACCTCAAAAGCAAGATCGTCTCGAAGTTTCCGACCCCTCCTGAACTCTACGGCGAGATCGAAGGTATCTTTCCGGACGGCAAACGTACCCTTGTCGAGTGCAGCGGCGATCGTTCTGCAGGAATGGACCTTTGCGTCCTTGATCTGAAGACCGCGGCGCCGCGTTACACGCGCATCACCCGGATCATGGACCATGGTCGTTGGAAATATGGCAATCCCGTTGTCAGTCCTGACGGACGTACCATCGCCGCACAGGTCGGCTCGGCCGACGTCGTCGATGTCGGGATGGGACTTGGCATCGTGCTTATCGATCTGCCCAAGGGTTTCTGATTAACGGACTCGAAAGGCGCGGAACCGACCTGGGGAGGTAGCTCCGCGACCTGACGCCGTCCGAACCGAAGGCCGCCTCCGCCGTCCAGGCGAGAGGCGGCCTTTTCGTTATGTGGGCCTGCGCGCGAGCGCCAGGACCAGTGCGCCTCCAGCAAAAAGCATCGCGGTAAGGATCGCCATGCCCGCGACGGCGGTTCCTGTGCGATCGTTGACATAGCCCACTATGCTTGGGCTTGCGAAGCCGGCGAGATTTCCGATCGAGTTGATCGCAGCAATACCGATCGCTGCCGCGCGACCTCTCATGACGCTGGTAGGAAGCGTCCAGAACATCGGAGTTGCGCTCAGTGTTGCAGCTGTGGCTATGCAAAGCATGAACAACGAGACCGTCACGTTGTCGTGGACGAGCGTTGCCAACAGCAAACAGGTCCCTCCGATCGTCATTGGCAGAATTAGATGCCAGTGCCGCTCGCCCGTGCGGTCGGAATGTGCGGAGATAAGCGGCATCGCCACGACCGCGCAGGCATAGGGCAGGGCTGACAGCAGTCCTGTCATCAGGGGGGATCCATGCGCTACCTGCGCCACCAGCGTGGGCAGCCAAAAGGTTATGCCGTACTGACCCATGACGCAGCAGAAATACACGATCGCAAGGCGCACCACCAAAGGATCGACGAGAATATCGCGCAAGCGCCCGTGCCCGACTGCCTGCCCTTGCGCGTCGGCGGCCAGGTCCTTCTCGATGAGAGCCTTTTCCGCGTCGTTGAGCCAGGTTGCGTCCGCGACGCGTGACGACAGGATGAATGGCAGGGCGAGGCCAAGCAACAGTGCAGGAAGGGCCTCGAGAAGGAACATCCAACGCCAGCCGGCCCAGCCATGGAAGCCATCGAACCAGGTCATGATCGCGCCCGACAGCGGAGCCCCGACAAGGCCGGCAAGAGGAATTGCGATCATGAAAATCGCGATGATCTCACCCCGGCGCGAAGCGGGAAACCAGTATGTGAGGTAGAGGATGATGCCGGGGAAGAAGCCGGCTTCGGCAAGGCCGAGCATGAATCTGGCGATATAAAACGACACTGGGCCACTGATGAACGCGCAAGCGCCCGATATCACCGCCCAGGTCAACATGATGCGGGTGATCCACGTTCGCGCACCGAGTTTGTGCAGCAAAGCGTTACTTGGCACTTCGAACAGGAAATATCCGATAAAGAATATACCTGCGCCAAGGCCATAGATTCCTTCGCTCAGGCCCAGCTCCGACGACATGCCGAGTTTAGCGAAGCCGACATTTACCCGGTCAAGGTAGGCTACCGCATAGCATATCATGAGGAAGGGGATCAGGCGCCAGAACACCTTCCTGTGGACCTTGCGTCGCAGGTCGGTGTCATCTTTGCCGATCATAATTTCACCTGCAGGCGTCATCCTGCTCCCTCTCTACATTATCGCTCGTGGCTATTATTGTCGGGTTGCCTGACAAGTTTGAATGTGTCAAGAAGAGGCTGATTAGGAGAGGGGATGACGTGGAACTGGGATGTATTGCCGACGATCTTACCGGCGCTTCCGATCTTGCCAACGAGCTTGCAGCCAACGGACTCGAGGCCTTGCTTGTTGTCGGTGATGGCCCGGATGAAATTGTAATTCCTGCCGGAGTCGAAGCCGTTGTCGTCGCCCTCAAGTCGCGCAGCGTTGCGCCGGAACTTGCCGTCGACCAATCGCTGAAAGCCTTGCAGGCGCTGCAACGTGCAGGCGCCAAGCGGATCTATTTTAAATACTGCTCGACATTCGATTCGACAGCGCGGGGCAACATTGGCCCTGTGCTTGAAGCGGTGGCGAACGCACTTGGCACCCGCGGGGTGATTGCCTGTCCAGCGTTTCCCGCCGCCGGCCGGACGGTCTTCAGTGGTTATCTCTTTGTCATGGACAAGCTGCTGAGCGAGACGGGAATGCGCGATCACCCGCTAAACCCCATGGCGGACTCCAACCTTGTTCGCGTACTGCAGGCACAATCGACCGGGCGCGTCGGATTGTTAAAGCGCCAGGACGTTGTGGGCGGCAATCTTGCAGGAATCGTGGCCGAGCGCATCTCCGTGGACTTTACTGCACTGATTGCCGACGCGGTCGATGATCAGGATCTTCGTACGCTTGGAGCGCATTGCGCATCTGTGCCGTTCGCAACTGGCGGGTCTGGTCTTGGGGCGGGCATCGCACGTGCAATCGCAGGCGCCGATGCCTGCCGGGCCTCGGCAACCTTGCCTGCGTTAACGGGGCGGAGGGCGATCGTTTCGGGCAGTTGCTCGCAGGCCACCCGTCGCCAGATCGAACATGCCATCGCGGTTTATCCGTCATTTCGTGTATCGTTGTCAGGGAGCAGGAGCGAAGACGAGGTGCTGGCCGACATATGTGCCTGGATAGATTCACAGAGGCCGGACGAAACCTTGTTGATCTATTCAACGTCGTCGCCCGAAGATGTCGAGCGGTCGCGCGAAGTGTGGGGTGATGATGCGAGCGAAGCGCTCGAACGCATCTTGGGTGGTGCCAGCGCTTATCTCGTCCAGCAAGGTGTGCGTGCCCTTGTCGTCGCCGGGGGTGAGACGTCCGGTGCAGCGGTACACGCCCTGGGGATTACACAACTGTCCATAGGTCCGGAAATTGCACCGGGAGTGCCTTGGTGCATCGCTCGGGATGCTTCCGGAGAAGGCATTCTTCTCGCCTTGAAATCTGGCAACTTCGGAAACGATCGCTTCTTCATCGAAGCATGGGACCATCTGGCATGACCATATTCGAGGACATGAACGCTGCCCGACAGGAGATAGCTGCGATCGGGCGTTCGCTGTTTGACCGTGGACTGGCAAGCGGCAGCAGCGGCAATATGAGCGTCAAGTTGCCTGACGGTACGGTTTTGCTCACGCCGACCAACTCGAGCCTTGGACGTTTGGTTCCTGAGCGGATTTCCCATCTTGATGCAGAAGGTCGCCTGCTTTCAGGCGATCCGCCATCGAAGGAAGCATTCCTTCATCTTGCGATCTACAACGCTCGCCGAAGTGCCGGAGGTATCGTTCACCTCCACGCGACCTATTCGGCGGCAGTGTCTTGCATGGCGGGCCTTGATAGCCTGTCGTGCCTGCCGCCCTTGACCGCCTATTTCGTGATGAAGATCGGATCGCTCCCGCTTATCCCTTATCACCGACCCGGTGACAGCCGTTTGGGAGAGGTGATCGAGCATATCGCGCAGAACAACGACGCGATGCTCCTGGCCAATCATGGACCAATTGTCGCTGGCCACACGCTCAAAGCCGCCGTTGATGCGATCGAAGAACTTGAAGAAACGGCAAAGCTGTTCCTCCTGCTGCGTGGTTCGCCGACGCGGCCGCTGAACCATACAGAAATTGCAGAACTCGGCAGGGCATTTCCACATTCTGCTGCGCCCAAAATACAGGACATCTGAATGAATATCGTGATCACTGGTGGTTCGGGTTTTCTCGGCTTGCGCCTTGCAACGGCGCTGCTTCGCGAAGGTCTCGATGGAAAGCCAGTTACGTCATTGACGCTGGCAGACCGAATGCACCGTTTGGGCCTTTCCGATCCGCGTCTCCGGCGGGTCACGGGTGACATTGCGGATCCGGCGTTCCTCGCCCAGATCCTCGATGGTCAGGTCGATGTAATCTATCATCTGGCAGCTGTAGTCAGCAGCGAGGCCGAGGCCGATTTCGACCTTGGCATGAAGGTCAACATTGACGCATCCCGTCTGCTGCTCGATGCGTGCCGCAAGATGCCAAAGCCCCCCCGAGTTGTCTTTACAAGCTCGGTTGCAGTTTTTGGTCCCTTGGCGGATGGTGAGCGACTGACAGACACCTCTTCGGTCGATCCGCGATCGTCGTACGGCATGGAAAAAGCCGTGGGGGAGTTGCTCATAAAGGACTATAGCCGTCGCGGGTTCGTGGATGGTGTGGTTTTACGGCTTCCTACCATAAGCGTTCGCCCTGGCGTCCCTAACCGTGCAGCATCCTCCTTTGCCAGCGGCATCATTCGTGAGCCTCTCGTCGGTCAGGCGGCGGTCTGTCCAGTTGATCCTGCGACGCTGCTGTGGCTCATGTCACCGCGGGCGGCCATTCGCGCGTTGCAGAAGGCCGGCACTCTGCCATCAGAGCGTTTGATGAACCGCGTTATCAACCTTCCCGGCATCACAGTTTCGGTGGCCGAAATGCTTGCCGTTCTGACAACGCTCGGTGGAGAGGCGGCCGGGGAGCTCGTCACGATAAAGCCGGATGCCGCCATCGAGGGCATCGTTGCCAGTTGGCCTCGCGGCTGGGACGATCAAGTCGCGCGCAGTCTTGGTTTTGAAGCCGACGTCGACTTTGCCGCGATTGTCCAGACATTCATCGACGACGACCTCGCAGATCAGCGAGCCATGGTGGCCATGCCGAAAGTTTGAGCGGTCTTCAGGACGGCTCAGTTGGTCGGAAGGTTGACGACCGGTGAGCCGCCTGTAGTCCAGAAGCTCTTGTCCGCGCTCATGATGCGCGCGGCAGCCTCTTCCATGTGCAAAGCTGCTGCGCGGCGGGCCTTTTCGGGGTCACCCGCGACGATGGCATCGCGAATAGCCTGGTGCTCGAGCGCCGCCTGTCTGGTGAAGTCCGAGCGCCGCGCTTCGTTCACTCGCGTGACGCTGATCGCGATATGGATCGACTGCTCGAGAGACTGGACGAGCTGGACCCAATAGCGATTGCCGCTTGCCTGAGCGATCGCGGTGTGGAAGCCGACGTCCTCGACCACGCCTGTACCGCTCGTGGTCTCGACGGCGCGCAGGCGATCGAGCGCCGCGTCGATCCTCTGTATATCGGTTTCGGTGCGCACGCGGGCCGCTCTCTCGGCTATCGCGGATTCGATCGATCCGCGTACTTCGAGCAGGTCCATGAGAGAGTGGAGTGATGCGCGGGTCAACTTGTCGGGCGCCTTGGCCGCGAGCGGGCCGGTCGACGTGATGAATGTACCGCTTCCCTGCAGGGTCTCGACAAGGCCTTCGGCCTTCAACATGGCGATCGCTTCCCGGATCATTGCGCGGGAAACACCGAAATGGCTAGCCATTGCCGTCTCTGTCGGCAGTTTCGAGCCGATCTGGAATTCCTTGCGCAGGATGCGGCTGGACAAATGCCGAGCGATTCGTTCGGCGCGGCTGCCCTGAAACAGGACAGTGTCCAGTTCATCCATCTGATCGGTCTGTTTCACATGGTCTCTCTACAACAGCGTTTCCGCAAGGCAATCCCGCTCTACAAGCCGCAGTTTATCAATATTAGGACCGGTGGAGCCATATGGGAACGGGGGATGGAACCCTGATCGACATAATAGTCCTGTGCGGGCGCGACCATCCGCTTCAAGCTCTGGTCTTTCAGGCTGCGAGCAAGCCGCCGATCTCCGAGCTCATTCGATCGGCCGCGCTCGCAAGCACCTGGCCTAGGCCTGTCAGGCGCTTTCTGGAAAGCCTGTACGTGTTGCCCGATATCGACAAGGAGAGACGCACCGCGCCCGTACGGTCGAAGATTGGCGCTGCGACACAAACCAGGCCGAGCTGGTGCTCTTGGTCGTCCACCGCGAAGCCTTGCCGCCGCACTCGATCCATCTCGTCGGCGAGCACTTCGGGTGCTGCCATGCTTGCATCAGTCATCCGTTCGAGTTGCTGGTGCGAAGCGAGGTAGCTCTGGAAGCCATCTTCCCTTCCAAAAGCCAGCAGAACCTTGCCCGATGCCGTTGTGTGAAGAGGCATTAGCGCCCCGGTCGGGACGGATGCACACTGATCATGCATCGGTCGAACCTGCGCAATGTACGAAAGGCCTTCGGTTGAACCTATGCCGATATTCACCGTTTCCCCGGCGTCAATCATCAAGGATCTCATGATCGGACGACCAAGTCGTCCAAGGTCTCGTGTTTGCATGAATGAGGCGCCCAAGGCAAACGCCTGCAGTCCGATCAGCCAACGGTTATTGCTGGAATCGAATTCGACGTAACGTAGAGCGTTCATCGTTGCGAGGAGTCGATGTGTCGTTGACCGTGGTAGCCGGGCGATCCCGGCGACTTCTGTCAAGGTCAGCCCGTCTTCTGCGTTGCGCAGCGCTTCAAGGATGCTGAACGCTCTGACGAGCGACTGAACTTGCCCGAGCCGGTCCTGTTCTTCGGTAACGCTCATGCCTGGCATCTCCCGCCCAGAGTCACGCTTATGACTAGCGCATCCTCAAATATGTAGAGTTGTCCGACATTATCACAAATTTGTTCAGAGTCCAGCAAGGCAGACGATAAAAAGGGCCGACGAACAATGTTCGTCGGCCCTTCGTGATCCTGCCGGGGAGGCTGGTGGATCACATCTTGATACGGACTCCGACTGTTCCGTACGCCCCGAGGATGTCATAGGTTGAGCGAATGGTCGGCACTGTTAGTCCCGGCGTCCGGGTGACCGGGATCAGCGGTGGTTCGCGATCGAACACGTTGTTCACCGTCGCGAAAAGTTCGACTTGGCCGATGGCAGCGGTCTGCAACTTGTACGTTACGCTGAGATCGGTGTACGCCACCGCCTTGACCCGGTTCTGCTGGACCACCTGGATGTGCGACCGGTCATATCCGCCGATGATGCGTTCCTGCACGTTCACCGAGAAGGTGTCCGATTCGTAGCCCAGGTTGAGCGTTGCGCGCCACTTCGGCAACGGCAGCGGGAACTGTACGTCGTTGAAGTCGGCGGTCCCGACATACTTGAGCGTAGGTTGGCCAGGAGCGACGTTTTGCTGGAACGTCAGCTGCCGTGTGGCCTGAGCGCGGGCATTGATCCGGCCGTTCCCGACTGGATGGGTATAGCTCATCTCGAAGTCGATACCGCTCAGAGACAGCTTCGAGATGTTCTGTAGATTTGTCAGGATGGACGTCGGCGTATTTGCCGGATCCGGATTGCTAACCCCGAGTGGACGGTTGATCTGTGCGCACAGCGGAGAAGTGAAGTTACTGGCAAAGCACAGATCGACAATCTGGAACGCAGAGAACGGTGTGCCGATGGCGTCCGAAATCTTGATCCGGAAGAAGTCGGCCGAGAAGTTGAAGCCCGGAAGAAATGCGGGCTTCAGGACGATGCCTGCGGTCAATGTGTTCGCGATTTCGGGCGTCAGGTTGATGTTGCCGCCGCTGACCTGCTGTGACGACGCCTGCTTGCCCGTCAGTCGATCGGAGAACGTGATCGCTGTGGAGGTCTGGCTCGAGAACAGCTCGAACAGCGTGGGTGCTCGAATGTCGCGCGAAACCGTGGCGCGGAAGCGTACGCCATCCACCGGGTCGAAAAGGCCACCGGCCTTCCAGGTCGTCACGCCGCCGCTAGTGCTGTAGTGAGTGTAGCGCACCGCCCCGTTAAGTTCGAGCGAGCCGATTGCCGAGTCACGCAGGACGGGGACATTGAGTTCGCCATACGCCTCCTTGATCTCGTACGACCCCTTGGCCGATCCGATGTTGAGGAACGCGTATTTCAATCGTCCGCTGTTAACGATCCCGCGAAGGCCGGTGAAGTCGGTTGGGATCGTCGGGTCGCTGTTCGTGACCTGGTTCAACGAGCTTTTGCGGTATTCGGCGCCCACTGCAAAACCGATCGGTCCTGCCCAACCCTCAAACAGTGTTCCGGACAGGTTGGCTTGAACGCTGTCCATCTTGTTCTTCGCGCTATACTGGGAAATGCTGCGAATGTAGTCATACGATGCCTGGCTTTCCGTGCCGACCCCGAACACGTTGAGCGGGGTGCAGCCGGGGTAGAGACCCGGGTTGGTAAGCGTCACGCGGCAGACGATATTGCCCGACGGATCGCGAACGGCGTCTACTGCCGCATAGATTTTCGCGTTCTCGAAGTCGAGGTTGTCCGTCTTGAAGGTGGTTTCGGCGTGTGTGTAGCCGATATCCCACGACAGCGTTTCGAAAATCTTGCCCTTGAGGCCAGTCGCAAAGATCAAGCTCTTGCTGAACTGCTTGATGTCGTTGCCGCGCTGATCGTTGAAGGCCTTGCCCATGCTGAACGACGGCGCTGCGCCGAGGGCCGCGATTGTCGAAGGGGCAAGGTAGGCATTGTCACGAAATACCGTGATCTGCGTACGCAGAAGCGAGACCGGGTAGTCACGCGCTTTCGCCTCATTGTAGCCAACCGACACGAAGCCACTGATGTCATCGGTGAAGTCGTAGCCGATGCGGCTGAATACCTGGTTGGTAGTCTGGCCCGGAGTGATCGTGCAGCAATCCTGCCCGAGGAACCCGCGATCGCCGCCCTTCTGCGTGCCGGGATTGCCGGACGGCACGCCCATATTGAAGTTGATCAGTTCGCCGTTCTGGCCGAACTGCTTGTTGATGAAGCCGGCTGGCCCGCTTTGCGTGACGCCCGCGGCCGTTATGTTGTTGTACCCGACGTCGTTGACGTAGCGGATCGGATCAGCCGCGGTGCCGGCTCCGACCGCAGCCCACAGCTCGGCAATGCTGTCGATATCCGAGCGCAGGACTTCGTCGGTGTGGTATCGTTCCACGCTTGCGATAACGTGGAGGCGATCGTCCATCAGCGACATGCCTCCGGCAATGCCAAGGCGATACGACTTGTTGTAGCCGCGCGATGCCATGCCGAACTGGCCTTGCGCCTTGAGGCCTTCAAAGTTTTTGTCGATGATGAAGTTCACGACGCCCGACACCGCGTCCGAGCCGTAGGCGGCCGATGCGCCACCGGTAACCACATCGATGCGCTGCGTAAGGAGCTGGGGAACGAGCGAGGCATCTACGCCGCCGTTGGTGCCGCTGACCGGAAGGCGCTGTCCATCCTGAAGGACAAGCACACGTTGTGTGCCAAGCGAGCGCAGGTTCAGGTAGTTGCCGGTTCGTTGCCGATTGCCCTGGGTGAACTGCTGCTGATTGCTGTTGATCGAATTCTGGAACACGGGCAGCTGATTAAGCGCATCAGAGAGGCTGCCGGGGGCGCGTTTGATCAGATCGTCCGTGGTCACCACGTTCACCGGTGTCGGCGATTCGAAGCCGCCCGTCGTAATGCGAGAGCCCGTCACGACGATCGCTTCGTTCGTTGCCGAGCCAGTCTGATCGGTACTTTCGGTCTGCGCCTGCAGCGCCGCGTCTTGGGCGTTGGCCATGCCCGGGGCGAGCAGGGCGCTCGCACTTGCGGATGCCATACCAATGATCCAGAGATTTTTCATGCCACTCCCTCACCCTTAGCCCGCCTTGATATGTCAGGCTGTCATGTTGTCTAACAAATATAACGGAGCGCATGCGCCACCGCAATTAAATTCCGAGTTGGACTATCGCGAATCTTGCGTGAAACGAGCAGTCCGAAACGCTGGACAACGACGGTTTCGGCCGCTGTTGTCGGGTGACCGGGTGCTCTCTGATTTCCTGGGCAGGTTAGCCTTTAGGCTGCGTGGCGAAAAGGCCCCGGGTTTCCACATGACGGAAATGCAGCTCCCTTAGTCTTCTGCGCATTGGTAGTTTATGGTCAGTCGACGGACGCGCCTTGCCGTGACCTCACTCACATACAGATGTCCAATGCCGTCGCTTGCGACCAGGTGTGGTGTGGTGAAAGCCGGTCCGTTTCCGGCGCCGGTGCCAATTCTGCCAATCACAGACATCCGGCGTCTGTCGACGACGACAATTGCTTCGTTGCCGAAATCTGCAACAAACATGTAGCGTTGCTTGGCGTCGTCGGAAAAGGCGATCCCTGAAGCAGTCGTCGCAGAGCGAAGGTTCCTGTCGATGAAAATCTGCGAGAGGAACTTTCCGCTACGCGTGAACGCCTGGATGCGTTGATTGTTGCGATCGGAAACATAAACCGTGCCATCACGAGCAAGTGCAACACCGTGAACGCCATTGAAGTCTGGTGGCCCATCTCCGACCTCTTTCGAGAATGGCTTGCCAGCTGTGCGGGGCGGTGGTGCTGCGTCGGTGGTAGGGAGCGAGCCGAAGGCGCCCCAGGACCGAAGGTGCGACCCCGAAGCGGCGTCGAAGATGACCACCCGGCGGTTGCCATATCCATCGGCCACGTAGATCTCGCCGCGTCTGGAATCGATCGCCAGATCGCCCGGAGCATGCACGTTCGCATAATCTCGATTGCCTTGGCTCGCACCACGCCGGCCAATCTGCCGAACAAATTTTCCTTCTCTGGTGAATTCCAGGATCATGTCATCGGCCTGGGCCGCATCATTGCGAAAGGAGCCGGAAATCCAGACATGCCCATTGGATGCTACGGCAAGGCTGTGTTCTACTGTTGGCCATTCGTATGAGCTGTCAGGTCCGCCAAATCCACCGTCCAGGGCACCGTCCGGCCCGAACCTGACTACTGGCGGGAGCGCTCGGCCGCGCTGCTCGGCCAACAGTGTGCGTGGCCGATGAAGCACCCAGATCTTGCCCTTGGTATCTACCGACACTGCACTGACGTCACCAAGAAACCGATCAGGTGGAATTTGCAGGAATTTATCGTCGGCAACGATGCAAGGCATCGAAAGTGCTGCTCGATGCGAATTTCCCGCTGTTGCAGTCGAAAACGCTACCAGGACGGTGACGCTGATTGCGCGCAGCAGCATCGACTTGCCGTGACGACTTCTCTGCAATCTGTCAGTGCATTCTCGCCACATTCCACCGCTCCACATGCGTGTGCCCAACTTGACGGCACAGAAGCCTACACCTTTGACTGCCATTAAAATATTGCGCGATATCCCGCATAGTGGAACAGCTAGGCGGCAACATTGCGAGATGCTTGCGGCGACCGAGGCGGCGGGGCAAGCGATGACTGGGATTGAAGCCGGTTCGACCGGGCCTTGGGTGGGCTGTGCGATCGAATGCGGCGGGGGAGGTAGGTAGCTGCAATGTGTGATGGCCTGCTATCGAGCCCGGAAGCATCGCACAGGCAATTCCTGCGAGAATTATTTGACGTTGCGCTTTCAGCGGTTTCGGCTGAGATCTGCGTTCCACCCCATCTACCTGCCCCTGCAATCGGCAAGACCCTTATCCTCGGGATTGGCAAGGCCGGGGCGTCGATGGCGCGCGTTGCCAGTGGTTTGATGGAGGGGCGCGTAGAAGGCATCGTGCTCACTCGCTACGGCCACAGCCTGCCTGCCGAACAGATGCCGCCGGGCATGGTCATTTTCGAAGCCGGACACCCAATTCCCGATGAGCACGGCCTGAAAGCCACCCAGGCAATATTGGCGGCGGTTCGGGATTTGGGGCCAGATGACCAACTGCTGGCTCTCGTGTCAGGCGGAGGATCGGCTCTGCTGACCATGCCTGCTGATGGGATCACACTCGACGACAAGCGATCTGTGACGCGCGAACTGCTTTTGTGCGGCGCCTCGATATCCGAAATCAACTGCGTGCGCACCCACCTGTCCCGGATCAAGGGGGGGCGCCTGGCAATCGCGGCAAGCCCCGCGCGGGTCGTGACCCTGGCGTTCTCGGACATTCCCGGCGATGATCCAGCACTGATCGCGTCTGGGCCGACCGTATCGGATCGAACGCGTCTTGCCGATGCAAAGCGCATCGTCGAGCATTATAACATACCATTAAACGCCTCCGTTCTTGCTGCACTTTCCGACCCGGAGAACGAGACGCCAACGGCAAGATCGGACTCTTTGCCGCGTTTGGAGACCAAGGTCATTGCCCGTTCGCAGAACGCGCAGCAGGCAGCCGGCCAACTCGCTTACGCTCACGGATATACGCCCGTATACCTTGGTGATATCGAGGGCGATGCATCTGAGACGGGCATCGTCCATGCGGCACTGGCACTGCATCATGCGGGCAAAGGTGGGCGATGGGCCTTGCTTTCCGGCGGAGAGACGACTGTCGTGGTGCGCAACGCCAAGGGCAGGGGCGGCCGCAATTCGGAATATCTGGTCAGCCTTGCAAGCGCCTTGGGCGGTGCGCCTGGCATTTCGGCCCTAGCGTGTGACACCGACGGCATCGACGGGACACAGGACAATGCCGGCGCCATAATCGATTCAACCACCCTTGCTCGCAGCTTGGCTGCAGGCTTTTCCGCTCAGGAAGCGCTGGCGAGCAACCGCACCTACGATTTTTTCCATGGACTGGGTGATCTTGTCATCACGGGGCCAACGCGCACCAATGTCAACGATTTGCGAATTATTCTGGTCGACAGATGAGCCGATAGCTCGTCAAGGCAGTCGGGCCGTAAATGCTGCCAGATCCTGTCGATTGCCAAACTGGGCACCGCCGTAGTCCCATTGCGGACGACCCTGCACGAAATCGTCCTCGATAAACCAGCGCGCACCGGGTGAGGCGAGAACGCAAGCACGGTCCCGCAGGCCGCTTGCTCGTTGGATGACCGCGCTGCTGTCGGTGTCGTCGGCTCCCAGCACGATGCGTAGCCCGGCAGAGCAGGGGCAGCGGCATTCATTCAAGAACCATTCCACCAGATCAGGCTCATGTACCACCAGGTACGCTAGCAACAGGTCCCGCAGACGGTCACCGTTGTTCGGCATTTCGTCGCAAGACAAGAGCGTAAGTCCAGGCAATCCCGCTATTTTACGGCGCCATAGGCCCTGCGTGACGAAGTAGTACAAGCTATGGCTGTGCGCGCGATCGAAATCGAGCACCCCTTTCGGATCGGCACAATATCCCGCCTCGGTGACAGTAAAGCTTACTATCCGTGTCGATGGTGCGGCAATTGCAGAGATTACCTTTCGACTATCCTCGCTGGCAATCAGTACGTCGGAAATCGCTCCGACGACGCGGAGATTGACGCCGAACTCGTCCTGCTCGCCCAAGGCGTAAAGCCCATCCTGGGCCGCCAACCGCCGCGCGACGAGAGGAGTCCTAAGTGACACCGCAGTGATTGCCCAATTGCCGAGGTCGCGGGACAATGCCGCGTCGGTATACCAGGCAATGCCCGCCCGCAGCATGGCGCCGACGCCCAGATGCACGATTCCGGAGCCGATACGCCGCTTGCGATAAAACGGGCGTTCGACTCCACGGGGTAGCCGCACGAGCGTACGATCCGAAAGATACATGTTATTCAGCCTCGTACGGCTGGCGGGACGACCGGTTGGCGGCATTTGACGACGGTGAAATCAACATGCCCCAGCTGACCGTAGTCTGCGTGATAGGTGCCCGTTTTCAGGTCCAGCTTGTCCCCGATTTTTCCGGTCAGGACGATTTGATCGCGGGTAATGTGATAACCTTGTGAAATCAGCAGGTTGATAGTTCTCAGTAGACTTGGCCACTGCCCGCCGAGGGATTCCACTCCAAGGCCCTTGGTGCGGAACTGACCGTCGTGTCCAATTGATGCTATTGTCTTGTCCAGGTCAGTCGCCAAAGGCTGCTGCGCAGACCCCACAACAAAGCGGGCCGACGAAATGTTGGCTGCCACCATGTCGAGTGCCACATAAGATTTATCGTCGGCATAAGCGATGTCCGGCATTTCGACGACCGGCAAGACGGAATGCACCGCCTTCTGCAGAGCTTCGACAGAAGCAAGAGGCTCTCGTACTTCCTGTCCGAACATGAAGCCCAGCTTCATTTCCAGCACCGGGCGTCGATAGCCGCAAGTCTCGATCACGCTGCCAGACCTTGCGTGGCCGTTCTTGAATAGAACGCCGACCAGCGGCCCGTTCGCCTTTCGGTCGGCCAGCGACTTGGCCGACATCAAGCTGCTCTTGTAGCCGGCAATCCCATTGCCCTTCTGTGTTTCTCGATCCACAAGTCTGCGTTGAACCGCATACGCTCCTTGAAGATCGAGGCCGGCTATCACGGACGTTGCGGGTATAAACGTCGTTCCGGTACGACTGGCGCTTTCCATTGCGTCGATATACCGGGTCTCGGCCATGGATGGATTGAGGGCGCAACCACTGGCCATAACTGCCATCGCCAATCCGATGATCCGCTCAAGAGAACCGCTCACGGGATCATCCATGGGAATGCGTACTGCTGCAGCATGACGAGGACACCCAGCAAGAGGGTGAGTAGAATCGAGTGCCAGAACGTGCGCGCAAGCACTTCACCTTCGCGCCCCTTGATCGCGGTGGTGGATGTCCCGGTCGAAATGTTCTGAGGCGAGACCATTTTTCCCATCACGCCGCCCGAAGCGTTAGTTGCGGCCATGAGCACGGGATCGAGATTGAGCTGGTTCGCCGCGACGACCTGCAAGTTTCCGAACAGGGCGTTGCCCGAGGTATCGCTTCCGGAAAGAAAGACGGCGAGCCAACCAAGGAAGGCCGACACCAGCGGGAACAGAAACCCGACCGATGCCACCCCGACGCCAAGCGTATAGGCGATGCCGGAATAGTTCATCAGGTAAGCCAGGCCAACGATGAGCATAGTGGTCAGCAAGGGCAGGCGGACCTGGCTTACGGTACTGGCAAGAGCCGTGCGCAGTTGAGACATTGACAGGCGTGTGAACATTGCCGTGACGAGTGTCGCGACCAGAATGGCCGTGCCGGTGGCAAGGGGTTGGAATGTCCAGACTGCGGCGTAAGGCTTCCCGTAAGTCGTAATGAAGACCTGGTTATGCAGTCCTGGCCACTCGACCTTGATCTGACCGATCGTGTTGATTTCGAAATGGACCCACGCGATCACGATCACCGAAAGGATCAGCCAGGGCATCCACCCCTGCCATGCCGCATGGACCGAGGGTTCATGTTGCCGCTCGACCTGATCCACCGGGTAAAGGGCGAACCGAGGGTCGAATTGTGGGCGCCAAAGCTTCACGAAAGCGAGCGTGAGAATGAGCGAGGTCAGTGACGATAATACGTCGGTTAGGGCATAGCCTATAAAATTGGACGATACGAACTGCATCAAGGCGAAGCTGCCGCCGGAAATCAGCAGGATCGGCCAAATGCCTTTGAGTGCGCGAATGCCCCCATAAACCGCCATGACATAGAACGGCAAAAGCAGTGCGATGAATGGCAACTGTCGACCGATCATGGCCCCCAGTTCAACATCGTGCAACTGGGTTACTGCGGCCAAGGTCGTCACGGGCGACCCCAGAGCGCCAAAGGCCACCGGCGCGGTATTGAAAATCAGCGTGAAGACGACTGCATCGATCGCGCTGAAGCCCAATGCGATCAGCAGGGCGCTGGTAATCGCAATCGGCGCTCCAAAACCGGCGATGCCCTCAAGGAGGCAGCCGAAGGAAAAGCCGATGACGATGAGTGCGACCCTCCGATCATTCGGCAAATGCTGGAGCATCCAATCGCGAAACGCGGAAAAGCGTCCCGATGCTACGGAGACGTTATAAAGCAACAGCGCGTTCACGACGATCCACATGACCGGCCATGCGGCGAATGTCGCTCCTGCGGCGACACTCTGCAGTGCGAATTTGAGCGGTAACTGCCAGATTGCAGTCGCAAGGCCCAGACCTACGATCAATCCCGCGCTCGATGCCTGCCAAGCCGGCCGACGGAGTACTCCCAAGAGTATCAGGACGACTGCAATAGGGACTGTCGCGACCAGGAACGAACCGAGCAGGCTCCCTGCCACAGGTGTAACCAATTGATGGAACATTCATCTCTCCCGCCGTGCAAGGTCCGTACTGCAAGGTCGAACGCGTTTTGGGTAGGTTGCTGACCAACGCCATTCAAGTGGTAAAATAATTTTTCAGATTGTGGAAACCTGTGGCCTGATGATGACTCGACACTCGCTCGCGCTCGATCCCGAATGTCCGTCATCTCAGTGCAGGAAACACGGAAGGAAGTTTGATTCTGTCAGCATTTCCTTTGGTTCTCGCGGATCTATAGGTTGGTTTCGCGAAAAGTTCGTCTGCGCTTCAGGGAAAATACCATCCGTGCAAAGAGCGTTGCCGACATTGGTAAGTTTTGATACCCAAAAAGCAAATCACGAGCCTTGCTCGCTCGCAGAGGACCTACCATTGCACCGTTCGCATACCGCTCAGATTGTCTGGAATACACCAAAGGTTCGGTCCCTCTTGCGACACCTGTTCGACGTGGCAATCGCAAGCGCAGACCCGATCAGGGTTCTCTCTGCCCATTTGCCGGAGCGCCCGACAGGGCGATGCGTGGTCGTGGGTGCTGGCAAGGCAGCTGGATCGATGGCCAGGGCAGTCGAAGCTGCCTGGCCTGACGTGGATCTGTCCGGGATCGTTGTCGCTCCCTATGGCTATGGAGCGCCTTCTGGACGCATCGTCATACGTGAAGCCGGTCATCCGGTACCCGACGGGGCAAGCGAGGAAGCTGCACGCGCCGTGCTGACGGCGGTGGCGGGACTCTCGCCAAATGATCTGGTTTTGGCGCTTATCTCGGGCGGTGGCTCGGCGACCATGGCGTTACCTGCGTCGGGGCTGACCCTTGCTGACAAACAGATCACCAATCGGGTGCTGCTGAAATCAGGCTTCGATATCCGAACGATGAACGTCGTTCGCCGCCGGTTGTCTGCTATAAAGGGGGGGCGCCTTGCTGCCGCAGCAATGCCAGCCCGCGTCGTGACCCTCGGGATCAGCGACATTCCCGGGGATGACCCGGCCTCGATTGCTTCAGGCCCAACGATACATGACAGGGATTGTCTACACGATCTTTCTCCCGTGCTTGATCGGATAGGTCATCTGCTTCCCCAGGCCGTAGTCGAGATTCTCGCTCAACCGTGCGGATCGGCCATGACCGCATTCGATGCGGATTTCCGGATGATCGCAACTCCGGCGCAGGCTCTTGAGGCAGCGGCGGAGGCTGCGAGAGAATCCGGCCTTGAAGCGGTAATTCTGGGTGACGCCATCGAAGGCGAGGCGAGCCTGATCGGCCGCCAGATGGCGGCTCTTGCGCGGCAACCTGTCAATCGTCCGACGGTCTTTCTATCAGGCGGCGAGACGACGGTTACCATTGGTGAACGCCGGGCCGGGCGGGGCGGACGCAACACGGAATTTCTCTTGGCATTGGCGTGTGACCTTGCCGGAGCGGCAAATGTCTGGGCAATTGCTGGCGATACCGACGGTGAAGACGGAGCAACCGGCGGCGTCGCAGGAGCAATCATCGATCCCACCACGCTTGATCGTGCGAGGGCCGCTGGTCTTGATGTGGAGGCAAGCCTAGCAGGACATGACAGCGGCGGTCTCTTCGAGCAACTTGACGATCTTGTCATCACTGGCCCAACGCTTACGAACGTGAATGATTTCCGCGCAATTCTGGTCATGCCTCAAGCTTAGCCGACTTTCTCGCCAACCCAGGTCATCACGTCCAATTCGGTTTGCTTGATGCGAGCAGCACTCCGGACTGTCGCCTTTTCTCGTCGCGCATTGGCAATCGATTTTGTGTGAAAATTGCGGAAATTTCAAATCACTCTGGCGCCGATTTCTCATGGCCAATTTCAAATAAGGAAGCCGGCAACCTCAATGAGACTGCCGGCTTCCTCTGTTTGCCGCAGGGCAGGCAACATCAGATGAGAATTGCCTCGAATGCTCCAACCGGCGGCAATTCGAACCAGGTGCGATCGTCGCCCGCCAATGTTTCGCCCTTGATCGATTGTCCTGTCACAAGGGCCTGCGCCGCACTTGCGCCTCGCACCCCAAGCTTCAGGCCATGCAGGCGCGGTGCATCGTCATACCGGCCGTTGCGCTGTCCGGCATAGTTGACCACGTGAAGCAGCGTTTTTCCGGCAACTGTCCGTTGCGCCGTAATTTCCACAGCGCCGTCGCCCGTGAGCGTCCACTGTGCAGGCGGTGCAAATCGCTCGATCAATTTGCCCAGAAGTTCCTGATGGATGGGTAGACCGTCGCGGTAATAGTGCCAGTCAAACAACCAGGGCACATGGACCACTTGCCCCCTTCCGAATGTCCGCGCGATGACGCCAGGGTCGGTCCGTGCGGGATCCCCCGGAATAGCATAACTGAACTCCGGTGGTCCGAAGCGCTGGTCAGGAGCGAATGGCACAAGGTCCGAGCTGCCTTTTCGCAAGGTTCCGCCAAAATAGAGACCGTCGATCGGAATGCGCTCACTCGCGAAGTGGAAGGTGCCTTTGGTCGGGTCGAGCGACCACCCTTGGGCGGGCGCAGGCTTGCCATAAGCCTCGGTCGGAAAGGAGGCCATGGTCGTTCGGTCGAGTGCGTAGCCGCGTTCGTCGAAAGCGCCGAACATTCCCGAGGCAATAAGCACGCCCCCTTGGTCCACGAAAACGTCCAGTGCGCGCGCTTCGGCAGTTGAAAGCAATAAGACGTGAGGCGCCACGATAACATCGAACGTCTCTCGCAGCTTGATGGTGCCGTCTGCAGTTCTCTCACCGCTAAGGAGCTGGAATGGTATGCGGGAATCCACCAGCGCACTATATGCACCGCGCCAGGACCCGTTACTGAAGCGAGAGTACGGCGTCGCACCGCCAAATCGATTGGTTGCTTCGGAGTAGTACAACCCGACGCGGGCGATTGGCCGGGCCCCCTGGTAGTGCGCTGTGTTCGCAGCTTCCCATCTGTAGAGGTCAGATATTGGTGGAAGATAGGTTGGATCATCCTGATCGGCGAGCGATCCCATAAGGTAGAGGTCGAGTTTTGCGCCCACGGCGAGCATTTGCGCAAATCGGTTCAGGTGATACGCCGCTGTCTCGGTAACCTGGCGCCAAGGATAATCGATATGTGCCGCAGACGTCGATGACCAGGGCTTTCCAGGATGTCGTGCCAAAGCCGTCCGGCACTGTTCTCCTGACTGATATTGCCATTCAGGAGCGGCGCGCGAGACTCGTCGTTGAACTTCGCCGCGTCCAACTACCGCATATTTGTCGAAGCGCGTGATAGGTACGCCGGGGATGAGCTTTGCCGAAAGATCGGCCGCTATCTGGGCTACGGCATCGGAAGTGCGCTCCTGGAAATCGAGATAGTCTCTCCAGGAAGGATCGGCAAAACCATCGACCTTGGGCAGGTCCTTGCCATACATTTCGCGGAAGCTGCGTCGACAGTTCTCGCAAACACAGATGCCGTGGTTGATGTTGGCATAATCCGTCTGTGGATAGCCCGTCATGTTGAAGAATACGCCGTCGGGCTTGTACTTACGTAATGCCTCACCGAGAATTAGCGGCCCGTATTCCTTTGCCCAGCCGCCGTTCGGACAAGCCTGATAGGTTCCTGCAAACTCTCGAGGAGTGCCGTCCCGGTTAATCATGAACCAGTCCGGGTGCGCGTCGTATGCGCCTTTCATACCCTTCGACAGGTCGAATCTGCCGATATAGGCCAATCCCTCGGCGTGAGCCGCTTCGATCATCGCGGCCACGAAATCCCCTTGCATGTAGGGATTGCGGTACTGGTAGGGTAATTTGGTCGGGTAGAAGGCGACAATGCCTCCTATGTTGGAAACGATCGTGTTACCGCCGAACTCACGAACCGCACGGGCGATCTTCCGAGGATCTTCGCGGATGTCGATCTCGCGAAGATTTGTCTGCACGATCCTGTAGTCCTGCTCCCACCAACGCTTTGGCGAAAAGGTGCCCAGAACTTTGCCGGAGATGGCGGGCGACGCGCGAACGCCACCGGCAAAAGCCAGTCCACTCAATGTCATTCCCTGCAACATCAGGCGGCGCGACAGCGCACCTGCTGGGCTCGGCCCATCCAAGGTGTTGGCCATTTTTCTCTCTCCCGTATCCCTGATGTATTATTCAGATGTCGCTGCCACTTCGTGCTGCGCCAGCACTTCAAGGGCCCGCACCATTCCGGAATGATCCCAATCCGCGCCGCCCTGCGCAACGCAGGCGCTGAACAGCTGCTGCGCGGACGCGGTTGCTGGAAGGGCCATTCCCAGCGTGCGAGCGCTCGATAATGCCAGATTGAGATCCTTCTGGTGCAAGCTGATCCGGAAGCCGGGAGCGAACGTTCGGTCAATCATGCGCTGGCCATGCACCTCGAGCACGCGCGACGCGGCAAATCCGCCCATAAGCGCCTGCCGCACGCGGTTCGGATCGACCCCCGCCTTGGAGGCGAAAAGCAGCGCCTCGGCGACAGCCTCAATATTGAGAGCGACGATTATCTGGTTAGCCACCTTCGCCACCTGTCCGGCGCCCACTTCGCCAACCAGTGTGATGTTCTTGCCCATAAGCGCGAACAAGGGTTGGACCCGCTCGAAAACCGCCTGATCTGCACCGCACATGATCGTCAGGCTCGCCGCCTTGGCACCGACCTCGCCTCCCGAGACCGGGGCATCGACATAGAAGCATCCGGCCTGCTCGACCTTTTCGGCAAAGGTACGGGTGGCAATTGGATCGATCGAACTCATGTCTATCACGCACGTGCCAGGGCGCAGGGCTTCGACGATACCGTCATTCCCGAACAGCGCAGACTCCACATCCGGTGTATCGGGCAACATCAGGATGATGATCTCGGCATCAGCTGCCAACTCGCGGCGGGACGACATGACGCGAGCCCCGCCTTCAAGAAGTTCGGCTGGCGGTGCCGACCGATGCGGGGCCAGCAAAAGGTCGTGCCCGGCGGCCAAGAGGTGCCCTGCCATCGGCCGGCCCATAATTCCCGTGCCGACAAAACCAATCTTCATTAATCAACTCCTCGAAACGGGGTGAAAATCGTGCAGTGCCTTCCGATGAAGGCGACGGAAAACGCACTGGAATTCTTCGAAAGTGGATATCTAATTATACCAAAATTCGCAACACGCAAAATTTGGGTCGATACCTTACCCAAGGGTTGACAACAGCACTGCATTTGATTCGGAATGTCGTGCGCAGTGTGCGAGACGGCCAGGCCTTGGGCCGTTGCGTCACGCGCGCGGCGTGTAGTCAGCGAAAAGTTCCGGGTGGTGGCCATGCGGCGCATTTGTTATCCACCAACCATTGCCCCAAACCTTGGTTGCCAACCATTCTTCTGATTTCGGGAAATCCATGAGTCTGCCATCAATCAAGCCTGCCAAGCTCGCCGACGCGATTGCCGACCACTTCCGTCAGTTGATCCTTGAAGGCGCGCTGCAGCCCGGTGAGCGGCTACTTTCTGAGCGCGACCTGTCAGCAAAGCTTGACGTATCGCGACCGTCCCTGCGCGACGCGTTCGACAAGCTGGTCAACGAAGGTCTTTTGACCGCGGATTCACAAGGGGCTGTCTACGTGAGCGAGGCTGTCGGGCGAAGCCTCCGAGATCCGCTCGTATCGCTGATGGACACGCCAGAAGCGCGCATGCACGTCATGGAGCTTCGCTCTGTCATAGAAGCCGCGGCTGCCGGATTTGCGGCCGAGCGGGCGTCCGAACTGGACCGCGAGGTCATCCGCCGTCGAATGGACGCTATGATTGCGGCCCATGAAAACAAGGACGTAGACGATATTGCTCGCACGGACGCGGAGTTTCACCTCGCGATATACGAGGCAAGTCACAATCTCATGATGATGCACATGATGCGGAGCCTCGAGACGGTCTTGCGTTCCAATGTCTATCTCAACCGCAAGAACCTTTACGAACATCGGGTCGAGAAAGATGCCCAGCTTCAAGAGCACCAGGCCATTTTCGACGGCATTATGGAGCGCAATCCCGCGCGTGCGCGCGAGGCTGCGCAGCTCCACATGACGACCGCTCTCAAAACGCAACAGGAAATCCACGATGCGGAAAAGCGTCTTCAGGCGTCAATCCGGCGACTCGAACGCGGCGACCTCATCGCGCCGCAAAAACGTCGTGGTCGCCCCCGCGCCTGAGACTTAAAAGGCGCCGCCGTCGTGCCGAGGACCCGGTCACTCGTTGGTGCGGCAAAGGCATCGTGACAGTGGCTCCCGCATGCCGGGGACGAATTGAAGCGCCGGTCGCCGATCGTACTATCGCTATATTACAGCATCCTGGGGGCTGGGTGGCGACCCCTGCCTTGCAAAAAGTCCAACGCCTGGCAACCAGACAGCGGCCTGGTTGTATTGTGACGCCGACCTCTCCCGATCTCCCGGGCGAGCCGTCACGCGCGACCCGCTTTCAATCAATTTGCCACTGCAAACTCGCATCCAAATTGTTTTGGAATAAAAACTATACCACTTGACGGAACTGCTAACAGACTTATCCAAAAGGATATCGAGGCAACATGATCTCGGCTTTTGGAGGGGTGAGGTGGTCGATTCCGGGGGATCAGATCTCGGCAGGCGCGGTTTTCTTGAAGCTATTGGTGCGCTGGCTGCCGTTGCCGCATCCTCGGCATCGGTGCCGTGCGCTGCCGCACCAGTCGACGGTGCGCAAACGTCAGTGCGCTTTGGCAGTCACAGCCTGCGTTTCTGTGATCTCACGCATCGGCTGACCCGGCAATTCAACTTCGATCCCTCGAAGCCACGGCTGTCAATGGAGGCAGTCGATGGCTCGGGCGTCGCGGTCGGCATGAAAATGCACCGGCTCGCGTTGATCGAGCATACCGGCACGCACATAGATGCGCCCAGTCATTTTGGCGCCGAACTTCGCAGTCTGGGCGAGATTCCCTTGGCCGACTTGGTCGTGCCTCTAGTCGTCCTCGACATAAGCTCCCGGGTCGCTGCGTCGCGTGACGCGCAAGTGGAGCCTGAAGATATACAGGCTTGGGAACGGCAATACGGCCCCCTGCCGGAGGGGTGTTGCGTGGCAATGCATTCAGGGTGGGACCCTGTGGCGGAAATGGCCCGAAACGCCAGCGACCGACACTTCGCTTCTACCGGTTTTGGTATCGAAGCGGCCCGCATGCTTATCCAGCGCAAGAACGTGAAGGGCATCGCTGTCGATGCCATGACCATCGATTCCGGTCCGAACGTTCCTGCTTATCCGGTTCACCAGCAATGGCTGCGCAGCGGCCGTTGGGGGATCGAGGGGATAACCAATCTGAAGGTGGTTCCGCCTTGCGGCGCCCTGCTGGTGGTTGGTGCCGCTCCGATCGCGGCCGCCACAGGCCTTCCAGTGCGTGCCATGGCTTTTTTCTGAACATCGAAGAATCGGCGGCCAACGCCGGGCAATGGTCAAAATCAACGGGAGTATGCAGAATGAAAGCAGCGTTTCTTGCGCGCCTGAGTATCGGTGCCAGCCTTTTCGCCATGTCGGTTGTCGCCCAGGCGCAGGATGCGGTGCCAGGTGATACGGCCGAAGCGGTTGACCGCGAAAGCGCCTCGACAACGGCTCCGGATCAGATCCTTGTGACTGGTTCACGTATTCAGCGACAGGGTTACAGTGCCCCGACCCCGCTGACCGTGCTCAATTCCGACGAGTTGATCCGCAAGGCTCCAAGCAACGTCCCTGATGCGCTCAACCAGCTTCCCCAGTTTCAGGGTTCGATCAATCAGAACATGCAGGCCGATACGGGTGCCTCCAAGGTTCGGTCTGGCAACTATCTCGATATCCGTGCGCTCGGAGCCCAGCGCGTGCTTATCTTGATGAACGGCCGGCGTGTGCCGCCGACGAGCAGCAACGGTGCGACCGACGCAAATCTCATTCCGCAAATGCTTATTCGCCGGGTCGATGTCGTAACTGGCGGTGCGTCTGCGGCATATGGGTCCGATGCAGTTTCGGGCGTAGTCAATTTTGTTCTGGACGACCAATTCAAAGGTCTGAAGCTCAACGCCCAAAGCGGGATTTCGACATATGGCGACAATGGCTCGCACAAGTTTGCCGGTGCCTTCGGGCAGAGCTTTCTCGACGACAAACTGCATGTGATTGCAAGTGCAGAATACTATCATTCGGACGGCATTGGCGACCGCTCCTCCCGCGAAACTTCAAGTGGTGAGAGCACGCTGTCGGGGATGACCATTGGTGGGTCGGGCACAGCACTTGCGCCTTACTACTACGTATCTAATGCGCATCTGAATTCACAGACATTCGGTGGACTTGTCACCAGCGGCCCTCTGGCGGGCAAGCAATTCACGCCCGGTGGTGGGCTTGCATCCTTCAATCCGGGTACTCCGATCCCAGGGCGACCCGGTTACGGCGTTGGCAGTGAAGGCATTATCTTCCCTAGCAATCAGCGGACTGGCGCCCCGTCGTTGACCACGAAGCAGTTCTTCGGCCGGGTCTCCTATGAGGTCGTTCCCGAGATCACCGCCTTTGTCGAAGCGAGTTACAACACGGGCCGCAACGCGGACCGCAATGCATCTCCGTTCTCGCCCGGTACCGGGACCGTCGTGTTTGCCGAAAATGCTTTTCTGCGACCGGAAATAGCGGCGCAACTGGTTCCCGGCAGCAGCTTCCGCATGGCGCGTAGCTTTCGCGACTGGGCAACCGATCCCACTGAGCAGAAGAGCCGCAACATAATCGTCAATGCCGGAGTCGGTGGCGCGCTCGGCGGCGTGAAATGGGACATTTATTATACACACGGAAAGAGCACCTTCGAAACCGAGTCCTATCAGCTCGAAAACCGCAAGTTCTTTGCGGCTATGGATGCGGTAAGAAACAGTAGTGGACAGATTGTCTGCCGCATAACTATCACCAATCCGGGCCTGATGGACAACTGCATCCCACTCAATATTTTTGGTGAAGGTTCGAGCAGCCAGACTGCCATAGATTTCGTTCACGGCACTTCCAGGTGGAAAGCCGTGAACAAGATGGATCTCGTCGCAGCGAACTTCTCTGCTGAACCTTTCAGTCTTTGGGCAGGGCCGGTTTCCATCGCTGTTGGTGGCGAATACCGCCACCAATCGATCGTGCAGACCAGCAACGGAAACCCTGCCGTGCCTACCGATTTTACCGGAGTTCGGGGGGCTACGACCGCCAACCGCTTTGCATCAGTCAACGTCGGGGTCGGGGCAGGTGCCTATACCGTCAAGGAAATCTATGGTGAGGTCGCGCTTCCTCTGGCCCGCGATTCCGCAATTGGCGACCTCGATCTCAATGGCGCTGCACGGTACACCAATTACAGCACTAGCGGTTCGGTGACGACCTGGAAGGTCGGCGGTAGCTATCAGCCAATTCCGGACATTCGATTCCGCGGGACGCTTTCACAGGATATTCGCGCCCCGTCGCTCTTCGAACTGTTTGCCGGCAAGCAGCAGACAACGAGCCCGCTGACCGACCTGCATACGGGCACGTCATCCAACACGAATGTGATCTCTTCTGGCAATCCAGGTCTCAAGCCCGAAGTCGCGCGGACTTTGACGGTCGGAGCCGTATTCAGCCCGAGGTTTTTTCCGGGCTTTAACCTTTCGGTCGACTATTATCGTATCCGCATCCGGGACGCGATCGCACAACCCTTCACCTATATCCAGATGGCCGACCTTTGCGAACGCAGCAACGGCGCAAGCGAGTTGTGCGCCCAGATCATTCGCCCGTTCGGCTTCGAAAATCGCACGCCGGCAAACTTCCCGACCGAAATCCGACTGCAGAATCTCAATCTGGCGCGTACCAAAGTTGAAGGTCTGGATATCGAGGCAAGCTATCGTATGGCTGCGCTCGGTGGCACGATCGGGGCACGCCTGATTGCTACCCGGCTTTTCCATTACCGGCAGCAGAATTCATCGGTCTCGCCGGTTGTCGATTTCGCAGGCAATGCCGATTTCATTCAGGGTTTCTATCCGTTGCCATTGCCCAAGTGGCGTGGGAACCTCGAGCTTTCCTATGTCAGCGAGACCTTCAACGTCAGCTTGCAGGAACGCCATATCGGCGCATTCAACAAATCGGATCAGTTTGCCTATCTGAACAATCGCGTTCCCGCGACATGGTATACAGACTTCAACATCGGTTACCGTCTTAGCGATGTCCCGGCGAACCCCGAACTCTACCTTACCGTCAACAATGTCTTCAACCAGAAGGGCCGACTGTTCCTCATTAGCCCGTTGACGGGCCTCAACATTCCAACCGCGCGCAGCGTCTACGATATTGTCGGCCGCTATTTCACCGTCGGCGTCAAAACGCGCTTCTGAACCTTTCGCGCGGTCACCTTTTAAGGGTGGCCGCGTGCGCATGCCCGTCCTTGCTGTCGCCGTTACCAAAACTCGTCATGAGGCCTTGGTCCCGGCGCGGCGAGGGCCGATTGACCGAGACCTGACGTAGCATTGGTCTAACGTCAAAGCTCTGGTCAAGCTGCACCCTGAGCCAGCGAAACTTCCACCTGATCGGTTAGTGTCCGAAAAGATGGTGGGCGCGACAGGGATTGAACCTGTGACCCCACCCGTGTGAAGGGTGTGCTCTACCGCTGAGCTACGCGCCCGCCGGGGCAGACAAACGGGTGTCTGCTAGGCAGGGGCGCGCCTCTACGACGGCGGGGCTTGATTGACAAGTGGGGCAATCAAGATAATTGCGCGTCCCATGACCGACGAAACCACCACGCCCGAAACTGTGCCCGCTACCTCGGGGCCCGACGTGCCGCCCGATCGTCTTGCGATCAATCCGCGCAGCCCGTTCTTCGATGCCGACAAGCTGCGTCGCGGTATCGGCATCCGCTTCAAGGATGTCGTGCGCAACAATGTCGAGGAATATTGCATCACCGAAGGCTGGGTGCGGGTTCAGGCTGGCAAGAGCATGGATCGCAAGGGCAACCCCCTGACCATCAAGCTCAATGGTCCGGTCGAGGCATGGTACGAAGATCTGGGCGAAGACGCGCCAGTCGCCAAGGCCTGATCGCCACACGGGCGCGGCTACCTCGGTAGCAATCGTCCGCGTTCACGCATCACAAGGGCCGTCAGCCAGTCCTTGAACGCCCGCACCCGCGCCAGGTTGTGCGTGTCCTTGTGCGTCACCAGCCAGAACGAGCGGGTGATGCGGCGCTCGGGCAGGACCGGCACCAGCCACTTGTCCGAATCGCCGATAAAGCAGGGCAACACGCCGATACCGGCGCCTGCCGCAATCAGGCGATGCTGCGCGTTGATCGAGGACGAGCGCACCGTTGCAACGAGGTCGGGCTCGATCTCCGCTAGATAGCGCAGCTCGGGCGCGTAGAGCAGGTCGGGGATATATCCCACCAGCCGGTGCCCGCGCGCGAGGTCCCCTGGCCGGTCCGGCATGCCCTTCTGCGACAGGTAGCCGCGCGTCGCGTAAAGCCGCAGGCTGTAGTCGGAAAGCTTGCCCGCGATCACAGGCCCGGCGCGCGGACGCGACAGGGTTACCGCAAGATCGGCCTCGCGCTTTGACGGGCTGAGAAAGCCGGACGAGGCCACAAGGTCCACCACCAGAAGCGGGTTGGCTTCGACGAATGTGCGCATCGCGGGGGCGACGATCCAGCTGGCAAAACCTTCTGACAAGCTGACGCGAAGGAGCCCTGCTGGCCCACTTCCGCTCGCAGCATGCTCGGCAATCCGACTTGCGGCCTGCTCCATAGCCTCGACTTCGGCTAGCATGGCCTCGCCCGCTTCGGTCAGGACCTGTCCTTCGCGAGTCTGTTCGAACAGGGTCACGCCGGTGCGCGTCTCGAGCCGGCGCAAGCGCCGGCCCACCGTCGTCGCATCGACGCCCATTGCGGTGGCAGCACGGGACAACTGTCCTGCGCGCGCCACGGCGAGAAAGGCCTGGAAATCGTTCCAGTCGGAGGACTGCATCGGCACACCTGCAAATTTGCAGGTCGATGTCGCATATTCTCATCTTGCCTGCAATGATTGCCGGGCCCATCACGCACCGCAAATTCGGTTTGGAAAAGGACAGGCACATGCGCCAGGTAGACCATTTCATCGTTGGCGGTTCGGGCAGCGCGCCCTTGCGCAAGGGCGACATTTTCGATCCCAACAACGGTGGCGTGCAGGCGCAGGTCGCGCTCGGCACCGCCGAGACGCTCGAACGCGCCGTGCAGGCAGCACTCAAGGCTCAGCCAGCCTGGGCCGCAATCAACCCCCAGCGCCGCGCCCGCGTGATGTTCCGCTTCAAGGAACTGGTCGAGGCCAATCTCGACAGCCTCGCGCATATGCTCTCGTCAGAACACGGGAAGGTCGTCGCCGACTCCAAGGGCGACATCCAGCGAGGGCTGGAGGTAGTCGAATTCGCCTGCGGCATCCCGCACGTCCTCAAGGGCGAATACACGCAGGGTGCGGGCCCCGGCATCGATGTCTATTCGATGCGCCAGCCGATCGGCATCGGCGCGGGCATTACCCCGTTCAACTTCCCCGGCATGATCCCGCTGTGGATGAGCGCCGTTGCAATCGCCACGGGCAATGCCTTCATCATCAAGCCTTCGGAACGCGATCCTTCGGTTCCGGTGCGCCTTGCAGAACTGTTCATCGAGGCAGGCCTTCCCGAAGGCATCTGTCAGGTCGTCCATGGTGACAAGGAAATGGTCGACGCGATCCTCGATCACCCCGCGATCGGCGCGGTCAGTTTCGTCGGCTCGTCCGACATCGCGCATTACGTCTATAACCGCGGCGTTGCTGCCGGAAAGCGCGTTCAGGCGATGGGCGGTGCCAAGAATCATGGCATCGTCATGCCTGATGCCGATCTCGATCAGGTGGTGGGCGATCTGTGCGGCGCGGCCTTCGGTTCGGCAGGCGAGCGCTGCATGGCGCTGCCGGTGGTCGTCCCCGTCGGGCAGGACACGGCCGAAAGGCTGCGTGCAAAGCTGATCCCGGCGATCCACGCGCTCAAGGTCGGCATCTCGACCGATCCCGAGGCCCACTACGGCCCGGTCGTTACGCAGGCACACAAGGACAAGGTCGAGGCCTGGATCGCCAAGTGCGTCGAGGAAGGCGGCGAAATGGTCGTGGATGGTCGCGGCTTCACTCTGCAGGGCCACGAAAACGGCTTCTTCGTCGGCCCCACCCTGATCGACCATGTCACGCCCGACATGGACAGCTACCACAACGAGATCTTCGGCCCGGTGCTGCAGATCGTGCGTGCCAACGATTTCGAGGAAGCGCTCGCCCTGCCGAGCAAGCACCAGTACGGCAATGGCGTGGCCATCTTCACGCGCAACGGCCATGCCGCCCGCGAATTTGCCGCGCGGGTCAATGTCGGCATGGTCGGCATCAACGTGCCGATCCCCGTGCCGGTCGCGTATCACACCTTCGGTGGCTGGAAGCGTTCGGCTTTCGGCGATACCAACCAGCACGGCATGGAAGGCGTGAAGTTCTGGACCAAGGTCAAGACGATCACGCAGCGCTGGCCCGATGGCGGCGTGGGCGAGCTCGCCAACGCATTCGTCATCCCGACAATGGGCTGAACCCTTGCGGGCAGCGGTCAGCCTGATGGAAAGGAACGCTCCGGCGCGCGTTGGCAGGTCATCTGCCAACAACACCGGAGCTTTTCCCATGACCCGTTGCCTCCTGCCCGCCCTGCTTGCGCCGCTCATGCTGGCGGCCTGTTCCGATCCCTCACCCGACGAGCCCACAGCCGCAGCCAGCCCCAGCCTCGCGCCCACGGTCAGCGAGTCCGAAGCCATGGCGGCCCCGGTCGCACCGGGCGCAAGCGAGGCTCCCGGCGTCGGCGCCGCCACGTTCCCGGCTGCCATGCGGGGCAAGTGGGGCGTGAACGAGGCGGACTGCGATCCCAAGCGCGGTGACAACAAGGGCATGATGACGGTCGCCGAAAAGTCCGTACGCTTCTATGAGTCGATTGCCGAACTCGGCGCCTTGCGTGACAGTAGCGACAGGGCGCTGCGTGCGACCTTCGATTACGAGGGCGAGGGCATGGCCTGGCAGCGCGATGCACAGTTCGAACTGGCCGATGGCGGCAAGACCCTGATCCTGACAGAGTATGGCGAGGATGCCCCGCAGGGGCCGCGCCGCTACAGCCGCTGCGGTTGAGGAGTGCCAAGGATGCGCAATCTCGCCTGTGCTATAACTGTTCTCTCGATCGGACTTGCCGGATGTGCGGCCGCGCCGGTCGATCCGGCAGACCTTCCTGCCATGCCGGCTGGCAATTGCAGTGCCGAGCCTGCCAAGGCACTTGTCGGACAAAAGGCCACGGCCGCTTCGGGGGCAGAACTCCTGCGCCTGACCGGCGCTCGTGGTCTGCGCTGGGTGCCACCGCGCAGCGCGGTCACGATGGATTATCGCGCCGACCGGCTCACGGTCCGCTATGACGATGCTTATGTGATTACCGCAGTATCCTGCGGCTGAAGCTTGACACCGCCGGGCGGCGCCAACCCGCTGCCCGGCATCATGAGGGGCATGGCCTTGCGCCGTGTGACGGAAAGAACGAGATGACCGACCAGTTCGCGCTATCCGAAGACCAGATTGCCATCCAGGACATGGCGCGTCGCTTTACCGCCGATGCCATCACCCCGTTTGCTGCGCAGTGGGACGAGGATCACACCTTCCCGCGCGACACGATCAAGGCCGCAGCGGAACTGGGCTTCGCCGCAATTTATGTCAGCGAAGAAGCAGGCGGCATCGGCCTTGGGCGGCTGGAAGCGGCATTGATCATGGAAGCCATGGCCTATGGCTGCCCGGCGACCAGCGCCTTCATATCGATCCACAACATGGCCGCGTGGATGATCGACAGGTTCGGAGGTGACGAAATCAAGGGGCGCTATCTGCCCGCTCTCGTCACTATGGAGTTGATGGCGAGCTATTGCCTGACCGAGCCCGGTTCGGGCTCGGATGCCGCTGCACTCAAGACCACTGCGCGGCTCGACGGCGATGTCTATGTCGTCAACGGCACCAAGCAGTTCATATCCGGGGGCGGTGTGAACGACGTTTACGTCACGATGGTGCGCACATCCGACGACGGCGCGCGTGGCATTTCGTGCCTGGTGATCGACAAGGACATGCCCGGAGTCAGCTTCGGCGCACCTGAGCGCAAGCTTGGCTGGAACGCCTCGCCCACCGCGCAGGTCATCTTCGACAACGTCCGCGTGCCGGTCGCCAACCGCGTAGGTGCCGAAGGCGATGGCTTCAAGTTCGCCATGGCGGGCCTTGATGGCGGGCGACTCAACATCGGCGCGTGCTCACTTGGCGGAGCGCAGCGCTGCCTCGACGAGGCGGTGGCCTACGTCAAGGATCGCAGCCAGTTCGGCAAGGCCATTGCCGAGTTCCAGAACACCCAGTTCCAGTTGGCTGACATGGGGACCGACCTTGAAGCCTCGCGTGCGCTGCTCTATCTCGCCGCGGCCAAAGTCACCGCCAACGCGCCCGACAAGACGCGCTTCTCGGCGATGGCCAAGAAGCTGGCAACTGACAACGGTTCCTCGATCGTTGATCGCGCACTGCAGATGTTCGGCGGCTACGGCTATTTGCGCGATTACCCGATCGAACGCTTCTGGCGTGACCTGCGCGTTCACCGCATCCTTGAGGGCACGAACGAGGTCATGCGCATGATCGTGGGAAGGGACCTGCTGAAGTGACCGATGACGTCATCGTTACCCGCAAGGATTTCGCGGGCATCATCTCGCTCAACCGGCCCCGGGCCATTCACGCGCTGACGCTCGACATGGTTCACGCCATAACTGCCGCGCTGCTCGAATGGCGCAATGATCCTGCTGTCGGCGTTGTCCTGATCGACCATGCCGCCGCGCCCGATGGCGATCCGAAGCTGTCGCGCGGCTTCTGCGCTGGCGGCGACATTGCGTTCCTGCGCAACTCTGCCCTGAACGATGGCGGCGTCTCGGGCCGCAAGTTCTTCCATGACGAATACCAGCTCAATCATCTGCTGATGACTTACGGCAAGCCGACCGTGGCGTTCATGGATGGCATCACGATGGGCGGCGGCGTCGGCATTTCCGGGCCGGCCACCTTCCGCGTCGCCACGTCGAACACGAAGCTTGCCATGCCCGAAACCGGTATCGGCCTGTTTCCCGACGTGGGCGGCGGCTGGTATCTCTCGCGCCTGCGCGGGCGGCTTGGCCAGTACCTTGCCTTGACCGGCGCGCGTCTCGATGGCGCGGAATGCGTCTGGGCGGGTCTTGCCACGCACTATCTTCCGTCGGAAAACCTCGCCGAGGCCAAGGTGCGCATCGCTGCCGATCCTTCTGCGATCGCAACGACCCTGCGCGAACTTTCGGCGGTTCCGCCCGAGGCGAAGATCGCCGCACAGGCCGAGGACATCGAGCGCCTTTTCGCATCAAACCGCTACGAGGACATTCTCGCCGCGCTCGTGGGTGATGGTTCGGACTTCGCACAGGCAACGCTGGCAACGCTCCGGACCAAGAGCCCGCAGACCTGCAAGGTGGCGCTGCGCCAGTTGTCCACCAGCCTGACCCTCCCCGATTTCGCGGCGAACATGGCGATGGAATACCGGATCAGCGCGCGAGTGCTGACCCTGCCCGATTTTGCCGAGGGCGTGCGCGCAGTCATCGTCGACAAGGACAACGCACCCCAGTGGTCGCCCGAGACGCCCGAAGGCGTGACCGACGATCTTCTCGATGCCATCTTCGCGCCGCTGGGCGCAGCAGACGAATGGAAACCGCTATGACCTATGAAACCATTCTCGTTGAACAAAAGGGCGCCGTAACCCTTGTCACGCTCAACCGTCCGCAGGCGCTCAATGCGCTCAATTCGCAGGTTCTGGCCGATCTAATCGATGCTTTCGCCGCCTTCGAAGCCGATCCCTCGCAGCGCTGCGCGGTGCTGACCGGGTCGGGCGAAAAAGCCTTCGCCGCCGGTGCCGACATCAAGGAAATGGCCGACAAGCCCGCGTCGGATTTCTTCAACGAAGATTTCTTCGCCAAGTGGACCAGCCACCTCGTCAAGACCACGCGCAAGCCGTGGATTGCAGCGGTGAACGGCTTTGCGCTGGGCGGCGGCTGCGAACTCGCCATGATGGCCGATTTCATTATCGCTTCGGATACGGCCAGGTTCGGCCAGCCCGAGATCAAGCTGGGCGTCGCTCCCGGCATGGGCGGATCGCAGCGCCTGACGCGCGCCGTGGGCAAGGCCAAGGCAATGGACATGTGCCTGACAGGCCGCATGATGGACGCCACCGAAGCCGAGCGCTCGGGCCTGGTGTCGCGCGTCGTGCCGCTGGCCGACCTTGTCGCCGAGGCCCTCAAGACCGCCGAAGCGATTGCCGCGATGCCGCCGATGGCCGCCGTCGCCAACAAGGAAATGGTCAACGCCGCGTTCGAGACCACGCTCGATCAGGGCCTGCTGTTCGAACGCCGCCTGTTCCAGGTCCTCACCGCGACCGAGGACAAGGCCGAGGGAATGAAGGCCTTCGTCGAAAAGCGCCCCGGCGTGTGGAAGGGCAGGTAGCCGAACTGCCTCCGTTCGTGTCGAGCGAAGTCGAGACACGGGCGCGCAAGTGTCTCGACTTCGCTCGACACGAACGGGCTTTGGAGTTCCTGAAATGAAAATCGCATTCATCGGCCTCGGCAACATGGGCGGCGGCATGGCCGCCAACCTCGTCAAGGCGGGGCATGACGTTCACGCCTTCGATCTTGCCGAAGCAGCGCTGACCCGCGCGCAGGAGAACGGCTGCTCCACCTATACCTCGGTCAAGGAAGCGGTGCAGGGCGCAGACGCTGTCGTCTCGATGCTGCCCAACGGAGCCATTGTGAAGTCGGTCTATGCTGCCGACGTCATCGGCCATGCGCCGACCACGGCCCTGCTGCTCGATTGCTCGACGATTGACGTCGCCACCGCGCGCGAGGTCGCCTCGGCGGCGGACGGGGCAGGATACGCCATGGTCGATGCCCCAGTCTCGGGGGGGATTGCCGCGGCCAATGGTGGCACGCTGACGTTCATGGTCGGCGGCAGCGAGGAAGCCTTCGCGCGTGCCGAGCCGATCCTTGCGGCAATGGGCAAGGCGGTGATCCATGCCGGCGCGAGCGGTGCGGGCCAGGCCGCCAAGATCTGCAACAACATGCTCCTGGGCGCCTCGATGGTTGCCACGTGCGAGACCTTCGCCATGGCCGAAAAGCTCGGGCTCGACCTGCAGACCTTCTACGACATCTCCTCCAAGGCCTCGGGCCAGTGCTGGTCGATGACGTCGTACTGCCCCGTCCCCGGCGTTGGTCCCCAGAGCCCTGCGGACAATAACTACCAGGGCGGCTTTGCCACGGCGCTCATGCTCAAGGATCTCAAGCTCGCCATGGCGGCGGCGAAGGATGCAGGGGCGCAGGTGCCGATGGGCGCACGGGCGGAAGAGCTTTACGCTGCCTTCGCCGATGCCGGAAATTCCGGGCTCGATTTCTCGGCCATCATCAAGTCGCTCTGAGCGACCTTACTTCATCCGGCTGGCGATGATCCGACCGATCGGGTCGTCTGCCAGTGCGGGATTGAGCCGCGCCGGGCGCTGCTGCGGCGCAGCCTTCGGCGCGGCATAGGCCAGTTGCTGGCGCACCGGCGAGGCTTTCACCACGACCTCAGGCCGGACGCCGCGCAGGAAATCGGCACCTATGCGCGATGCGGGAACTTCCGATGCGCGCGCCTTGGGCGCTGGCCCGGACGATGAAATCGCAGCCAACCGTTCGTTGCGGCCCGGCTTGTCTGGATAGATGAAGCCGTTCACAGGCCATGCAGTCGTGCCCAAATTGCCGATCGGCGCATACCACACGCGAACCTGGCTCCAGTCATTTTCGGGCGAGACGTCAACCGCGCGCACGTCGTTCTCGATCTGCCCGCGCCGCCCGTCGATCACCGACCAGTTGGCATGGCGCAGCAGCACGTTGCGCGAATCGATCACTCGGCTGACAGCGGCGACATGCCCCAGTTCCATCCGGCCATGCGGCGCAAAGCTCATGACCGCGCCCACTTTGGGGCGGTGGCCGCGCGCATAGCGTCCTTCGGCCTGCTCCCACCACGTTAACGCATCGCCATAGATGCGGATACCGCTGACCTGGCGCGCGTAAGGCACGCATTGCAGATACGGCAAGGAATCGCCGCCCTGTTCGGCAAGGCCGCCAAATTGCGCGGATTCGCGGATTTCTGCGGCATCTCCTCGCCCGGCAAACAGGGCAAGGCTGCAAAGCATGGCAGCTGGAAAGATGGTCTTCCTCATACCGGCAATTATCTGCCGCTTAGGTTAGCCTTGCCCTTCTACCGTTGGTTAACGCGGGACTAATCAAACATCCCGACTTAAAGCGATGCTTGCGTTCACGCCCCGGAACAGCCACGGGAGAGCCATGCGCCCACAGGTCATCATTATCGGACGCCCCAATGTGGGCAAGTCCACGCTGTTCAATCGTCTCGTCGGCAAGAAGCTCGCGCTCGTCGACGATCAACCCGGCGTCACGCGTGATCGTCGCTTCGGCGAAGCCACGCTGCTCGGCCTCGATTTCACCATTGTCGATACCGCCGGTTGGGAGGACCTCGATCCCGAGACGCTGCCCGGCCGCATGCGCCAGCAGACCGAGGCTTCGCTGGTCGGGGCCGACGTTGCGCTGTTCGTGATCGACGCGCGCGCCGGCGTTACGCCGCTTGACGAGGAAATCGCCCGTTATCTGCGCTCGAGCCGCGTGCCCATCGTGCTCATGGCCAACAAGGCCGAAGGCCGCCAGGGCGATCCCGGCATCTACGATGCTTTCGCGCTCGGCTTTGGTGAGCCGGTCGCCTTCTCCGCCGAACACGGGCAGGGCCTTGCCGATCTGTTCGAAGCGCTGCGCCCCCACCTTGAGCCCAAGCAGGCCGAGGAAGACGACGAGCCGGGCGAAGGCGCAGAGGACGAGGAGGAGTTCGATCCCGAATCCGTCCTCAAGCTTGCCATCGTCGGCCGCCCGAATGCTGGCAAGTCCACGCTTATCAACAAGCTGCTGGGCGAGAACCGCCTGCTCACCGGTCCGGAAGCGGGCATCACCCGCGATTCGATCGCGATCGACTGGCAGTGGTTCGATCCCAAGCGCGAGGGCTATCGCCCCGTCCGCCTGATCGACACCGCCGGCATGCGCAAGAAGGCGCAAGTCGTCGACAAGCTCGAGAAGATGTCGGTCGCCGATGCGCGTCATGCCATCGACTTTGCCGAAGTCGTGGTGCTCGTGCTCGATGCCACGCGCGGGCTTGAGCATCAGGATCTCAAGATTGCCTCGATGGTGCTCGAAGAGGGCCGCGCGCTGATGATTGCGATCAACAAGTGGGACATTGCCGAGGACCCGTCCGGCCTGTTCCATGGCATCCGCGCCGCGCTGGAAGACGGTTTGGCGCAGGTGCGCGGCGTGCCGCTGCTCGCCATTTCCGGCCGCACCGGCAAGGGTCTGGACGAACTGATCACCGCCGCCTTCGAAATCCGCGCCGCATGGTCGAAGCGCGTGGCTACTGCCGCGCTCAACCGCTGGTTCGACGATGCGCTCGCCGCCAATCCGCCGCCCGCACCCGGCGGCCGACGGATCAAGCTGCGCTACATCACGCAGGCCAAGACCCGCCCGCCCGGCTTCATCCTGTTCGGCACGCGTCTTGAACAGCTGCCCGAAAGTTACCGCCGCTACCTGATCAACAGCATCCGCCGCGAACTCGGCTTCGATGCCGTGCCGATCCGCATGACGCTGCGCAGCCCGAAGAACCCGTTCGCGAAGTAAGAGGCAGCGACCTCGGTTCTTACCCCGTCACCCTGAACTTGTTTCAGGGGCCATCGCGCCGTAAACGTAGGTGGCGTGATGGAAGGTCAACGCCGCGTCGTTGCTTTAGAACACAGCCCTCCGTGCAGTCGGAAGGATGGACCCTGAAACAAGTTCAGGGTGACGAGCATCTGCAAGGCAAGGTCAGTTTCAGACCGGGAAGGTTCCGTCATGCCCAATGCCGCACTTCCATTAGACCGCACCACGCTCCCCCAAGGGCTTGGCGCGGCGCTGTGGCGTGGCATTCGGGGCAAGTGCCCCCGCTGCGGCGCGACGCACCTCTTCGCGAAGTTCCTGAAGCCGGTCGAGCGCTGCCGCCTGTGCGGCCAGAACTGGACGCTCCACGCGGCTGACGATTTCCCGCCATACATCTCGATCCTGCTGACCGGCCACATCATGGCGCCCGTGATCATCGAACTGGGCCTGCACACCGGCCTGCCCGGCTGGGCGATGATGCTGATCGTGGCGGTGCTGGCGGTCGCCCTGCTGGTGGCGCTGCTGCAACCCGCCAAGGGCGGCGTGATCGCGCTGCAATGGTGGCTGGGGATGCACGGCTTTGCGGGGCGTTCGGGTAAGGTTGAGGCGGGCGTTTCGTAGCGCACGCGCCAGCCCCCGTCCCATCGTCATCCTGAACTTGTTTCAGGATCCAGTTTGCCGATCACTCCGCCGCTTCTGGCGAGAGATGGACCCTGAAACAAGTTCAGGGTGACGTCTGGTTTTGATCTTAGCTTTTTTGGTGTGCGGATGCGGGGAATTGGGTGGCTATCCGGCACTTTCCTACTCTTACTTGCAGTCCTGTCAGTGGACTTTCACGTTTATAATGCGTCCGTTTTCATCAATGCTAAAGCGGCCTACGCCATACCCCGTCGCACCTGTTATAGTGTTGACCTCATAGACCACACCTCGCTGTAGCGGTTTGGCGTTGATCGTCGGCCAGTCAGCTTGTGGGCGACCGTTAAGTTTGGCCCCGTAAACGATAGGAAACTTGTTTGAGCAGGCATCTTTGTAATCGACGCTATCGCGCCATTCACTAATGCGCCCACTTAGCCCTGACACTTCGACTTGACGGAAACACGAGGGAACGCTCCGTGAACTCGGATCGACGATAAAGATTACTTGTTCGTTGAGGAGAACTGCCTCCAGTTGGTACTCATATGAGCAACCGCCAAGCGATGCCGCAAGCAAAATGAGTGCAACTTTTTGACCGCGCATGCGTGTACCTTGCCACAATCGAGAACGTCCGCAACGGCGTCGTGTCCTGAAAGTCCGCTTTTGGACGGAGATTTCCAAATAGCCGCCGTTACGAAGGCCACCCTCACAAAAAGTTATTCGGCCAGATCATCGTCCGCCACATGTGCGCCGTCGGTGAGCCGTCAAAACCCAGCCCTTCCTCCGGCTCGCGGAAGTTTCTCGCAATCACGCCTGCCAGGTCGTCCGGCTCCACCACCGGGAAGTCGTCGAAGAAGTAGGTGTCGTAGAGCGTGACGGCCCTCGCGGTCATGTACCATTCGTGGCCGCGCGCGTATTCCGCATCGCGCAGCAGGTAGTCGGGCACCTGATAATCCGGCCCGAAGAACTTGTGATAGCTGTCGGGGTAGGCATAGCCTACGCTCTCATCGGGCACATATCGCAGCGCCTGATGGTACTTCACCGCAAAGGCCACTTCGGGATCGACATAGGGCGCGATCAGTTGCGCGCTCCAGTAGCCGTGGTCGGCGCGGATCAGGCAGCCGTTGGAAATGTCGTGCAGCAGGCAGGCCAGCACGACCTTTTCGGGCAGGCCATCGTCCAGCGCACGCTTGGCGCTGACCAGCAGGTGCCGCACGGTGATGTCGCCAAAGCGGTGGCGGAAGAAATCGAGCAGCTTCGGGCGTTCCGGCATGCGGGGCAGGGCGGGATTGTCGCCCATCATGAACACCGTCTTCGGATTAAGCCGCCGCAGCAGGTCCTCTTCGTTGTCAACGAAGTCGGTTCCCTTCCAGCCCACGGGCGAAGGGTAGATCATCCTCTCGCGCCCGGCCTGCGGCCAGGGTCGCTCATCCTCGGTGCGTGTCATCGCAACAGGTTAGGCGCGGCGTCGCCCTCGGGCAAGCGCCGCGCCTTCGACCTTTACAGAACCTCGAACAGCCCCGCAGCGCCCATGCCGCCGCCCACGCACATCGTGACAACGACATGCCTGGCGCCCCGGCGCTTGCCTTCAATCAGCGCATGCATCGTGGCGCGCGCGCCGGTCATGCCATAGGGGTGGCCGATCGAGATGGCCCCGCCGTTTACATTGAGCAGGTCATTGGGAATGCCCAGCTTGTCGCGGCAGTAGAGGACCTGCACGGCAAAGGCCTCGTTCAGTTCCCACAGGCCGATGTCGTCCATCTTCAGGCCGAAACGCTGCAGCAGCTTGGGGATCGCGAAGACCGGGCCGATGCCCATCTCGTCAGGCTCGGTGCCAGCCACCGCCATGCCGACATAGCGGCCGAGCGGCGCAAGGCCGCGCTTTGCGGCGAGGTCTGCTTCCATCACGATCACCGCTGCCGAACCATCGGAGAGCTGGCTGGCGTTGCCCGCCGTCACGATGCCACCGTCGATCACCGGCTTCAGGCCCGCAAGACTTTCCAGCGTGGTCGAGGGGCGGTTGCCCTCGTCCTTGCTCAGGTGGACGTCCTGGAAGGTGATCTCGCCCGTTTCCTTGTTCTGGACGCCCATCGAGGAATCAGTTGCGACGATCTCGGCATCGAACCGTCCGGCGGCCTGTGCGGCAGCGGTGCGCTGCTGCGACTGCAGGGCATATTCGTCGCAAGCCTCGCGGCTGATGCCATAGCGCTGACCGACGATCTCGGCGGTCTGCAGCATCGGCATGTAGATCGCCTTGTGCATCGCCATCAGGCTCTTGTCGGGCGCGAACCGCATTTCCTTGGTCTGGACCAGGCTGATCGATTCCTGCCCGCCTGCCGCGACCACGTCCATGCGGTCGACGATCACCTGCTTGGCCGCAGTCGCGATGGTCATCAGACCCGAGGAGCACTGGCGGTCCATGCTCATGCCCGAGGTCGTCACCGGAAGTCCCGCGCGCAGCGCCACCTGGCGCGCGATGTTCCCGGCCTGCGCGCCCTGCTGCAGCGCCGCGCCCCACAGCACATCGTCCACCTCGGCAGGATCGATTCCCGCGCGGGCAACCGCCGCCTGCAACGAAAGCGCGCCCAGCGTCGCGCCAGGCGTGGCGTTGAACGCACCTTTGTAGGCGCGTCCGATCGGCGTGCGGGCGGCGGATACGATTACGGCGTCACGCATGGCTCATGCTCCTGTGGATTGCGGTAAAGAGGCTGCAAGAATGGGATTGCCGCCGAAGCGGTCGCGCAGTTCGCGCTTGAGCACTTTGCCGATCGGGCTGCGCGGCAGTTCGTCGACCACCTCGATGGCCGACACGCGCTGCGTCTTGCCCAGGTGCCGGTTGGCCTCGGCAAGGATCGCCTGTGCATCAGCGCCAGGATCGGCGAGCACGACCACCGCCAGCGGCGTTTCGCCCCAGACATCGCTTGGTACGCCGACCACGGCCGCTTCCTTGACCGCCGCCTGCCGGATCAGCTCGGCTTCAAGATCACTGGGGTAGATATTGAAACCGCCCGAGATGATCATGTCCTTGGCGCGGTCCATCAGGATCAGGAAGCCGTCCTCGTCGAACCGTCCGACGTCGCCGTGGCGGATGTAGCGCTGGCCATCGGCATCGAACCATTCGGCTTCGCGCGTCTTGTCGTCCTTGCCGTGATAGCCGTTCATCATGATTGGCGATCGGCCGACGATCTCGCCGACTTCGCCCTGCGGCAGTTCGTTGCCGTCATCGTCGATGATCTTCATCACGTGGCCGGGCGCGGGCTGGCCCACCGTGTGAAGCTTGTCCGGAAACTTGTGCGCCAGCAGGATCGCGGTCGCGCCGCCCTCGGTCATGCCGTAGTTGTCGGTCAGGCCTCCGGGCCAGCGCTTCAGCACATCGGACTTGAGCCAGGCCGGAAACGGAGCCGATGTGCAGGCCTTCATCCGGTATGATGAGAGGTCGAAGCGGTCGAAATCGGGGCATTCCATGATCCGGCGGTATTGCACCGGCACAAGGATCACGTTGGTCACCCGTTCGCGCTCGGACAACGCAAGGAACGTGTGCGCATCGAACTTGCGCATCAGCACCACCTTGCCCCCGCCGGTCAGCGCCGGGAAGAAGCTCACAAGCGTGGTGTTTGAATAGAGCGGCGTCGAACAGATCACGGCGGTATCGTCGTCATAGCCGCTGGCGATCGTGCGGCGGGCATATTCGTGCCGCATCTTGTGGCTTTGCACGATGCCCTTGGGCGCGCCGGTCGTGCCCGAGGAATAAATGATGTTGAACGGGTCTGAAGGAGCGATCTGCCAACGTTGGGGCCTTGCGCCCTCCGGTGCGATCCATTGAGCCAGCGGTGTGCCCGAGGCGTCGCCATCCAGCCCGACGCGGATGATTCCGGCCGGCAGGGCGTGTCCTTCGAGCGCGGACGAGATCGCGCCATCCAGCAGCACAATCCGGCTGCCACTGTCCGCGATCATCGCGACCATCGCGTCGGGCGTCGCGGTCGAGGTGATCAGGGCGGCGACGGCGCCAGCCCTGATTGTCCCGAGAATGGCCAGTGCCGTCGCCACGGAATTCATCGCGGCGATGGCGACGGGTTCGCCTTTGGCCACGCCCTCGCGCTGCAGGGCCGTCGCGATACGGTCGAGCATCGCATCCATGTCTGACCAGCCGATCGAAGTGTTCTCGTCGGCCAGTGCCACCGCGCTGCCCCGCCGCGCCGCATGGGCGCGCAGGATGTCGCTGAGCGGCGTAAACTCGGATTCGATGATCTGCTCGATCAGCATCGCGACGCCCCGTTGCGGGTTCAGTTGAAGGTTTCGCCCGCAGCGGCCTTGCGTTCCAGCAGCGGTGCCACGGAAAGCCCGTGCTTCTTGAGGCCTGCAACGACCGTATCGAGCCCGATGTGATCGGCCCAGAACATCGGACCACCGGTCCATGCAGGCCAGCCGTAACCGTTGAGCCAGACCGTATCGATGTCGCTCGCCCGCTGCGAAATGCCCTCGTCGAGGATCAGCGCGCCTTCGCTGATCATCGGGTAGAGCAGTCGCTCGCGGATTTCGTCCTTGCCGATTTCGCGCTGCGGCCTGCCGGTCTTCTGGCCCTCCTTGGCGGCGAACTGGGCGATGATCGCCTTCACTTCATCCGAAGGTGTGCGCTGGCGATTGTCGTCGTAATCGTAAAAGCCCTTCTTGGTCTTCTGCCCCCAGCGACCCACGGCGCAGAGCGCTTCGCGTAGCGTCTCGACGCGGGTCGGATCGCGGTGCCAGCCGATGTCGACACCGGCAAGGTCGGCCATCTGCCACGGTCCCATAGGGAAACCAAATTCGAGCAGCGCTTCGTCCACGTCCCAGTAGTTCGCACCTTCCATGATCAGCGCCTGTGCCTGCTGCTGGCGCTGGGCGAGCATGCGGTTGCCGATGAAGCCGAAGCAGACGCCCGATACCACGGGGACCTTCCCGATCTTCACCGCCAGCGCCATCACGGTGGCCAATTGTGCAGCGCCGGTCGCCTTGCCGCGCACGACCTCGAGCAGCTTCATGATGTTGGCAGGCGAGAAGAAGTGCATGCCGAGAACCGCTTCGGGCCGGCTCGTCGCCTGCGCGATCTCGTTGACATCGAGGTAGCTGGTGTTCGAAGCGAGGATTGCACCCGGCTTTGCCACCTTGTCGAGCCGGCCGAACACGTCCTTCTTGACGTCCATGCTTTCATAGACGGCTTCGATGATAAGGTCGGCCTCGGCCAGCGCGCCGAAGTCGAGCGTCGGATTGAGGCGCGCCATCGCAGCCTGCGCGTCGGCTGCGTCCATCTTGCCCCGCTTGACGGTGTTCTCGTAATTCCTGGCCATTGTCGCCACGCCGCGGTCCAGCGCTTCCTGCTTCATCTCGACGATGGTCACCGGGATGCCCGCGCTGAGGAAGTTCATGGTGATGCCGCCGCCCATCGTGCCGGCACCGATCACGCCGACGCGGTTGATCGGCAGCAGGGCAGTGCCAGCCGGAATATCGTCGATAGTCGCTGCCAGCCGCCTTGCAGCTTCGATATGCTCCTTGGCGCCGGTGATGGGGTCGGACATGGTATTCTCCTCAGGTTATGTCAGGCGCGGCTTGCGGCAAGCGCGCCATAGATCAGCGTCTTCAACTGACGCCGGATGGGATAGGTGGACGACGGGTAAAGCTGCGTCATGAAGACCGCATGGATTTTCTCGACCGGATCTACGAAAAACGCGGTCGAGAAGATCCCGCCCCAATAGAACTCACCGACCGAGCCGGGCACGAGGGCCCGTACCGGGTCGATCGTCATGCCGAATCCCAGCCCAAATCCGGCACCGGCATTGTGCGCTTCGCTGAACAGCGCGCGCGACATCTCGGTCAGGTCCGCACCGCCGGGCAAGTGGTTTGCCGTCATCAGTTGCAGCGTCTTGGGGCTGATGATGCGTGCGCCATCGGCGGCCCCTTGGCCGACCAGCATCCGGCAGAAACGGTGATAGTCAGCGGTCGTCGACAGCAGCCCGCCGCCGCCGCTCTCAAATCGCGGCACGCGGCGTGTCCCCGATTTTTCGGCGGGGTCGAACAATTGCGGAGGCCGGCCCGGCTGATAGGCCCAGGCGTCGGCGAGCCGGTGCGCCTTGTCGTCGGGGCAGTGAAACCCGGTGTCGACCATGCCCAGCGGCGCAAAGATGCGTCTGGCGAAGAACTCGCCCAAGCTCATTCCCGAAAGCCGCGCGACAATCACGCCGAGTACGTCGGTACCGACCGAATAATTCCAGCCCTCGCCGGGCGCGAACTCGAGCGGCAACCTGGCAAGCTGCTCGATGAAATGGTCGTTCCCCGGCAAGCTGGCATGACCGTCGAGCCGGGCCTTGCGGTAGGCGGCGTCCACGTTGGTGCGGTTCTGGATGCCATAAGTCAGGCCGGACTGGTGCGTCAGAAGATCGACCATGCGCATGGCCGGGGCAGGGCGGGCGGGCAGAAAGTCCTGCTCCGCTCCGCCACCGGTATAGACGCCGAGGCTGGCAAACTCAGGGATAACCCGCGTCACGAGATCGTCGAGCGCGACTTTGCCTTCTTCGACCAGCATCATGAACGCGATCGAGGTCAGCGGCTTGGTCATCGACGCGATGCGATAGATAGTGTCCGCCGCCATTGCCGTGCCGTCTTCGCGAGCCCGTCCGTTGGTGTGGCGGTAGACGGCCTCGCCATCGCGCGCGACCAGCACGTCGAGTCCCGGCAGGCGACCGGTCGCGATGTAGGTCTCGTCGAGGAACCTGCCGATTCGTGCGAGACGGTCCGGCTCGAAACCGAGGGCTGCAGGGTCGGCCAGGCTCATTGCATCATCTCCTCAACCGAATATCGCAACGCTCTGGAGCCCGCGCATAACTTCAAAGCCCTCGGCATTCCACATCCGCAGCGTCTCGCTGCTGAAGCCATCGGCCATATGGTTGGACCCCGTCTCCATCAGCCACCAGCCGTCCTGCGTCCGGGGATTGTCGCCCAGCAGCGTCAGCGACCAGTTGATCGAACTTATCGGCCCCTGGCGTTCCATCGCGCGCATGGACCCCGGCGGCAGGGCGTCCCCCAACAAGATCAGTTCGCCGATCGGATCAATCCCGCGCCGGTTCTTCAGCCGCACCCAGCGCCGCACCGCACCGTCGCGCAGACCGCCGGGAGGTTCTGCCCGCCGGATATCTAGGTTGCGCAGAAAATGCGGGCCGTCCGGCGCGCTCAGTTCGGTCATTTCGTGCCATGGCAGAAATCGTTCGGCGCTCGCCGCTGCAACGGTTCCGTTCGATGCCCTGCCATCGCCGAACAACCAAAGTCCACGATGCGCGAGCCCGCCCTCGCAAAACAGATCGGACTGGATCTGGCTGACGCTCCGGCCCTCGCGCAATACGCTAACGGCGATGTCCATCTGAGCGCCGACTGGTGCGACAAAGCCGATCTGGGCCCCACGCAACGGAGGCAGATCGGGCATCGCCTTGCGCACTGCGCTGTAGGCCAGAAAAGATGAGGCGCCGCCATACATCGTTCGGCCCTGCATCCAGCCATCGACGCCGTGCAGCACGTAGCGTTCGCCCTCGCGCGCCATCTCGGCCGCAATATCGCCGATTGCGGGCAAGGCCTGCACTGTAGTCATGCCCGGATCGCCGCGCGCCCATGGGGATTGCCTGACTGCAATGTCCTCTCCTCGCGCGTTGTCGCGACTCTTCGAAGACCAGTGCTAGTGCAAGTTTACGTTAAGGGAAAGGGCTCAAACCCGCGCAATTCCGCCAGTCGCGCAGCTTCCGCTACGGAACGCTTGACTGGTTGCCCAAGAAATATTTTTGCGGCCCCGGTTTTTGAACCGGGGCCGCCACGTCTCAGTGAACGCTTTCGCCCGTCGCCCGGCGCACGACCGGTGCCGCGCCGGCGCGCAGCGCGAACAGGACCAGCAGAATGTAGCATGCGCCCGGCACGATGAACGAGGTGACGAAGCTCGTCGCGTCGGTCACGGCACCTGCGATTGCGGGGATCGCCGCGCCGCCGATGATGCCGGTGCACAACAGGCCCGAAGTCGCCTCTTCGCTGGCGGTCGAGCGTTCGAGCGTCAGCGTGAAGATCACCGGGAACATGATCGAGTTGAACAGGCCGATCGCGAGCGCGACATATCCGGACGAAACACCGCCGACGAGCAGAACGTAGGCGCACATCGCAGCGGCAATCGCGGCAAACAGCGCCATCAGGCGGGCCGCCGGGAAGCGTGCGAGCAGGACGGTGCCGATCGCCCGGCCGACCATCGCGCCGCCCCAGTAGAACGAAACCGCCTTGCCTGCCTGTTCAAGGCTGACGCCCCAGATATCGGGCGTGTTGAGGAACAGCGCCATCTGCGTGCCGATAGCCACTTCTGCACCGACGTAGATGAAGATCGCGGCGGCGCCCAGAACCGCCCAGCGCGACGAGAACGCCTCCGTTGCCAGGGCCACGATACCACCGGTTGCCTGTGCCGACGGGGCTGCTGCGGCAATTCGCTTGCGGTTGATGAAGAAGAACACGAGCAGCAGCACCAGCAGGCCGCAGATCCAGAAATAGGCGCGGTCGATTCCTGCCAGTGCGGCCTCGCGCACGTCGGCGGTCAGAGCGGCGCCGTCGGCTACCTCTACGCCCTTCAGAAACAGCGAAGCACCCAGTGCCGGCCCGAGAAACGTACCGAACGAGTTGAACGTCTGCGAGAGCGTCAGGCGGAAGTGGCTGCCTTCGGGCTTGCCCAGCGCCGCGGCGAGCGGATTTGCCGCCACCTGCAGCACGGTGATGCCGGTCGCCAGCAGGAACAGGCCCGCCAGCACCAGCGGATAGGATGCAGCATTGGCTGCCCCCAACATTACCAGGCAGGCCACCGCCATTGTCGCGAGGGCCAGCAGGATAGCGGGCACCGCGCGCAGCTTGCCGATAATCGCGGCGGCCGGGAAGCTCATCAGGCCATAGGCGATGAAGAACGCGCCGGCCGAAAGCTGCGCCTCAAGCGTGGTCAGGGTGAAGATGCCCTTCACTGCGGCCACCAGCGGATCGATCAGCGAGGTGATGAAACCCCAGGCGAAAAACAGCACGGTAACAGCGGCAAAGGCCGCCTTCTGCGATCCGGCGGCAGGGGCACTGGCTGGCGTGGTCGACACGGCGAAACTCTCCTGTTCGGCCGCTCACCGGGCCGTACGCACCGTCTTAGCCATCGTTGGCAGCGTTGTCATGCCCCTGCGTGCGCATAGCTATTCGCGCTTGCGCCGCGATCAGCAGGCAAGGATTGCCGCGGGCATTTCACGCCGCAGCTTGTCGATCAGGAGCTGGACCTTGGGCAGCAAGTGGCGGCGCTGCGGGTAGACCGCCCAGATCGGATCATCGTCGGGCTGGAACGCGTCCAGAACCTTGACCAGATGCCCCTCCGCGATGGCCCGATTCACGTAGAACGCGGGCAACTGGCAAAGGCCCATGCCCGCGAGCGCGGCTTCGAACACGGCGGCACCGCTGTTGCACCGCCAGCGCCCCCGCGGCCTGAGCGAGCGGGTCTCGCCTTCGACCCGGAACCGCCACGCATCCGATGTGGCAAGGATGCACTCGTGCCGATCAAGATCGTCGACCGACTGCGGCGTTCCGCGCGCTTCGAGATAGCCGGGCGAGGCGCAAGTCACGATCCCGCGCGTTGCGACTTGCGTGCGGATCAGCCGGCTGTCGGGCAGGCTTCCGGTGCGGATCGCCAGATCGAACCCCTCCGAGACGAGTTCCACGACGCGGTTGGTCAGGTCGAGATCGACCGATAGCTTCGGAAAGTCCTGTACATACCCGCGCACGATCGGCGCAATGAAACGTTCGCCCAGCGCGGTCGGGCAGGTGATCCTGAGCTGGCCCTGCGGCTCACCCTGCAGGTCGAGCATGGCAATCGCCTCGTCGCGCTCCGCGATCAGGCGGCGGAACTGGTCGACAAGCGTGCGTCCGGTGTCGGTCAGGCTCACCGCGCGCGTGGTGCGATGGAAGAACTGCGCGCCCAGGCTCTGTTCGAGCCGCGCCACTGCCCTGCTTACGTGCGAAGTGGAGGTGCCGAGCCGCTTTGCCGCGCCGACGAAAGTGCCGGTATCGGCCACCGCAACCACTTCGTCGAATCCGTCCCAGCGATTGCTCATTGTTCTCGTCTTGCAACAGTGTTTCGCGTAGAGCGCGATTTAACAGGATCGTTGCAACTATGCTATCGCGCCGCCGATTGAAAGGGAGACCCCGAAAATGCAGACCCGCGCCGCAGTCGCCTTCGCCGCCAAGCAGCCGCTCGAAATCGTCGAGCTTGATCTCGAAGGCCCGAAGGCCGGCGAAGTCCTCGTCGAGATCATGGCGACCGGCGTGTGCCATACCGATGCCTATACGCTCGACGGCTTCGACAGTGAGGGGCTTTTCCCCAGCGTGCTCGGCCATGAAGGCGCAGGCGTGGTTCGCGAAGTCGGCCCCGGCGTGACTTCGGTCAAGCCCGGCGATCACGTGATCCCGCTCTACACGCCCGAATGCGGCAAGTGCAAAACCTGCCTCTCGGGCAAATCGAACCTGTGCACCGCGATCCGTGCCACGCAGGGCAAGGGCCTGATGCCAGATGGCACCACGCGCTTTTCCTACAAGGGGCAGCCGATCTTTCACTACATGGGCTGCAGCACCTTTTCGAACTTCACCGTCCTGCCGGAAATCGCCGTCGCCAAGATCCGTGAAGACGCGCCGTTCCAGTCGGCCTGCTACATTGGCTGCGGCGTAACCACGGGCGTGGGCGCCGTCACCAAGACGGCCAACGTGCAGCCCGGTGACAATGTCGTCGTCTTCGGCCTTGGCGGCATCGGCCTCAACGTGCTGCAGGGTGCGCGGATGGCAGGCGCCAACAAGATCATCGGTGTCGATCTGAATCCGGACCGTGAGGAATGGGGCCGTCGCTTCGGCATGACCGATTTCCTCAACAGCAAGGGCATGAGCCGCGAGGACACGGTGGCTAAGATCGTCGAGATGACCGACGGCGGCGCGGATTACACCTTCGATGCCACCGGCAACACCGAAGTGATGCGCACTGCGCTCGAAGCCTGCCACCGTGGCTGGGGTACCAGCATCATCATCGGCGTGGCCGAAGCAGGCAAGGAAATCAGCACCCGCCCGTTCCAGCTCGTCACCGGCCGCAACTGGCGCGGCACCGCATTTGGTGGCGCCAAGGGCCGCACCGACGTACCCAAGATCGTCGACATGTACATGACCGGCAAGATCGAGATCGACCCGATGATCACCCACGTCATGGGCCTTGAGGAAATCAACACCGCCTTCGACCTGATGCACGCCGGCAAGTCGATCCGCTCGGTCGTGGTGTTTTAAGGCACAGGTTGATTACAGAAAGGCAAGGGGCCGGCCTGACGTCGTGTCGGGCCGGCCCCTCTAATGTCACATCGCCGAAATGCCGCCGTCGAGCTTCAGCTCTGCCCCGGTCATGAACCGGCTCTCGTCGCTCGCAAGATAGAGCACCCCGGCCGCGATATCATCGGGCACGCCGACGCGGCCCAGCGGGATCTGTCGGGCGAGCTTGCCCATGACCACGTCCTTCTCGATATTTGCGTTCGTCGCGATGCCATCCAGGATCGGCGTATCCACGAAGGTCGGGTGGACCGAATTGCAGCGGATATCCCAGCCGCGCTTGGCGCAATAGAGCGCGACCGACTTGGTCAGCATCCAGACCGCCGCCTTGCTGGCATTGTAACCGGGCATCGTGTCGGAGGCGATCAGGCCCGCGATCGAGCTGATGTTGACGATCGAGGCGGGCTGGCTGTCGCGCAGCAGGGGCAGGGCCTTCTGGCAGCCGAGGAACACCGAATCCACGTTAATGGCAAAGCCGCGGTGCCACTCCTCCAGCGTGCAGGTCTCGATATTGCCGCGCACGCCCACGCCTGCATTGTTCACCAGAACCGATAGCCCGCCCATCGTCTCGGCAGCGAGCGCCATCGCGGCGTCCCAGTCGTCGGGGCTGGTCACATCGTGACGCATGGCAAAGGCGGTGCCGGCGCCACGCTCGGCATTGACGGCATCGGCGGTTGCCTGCGCACCCTCGCCGTTGATGTCGGTGAGCAGCACTTGCGCGCCTTCGCGGGCCAGCATCCAGGCGTGTGCCGCGCCAAGTCCCTGCGCCGCGCCGGTGACGAGCGCCTTCTTGCCGCTGACTCTGCCCATTGTCCGATCCTCTCGTTGCTTTCCGCTTGCGTCAAGGAAAGCAAGTGGCGCGCGTCGGCGCAAGCCCTGCAAGTGTCAGCCGACGATGCCCGGCGCCAGAAGCAGCAGCATCCGCACGTCGATGGCATGGCCCTGCGCGCGCTTCTGTTCGAGGAACTGCGAGATTTCCGTAAGGGCAACCCGGTGAACGGTTATGCCTTCGCCCTCCACGCCGCCACCTTCGGAAACTTTTTCAAGTCCATGTGCGCGGAACATCGTGAAAGCCTCGGTGACCATGCCTGGTGAGGAATGGAACTCGCCCAGCGACTCGACCCGGGCCGCGCGGTAGCCGGTCTCCTCCTCCAGTTCGCGCGCAGCGGCGATGGCCGGGGCCTCGTCCTCCTCGCCTTCCTGATCCCCGATCAGCCCGGCAGGCAGCTCTATGCAGGGGCGGCCCAGCGGCACGCGAAACTGTTCGACAAGGATGACGTGGCCATCGTCGATCGCCAGGATCACCGCCGCCTTGATGTTGCGGTTGCGACTGACATATTCCCAGCGCCCGCGCGTCTTGGCGACGATGTAGCGGCCTTGCCAGTGAACCTGCTCCGGGTGGTCGCGGTACTCTTCTTCGAGGCTCATGTTTTCGGGCTCATACTTCGATCAACCTGTCGGGAAGTTCGTTCACATCGTCGTCCGAGCGCGGGAAGTGCTGACCAAGCACCTTGCCCACCTCGCCCACGGCTGCTGCCATGCCTTCGGCCATGCGTCCGCCACGGATCGGATCGAGCATGGCTTTCATCGCGTGTCCCCACGTCTCGGGCGAAACCTTGGAGGCGATTGCGGCATCGGCGATTATCTCGGCGCGGTGTTCTGCAAGGCTCAGGTAGATCAGCACCCCGGTCCGCCCCGAAGTGCGGCTTTCCGCGCCCACGCGGAAGCAGGTGAGCGCGCGCTCGCGCACCCGGCCATTGCGCACGCGACGCGGGGTCAGCCACAGCCCCAGCGGCGTGAATCGCATCAGCAGGTACATGCCCGCAAACTTCAGCGTGGTGACCGTCAGCGCAAGGCCCAGCACCGCGCGCGGACTCCAATCGAAGGCCCAGAGGCCAAGCATGCGCTCGACCAGCGCGAGGTAGAATCCGGGAAAGATCTCCAGCGCACAAAGCGCCACGAACGCCGCGAGCGCGGCCCACACCAGCGCAACGTCATGATAGGCGTCCGAACGCGGCGTGACGATGGTGACGATCTCGCCCGCGCTCTGCGCCTCGGCTGCCGCCACGGCATCGGACACGATCTTGTGATCGGCCTCGGTCATTGTCGGCCCGGCCATCCTCAATCCAGCCATCACCAGTCCCCCGAAGCGCCGCCGCCACCGAAGTCGCCGCCGCCAAAGCCGCCGAAGCCGCCTCCGCCGCCGCCACCCCAGTCGGAGCCGCCACCGCCGCCCCAGCCACCCGGGTGGCGGTTGTCCGACGCTGCGCGGGCGAGCTCGCTGATGCCCCACAATACGATGCCGGGATCAATGCCGCTGCGCCGCTGCGCAAATCCGCGCTTTCGCCGCCCGAATATGCCCATGAACACCACGATCATCACGACCCAGAATATCGCCCCGGCAATCGTCGATCCGCCAGCGGAAGAGCCTTCGCGCTGTGCCGCCTTTGCTGCCTCGGCCACGGCTTTTGCGTCGGCAGGATCGCGATTCAGTTGCGTCAGGATCTGGTCGATCCCGGCATTGATACCGCCCGGATAGTCGCCCGCCTTGAAGCGCGGCGTAATCGCCCCTGAAATGATCCGCCCGGCGAGCACGTCAGGCAGATACTCTTCAAGACCATAGCCGACCTCGATCCGAACCTTGCGCTCGTTGGGTGCCACAAGCAGAATTAGGCCCTGGTCGGTGGACTTGCCGCCTACGCCCCACTGGTGGCCAAGCTCGGTGCCGTAGGTGGCGATTTCCTGCCCGTCGAGCGAGGCGACTGTCGCCACCACGATCGCCCGCCCGGTCTGCGCATTGTATGCCGAAAGCTTCTGCGACAGCGCCGCCTCATCGGCATCAGGAATGATGTTCGCCTGATCGAGCACCGGTCCTGCGGGTCTGGCAGGCATGGCCGCCTGCGCTGCGCCTGCCGCAAGCAGAAACAGCACGGCGACCGCTTGCCACAGTACCCGCACAAAAGCCCACCGGGGGCGGGTCATGTTACTTGCCCGAAGCGGCGGGAGCGGGCGCGTTCATGTCGAAGTTCACCGTCGGCGCGACCTCCGATCCGGCAGCCGCCTTGAACGGCACCATCGGCTTGGCACCGTGGATCAGCTTCGCGCCGATGGCATCGGGGAAGGTGCGGATGGTGGTATTGTAAGCCTGCACCGCCTCGTTGTAGCGCTTGCGACTGGTGTTGATGCGGTTTTCGGAACCTTCGAGTTGCACCATCAGGTCGGCAAAGCGCGCCTGGCTTTGAAGCTGCGGATAGTTCTCCACGACCGTGCGCAGTTGCCCCAAGGCCTGGGTCAACTGGTTTTGCGCATTCTGGAATTTTTCGAACTCCGCCGGGTTTGAAAGGTCATCGGTCGTAATGTTGATCGACGTGGCCGATGCACGCGCGTTGGTCACATTAGTCAGAATTGTCGTTTCCGAACCTGCCGCCGCCTTCACGCTTGAAACCAGATTTGGGATCAAGTCGGCCCGGCGTTGATAATCGCTCTCCACATCGCCCCAGCGGGCCTTGGCCTCTTCCTCGGCAGCGGGGACCGAGTTGATGCCGCATGCCGAAAGGCTTGCAGCGGCAACCGTGGCAAAAGCGATCTGTGAAAAGCGCGAAGCGGCCATCTTGCATCTACCCCTTTGGCAGGCCGCACGCGCGGCCCGCAATGCATGCAGAGATAGCGAACGGGGGCCGCACTTCAAGGGTGGGTCCGATGTGCAACCGATTGAGGCTTGTGACGTTCGGTCCGCAGTGCAACTGTTCGGAAGGGTCATATGGTTAACGACGTGAAGGGGGAAGTTGTGAGCATTCTAGGCGAATTCAAGACATTCATCGCGCGCGGCAACGTGCTGGATCTGGCCGTCGGCGTGATCATCGGCGGGGCGTTCGGCAAGATCGTCACCTCGCTGACCGAAAGTGTCATCATGCCTGTCGTCGGCTGGGTCACGGGTGGCGTGGATTTCACCCGCTTCTTCGTTAGGCTGGGCGACGTTCCGGCCGACTTCAAGGGCGATCCAAATGCCTATGCCGATCTCAAGGCCGCAGGCGTGCCGATGATCGGCTATGGTGATTTCATCACGCAGGCCGTCAATTTCGTGATCGTCGCCTTCATCATCTTCCTGATCGTCAAGGCGGTGAACCGCATGACGGAGAAGCCCGCCGAAGCGCCTGCCGCCCCGGCTGGCCCGAGCGAAGTCGAACTGCTGGCCGAAATTCGCGACGCTCTGCGGGCGAAGGGCTGAATTCACACCTTACACAACGCTGCACGAGGGGCAGGAGCAATCCTGCCCCTTTTCATTTTTGCCGCCGCCCCTATATGGGTCCCTGCCGGTTTCGACCGGCTATGGTGATAAATTGCGGCGTGCAATAGGCACAGCGGACCCGGGGGCGGTACCCGGCGGCTCCACCATCACTACCGTGTTCTTCGGGATGCGGGCCTTGTTGTCGCAAGGGTGTTGATGGGGCCGAACTAGGATCGACGTGTGTTGAAAAGCGCTGTTTTTGCCCGGGCTGAGTAACCCGTTCAAGGCTCAAAACTCACAAGTGCCAACGACAACGAAGCACTTGCTCTCGCTGCATAATTCTAGGGGCTAACGCCCTGAAGTTATAAGGTTAGAGCACGGTTCGGACCGAACCGGGTAACAGAATCGGAAACCGGGGGCTGGGGGCGAGCCTAGCAACAGAATCGCCCTACTACCCTTTTTATCTGCAAACTGCCGGTCGTGCTGAGCCTGTCGAAGCGCGCGTATTGCCGCGCGCCTATGCCTCAACGCGGGCCGCAGCCTCGGCGCGTGCGGCGCTCTCCATCCGCACCGCATCGAGGATCTTGGCACCTGCTACGAAGACCGCGCCGGTTGCCGCCAGAAACAGCAGCTTTCCGCCAAAACCCGGATACTGGAACATGTAGGCCTTGCCGCGCTCTACCGCCCCCAACGCCAGGGCATAGATGATCGCGAACGCCTCGAAGCGGGTCTTGATGACAAACAGGCGACCGATCTTTTGCAGCATGGGGGCAGTTATCCTCTTTGCCGAAGACCCTCGCAACCATCGTGCCAGTTCAAGTTTTGCTGGAAAGTGCCCAGTTAAACTTTTGTTCACTGTAAAGCGGGGCGACAAACAGCGGCATTAGGATAGTCGCCGAACGCTAGATCAGTTCCCGCAACTCCAGTGCGTCCAGCAGGGCCGATCTCGCGGCAATCACCGCCTGCGCCAGTGATTCTCGCCCAAGATCAACGGGATCGATCTGTTCTGGCCAGTGCCCAGCGACAATCCTTTCCAGCAGCGCGGCCTTGCCATCGTTCAGCAGAAAGCGGGGATCGACCGTGGCAGGATCTGCGACAACACGAAGGCGTAGGCAGGCAGGCCCGCCGCCATTGGCCATCGACTGGCGCACATCCACCGGCAATACCCGCCTGATCGGCCCGTTCGAGGCAACGTGCCCGTCCAGCCATCCACGTACCGAAGGCATTTCCCAAGCCTCGAGCGGGACGACGAGGCCCATCTCGCCTGATGGCAGCGTCAGCAACTGGGCGTTGAACAGGTAGCTTTTGATCGCATCGGCAAGACTCACCGCGCTTGCCGGCACAACCACGATCTCTGCCTCGGGAAGCTTGGCACGGATCGCCGCATAAGTTGCGTCAGGCTCGGCAAAAGCCTGTTCGTGCGTGAACAGCACGCGCTCGTTCGCCACCGCCACCACATCGTTGTGGAACGCGCCGGCCGCGATCGCCTCGGCCGATTGCTCGATGAACAGGCAGCGCGCCGGATCAAGCCCGTGAAGGCGCGCAACCGCGCGGCTGGCCTGTTCGTGCTGGCGCGCCGGGAAAGCGCCACCGGTCTTGCCATAGACGAACAGTTCGACGCCCGGCTTATCATGCGCGACACCCATGCGCATGTGGTTGGCTGCGCCCTCGTCACCAAAGCAAGGCGGCACGGCATCATGCACAGCAAAGTGCGCGGTGTCGCCAAATGCCAGCCGCAATTGCCGCACGGTGTCGGGCCATTCCTGCGAACGGTGAGGCATGGTCACCAGATTGGCCGCGGTCAGATGACAGCGCCCGTCGGCCGTATCGGGTGCCGGGCTCACCGTCGCGGCATTGGCCGTCCACATCGACGAGGCGGACCATGCAGCCGCGCGCAACCGGCGCTGCGCCGCATCGCTTTCGTCGATCGCATCGAGCCCAAGCGCGCTGAGCAGCACCGGGTTGGGGCGGGGGAGGGGCGCGAACAATCCCTGCGTCAGGCCCAGCGCGAGATTGTGACGCATCTTGGCGATGCCCTGCAAGGCGGCTGCGCGAGGATACGAGACTTCGCCGGCGTGACTGGCCGAGGCGAGGTTGCCCAGGCTAAGTCCGGCGTAGTTGTGACTTGGCCCGACCAGACCATCGAAATTGATTTCAACGAGAGACATGGAGCTTATCCTGCTGTTCAGCGGCTGACATGCCAAACGGTGTCCCCCACACCAACGCCGAGCGCCGCCGCGGCCACGGGATCCAGCACCAGTCCCTCCGGCCCGTTCGCAACTTCGGCAAAAGTGCAGCGATAATCCGCGAGCCGCCCCGTCGCCACCAGCGACTTGACCGTGCTGCCGCCGCCTTCGGGTGCTTTCACATGCGCCACTACAGACTTCTGCGCCTCGCAGATCGAGCGCACGCGGTCGGTGCGGGCGGTCATCGTCGGCCCGCCGTCGAAGATGTCGACATAGCCCTCGTAGGCAAAGCCTTCCTCCTCCAGCATGCGCATCGCCGCGCGGCCCGAAGGATGCGGCAGTCCGATGGCCGAGCGCGCGGATTCGGGAAGCATGGCGATATAGACCGGGTGCTTGGGCATCAGGTCGGCGATGAACTGGTTGCCGTTGATGGCGTTGAAATAGTCCGCTTCCTGAAAGCTCATGCCAAAGAAGCGTCCGGCCACACCGTCCCAGAAAGGTGACCCGCCGCGTTCGTCGATCACGCCGCGCAGTTCGGCAAGGATCTTGTCGCCAAAACGCTGACGATGCATCGCGATGAACAGGTAGCGGCTGCGCGCGAGCAGCATGCCAAGCCCGCCCGCCCGTTCGGACGGATGCAGGAACAGCCCGCCCACCTCGCTAGATCCTTCGAGATCGGTGACGAGGCCGAGCATCTCGGCGCGGAAGGTGCGGTTCAATTCCTTCGAATGCTGCGTCAGCGTTGCCATGCGATAGGAATAGAACGGCCACTGCCGCCCGACGCTGGTGAAGATCTGCGCCGTACCGCGCACTTCGCCTGTCGCGGTGTCCTCCAGCACGAGCACGAACAGTTCGTCCCTGAGGTTCTTGGGATCGCCTTCTTCCAGATTTCCGAAGCCCTCCGCCGCGCGCTCCAGCTTGGCCGTGAGCGATTTGCGGTCAGGCGGCAGGTTGGTGAAGCCGCCGCCGGTCAGCTTGGCCATCTCGTAGAGCGGTTGCAGGTCACTCGCGCGCGCGGCGCGGATACGGAACGTCATCAGCTTCCCCCGGATAGCCTGTGCAGGACGAGCGCGGACAGAGCCGCCCGCTCGCCCAGAGATGGCACGATCAGAAATTCCTGCGCCGAATGGATTGCCCCGCCGCGCACGCCCATCGTGTCGACCACGGGCACCCCGCATGTGGCGATGTTGTTGCCATCGCACACCCCGCCCGAGGCCTGCCAGCGGATCGGCTGGCCCAGCGCCTCGCCGCATTCGCGCACGAGGCCGAACAGCGCGGTCGCCTGCTCGGTCAACGGCTTGGGCGGGCGTGAGACCCCGCCGTGAAGGTGTATAGACACCTCGTGAAGTTTCTCGATCACCCTGGTTGCCTCACGCACGCCCGCATCGAACGCCTGCGCCAGTTCCGGCATGCGCGGGCGCACGTTGAAGCGCAGTACCGCGATATCAGGCACGACGTTGTTGGCACTTCCGCCATCTATCCGCGCCGGATTGACCGACAGCCCCGGAGCCTCGAGCGCCTTCAATCGCAGCGCCAGATCGGCAGCGGCAAGGATCGCGTTGCGCCCGTCCTGCGGATTGCGCCCGGCGTGGGCCGAGCGGCCGGTAATGATTGCGCTGTAATTGCCGCTCCCCGGCCGTTCGCCTGCAAGCGTGCCATCGGGAAGGGCGGACGGTTCATAGGTCAGCGCCGCCGCCTTGCCTTGCGCAAGTTCGGCGATCAGCCCGGCAGACGATAGACTGCCCGTCTCCTCGTCGGCATTGATCATCACGTCGTAGCCCACCGATCCGGCAATCGGGCTTGCCTCGAAGGCGGTCAGCGCCGCAAGGATCACCGCGATGCCCCCCTTCATGTCGGCGACGCCAGGGCCGTTCAGCGTTTCCGCGTCGAGCCATTGCAGCGTCTGGAAGGGATGGGTGGGCGCAAACACCGTGTCCATGTGGCCGGTGAGAAGATAGCGCCGCGGCGCATTGGGACGCACCGACAACACCAGATGCGCGCCGTTGGCCGTTTCGATCTCGCTGCCGTCGGGCGCGATGGCGGTGACCGGCGCAGGCGCAACCTGGCGCACCTCGCCCGGCAATGCGGCAAACGCGTTCGCCAGCATGTCCCATTGGAGCGAAAGGCCGGGCAGGTTGCCGGTGCCCGTGTTTACCGCGCACCATCGTTCGACCTGCGCCAGCATCGCAGCGGCGTCGATCCCCTCGATCAGGCCTTGTTCGGTTCTGGAAAGCTGTTGCATCTGTAACCGTCGTAGCGGTTCCCGCGTGCGGGGTGAACCCCCCTCTGGACTTTCGCATGATTGCCAAGCCGCCCTTGATGATGCATAGCCTGAGGCGTTCCTCCCCAGGTTCAACGGATTCGGCGCGCGCGGCATTGGCTGCGGGCGCAGATTATGTGAGCGATTGGACATGGGTGAAATGAACGGACGTATCGAGCGTAGCGGGCTTCAGGTTGATGCAGCCCTTGCAACCTTCATCGACAGCGAAGTCCTCGGGCCTTTGGGCCTTGATACCACGGCATTCTGGCAGGGCTTTGCCGGGCTGGTCGCGCATCACGCTCCGGTAAACCGCATGTTGCTCGACAAGCGCGATGCGCTGCAGGCCTTGCTCGATTCCTGGCACCACCAGCGCCGGGGCAAGCCTATCGACGCTGACGAATACCGCGCTTACCTGACCGAAATCGGCTATCTCGTGCCCGAACCGGAAGACTTCGCCATCGGCACGCAGAATGTCGACCGCGAGATTGCCTGCATGGCAGGTCCTCAACTGGTCGTGCCGGTGCTCAACGATCGTTTCGTCCTCAATGCGGCAAATGCACGCTGGGGCAGCCTTTACGATGCCTGGTACGGCACCGACGCGCTCGATGCCCCGCCTGCACGCGCCGGCGGGTATGACAAGGATCGCGGCGCCGCCGTGGTCCGCGCTGGTCGTGCATTCCTCGACATGACCTTCCCGTTGAATGGCCTGGGCTGGAGCGACTGGGATGGCGAGGGTATTCCCCCGCTGTCCAACGCCAGCCAGTTTGCAGGGCAGAAGCCGGGCGGGTTGCTGCTGTCGAACAACGGCCTCCACGTCGAGATCGTGTTCGATCGCTCAACTCCGGTCGGCCGGGACGACAAGGCGGGCATTGCCGACATCGTCATGGAAGCCGCGCTCACCACCATCGTCGATCTGGAAGATTCGATTGCGGCGGTCGATGCCGAGGACAAGCTGCTCGCCTATCGCAACTGGCTCGGCCTGATGCGCGGCGATCTTGAGGCAAGCTTCCAGAAGGGCGGCAAGACCATGACCCGCGCGCTGGAGGGCGATCGCGAATGGACGTCGCCTTCGGGCACCGCTTTCACGCTGCCGGGGCGCAGCCTGCTGTTCGTGCGCAACGTCGGCCACCTGATGACCAACCCGGCGATCCTTCTGCCCGATGGCAGCGAGATTCCCGAAGGCATCATGGATGCGGTCGTGACCTCGGCCATCGCTTGCCACGACGTCAGGGCGCTTGGTCCCCTGCGCAACAGCCGCGAAGGCAGCATCTACATCGTCAAGCCCAAGATGCACGGACCGGAGGAAGTCGCCTTCACCAACGATCTGTTCAACGCGGTCGAGGACCTGCTCGGGCTCGATCGCCACACGATCAAGGTCGGCGTGATGGACGAGGAGCGCCGCACGTCGGCCAATCTCGCTGCCTGCATCCATGCGGTGCGCGACCGCATCGTGTTCATCAACACCGGCTTCCTCGACCGCACCGGCGACGAGATCCACACCTCGATGCAGGCCGGTCCGATGATCCGCAAGGGCGCGATCAAGAACTCGGGCTGGATCGCGGCCTATGAAAAGCGCAACGTCTGCATCGGTCTGGCCCATGGGCTTTCAGGCAAGGCGCAGATCGGCAAGGGCATGTGGGCCGCGCCCGACATGATGCACGACATGATGCAGCAGAAGATCGCGCATCCCCGCACCGGCGCGAATACGGCGTGGGTCCCGTCGCCCACCGCCGCCACGCTTCACGCGATGCACTATCACCAGGTCGACGTGTTCGAAGTGCGCGAAGGCGTGGCGCAGGAACGCACGCCGGGCCTCGACGCGCTCCTGGCGATACCTCTGGCCGATGGCACCAACTGGTCCGAGGCCGAAGTGCGCGAAGAGCTCGACAACAACGCGCAGGGCCTGCTCGGCTACGTCGTGCGTTGGATCGATCAGGGCGTCGGCTGTTCGAAGGTGCCCGACATCAACGATGTCGGCCTGATGGAAGACCGCGCCACCTTGCGCATTTCCAGCCAGCACATGGCCAACTGGCTGCTCCATGGCGTTGCCACCAGCGATCAGGTCATGGACAGCCTCAAGCGCATGGCGGCCAAGGTCGATGCCCAGAACGCAAGCGATCCGCTCTACGAGGCGATGACCGGCAACTGGGAGGAAAGCCATGCCTTCCGCGCCGCCTGCGATCTCGTGTTCAACGGCGTCGACCAGCCCAACGGCTACACCGAACCGCTGCTCCATGCCTGGCGCCGCAAGAAGAAGGCGGCTTTGGCGAAGGTCGAAGAACCGGCGTGATCGGCGTTGACATGAACATGGGCGACATGGTCTTTTTCAGGCCATGACCGAACCCAAAGTGACAGGACCGGCGTCGTATTTCCCCTCTATTGAGAAGAAATACGGCAAGCCGATTGCCCATTGGAAGGCGCTGGTCCGTGCAGCGCTTCCTGCAAAGCACATGGAGCTTGTCGCCATGTTGAAGGATCAGCACGGCATGGGTCACGGGCACGCAAATGCGGTGGTGGCACACACGCTGGCCGAAGACGGTCGGTAGCATTCAGACCTTTGTCGTCAGCACCCGCGCAATGCTGACAAATTCGTCCACGCTCAGTGTCTCGGCCCGGCGCTGGCTGTCGATGCCCAGCGCTTCCAGCGCATCGAGCGCACCGGGCAGGCCCTTGAGCGACTGGCGCAGCATCTTGCGGCGCTGGCCGAACGCGGCCTCGGTCACCCGCTCGAGCATCCGCGCCGAGACGCCTTCAGGCATCGGCCCCGGCACGACATGGACGATGGCCGACATGACCTTGGGTGGCGGGGTGAAGGCGCTGCGGTGGACCTTCATCGCGATGCGCGGGGTCGAGCGCCACTGCGACAGCACGGCAAGCCGGCCATAGGCGTCCGAGCCTGGCGCGGCGATGATCCGCTCGGCCACTTCCAGCTGGAACATCAGCGTCAGCGATTTCCATTGCGGCGGCCATGCCTGCCCTGAAAGCCAGCCGGTGAAAAGCGCGGTGCCGACATTGTAGGGCAGGTTTGCCGCCACGTGCCACGCGCCATCGAACAGCGTTTCGGGCGCGACCTTGGTGGCATCTCCCTGGATCACGGTCAGCTGGCCGGGAAAGGCGTCCGACAGTTCCGCAAGCGCTGGCAAGCAGCGCTTGTCCATCTCGATCGCGGTCACATTCGCGCCTGCGCGCAGAAGGGCACGCGTCAACCCGCCCGGGCCGGGCCCGACTTCGAGCACGTTCTCACCCTTGAGCTTGCCCGGCACCGTGGCAATGCGGCTGAGCAATTGTTCGTCGAACAGGAAGTTCTGGCCGAGCGCCTTGGTCGCGATCAGTCCATGCCGGTTGACGACATCGCGCAACGGGGGAAGGTCGGTCATCGTCCCAGTCTCCGCATCGCGCATTCCCCCGCCATGCGGAGTGCCGCAATAGTCGGTCCGACCCGCGCCGCTCCGGTCCCGGCGATCCCGAACGCGGTGCCATGATCGGGTGAGGTGCGCACGATCGGCAGGCCCAGCGTGACGTTGACCCCCGCATCGAAATCGAGCGCCTTCATCGGGATCAGGCCCTGATCGTGATACATGCAGATCGCAACGTCATAGTTCGCCCGCGCCTCTGTGTGGAACATGGTGTCGGGCGGCAGCGGGCCGAAGGCGTCTATCCCGGCCTCGCGCAGCAGCGCCACGGCGGGTGCCACGATGTCCCGATCTTCCAGCCCCATGCGTCCGTCCTCGCCCGCGTGCGGATTGAGCCCGGCCACGGCAAGGCGCGGCGCGGAAATGTCAAAGTCGCGCACAAGTGCCGCTGCGGTGATTGCCGCACGGTTGCGGATCAGCTCGGTCGAAAGCAGATCGGGCACATCGCGCAAGGAGACGTGGACCGTGATCGGCACGACCCGCAAACTTGGCCCCGCCAGCATCATCACCGCGTTTCCAGGCGTGATGCCGCAGGCCTCGGCCACGAATTCGGTCTGTCCCGGATGATCGAAGCCCACGCGCGCCAGGCGGCTCTTGGCGACCGGCCCGGTAATCAGCGCGCCTGCCGCGCCCGATCGGACAAGCCCTGTCGCCGTGGCGAGAGCGGCCAGCGCCAGCGATGCGCCCGCGTCGTCAGGCTCCCCCGGACGATAGGGCAGATCCGCGAGGTCGAGCACCGGCAAAGCATCGGCAAAGCAGTCTGCCACCTCGTCCGGCGCCTTCACGGCGCAGACCGGCACTGCCAGACCGCGCCGCCGCGCCGCATCTTCGATCACCCGCGCCGACCCGATCACGAGGAACGGTGGCAGCGCTTCGGCATCGCGCAAAGCCCAGGCCGCCGCGGCCAGTTCCGGCCCGACGCCTGCAGGATCACCGATGGAGTAGGCCAGAGGCAACATCATGCGCCCCCCTTAAGGCGAGTGATCCCCACTAGGAACCACCAATCCCCGTTCGTGTCGAGCGCGGCGTTTCTCGCCTTCGCTCGGCACGAACGAGGGTGGTTTAAGGAACCCGCGTGCCTCAGTTGTATTCGATCACCGCGTCACGGCGAAGGTCGCGCAGGTAGGTCTGTGCGCGCTTATTCACGCGATCATCCTCGATCTGCGACATCAGCTCGTCGAAGCTCGGTCCGCTCGAAACCTGCGGATCGTCGCGGCCGCACAGCATCAGCACGCGCACGCCTTCGTCGATCGATCCGAACGGGGGCGTGGTCTGGCCGACAGGCAGGTTCAGCAAGGTTTCCTGCAGCGCGCCCGGAAGGTCGCGCGCCTTGATCTGGTCGTTGGCAACCACGGTCGCGCCGATCTTGGCGGCAGCCCCATCGGCATCGCCGCAGCCCTTGATCGTCTTGACCATGGCGGCGAATTCGGCGGCCTTCTTGCCGGCCACATCGCTGGTCGTGCCCTTGGGGAATTCGATCGAGATCTGTTTGAGGCTGAGCAACGCATCGCGCGGATCAGCGGTCAGCACCTGACGCTTGTCGATCAGGTACAGGATCGAGAACCCGCCCCGGATTTCGACAGGCCCTGCGAGCTGGCCAGGCGCCATGCCGGTTGCTGCCGCGCCCAGTTCCGAGGGAAGCTGGGCAAGCCGGATCCAGCCGAGATCCCCGCCCACTGCAGCGGTCGAAGCCTCGGAGAACTGGCGGGCATAGGCAACGAAGCTGCCGCCGCCCTTGAGCTGCTCGACAATCTTTTCGGCGTTGGCGAAGACCTGCGCCTTGTTCTCGTCGGTCGCGGCAAGGAAGATCTCGCCGATGCGGTATTCCTCTGTGCCCTTCGAGGCCTGGAGGCGCTGCATCATTTCCGTCACTTCGCCTTCCGACACGTTGACGAAAGGCTGGACGTTGCGGCGCAGCAGGTTCTGCCAGGCCAGTTCGCCACGGATCTGGCGCTTGAGCGAGGCGGACGATGAGCCGACGCGGGCGAGGTACTTTTCCAGTGCCTCGGGCGATTGGCCGAAGTTCTGCGTGGCAACGCGCTCATAAGTCGCATCGACCTGTGCGTCGTCTGCCGGAACGTCGGAAGCCTTGGCTTCCTGAATCTGCAGCGTTTCGTCGATCAGGTTGCGCAGCACCTGCATGCGCAGTCGCTCAAGCTCTTCGCCGCTGACCTTGTTGCCGTTGGCCGAGACGATCAGGGCGAGGCGCTGTTCGACATCGGTCCCGGTCACGATCTCGCCATTGACGATTGCGGTCGCGCGGCGGACGTTGGGATCGTTCTTGCCGAACATCACCGGGTTGGCCGGAATGTTGAGCGGCGAACTGGCTCCCTGCGCCAGCACGGGTGTTGCGGAAGTGGCAAACGTTCCGAGCGCGAGCGCAGCAGTTCCGATCGAGCGAATGGCCGCCTTGCGGGTGATCTTCAGCTTGGACATCATGGTCGGGTAAGTGGTCCTGTCGAACTGGCGCGCTCAGTTGGGTGTCTGGCGGCGGCCTTCTGGTATCCTCGGGCATTGGCTGCAAGCGGCTTAACGCAAGCTGAGTGGCGTATCACGTGCAAAAGGGCAAGTGCCGGTGCTTTTGCGCGCTATTTCACCCCGAGGTTCTTGAGCGAGAGCGAAATCTGGAACGAGTTGCCCCGCTCGGCGTCGCCGGTGGTCACATAATCGCGGCGCCAGGTGAACGAAACGTCGAGGCAATCGTCGGTATAGGCGACCCCGATGCGATGGCGCAGCATCTGGAAGCCGTCGGACGTCAGCGTCGGGTCTTCATTGCGGTCGGTCAGGTTGACGATTGCCGATCCGAATACCGAAAACGCACTGGTGATCGGCGTGCGCGCGGCGATGCGCAGTTCCTCGCGATCCTGCAGGTCCTCGAACGAACTGGTGATGTTGCGGTTGAGCCTGAGATAGCCAGCCTCGACGTATCGGCGGTGGTTGCCCAGCGTTGCGTCGAATTCGTTGCGGCGCAGCGCCAGCGTGTCCTTGTCGATGCGGAAGCGGTGCGTCAGCTTGACCACGTCGCCGAACCGCACGCTCGTACGCCCGACGAAATCGGAGGCGCGGCTGGTCAAGCCCGTGCCCGGCGGCAGGATCGAGTTCTGGTTCGACAGGCGATAGGACTGCCCGATGGTCGTCGCGATCCGCAGCCCCGGCCGCTGGTAGTTCCAGTCGAACCCATAAGTGAAGCGCACGCCGTCCTCGATCCGGTCATGCCCTGGAAAGCGGTTGAGCGCGAAGAGGTTCGTGTCTTCCAGATCGACCGAACGCGAATCTTCGTTCGGGATCTCGAAATTGCGCACCCCCGGCGTCGCCACCACTTGGAAACGCGGGGTCAGCACTTGCGCGCCGCCGAACAGGCTGCCCACGAAAGGCCATTTCACGTCGAGTGCAGCCGTGGCGATTCCGCGCTTCTGCCAACCGGGCAGCCCGCGATAGATCGCGGTCTCGGTCAGCTCGTTTTCGGCACTGTGATAGAGGTCGCCGCGGACGAGGCCGGTCAGCGTCACTTCCTGACCAAGCCCGGTGATCGTCCGCAAATCCCATTGCGCGCGGGCAAAGGCGCGCTGGCTGTCCTGTCCGGCGGTGCGCAGGATGGCGAGGCTGTTGGCCTCGAACTCGAACTTGCCCGGAACGCCGTCGATGATCATCCGACGGCGATAGTCGATCGCGGGCAGGGCGAGCGGAACCATGCCCTGCGGATCGTCGACGCGCACGGTCTGCGTCAGCCATCCCGCAATGGAGAGGTAGCTGTCGTCGTCGATCCGCTCGATATTGAGCGAGGAGCGCAACCGGTCGTCGCGGCTGATGTCGTAGCGGCGCAGGAAGGTACGGTCAGACGCGATGCGCCCGTTGCCGGTCAGGCTCCAGTGCGGCGAAAACTGCAGCTTCCCGTTGGCTTCCAGATAGCCGCGCCACGATTGCAGCTTGGCCGTGTTCACCCCGCCTACCGGAATGCGCGAGCTGCGCGTGGCATAGCCGGTGATCTGGAACGCGCCGAGATTGGTCAGATGCCGATACTTGGCCGTCAGCATCGGCAACGACTGGGTATAGAACGTGCCGGTCAGGGCCAGATCGCGATTGTCGGCGATGCGCCAGTACCAGGTGTCGCTGATTTCCGCGCCGTTCGATGCGCTGAGGCGGAAGTCGGGAATCAGCAGCCCGGTCTCGGCGCGGAAGTCGGAGGTGTGGCCAAGGCCCGGCAGCGGCAGGATCGGGATGCCGAACAGGCGCAGCGTCGCGCCATAGTACTTCACCCGCTTTTCCTTCGCGTCGAAATAGACGCGTGCGGCGGTAACTTCCCAGCTCGGTTTCTTGGGGCAGCCCTTGCCATCCTCGACCGAACAGCCCGAATAGGCTGCCGATTCGAGCATCATGTTGCCATCGGCGTCGCGCACGCCGCTTTCGGCCGCCAGCCGGCCGCCGGTACGCAGCACGATCAGCAGATCCTCGATCGCGCCGGCCTTGAACTCGTCGGTCAGCTCGATCCTGTCGGTATAGACGATGTTGCCGTCGTCATCGACGAGACGGATGTTGCCGGTCGCGTCGATCTTGCCGGTATTGCGGTTCCACACCACGTTGTCGGCGCGGACGGTTTGCTCGTCGCGGCGCAGCACCACGTTGCCCTCGGCGGTCACCAGTTCGGCATTGCTGTCGTAGCGGACCTTGTCGGCCTCGAACCTTACGACATCGGTCGCCGCCGATTCGCCGCTAACCGGCACTTGCGCCGGAGCATCCTGCGCATGGGCCGACGCGCTGGCGAAAACGCCCAGGCCCAGTGTCCAGCCTAGTCCAAGGCCCAGTCCAAGCGAGGTCATGGTCATACGCGCAAGGCGCAAGCGTCGTTCAAGGGCTTGCGGCTGCGGCCGCCGGGCGGGTTGCATGGCTTGCCTATCGCACCAGTGCACCCTAACTGCAATTCCACAATTTCCGCCTTGGCCACCCTTGCGCCGAAGCGTGATCTCTTTTCCGACAGGAGTGCCGAATGAAGGTCGTTTTCCGCACCAGCGATGCCCCGCTTCCCCGCCTCGTTGCCCGGCTGGTCACGCAGGATGCGCTGCCGTCCGATCTCGAAGCGGTCGTACGTGAAGGCGCGGGCGCCGCGCGCTTCACCGGCAAGGCAGGCCAGGTGTTCGAGGCCTTCGTCGCGTCCGACGGCGGCATGAAGCGACTGGCTCTGGCCGGTATCGGCAAGGCCGAAGGCGCCGAACGTCTTCCTGCACTCGAAAAAGCGGGCGCGGCGCTCACCGCCAAGTACCTGACTTCGGGTGAGGCATCCCTCGCCATCGACTTCACCGATGCGGGCCTGTCCGGCACTGAAGCTGCCGCCGTCCTGCTCGGCGCGCGCCTGCGCGGCTGGCGCCACGATGTCTACCGCACCAAGCTGGCTGACGAGCAAAAGCGGTCGCTGGCAGAAGTCGTTGCCGTCGGCGCGCCCGAAGGCACTGCGGCAGCCTGGGACGTCGAGAGCGCCGTGGCCGAAGGCGTCGAATTTGCCCGCGAACTGGTCGCCGAACCGGCCAACGTGATTTACCCCGCAAGCTTCGTCGAACGCGCCAAGGCCCGCCTTGAAGGCACCGGCGTCGAGATCGTCGTGCTCGGCCTTGCCGAAATGACTGCGCTCGGCATGGGCGCGCTGCTCGGCGTGGCACAAGGCTCGGTGCGCGAACCGCGTCTGCTCGCCATGCGCTGGAAGGGCGCTGCGGCAGAGCAGCCCACGGCCTTCGTCGGCAAGGGCGTCACCTTCGATACCGGCGGCATCTCGATCAAGCCGGCCGCCGGCATGGAAGACATGAAGTGGGACATGGGCGGCGCAGCAGCCGTCGCCGGCACCATGCTTACGCTCGCCCGCCGCAAGGCCAAGGCCGACGTGATCGGCGTCTGCGGCCTCGTCGAGAACATGCCCGATGGCAACGCGCAGCGCCCCGGTGACGTCGTCACCTCGATGTCGGGCCAGACGGTCGAAGTGATAAACACCGACGCCGAAGGCCGCCTCGTCCTGTGCGATGCGCTTACGTGGGTGCAGAAGGAATACAGCCCGAAGACCGTGATCGATCTCGCCACGCTGACCGGCGCGATCATCATTTCGCTCGGCCACGAATATGGCGGCATGTTCAGCAACGACGATGCGCTGGCGGCAAAGCTCGACAGCGCAGGGAAGGACAGCGGCGACAAGCTGTGGCGCTTCCCCATCGGCGCGGCCTACGACAAGCTGATCGACAGCCCGATCGCCGACATGAAGAACGTCGGCCCGCGTTACGGCGGCTCGATCACGGCCGCGCAGTTCCTCAACCGCTACATCGACAAGGGCGTCGCCTGGGCGCACCTCGACATCGCCGGGATGGTCTGGGCCGACAAGCCGGGCGCAACCTGGGACAAGGGCGCGACCGGCTACGGCGTCCGCCTGCTAGACCGCTACGTTCGCGACGTGCTGGAGGCCTGATCTTGACGCGGCATCTGCCTGCTTCCCCGGCCCGACTGCCCTTTGGCTATGCTCAGGGTGGTCGGGCCGGGGGAGAGGGCTGGTGCCGCACGCAATTCGCGGATGCGGATTGCGCACCCCGCAGGGGGCAAAGTTAATGCCAAAAATGCGGCGCAAGTCCGATCTGCCTAGCAAGACTTGCGCTGCCTGCGGCCTGCCGTTCACATGGCGCAAGAAGTGGGAGCGGGACTGGGACAACGTGAAGTTCTGTTCCGATCGCTGCCGGAGCGGGAAGGGGAAAGCGGTCTGATGCGCGTGGATTTCTACCAGCTTACCAGCGACCCTGCCGAACAGGTCCTGCCGCTGATCGCGCGCAACACGCTGGCAGCGGGTGAGCGGTTGCTGGTCGTGTCCGACGATGCGGCACAACTGAAGCGCGCCAGCGAAGCGCTTTGGACGCGCCTGCCGGAAACTTTCCTCGCCAACGGCCTTGCCACCGATCCCCACGCCGATCGCCAGCCGATCCTGCTCTCCGATGCTCCCGAACCAGCCAACGGCGCGAAGTTCCTTGCCCTTGCCGATGGCGTCTGGCGCGAAGGGGATTTCGAACGCGTATTTTTCCTCTTCCCCCCCGCCCGCATCGACGATGCCCGCGGCTGCTGGCGCATGCTCGGCACGCGCGAGGGTGTGGAGCGGCGTTATTGGCGGCAGGAACAGGGCAAGTGGAAAGAAGGGCCGTAACGGCCTGTCAGGTTAAACGCCGGGCCCGTTCGTGCTGAGCCTGTCGAAGCACGCGCGCAACATTCGCCTCGCTCGGCCCACGCTCCATGTCTTTCGACAGGCTCTGGACGAATGGAATGGAGAATTCCCACCAACCTTGCACCGCAGCGCAATCCCCGCTAGGGGCGCGCCCAACTGATTTCCCATCGTTCGCAAGGAACTTCTCATGGCGGTTACCCGCACTTTCTCGATCATCAAGCCCGACGCCACGCGTCGTAACCTGACTGGCGCGGTCACCAAGATGCTTGAAGAAGCCGGCCTGCGCGTCGTCGCTTCCAAGCGCATCCACATGACCCGCGAACAGGCCGAAGGCTTCTACGCCGTTCACCGCGAACGTCCGTTCTTCGGCGAACTGGTCGAATTCATGATCTCGGGTCCCGTGGTCGTGCAGGTTCTGGAAGGCGAGAACGCGATGCAGCGCAACCGCGACATCATGGGCGCAACCAACCCCGCCAATGCCGAGCCGGGCACGATCCGCAAGGAACTGGCCGAATCGATCGAAGCCAACACCGTCCACGGTTCGGATTCGGACGAGAATGCGGCGATCGAGATCGCCTACTTCTTCAAGCCCGAAGAAATCGTCGGCTGATCGGCAAGCCTGCCATCACGATAGCGAAAGGGCCGGGGCAACCCGGCCCTTTTTCTTTGCGGGCTAGGCGGTGAGCGCCGCCTGCCTGTACCAACCAGCAAGCCCCCACGCGATGGCTGCGATGCCAGCCAGCCCGAGCAGGATCGGCAGCGCATACCCCATGCCCGAAGCGAGCGCGGCGGCGGCCGCAAGGCAGGCCACCGAGCAGCCGAGGTCCCATCCGCCCTCGGTCGCCATGTTGAAACGCAGCGTGCTGCTCGACCGTTTTGCCATGGCATAGAGCGGCGAGAGCATCGCGGTTGCCAGCATCGGCGTCGCCAGCGCGCCCAGTGCGGTAGCGACCAGCGCGGGAAGGGGGGAAGCCCACGCGAGCGCCTTGAGCACCAGCACCCCGGCGCCGAGGCCATAGGCCAGCGCCAGCGAATGCGTGCCGCGCCCGCCATCAATCAGCTTGCCGATCACGAGGCTGCCCGCCGCCGCGCCAAGGCCCGCCAATGCCAGTGCGCCGCCGAAATTCTCGAAGCTTTGCCCGAGCGCGACGAACAGCGCGAGGTTCCACACGATCACCGCGCACCCGGCCTGCAATCCTTCGGCGAAGTAGAGCCGCCGCCCGAAGCGCACGATTTCTGGGTCCGCGCGCAGGCCGGGATCGATCACAGGATTGGCCGCGCCAAGCAATGGCAGCCCCGCGACTAGTTGCAGGGCGGCAATCACCGCAAAGGCAGCAATCGGCCCTGCGCCCGCGATCAGGAATCCGCCTGCAACCGGTGCGATGATGCCAACGCTCGCGTTCGTCGCCTGCTGGATGCTTACCTGCCGCCCCATCGCGGCATCATCGCCCGCCGCCGAGACATAGGCATGGTAGCCGGTCCAGTAGAGCACGCTGCCAAGCCCCGAGACGAGGATGTAGCCAACCAGCATTGCTCCCAGTCCGCCGACGAACGGCAGCATCATGAAGCTGACCGCGCGTACCGCGATGCCCAGCAGCAGCACGCTGCGCAATCCATAGGCATGGGCAAGCGGCAGGACCGCGCCGCGCAGCGCAAAGCGCGAGAGCAGGACGAGCGCCATGCTCACCAGCGCCAGTGCAGGGGAAAGACCCTGTCGCACGAGAAACCCCGCCACAAACAGCCCGCCGCTCGCCTCAACAAACGATTGCAGTGCGGTATGCGCGTAAATCCGTCGTATCGTCGTCAGCGCCATCGCAGCCTCAGAAGTCCATCATTGCGGAAAGACGGCGCGGGGCAACAGCTGCCCAGCTGCGCCGCAGCCAGTCGGCCACGTGATCCCAGTCCACATCGCTGCGGTTGAGGATCAGCCCGGCCCAGCCACTCGCACCGTAATAGGCAGGGCGGAACCAGGTGGCGGGATCCTGCTCGATCAGCGCGGCGAGTTCGTCGGGCCCGCTGGTCTTGACCAGGAGTGCGATGTGTTCGGTGCCATGGTGCTGGTCGTTGAAATGGGCAAAGTATTTGCCGCCCACGCGCCAGCCGGGCGCGCCATGGCTCTCGCGCTCCTCGATTTCCGGCAAGGCGGCGGCAAGCGCGCGGCACTTGTCGAGCAGCCACGCCGGATCGTTGCCGCGCGCCACGAACTTTGCCAGCACGCGCGAATAGAGCTGATGTTCGGCAAACAGCACCCGCGCCGCCAGCGTATCGCCGGTGTCGCCCGGAATGATCGCGACCGCCGTCTGTCCTAGAACAGGCCCGTCATCGAGTTCGGCGGTGACGAGGTGCACCGTGCATCCGCCGTGCGAATCACCGGCCTCGATCGCGCGGTCGTGGGTGTGCAGGCCCTTGTACTTTGGCAGCAGCGAGGGATGGATGTTGAGCATCCGCCCCTCCCAGCGCTTGGTGAACTCGGGGCTGAGGATGCGCATGTAGCCTGCCAGCGCGATCACTTGCGCACCTGCTGCCACCACTTGCGCTTCCATCAGCGCGTCATGTTCGGCGCGGGGAATGCCCTTGTGCGGCAGGCAGAACGTGGCGACCCCCTCCGCCGCGGCCAGCTTCAGGCCCGAAGCATCGGGATTGTTGGAGAGGACAAGCACGACCTCGTACGGGCAGTCATCCGCACGGCTGGCATAGAGCAGCGCGGCCATGTTGGTCCCGCTGCCCGATATGAAGACGGCGACTGGCGTGCGTTCAGCCAAGATGCACGGCTTCCCAGGGCTCGCGCGCCGACCATGTCTCGACGCTGCCGGTAACCGTGCAGCCCTTCTCGCCCGCCACGATCTCGCCGATGCGGAACACGGTCTCGCCCGCGGCGGCAAGGTCCGCTGCCAGTGCCCCGGCTTCGTCCGGAGCCACTGCCAGCACCATGCCCACGCCGCAGTTGAACGTGCGCGCCATTTCCTCGGGCTCGATGTTGCCTTGCGCCTGCAGGAACGCCATCAGGCGGCTCTGCTCCCAACTGTCGGCATCGATCCTGGCGTGCAGGCCCTTGGGCAGCACGCGCGGCACGTTCTCGAGCAATCCGCCGCCAGTGATATGGGCGAGCGCATGGATACGGCCAGCACGGATGAACGGCAGCAGCGTCTTCACGTAGATGCGAGTCGGCTCGATCAGGTAGTCGATCAGCAGGCGCTCGTTGTCGAACAGGGCGGGGCGGTCCAGCTTCCAGCCCTTGTCGGCGGCAAGGCGGCGCACCAGCGAATAGCCGTTCGAATGCACGCCCGACGAGGCAAGTCCCAGCAGCACGTCGCCCGCGGCCACGCGGTCGCCCGTCAACTGCTCGCCACGCTCCACCGCACCGACACAGAACCCGGCGAGGTCATAGTCGCCATCGGCGTACATGCCCGGCATCTCGGCAGTCTCGCCCCCGATCAGCGCGCAACCGGCGACGCGGCAGCCATCGGCGATGCCTGCCACCACGCGTTCGGCAACGCCGTTGTCGAGGCGGCCCGTGGCGAAGTAATCGAGGAAGAACAGTGGCTCGGCACCCTGCACGATCAGGTCGTTCACGCACATGGCGACAAGGTCGATGCCGATTGCGTCATGGCGGTCGTGATCGATCGCGAGCTTGACCTTGGTGCCGACGCCGTCGTTGCCGGCTACCAGCAGCGGGTCCTTGTAACCGGCCGCCTTCAGGTCGAAGAACCCGCCGAAACCGCCGAGTTCCGCGTCCGCGCCGGGGCGGGCGGTGGACCGGGCCAGCGGGCCGATGGCCTTCACCAGCGCATTGCCGGCGGCGATGTTCACGCCTGCCTGGGCGTAGCTGTAGCTCTGCGGCTTTTTGTCATGATCGCTCATGGAACGCGCGCCTAGCGCTTTCCTGCTTGGATTTCCACTTGCCTTTGGGCAAAAGCGCTCGGGCAAGCCGCCTTGTCCCCAAAAAGCGCGGTGCATTTGTATTCGGAGTTCCCTTGGTCGCGCTGCGCCTGCCTTTTCAAAGTGCCAAGAATCGCAAAGCGCTCGTGATCGGGCTTGCCCTGCTCGCGGGGCTGGGCGGGGCTGCGCTCGTCGCGCAGATCGAAGGCGATCGCGGTATCCCCCCGATTGCCAGCAACGGCGATTTCGAGGTGCGCGGCATTGCGGTCAACGTCAGCGGCGACAATGCCGAGGACGCGCGCACCAACGGCTGGCGCGAAGCGCAGCGCAAGGGTTGGGAAAAACTGTGGTCGACCAACGGCGCCGGTGGCGCGGCACCCCGACTCGACGATGCCACGCTCGATTCGATGGTCTCTGCGGTCGTCGTGGAGAACGAACAGATCGGTCCGCGCCGCTACATCGCCACACTGGGCGTGATCTTCGATCGCGCGCGCACCGGCGAACGGCTCGGCATGGTTGGGGCCAAGGCGCGATCGGCACCTGTCCTCGTGATACCGGTGCTCTATCAGGGCGGCGTCGCTACCGTCTTCGAGACGCGCACCCCCTGGCAGAAGGCCTGGGCTGAATATCGCACCGGCAACAGTGCGATCGACTATGTCCGCCCGGCAGGCTCGGGGTCCGATTCGCTACTGCTCACCGCCGGCCAGCTTGATCGCCGCAGCCGCAACTGGTGGCGCCTGATTCTCGACGAATTCGGCGCGGCCGACGTCGTCATGCCACTCGCCCGGCTTGAACGTGCCTATCCCGGTGGGCCGGTTCACGGGACCTTCACCGCCCGCTACGGTCCGGACAATCGCTTCCTGGGCAGCTTTACCCTTGATGCGAAGAACGAGGCAGACTTGCCGCGCATGCTCGAGGAAGCCATCGGTCGGCTCGATCGCATCTATACCGATGCGCTGGGCGCGGGCATCCTGCGGCCTGATCCCACGCTCAACATGGTGCCCGAGATCGATCCGAAGCTGATCGAACAGATCCTTGCCAGCGAAGGGCCCGTCAAATCGAGCGCGGCACCTGCCGCCGGGACCCAGACCGAAGCCCCGGCAACGGCCACGCCGACAGCCGCCGCCGCGACGATTTCTTCGATCACCGTCCAGTTCGCCACGCCCGATGGCGCGGCGGTGGATGCCGGCATGGCGGCAGTGCGCGGCGTTGCAGGTGTGAAAAGCGCATCGTCCACTTCGATCGCGATTGGCGGCACCTCGGTCATGCGCATCACTTATGCCGGCGACATCGACGCGCTTGCCGCCGCCCTGCGCGCCCAGGGCTGGCGGGTGAACGTCGGCTCGGGCGTCATCTCGATCCGCAAGTAAGCCTTTTTCGGGTTTCGAGCGTATAATCGCCAGCATGTCGCAGATCGCTCTTCCGCTTGTGACCGCGCGTGGTGCCGAAACGGTTGTGCTGGGGTCGTCGCTCGCCCCGGTGATCGAGGCGCTGCACTCTGCCGAGAACTGGCCCTTCCGCACCGCCATCCTTGCCGGACCGCCACGCTCGGGCAAGAGCTTGCTCGCTCGCTGGTTCGCCGAAAGCGGCGCGGGCGATGCAGTCGACGGGGCCGATGCCTTGCCGGAAAACGACCTGTTCCACCGCTGGAACCGCGCGCAGGCCGATAGCCGGCCTTTGCTGCTCGTGTGCGACCGCACGCCCGGAAGCTGGGCCATTGCGCTGCCTGATCTTGCCTCGCGCCTCGGTGCGGCGTTGCTGATCGAGATCGGCGCGCCCGATGACGAACTGATCGCAGGGCTTGTCGCCGAACACGCCGCCCGGCGCGGGCTGATTCTGGGGGATCAGGCGGTTGCCTATCTTCTCCCGCGAATCGAGCGCAGCCACGCCGGAATCGAGTTGCTTATCGAAACTCTTGACCGGTTGTCCCTTGAGCGTAAATCACCCGTCACCATATCCCTCGTACGCGACGCACTTGCCGAGCGTTCCGGGGAGTTTCAGCCGCGCTTGCTTTAGCGCTGCTCAAGAGAGAGAATTGGGGCATGTTGAACGGCCTTGTCGCCTATCTGGACTCGATCCGCTCGCGCGATCCCGCGCCCCGTTCGCGCTGGGAGATTCTCCTTTATCCCGGGTTGTGGGCGGTCGGTTTCCACCGCGTCGCGCATTGGCTGTTCGAGGCCGAGCTGTTCTTCCTCGCCCGCCTGGTGAATCACTTCTCGCGCTTCATTACCGCGATCGACATTCATCCCGGGGCAAAGATCGGGAAGCACCTGTTCATCGACCATGGCTTCACCGTCATCGGTGAAACCTGCGAGATTGGCGACAACGTGACGATCTATCAGTGCGTCACGCTTGGCGGCACCAATCCGGCCAACGGCGTTCCCGGCAAGCGCCACCCGACGCTCAGCGACAACGCGATCATCGGATCGGGCGCGCAAATCCTCGGTCCGATCACCGTGGGGCCGCGCGCCCGTGTCGGCGCCAATGCGGTGGTAACCGACGACGTGCCCGAAGGCGCGACGATGGTCGGGCTCAAGGCGCGTTCGACGCTGGTCCCTGCCGAAACCTGGCTCAAGGAATTCATCCCCTACGGCACGCCCTGCAAGGAACCGTGCGAGCCCAATGGCGGCAGCCGGGTCGACGATCTCGAGGGCGAGGTCGCAGCGCTGAAGGCACAAGTCGCCGCACTTGTCGCGGCGCAGGCCGGTGACGATGGCCAGACGCCCGCACCCACGCCCACCACGGCAGGCGCGCGGAGGACCCGCCGCTGAGCGTGAGCGGTTCCGAATCGGGCACGCCGCCTGGCACCATCCTGCCTTTTCCCCATGCGCGCGCCGTCGCGCAGGTGGCGTTCGATCGTGTCGAACTGCTGCGCATTCTCGACCTTTACGGGCGCATGGTCGCAGCTGGAATGTGGCGTGATTACGCTATGGACTTCGGCAAGGACGCGGCAAGTTTCGCCGCGTTCAAGCGCACTGCCGAGCGCCCCTCTGCCCGTATCGAGAAACGCCCGTCGCTGCGCGGCAAGCAGGGGATGTGGGCGCTGTTCGGCGAAGCGGGTCAGGTCCTGAAGCGCGGCCACGATCTGGCAGGCATCCTGTCTCCGCTCGAGCGCCGCCTGCTGAAGGTCGTCGAGTAGCCGTTCAGGCCTTCGGCTTGAGCAGAAAGTTCATCCAGCAGCTTGCCAACGGCTTGTCGCGCTCACCCTGCCAGGCCTCGGCGCGGACGTTGGCAATGCGCCGGCCCGACCGGATGACCTGTCCCCGGGCAAAGGTCGGCACGGTCACGCCGCCGCGCAGATATTCGACCGAGATGTTGACCGGCTTGATCCGCGTGCCCGCCTCGTCCGCGTCCAGATGCGCGCGCAGCGCGGTGATTGCGGCAATCTCGAGCAGTCCTGCGATCGCGCCTCCGTGCAGGTAGCCCGGACGGCCCATGACGCGATTGGCAAAGTCCATCGCCAGAACTGGCGCACCATCCAGCAGGCCCTCGACCCTCATGCCCATCGCGCGCGCATAAGGTGGCAGGGCGTCTGCCAGCCGGGCGGTCAAGGCCTCGTGTTCGATCTCGCTCATGGCTTGGCCCCCGCCGTGTTGGCCCAGCCCTCGGGCTCCACCTGAATGAAGATGCCCGCGACATGTGCCACCGGATCGTCGGGATCGCCATCATGGGCAATGCCACGCACGAATGCCATCGACTGCTTGAGCTGGTAGCACTCGGCGTGGGCGATCACAGTCATTCCCGGCTTTGCTGCGCGCACGTAGTCCACCCGCAGGTCCAGCGTGACCTGAGGACGGAACCCGCCGCGCAACGCCCAGACCGCCATGGACGTGGCATTGTCGAGCAGGCTGACGATCGGACCCGATGCCAGCACGCCGCTTTCCGGATCGCCGACAAGGTCTTCGCGCCAGGGCAGACCCAGTTCGACCCAGTTGGCCCCATGGTCGCGAAACTCCATGCCGATAAAGCCGGTATGCCCATGATTCATCATGAACTTGCCGACTTTTGCCGCGTCGAGCGCCGTGTCTTGCGGAAACGACGCTTTATCGCCGCCAGTCGTGCCGTTCGTCTCTGGGGGTGTGTCCATTGTTGAGCAGTGCCGGGGCACAGAGCCAAGATCAAGTGATTTAAGCGAGCGGTTACACCGCTCAGATCACGCTGCCGACCAGCGCATCGATCGCACCCTGCAGGATCAGCGCGGCGGCGTGCGAATCGATCCTCTCGGCCCGCTTGGCGCGGCTGAAATCCTGCTCGATCATCGTGCGCTCCGCCGCCTGCGTGGTCCAGCGCTCGTCCCACATCAGGATCGGCAGGCCGATGTCCTCCAGATTGCGCGCCATGGCCCGCGCGCCCTGCGAACGGGGGCTTTCGCTGCCATCCATGTTGAGCGGCAGCCCGACGACAAGGCCCTTCACGCCGCGCTCAGCAATCAACGCCACGAGTCGCGCCTTGTCGGCCGTAAACTTGCCGCGCCGCAGCGTGGTCCCCGCCGTGGCAAAGCGCCACTCGCGGTCGCACAGGGCAAGGCCGATGGTCTTCGTGCCGGTATCCAGCCCCAGCAGCATCCCGCCGCCGGGCAGGGCATCGCGCATCTCCAGAACCGATTGGGTGATCATCGGGCGTGCGACTTTTCCCAGGCGATCGTGCGCCGCGCGACGTCGGCGCGCAGGTTCGCCCAGAACAGCGGGATGTCGTAGACGTGGTAGTTGTTGCCCGGCAGCACGAACGGCCCGAGTTCGGGCGGATCGCCGATCATCAGCAGCCCGGTCTTGTCGTCGCAGCGCGCGGGCACGGCCTTGGCGATGATCTCGCCTCCGTCGAGCGATTCAGACGGGCGCAGCGAGCCCAGATTTGCCGATGCCGGGGCGCTTCCGCCCATCCGGCCAGTCAGCGGGTTGGTGCACAGAACCGGCTCGGTGCCCTTTGCCTGCCCGTCGAGCGCGGGCCGCATGCGATAGGCGTCGATCAGGATCGCCGGATCGGCGGGTTCGGCAAAGCTTGCCCACGTCATCACGCAACCGCTCTGATCGGGCGCATTGCAGCCGGGCAGGCCCATGACTGGCAGATCGTGACTGATCGAGATCGGCCAACCGATGGGATAGGCACCGACAATGCGATCCGCCAGAGGCGTGCCCGCGACGCGATCCTTGAGCAGTCGCATCAGGTGCAGCGATCCCTGGCTATGCCCTGCCAGCACGATCGGCGCGTCCTTGGGCGTCGCGGCCAGAAACGCATCGAAAGCCTGGCGAACGTCCATGTAGGCGGCATCGAGCGCCTGCTGGCCCTCGACCTTGTCGGTAAGAAAAGCGCCAAACGCCGCCTGGCGATAGCGCGGTGCCCAGACCTGCGCCTGGCCGTTGAAAGCGGTTGCCATGCCGCGCACGTAGAACTCGGCGCGCCGCGCACTGTCGGCATCGTCGATCGGCGCGTTCCAGTATTGGCGCGCCAGATAGGATGTCGGGTGGATGAAGAACACCAACGCCTTGCCACGTTCGCTGCCTGTGCCCGCCGGTCGCCATTGTGCAGGATCGCCCGTGCCGAAATCGGGCCGCGATATCCACATCTTGCGGCTCTCGTAGATTCCCGAAGGCTGCGGGTCGAGCTGTTCGAACGCACCGCGCGGCACGAAGGCAAAGCCGGTCAGCTCCTTTGACCAGATGCGCAGGACAACCAGCGCCGTGATTACCAGAACGACCAGAACGACGATGAAATAGAGGAACTTGCGAGCCACTTGTGCGGTCCTGTCGATCAGTCGGCGGGGCGGTTTGCGTCGTTGCGTTCGGCCTGTCGCTCCAGCGCGATCTTGATCATCGCAACGATCGGATCGGCCAGCATTAGGCCGAGAATGCCGAACAGCAAGCCGAACACCAGCTGCGCACCCAGGACGAGCGCAGGCGCCAGGTCGGCGGTGCGCTTGGCCACCATCGGCACGATGATGTTGCCGTCCACGGTCTGCACGATCACGTAGACCGCGATGCAGAACAGGCCCATTTCGGTCCCGCCCGAAAAGCCGACCAGCACCATCAGCAGCCCCGAGATCGGCGCGCCGATGTTCGGCAGGAAAGCCAGAAGACCGGTCAGGAGGCCAAGCAGCGCGGCCATCGGCACGCCCCACCACGCCAGCAGCGCCCAGGTCGCAATGCCTTCAACGGCCATGCCGATCAGCCGTCCGAACAGCAGCATTCGCAGCGCCTTGCCCATGCGCAAGGCCGTGCCCTCGAAGTGGTCTCGGCTCTCTTCGGGCATCATCCAGGCAAAGCCCCGACGGTAGATGTCCGGTTCGATCACGAAATAGATCGCAAGGATGAAGATCAGGAAGGCCGTAGTGAAGCCTCCGAAGATACCCCCCAGAGCCCGCGTCACCTGCCCGACGCTGCCCAATACCTGAGAAGCGACCTGCTGCAGGTCGAAGTCCTGCATCGAAATGCCGTGACTCTGGGCCAGCAGGGTCAGGCGCGCGATCTGCGTTTGCACCACGGCGGGGAACTGTGCCGCCTGTGCTGCGATCTGGCCGCCGGCGAACACCACCAGCCAGACGAGGAAGCCAAGCGCACCCAGCAGCACCAGCGTAATCCGCGACCACCTTGGCAGGAACGGCGCGGCTCGTGCGATCAGTCGCTGTCCGCCATCGATCATCGCGGCGAACACGATACCGCCGATGATGACCATGATCGGTTGCGCAAGGAGCACTGCCAGCGCGAAGAGCGCGGCAACGCCGAGCCACACGGCGGCCTTCTTGGCTTCGCGCTTGACAAGATCGTCGGATATGTCGGTGGGGCCGGTGGTCGTGGGCACGACGCTTTCAGGCGAAGCCGGGGTGTCCATGCGGGTCATTTCTCCCTGTCGCCGCTCTGGCTCTTACGGCGGATTTCGGGACGCAATCTGGTCCAGGCGCGACCGTCGCGCAAGGCCGACCACCAGGTCAGCGGATTGAGCGTCTCGCTGCCGTCGAGCGAAAAGGTGATGAACTCGGCGCGCCCGCCGACATTGGCCAGCGGCACCGGCCCGCCCAGACCCTTTTCCTCGATCGAGGCGCGGCTGTCGGCCGAATGGTCGCGATTGTCGCCCATCAGGAACACGTGGCCTGCGGGAACCAGCGTCTCTGGATAGTTGTCGAGGAACTGGTCCGTGTGGTCGATCACCACGTAGCTTGCGCCATTGGGCAGCGTCTCGCGGAAGGCGGGCAGTTCATAGACCTCGCGCCCGTCGGTCAGCCGCGTACGATAGCGCTCGAACACATCGTAGCAGGGCGCACCATCGCATGAGAGCTCAGGGTCGGCCGGGATTTGCACAGGCGGTTCAACCTGTTGCGGCACAAGCTTGCCATTGAGGACGATCTGTCCGTGCACCACCGCAATCCGGTCCCCAGGCAGCGCGACCACGCGCTTGATGTAGTCCTCGTCGCGATCGGGCGGCACAGCGATAACCACATCGCCATATTGCGGCGTTCCGGGCAGCACGCGCTTGTCGCCGCGCGGCATCACGTGAAACGAGGCCGATACCCACGACCAGCCGTAGGGATACTTCGAAACCACCAGCCGGTCGCCCACCAGCAGGTTCGGCATCATCGAGATCGAGGGGATGTAGAACGGCTTGGCGATGAAACTGTGGAAGATCATCACCGCCAGCAACATCGCGAAAAGGCCGCGAATCTCGGCCCACCAGTTCACGCTGCTGTCGGGCGGCGGGGGAGGGGGGCTGACCTGCGTGACGGGCTCTTGAGGATTTTGATCGGTCAAGCTGCGGGATTTCCGGCAAGAGGTCGGGCCTCGATCACAACGAAGGCCTGCGCCCAGGGATGATCGTCGGTAAGCGTGAGATGGACCACGGCTTCATGGCCTTCGGGCGTGATCGCCGCCAGCCGCGCCGCCGCGCCGCCGGTAAGCGCCAGCGTCGGCGCACCCGACTTCGCGTTGACCACGCCGATGTCCTTCATGAACACCCCTGCCTTGAAACCGGTTCCAACCGCCTTGGAAAAGGCCTCCTTGGCAGCAAAGCGCTTGGCGTAAGTCCCGGCCTTGGTGAACGGCCGCCGCTCGGCCTTGGCCTTTTCCACCTCGGTGAACACCCGGTCGATAAAACGCTGCCCGAACCGGTCGAGCGAGTTCTGGATCCGCTCGATGTTGCACAGGTCGGAGCCCATTCCGATGATCACGACCTCAGCCTCACCGCGCATCGTCCATCAGATCGCGCATCCGCCGCACGGCTGCTTCCAGCCCGACGAAGATCGCCTCGCCGATCAGGTAGTGGCCGATGTTCAGCTCGGCCAGTTGCGGGATGGCGGCAATTGGCTGCACGTTCTCATAGGTCAGCCCGTGCCCGGCATGTGGTTCGATGCCGTTGCGCGCCGCCAGCGCCGCCATGTCGGCAATGCGTCGCAGTTCAACCGATACAGCGTCACCCTCGGCATGGGCGTATTCGCCGGTGTGCAGTTCAACCACCGGTGCGCCCAGATTCATCGCGGCTTCGATTTGCCGTGCCTCGGGCGCAATGAACAGGCTGACGCGGATGCCGGCATCGGTCAGCCGCGACACGATCGGCGCAAGCCGGTTGTGCTGGCCCGCCGCGTCCAGCCCGCCCTCGGTGGTGCGCTCCTCGCGCCGTTCGGGCACGATGCAGGCCGCGTGCGGCTTGTGGCGCAGCGCTATCTCGACCATCTCGTCGGTCGCCGCCATCTCAAGGTTCAGCGGCAGGTTGGTCGCGGCCTGGATGCGCGCCAGATCCTCGTCGCGGATATGGCGGCGGTCCTCGCGCAAGTGCGCGGTGATCCCGTCACCGCCCACGCTGGCGACGATCTCCGCGGCGCGCACAGGATCGGGATGATCCCCGCCGCGCGCATTGCGGATCGTCGCGACGTGATCGATGTTGACGCCGAGGCGGAGGCGACCCGGAGTCAGAACGCTCATCAGGGCTTTACCCGGCTGCCGGGCTTCACCGCAGGTGTCGCTGCCAGTTCCGGCGGAAGTTCGTCGGGTGCATATGTCGGGAAGTTCAGCGCGACCAGCGGGAAGAAAGGCACGCCAAGGTCGACGCTGCCTGCCGAACGGTCGATTAGCGCGGCTGCCGCGATTACTTCGCCGCCCGCTTCCTCGATCGCCCGGATCGCCTCGCGGCTCGAAAGGCCGGTGGTCACGACGTCCTCGACCATCAGAACCTTGTCACCGGGGTTGAGCGCGAAGCCGCGGCGTAGCTCGAACGTGCCTGTCGGCCGCTCGACGAACATCGCGTCGACGCCCAGTGCGCGGCCCACTTCATGGCCGATGATCACGCCGCCCATCGCGGGCGCGACGACCTTCTGGATCTGCTGGCGCACGTCGCGCGGCAGCTTCTGCGCGATCGCCACGGCCAGGCGCGATGCACGCATCGGGTCCATCAGCACGCGCGCGCACTGCAGGTAGTGCGCGCTGTGGCGGCCCGACGAGAGCAGGAAATGCCCTTCGAGCAGGGCCTGGCTGGCGCGGAATTCGGAAAGGATCTCGTCTTCGAGCATCTGTCACCTGGAGGCCGGGGGAGTTTCCGCGCAAATGGCGCTTGCGCGCGCACGGAGCAACCCTTTTCGACACGGCGCGCGCGATGCCCTTGCGGCATTGCCCGAAGGGGTGTGCTGCCCTCTTGAAAAATATGCGTCCAGCCGCTTGAGGCTTGTGACAACCGCGCGTATAGGCCGGTCCAATCGAGGGACTTGGAGGGGGTGCGCCAGCGCCCCCTTTGATGCAGCGCAGCTCGCGCGCAAACAGGGAAAAGCGGAAACTTCGACGATGAGTCTTGCCGATACCGCCCGCTCCATGGGCAAAGCAATCAGGACCCTTGGCGTAGCCGCCGCGCTGACGTTCGGAACGCAGGCACTTGCTGCCGCGCCCGTAGCGCCTGCCGCTGCAGCACCCGCGGTCACCGCCGAATCGACCGCGCCTGTCGCTGCCGCTTCTGCAGCCGCGCCTGCCGACAAGGGCTCCTACGTTCCCATGAAGCCGACGCCCGGCAAGGGTCAGCCCGTCGATGGCGGCTGGACCTTCCAGGACCAGTACTCGGCGACCGGCGAAGAAGCGCTGTGGATGCACGATTACCTGCTGATGCCGGTGATCGTCGTGATCTCGTTCCTGGTGCTGATCCTGCTTCTGGTCGTCATGGCCAAGTTCAACAAGCGCGCCAACCCGGTCGCTTCGAAGACCAGCCACAACACGCTGATCGAAGTGGTCTGGACGCTGCTTCCGGTGCTGATCCTCGTGGTCATCGCGGTTCCGTCGATCCGCCTGCTCGCGCATCAGTACGATCCCGCTCCCAAGGGTGCGCTGACCGTCAAGGTCACCGGCTACCAGTGGTATTGGGGCTACACCTACCCCGATAATGGCGGGTTCGAGGTCATCTCGAACATGCTGTCGGAGGAAGACGCGCTCAAGGCTGGCGAGCCGGGCCACCTTGCGGTCGATAACCGCATGGTTGTGCCGGCCGGTGAGCCGATCCGCATCCAGACCATCGGCTCTGACGTGATCCACGCCTTCGCCGTGCCTTCGCTCTGGTTCAAGCTCGACGCTGTTCCGGGCCGCATCAACGAGAAGGTTCTGAACATCAAGGAACCGGGTCTGTACTACGGCCAGTGCTCCGAACTGTGCGGCGCGCGCCACGGCTACATGCCGATCGCGGTCGAAGCCCTGCCGCGCGACAAGTTCGAAGCCTGGGTCAAGACCCAGCCCGGCGGCACCGTCGGTCCGGCAGCACCTGCTGCCGCTCCGGCTGCCGCAGTGGTTCCGGCCGCGGCTGAAGCTCCGGCCGCCGAAGCTTCCGCTGCGCCCGCCGCCTGACGCGATTTCATGGACAAGGTTTGACCGACATGGCCACCATTCCCGCAAACGAAGGTTTTGATGCGCACGATCATGCGCACGACCACGATCATGACCACAAGCCGGGCTTCTTCGCTCGCTGGTTCATGTCCACCAACCACAAGGACATCGGCACGCTGTACCTGATCTTCGCGATCTTCGCGGGGATCATCGGTGGCGCTGTGTCCGGTATCATGCGCGCCGAACTCGCGCATCCGGGTATCCAGTACCTTGGCTACTTCGCCGATCTGCTCGGCACCGCCAATCCCAGCTTCGACCAGCAGCTCCATCTGTGGAACGTGCTGATCACCGCGCACGGCCTGATCATGGTGTTCTTCATGGTCATGCCTGCGATCATCGGCGGCTTCGGCAACTGGTTCGTTCCGATCATGATCGGCGCGCCGGACATGGCCTTCCCGCGCATGAACAACGTGTCGTTCTGGCTCACGTTCGTCGGCTTCTGCTCGCTCATGTTCTCGGCCTTCATGCCGGGTGGCACGGGCCAGGGCGCCGGCACGGGCTGGACCGTCTATGCACCGCTGTCCACTTCGGGCTCGGTCGGTCCCGCGGTCGACTTCGCGATCTTCTCGCTCCACCTCTCGGGCGCTGGCTCGATCCTGGGCGCGGTCAACTTCATCACCACCATCTTCAACATGCGCGCGCCGGGGATGACCCTGCACAAGATGCCGCTGTTCGTGTGGTCAGTGCTGGTTACCGCGTTCCTGCTGTTGCTCGCGCTGCCGGTTCTGGCCGCAGCGATCACCATGCTGCTGACCGACCGCAACTTCGGCACGACCTTCTTCGATCCTGCCGGCGGCGGTGACCCGGTTCTCTACCAGCACCTGTTCTGGTTCTTCGGCCACCCCGAAGTGTACATCATGATCCTGCCGGGCTTCGGCATCATCAGCCAGATCATCTCGACCTTCTCGAAGAAGCCGGTCTTCGGCTACCTCGGCATGGCCTACGCGATGGTCGCCATCGGCGTGGTCGGGTTCATCGTGTGGGCGCACCACATGTACACCACCGGCCTCGACGTGAATACGAAGATGTACTTCACCGCCGCAACCATGGTGATCGCGGTGCCGACCGGCATCAAGATCTTCTCGTGGATCGCGACGATGTGGGGCGGCAGCCTCGAGTTCAAGTCGCCGATGGTCTGGGCGATCGGCTTCATCTTCCTCTTTACCGTCGGTGGCGTGACCGGCGTTGTGCTCGCCAATGGTGGCGTGGACGACAACCTGCACGACACGTACTACGTGGTGGCGCACTTCCACTACGTGCTGTCACTGGGTGCGGTCACTTCGCTCTTCGCCGGGTTCTTCTACTGGTTCCCGAAGATGAGCGGCCGCATGCACTCCGAGTTCCTGAGCCATCTGCAGTTCTGGATCTTCTTCGTCGGCGTGAACCTGATCTTCTTCCCGATGCACTTCCTCGGGGTTCAGGGCATGCCGCGCCGTTATCCCGACTATGCGCTGGCCTATGCCAAGTGGAATGAAGTTGCCTCGATCGGTTACGTCATCATGGCCGTTTCGATCGTGATCTTCTTCATCAACATCGCCTACGCATTCCTCGCCGGCAAGAAGGCGGCCGGGAACTACTGGGGCGAAGGCGCGACGACGCTGGAGTGGACCCTGTCCTCGCCCCCGCCGTTCCACCAGTTCGAGACGCTTCCGGTCATCGACGACAGCGCTCATCACTGAGCCTGACGTTCGGACAGAAAGCAGGCCTCCGGGGAAACCCGGGGGCCTTTTTCGTTGCTATGCTCGCGGGCCAGCCTGCCCATAGGTCCCGATGCTCACCGCTCGTCCCGTTTCGCTTCCCTAGTGGCCCTCTCGCGCGTATAGGCGCGGCCAATCATGGATTCAGGCCAGACCCTTCCGCTCCCCGCCGACTGGCGCGATTTCTTCGCGCTGACCAAGCCGCGCGTGATGACGCTCGTGATTTTCACCGGCTTGTGCGGCCTGCTGGCCGCGCCCGGCAGCATTCACCCTGTAATCGCGTTCACCGCGATCCTGTGTATCGCGGTCGGGGCAGGCGGCGCGGCGGCACTGAACCAGTGGTGGGAAGCCGATATCGACGCCGGGATGAAGCGCACCGCCGCGCGCCCGCTGCCGTCAGGCCGCATGGACCGCACCTCGGCGCGCGATTTCGGCTTTGCGCTTGCCGGCGGATCGGTCTTCGTGATGGGCCTTGGGGTGGGCTGGCTCGCTGCGGCGATCCTCGCCTTTTCGATCTTCTACTACGCCTGGATCTACACCGTCTGGCTAAAGCCGCGCACGCCGCAGAATATCGTGATCGGGGGCGGGGCCGGGGCCTTCCCGCCGATGATCGGCTGGGTTGCGGTGACGGGCGACATCACCCTGATGCCGGTGCTGCTGTTCCTGATCATCTTCATGTGGACGCCGCCGCACTTCTGGGCACTCGCACTGTTCGTCCAGACCGATTACGCCAAGGTCGGCATTCCGATGATGCCGGTCGTCGCGGGCGAGAAATCGACCCGCCGCCAGATCCTTGCCTACGCGCTTGCGCTGTTGCCGCTGACGCTGGTGCCGTGGTGGATCGGTGGAACGGGCGGGATCTACGGCTGGTCGGCATTCGGTCTTGGCGTGGCGTTCGTCCTGCTTTCGGCGAAGGTCGGGCTGCGGCAGTCGGTGCCTGGGGATGGGATGCTGCCTGAAAAGCGGTTGTTCGCGTACTCGATCCTCTACTTATTCGTCCTCTTCGGCATGCTGGTCGCAGACCGGCTCGCCACCGTGCAAGGCTGGCAGTGATGAACGAACCACTCAATGAAGAAAAGACCGCACTTTACCGGGCGCGCCAGCGTGGCCGCAATCGCGTGCTTGGCCTGGTGCTTTGCGCGCTTGCCGTCCTGTTCTTCGCGATCACCATCGTGAAGATCGCGACTCCGGCCACGGGCGCGCACTGACATGACCACGCGCGTCATCGCCGATCCGCGCAAGAACCGCCGCGTCGGGCTGCTCGCGGCGTCGGGCGCGCTGGCCATGCTTGGCCTCGGCTATGCCTCTGTTCCGCTCTACCGTCTGTTCTGCCAGGTCACCGGCTATGGTGGCACAACGCAGCGTGCAGATGCGGCCACTGCGGCCGGCGTCAAGGTCGGTGGCAAGCTGATCCGCGTGCGCTTCGATGCCAATGTTGCGCCCGGAATGCCCTGGCAGTTCCGGCCCGAACAGGTCACGCAGGACATGAAGGTGGGCGAGCGCAAACTCGCGACCTACTACGCGCACAATCTTTCGGGTCGGCCGATAACGGGCACGGCCATCTTCAACGTCTCGCCCGAACAGGCAGGGAAGTACTTCAACAAGATCCAGTGCTTCTGCTTCACCGAGCAGAAGCTCAACCCGGGCCAGGAAGTGCGCATGCCGGTGATCTATTATGTCGATCCCGCGATTCTCGATGATCCTGCGGCGAAGAACATCGAGGAGATCACCTTGAGCTATACCTTCAACGAAACGCCCGACAGCGCCGCTGCGGTCGCGCGGTAGGCGCTTTTGCAACCTATGGAAAAGCCTCTGGACCCGGCGCAAGCGCGGCGATAAAGGCCTCTTTGAACTGCGTGCCGGGCATCATGCCGGGGCCACGCGCACACGACCAGATTTGACTGGGGGATTTCGACGATCATGGCCGGCACCAAGAACCACGATTATCACATTCTGCCGCCCGACATCTGGCCCTTCATCGGTGCCTTCTCGGCGCTGACGATGGCCACCGGCGGCGTCTTCTGGATGCACAAGATGGCCGGCGGCACCGCCGTCTTCTCGCTTGGCCTGCTCGGCGTGCTCGTCACGTTCTTCTCGTGGTGGGGCAAGGTCATCAAGGAAGCGCATGCTGGCGATCACACGCCTGTCGTGCAGCTCCACCAGCGCTACGGCATGATCCTGTTCATCGCTTCTGAAGTGATGTTCTTCGTCGGCTGGTTCTGGGCCTTCTTCGATTTCTCGCTGTTCCCTTCGACGATTGCCGAAGTGGTCGGTGGGCAGTGGCCGCCCAAGGCTGTCGAAGCGGTCATGGACCCGTTCGACCTGCCGCTGCTCAACACGCTGATCCTGCTCTGCTCGGGCACCACGCTGACCTGGGCGCACCATGCGCTGATCCACGGTGATCGCGAAGGCCTCAAGAAGGGCCTCTGGGCAACGATCATTCTCGGCCTCGTCTTCTCGGCGATCCAGGCCTACGAATACGCGCACGCACCGTTCGCGTTCGGCACCAACACCTACGGCTCGGCCTTCTACATGGCGACCGGGTTCCACGGCTTCCACGTGATCGTCGGCACGATCTTCCTGATCGTCTGCCTGATTCGCGCCTACAAGGGCCACTTCACCCCGCGCCAGCACTTCGGTTTCGAAGCCGCCGCCTGGTACTGGCACTTCGTCGACGTGGTGTGGCTGTTCCTGTTCGTCGCCATCTACGTATGGGGCGGTTGGGGCTACAAGATCCACTGATGCCGTCTGGCAATGGCCAGAACACGAAGGGGCAGCCGGGGATTACCCAGGCTGCCCTTTTCGGTTTGTGCCCGCGATGCGGCGCACACGGCCTGTGGGAAGGTGCGGCGAACTTCGCCGGCAAGTGCCGCTCCTGCGGCCTTGACCTTGCGCGGCTCGAGCCCAAGGGCAGGGGCCTCTACCTCGTCGTGCTGCCGGTCACGATCCTGCTGATCATGGCAGCGCTGAAGCTCGACGATACGGTGCAACTGCCCGTGTGGGTGCTGGTCCCGCTATGGGGGATTGTCGTACCGCTCGTGGTGATCGGTGCGATCCGCTTCGCCAAGGCGCTTGTCCTGCGCGCGCGACTTGAAAAAGAAGGATTGCTGTAATGCGCCGCCTGCCGATTTTCCCGACGATCATCGTCCTGATCGCGGTGGGCGTGATGATTCGCCTCGGCGTGTGGCAGCTTGACCGGATGCATGAGAAGGAGGCGATGCTGGCGCGTTATGCGGCTGCGCAGGTGGCCGGCACCGACCTGCCGTTTCCCCGGGCGCCCGACGCGATCGAAGGCGCTCTCTACCACCACTCGTCGGTTGATTGCCTGTCGGTAGCAAATCCGACCTCGCGATCGGGTCGCAATGCCAAGGGTGATGCAGGAATTGCCCAGGTCGTCACCTGCAAGCCGGGCGATGGCGGCAGCGTCGAAGTGGTGCTCGGCGTGGCCCAGTCGCCCGCGCCTGTGGCCTGGAGCGGCGGCAAGGTGACCGGATGGATCGCACCGGGTCCAAAGCTCGTTGCCGATCCTCCGCAAGCTGGCCTCCAGCCGAACGCCCGCCCCGATCCCAACGACATCCCCAACAACCACCTCTCTTACTCGATCCAGTGGTTCCTTTTCGCGCTGGTCGCGCTGGTCATCTACGCCGTCGCCCTGCGTAAACGCTGGCGCGAGCGGGTCGACCGGGCGCATCCTTAGCGTTCTCGTCACCCTGAACTCGTTTCAGGGCCCATTTCTCCCCACACGCGGATGTTCCGTGAGGCGCGATGGATGCTGAAACGAGTTCAGCATGACGGAAGGAGCAGCGCGGGCGCGAGGCCCCCCCCCCGTTCGTGTCGAGCGAAGTCGAGACACAGGCGCACGGTGTCTCGACTTGGCTCGACACGAACGGGTCATGGCGCTCTATGATGACCGCCAGAATCCTTGCCCTTTGCCCCCGTGCCCGCTAACCGGCCAATCCCATGAAGTACGTCAGCACCCGGGGGCAGGCACCCTCGCTCGATTTCCAGGGCGTCACGCTCGCAGGCCTCGCTTCCGATGGCGGTCTCTACGTGCCCGAGACCTGGCCGCAGTTCAGCGCGGACGAGATCGCCGCTATGGCCGGGCTGCCCTATGCGCAGCTTGCCCAGAAGATCATGCTGCCTTTCGTCGGTGATTGCCTGACGCCGGAACGACTGCTGACCTTATGCGAGCAAGCCTATGGCCGCTTCGCCCACGCCGCCGTCGTGCCCTTGAAGCAGCTCGACGAGACGCAGTGGGTGCTGGAATTGTTCCACGGTCCGACGCTGGCGTTCAAGGACGTCGCCCTGCAATTGCTCGGCCTGCTGTTCGAAGAATTCCTGGCAAAGGGTGACGATCACCTGACTATCGTTGGGGCGACCTCGGGCGATACCGGCTCGGCCGCCATCGACGCGGTTGCAGGCCGCGCCAAGGTCGACATCTTCATGCTCCACCCGCATGGCCGCGTATCCGACGTGCAGCGCCGCCAGATGACCACGGTGATCGCGCCCAACGTCCACAACATCGCCATCGACGGCAGTTTCGATGATGCCCAGGCGATGGTGAAGCGCATGTTCAACGATGCTGCGATGACCGGTCGCTTCGGCATCGCTGCGGTGAACTCGATCAACTGGGCGCGCCTGATGGCGCAAGTGGTCTATTACTTCTACGCCGCGCTCCAGCTCGGCGCACCGCAGCGCAAGGTTGCGTTCTCGGTGCCCACCGGCAATTTCGGCGACGTCTTCGCTGGCTACGTCGCTGCCCAAATGGGCCTGCCGATCGAGCGCTTGATCGTCGCGACCAACGTCAACGACATTCTCCACCGCGCGCTGTCGACCGGGGACTATTCGGCCAGCACGGTTACCGCCACCGCCGCGCCTTCGATGGACATCCAGGTTTCGTCGAACTTCGAACGCCTGCTGTTCGACGGTTGCGGTCGCGATGGCGCAGCGCTCTCTGCGCAGATGAAGAACTTCGAAGCAACCAAGGCAATGCAACTGACCAACGCCCAGCGCGAATCGGCCGCCGCCCTGTTCAGCTCCGAGCGCGCCGATGCAGGTGACATGTCCAACGCCATGCGCTGGGCATACGAGGCGACTGGCGAGGTTCTCGATCCGCACACCGCGATCGGGCTCCATGCCGCGCGCGTCGCCAGGGGCATTCCGGCAGGCGTCCCGATCGTCACGCTCGCCACCGCGCACCCGGCCAAGTTCGTCGATGCGGTAGAGCGCGCCACGGGCCTGCGCCCCGGCCTGCCCGCGCGCGTGGGCGACTTGTTCGAGCGTGAGGAGCGCTGCGATCATCTTCCCGGCACGTACGAGGCCGTTGCCGCCTACGTTGCCGAGCGCGCCACCGCCCGCAATGGCTGACCTCGATCTCCAGCCGAAGCTGATGGTCGGCGAGGGCTGGGCGGACTTCGGCCTGCTCGATTCCGGCGATGGCCGAAAGCTGGAGCGCTACGGCAAGTATCGCTTCATCCGTCCGGAACCCCAGGCGATGTGGAGCCCGCGCCTGCCCGACTGGCATGCAGACGCCGAATTCGTCCCCGGCTCGGACGAGGATGGCGGCGGGCGCTGGCAATTTAACGGCCCGGTCCCGCGCGATGGCTGGGAACTTGGCCGGGGCGCCGTGCGCTTCACCGCCTCCTGCACGCCCTTCCGCCACCTCGGCTTCTTCCCCGACATGGCCCCGGTGTGGGACTGGATGGGCGAACGGCTGAGCGGCAAGGCTGATGCGCAGACGCTCAACCTCTTTGGCTATACCGGCGTTGGCACGCTCTCGCTCAGCGAATTTGGCCCGGTCACGCATGTCGATGCGTCCAAGAAGTCGGTCGCACAGGCTCGCGTCAACGCCGAGCTTTCGGCCATGACCGACCGCCCGGTGCGCTGGATCGTTGACGATGCCGCCAAGTTTACCGCGCGCGAGGTGCGCCGCGGCCGCCGTTATGACGGGATAATCCTCGATCCGCCCAAGTTCGGGCGCGGTCCCGATGGAGAAGTCTGGCGGCTCGAGGAAAGCCTGCCAAACCTTGTCGCCGATTGCGCGCAATTGCTCGATGCCGACAGCCGCTTCCTGTTCCTCACGGTCTATGCCGTGCGCATGTCCTCGCTCGCCCTGGCCGGCCTTCTGGCCGAAGCGCTCAAGGGCCTGCCCGGCACGATTGAGCACGGCGACCTTGCCATTCGCGAGGAAGGCCCCACCGGTCGCCACCTCCCTACCGCCATCTTCGCGCGCTGGAAAAACTGAAACCCGCCTGGTGCGCGATGGACTTGGGCGCACGGCAATGCCAAGGCAGACCCCATGTCGGATACCCTGATCCTCGAAGTCGCCAATCTCGAGACCGATGTCCTCACCGGCATCTATTCGGAAGAGACCGGCCGCCCGCAGCCGCTGCGCATCTCGATGCGCGTCGGGTTCAAGGTGCAGGATCGCTACACGCCCGATTGCCCGCTCAGCGCGAGCAAGAACTACATGGACCTCAAGTTCGCGGCGAGCGAGGGTCTGCCCCAAGGGGTTCATTTCAAGCTGATCGAAGCCGTGGCAGATCACATCTGCGAAACGCTGTTTCTTCAGGATGAACGGGTTATGTGGGTTGAAGTGAAGATCGTGAAGCTCGCCATCAGCGAGAACGGCGAGGAAATCGGCATTACGCTGACTCGGAACCGGCGCTCCTGATGCCGCAGACCCCTCCGCTGGCGCTGGTGACGGGAGGCTGGCGGCGGATCGGCGGCGCGATCGCGCGCAAGCTGGCGGCGGAAGGCTGGGACGTCGCGCTCCACGCCCACCATGCCAAATCTTTTGATGCCGAATTCAAGGCCCAGCTCGAATGGCTCGGCGCCGTCGTCCATCCCATTGCCGGTGATCTGGATGATCCCGCGTTTCCGCCCAGCCTGCTCGATCAGGTCACGCGGGCAGCTGGCCGCGCGCCCGAACTGCTCGTCAATTCCGCGTCGCTGTTTCACGATGATCGCGCCGACACGATTACCAGCGCCGAGCTGGAGCAGCACTTCCGGGTCAACCTGTTTGCACCGCTGCTGCTGACCCGCGCCTTTGCCGAGGCGTTGGGCGACAAGTCGGGTTCGGTCGTCAACATTCTCGACCAGCGCGTGATGAATCCCGTACCCGACCAGATCAGCTACACCCTGTCCAAGCAGGCGCTCCACGCATCGGTACGCACGCTCGCGCGCGCCATGGCGCCGCGCGTGCGCATCAACGGCGTGGCCCCCGGCCTGATCCTGCCGACAGCGGACTACGACGCCGAGCAGTGGCAGCGCCTGGAAGAGATCATGCCGCTCAGGCGCCTCCCCGGTGCCGATGAAATTGCCGATGCGGTGCACTTCCTCGCCACCTCGCGGTCGGTCACAGGGCAGACTATTTTCGTCGATGCGGGCGCGAACCTTGAATCCTACCCCCGCGACTTCGTATACATGGAGAAGTGAGCAGCGCTTCTCCCAACGCCACCGGGCCCCTGATCGACCGTTTTGCGCGGAGAATCACCTATCTGCGCCTTTCGGTCACCGACCGTTGCGATCTGCGCTGCGCTTATTGCATGCCCGAACGCATGGAGTTTCTGCCGCGCGCCGAAGTCCTGACGCTTGAGGAAATGCATCGCCTCGCACTCGTCTTCATCGATCGCGGCGTGCGCAAGATCCGCCTGACCGGAGGCGAGCCTCTGGTCCGCCGCGACATGATGCAGCTTGTCCAGGCGCTTGGGCGCAAGATCGGCGACGGGCTCGACGAACTTACGCTCACCACCAACGGTACGCGCCTTGCCGAGTTTGCCGATGATCTTGCCGCAGCCGGTGTCCGCCGCATCAACGTCTCGCTCGACACGCTTGACCGCGAGGGCTTCGCCAGGCTTTCGCGGCGCGACATGCTGCCGCAAGTGCTCGAAGGCATCACCGCCGCCAAGGCAGCAGGCCTCAAGGTGAAGATCAACGCCGTCGCCTTGAAGGACATCAATGAGGCGACGCTGCCCGATCTGATCGAATGGGCCCATGGGCAGGGCCATGACGTGACCCTGATCGAGGTCATGCCGCTGGGCGAGGTCGAGGGCGACCGTTTCGATCATTATCTCCCGCTCGACGCTGTGCGCCGCGATCTCGAAGCGCGCTGGACGCTGAACCCCAGCGATGCCCGTTCAGGCGGCCCCGCGCGCTATGTCGACATTGCCGAAACCGGCGGACGCCTGGGCTTCATCACCCCGCTTACCGGCAATTTCTGCGAGGGCTGCAACCGCATCCGCGTCACCGCCACCGGCCAGCTCTACATGTGCCTTGGCGGCGAAGGCCGGGTCGACCTGCGCGCCGCGCTACGCTCGGACGATCCCGACGGGCAACTCGCCGATGCCTTTGCCCGCGCGATGGGCGAAAAGCAGGAGCGTCATTCCTTCGTGATCGATCGCCCCGGCGGTGCGCCCGCCGTCTCGCGCCACATGTCCACCACCGGCGGCTGAGATGCCCACTCTCGTATTCCTCGGAAAGCTCGAAGACATCGCGGGCAGGGCAGACCTTGTTGTCGCCCCCGGCCCGGTGGAGCAGATCCTTGCCGTGCTCGATCCCGCGCTCGCCATTGAACTGCTGGGCGAAAAGGTGCGCATGGCGCTCAACGGACGCCTGATCACCGATCGCGGCGGTATCGTGCTTGCCGGCGGCGATGAACTCGCCTTCCTCCCGCCCGTCAGCGGCGGCTGACATGGCCGAGGTCCGGCTCGCCGAATCGGTGCTCGATCCCGTGGCCGAGATTGCGGCGTTCAACGCGCGCCACCCTACCGCAGGCGGCATCGTCAGCTTCCTTGGCCAGGTCCGCGAAGGCGGCGGGATCGAGGCGCTCGAGCTCAAGCACTACGGCCCGATGACCCTTCCGGGCATGACCGAGCTTGCCCGCGTCGTCGAAGCGCGCTGGCCGGTCGAAGGCCTGCTGATCGTTCATCGCAGCGGCGTGATGCATCCGGGCGATCCGATCGTCCTAGTTGCTGCAGCAGCTCGCCATCGCCGCGATGCCTTCGCCGCCGCCGATTTCGCGATGGACCATCTCAAGAGCGAAAGCTGGTTCTGGAAGCGCGAGAAGACCGCCCAGGGCTGGCGCTGGATCGAGCCGCGTCCCGAAGACCACCAGGACATCGCCCGCTGGCGGATTTGATTCGCGTCAAGGAACTGCACCCGCCGCTTTGGCAGGGAGGCTCCAGCAAGAGGAGCCCAGTCCATGAGCATGCACATCGCGTCGGACAAGATCGACGCTGTCGCCGATATCGTCACCCAGCCGGTTCACACGGTCGTTGATCGCAACTTCGGCATGCCCGGAGGCGTCTATGCCGTCTCGGCCGGGGGCTATCTCGCGTTCATCGCGATGATGGCGACACTCTTCGCCAATGGCGAACTGGCAATTCCCTTGACGATCTTCGTGCTGTTCATTGCCTGCGCCTTTGGCATTCCCGCCGTCTGGACGCACCTCGGCTCCGACCAGCACCCCGATGCACCGGGCTGGTACGACTTCCGCCGCAAGGGCATCCAGACGCTCTCTGGTGCGCTCGATGCCAACTCGGCGATGGTGCAGGTGCTGATCCTGCCGGTCCTGATCGCGGTCTGGGGATTTGCCATCGCGGTGATCGTCGCCACCGTCCGCTGATCAACCAGTCAGTTCCGAAAGGGCGTCGCGCGACATGCACGGCGCCCTTTAGCTTATCCGCCGATGCGCTTCAGCAGCGAATCGATAATGCGCGTTTCCTCGGCGACAAGCGCCTCGACCTCGACCTGCGTCTCGCGCACGGCGATGAAGTCGGCATCGGTGCCATCGGCAACCCGATTGCTCGCCTCCACTTCCAGCCGGTCGAGATCGGCCAGCGGCACGCCCACGCGCGAACGCTCCGATTCGAGTCCGGCGATGGCCACAGAAGCAACGGACCACGCTTCGGTGCCCTTGGCGGCACCCGCCGCGCCCGAGACTGTGCGCGTGGCCGCGGGCTGCTTTGCGATGAAGCTGGCATGGGCGGCGCGGGCCGTAGCGCGCAACGCGGCAAGCTTTTCGGCCAGACCCGCGCTTACGCCGGGTTGCGGCGCGGGGGGCGTCTGTGCTGCGCGCGCCGCCGCATAGACGTCTTCTGCCGGGCGGCGGGCGAGCGACGGGAAGTCGGAACGGGGGGCGCAGCCCGCAAGCAGCAGGGCAGGGCAGGCCATGAAGGCGAGAGCGAGGCGGGGATTGCACTTTGCCATGGCCGCGCCATAGCATGGCTGGCCGCTCCCGCCAGCGCCCGATGGTCGCAAGGCCCGCCCCGCGCGCATTTTCACGAGGCTCGCACCCACAGGCGGCATTGACAGGCGGCGGACCTTGGATTATCCGCGCCACTCTTTCCGGGACCCCTCGTTTGCGTGGGGAAACGGTGCGTTGCCCGTTGTCAGCGATTCGCAGGCGTAGGGCGCCTCAAGTGAATCGCCTCGGGCAACCGCGGCTTTTGGAACGGATAGCAGAAACCATGTTCGCAATCGTGCGCACGGGCGGCAAGCAGTACCGGGTTGCCGCCGGAGACAAGATCGCGGTCGAGAAGCTGGCGGGTGAAGCCGGCGACACGATCACGCTGGGTGATATTCTTCTCGCCGGTGAAGGCGATTCGCTGGCTGACGCCGCGAAGATCACGGTTTCGGCCGAGATCATCGCTCAGGCGAAGTCGGAGAAGGTGATCGTTTTCAAGAAGCGTCGCCGTCACAACTATCGCCGCAAGAACGGTCATCGCCAGCAGTTGACCCTGCTGCGCATCCTGTCCGTCGCCTAAGCGAACAGTTCGGAGTAATTCGATATGGCACATAAGAAAGCAGGCGGCTCTTCGCGCAACGGTCGCGACTCAGCAGGCCGCCGCCTTGGCGTTAAGAAGTTCGGCGGTCAGGAAGTGATCGGCGGCAACATCATCATCCGTCAGCGCGGCACCAAGGTGTACGCTGGCGCCAACGTCGGCATGGGCAAGGATCACACCCTGTTCGCGCTGACCGAAGGCCGCGTGCGTTTCCACGCCGGCAAGCTCGGCCGCAAGTACGTCTCGGTCGACATGATGGCCGAAGCCGCAGAATAACCGGATGGTCATGCAAAGGGCCGTCCCGATGGGGTGGCCCCGCCAGCACTCACGCGCTGGCCGATAGAGGGAGAGGGCCCCGCCCGTCTCCCTCTTTTCACGTCTCCCTCAGGCTCAACCGCAAACTGCGCTCTGGCCCGGTCACTGGCCGGATCGGCGCAGGGCGCAACACGGCTGTCACTTCGGCGCTCTAGGGGCGCGTGGGTGGGGCCGAGAAGGAGACTGAGATGTTCATTCGCAGCGAACGGCTGTTCCTGCGGCCCGGCTGGCCGGAGGACTGGGCCGAGCTTCACGCCCTGATCGATGACGAAGCGGTCGTGCGCAACCTCGCGCGCGCGCCGTGGCCCTATTCGCCCGAAGACGCCAAGCGGTTTCTCGCTGCCGGACAGGCTGGCCGCCATCCGCACTTTTTCGTGACGCTCCCCGGCGCGCACGGATCGCGACTCGTCGGCTGTGTCGGCCTTGCGTCAGAAGGCGGAGAGACCGAGCTCGGCTACTGGATCGCGCAGGGGCACTGGGGCAGGGGCTATGCCACCGAAGCGGTGCGCAGCATGCTTTCGCTCGCGCGCACGCTCGGCCACAGGCGCGTCACGGCGCGGCACTTCGTTGACAATCCGGCCTCGGGGCGGGTTCTGGAGAAGGCCGGTTTCCGCACGACCGGCGAGATTCGTCTCGGCCACAGTGCCGCCCGCATCGCCCCGGCACCTGCCGTGGTCCATGCGATCGACCTTGCCAGTCCCGCCGATTGCGACGGGCCCGAAGATGGCGGTTTCGCGCCCATGCGACGCGCAGCCTGATGCGAAAAGGGCTCCCTTTCGGGAGCCCCTCACGTGTCACCTTGCCATCACGGCATCGGGAAACTCGCTGTCCAACTTCGCGATCAGCGCCCGGTCGTCGTGCTGCCAGGGATGGAAGCCCGGCATGAAATAGCTGAGCCAGGCCGGGAACACGCGGCGCACGACTCCCGGCTTCCACAGCAGGTAGGCAGCCAGCTTCCACTTCCACTTCGCTCCGGTCAGCCCGTCCTGCGCCAGCAGTTCCAGCGTGTCCTCGACGCGGTGGGTGAAGAAGTTCTTTGTCACGATCACCATCATCAGCGACTTGACCTTCCAGCGCTTCCACCGGCTCCAGTTCCGGGTCGCGTGCAACCAGGTGTCGTAGGCGACGCCCTTGTGTTCGATCTCTTCCATCGCATGCCAGCGCCACATGTCGGCGGTTTCCTTCTCCGCCCCGGCAAAGTGCGCCGGGTTGGCGAGGAATTCATGCGCCATCATCGCGGTGTAGTGCTCAAGCGCCATGGTAGCCGCCAGATTGACGATCACCGGACGGTCCTTGGTCAGAGCCAGCATTTCCTCGACGCGCTTGTCGATGCGGGCGATGTCATAGCCTGCTGCCTCGGCCTGCCGGTTGAACGCCACATGCTCGCGCGTGTGATTGATCTCCTGGCGGATGAAGGCGCGGATTTCTGCCTCGAGCTTGGGCGGTGCGCCGTCTCGGTGCGCTTTCACGGATTCGATGAAGAACGCCTCGCCGCGCGGGAATGTGGCTGACAGGGCATTGTGCCAGGCGGTCGCCACCGGATCGTTGTTCAGCCACCAGCGCCCCGGAGGCGCATTGCGGCCAAACCGGCGATCACGGATCGTGATCGTCAGATCCTCGGGCGTGGGCACCGGCTTGCTCGAAGCGGTGCTGCGTTCTAGGGTCAGGTCTGGGGTCATGGCGTTCATGAGCCATAATCTAAGGCTGCTTACAGTAATGTCAATAAGGAAGCGTCTATCGCCCGAGGAAAGCCGCATGGCCGCACTCGAGGCCGCGCGCGGACTATTGGTCGAAACCGGCCCGCAGGCGGTTACGCTCAAGGCTGTTGCCGGACGCATCGGCCGTACGCACGCCAATCTCCTGCATCACTTCGGCTCCGCTTCCGGCCTTCAGAAGGCGCTTGCCAAGCATCTGGCCGAAACCATCTGCGCCACCATCCGCGATGCGGTGATCGCCAGCCGCTCCGGAATCGGCTCCCCCCGCGACGTCGTAGATCTCACCTTCGATGCGTTTGATCGCGAAGGCGCGGGCGCGCTCGCCTCGTGGATGCTGCTTTCGGGAAATGAGGACGCGCTCGATCCGATCGTCGACACGATCCATGATCTCGTCGTCGATCTCGATGAATACGGCTCGGACATGCAGCGCAGTAACACGCTGGCGCTCACGCTGATGGCGCTGGGCGATGCGCTGATGGGGGGGCCGCTCGCGCAGGCGCTCGAATTGCCGCGCGATGCCGCGCGAGACCGTGCAGAAAAGATGCTGGTCGAGGGGCTTCAGGCCGCGCCTGTCACTCCGGAGGGGTAAGGTCCATCCAGGCCGGCACCAGCGCCGGGGGAATGTCCTCCACGCGCCGGTGATCCACCGCCAGTCCAAGGCCGGGATAGGCCACTCTTCGCCGCGCCTCGTCCGACTCGTCCAGCGGCACAACGAGCAACCGCCGGTTGACCTTCTGCCGCCAGTTCATGCGCGCCGTGTTTTCCTGCCCCACATAGCAACCCTTGGTGAAGCTCACGCCATTGAGGTCCACCGCATTGCATTCCAGCCAGAGCAGGTCACACAGCTCCGCCTGCCCTTCGGTCACGCCCAGCTTGAGGCGGTGCGCCAGCCACTTGTCATCGACGCCGATGTCGGTCTCGCCCGCCGTGCCGATCCAGCGTTGTCCCAGCGCCGAGAGGCGCGGATCGCGCGCGCCGCCATCGCCCGGATGATCTTCCCAGAACACGCCAAGCTCGTCGGCGCGGGCAACCGCGATCTTGCGGCGCAGCTTGTACAGCGTGAGCCGCTTGGCCAAGGCATCGGCCACGCTGGCCTCGCAATCGAGCAGCAAGCCCCTGCTCCCTCTTTCAGCGCTATCCGGCCAGACGATGAAGTCGAACAGGACCTTGCCCTGCGGTGAGAGCAGCGCCGCCCACACCGGCAGCACTCCCTTTACGTCGTTGGTCACCAGCCCCTGCAGGAACGCGGGCACGTCCTCGTCTGGGTCCTGTGGGGAAAGGCGGATCAGCGCGCGCGCGAAAAGACGGGTCATCACTGGAACATAGGAAGCGCCATCGCTAAGGGGAACCCATGACGACGACTCTGACGATCCGCCGCCCCGATGACTGGCATGTCCACCTCCGCGATGGTGAGGTGCTCAAAGGTGTCGCGCCTTACACCGCGCACCAGTTTGCCCGCGCGATCGTCATGCCCAATCTCAATCCCCCGATGACCGACGTCGCGGGCGTCGCCGCCTACCGCGACCGCATCGTTGCTGCACTGCCGGAAGGCGCCGATTTCACCCCGCTGATGACGCTTTACCTGACCGACGGTACCGATCCTGCCGAAGTCGAACGCGGCTTTTCCTCGGGCACGTTCGTCGCCGCCAAGCTCTATCCGGCCCATGCCACCACCGGCTCTGCCCACGGCGTCACCGACATCCGCAACATCTATCCCGTGCTGGAAAAGATGCAGGCGATCGGCATGCCCCTGCTGATCCATGGCGAGGTGACCGATTCCCATGTCGACATCTTCGATCGCGAGGCCGTGTTCATCGAACGCACGCTGTTGCGCCTCGTGGCCGACTTGCCGGCGCTGCGCATCGTGTTCGAGCACATCACAACGCAAGAGGCCGCGCAGTTCGTGGAAGGGGCAGGTGAGACGATCGCCGCCACGATCACGCCGCAGCACCTGCACATCAACCGCAACGCGATGCTTGTCGGCGGCATCCGCCCCCACGCCTTCTGCCTGCCCGTGGCCAAGCGCGAGAAGCACCGCCTTGCGCTGCGCAAGCTGGCAACCTCGGGCTGCACCCGCGTGTTCCTCGGCACCGATACCGCGCCCCATGCCAAGCATCTGAAAGAGGCCGCCTGCGGTTGCGCCGGCATTTTCAACGCGCCTTTTGCGCTCGAGAGCTACGTCACCGTGTTCGACGAGGAAGGCGCGCTAGACCGGTTCGAGGCCTTCGCCTCGCTCAACGGCCCCGCCTTCTATCGTCTGCCGGTAAACGAAACGACGATCACGCTGGAGAAGGCACCGGTCACTGTGCCCGACACGGTCGATGCCAACGGAACGACCATCGTACCGTTCCACGCCGGTGAAACGCTAGGCTGGCGGCTGGCCGACCGGCCCGCGTGACTTGCGCCACATGTCCCAGCTGTAAAGCGCGATAGCCGCCCAGATCAGCGTGAAGCACCCGAGGCGCGCGGCGTCGAGCGACTCGCCGAACACCGTCAGCCCCAGTACGAAGCTGATCGTGGGCGAGAGGAACTGGACGAAGCCAAGCGTCGAAAGCGGCATCGACCGCGCAGCCACGGCGAACAGCAGCAGAGGAATGGCCGTGGCAATGCCGGCCGAGGCGAGCAGCGGCGTGATCGCGCCACCAACAGCCATGCTCGATCCCTGTGGCGACCCTGCCGCAAGCACGACGACGACCAGCGCCGGAACGAACAGCAGCGCGGTCTCGACCGTCAACCCGGGCACGGAACCAACGGGCGCCTGCTTGCGCACGAAGCCATAGAACGCAAAGCTCACCGCAAGGACCATCGCAACCGCCAGCGTATCGATCGCCCCTCCCAGCAGCAGTGCAATCCCCGCACCGGCCAGCGCGACGGCGGCCCATTGAACCCGGCTCAGCCGCTCGCCCAGCAGGATCGTGCCGAGCAGCACGTTTATCAACGGATTGATGTAGTAGCCAAGGCTGGTCGCCAGCACGTGGCCGTTGTTGATCGCGATCACGAAGATCAGCCAATTCGTCCCGATCAGCAGCGAACTCAGGCCAAGCTGCCCAAGCACGCGCGGAGAGGACAGCGCCGCGCGCAGTTCACTGCCCTGCTTGCGCCAGGCCACGATCAGCAGGCAGACCGGCAGGGTCAGGAGTATGCGCCAGCCGACGAACTCCAGCGGCGGCACCTGATGGAGCGCGCGGAAGTAGAGCGGCAGCAGTCCCCAGATGACATAGGCGGTCAACGCGGCGGCAAGGCCACGGCGCAGCGTGGAGGAATGATTCATCCAGCCAGCCTTACGCAGCATCGCGGACACAGGCCAAGCCCTTCTTTGTAAACGCTTCACCGGCCTTGCCGATCATCTCGTCGCAAAATCCGAATCTGACAGTCAGGTTGCGATCTGTTCAGGTTGGCGGACGTAAACATGAACCAACGCAAAGCTTCAGGGCGAAATCGGCATAGAGCCGCTCCGTCCGAAAATGAGGAGAAGGCCCATGATCAATCTCAAGAACGCAGCCCTCGCGCTCCTGGCGGCCTCGACCGTCGCAACCGCCGTTCCCGCTACCGCCGCCACGGCGACGCACGGCCAGTCCGCCGTGGTTGCAACCCAGTGGAACCAGGGCTGGGATGGCGAGCGCTGGGAGCACAGCCGCAACCATCGCGATTGGCGCGGGGATCGTGGCTATCGCGGCGACCGCTACTATGGTCGGGGTTCCGACCGTGGCTATTACCGTGGTAACGAGCGCGCCTATTATGGCGAGCCGGTCTATCGCAACAGTCGCGTCTGGCGTGGCAACGACGGCCGCTATTACTGCCGTCGCTCCAACGGCACGACCGGCCTTCTGATTGGCGGCGCTGCCGGTGCCCTGCTCGGCCGCGAAGTAGCCGGCGACTACGGTGACCGCACGCTTGGCGCCATTCTCGGCGCTGCTGGTGGCGCGCTGCTCGGCCGCGAGGTCGATCGTGGCGGATCGCGCTGCCGCTGATCCGGGCCGCTGACACATTCTGACCGTCCTTCGGGTCGCACTGCAAGGTCGGCAGGGGAGCGCTTCACTCAGGTGGGGCGCTCCCTTTTTGTTAACCGTGATTGCCCTAGAAGCGGACCATGTCTGCCACCCGCCTCATTCTGGTCACGCTGACCCTGGCACTGTCCGCCTGCGGCTCATCCTCGCTCGAACAGGATGGCGCGCCGATCGATCCGGTTATGGCCGAAGCGCTCGAAGGCCAGTTGATGGTCGATCCCGACCTCAGCCAGCAGAACATGCGCAATCTCGCGGTGATTCCCGGCGGTCCGATCGACCCGGCGCTGCCGCTCCCCGATCCCGCCGAATAGGTTGGTATCAGTCGCTGCGCAGGCCGACGCCGATGCTCGCGCGGGGCTGGTCCATCTCGGTCGAGGCGACCGGATAGGCGCAGTAGTCCGCTGCGTAATAGGCGCTCGGGCGATGATTGCCAGAAAGTCCGATGCCGCCGAACGGCGCGGCTGAGCTGGCGCCGTTGGTCGGCCGGTTCCAGTTGACCACGCCTGCGCGAATGTTCGCCCAGAATCGGTTGTAGTCCTGCGGCGTGCCGCCGATCAGCGACGCCGAAAGGCCGAAACGCGTGTTGTTCGCCTCGGCGATTGCCTCGTCGAAATCGTCGACTTTCACCACCTGCAGCAGCGGGCCGAACAGTTCGACGTCGGGCCGCTCTTCCACTCCGGTCACGTCGATGATCGCTGGGCTCAGGAACGGCAGGTCGTCGCGCAGACGCACCATGTGCTTGATCGGGCGCCCACCCGAAGACAGCAGGTAGACGAAGCTTTCGGTAAGGCCGTCTGCGGTCCGGTTGTCGATCACCGGGCCCATGAACGGCGGCGGATCATCGAACGGTGCGCCGACGATGATGCGGTCGGCAAGGCGCTTCACTCCGTCCACGACCTCGTCATAGATCGAAGCCTTGACGATCAAGCGGCGCGCGGCGGTGCAGCGCTGCCCGGCGCTGGTGAATGCCGACTGCACGATCAGCGAAGTCGCATCCTCCATCTTGGGCGTATCCCACATCACGATGGGATTGTTGCCGCCCATTTCGAGCGCGACCATCTTGCCGGGGTTCGATGCCAGCTTGCGGTTGATGGCGATGCCCGCATGGGCAGAGCCGGTGAACAGCACGCCGTCGATGCCGTCGTGCGCAACCAGCGCCTGGCCCTGTTCCGGGCCACCGATCAGCACTTGCACGACGGCGGCGGAAATACCTGCGCGGTTGAAGCACTGCGCCAGCATTTCGCCGGTTGCGGGCGTTTTCTCCGAAGGCTTGAACACCACCACGTTGCCCGCGATCAGCGCCGGAACGATATGGCCGTTGGGCAGGTGGGCGGGGAAGTTGTACGGCCCCAGCACCGCCATTACGCCATGGGGCTTGTGCCGGAGCGCCGCGGTGCCCTGCAGCGCCGAATCGAGCTTGCGCTGCGAAGTGCGGTCGGCATAGGCGCGGACCGAAATCTCGACCTTGTTGATGACGCTTTCGACTTCCGTGCGCGCTTCCCACAGCGGTTTGCCGGTTTCGCGCGAGATCATCGTCGCCAGCTTGTCGGCGTCCTTGCGCACCTCGTTGGCGAAGCGACGCACCAGTTCGATACGGGTCGCAAGCGGCTGTCCGGCCCAGACAGGCCATGCCCGGCGGGCGCGTGCCACCACGTCGTCCACGTCGCCGATTTTCCCGCGCCAGATCTCGGCGCCGGTGGCGGGTTCATACGATACGATTTCGGCAACTGCCACGAATCAGACCTGTCTTTTCTCGTGCTCTTGCGAACGCTGGATGCGGACCCAGTGCAGGGTTCTGTACCCTCTCACCGGTTACCGATTAAACAATATTCATGCTCCATGCCATAGCCGGCAGCGCGATTTCAGGCCCCTTCATGGCCCCAGGGTTCGGGTCTTGTCCCCATAGCCTCGCCCATGCGCCGCACCGCCGCCACTTTTGCTTCAAGAGCGGACCAGTCGTCATCGCGCGCAATCGGCTCCCAGATCGCCTCGACCTCGTCGATCAGCATGGATTGTGCCTCCGGGTCAGACCAGTAGGGATGATCCCCGACCGTTGCGGTATACGCCGCCATTGCCGCCTTCAGTTCAGCGCCTTCCGCAGTCTCGGCAAAAGGCCCGCGCCCGCCGCGATGCGCAAAGAAGAACGCGTCCGGTCCGATGCCACCGGTTCCCATCGCCTTTTCGCAGGCACCGATCAGGGCGGTGTCCTCCTCCAACCCGCGCGGCTCCACGCCGAGCCGCCAGCACCATCGCCGCGTCATCGCCGCCTGATACAGTTCCGGATAGCGATTGAGCGCCTCGATCAGCGGTGCGGCCTCCACCAGCGATCGCAGTGCAATGGCCAGCTGCGCGCAGTTCCAGTGGATGGCCTCGGGCTGGCGGCCATAGGCATAGAGCCCCTGATGGTCGAAATAGGCGGCGGTGAATCCGGGCTCCCACTTTGGCAGCCAGCGCCAGGGCCCATAGTCGAAGCTCTCTCCGGTGACGTTCATGTTGTCGGAATTGAGCACCCCGTGGACGAAGCCTGCCACCATGTAGCTCGCCGCCATGTCGGCCATGCGCTCGACCACCTGGTTGAAGAACCGCACCGCCGGATGCGGCGCATCGGGGAAGTCGTTGCCGGGGAAGTTGGCGAGACAATAGGCGACCAACTGCGCCATCTCGTCTTCGAGTCCCAGCGCGCCCAGCCGCTGGAACGTCCCGATGCGGATATGGCCGTGGCTGAGGCGGACCATCACGGCCGAACGGGTCGGGGAAGGTTCGTCCCCGCGATGCAGCGCCTCGCCGGTCTCGATCACGCTGAACGTGCGGCTGGTGTTGACGCCCAGCGCGCCGAGCATCTCGGTTGCAAGGATCTCGCGCACCGCGCCTTTCAGCGTCAGCCGTCCGTCGCCGCGCCGGCTCCACGGCGTCTGCCCCGAACCCTTGGTGCCAAGGTCCATCAGCCGGTCATCGCCGTCCAGCATCTGCGCGAAAGTGAACCCGCGCCCGTCGCCCAGATCGGGGTTGTACACGCGGAACTGGTGCCCGTGATAGCGCAGCGCCAGCGGGCCCGGCATGTTGTCGGGCAGCGGCTCGAACCGACCGAAATGCCGCACCCAGTCCGCGTCCGACAATCCGGCCAGTCCGACGTCTTCGGCCGCCCGGTCATTGCGCCAGCGAAGCCGCGTTTCGGGGAAGTCCGCTGCGCGCACGGGATCGCCGATCCAGTCCGCTATGGCCATAATCCGGGGCGATGCGCGATAGATCGCGTCTTGCGGGAGCGGCTGCATGTGGCAATAGTGGGCACCACAGCGCCCACCTGCAACCGGGCGCATGCGAATTAGGCCAGCGAAGGGCGGTTTCACCACAATCATGGGCGATTACGAAGATCGTAGCTGGACCAGCAGCGACGGGCTGCAACTGCATTTCCGCGAATATCCCGGCGATGCCGCGCGTCCGCCCGTGCTCTGCCTTCCGGGCCTCACCCGCAATGCCCGCGATTTCGAGGATCTCGCCGCGAGGCTTGGCGGAAAATGGCGCGTACTGTGCCCCGAGATGCGCGGGCGCGGTGACAGCGACTATGCCAAGGACCCGATGACCTATCAGCCACTGCAATACCTGCAGGACCTCGAACTGTTGCTGGCGCAGGAAGGCATAGCCCGCTTCGTCTCGATCGGCACCTCGCTCGGCGGGCTGCTCACCATGCTCCTGGCCGCCAGCAATCCGCAGCGGATCGCCGCCGCAGTGCTCAACGATGTCGGTCCTGAGGTTTCAGCCGCAGGGATTGAGCGGATTCGCGGCTATGTCGGGCAGGGCCGCAATTTCGAGACGTGGATGCACGCCGCCCGCGCGCTGCAGGAAAGCAGCGCCGACATTTACCCCGAATGGCAGATCACCGACTGGCTGCGTTACGCCAAGCGGATCATGGCGCTGGGCACCGGCGGGCGCATTGCCTTTGATTATGACATGAAGATCGCAGAACCGTTTGAGTCTCCGCAGGGCGCGACCCCGCAGGTCGACATGTGGCCGATGTACGATGCGCTCGCCTCTCGGCCATTGCTGGTCCTGCGCGGGGAAAACTCGGACATTCTCGAAGCCCCGGTTGCCGCGCGCATGGCGCAGCGCCCGGGCGTGGAATTTGTCACCATTGCCGGCATCGGCCACGCCCCAACGCTCGACGAGCCGGAGTCGGTCGCCGCGATCGAACGACTGCTCGATCAGGTGGCATGACCGCGCGCGCCACTGGGGCACCGCTCAAGGTGCTCCATCTCCACTCCACGTTCGATGCAGGCGGCAAGGAGCGCCGCGCCGTTGCGCTGATGAACCATTTCAGGCGCGGCGTGGAGCATCACGTCGTCTCCGCGCAACCCGCTGCGATGGGTGCAAAGGCACTCATCGACAAGCGCGTAGCGGCATTCTTTCCGTTCGGTTTCCCGCCACTGGCCGGAAAGCTGCGCATCGGCCGCCTGCAGAAACTAGCCCGCGCGATGCAGGGCTTCGACCTCATCCTGACCTACAACTGGGGCGCGATGGACGCGGTAATGGCGCATGCGGTGTTCGGCCCGACAATGGGCCTTGCCCCGCTCGCCCACCACGAAGACGGCTTCAATGCCGACGAGGCAGGCGGGCTCAAGCGCAGCCGCAACTGGTATCGCATGGTCGCCCTGTCGCGCGCGTCCGCGCTGGTCGTCCCCTCGCGGATACTCGAAGCCATCGCGCTTGGCGCATGGCGCCAACCGCGCGGGCGCGTCTGCCTTGTCCCCAATGGCATCGATACCGCCGCCTATGGCCGCAAGCCACGGCCCGATGTCCTGCCCCGCGTGGTCAAGCGCCCCGGCGAGAAGTGGCTTGGCACGCTTGCGGGCCTGCGCGCGGTCAAGAACCTGCCGCGCATGGTCCGCGCGCTCGCTGCCCTGCCGCCCGAATGGCAGCTCGTCATCCTTGGCGAAGGGCCGGAACGCGATGTGATCCGCGCCGAGGCGATCCGTCTCGATCTCGGCCACCGCGTCCACCTGCCGGGGCACGTGTCCGATCCGGCGGCGGCGGTCGGCCTGTTCGATCTGTTCGCGCTCTCGTCCGACAGCGAACAGGCACCACTCTCGGTGCTGGAGGCCATGGCAGCGGGCCTTGCCGTCGCCAGTCCCGCCGTGGGCGACGTGGCCGCCATGGTGGCCGAGCCCAACCGGTCCTTCATCACGCCCGCAGGCGACGATGCCGCCTTCACCGAAGCGCTCTCCACTTTGTGTCGCGACGATGTCGCCCGCCGCCGCATCGGTGACGCCAACCGCCTGCGCGCAACGGCCGAATTCGATCAGAGCGTCATGTTCGCACGCTACGCCGAGGTCTACGCTGCAGCCCTTGGCAGGGCCAGCTTCCCCTGAAAGGCGCTTCAGCCGCCGTTCACGCGCGAATCCTAGAGAATCAATTCCGTTGAAAAGGCGGTCCCATCCGCTAAACACCGCGCCAGACACCCGCTAGCAATCATCAACCGAATTTCCCGAAAGCGCTGCCTTGGCTCTCCGTCCCGATCGTCCGCAGACCCGTTCCGACCAGCTTGCCGAGCGCGGTTCCCCGCAAGGCGGCGAAGGCTTCCTGCGCGAAGTGGACGATGCCCTGCGCGAGGATCAGGTGTTCACCGCGCTGCAGAAGTACGGAAAGCCCGCTGCGGCGCTGATCGCTGCGGGCCTGCTCGGCCTTGCCGGCTGGCTCTGGTACGACAATCACACCCAGACGGTTGCGGGCGAACAGGGTGAGGCCCTGACCCAGGCGCTCGACAATCTCGAGGCGCGCAATCTCAAGGCCGCCAGTGGCGATCTTGCTCCGCTCGCCAAGGACGGCCATGATGGCTACCGCGCCACGGCCAAGCTGCTCGACGCCGGAATTCTCTCTGAACAGGGCAAAGTCGATGAAGCCGCAAAGGCTTTCGCCGCGATTGCTGCCGATAGCGATGCCCCGCAGGCCTATCGCGATCTTGCGTCGATCCGCGAGGTCGCGCTCACTTTCGACAAGCTCGGGCCAGACAAGGTCGTCGAACGGCTCAAGCCGCTCGCCGTGCCGGGCAATGCCTGGTTTGCCAGCGCGGGCGAGATCGTCGGCACTGCCTATCTGAAGCAGGGCAAGACTGAGCTTGCCGGCGCGCTGTTCGCCCAGATTGCCAAGGACAAGACCGCCCCGGATTCGCTGCGCCGCCGTGCCCGCCAGATGGCCGGCACGCTCGGTGTCGACGCGGTCGAGGAACCGGGCGAAACGACGCTGGTTGCACCGGCGGCACAATGATCACGCGAGGATGCCAAAGCATGACGCCTAACCCCACTGTCCGCCGCGCCGCGCTTTCCAGCGTGCTTGTCCTCGCGCTCGCGCTGGGTGGCTGCGGTATTTTCGGCGGCAAGGACAAGGCCAAGACCACACCCACGGTCGGCCAGCGTACCCCGATCCTTTCCAAGATCGAAGCCGGCACCAAGGTCGACGATTCCATCTCGCTGACCACCGTCGTGCTGCCCGCACCCGAAGCGAACGCCGATTTCGCGCAGGCCGGCGGCACCGCCAGCAAGTCCTACGGCCACGTCGCGCTGGGCGAATCCCCGCGCAAGGCATGGACCGTGGGCATTAAGGGCTCTTCTGCCCGCCAGCGCCTCGCCGCTTCGCCGGTAATCGGCGGCGGCAAGCTGTTCGTGATGGACACCGAAGGTACGGTCCACGCCTTCGACGCCAATTCCGGTTCGCGCATCTGGGACACGGCGATCAAGGCCGAGAAGCAGAACGCCAACTCCACCTTCGGGGGCGGCGCCGCTTTTGACGATGGTGTCGTCTATGTCACCAACGGCGTCGGCGAAGTCGCGGCGCTCGATGCTGCCAACGGTTCGATCAAGTGGCGCGTCAAGCCCGCTGGCCCGATGCGCGGATCGCCCACGATCGCCTTCGGGCAGGTCATGGTGATGACGCAGGACAACCAGATCCTCGCGATCAACGCCGCCGATGGCGCGGTCCTGTGGAACGAGAACGCCTCGGTTGGCCAGACCAACGTATTCGGCGTCGCCGCGCCCGCCGCCGGTCAGGGCACGATCGTCGCGGGGTATTCCTCTGGAGAACTGGTCGCCTACCGCTACGAGAACGGTCGCCAGCTCTGGGCCGATGCCCTCGCGCGCACCAGCATCGCCACCAGCGTCTCGACGCTGACCGACATCGACGCCGATCCGATCATCGAGCGTGGCCGCGTCTATGCCCTGGGCCAGGGCGGTCGCATGGCCGCCTACGAACTGGTCACCGGCCAGCGCATCTGGGAACTCAATCTCGCCGGCATCTCCACTCCCGCCATCGCGGGCGACTGGATTTTCACCCTGACGGATGAGGCCAAGCTGCTGTGCATCTCCAAGGCCAACGGCAAGGTCCGCTGGATGACGCAGCTTTCGCGTTACAAGAACGAAAAGAAGAAAAAGAACCAGATCCTCTGGACCGGCCCCGTTCTAGCCGGAAACCGCCTGTGGATCGCCAACTCGCGCGGTGAGGTAATGAGCGCCTCGGTCACCGATGGCACGGTCAGCGAATTCACCGAGGTCGGCTCCTCGGTCAGCCTCGCGCCCATCGTCGCCAACCAGACGCTCTACATTCTCGACGACGACGGCCGGATCACCGCTTTCCGTTGATCCCACAGCCCCTCCTGCGTGCGGGAGGGGTCGGGGAGGGCCTGTTCAAAAATTCTGGCCGCTCGATCAAAACCGTTTCCTAACCCTTTGCGGGGTAAGGCAGGCGCATGAGCGCGCGCCCATCTCTCCCGCCGTCCGACGTATCTGTCGGGGTCGGCCTTTCCGGCCTTGTCGGATTGGCGTTCTGGGTGCTCGTCTGCCGATTCTGGCCGGCGATCGCCGATGCAATGGCGCTGCCCGGTCCGCGCGCGGTTATGGATGGCCCTTCGGCTGCGATGTCGGCGCTGCTCTTCTCGGGTGCTGGCATGGTCGGCTGGTCGCTGCTGGTGGACAAGGTTCACCGCCGCCCTTCGACCGGCATCGACTGGTCCGCCCCGCGCCCCTTGCGTGACGTCGTCGATATCTCCGTCACCAAGATCGCCGGGCTCTGGGCCACCTGGGCGTTGATCGGCTTCGCCTACTGCATCGCGCGCTGGTACTGGCGCGGGCAATATGTCTTCGCGATGGAAGTGCTCGAAACCGCCGTCCCGTTCCTTTTCCTCGGCGCGATCCCGTACGTTCTCTGGCTAGATCGCGTGCTGGTGAATCCGCGCGATGGCGCCTGGCACTTCGGTGCCATGCTGATCGGCCGCGAGCCGTGGGATTCGGGCGAGGTCAGGCGACACTGGCTGTCATGGCTGGTGAAGGGCTTCTTCTGCGCCTTCATGATCTCGATCGTGCCCGGTGGCTTTGCGGCGGTTGTCCGCTTCGACTGGGCCTCGGTCACCCACGATCCGGTTGCGCTGGCGACATTGCTGATCGAGACGATGTTCATGGTCGACGTGCAGATCGCCATGGTCGGATATCTCGTGACGATGAAACCCCTCGATGCGCAGATCCGCACCGCAAACCCGCATCTGGCGGCCTGGGTCGCCGCGCTGATGTGCTATCCGCCGTTCATCCTGATGGGCGATGGCGATGTGCTTGATTACCGCCACAACGGTGCCGAATGGGCCTTCTGGCTGCAGGGCCACGATACCCTGCTGTGGATCTGGGCGGCAGCGCTCGTCTTTCTGACGGCGGTCTACGCCTGGGCCACCGTCGCCTTCGGCCTGCGTTTCTCGAACCTCACCTATCGCGGCGTGCTGACGAACGGCCCCTACGCTTTCACGCGCCACCCGGCGTACCTGTCGAAGAACACCTACTGGTGGCTCGCCTCCTTGCCGTTTCTCGTCACCAGCAATTCGATGGTCGATGCGATCCGCAACACGGTCATCCTCGCGCTGGTCAGCGGCGTCTATTTCTGGCGCGCAAAGACCGAGGAAAAGCACCTCCTTGCCGAAGACGCCAAGTATCGCGAATACCACGCATGGATGGCCCAATACGGCCCGATCACCCGGATCCTGCGCAAGTGCGCCCGCGCGATCACTCCGAACCGGCCGGTCGCCCAGCCCGCCGAGTAAACCTTAGAGGACGGCACCTTCGTCGGTTTCGAACACGCGGATGTTGCGGCCGTGGAGGCCAAGATCCGCGCGCTCTGCCGCCCAGACTTTCATATGCTCGGTCCCGAAATGTGCCTTGAGCGCGTCCATGTCGCGCCACTTCTCGGCAATGTGGATCAGCCCCGCATCGAGGATATCCTGCGAATAGGCGTATTCGATGCACCCATCCTCGGCCCGCGTCGCCGCGATGACCTTGGCCATCATCGGCCGGATCGCCTCGATGTTCTCTACCGGAACGCGCACGGAACCCATCACGATGATCATCAGAAGCTCTTCTCGTCGTAGATGCGGGAAAGATCGCCTTCCCACGGGCCATTGTAGAGGTCGAGCAGGCGCTCGGCCGGCGTCTTGCCAGTTGCGATGATCTCGTCGAGCGGCTGGAGATAGCCGGTCTCGTTGTCGCCAGCCTCGTTCAGGCGCGCTCTCGCCGACAGGCCGCTGCGCGAAATCGCAAGTACTTCGGCAGCGATGTCGCGCAAGGTGCCGCCGCCCGGCAGCGATGCATCGAGCCCCAGCCGAGGCACTTCGGCGCGCAGCTTCTCGCGCCCGTCCATGTCCCAGTCCTTGACCAGGTCCCACGCCGCATCGAGCGCGCCCTGATCATAGAGCAGGCCGACCCACAGCGCCGGGAGCGCGCAGATCCGGCTCCACGGTCCGCCATCGGCCCCGCGCATCTCGAGGAACGACTTGAGGCGCACTTCGGGGAAGGCCGTCGAAAGATGGTCGATCCAGTCCGATTCCCGTGGCTTTTCGCCGGGAAGGACCGACAGCTTGCCATCAAGGAAATCGCGGAACGAAAGCCCCGAAGCGTCGATGTACTTGCCCTCGCGGAACACGAAATACATCGGCACGTCGAGCATGTAGTCGACATAGCGCTCATAGCCGAAGCCCTCGTCGAATACGAACGAGAGCATCCCCGTGCGCGCCGGATCGGTATCGGTCCAGATGTGACTGCGATAGGAAAGCAGCCCGTTTGGCTTGCCTTCAAGGAACGGCGAATTGGCGAAAAGCGCGGTCGCCAGCGGCTGCAACGCCAGGCTGGTGCGGAACTTCTGCACCATGTCCGCCTCGCTCGAATAGTCGAGGTTGGTCTGGATCGTGCAGGTCCGCAGCATCATGTCGAGGCCCATCGATCCCACGCGCGGCATGTGCCGCAGCATGATGTCGTAGCGCCCCTTGGGCATGATCGGCAGTTCTGCGCGCGTCTTGTCCGGCCACAGGCCCAGACCCAGATAGCCAAGGCCCAGCTTGTCGCCGATGGTCTTGACCTGTGCGAGGTGGCGCCCGGTTTCGGCGCAGGTCTGGTGCAGGTTCTCAAGCGGCGCGCCCGACAGTTCGAGCTGGCCGGCAGGTTCAAGGCTTACCGTCCCGTCCGGACCACCCATGGCGATGACATTGTCACCCTCCATGATCGGCTCCCAGCCGAACTCGGTCAGCGCCATCAGGAGGTCGCGGATGCCGCCCGCTTCGGTGTAGGATGGCGCGCGGCGGTCCTGCGTGCGGTAGACAAACTTCTCGTGCTCGGTGCCGATGCGCCAGTCAGCCTTGGGCTTCTCGCCCTTCTGCATCGGCGCGACCAGCATGTCGCGGCTCTCGAGGATAGGATCGTTGCGATCTGAAACTTGCCGCGTGCTCATGCGCGCTTCCGTTAATGTGCCCGGCGGCTTTACACCAGCCCAATTCGTGAGACTCACTGTTGCCGGAGCGGTTGAAATCTCAGCCGAACCAGTCCCCCTGCAGGCCCATCCATAATGCGCAGCCCGCGATCGAGGCGGTCTCGCCCCGCAGGATGCGCGGCCCCAGCGCAATCGCGACTGTCGCAGGATGTGCCCGGATCGCGGCGCGCTCGGCCTCGTCGAACCCGCCTTCCGGCCCAACCAGCAGCGCCACCGGTTCCTTGCCGTGGATCGAGAACGCCGCTGCCGCCTGCATTCCGCCGTTCTCGTCGGCGAAGAACAGCTTGCGTCCCTCGGGCCAGTCGCGCAGCAACTGGTCGAGCTTCGCTGCCTCGCCCAGCGTGGGCAGGGCGGTGCGCGCGCATTGCTCGGCGGCTTCCGTCACGATTGTGCGGGCGCGTTCGGGATTGAGCTTGTCCGCCACGCAGCGCCGCGTCACCACCGGCACGATTCGCGCCACGCCCAGTTCGGTCGCCTTTTCCAGCACGAGGTCGAAATTCGGCTTCTTGAGCAGGGCGGCGCAAAGCCAGAAATCCGGCACATCCTCGCGCAGCCGCGTCTGCCGCTCCACTTCCACTGTCACGTCGCGCTTGCCGACCTCGGCCACGCGTGCCACCCACTCGCCGGTAGCATCGTCGCAGACGATCACCGCGTCACCCGGCGTCACCCGCATCACCTTGGCCAGATAATGCGCCTGCTGACCTTCGAGCACCAGGCGCATCCCCTCGCTCAAGCGCGGTTCGACGAACAGGCGCGGAGCAGACTTTGGCGGCCAGGCAGGCGTAGCAGGCATCAACAAGCGCCTAGCGCAATTCGTTGCATACAGTAAGGCTTCACGCCATGGACACGGTCACATCGGCACAGATTGTTCCCGACAGCGAGCATCGCGGCCTCGTCGCGCGCCTGCCGCAGCCCTTGCGCAACTATGCCCTGCTGGCCCGGTTCGATCGTCCGATCGGCTGGTGGTTGTTGTTCTGGCCCTGCGCGTGGGGCCTGTTCCTTGGCGGCGGCACCGCGCGCCTGGGCATTCTTGCCTGGATGCTGCTTGGTGCGATTGCCATGCGCGGGGCAGGCTGCGTCTATAACGACATCGTTGATGCCGACCTCGACGCGCGCGTCGCCCGCACCGCCGCGCGGCCGATCGCCTGCGGCGCTGTGTCGAAGAAGGCGGCATGGATCTGGCTGCTCGCGCTCTGCGCCGTTGGCCTCGTCGTCCTGCTGCAACTGCGCTGGCAGGCACAGGTCGTCGCGCTTGCCAGCCTTGCTCTCGTCGCCGCCTATCCTTTCATGAAGCGTATCACCGGCTGGCCGCAAGCGTGGCTCGGGCTGGTCTTCACCTGGGGCGCTCCCGTTGGCTGGGTAGAGGCTGCGGGCTTCGATCGCCTTGGCCCGCTCGCGGCACTCTATGCCGGGTGCTGGGCATGGTGCATGGCCTATGACACCATCTACGCCCTGCAGGACCGCGAGGATGACGCGCTGGTCGGGATCGGTTCCTCTGCCCTCTCGTTCGGCCGGCATGTCCGGGCGGGCGTCGCCGCGCTCTATGCCATGGCGCTGGCTTGCTGGGCTGGCGCGATATGGCTGGTGAGGTCCGATGCGCTGGCGCTGGCCGCGCTTGCGCCCGTCGCGCTCCATCTCGCCTGGCAGGTGGCGACGCTTCGCGAGGACGGAATCGATCCGCTCGCAAAGTTCCGCTCGAACCGCTTCGCCGGCCTGCTCATGGCAGCGGCCTGCTATGTCGTCGGCGGTGCCTGACCGGGCGCGGTGCCGAAATCCCGCGCAATTCGGACCATTAACGGCTTGCCAAGCGGTAACCTCAAGCTAACTTCAGGTCAGCGTTTTCACCCGACAGAACATAATGGATGTCGCAAAGCAGGGGGTGCGCATGAACCGAAACGATCTAATTCCGATCGGCACGCTTGCCCGGCGCACCGGCCTGGCCGTCTCTGCCATCCGTTATTACGAGGAGCGCGGCCTCGTCACCTCGCTGCGCACAGACGGCAATCAGCGCCGCTTTCTGCGCTCCGATATCCGTCGCCTGAGCTTCGTCCAGATCGCCCAGCGGCTTGGCCTTGGCTTGTCCGAGATCGAACGGGAATTGGCTGCCCTGCCACAGGGCCGGACGCCCAACGTGATGGATTGGCAGAAGATCAGCCGCTCGCTCCGCAAGGAAATCGACAGCCGCATCCAGTTGCTCACCCGCACTCGCAACAAGCTTGATGAATGCATCGGCTGCGGCTGCCTCAGTCTCGACCGCTGCCAGCTTTCGAACAAGGGCGACCGTGCGAGTGCCGCCGGCTCGGGCCCCAGATACGTGCTGGACTAGGTGTTCTCAAGCAACTCCACCGCGCCGCCCAGATCAACACTGACCAGTCGCGAGACGCCGCGCTCGACCATCGTCACGCCGAACAGGCGGTGCATGCGGCTCATCGTCACCGCGTTGTGCGTCACGATCAGGTAACGCGTGCTCGTTTCGGCCACCATCGCGTCGAGCAGGTCGCAGAAGCGCTCGATGTTGGCATCGTCCAGCGGCGCATCTACTTCGTCGAGCACGCAGATCGGCGCGGGATTGGTCAGGAACAGCGCAAAGATCAGCGCGACCGCCGTCAGCGCCTGTTCGCCGCCTGAAAGAAGCGTGAGCGATTGCAGGCGCTTGCCCGGTGGTTGGGCGAAGATTTCGAGGCCGGCTTCCAGCGGATCGTCGCTGTCGACCAGCGCCAGATGCGCCTCGCCGCCGCCGAAAAGGCGGCTGAACAGGCGGCGGAAGTGTCCGTCCACGGCTTCGAACGCCGCGCGCAGGCGTTCGCGCCCTTCGCGGTTGAGATTGCCGATCGATCCGCGCAGCCGGTGCACCGCCTCGGTCAGTTCTGCCTGTTCGGCCACGCTCGTGCCGTGGCGTCCTTCGGCCTCGGCCAGCTCCTCGGCGGCGACAAGGTTGACCGGACCGATCCGCTCGCGCTCGCCGGTCAGGCGATCCATCGCCGCGCTTTCCTCGCCCGCCGAAGCCACGAGCGCCGGATCGAATTCGAAGCGCTGCGGCAGCATCGGGGGCGGGCACTGGAAACGTTCGCCCGAAATGCCCGCCATCTCCTGACGCCGTGCATCCTCGTTCTCGGCGCGCGCGGCGGCACCGGCACGCCCTTCGCGCGCTGTCGCCAGCGCCTCGTTGGCATGGGCGAGCGCCGCATCGGCTGCCTTGGCTGCACCATCGGCCTGAGTCAGCGCGGCTTCGGCGGCGGCAAGGTCGGTCGTCAACCGGTTGCGGATTGCCTCGCCATCCTCGATCTCGCGGATCAGGCCTGCAGGTTTTGCCGCCGAGATCGCGCGCTCAGCTTCCAGTTCTTCGCGTCGTCCGGTCATCTCCGCCAGCCGCTTGGCCGCATCGCCCGCGCGCGCCTGCCAGGCGCGGATGTCGCCCTTGAGCGAAGCAAGCCGTTCGCGCCCGACTGCAATCGCCTGTTCGAGCGAGGCCGTCGCCGCCGTTGCGGCCAAGAGTCCGCTTCGCGCCGCATCGTTTCGCGCCCGCGCCGCGTCGAGCGCCTCGCGCCCCGCTGCCGGATCGGGCAAAGCCGCGCGCTTGCCTTCCGCGGCTGTGAGTTCGGCTTCGCCAGATTGCCGCTGCTCGGCAAGATCGCCCTGCGCGCGCGAAATCTCGGCCTTGCGCTGGTCGAGCCTTGCCCGCGCCGCTTCTGCCGCGTCCAGCGCCCGCAGCGCCGCGCGCTCCGCATCCGAAGCGGCCGAGATAGCCTTTTCGACTGTGCCGAGATGCGATTGGATTGCGCCCAGCGCATCGCGCACCGTTGCAAAAGCTGCTTCCGCCTCGGTGACCGCCGCGCGCCGCTCGGGCAGGAGAGCCTGCAGCTGCGCCAACCGGTTCTCCGCCTCCAGCGCGGCCGCCTCTGCCGCGCCTTCGCCGCGCGCGACGAAGCCGTCCCAGCGCCGCAGTCGTCCGCCCCTGGTTACCAGCCATTCGCCGGGCGCCAGACCCCGACCATCGTCTTCGTCCACCACGCGCACCAGCGCCAGTCGCGCCGCAAGTTCGGGCGGGCAATGCGGAATGTGGGCAGCGAGCGAATCCGGCAAGGCTGTCGGCACCTCCGCCCCGGTCCAGAACCGCCCTTCGGCATCTAACGGTGCAGGTCCTACCGGCGCTGCCGCATCGCGTCCCAGCACGGCGGCCAGCGCCCGCTCGTAGCCTGGTTCCGCGCGCGTGCCCGCAATGGCCGAGGCTCCGCGTCCTTTCGCCGCGGCCGCCTTTTCGCGTGCCGCCTTGTCCCTTGCGAGAGCATCTGCCTCGCGTTCTACACCTGCAAGTTCGGCCCGGCTCTGCGCCAGCGCGTTGCTCAAGGCGTCGCGCTCGGCTGAAAGCGCCTCGCGCCGGGTGGTCAGTTCAGCGCGCTCGCTCTGCGCCGCAGCGAGCGCGGCCGAAGCCTCGGACCGCCGTGCCTCGGCCTCGACGATCTGCGCCGCCGGATCGGCCTCGCGCGCAAGTGCCTCTGCCTGCTGGGCAATCCGCGCAGCATCGCCATCGAGCCGCGCCAGCCGCGCGCGTGCTGCCGCCACGGCGGCTTCGGCCACGCGCCATTCGGCATCGATTCCGGCTTGCTCGGCCACGCGCTGGGCAAGCGCCACCTCGGCGGCCCGCGCCGCCCTGTCGGCATCGTCGGCGGCAGCGACCAGCGCCGGTCGCCGCGCCTCGTCTGCCTTCAGCGCCACTTCGGCCACGCCCATGTCAGCCTCGAGTCGCGTCATCGTGGCTGCCGCATCCTCGGTCAGCCGGTCGGCGCTCGAACGATCCTCCTCGATGCGCGCAAGCTGCCGGTCGATGTCCTTGACGCGCTGTTCGGCGGCTTCGAGTTGAGCGGTCAGCGAGGCCATGCGCTGCCCGTGTGCCGACGAGTCCTGCCGCCGGTCAAACAAGTCGTCGCGCGCCTGCGCCAGTGCCGCGGCCGCCTTGTGCTGTGCGTCCTGCGCTGCCTTGGCGAGGCCTTGCGCAGTTTCGACCCGCTCGTCCGCTGCGCGCGCTTCCTTGCGCGCGGCATCGGCCGCCGCTGCGGCATCGCGCCAGCGCGCAAACACCAGCCGCGCTTCGGCCAGCCGGATCTTCTCGCTAACCGCCTTGTAGCGCTCGGCCGCGCGCGCCTGTCGGCGCAGCGTCGCAATCTGGCTTTCGAGGCCCGAAAGCATGTCCTCCAGCCGGGCGAGGTTGGCCTCGGTCGCGCGCAGCTTCTGCTCGGCATCGCGGCGGCGCACGTGGAGGCCGGCAATGCCCGCCGCCTCTTCGAGCATCATCCGCCGCTCGGCAGGTTTGGCGGCGATGACCGCTGCGATGCGTCCCTGGCTGACCAGCGCCGGACTGTGCGCGCCGGTTGCCGCGTCCGCAAAGACCAAGGCAACATCCTTGGCGCGCACGTCTCGCCCGTTCACGCGATAGGCACTGCCCGCGCCACGCTCGATCCGGCGGACGACTTCAAGCTCTCCGCCGAAAGGTCCTGCAGGATCGGTCTCAGCGGTCAGCAGCACTTCGGCAAAGGCGCGCGAGGGCCGTGTCGCGGTCCCGGCGAAGATCACGTCTTCCATGCCCCCGCCGCGCATGGACTTGGCGCTGCTCTCGCCCATGACCCAGCGGATCGCTTCGAGCAGGTTGGATTTGCCGCAGCCGTTGGGGCCGACAACCCCGGTAAGGCCGGGTTCGATGCGCAGTTCGGCAGGCTCGACAAAGCTCTTGAAGCCGGAAAGCTTCAATCGCTTGATCTGCACCGCCTGTCCCCCCGAACCCCGACGCCGCCCTTAGCGCGCGCCTGCCTTCTGCAGCAGGGGTTCAAGCTGGGCCCATTCCGCAACGCCGGTCTTGCTGCCGTTCAGGAAGAAAGTCGGCGTGCCGGTGATGTCGTATTCCTTGCTCCACTGGTCGTTCGTGGTCGCCAGCTTGGTCGCCTTGGCGGTGTCCGCAAGGCAGGCCGACCCTTGCGCCGCTGCAATCCCGCGCGAGGCGAAGAACTCGCTCATTCCGCCCAGTTGCGCGATCCCGGCAAAGCGCTGTTCGACCGGCAGGTTCGATACCTGCTGGAATGCCGCATCGTCTTTCTGCAGGTTGGCGAACATGTTGGGCTGCCATTCCCAGAACTGCTCGGAAAGCGGGATCACCGCCTCGGGCGATCCGCAGGTGGCGAGCAATGCGGCTGGCATGTCGAGCGCGTTCAGGAGGAACAGGCGCAGCTCATAGCTCACCCGGCCCGATGCGATGTATTCGTCGCGCAGCTTGGGGAAGCCCTCCTTCGAAAAGGCCGCGCAGTGCGAGCACGATAGCGCGCCGAATTCGATCAGCTTGATCGGCGCATTCGGGTTGCCCATCAGGTAGCCACCCTCGGGCGTTGGCGCGAACGTCTCGGTCCAGCTCTTGCCGGCAGGTGCTGCGATCTTGGCGATGGGCTCGGAACTGGCGACGTCGCCGCTCGCGGCGTCACCCTTCTTGTCGCATGCGGCAAGGCCGAGCGTCAGGGGCAGGGCGGCAAGAAGCAGGGCGCGGGCGAATTTCATCGTCTGGGGATTCCCGTGGCTGGATTTTGACGGACGCTAGCCGATCAGGGCCTGCGTTTGAAGGGGGAGGCGCATTCGATGCGGGCTTTACTTCAGCCGCGCCTCGAGCTGCGGCTTGAGCGAGGCCCAGTCGTGCGTGCCGGCAAGCAGCACGCCCTCGATCATGAAGCTCGGCGTACCGCTGACGAAATACTTGTCCATCGCCTCGTCCGTCTGTGCGGCCAGCTTCTTGGCCAGCGCCTCGTTGGCCAGGCACCGGTCGACTGCGGTGCGGTCCATCCCGCGCGCAGCCATGAATTCGTAGAACTTGAAGTCGCTGGCGATCGCGCGGGTGCGCGCGGCAAACGGCCCCGTGGTCCAGCGCTGGCGCTGTGCCTCGCTCGATTTGGTGGCAGGCACGATCCATGTCGCCTGGTTGCGCATGAATGCGGTGTGCAGCGGAAAGAAGCGGTTGGCCGGAACGCAATTTGTCAGCAGCGCCACGGTCATGTCGATCGGGTCGCGCACGAAATTGCGCACCTCGATCGCGCCCTTGCCAGGCGCGACCATGCCGATCTTCAGCTGCGCTTCGGATTCCACTTCGAAATGCGAACAGTGCGGGCAGGTGTAGCTGACGAATTCGACCAGACGCAGGGGTGCTGCCGGATTGCCAAGCAGGTGGTTGCCCTCGGCCGTAAGTGATCCGGCCGCCACCCAGTTCGCGCGCGAGACGGGCTTGGCGAGTTTGCCCGCACCCGTCCCCGCACTTGGCCCAGCACCGGTCAGCGTAACAAGCGCGCTGAGGGCCAGCGCCACGGTTGCCCATGCCTTCTTCACGAAACCTTCCCCTTGGCTACCACGTCCAGACTCCGCGCCAGGCTTTCCAGCACCGTACGCAATTCGGGATCGCCGATGTCACGCAATGAATCCCCCAGTTCCATCGGAATGGGCTTGAGCGAAAGCGGCGCGGCCCGCGGCGCTTCCTTCGCCTTTGGCGCCTGAACAACACCTTGCCGGATCTTGACGCGCGCCACCGCGCGATAGCCGAAAAAGCGGTTCACCCGCTCGATGATCTCGGGGATCACGTGCTGGATGATCGTCGCGTGGGCGGGCGTCACCACAAGCTGCAGGATGCCTTCGGCCTTCTCGCCGGGCGCAAAGCGGATCGATTCCGGCATGCAGTGCCGGGCGTGGCGTTCGCCCACGATCTCGGGCCAGCGTGTGACCACACTCGATTGCACGAAGCCGAAGCGGCGGAAGGCGGTGCGGCCGATTGCGGGCATCAGATCGGAAATCTGCCGCGCCTCGCCTCCGCGCGGCCGCTCATAGGGCTTGCCCGAAGCAGGCTTGCCCGCTGCGTGCGTCTTCTTCTTCTTGCCGGCGTCCGAAGGGGTGCTTTCCATCTTGCCCGCCGCCATGCCATAGCGACGCGATGCAAGCCAGAGCGCAACTCACGCCTAATTCTCAAGCCGCTGAGATCGCACCCGAATTGCTCGCCTGGTACGATGCCAATGCCCGCCGCCTGCCGTGGCGCGCACAGCCGGGCGAACCCGCGCCCGATCCTTATCGCGTGTGGCTGTCCGAAGTCATGCTCCAGCAGACGACTGTCGCCGCCGTCGGACCCTATTTCGCGAGATTCACCACTCGCTGGCCCAAGGTGACCGATCTTGCGGCGGCCGACGATGCCGATGTCATGGCCGCATGGGCCGGGCTCGGTTACTATGCCCGCGCTCGCAACCTGCTCGCCTGCGCGCGCGCCGTGGCGGGGCAGGGGGGCACGTTCCCCGATAGCGAAGAAGCCTTGCGCGCGCTTCCCGGCCTTGGCGAATACACTGCCGCTGCCGTCGCCGCGATCGCCTTTGGGCGGCGCGCCGTCGTCATCGATGCCAATGTCGAACGCGTCGTTGCGCGCCTCTTCGCCATCGACGAACCCCTGCCTGCCGCCAAGCCCGCCATCCGCTTTGCCGCCGGGCAAGTCACGCCGGACCTGCGCGCCGGCGATTTCGCGCAAGCCATGATGGATCTGGGCGCCACGATCTGCACCGCCCGTTCCCCGCGTTGCCTGCTCTGTCCCTTGCGCACCCACTGTCGCGGCTATGCCGATGGCGCGCCCGAGCGCTTGCCGGTGAAGGCCGCGAAGAAGGTCAAGCCGACCCGCGCCGGCCGCGCCTACTGGATCGAGCGCGACGGACAGGTCCTGCTTGTCCAGCGCACTGCAAAGGGCATGCTCGGCGGCATGCGCGCGCTGCCCGACGACGGCTGGTCGGCCCGGGGTGACGGCGATCAGCCGCTCGCGGGCGACTGGCGGCCCGGCGGCATCGTCCGCCACGGCTTCACCCATTTCGATCTCGAATTGCAATTGATGCTTTGCGCCTCGCCTGAATTGGCTAGTCTGCCTGCGGGAGAATGGTGGCCGGTCGACGCGATCGAGGTTGCCGGACTGCCGACCGTGTTTGCCAAGGCGGCGCGGCTTGCAGTTGCTGAGAGGAATGCCTGACCACATGAACGCCATGACTTTTTCGCGCCGCGGATTGATCGCAAGCTTCGGCGCCCTGGCCGGAACCTCGCTCCTGCCGCGCATGGCTTTTGCCAGTGCCGCTGCCGAAGCGCGCTATCCCGCCGTCTCGCAGATGATCGAAGGATACGTCGGATCGGGCAAGCTGCCCGGCATGATTGCCGCGCTCGGCCAGGGCAGCAGCGCCGCCCCGCTCGACATCGCGCGCGGCACGCTCGCGAAGGGCAATCCTGTCCCGATCGACATGGACAGCCTGTTTCGCATCTATTCGATGACCAAGCCGATCACCGGCATGGCCGCGATGATCCTGATCGATGAAGGCAAGCTCGGGCTCGACCAGCCGATTGCCGATCTGATCCCCGCGTTCGGCAAGATGCAGGTGCAAGTCACGCCCGATGGCTCCATCACCGACCTGCGTCCCGCGCGCACGCAGATCACCGTGCGCCACCTGCTCACTCACACGGCGGGCCTTGGCTACTCGATCATTCAGTCCGGCCCGATCAAGGACGCCTATATCAACGCCGGCCTCGTCCCCGGACAGGCGAGCCGCATGCCGGTTGCGATGTTCGGTTCGGCCAAGCCGCTCGCCAGCCTCGCCGAATTTGCCGAGGTCCTCGCGACGATGCCGCTCGTCCACGAACCCGGCACCGTTTGGAGCTATTCCGTCGGGCTCGATCTGCTCGGTCGCGTGATCGAGATCGCCAGCGGCATGCCCTTCGACCGCTTCCTCCACGAACGCATCTTCGTGCCCGCGGGCATGGCGTCCACCTGGTTCCGCGTGCCGGCAAGCGAAGCGGCACGCCTCACCACCAATTACGCCGTCGCAGGCGATCTCCTCCTGCCGATCGATCCGGGCAAGGCGTCGATCTATCTCGATCAGCCGCCCTACCCCTTTGGCGGAGCAGGGCTGGTCTCATCCCCGCGCGATTACGACCGCTTTCTCGCCATGCTGCTGGGCTACGGCAAGATCGACGGGCGTCAGGTCATGAGTGAGGCAGCAGTGCGTCTGGGCACCAGCAATCTCCTGCCGCAAGGGACCGACCTTTCGCGCTCCTTCATCGCTGGCAACGGCTTCGGCGCGGGTGGCTCGGTCGGCCTGGGCGAGGATGCCGGAACCTTTGGCTGGGCGGGGGCTGCGGGGACCGTCGGCTTCGTCAACTATCGCGCGGCGATCCGCGCCGGGATCTACACGCAATACATGCCGGCCCAGGCCTATCCGGTGCACCGTGAATTCGCCAAGGCCGTACTGGCCGACGTTACCGCAGGGAAGGTCGCAGCCTGATGGACACCACGATTGCCTTTGCAGGCGCAGGCCTCGATCGCGCCGATCACATCCGCGCCGATGCCGAAAAGCTCGGCGCCTTGAAGAACTGGCGCGCGCGCCTGCTCAGGCTTGACGGGATCGACCCGGTCATCGCGCCTGATGGCAGCCTCGATTGGGGCACGCTGGCCGATGCAGACCCTGCCGCGGAACTGGTGTTCCTCGGCCTCATGGAAGACGGGCGCGCATGCTTCGCGCAAGTCACGCCCGCGATCATGGGCTCGGTCGCCCCGCCCAACCCGCGCCTGTGGAGCGCAATGGGAATGCTCTCCCCGGCCGATCTCGCCATCTATGGCGGCGCGCGCAGTCTTGTCGACTGGCACGCCCGCCACCGCTTCTGCGCCCGCTGCGGCAGCCCCACGGTACTCGCCAAGGGGGGGTGGCAGCGCAATTGCACCAGCCAGACTTGCAAGGGCGAACACTTCCCGCGCGTCGATCCGGTCACGATCATGACCGTCGAATGCGATGGCCAGCTCCTGCTCGGCCGGCAGCCCCGCTTCCCCCCACGCCGCTATTCCGCGCTCGCAGGCTTCGTCGAACCCGGCGAGAGCCTCGAAGGCGCGGTCAAGCGCGAGGTCCTGGAAGAAGCCGGCGTCAAGGCGCACTCGGTCGAATACGTCGCCAGCCAGCCATGGCCGTTTCCGTCATCCCTGATGATCGGCTGCCACGCCTATGCCGACGACAAGACCATCGTGATCGACGAGACCGAACTCGATGACGCCCGCTGGTTCACCCGTGATGAAGTCGCCCACGCAATGACCGGCGCCGAAGACGGCGCCTTCATCGCGCCCCCGCCGTTTGCGGTGGCGCATCATCTGCTGAAGTGGTGGCTGGGGAGGTAGCCGGTCAGACCAGCCCCAGCTTCGCCAGATCCGCCGCGATCTGCGCAGGCAGCACTTCGCCCGCCTCGCCGTCGGCCAGATCCTTTGGCGCGTCGGCGTCTTCCAGATAGCGCCAGCCCTGGTGCGCGCGCTTGGGGCTGGGGTGAACGTCGATCAGTCTGGTCGAGATCACGATGTTCGTGCGCCCGCCATCGGCCTCCTCGAAGCCGAGGATTTCGGACCGCGCGACCAGCTGATGCTTGTGGATCCAGAACAGCGAACTGCCGATCATTTCGGCGGCGCGCTTGGGGCGGTTCTTGGTGGTCAGCCGCGCTTCGCTGGCATCGCCGCGCCGTCCGCCGCTGGAGAACCACTCATGGATCTCGGCCAGCGACTGCGCGCCATAGGCAACCTTGGTCATGTGCAGCGGCATGCAGCTAAACCACACCAAGAGTCGTCATTGCTAGCGCAGCGAAGCAAACCAGAGCCTCTCGCGCCGTGCTCTGGATTGCTTCGCCACGCTCGCAATGACGAATGGTAATGATCAACGGCATTGGAATCACCCGGCCAGCCCGCTCAGCACGGCAAGGCCAAGGAACGAGAAGAAGCCCATGACATCGGTCGCCATCGTCACGAATACGGCAGAAGATACAGCCGGATCGACCTTGAGCCGATCGAGCGTGACCGGCACCATGATCCCGGCAAGGCCCGCTACCAGGTTGTTGATCACCATCGCCGCGCCGATCACCGCGCCCAGCAGCGGATTCCCGAACAGCAGCGCCGTGCCGGTGCCGATCAGCAGGCCCAGCGTCGCACCGTTGGTGGCCGCGATGCGCAATTCGCGCAGGATCATGCGCACGGTGTTCGAACTGGTCAGCTGGTTGGTCGCGATCGCGCGCACCACCACGGCCAGCGTTTGCGTGCCGGCATTGCCGCCCATGCCCGAAACGATCGGCATCAAAACCGCCAGAAGCGCAAAGCGCGCGATCGCTCCCTGGAACATGCCGACCACCGAGGCCGCGACCAGCGCCGTGCCGAGGTTCACCACCAGCCAGGTCAGGCGCGTGCGCACCGTGAGCAGGATCGGCTCGTTGATGTCGCCATCGCCCGCGCCCGACAGGCGCAGGATGTCCTCGCTCGCCTCTTCCTGGATGATGTGCACGATGTCGTCGACCGTGATCTGGCCGACCAGCCGCCCACTCTCGTCCACCACGGCGGCGGAAATCAGTGCGTATTTCTGGAAGCGCAGCGCCACTTCTTCCTGATCCATCGTCACCGGGATCAGGGTCTGGTCGCGCTTCATCACGTCGGACAGGAGGACGCTGCGCGGCGCGCGCAGGATCCACGCCAACTGGCACGTGCCCAGCGGATGGTGCTTGGGATCGACGATGAACACTTCCCAGAACTCGGTGGGAAGATCGTCGTTGCGACGCAGGAAATCGATCAGGTCGCCAACCGTCATCGCCTCGGGCACCGCGATCAGGTCGCGGCTCATCAGGCGCCCGGCGGTCTCTTCCGGATAGGACAGCGCCGATTCGATGGCGGCGCGGTCTTCGGGCTCCATCTCGGCGAGGACCGCCTGCTGGTCCTCCTCGTCGAGATCCTCGATCAGGGCGACGGCGTCGTCCGTCTCCATCTGCTCGGCAAGGTCGGCAACCTCGTCGGGATCGAGTTCCTCGACCAGCAGCTCGCGCACGTGGTCGTTCAGTTCGGCGAGCACTTCGCCGCCCATCAGGTCGTTGATCGCGCGCGCAAGCGCGACGCGGTCGTCCCGATCGATCAGCTCGAACAGATCGGCGATGTCGGCGGGGTGAAGCGGTTCTACGAGATTGTAGACCGTCTCATGTTCGCCGCTCTCGAGCGCTTCTGCAACCTTGCGCACGAAGCCGGGGCGCAGGGTGTTGTCTTCCTCGTCGAGGCTTTCCGAATGGCGCGAGGGCTCGGCCGCCGGGACGATGTCGTCCTCGTCGGGGAGCAGGGTTTCGGCAAGGTCCTCGTCGCGCTCCATCAGGGGCGGGGTTAGCCATTGGACGGGCAATTGCAACCGCCTAGCAGACCTATGCGTGACTTTATGGGGGAAGGCCCTATATCGGCGCGCAAACAGGAAGGAATTGCTACCAATGGCTGACGAAAACCTCGTTCTCACGCTCGATTCGGGCGACGTCGTGATCAAGCTGCGCCCCGATCTCGCTCCCGGTCACGTCGAACGGATCAAGGAGCTTGTGGGCGAAGGCTTCTACAACGGCGTCAAGTTTCACCGCGTGATCCCCGGTTTCATGGCACAGGGCGGCTGTCCGCAGGGCACCGGCATGGGCGGTTCGGACAAGCCCGACCTCCAGGCCGAATTCAATGCCGAACCGCACGTGCGCGGCGTCTGCTCGATGGCCCGCACCAGCTATCCGCACTCGGCCAACAGCCAGTTCTTCATCTGCTTCGACGATGCCCGCTTCCTCGACAAGCAGTACACCGTCTGGGGCCAGGTCGTCAGCGGCATGGAACACGTCGATGCGCTGCCCAAGGGCGAACCGCCGGCAAACCCCGGCGTGATCAAGGAAGCCAAGGTCGTCGCGGCCTGATCCTTTCGATCCACAGCACGAAAAAGGGCGGCACCCGAAAGGTTGCCGCCCTTTTTTCTGTTCCTGATCAGGAAAGTGGTCGGGGAGATAGGATTCGAACCTACGACCCTCTGGTCCCAAACCAGATGCGCTACCAGGCTGCGCTACTCCCCGACGAGGGCCCCCCTAGGCGGTTGCGCCTTTGGGGGCAAGGCAGTTTTGCCGCGAATATGCGTGGCGGCTTGCACGCGCGGCCCGGCGCGCTATCTGCTGGAAGTGATGAAGCCCGCAAATCTTGCAGACCTGAAGACCAACGCCGCGCAGATGGCGGCGCGGATGCGCACGATGAGCCATCCCGAACGGCTGCTGATGCTGTGCCGCATGGATGAGGGCGAGGTCTCGGTCGGCGAACTGGTCGAACTTACCGGCCTCTCGCAGTCGGCGGTCTCGCAGCATCTCGCTCGCCTGCGCGATGAGGATGCGGTCGAGACGCGCGTTGCTGCACAAGTGCGTTTCTACAGCCTCAAGGATGAAGTCGTGCGCGCGATCATCCACGCCCTGTGCGAGATCTGCGAAAAGCGCGGCGGCACCTGACCGCCTCGTCGCGTATTTCAAATCATGGAAAATGCGATAGTCTGCACCGCGCGCGACTGCCCGATTACCGGGCGGCGCGAGGGACGAGGATGTCGTGTCCATGGACGACCTGCCGACCGCGCAATTCCATTCGATGACCGAAGGCACGCAAGCGGACTGGGATGCGATCATGACGCATCTCAAGCCCTATTCGCGCAATGGCGGCGCGCGCGTGCTTGACCACTTGCGCCTGCTCGAAGGTGATTGCGGCGGCTTTGCGGTAGACCGGTTGACACATTGCCTCCAGACCGCCACCCGCGCGCACCGCGATGGCCGGGACGAAGCTTATGTCGTCATGGCCCTGCTGCACGATATCGGCGATACGCTGGGTGCCTACAATCACCCCGATGTGGCTGCCGCGATCCTCAAGCCGTTCGTCTCCGAGGAACTGCTGTGGATCGTCCAGCATCATGGCATCTTCCAGGGCTACAATTTCTTTCAGTTCCTCGGGCTTGATCGCAACATGCGCGACCGCTTCGAGGGGCACGAACACTACGCCGCCACAGCCGAATTCATCGACAAGTACGATTGTCCCTCGTTCGATCCGGATTACGACACATTGCCGTTGTCCTTCTTCGAGCCGATGGTCATGCGCCTGTTCGAATATCCGCGCACCAGCATCTACAAGAAGGCGCTGGCCCAGGGCTGAGGCGAGGTCTCGCTCAGCTTACGCCGCTGCCTGCTGCGCCGAATCCAGAATGCGGCTCGCCAGCGTCTTGCCAGATAACCAGGCGTTTTCCACGCGCGGCCCGAGCAGCCAGTCACCGCACACCCCGATCCGCGACGTGCTGCTCCACAGCGCGCCAAGGTTGCTTCCGGTCGACATCGCATAGCGCCACCGATGCGCCGATTGCACCACCGGCTGCGGCATCACGATCCCCAAAGACTTGCCAAGCGAGAGCAGCAATTGATGGGCAACCTGCTCGGCGGGACACTCGATGTTGTCTGCCGACCATTGCGGATTGGCCTGCACTACCCAGGTTTCAGGCCCTTCGCGCCCCGGCTTGGCGACATTGCGCGCGGCCCAGCTGACCAGGCCTGCATCGCGCACGGTATCGCGCGAGGTCGGCAGGCGTGCGTCGAAGGCGAACATCCCGGTCCAGCACGGTTGAGAACGTGCCGCCAGGGCAGTCGAAGCGAGCGAAAGGTCATGGAGTGCAACGATCGCTGCAGCCTGTTCGGGAGGCAGCGAAACCACTACAGTGTCGAACGGTCCGCTCTGCACGCGTTCGCCGCTGGCAGCGTCGCCTGTAAGGTGCCAGGCGCCATCCCTGCGTACCAGACCACGCACGTGCCAGCCGAACCGCACATCGTGCTGATCGGCCATGTCGCGCACGACCGCGCTCATCGCCGGGACGCCCACCCACGCGCCCGTGCCGGCTGCCGGCCATGGTGCGGCTACCCCACCGGCCGACCAGCGCGCCACTTGCGCCATGAAGCCCGGGTCGCGGACGGTGAAGTATTGTGCTCCGTGGTCGAACTGGACCTCGCCGAGGGGCGTTTCCATCCGGCGGGTAGACATTCGTCCGCCAGGGCCGCGGCCCTTGTCGAACAGGGACACTTCGTGACCCGCATGGCGCAGACGGTCTGCGCAGGAAAGACCGGCCATGCCGGCTCCGACGATTGCAACACGCATGGTGATCGCCGTCCGGGCCTTAACCACGTCCCATCAACGCCAGCACTTCCTTGCGGCTGCTCGCGTCATTCAGGAAGCAACCGAGCATGCGGCTGGTTACCATCCCCACGCCATGAGTCTTCACGCCGCGCCCGGTCATGCAACCGTGCTGCGCTTCGATCACCACGGCAACGCCGTGGGGCTGGAGATTGTCCCAGATGCACTGGGCTACCTCAGCCGTCAGGCGCTCCTGCACCTGCAGGCGCTGGGCATAGCCGTGCAGCACGCGCGCCAGCTTGGAAATGCCGACGACGCGGTCACGGGGCAGGTAGGCGATCGATGCCGTCCCGGTGATCGGCGCCATGTGATGTTCGCAGTGGCTCTGGAACGGGATGTCGCGCAGCAGGACGACCTCGTCATAGCCGCCCACTTCCTCGAACGTGCGCGAAAGATGCACGCCCGGATCGTTGGCATATCCGCTGCAATTTTCGCGCCACGCCCTCGCGACGCGCTTGGGTGTATCAAGCAGACCCTCACGTTCCGGTTCGTCTCCCGACCAGCGGATCAGCGTGCGGATGGCGTCCTGCACTTCGGCAGGAACGGCTATCTTGCCATCCTCGCCCATGACGTCGGCCATGCCAGACGATGCGGCAAGGGAAGGGGACAGGACGTTCATCAGCGGCGGCTCCGGCAAGGCAGGGGGTTCGGCAATGCTGTCCGGATGCGCGTCGGCCCGTTCCGGAACAACACGGACCAAAGGGCACGCATTGGAAACTGGCCCTGACGTGCCTATAGTGAGGTCATGTCTATATCCGAGATGATCGCTTCCAGCCCGACGGCCGCCGTCATCAGCAACCCGCGCCTGCCGGACAACCCCATCATTGCCTGCAATGATGCGTTTGTCGAACTCACCGGCTATTCGCGCGAAGAGATCATCGGACGCAACTGCCGCTTCCTGCGTGGTTCGGCGACCGAAGACGACAAGGCGCTGACGCTGCGCGAAGGCATCTGGCGCAAGCAACCGGTCATGGTCGAGATCCTGAACTACAAGAAGGATGGCACGCCATTCCGCAACGCGGTCATGGTCGCGCCGATCTTCGATGCCTCGGGCGAACTTGAATACTACCTTGGCTCGCAGGTGGAAGTTGGCGAAGACCAGGCCCAGGCCAATGACGCGCGCCGCAACTTTGCGGCAGATCGCGTCGAACGCCTCAGTCGGCGCCAGAAGGAAATCCTCGTTCTCATGGCGGCGGGCAAGCTCAACAAGCAGATCGCTTATGAACTCGGCCTGAGCGAGCGTACCGTGAAGATGCACCGCTCCGCTGTGCTCAAGGGCCTCGAGGTCAAGACCAGCGCAGACGCGATCCGCGTGGCCATCGAAGCCGGGTTCTAGAACGCCCTGCCTACGCTGCCGTCTGCCGCTCGACCGAGGTCGTTACCGGGCGAGCGCCCTCTATGCGAATTTCGCACCAGACGCCTTCAGGGTCGAAGTTGAGGTCAATCGCCGCGATGCCTGGCTGTGCCGTCAGCAGCTTGGAGCCCACTCCGCTATAGTCTGGCACCGCGACGCGCGGGCCTCCGCGCTCGATCCACATTAGGTACAGGGTCGATCCATCGGGGCCGAGAAACCAGTTGAGATCGACCCGACCGGTCTCGTTCGACAGCGCACCATGGCCGATCGCGTTCGAACACAATTCGTGCAGCGTCATTATCAGCGGAATGCAGCTGTCGGCTGGCAGCTTGCACGGTTCGCCACTCAGCCGGATGCGACCTTCACGGTCGAACGGCGCAATTGTCTGGCTTGCGAGTTGGGGTAATCGCCCGTCGCTTTCGGCGCCAATCTGCAAGAGGTCGGTCGAATTGGCGAGCCCTTCGATCCGCAGCGAGAATTCCTTGTAGAAATCCAAGGCGGAGCGAGCCTTTGCCCCGCGCGTGGCCAGCGTCTGGATCATCGTCAGCATGTTGCGCACCCGGTGGCGCATTTCGCGGCTGTACTGCTCCTGCGCCGCGTTGGCCTCCTCGACCTCACGCACGGCGCGTCGCACCATCGATCCCATGGTCAGAATCATCCCGGCCGAAAGCGCAAACATCGCGAAGAACACCACGCGTGCCGGAGTTACCTCGTAGAACCACGCCCCACCGCCGAACACGCGCTGCGCAAAAAAGGCGGTGACCATGGCGAAGACGATGGCGAACCGCAATTCGAGCACCAGCGACGCGATCAGCAGACTTGGCCAATAGGTCAGGAAGGGAAGGCCGAGCGCGCCTGTATCGATGGACATGCGCAAGGCAGTGGGCGCAAGGATAAGCCCTGCAATCCACAATAGCGATTCGCCAAAAGTCCGGTCACGCCTGATCAGCGCACGGACGAACCGGTTCCGACGCGCCTCACCAACACTCAACTCTAATCTCCTGGAATGCGGCCTCAGCCACAGCAACATATCTCGACGTGGTGTGTTCCAATGGCCAATATGCCCAAGCCCATGGCGCCAGCAATGCTTAACGGTTGTTTTACCGCTATTTGGTGGGCAAAAATGAGGGGTATTTCGTGGGTTTTTCAGTGATTTTTCATTGAGTTGCCCGCGAATCATGCCGCGTCGGGCAACACGATCCGGCCTGCAGGCTCCAGCCGCAGCGCGTCGGCCAGCTCGATAACGTCCGCCACTGCCCGTGCTTCGTCCAGCGTCAGTCCTTCAAAACCGGGCAAGAACGCGCGGCAGGTCTGCAGCAGGTTGGCAGGCGACCGTTCAAGTTCCGAACGGTATTCGTCCAGCGTACGGCACCCGTCGATCTCGCTCCATGCGATGCCGCTGGGCGAGGGTCGTTCATGATAGGCCCAGAGCGCATGAATCGCGCGCTCGACCGCGAGGCGCGCCTGCTCCACCACCGCACCACCCGATGCACGGGCCTTGAGGCGTTGGCGATAGCGGCGCTGGCGTTCGGCATTTGTCAGGGGCATGGCGTAAATATACCTATGGATCAAGGATTTGGGCAATCCGTTACGTTACTTAGGTGCGCACGATTTCACGACGCCCGACTTTGACATCGATCAAGGCGAATATTGTATGTGTTGCATATGATTTCTTCATGCCGGACGCCCCAGGTCCGGCCGGGAGATCAAGGCATGACAATCGATCCGGCACTTGCGGAAAAGGCGCGGAGGCGCGCCATTCCCCTGTTCGATGGCGATCTCGCCACGCGCGGCTATGCCCTCAACGCGATGTGCTTCTCGTTCAACGAAAAGGCCAACCGCGAGGCCTTCCTTGCCGACGAGGAGGCCTATTGCGCCCGCTTCAACCTGACTCCGCAGCAGCGCAGGGCCGTCGCCAACCGCGATGTGCTCGCTATGCTCGATGCCGGTGGCAACGTCTATTACCTCGCCAAGCTGGCCGGCATCTTCGGCCTTGGCGTGCAGGACCTCGGCGCCCTGCAGACCGGCATGTCGGTCGATGAATTCAAGGCCATGCTCGTCACCTGGGCCGACAAGATTCCGAACAAGGAGAACGCATGATGGCCAATGTGATCGGCGGCTTTTTCACCAGCCACGTCCCTGGCATCGGCGGCGCGATCATGCGCGGCGATCAGGACACGCCCTACTGGAAACCGTTCTTTGACGGCTTTCCCCCAATTCGCGAATGGCTGGCCGAGGCAAAGCCGGACGTTGCGGTCGTGTTCTCCAACGACCACGGCCTTAACTTCTTCCTCGACAAGATGCCGACCTTCGCGGTCGGCGCAGCACCTGCTTACGACAACGCCGACGAGGGCTGGGGCCTGCCGGTCTACAAGAGCTTCACCGGCCACCCCGCGCTGTCATGGCACGTGATCGACAGTCTCGTGCGCGATGAGTTCGACATCACCACCTGCCAGAAGATGCTGGTCGATCACGCCGTCTCGATCCCGTTCGAACTGGTCTATCCGGGCGCGGAAAGCTGGCCGATCAAGTTGATCCCGATATCGATCAACACCGTGCAATATCCGCTGCCCAGCCCCAGGCGCTGCCTCGCATTGGGCCGCGCAGTCCACCGCGCGCTGCAATCCTGGGGCGGGGACGAACGCATCCTCGTCTGCGGCACCGGCGGGCTCTCGCACCAGCTCGACGGCCCGCGCGCGGGGTTCATGAACCCCGATTACGACCTGTTCTGCCTGGACAACCTCGCCGCCAACCCCGACGCGCTGACCGGCCACACCGCCGAGCAAGTCGCCGAACTCGCGGGCACCCAGGGTGTCGAAATCCTCAACTGGATCGCCGCGCGCGGCGCACTGGGCGATGCGCCCCTGACCGAAGTCAGCCGCAACTACCACATCCCCATCAGCAACACCGCCGCCGCGAGCCTCCTGCTGGAACCCGCCTGAACACAAGCGTCCCGCCAAAGGCCGGGACACCCCAACCTCCCCTCCCGGTTCTGAGCCTGTCGAAGGGGCCGGGGGGAGGGCCTGTCAAGGCGCGCTGCAATGGCATGTTTTGAGGTTCAGGAGGTTTAGGGCGAATGGCGGGAAGTGGGTGGATGATGGAAAACTCCTCAAACAAGCCACCGTCGCCCCGTGCTTGACACGGGGCTTGGCTTCCCTTGCGACCTCACGTTTGGCATGACGGCCCGATGGACAAGGGTGGCTGGGTCTCCATCATGGCAAACCGCTATCGTGGCGGGATGTATGTTGGCGTCACCTGTGATCTGATCCGTCGCGTATGGCAGCATCGTGAGGGTGACGGCTCGATCCACGTGAGCGACTTTGGCAAGACAAGGCTGGTCTACGCCGAACGCCACGGGGAAATCGAACCCGCGATCGCACGCGAAAAACTGGTCAAGAAATGGCGCCGAGAATGGAAATTCGCTCTGATCGAGGCGGACAATCCGGAGTGGTTGGACCTTTGGGACCAGTGGTACCCGGCGGTGGAAGCGGCACGAGGCGACGTCGAAAGGTAGCCAAGCCCCGTGTCAAGCACGGGGCGACGACGATGATGGGGGTTGTTGCACGCGAATGTCCGCAACTGGTCCTGTCCTGACACTCCGCTATCAGGCCGAAATCACCAAAACCAGACGCGCCGACCCTCACCCATCCTGCTCATTCACCGCCAGCAGCGCCAGCTCGGTGCGGTTGTCGATCCCAAGCTTCTGGTACATCGTGTGGAGGTAGACCTTCACCGTGCCCTCGCCGATGCCCATTTCGGCGCCGATGTCGCGGTTGCGCAGGCCGCGTGCGACGAGCGCGGCGATCTTGCGTTCGCGCGGGTTGAGCTTGCCAAGCGGCCCTTGTGAATCGGGTTTGAGCGAAAGATCGAGCGCGCGCTGCAAAAAGTCCGGCCCGATCGCCTTCTGGCCCGCATGGACCTTGTCGAGCACGTCGACCAGCCCGTCCTCGGCGCCGTCCTTCGAGACGATGCCGTCCACCCCGGCGCGCATCACCGACATCAGCTGGCGGTCGTTGATCTCGGCGGTCAGCAGCACGACCTTGCGCTTGTCACCGCGTTCGCGCAGCGCTTCGAGCGCCTGAACCCCGTTCATCCCCGGCATGTTGATGTCGAGCAGCACGATCGAGGGATCGTGCGTCTTGATCGCGTCCAGCGTTTCCTCGCCGCTGGCGGTTGCCGCAACGATCGAGAAGCGCGTGCCGCGCAGCACCGCTTCCACGCCTGCGCGGATGAAGCCATGATCGTCGGCTACCAGAACGGGTATCATGCGGGTTCTCCGGATCGGATGGCGATCTCGAGCCGAGCGCCATCAGTGTTGCTGTGCATGTCGAAACTGCCCCCAAGTGCCGCCACGCGCTCGCTGATCGAGCGCGGATGGATCGCCTCGGGCGTGTCAGGAAAACCTGTGCCGTCGTCGGCGATGCTCAGGTTGAGCATACCCGATTTCTGCGAGAGTTCCACGCGCACATTGCGGCACTTGCCATGGCGGACGGCATTGGCGATCGCCTCGCGCACCAGCTGGCGCACTTCGTGCGAAAGCTGGAGGGGAACCGTCAGTGGATCGTCCGGCAGGACAAGTTCGGTCTTTATGTGCCAGTGCGCGCCGGCCTCGGCCAGAAGGTCACGCAGGTCATCGGCCATTTCGGTGCGGCGGTCACCGTCCTCGCCCCGGCGCAGGCGTTCGATCAACTGGCGCAACTGTCCCTGCTCGCGCCGAAGCGCGTTCTTGATAGAATCGATCTCGCCTTCGGGATCGTTGCCTTCACGGATCCACCGCCGCAGCGCTTCCAGCCGGAACAGTGTGCCCGCCAGGAACTGGGCAACGCTGTCATGCAGATCACGCGCAACCGCGTGGCGCACGCCGGTTTCGGCAGCGCTTCGTGCAAGCGACGCCATGTCCTCGCGGTCGAGCGCTGCGCCCACCTGCTCTGAAATGTCCTGCATGATGCGCAGGTCGTCCGGCCCGAGCGAATTGCAGTTCCAGGCAATCAGCACGCCCGTGCCCGTTGCGCTGCGCACCGGCACCATGATGCCTTCCTCGACACCGAACTCGGCTGCCAGCGACGACATCGCATCGCCTCTTGCCGCAACCACGCCGGAATTGCCCAGGAACAGGCGCCGGCTCCGGATGGTGTTGAAGATCATCGGCACCCGCAGCGAATCGGTTTCCTCGTCCCAACGCGCGGGCCCTGCGCGCTCGCGCGTGATGCCCGAACTGCTCAGGTGGCGAAGCTCCACCCACGGCTCCTCGTTCGCGCCGAAAGCCAGAACGGCATTGCGCGCGCCCAGCACCGAAGCTGTCACGCTCAGCGCGCAATCGAGCAGAGCGTCGCGACGGTTGCCCAGAAGTCCCGGCGGCTCGGGCACATGGAACATGCGTCCATTGCCACGCGACATGCTCAACCAGATCAGGATGCAGGACAGCAGGATCATGTAGATTACCCGGCGTGAGAACCGGAAGAGATCGATTTGCAGCCCCATCTGATAGAGCACGAAGCCGAACAGGAGATTGGTCGTCAGCAGCACGACCGCGGTCAGGGCCGTCGCGCGCCAGTGCCATCGCGCCATGGCGGTCACCAGCAGAAAGGCCGCAAAAGCAAGGAAAGGGCTCTGGAATTCGGTGAAGGGGCTTTCGGTGAAATAGACTGCGGTGATGAACACCGCGATATCTATCCCCTGCGCCAGCGGTGCCAGCCTGAAGTCGAACCACCAGCTTCGCCAGGCGATCACCATCAGGATCGCCGTCCAGAGAAGATATCCGCTCGCAAGCAGGTATCCGCCGGCAATGCCGCGCACCGGCACCGCCGGATCAAGCCAGAGAGCAAGCAGGAACGCCAGTGCCAGAATGGCCCTGCCGGTCGCGATGACCCTGCCTGTCTTGCGTGTCAGTACGCTGCCGTCCAATCCCAAACCCCTGATTCGCCATGGGCACATTGCACCAGGCACGTGTCCGCGAACAGTGCGGCCGCAATCGATCGCAGGAATGTTCGAAAAAAATTCATTAACCCTTTCCGTATCGATCCGGACCTTCACCTGACGAAAGGTCGATTGGAAAGTGCATTCGAATCAGGCACTATAGTAGCCAAAGGCGTTTACCCTTTTACATGGGCCCTGACGTCTCCCCGGGGTGCGACTGAAAATGATGGTTGATGGCGACTTGATCGATAACCCGCTCCTCGAGCTTACCGCCAAGCAGCGCGAAGTTCTCGACCTCGTGATCCAGCACAAGACGTCGAAGGAAATCTCGCGTTTGCTCGGCATCTCGCCGCACACCGTCGATCAGCGCATCATGCTGGCGCGCGGGAAGCTTGGCGTGGGCACGCGTGGCGAGGTGGCGCAGGCCTATCGGCGCCTGCTCGAGATATACGAACAACCCGTATATGAACTTTCCCACATAGGATTTCCGCCACTTCCGGTCGAAAGCCCTGAACGGGACGACGCGATGGTCGACCGGTTCGGGGATCAGATCCTGCCACGGGTGCAAGCCGCGCCCGAGATCGAGGGCAAGATCGAAGTTCCCACGTCATGGCGACAGCAATCGCCTGGCGAGGACGGGATCATCTTCCACCGCGTTCTCCCGGAGATGTTCGACGGGCCTTATGGCACCCTGATCCGGCTGGGTTTCATAGTCGGGATCACGGCGCTGCTGATCATCGTCGTGCTCGGGGGATTGAGCATGTTCGCTCAATTGTCCTCGCTGCTCGATCGCTGACCGAACCTAGAGGCTCGCAGGCCGTCTCCTTCCGTCAACTGTGTGACCGGCGCGGGGGCGTCGCCACGCAATGCCAAAGGGGCCTTCTGCGGAAACGCCGGAGGTGGGAGCTACAATGACCAACGCCAATCTCGTCACCGTACATGGAATCCGTATCACTCGCGATCTGCACGAGGCAGAAGCCGCGATCGATGAAGCCCTGATCCGCCAGGCCAATCTGCTTGCAACCATGGTCCGGGCCCGCCGCGAAGCCAGCGTCGGCGCCTTCACCGGCCAGGAGGCGCTCTTGCGCCTTGCGGCCAGCCAGAAGGCCATGCTCGACGCCAGCAACGAAATCGCCCGCGTCCACGGCAAGCTGCTCGATGTCGGTCGCGAGCTCGGCAGCGGCATGGTCGATGACTGCCCGTCGAAGGGGCAGATCGACAGCGCTGGCGGCAACGTCGCCCTGGTACGCGCGGCCTGATCCGGGCCGCAGATCTGAAACGTCCACAAAGCCGGACAGGGAAATGGTCTTGATCTGGTCGCTACGTCTCCTGATGGCCGCAGTCGTCGTCTATGCCTTCCGCAAGGGGGGCGAGCCCGAACGGCTGGTCGCAATGGTTCTCGTGACGACCGCCGGCCTCGACCTGATCAATCACGCGGTGTTCGGAGTGACCGAATTCTTTTCGGTCGATCCCGGCCACCTCGTGATCGACAGCTGGGCGATGATCGTCTTTCTCGCGATTGCCCTGCGCGCCAATCGTGGCTGGCCCCTCGTGGTCAGCGCGGCGCAGATCATCGTGGTGCTCGGCCACGCGTCGAAGATCATCGAGCTATCCCTGGTCCGCTACGGTTATTTTGCAATGACCCAGATGCCCTTGAACATCCAGGTCGTTGCCCTGCTGCTCGGCACCGTCGCCCATTCGCGGCGCGAAGAGCAGGTCGGTCGCTATCACGCATGGCGACTGGACCGTAGTCCGGCCTGACGGCGCGGCGCCTTGGGGAAGGCGCCAGATCACCCGCCTAAGACATTTGCCCAGGCGTAAATCGCCATGCTGCATCCTGGGGGAGCACAACTCATGACTGTTCGTTCCATGCGCGCAACTTCCGCGCACGTCCGCCACATCGCTACAGGCCGCCGCAGCGAGCCACGCCTGGTCGAACCACCGGTGAATCCGCAGCCCCTTGATCCGCGTTTGGTCGGGCCGCATCTTGCCGTCGCCCGCGAGATCTACGCCGAGCGCCGCCGCCGCCACAAGCATCTGCCCGCCGACCTTTTCGGCGAGCCCACATGGGACATCCTGCTCGATCTCTACATCGCCGCGCGCGAGGATCGCCGCGTGCCCACCACCAGCGCCTGCATCGGCGCGCACGTTCCGCCCACCACTGCGCTGCGCTGGCTGCGCATCCTCGAGGCGCGGGGCCTCGTCGAGCGCGAGGACGACGGCCGCGACGGTCGCCGCACGTTCGTCCGCCTCTCACCGCGCGGCCTCTCCGCGATGGATGCCTGCCTCGCCAGCGCAATCGCCAACTTTTCTCGGGTCTCTGCGCGCCAGACCGAGCGGCAGGCCGACGCCGCCGAATGACGGTTCCCCGGAAGGCCGGGCGGAGAATTGCACCCCACTCCGTCCGGCCGACCGGTGGCGGCTCAGGGCAGGACCCAGCGCACCGCGCTGCTGAAGCTGCCGCTGGTTGGCATGCCGTCTCCGCCCAGAGCGGGGGTGAACTTCGCCCGCGCGCTCACCTTGGCGCAGGTCGCCGCGTCGAGATCGGCCGAGCCGCTCGATCCGGTCACCTCGCATCCCGTCACGCGCCCGTCCGGCCCGATCGTCAGGCGGAAGCGCGTGGTACCCTCGCGTTCCGCGCGGATCGCCGCGCTGGGATAGTCGCGATCCGATACCCATGATCCCGGTGCCGACATCGGTGCCGCAGCGCGCACGGCGAAGCTCGGCGAGGGCGAGGGCGAAGGCTGCGTCCGCGGCTGGATCACGAGTTCCCCCGCCGGAGCGATCACCACCTTGTCGATCTCGCGTATCACCACGCCGGGATCGAGCGGCGCGAGCGTGATCTGCGATTTCGGAACGACCAGCTCGGTCTCCACCGCCTTTGCCGAGGGCTTCACCTCGGGCGGTGCGACCGGCACGATGGTGACATCGTCCTTCCACTGCTGCGCCTTGAGCGTGTCGCGCATGATGGTGACCACGCCGCCTGCAAACCCCGATGCAATCGCCCAGATCGCAACGCCATGCAGCAACCCTACAGCGATGAAAGCCTGCGTCCGCTTCCTGCCGGTGTCTTCGATCGTATATGCCATGTACAACACCTCTCCGTTGCCGCCGCCCCGTGCAGTCATGCGCGGGAGCTTGTCCGGTGAAGCGTCGCCATCCTTGCGGCAACCCGGCCGGAAGATGTGCCCCGACATGCGGGGCGATCGGTAACAATGGAAACTACACCCGATGCCGAAGGCGCGCCAGAAGAATCTCAACCAAATCAATAGATATTAAGCATAACGATCCGCAGTTCGCGCGCGGCCTCTCGACAATTCCTCGTCGCTCGCTCACCAGTTCGTCCATGCAGGACTCAGACGCACCTCCCATCCGGGGCAATTTCGAGCGCGAAACGCACGGACCATGGGCCGGCTGGTGGAAATGGTCGGGCAAGGACCCGTTCGAGGACAGCACTGGCCCGTTTTTCGTCAGGCGCGACGAACGCGGCATCGTCACGGGGTTCATTCCCGAACGCAAGAACCTCAACGGCCACGGCATCGTCCACGGCGGCGCGCTGATGACATTCGCCGATTTCTCGCTGTTCATGATCGCGGCCTCGGGCGGTGAGGAGATCACCGGGGTCACCGTCACTCTCAATTGCGAATTCGTCAGCGGTGGCCGCGAGGGCGAACTGCTCACCGCGCGTGGCGAGCTGGTCCGGGCAGGGGGCAGCCTCGTCTTTGCCCGCGGCACGATCCTCTCGGGCGACAATCCGGTGCTGAGTTTCTCGGGAACCATCAAGCGCGCTAGAGCGGTTTCGCACTGACTCTCCCGACCGGCGGTCAGGTCTGCGATGCCACCGTGCGCATTTCCCCGCGCAGCCAGGCAAGGCCGGGATCGGCCGCGCGTGAATCGTGGAACTGGATCATCTCGTTCATCGCCGGAAATTCGAACGGCATCGGCGCCCACACCAGATTGAATCGCCGCGCGATCTGGCGGACAAGCCGCTCGTGGAGCACGGCTAGCCGCGCCGTGCCCTCGATGAACCATGGCGCCGAGGCAAAGCTGCCGACGGTCACCTCGACATTCCGGGCGCGCCCCATGCGCGAGAGGGTTGAATCGGCAAAGGCCGGCGTCCGGTTCGCCCCGAACTGGACCGAGACGTGTCCGGCCGCGTAGAAATCCTCCTCGGTCAGCCCGCGGGCGAAAACCGGGTTCTCGGCCCATCCCACCACCACTTGACGCTCGGCAAAAAGCACTTCGCTGGGATGCCCGATCGAAAGGAAAGGCTCGGGCGTGACCAGAAGGTCTGCGCGCCCTGCTTCCAGTTCGCCGATGCTGTGCTCGTTGGGCAGGATAATTTCCACCCGCACACCCGGCGCGATCCGTGCCAGTCGCCCGACAAGCGGAACCAGCACGGCAACCATGATGTAATCCGAACCGATGATCCGGAAATTCCGCGTCGACGTTGCCGGATCGAAGGCGGTCGGCGTGGTGATCGCCTGCTCGAGCGCGCGCAGGGTGTCCTGAACCTGCGGATGCAGCGCTTCGGCAAAGGGGGTAGGGTGCATGCGCTTGCCCACCTGCACAACGATCTCGTCGCCGAAATAGTCGCGGAGCCGCCGCAAAGCCGCGCTCGTCGCCGGCTGGGTGAGGCCGATCCGTTCGGCCGCGCGCGTCACGCTGCGCGTTTCCATCAGCGCGTCGAATACCACGAGCAGGTTGAGGTCGAGCCCCTTGAAGCGCATCTGCAGACCTTCGCGATCAGGCCCGATCCAATCAGGCGGTGACTGATCTTCCGCCCAGACCACAAATGCAGCTGATTGTGAAGCGCCAGGGTCCCGTCTCTAGCGTTCCGCCTGTTCGACCAGTCCGCCGCCCAGCGCACGGTAAAGTTCCACCATGTTCGCCATCCGCGTCAACCGCGCCGTCACCAGCGTCTGACGAGCGTTGTAGAGCGTACGCTGCGCATCGAGCGGCTCGAGAAAGTTGGCTATCCCGGCATCATAGCGCGCTTGCGAGAGCCGATAGGCCGTGGCGGCATTGGCCTCGAGCGAGACTTGCGCAGCCAGCCGATCGTCGATCGTGCCGCGCCGCGCCAGAGCATCGGCCACCTCGCGAAAGGCCGACTGGATCGCTCGCTCGTAAGCCGCAAGTGCGGCATCGCGCGCCGCCTTTGCCGCTGCTAGGTTTCCTGCCGTCGCGCCGCCATCGAAGATCGTCTGGCCCAGCCCGGCACTGGCGCTCTTCTGGAAGTTTCCGCCATCGAACAGGGCGCCGAGGCTGCCGCTGGCAAAGCCGAGCAGCCCGGTCAGCGAGATGGACGGGAAGAACGCCGCGCGCGCCGCTCCGATATCGGCATAGGCCCCGCGCAGATCGTGCTCTGCGGCAAGCACATCGGGCCTGCGCAGCAGCACTTGCGACGATAGCCCCACCGGCAGTGCGGCGCGCAAGTGATCGCCGTTGCCCAGCGTCGCTGGCAAAAGGTCGTCAGGAAGTGCGCCACCGGTCAGCAGTTGCAGCGCATTGCGCGCCTGCGCAAGGCTGGTGCGGAAATCGGCGGCGTCGGCTTCGGCGCTGTTGAGCGCTGCCGTCGCTGTCGCCACGTCAAGCTTGGTGCCGATGCCGTTGGCCTCGCGCCGCAGGTTGACCGAAAGCGTCTGGCGGCGCGAGGCGACCGTCTCTTCTGCGATGCGCAAGGCATCGGCGGTGGCGGCATGGCTGAGCCAGGCACTCGCCGCCTCGGCGACCAGCGCGATCTGTGTCGCCTTGCGCCCCTCGTCGGTCGCAAGATAGGCCTGCAACGCCGATGCGCTCTGGTTGCGCACTCGCCCGAACAGGTCGATTTCGTAGGCACTCACGCCTGCCTGGACCGAGAAATTGTCGACCGCCCGGCCAGCATTCCCACGGGTCTCGGAAGCCGTACCGCTTGCGCCAATCGCGGGAACAAGGGCTGCCCGCTCCACGCGGTACAGGGCGCGGGCGCGTTCGACATTGGCCAGAGCCACGCGCAAGTCGCGGTTCTCGCTCAGGGCCTGGGCGATCACCTGCTGCAGGCGCGGATCGGTGAAGAAATCGCGCCAGCCCAGCGCATCGGCACTGCTGTCGCCTGCGGGCAGGGTGGGGTAGGCGCTTCCTTGCGGCAGGTTCGGCGCGACCGGCGCGTCAGGCCGCACGTAGGTCGGTGCAAGATTGCACGCGGCCAATGCGAAGGCGGGCAAAGTCGCCATGAATTGCCGCACCGTCATGCCGGCTCTCCCTGCATGCCGATCTCGCCCTGAGGCTTGTCCTTGCGCCTGAACACGCCCTTCACCAGCACGAAGAACAGCGGCACAAGGAAGATCGCCAGCGGCGTTGCCGATAACATGCCCCCCATCACGCCGGTTCCGATCGCCTGTCGCCCATTCGCACCTGCGCCACCGGCAACCACCAGCGGGATCACGCCAGCGATGAAGGCCACGCTCGTCATGATGATCGGCCGCAGCCGCAGCCGTGCGCCTTCAAGTGCGGCTGCAACCGGCTCGACTCCGCGCGCCATGGCTGCTTCGGCAAATTCCACGATCAGGATCGCATTCTTGGCTGAAAGCCCGATCGTGGTCAGCAAGGCCACCTGGAAGTAGATGTCATTGCTGAAGCCGCGGATCGTCACCGCCAGCACCGCGCCGATGATGCCGAGCGGAATGACCAGCAGCACCGCCACCGGCACCGACCAGCTTTCGTAAAGCGCGGCAAGACACAGGAAGATGAAGAACACCGAGGCGGCATAGAGCAGCAGCGACTGGCTCGACGCTGCGCGCTCCTGATAGGACAATCCGCTCCAGGCGACCGCAAAATTGCCATCCAGCTTGGCCGCGCTGTCTTCCATCATCTGCATCGCATCACCCGAACTCACGCCCGGCGCTCCGCTGCCCTGCAATTGCTGCGCTGATACGCCGTTGAAACGGTCAAGCCTGACCGCGCCTTGCGTCCAGTGCGAGGATGCAAAGGCGGAGAACGGCGCCATCTGTCCACCGGTCCCGCGCACGAACCACTGGCCAAGGTCCGCAGGCTCGTTGCGGTAGGGTGCATCGCCCTGAACATACACGCGCTTGACGCGCCCGCGGTCGACGAAGTCGTTTACGTAGAGCCCGCCCCACGCGATCGAAAGCGTCGAATTGGCATTGGCCGGGGCGATCTGGAAAGCGGTCAACGCGTCGTCGTCGATGTCCACCTTGAGCTGCGGAGTATCCTCAAGCCCGCTCAGACGCACTTGCGCGAGCCTGGGCTCCTCGCCGGCAAGCTGGGTCAACTGGCGTCGCGCTGCAGTCAACGCGGCGCGGCCGGCACCGGCCGCATCCTGCAACCACATCTCGAAGCCGCCCGAACTGCCAAGGCCCCGGATCGGCGGGGGATCGAGCACGAAGATCTGTGCGTCGCGCGATTGCCTGAAATGCGCGTTCAGGCGCTCGGCGATGGCCGAAGCGCTGCGCTCGGCCCCCTTGCGCTCGTCCCAGTCCTTGAGCAGCAGGAATCCCTGCCCGGCGTTCTGCGCCGAGCCCGATTGGCCACGGCCCATCACCACGAAGACCGCACGGACGTTCTCGCTCTCGGTCTGGTTGATGTAGTCCGAAATGCCAGCCGCCACCGCGCGCGTCTGTTCCGATGTCGATCCTACCGGCAACTGGTAGTTGATCGAAAGATTGCCCTGGTCCTCGGCGGGCAGGAAACTGGTCGGCAATTGCACGTAGAGCAGCACCATGCCCACGCAGACCGCTCCGAACACGCCGATCCACGGCGCAGGCCGCCCCACGATCTTTGCCAGTCTTCCGCGATAGCGATCCTCAAGCCGTGCATAACCCTGGTTGAAGGTCGCAAAGAAGCGGCCCTTTGGTCGCTCGTGCGGCTCAACGGGCTTGAGCAAGGTCGCGCACAGCGCGGGCGTGAATACCAGTGCCACCAGAACCGATAGCACCATCGCCGAAACGATCGTCACCGAAAACTGGCGATAGATCGCGCCGGTCGATCCGCCGAAGAATGCCATTGGCACGAACACCGCCGTCAGCACCAATGTGATGCCGATCAGCGCCGAAGTGATCTCGTCCATCGACTTGACCGTCGCCTCGAGCGGGCCGAGCCCTTCCTCGTGCATCACGCGCTCGACGTTTTCGACCACCACGATAGCATCGTCGACCAGCAGGCCGATCGCCAGCACCACGCCGAACATCGTCATGGTATTGATCGTGTAGCCGGCAAGGCTCAACACGCCGAACGTGCCCAGCAACACCACCGGCACCGCGATCGCGGGGATCAGCGTCGCGCGCCAGCTTTGCAGGAACACGAACATCACGATCACCACCAGCACGATCGCCTCGAACAGCGACCACACCACTTCCTCGATCGACAGCTTCACGAAGGTACTGCTGTCGCGCGGATAGGCGGTTGCGTACCCGGCGGGCAGATCTTTGGACAGCTCATCGACCTGGGCCTTGACCAGTTCGGCCGTCTTCATCGCATTTGCGCCCGAGGCGAGGCTGATCGACAGACCGGTCGCGGGCATGCCGTTGAACTTGCTCAGCGAGCCGTAGCTTTCTTCGCCCATCTCGACGCGCGCGACGTCCTTGAGCCTGACCACCGAACCATCGACGTTGGTCTTGACCACCACGTTTTCGAACTGCTCCGGGGTCTCGAGCCGGGACCGCGCAGTCACCGTGGCGTTGAGACGCTGACCTTCGGGTGAGGGGTTTCCGCCGATCTCGCCCGCAGCAACCTGCGTGTTCTGCGCCTGCAAAGCTGTTGTCACGTCCGAGGGCATCAGTTGCACGGCGGCCAGCCGCAGCGGGTCAAGCCAGATCCGCATGGCGAACGATCCGCCGAATACCTGCGTGTTGCCCACGCCCTCGACGCGCGAAAGCGGGTCCTGGAAATGCGTGGTCAGGTAGTCGGATATGTCCGAATTGGTCGCGCGCCCGGTCCGGTCGTAGATCGCTACGACCATCAGTTGGTCGGACTGGGCCTTGTTGACGTTCACGCCCTGCTGCTGGACGACTGCCGGCAGCCGGCTCACCGCCCGCGAAATCGCGTTCTGCACCTGCACTTGCGCGGTATCGGGGTCAGTGCCCTTGTCGAACGTCACCGTGATGCTTGCCGAACCGTTGGACGAATTCGAACTGAAATAGAGCATCCCGTCGAGGCCCTTGAGCTGCTGCTCGAGGACCTGGGTCACGCTGTTCTCGACCGTCGAGGCATCCGCGCCACCATAGGTCGCGTTGATCGAGACGGTCGGCGGTGCGATGTCGGGGTATTGTTCCACGCCCATCGTCGAGACTGCGAACAACCCCGCCGCCATGATGACGATCGCCATCACCCATGCAAAAATCGGGCGGTGCGCGAAGAACCGTGAAATCATGCGACCCTACTTCCCGCCACCGGCAGGGGAGGGCGCCTGCTTGCTGCCAGCGGGCACGACCTTGGCCTTCTGTCCTTCGCGCGCGTTGATCAGCCCTTCCACGACCACGCGATCGCCCGGCTTCAGCCCGCTCGACACCAGCCAATTCTGCCCGACCGGCGTATCGGCCACGATCTCGCGCTTCTCGAGCATGTCCTTGGGCGTAGCCACCAGAACGCTTGCGCGCCCGCGCGGATCGCGGCTGACCGCAGCCTGCGGCACCAGAATCGCGTTAGGCACCGTGCCCTGGCCAACCTTCGCGCGCACGAACAGCCCCGGCAGCAGCTCGCCCTTGGGGTTGGGCACGACCGCGCGCACGGTGATCGTGCCCGTCTCGGGGTTCACGTCGATATCCGCCGGGTTGAGCCGGCCCGCCACCGGATAGGCGCTGCCGTCCGGCAGGATTACCTGGACCGGCGCCGCGCCCGCCACCAGCTTGCCGCTCTCGATCGCGCGGCGCAGGCTGATGAAGTCCGATCCCGATTGCTGGATGTTGACGTACATCGGGTCGAGTCGCTGGACCTTTGCCATGGGTTCGCTCTGGTTGGTCGTCACCAGCGCGCCCTTGGTCACCATCGAAATGCCGATGCGGCCCGAGATGGGCGAGGACACGCGCGTGAAGCCCACGTTGATCTGCGCCGACGAAAGCGCGGCCCGCGCCTGCTGCACGGCCGCGCGCGACTGGTTGTAGGCCGCCCGCGCGTCGGCTGCGTCCTGCCGGCTCACTCCCCCCTGCTCGGCCAGCAGCGCAAAGCGCTCGGCCTTGAGCCGGTTGGCCTCGACGGTCGCCTGAGCCGAGGCGAGCGAAGCCGACGCCTGCGCCTGGCTTGCAGCATATATCCGGGCGTCGATCTGGTAGAGCGGCTGGCCGGCCCGCACAAAGGAGCCTTCGCTGAATAGCCGCGACGTCACGATCCCGGCCACCTGCGGGCGAACTTCGGCGATTTCGGAAGCCTCGGTCCGGCCCGACAACTCGGTGGTGAGTTCGACCGGCCCGGCTCGCGCGATCATCACCCCGACCACGGGGGTTGGCTTGCCCTTGGGCTCGTCGGTCGATCCGCACCCGGCCAGCAACAGGCAGGTTGACACGGTCGCGATGGATACGCGCAGCATTCGTGACGGCAAGTTCGGTCTCACTGGTATCTTCGCACCCGGTCGGTTCCGCAAAAGCAGCCAACGCGTGAACGGCGATCTGGTGTCGCCGTCCATTTGGTGCAGCCCGGCGGGAACGGCTTTCGCGAGGGTATCTAGCAGATTGCTGCACCCGCGCACGTCCCTTGTTGCGCTCGATTCCCGCCTGCGACACAAAGTTACAATCTGTCCGAATGCTCCGGATCGCAGCGATTCGCCGCTGATCAAGCCCAAAATCGACGCAAAATGGCGTGCGCAGCGCGAAATTCGGTGGAAAGTCTGCGGCAGGGCATGGCTTTCGCACTTCGCCATGCGTTAGCCGTTCGGTCCCTTTCAAGTTGAGGACATAACAACATGAACAACAGCGACCTCGCCGACATCATCGCAGCGAACCACGGCCTCTCGAAGGCTGACGCCCGCAAGGCCGTCGACAGCGTGTTCGCTTCGATCGCAGATGCTGCCGCCAAGGGTGAAGAAGTCTCGCTGAACGGCTTCGGCAAGTTCAAGGTCAAGAACACCCCCGCGCGCGAAGGCCGCAACCCCTCGACCGGCGCGACCATCCAGATCGCCGCCTCGAACAAGCTGACCTTCTCGGCGGCCAAGGCCGTCAAGGACAAGCTGAACGGTTGATTCCGCGCAGGCTCGGATGAGCCAGGACCGGCGCCCGCATCGCGCGGGCGCCGGATCCGCATCTGCCGGACAGGCAGGATTGATTCTCCCCACAAAAACAAATTTTCGTGCCTGCGGCCTCCGCATCGGACGGCGGGCATGTAGCCGCGACCCGCGGCAACCCAACCGTCCCAGCCGTTCAGAGATAGCCGTTCGGCCATTGCCAGTCGGTTCCGTGGCTGACAGGACCAATTGCCCGACCAGAGCGAATCGGCCGAGGCCTACTCAAAAGCTATCGCAGGAGCTTTCCCTTTGTCGGGGAGTGGCCAGTTCGATTGGCAAATCCTGGCTAGGCCAACAGGCTTTGACATTCTTAACGAATGCCTAGTCTTAACCATAACTATAGTTATTTCTTAACGGGCCTCGGTGATGAAAGTCACGTTAAAAACACATGACAAATGGCGCGAATGCGCGATTTTTTCCTACTAATTATAGTAAAACCAGCCTCTTAGTGCCCTGCCGCGAATACTTTCACTGTTGCAAGTTGTCGGCCGCTTTCCCCTCCGAAATTAACCAATGCTTAGGTGTGCGTACCTAGGGATCGCTCTGTCCGGTAACCAAACCGGCATGTCCGGTCTCCGTGGTCATCCATGCGGATCCGGTTCGGGACTGCCTCGCTTGCCGCGGGGCAATGGATAGGGGAAGTTGAGATGAAGAAGTTCTTTGCCAGTGCGGTCATCGCCGCCGGGCTGCTGGCCGGAGGCACCGCCTTCGCCCAGTCTGCCGCCAATACCGACAACACTTCGGCTACCGGTTCGGTCACGATCCTGCAGCCGCTGACGATCACCAAGAACTCCGATCTCGCGTTCGGCCGCATCGTACGCCCGCGCACCGGTTCGGGCACGGTCACGCTTGCCAATACTGGCAACGCCGTCGTTGCAGGCACCGGCGCTGTCGCGCTCACCGGCATCACCACCAGCCGCGCCCAGTTCACGGTAGATGGCGAAGGTGGCCAGGTTGTCACGACTTCGATCCCGTCGTCGGTATCGCTGATCAACGGCACGAACTCGATCCCTGTCACGCTGTCGCCCGATTTCGGCAGCACCGTGACGCTGTCGGGTGCGCTGGCCTCGGCCGGTTCGAAGGTCCTCAACGTCGGCGGCAGCTTCTCGCTGCCCAGCACGCAAGCTTCGGGCGCCTATTCCGGCTCGTTCACCGTAACGGTTGCCTACCAGTAACATTGCCGGGCAGCGCCTTGCCCCAAGGGTAAGCGCGCTGGCTGCAATCCGGGGCCGCAATCCGGATTAGTGATGGCCGGGGTTGATGCGGGTGTTCGAAGGGGGACGGGGACATGGAGCAAATCGAGCGAACAGGCCTTTGCGCCGCATTGCCGGCCTTGCTCCTTGGACTGGCTTCGATACCCGCATCGGCCCAGGCCATCGAAGTTACTGCCGAAACCGCCGAAGCTCAGGCTTCGGTAGTCGTGGTGGAGCCGGTCGGTGCGGGCTTCACGTTCGACGTGATGAATGATGCCGTCTCGGCCGTGTTCCTCAATGGCGATGCCGGTGATTCAGTCTCGCTGTTGCTGTCTCGCCGCAAGTCGGCTCCGCAAGGCACGCAGCGCGCTGCAAGCGGGGTCGTGGTCATGGCCAGCGGTGTCTACCGGATCGACATGTTGCAACCCATGGGTGGCAGCCTGCGCCCGTTGCGCTCGGGTCGTGAAGGGCTGCTGCCTGGCATCATGCAGCAGGGCAGTTCGATCCTTTTTCTCGCCCAGTTCAACTAGGGCCATCAGGAATTTCAAGCGATGAAGCGTTCGATGAAAACCTTGGCGGCCGTGCTGCCCTTGATCGCGACCTCGCCAGCTTTCGCGCAAGGCGTGAGCCTGCCGATCGCGCAGCCCAAGCCCGAGGCGGGCGCAACGCAGGTCATCGCGCCTGTGGCCGCAGCCGCCAATATCAACCTCACGCCGCGCCGTGTGATCTTCGATCGCACCAAGCGCACCGAAGCGGTCTATGTCTTCAACCAGGGCAACACCCCGGTCACGGTCGACGTAGCGTTGGTCGACAACGCGATGCTCCCGACCGGAGAGATCGTGCCGATGACGCGCCTTGCCGAACGCGGACCCGATGCCGAAACCGTCGGCGCCAAGGTCCGTTCGGCCAAGCCCTATCTTCTTGCGGCACCCAGCCGCCTTACGCTGCCACCGGGGCAGGGCCGCACGATCCGCGTCCGCGCGACGCTCGCCGACAATGCCGCCGGCGGTGAATTTCGCTCGCACCTGACTGTCACAACCGTGCCATCCGCCGACAGCGGTCTTACTGCCGAGCAGGCCGCGTCTTCGGACAAGGGTGAACTGGTCCTGCGCATCCAGTCGGTCTTCGGCATTTCCATTCCACTGATCGTGCGCGGCGGTGCTGCCGATGCATCGGCCAGCATCGGGCCGATCTCGCAGATCGCGACCCCCGAAGGTCCGGCCCTGTCGGTTCCCTTGCGTCGCCAGGGCACGACGTCGCTTTATGGCAATGTCGAACTGCGCACCGCCAAGGAAGTGGTCGGCGTCATCCGGGGGATCGCGGTCTATCCCGAAGTCGATGAACGCGTTGCGCAAGTGCCTTTGATGCGTCCGCTGAGGAAGGGCGAGACCGTCACGGCAATCTTTACCGCCGACGATATCCGCAAGGCCCAGCCGATCGCCAGCGGGACCTTTACCGCGCCCTGACATGCACATGGCTCCCGCCATGATGGCCCTGGCCGCCGTTGCTTCAAGCGGCGCGCCGGAAGGCCCGGTTGCGTCCACGCAGCCCGTCGCCGTGCAAGCCGAGGCTGCCCTCGCTGCGCCCCCTGTCGGCGCAAACGATGCAACCCCGCCCGAACTGTTGCTGCTTTCGGTCCAGCTTGATGGAACGACAATTTCCGATGCGCTGACCGCCTATGGCGATGCGCATGATCCGCTCCTGCCGCTGGGCGAACTCAGCCGCCTGCTCGAACTTCCGCTCGATGTCGATGTCGGGCAGGGTGTCGTCTCGGGCCGCCTTGGTGAAAGCCAGAAACCGATCACGATCGACCTGCGCTCTGGCCAGGCCCTGATCGGCGGCAAGATCGTCGCGCTCGTGCCGCCCGACAGTCTTACGACCGAAACCGACATCTACCTTCGCGCCTCGCTCATTGCCAAGCTTCTCCCTGTGCGCATCGCTGCATCGGCCGACGAAATGCTCCTCCTCCTCGAGGCGACCGAAAAGCTCCCCGTTCAGGCAGCGCGCGAACGTCTTGCCCGCCTTGCCGGCCTGTCCGGCCAGCCCGAAGCGCAGGACGAGGCGCTGCGTGTTGCCACGCCCTATCGCTGGATTGGCGAGCCTGCGTTCGATTTTACAACCGAGCTTGGCTTTGAAAGCGAGAAGGCAGGTCCACTCACACGCTTTGAAGGTCGCGTTGCCGGCGATCTGCTGCAAACCGGCTTTTCCGCCTGGCTCGCCACCGATGACGATGCCCGGCCATCGGCAGCGCGTGTGGCATTCACCCGCCGGTCCGAAGACGGCCACCTGTTCGGCGCGCTTGGCGGCACGATGGCATCAGCGGGTGACGTCTATACACCCAACCTCGCTCTCGGCCCGCGCAGCATCGGCGGGGCAGGCGTCGTCTTCTCTTCGTCACGCATCGACGAAGCGAGCGTGTTCCAGCGCATCAATCTGCGCGGCGAACTGCCGGTCGGCTACGATGCCGAGCTTTACGTCAACGACATCCTGCGCTCGGGCCAGCGCGGTTCGACCGCGCAAGGCCGCTACGAATTCAACGACATTCCACTCGTACGTGGCCGCAATGCGATCCGCATCGTGCTATACGGCCCCCGCGGCGAACGGGTAGAGCGCACCCGCGTCATCAATGTCGGCGGTGGCCAGCTTGCTGCGGGCCGGACAACGCTCGACATTGGCGTAGTCGCACAGGACCGCGCGGTGATCGACCTGTCCGATGCCAGCCTCGGCGGCTATGGGCGCGGTCGCAACAAGTTGCGTGCCGTGCTCGGTCTTGCCCATGGCGTGACCGAGGATCTCACCGTCACCGCCGGGCTTGCCCGCTATACCGACATTGGCGGAACCACCCGCACGATCGGCACGCTGGGCACGCGCAATTCGCTGCTCGGCATGGCGGTCCAGGCGGACCTCGCCAGCGATTTCAAGTCGGGTCGCGCGGTTTCGCTCGGCCTTGCCGGACGCGTTGCCGGGATCAGCTTCCTCGGCCGTCATGTCGAATATGCCGGCGGCTTTGCCGATGAGGCCAATACCAGCTTCGATGCCGCCCGCCCGATGCGGCGCTACAGCGAAGTCGTGTTTGACCTCGCCGTGCCGCTGCCGGGGTCGCTCGGCCTGCCCATCTCGGGCCGTCTCGACCGCGCCGAATTTCTCGATGGCGGACAGACCTTTACCGCACGGGCCCGGACCACGGCGAGCCTTGGCAACACGCTCGTCGCCATCGGCGCAGACTACAATCACCGCACCCAGCCGGGATTCTCCGAAACGCGCGTCAACGGCAATTTCAGCGCGATGCGGCTCGTCGATTACAAGTGGCAGTTGCGCGCTACCGCCGATTTCCGGCTGAAGCCCGGCCTGCGCATGGAAACGCTCGGTCTCGCAGCAGATCGCGCCATTGGCGATCGCTACTCGGTCCGCCTGGGCGCGACGCGCATTTTTGCCGCCCGCGACGTCGCTCTTCAGGCGGGGCTCACCGCGCGTCTGCCTTTCGCCTCGGCCACTTTGGGTGGGGATTGGTCGACCGGCCAGAACCGCTGGCGCGTCGGCCTCCAGCTCAATTTCGGTCTGGCCCGCGATCCTTTGCTAGGCCGCTACCGTATGACGCCTCCGGGCCCGGCCAATGGAGCCAGCGCCGCGCTGCTCGCCTTCATTGATGCCAACGCCAACGGTCAGCGCGACAACGGCGAGGAAGCCGTTCCCGGGGTTACCGTCGAAGGCGGCGGGCTCAAGGTGGTGACCGACGCGCAGGGCCGTGCTTTCGTCACCGGCCTCGGCGATGGCGCGATGACCACGCTGCGCGCCGACGTTTCGGGCACCGACACCGTGTTCGTCATGCCCCCGCCGCAGAACATCACGTTCGCCGCACGCGCCGGTGGCATGACCACGATTCCCTATCCGCTCGTGCCCACTTCCGAGCTTGTCGCGCGGATCGCCTTCCGCCGTAAGGACGGCGCGCTTGCCGGGCTCTCCGCGGTCAGGCTCCGCCTTGTCTCGGCCAAGGGCAAGGTCGTAGAGGGCATGACCGAGTTCGACGGAACCGCAGTCTTCGACCAGGTTCAGCCCGGTCGCTACGCAATCGAGGTTGACCCGGACCAGGCCGCCCGCCTCGGGATGCGGCTCAAGGAACCGGTCCTCGTTCAGGTCGGTTCGGACGGCATGACGATTGACGCCACCGGCGAAGTCGCCTTCAACGACCCCGTGCAGATGGTGAAACGCTAATGCTCCGCGCCCTGCTTCTCGCGCTCGCGCTACTGCTGTCGCGAACGGCCTGTGCCCAGACCTACGTGGTCAACTCGATCAGCGATGCCAATCTTGGCGACGTGGTCTCCGCCGCGAGCGGCTCTTCCTCGCTACGTGCCGCATCCAGCTCTGGCGCGGTCACCGTCCAGTCGGGTAGCGCGGTGCGCATTTCCACCAATGGTGCGAACGCGATGGTGACCTTCACCTGCACCGGCAGCAACGCCTGCTCGTCGACCAACCCGTACGTTACCCTCGCGCTCGCAGGCACACCCACCGGTCGTCTCGGTTACATCACAACGGTCAACCTCACCAACGGCACCGCGACGATGACTTCGGCTTTCAGCGCCGGCAGTTACGTCGTCATCAACTTCAACCCGATCCCCCGCGATTCTGCGCGCACCTTTTACATCGGCTACGACGTGCCCGTTGCCGGCAGCGATTCCGCCTCGGCCACGGGCAACGCGATCAGCTCCTATCTCATCACCGCCTCGCGCCCCAGCGGTGCCGGGTCGAGTTCGCTTGTCGGCAACATACGAGCCAAGGTCATCCGCCCGATCGACATCACCAAGACCGCCGATCTTCAGTTCGGCGGCGTCACCCGTCCGAGCACCGGCTCGGGCAGCATCACGCTCACCCCCGCAGGTGTAGCCAGCGTCACTGGCAACAACGTCCGCCGCATGGCCAGCCCAAGCCCCACCGCCGCCGCTTTTACCGTAACGGGCGAGGGCGGGCAGGCTGTCACAGTCTCGGTACCCTCCACCTTCACCCTGAGCGGCAGCGCCGGTTCTGTCACCGCCACCACCAGCTCCACAGGCAGCGGCGCGCAAGTGCTGAGCGGCAGCATCGGCAGCGCGGGCACTGTCCAGGTCAAGGTCGGCGGCACCATCCCACTCTCGAGCAGCACCGCTGTCGGCACCTACTCAGGCACGCTGACGGTCACCGTCCAGTACAATTGACGCAAAACGGCGGGGCTCCCCGGGAACATGGGGAACCCCGCCGCGCGTGAGCCGGGGCTCCTGATCCGGGAGCCGCTCGGCAATGGGGAGCCTCGGTGGTGCCGCCGCGAGGCTCCGCCTAACCCGATTTATTGACCTGTGCGGTCGGCTCTCTGCTGGCCCGCGCGATCTTCGCGTCCCGCCTGACGCCCGCCATCCTGCTGCGAGCCGCCCTGATGCCCGCCGCCCTGCTGACCGCCACCGCCGCCTTGCTGCTCCTGCTGCGAACCACCCTGCTGCGAGCCATCATGCTGTCCGGGCTGACCGCCCTGCTGATTCTGCTGCCCGGGGCTATGCTGGTCCATGCCCGGTTCGCGCTGCGCGCCGTCCTGCTGGTGGCCTAGCTTGTTGCCGTCGTTGCGATTGCTTTCCATGATCTCTCTCCGTTGTCGGGGGCCTTCCTTCGGGGCCATGACCGATCAACCGGAGAAGACCTTAGCAGTTCCGTCAACAGTCTAGAATCACATGATTTTCGTCGCATCCAGGGCGTCGCCCGTCGCAAGCTCGGCGTCCGCTGCCTTCCGCGCCAGCGCGGCATCGCGCATCGCGAGCAACTTGGCATGAAGCGAAGCGCGCACCTTGGCTATATCCTCGCCGCCGCGCCCTTCCGCTTCCCACTCGGCGCGCAGCCGATCGTAGACCGGATGCCCCGGCCGCAGATCCGCTGCCCGCAGCACGCCATACTTCTCCGGCCGTCGCGTCCTCAGCAGGAACGCCAGCAGCGCCGTGTCATAGCGCTTCCACGTCGCCACCACGCGCCCGTCCCACACCACCGGACGCTCTTCGCCCGCGATCGCGCGTTCCAGCGCACAGTCCTCCAGCCGCGTGAAACCGCGCTCGATCGCCGCATCCCACGCCGCCGCAAAGCCTTCTGCCCCCTCGCGATTGCGGATCTTGTAGAGCGCCTCAAGGCTCGCCCCGATCGCGCGCGCCGCCTGAGTGACGATCCCCGTCGCCGCCAGCATCGCGATGAACTCGCGCTGCCGGTCCGGCGTGATCGAATTGCGCCGCGGCGCCACATGCACATAGGGCGCAAAGTTCAGCAACGGATCGTCGTCCCTTACCGCCTGGGCAAAGGCGACGCGCGAAGTCCGCCGACCGGGACGGACGGACGTTGTGATCAGATCGTTAGCCATGCCCGCTAATAACCTATACGGTTATATGTAGGACAGCCGAAAATGCAAGTTTGCTAGGTGGGGGCGGGAGGAGGCCGTTCCCCCGCTACAAAGACGTTGGACGTCCGGCGTCAGTCCCGCTGGATCAGCTCGATCTTCACGTTGTCGGGGCCCAGCAGGAATGCGGTTAGCACGCCCGGCTTGGGGCTGCGCACGCCCTGCAGAAATTCGATGTCCATCGTCTTGAGCTTCTCGGTCATCTCGACCAGCCCCTTCACCTCGAACCCGAGGTGATCGATCGGCGCCTCTTCCCGGCCATGCGCGTCGTCCAGCTCCCACGCTGCGGGCGAGATTATGACCTTGAGCCCTGCCAGACGGATATCGATGCGACCGTCCGGAAACGCCGCGATGCGCTCGGCCTCGAGCACTGTCTCATAGAAACTGACCGCCTCTTCCACCGCGTTGCTGCGCAGGTGGATGTGATCGTAAACAACATTCGCCATAAAAACTCCGATCGCCAGCCCGAACCCCGCGCTCCAGCGCCCTGGCCCCACACTCAGACAACGTTATCTACCTCCTTCCACCCCGATGTCAACGCAGGCGAGTTCCCTTACCCGACCCCCGCCCGCCTCGAGCCTGTCGAAGGGCCCGATCTCGTCGACAGACAGCCCCACCTCAGACTTTCCCCGGCTTTCCCAGCAGGGTCTGAGCCACTATGCAACGTACCCCACCCAACCCACCCTTGACCCCACGCCCGAATCCAACTAAGGGCGCACCCTTCCGCGACGGGCCTTGGCCTGATCGGGGTTAGAGCTGAACATTGGCGGTGCATCTGGGCTTCCAGGTTCTCCGGCAAAGTAACCCGGTGACGAAAGTTGCGGGTGGAGCGTTTCGGTTCGTGATTGCGTGTCGGGAAGGGGCCTTCGGGTCTACCTTTCCATCTTGCGCATTCGCGGTGCCCGCATTCCTTCACCTTCGGCCAAAGCGCCACAATCACAGGTGAAGAGTACTTCATGCCCACAATCAATCAGCTGATCCGCAAGGGTCGCGAACCGCAGAAGGCCAAGTCGAAGGTCCCTGCGATGGAGCAGAACCCGCAGAAGCGCGGCGTTTGCACGCGCGTCTACACGACCACCCCGAAGAAGCCGAACTCGGCTCTCCGCAAGGTCGCCAAGATCCGCCTCACCAACAGCCGCGAAGTCATCTCGTACATCCCGGGTGAAGGCCACAACCTGCAGGAGCACTCGGTCGTGCTCATCCGCGGCGGCCGCGTTCGCGACCTTCCCGGCGTTCGCTACCACGTCCTGCGCGGCGTGCTTGATACGCAGGGCGTCAAGGATCGCAAGAAGTCGCGCTCGAAGTACGGCGCCAAGCGCCCGAAGTAATCAACAGGTCAGGCCCGGTTCCGGCCCGCTTCCCCGCCCGGCTACCTTGCAAGGTAGCATCCGGGTGGCCGGGCGGGGGAGCGGGCCGAGACCGGAAGGACCGCCCGGATGGGCGGGCCGCACTCCGAAGGAGTATTGAGTATGTCACGTCGTCGTCGTCCGGAAAAGCGGGTCATCCTGCCCGATCCGAAGTTCGGTGATCAGGTTCTGTCGAAGTTCATGAACAACCTCATGCTCGATGGTAAGAAGTCGGTCGCGGAAAGCATCGTTTACGGTGCCATGGACACCATGCAGACCCGCGCCAAGGCGGATCCGGTACAGCTGTTCCATGATGCGCTGAACAACGTGAAGCCGCAGATCGAAGTGCGCTCGCGCCGCGTCGGTGGTGCCACCTACCAGGTTCCGGTCGAAGTCCGTCCGGAGCGCGCCCAGGCTCTCGCCATCCGCTGGCTGATCACGGCTGCGCGCAATCGTTCGGAAACGACGATGGCTGCGCGTCTCTCGGCCGAGCTGCTCGACGCTGCCAACAACCGTGGCAACGCGGTCAAGAAGCGTGAAGACACCCACCGCATGGCCGACGCCAACCGCGCGTTCAGCCACTACCGCTGGTAAGTGTCTTGGGCCGGCTTCCGCGGTTCGCCTTCGATCAGTCGAAGGCTGGATGCGGGGCTGGTCTTTAAACGGTCACACTTGTAACCATATGGGCGGGGCCGCAGTTCGGCTCCCCCATATTTCCCAAGGAACAGCATCATGGCACGTAGCCATCCGCTCGAGCGCTACCGTAACTTCGGCATCATGGCGCACATCGACGCCGGCAAGACGACGACGACCGAGCGCATCCTGTATTACACCGGCAAGTCCTACAAGATCGGCGAAGTCCACGACGGCGCCGCGACCATGGACTGGATGGAGCAGGAGCAGGAACGCGGCATCACGATCACGTCGGCCGCGACGACCTGCATCTGGAACGACCACCGCCTGAATATCATCGACACCCCGGGCCACGTCGACTTCACCATCGAAGTCGAACGCTCCCTGCGCGTGCTCGACGGTGCCGTGGCGGCCTTCGACGGCGTTGCCGGCGTCGAACCCCAGTCGGAAACCGTATGGCGCCAGGCGGACAAGTACAAAGTCCCCCGCATGTGCTTCATCAACAAGCTCGATCGCACCGGCGCCAACTTCTACTACTGCGTCCAGACGATCATCGATCGCCTTGGCGCGAAGCCTGCTGTGCTCTATCTGCCGATCGGCGCAGAAGCAGACTTCAAGGGCCTCGTGGATCTGGTCGAGAACCGTGCGATCATCTGGAAGGACGAGGCGCTGGGTGCCGAATTCTTCTATGAAGAAATCCCCGCCGACTTGGCCGACAAGGCTGCGGAATACCGCAACCAGCTGATCGAGCTTGCCGTCGAGCAGGACGATGACGCGATGGAAGCGTACCTCGAGGGCAACGAGCCCGACGTGGCGACGCTGAAGGCGCTGATCCGCAAGGGCACGCTGAACCAGTCGTTCGTACCGGTGCTGTGCGGCTCGGCGTTCAAGAACAAGGGCGTTCAGCCCCTGCTCGACGCCGTGGTCGACTACCTGCCTTCGCCGCTCGACATCGAAGACGTGCAGGGCGTGAACCCCGACACCGACGAGCCGGACAGCCGTCCGACCGCCGATGACGCACCGTTCTCGTCGCTTGCGTTCAAGATCATGAACGATCCATTCGTCGGCTCGCTCACCTTCACCCGCATTTATTCGGGCACGCTCAGCAAGGGCAGCTACCTGAACTCGGTCAAGGGCAAGAAGGAAAAGGTTGGCCGCATGCTGCTAATGCATGCGAACAGCCGCGAGGACATCGAAGAAGCCTATGCCGGCGACATCGTCGCTCTGGCTGGCCTCAAGGAAACGACGACGGGCGACACCCTGTGTGCCGAACGCCAGCCGATCATCCTCGAGCGCATGGAATTCCCCGAGCCGGTCATCGAACTGTCGGTGGAACCCAAGACCAAGGCTGACCAGGAGAAGATGGGCGTCGCGCTGCATCGTCTCTCGGCCGAAGATCCCTCGTTCCGCGTTGCGACCGATCATGAATCCGGCCAGACGATCATCAAGGGAATGGGCGAACTCCATCTCGAGATCATCGTCGACCGCATGCGTCGCGAGTTCAAGGTCGAGGCCAATGTCGGTGCGCCGCAGGTGGCCTATCGCGAATACCTCGCGAAGGCTGTCGACGTCGACTACACCCACAAGAAGCAGTCGGGTGGTACCGGCCAGTTCGGTCGCGTGAAGGTCAAGGTCACGCCGGGCGAGCGCGGTTCGGGCATCATCTTCACCGACGAGATCAAGGGCGGTAACATTCCGAAGGAATATATCCCCGCGATCGAGAAGGGCTTCCGCGAGACGGCTGCCACGGGTTCGCTCGTCGGCTTCCCGATCATCGACTTCGAGATCAACCTCTACGACGGCGCCTACCATGACGTCGACTCGTCGGCGCTGGCATTCGAAATCGCAGGTCGCGGTTGTATGCGTGAAGTCGCGCAGAAGGCCGGCATCAAGCTGCTTGAGCCGATCATGAAGGTCGAAGTGATCACGCCCGAGGAATATCTCGGCGACGTGATCGGCGACATCAACTCGCGTCGTGGCCAGATCCAGGGCACCGACAGCCGCGGCAATGCCCAGGCTGTCACCGCCATGGTCCCGCTGGCCAACATGTTCGGCTACGTGAACCAGCTCCGCTCGTTCACCCAGGGCCGCGCAAACTACTCCATGTTCTTCGACCACTACGACGAGGTTCCGGCCAACGTCGCGGCCGAGGTCAAGGCGAAGCTTGCATAAGACCACGGATAGCATTAGGGGCGGCGCTCGATTCAGCGGGTGCCGTCCATTTCCCGCAGTATCTGCACACATACGAGAAGAAGGTTTGAACAATGGCTAAGGCTAAGTTTGAGCGGACCAAGCCGCACTGCAACATCGGCACCATCGGTCACGTCGACCACGGCAAGACCACGCTGACCGCCGCAATCACCAAGGTGCTCGCCGAAACCGGCGGCGCAACCTTCACCGACTACGCGAACATCGACAAGGCTCCCGAAGAGCGCGAGCGCGGCATCACCATCTCGACCGCACACGTCGAGTACGAAACCGCCAACCGTCACTACGCGCACGTCGACTGCCCGGGTCACGCTGACTACGTGAAGAACATGATCACCGGTGCTGCCCAGATGGACGGCGCGATCCTGGTCGTGAACGCTGCTGACGGCCCGATGCCGCAGACCCGCGAACACATCCTGCTCGCCCGCCAGGTCGGCGTGCCTGCGCTGGTCGTCTACATGAACAAGGTCGACCAGGTCGACGACGAGGAAATCCTCGAGCTCGTCGAACTCGAAGTTCGCGAACTGCTGTCGTCGTACGACTTCCCGGGCGACGATATTCCGATCGTCAAGGGTTCGGCTCTGGCAGCTCTCGAAGGCCGTGACGATGCGATCGGTCGCGACTCGATCAACGCCCTGATGGCCGCTGTCGACAGCTACATCCCGCAGCCGCCGCGCCCGACCGACAAGCCTTTCCTGATGCCCGTCGAAGACGTGTTCTCGATCTCGGGTCGCGGTACCGTCGTGACCGGCCGTATCGAAACCGGCATCGTCAAGGTTGGCGAAGAAGTCGAGATCATCGGCCTCAAGGACACCCAGAAGACGACTGTTACCGGCGTCGAAATGTTCCGCAAGCTGCTCGACCAGGGTGAAGCCGGCGACAACGTCGGTGCGCTGGTTCGCGGCATCAAGCGTGAAGATGTCGAGCGTGGCCAGGTTCTGGCCAAGCCCGGTTCGGTCACGCCGCACACCGAGTTCTCGGCTGAAGTCTACGTGCTGTCGAAGGATGAAGGTGGCCGTCACACGCCGTTCTTCGCCAACTACCGCCCGCAGTTCTACTTCCGCACGACCGACGTGACCGGCGAAGTGATCCTCCCCGAGGGCACCGAGATGGTCATGCCTGGTGACAACGTCACGCTGTCGGTCAAGCTGATCGCTCCGATCGCGATGGATCCGGGTCTGCGCTTCGCAATTCGCGAAGGTGGCCGTACCGTCGGTTCGGGGGTTGTCAGCACCATCACGAAGTAATATAGGCCGCGCACCGGCGGGGAGATTCGCTCTTCCCGCCGGTCGGTTTTTTACTTTCTGATCGCTTTTTGGCAGTCGGCCCGCTCTCCCCGAGCTTCGTAACTGGGGCAGGGTTAGAGGGCAGGTCGACTTGCCTTTTTTGTTTTGCTCTTTCGCATCGGTAAACGGACATGGACGCCCAGAATATCCGCATTCGCCTCAAGGCCTTTGATCATCGTGTGCTCGACCATGCCACTGGAGAAATTGCAGATACCGCCCGCCGCACCGGCGCGCTGATCCGGGGCCCCATTCCGCTTCCGACGCGCATCGAGAAGTTCACCGTGAACCGCGGTCCGCACATCGACAAGAAGTCGCGCGAGCAGTTCGAGGTTCGTACGTACAAGCGCCTTCTCGACATCGTGCAGCCGAACGCTGCCACTGTCGACGCGCTGATGAAGCTGGACCTTGCGGCCGGCGTCAACGTCGAGATCAAGCTGGCCTGAGCCGCTTGATGAGCGTCCTGCCCAGGCAGGTGTCCGCTCCGGCCGGATCGTCCGCAACGATCCAGATATTCTGGCCGGTTCGAACCGGCCAAGACCCTCACTCCGGTGAGGGGCCAGAGTTTCCGAGGTAACAAAAGCCTCGTTGACAATGGGATACCTCCGGCGCCGCGAGAGATCGCACAGTCGGGCAAGCGTCCCCCGATTGCTCCTGTTTCCGCAGGGGCACTCAGCCCGGTCGGGGGCGCGCTTCACATACGGGCTGAACACGCATGTCGGAATGGGTCCGGCATGCCTCTGTGAGGAGTATGGATCATGCGCACCGGCGTGATCGCGAAGAAGGTCGGGATGACCCGCCTTTTCCAGGAAGATGGTCGGCACGTGCCGGTCACCGTCCTGTCGCTAGAAAATTGCCAGGTGGTTTCGGTTCGCACGGCTGAGCTTGACGGTTACGTCGCTCTGCAGCTCGGTGCGGGTGAAGCCAAGCAGAAGAACGTTGCCAAGCCGCAGCGTGAGCACTTCGCCAAGGCTGAAGTGCCGCTGAAGATGGAAGTTGCCGAGTTCCGCGTTGCAGACGATGCCACGCTCGATGTCGGTTCGACCATTGCCGCTTCGCACTTCGTTCCCGGTCAGTACGTCGACATCACCGGTCACACGCAGGGCAAGGGCTTCGCCGGCGCCATGAAGCGTTGGGGCTTCGGCGGTATGCGCGCGACGCACGGCGTTTCGATCTCGCACCGTGCCCACGGTTCGACCGGTAACCGCCAGGATCCGGGTCGCGTCTTCAAGAACAAGAAGATGGCCGGCCACATGGGTGATCGCCAGCGTACCCAGCAGAACCTCGAAGTCGTCCGCACGGATGACGAGCGTGGCCTGATCTTCGTAAAGGGCTCGGTCCCTGGTTCGAAGAACGGCTGGCTGCTCGTCCGCGACGCCGTCAAGGTCTCGCGTCACGCTGAAGCGCCCTATCCCGCAGGTCTCAAGCAGGCCGCCAACAGCAATGACTCGGCAGCTGCCGACACCCCGGCGGAAGTCGCGGCAGTCGAAGCCACCGACGGTCAGGAGGGCTAAGTCGTGAAGGTTCAGGTCCTCAATCTCGACGGCAGCACCGCCAAGGGCGAAGTGGAACTTGCAGATGACGTGTTCGGCATTGAGCCGCGCGCCGACATCCTGCACCGCGTCGTTACCTGGCAGCTTGAAAACCGTCGCGGCATTGCCCGCAAGGCGCGTGAGCGCTCGGACGTTGCCCGCACCGGCAAGAAGTTCGGTCGCCAGAAGGGCGGCGGTACGGCTCGTCATGGTGACCGCAAGGCCCCGATTTTCATCGGTGGCGGCAAGGCCCATGGTCCCCGTGTTCGCGAGTTCAACATCTCGCTGAACAAGAAGGTCCGTGCGCTCGGTCTCAAGATGGCGCTCTCCTCCAAGGCGAAGGCCGGTCTCGTGATCGTCGACAATCTCGACGTTGACGGCAAGACCAAGGCTCTCGTCGGCCAGCTCGCTCAGGCGAACTGGGGCAAGAAGGTGCTCGTGATCGACGGCGATGCCGTCAACGACAACTTCGCCAAGGCCGCGCGCAACATCGTCGGCGTCAACGTCCTGCCCGCAGTCGGCGCGAACGTTTACGACATCCTGAAGCATGACACGCTGGTGCTGACGCGCTCGGCTGTCGAAAAGCTGGAGGCGCGCTTCAATGGCTAAGGAAGCGATCGACACCCGTCACTACGACGTGATCGTGGCACCCCACATCACCGAGAAGGCGACGCTGCTCAGCGAGCACAACGCCGTGGTCTTCAAGGTTGCCGACAAGGCGACCAAGCCGGAGATCAAGGCAGCGGTCGAAGCCCTGTTCGACGTCAAGGTCACGAAGGTGAACACCTTGAACCAGGACGGCAAGACCAAGCGCTGGAAGGGCAAGCCCTACAAGCGTTCTGACTTCAAGAAGGCTGTCGTGACCCTGGCCCCGGGCCAGTCCATCGACGTCACCAGCGGTATTTGAGGCGCGCACGATGGCACTCAAGAACTATAACCCGACCAGCCCCGCACGCCGCGGCCTGATCCTCGTCGACAAGTCGTCGCTGTGGAAGGGCAAGCCGCTCAAGGCGCTGACCGAAGGCAAGAGCAAGACCGGCGGCCGCAACAACAAGGGTCATGTGACCTCGCGCGGCATCGCTGGTGGTCACAAGCAGAAGTACCGCTTCATCGACTTTAAGCGTCGCAAGTGGGACATGCCGGCCACCGTCGAGCGTCTGGAATACGACCCCAACCGCACGGCGTTCATCGCTCTCGTCAAGTACGAGGACGGCGAGCAGACCTACATCATCGCACCGCAGCGTCTTGCGGTCGGTGACACGATCGTCGCTGGCGAGAAGACCGACGTGAAGCCTGGCAACGCCATGCTCCTGTCGCAGATGCCGGTCGGCACCATCATCCATAACGTGGAGATGAAGCCGGGCAAGGGTGGCCAGATCGCCCGCTCGGCAGGCACCTATGTCCAGCTCGTCGGTCGCGACCGCAGCATGGTCATCGTTCGCCTGAACTCGGGCGAGCAGCGCTACCTGCGCGGTGACTGCATGGGCACGGTGGGTGCGGTGTCGAACCCCGACAACGCTAACCAGAATCTTGCCAAGGCCGGTCGCAACCGCTGGCTCGGCAAGCGTCCGCTTACCCGCGGCGTCGCCAAGAACCCGGTCGACCACCCGCACGGCGGTGGTGAAGGCCGCACCTCGGGTGGCCGTCATCCGGTCACTCCGTGGGGCAAGCCGACCAAGGGCGCTCGTACCCGTCACAACAAGTCGACGGATAAGATGATCATCCGTTCGCGTCACGCGAAGAAGAAGAGGTAACACCCCATGGCACGTTCCGTCTGGAAGGGCCCCTTCGTCGACCTGCATCTCCTGAAGAAGGCCGAAGTGGCTCAGGATGCAGGATCTCGCGCTGGCCCGATCAAGACATGGTCGCGTCGTTCGACCATTCTGCCGCAGTTCGTTGGACTGACGTTCAACGTCTACAACGGTCACAAGTTCATTCCCGTCTCCGTCTCGGAAGAGATGGTCGGCCACAAGCTCGGTGAATTCGCGCCCACGCGCACCTTCCCGGGCCACGCCGCTGACAAGAAGGGCAAGCGCTGATGAGCAAGCCTGCAGCTCCCCGCCGCGTCGGTGACAAGGAAGCCCTGGCCGTCGGTACCACGATCCGTGGTTCGGCCCAGAAGCTCAACCTCGTCGCCGGTCTGATCCGCGGCAAGAAGGCCGAAGAAGCCATGAACATCCTGTCCTTCTCGAAGAAGGGTATGGCGGTTGACGCACGCAAGGTTCTCGCTTCGGCGATCGCCAACGCGGAAAACAACCACAACCTCGACGTCGACGCGCTCGTCGTGGCCGAGGCCTCGGTTGGCAAGTCGGTAACGATGAAGCGCTTCCACACCCGTGGTCGCGGCAAGTCGACCCGCATCCTGAAGCCGTTCTCGCGGCTGCGGATCGTGGTCCGCGAAGTTGAGGAGGCCTGATCATGGGTCACAAGTCGAACCCCATCGGTCTGCGCCTGCAGATCAACCGTACCTGGGACAGCCGCTGGTACGCCGAAGGTCGCAACTACGCGCAGATGCTCAAGGAAGACCTTGAGATCCGCAAGTTCATCGTCGAGAACCTGCCGCAGGCGGCGATCTCGAAGGTGGTGATCGAGCGTCCCGCCAAGCTTTGCCGCGTGTCGATCTATGCCGCCCGTCCGGGTGTCATCATCGGCAAGAAGGGCGCCGACATCGAGAAGCTTCGCTCGAAGCTTGCCACGATGACCGGCAGCGACGTCAAGCTGAACATCGTCGAAATCCGCAAGCCGGAAATCGACAGCAAGCTCGTCGCCCAGGGCATTGCCGACCAGCTGGTCCGCCGCGTTGCCTTCCGTCGTGCTATGAAGCGCGCGGTGCAGTCGGCGCTGCGTCTTGGTGCTGAAGGCATTAAGATCACTTGCGGTGGCCGTCTCGGCGGTGCTGAAATCGCCCGCGTCGAATGGTACCGCGAAGGTCGCGTTCCGCTGCACACGCTGCGCGCGAACATCGACTACGCGGAAGCCGAAGCCCACACCGCCTATGGCGTGATCGGCATCAAGACCTGGATCTTCAAGGGTGAGATCCTCGGTCACGATCCGATGGCGCAGGACCGACTGATGATGGAAGCCCAGACTTCCGGCGTCCGTCCGGCACGCTGAGCCTCGAGGGTAGAGAAGCACCATGCTGCAACCGAAGAAGACCAAGTTCCGCAAGACCTTCAAGGGCCGTATCCACGGCCTGGCCAAGGGCGGTACGGACCTGAACTTCGGCTCCTACGGCCTCAAGGCCCTGGAGCCCGAGCGGGTCACCGCGCGCCAGATCGAAGCGGCCCGCCGCGCGATCACCCGCCACATTCGCCGTCAGGGCCGTCTGTGGATCCGCGTGTTCCCCGACGTGCCTGTGTCGAAGAAGCCTGCTGAAGTCCGCCAGGGCAAGGGCAAGGGTTCGATCGAATACTGGGCAGCCCGCGTGAAGCCGGGTCGCATCCTGTTCGAACTGGATGGCGTTCCGGGTCCGCTCGCTGCCGAGGCGTTCAGCCGCGCTGCGATGAAGCTGCCGATCAAGACGAAGGTCGTCGCCCGCCTGGGTGACACTTCGCACCTTGGCGGCGAGTAAGGAGGAAAGACGATGGCCAAGTTCGAAGACCTTCGCGTCAAGAGCGACGACCAGCTTTCTGCTGATCTCGCCGAGCTGAAGCGCGAACAGTTCAACCTGCGTTTCCAGGCCGCAACGAACCAGCTTGAGCGCCCTGCGCGCATCAAGGAAGTTCGTCGCGACATCGCGCGCATCAAGACGCTGCAGACTGAGCGTTCTCAGTCGGCCCAGGCGTAAGGAAGCTAGTATGCCCAAGCGTATTCTGGTCGGGACCGTGGTGTCCGACAAGACCGACAAGACGGTGGTCGTGAAGGTCGAGCGCAAGGTGAAGCACCCGCTCTACGGGAAGATCATCCGCCGCTCGAAGAAGTATCACGCCCATGACGAGGCGAATGCCTTCAAGACCGGCGAGACCGTGCGCATCGAAGAAACCGCGCCGATCTCGAAGCTGAAGACGTGGAAGGTCATCGACCGCGTCCAGGCCGGCAAGGGCACCGCAATCGAAGCGGACGTCTGAGCTACAGCGACAATTTGGAACTGCCGGACTGGTTCCGGCAAGCCAGTGAGAAGGAACCGGATCAATGATCCAGATGCAATCCAATCTCGACGTCGCGGACAACAGCGGCGCAAAGCGCGTCCAGTGCATCAAGGTACTGGGTGGCTCCAAGCGTCGGTTCGCGAGCGTTGGCGACATCATCGTGGTGTCGGTCAAGGAGGCGCAGCCCCGCGCCCGCGTTAAGAAGGGCGACGTTCACCGCGCCGTGATCGTGCGTACCCGCAAGGACGTGCGTCGCGCCGATGGCAGCGTCATCCGCTTTGACGGCAACGCCGCTGTGCTCGTCGGCAAGAACGAAGAGCCGATCGGCACGCGTATCTTCGGACCCGTGGTTCGCGAACTGCGCGCCAAGGGCTTCATGAAGATCATCAGCCTTGCGCCGGAGGTGCTCTGATGGCTTCCGCTAAGATCAAGAAGGGCGACACCGTCGTCGTTCGTTCGGGCAAGGACAAGGGCCGTACCGGCACCGTCCTCCAGGTCCTTCCGAAGGATGACAAGGTCGTCGTCGGCGGTATCAATATCGCTGCCCGTCACCGCAAGCCCAGCCAGCAGAACCCACAGGGCGGAATCGACCGCTTCGAGGCTCCGCTGCACATCTCCAAGGTTTCGGTCGCCGACAAGGATGGCAAGCCCACCCGCGTCCGCTTCGAAACCAAGGACGGCAAGAAGGTCCGTGTGGCCGTGAAGTCCGGGGAGGCCATCGATGGCTGATAAGTATACGCCGCGTATGCGGTCGAAGTATGATGCCGAAATCGCTCAGGCGATGCAGGCCAAGTTCGGCTACAAGAACGCGATGGAGATCCCGCGCATCGAAAAGATCACGCTCAACATGGGCGTGGGCGAAGCGAGCCAGGACAAGAAGAAGGTCACGACCGCTGCTGCCGAAATGGAGCTGATCGCTGGCCAGAAGCCCGTCATCACCAAGGCGAAGAAGTCGATCGCGCAGTTCAAGCTGCGTGAAGGCATGCCAATCGGTTGCAAGGTCACCCTGCGCCGCGAACGTATGTATGAATTCCTCGACCGCCTGATCACCATCGCAATGCCCCGCATCCGCGACTTTCGTGGTTTGAACCCGAAGTCGTTCGACGGCCGCGGCAACTACGCGATGGGTCTGAAGGAGCAGATCATCTTCCCGGAGATCAGCTACGACCAGATCGAGAAGGTGCGCGGGATGGACATCATCGTCACCACCACCGCGAAGACTGACGACGAAGCGCGCGAGCTGCTCCGCCTGTTCGGTTTCCCGTTCCCGCAGGAAGCTGCTGAAGAGCAGCAGGCCGCGTGACCCTGATTTGAAGAAGAGAGCTTAAGTCCATGGCGAAACTGAGTTCCATCAACAAGAACGAGCGTCGCAAGAAGCTCGTCGTGAAGTACGCGGCAAAGTACGCCGCGTTGAAGGCCGTTGCCGACGATGAGTCGCTCGATGAAACCGAGCGCCTGATCGCCCGTCTCAAGATGGCCGAGCTTCCCCGCAACGCGAACCCGACCCGGGTGCGCAACCGTTGCGCCACGACCGGTCGCCCGCGCGGCTACTACCGCAAGTTCGGCCTGTGCCGAATCGAGCTGCGCGATCTCGCCAACAAGGGGCTTATCCCCGGCGTGACCAAGTCGAGCTGGTAAGGATCATCCGATGGCTATGACCGACCCCCTGGGTGATATGCTCACCCGCATCCGCAACGGCCAGCAGGCAAAGAAGGACTCGGTCCTTTCGCCTGCTTCCAAGCTGCGTGCACACGTGCTCGAAGTCCTTCAGCGTGAAGGCTACATCCGCGGTTTCTCGGAGGACGCCACCGGCGCCCACCCGCAGCTGCGCATCGAGCTCAAGTATTTCGAGGGCCAGCCTGCAATCAAGCATGTTGCCCGTGTCTCCAAGCCTGGCCGCCGCGTCTACTCGGGTTCCAAGGAACTTCCGGTGATCCGCAACGGCCTTGGCATCACCATCGTCTCGACGCCGAAGGGCGTGCTTTCGGATGCCGAAGCACGCGCTGCCAACGTCGGCGGCGAAGTGCTTGCGGAGGTGTTCTGATGAGCCGCATCGGCAAGAAGCCGGTGACGATCCCCGGTGGCGTCACTGCGAACATCGCGGACGGCGTGCTGACTGTTAAGGGCCCCAAGGGCACCCTGACGCTCACGCTCCGTGACGAAATCAGCTACACCGTCGATGGCGACACGATCCTCGTGAAGCCTGCAAACGACACCAAGGCGGCGCGTGCCTTCTGGGGCATGCAGCGCACCCTCGTCGACAACCTCGTGACCGGCGTTACGCAGGGCTACACCAAGGTCCTCGAGATCACCGGTGTCGGCTACCGTGCCAACTCGCAGGGCAAGAACCTGAAGCTGCAGCTTGGCTACAGCCACGATGTCGATTTCGCGGTGCCGGAAGGCATCGAGATCAAGACCCCTGACAACACTACGGTGGAAATCTCGGGTATCGACAAGCAGAAGGTCGGCCAGGTCGCCGCAGAGATCCGTCGCTGGCGCAAGCCTGAGCCTTACAAGGGCAAGGGTATCAAGTACCGCGGCGAGTTTATCTTCCGCAAGGAAGGGAAGAAGAAGTAATGGCAAAGCTGTCTCTCTTCGCACGCCGCCGCCTGCGTGTTCGCACCGCCCTCAAGGCGCGTTCGGGTGGCCGTCCTCGTCTGTCGGTCCACCGTTCGGGCCGCCACATCTACGCCCAGATCATCGACGATGCGCAGGGCCGTACGATCGCTGCCGCCTCGACGCTCGTGAAGGGCGAAAAGTCGATCGGCGCGAACGTGGCTGCTGCAGCCAAGGTCGGCTCCGAGATCGCCGAGAAGGCCAAGGCTGCCGGCGTTACCACCGTCGTGTTCGATCGCGGCGGCTTCCTGTTCCATGGCCGCGTCAAGGCGCTGGCTGATGCTGCCCGCGAAGGCGGCCTGGAGTTCTGATGATGGCTGACGAAACCAACCTGGAAGGCGAAGTCGCCGTCGTCGCGGAAGCGACCGGCGGTGAGCCGCAGCGTGAAGGTCGTGGCCGTGGTCGCGGCCGTGGTGGCAACGATCGCGGTGGCAACAACGATCGCGGTGGAAACCGTGGCCGTCGTGACGACCGCCGTGGCCGTGGCAACAACGACGAAGACGGTGGTGAGGAGCTGATCGAAAAGCTCGTCCACATCAACCGCGTCTCGAAGACCGTGAAGGGCGGCAAGCGCTTCGGCTTTGCTGCGCTCGTCGTGGTCGGCGACGGCAAGGGCCGTGCAGGCTTCGGCAAGGGCAAGGCCCGCGAAGTTCCTGAAGCGATCACCAAGGCTACTGCCGCTGCGAAGCGCGCGATGGTCCGCGTGCCGCTCAAGGAAGGCCGCACCCTGCACCATGACGGCAAGGGCCGTTTCGGCGCCGGCAAGGTCAACCTGCGTACGGCTCCGGCCGGTACCGGCATCATCGCCGGTGGTCCGATGCGCGCAGTCTTCGAGAGCCTCGGCGTTGCCGACGTGGTGACCAAGTCGGTCGGCACCTCGAACCCCTACAACATGATCCGCGCAACCTTCGACGCGCTCGTCAACCAGACTTCGCCGAAGTCGGTTGCCCAGCGTCGTGGCAAGAAGGTTGCCGATCTGCTCGGTCGCGGCGGCGCCACCTCGGTGGAAGCCGAAGCCGCTGCCGACGCCATCACGGAGTAATCGGTCATGGCTACGATCAAGATCAAGCAGATCGGTTCGCCGATCCGTCGCCCGGAGAGCCAGAAGAAGATTCTGGTCGGCCTGGGTTTGGGCAAGATGCATCGCGTCGTCGAGTTGGAAGACACGGCTGAAGTGCGCGGCGCCATTGCCAAGCTTCCCCACATGGTGGCCGTGGTCGACTGATCAGCGGTTCCATTGCGGGATTACGGAACACCCCGGCCCAGTGCCGGGGTTTTCCATTTGAAAAACGCCGGTGCGATGGGGCCTGTGCGTCTCTTATTGGGGGTGACACGCCTGTGGCTTTGTCCTAAGGGCGCCCCTTCCATTCAGCGCGACAAAAGCGAAAGCGAGTGCACGACATGAAACTGAACGAACTCTCCGACAACAATGGCGCCCGCAAGGGTCGCATGCGCGTTGGCCGTGGCATCGGCTCGGGCAAGGGCAAGACTGCCGGTCGCGGCCAGAAGGGTGCCAAGGCGCGCTCGGGCGTTTCGATCAACGGCTTTGAAGGCGGCCAGATGCCGCTTCACATGCGCATCCCGAAGCGTGGCTTTAACAACATCTTCGCCAAGGACTTCGCTGAAGTTAACCTGGGCATGATCCAGAAGATGATCGACGCCGGCAAGCTCGATGTGTCGGCTCCGGTCGATCACGCGGCGCTCAAGGCTGCCGGTCTTGCCCGTGGCGGCAAGGACGGCGTGCGCCTGCTCGGCAAGGGTGATTTCACCGCCAAGGTCGCCTTCAAGGTCGACGGCGTCAGCAAGGGCGCTCTCGAGGCCGTGCAGAAGGCCGGCGGTTCGGTGGAACTGCCCGAGGCGCAGCCCAGCGAGCACGAAAAGAAGACCGCTCGCCGCGAGGCCAACAAGCAGGCCAAGTGAAGCATTGCAGTCCCCGCCCGCCACACGGGCGGGGATTTTGGCATTGCCCGGGTTCGACATCCGCGAATCCGCACTATATGGGCTAGCTCGACAGGATGAAGACGCGCCGCTGCGCCAATCGCAGATGGCAGTCTCACAGCAAGGCTTGAACCCCCGAAATGGCATCACGCGCCGACAACATCGCCAGCAACCTCAGTCTGGCCAACTTCTCCAAGGCGACCGAGCTCAAGAAGCGTATCTGGTTCACGGTGGGCGCGCTCATCGTCTTCCGGTTCCTCAGCTTCGTGCCGCTGCCGGGTGTGAACCCGCTGATCATGGAGACGCTGTACGACCAGACGCGTGGTGGCGTTCTCGACATCTTCAATGCTTTCTCGGGCGGTTCGCTCGAGCGCATGAGCCTGATCGCGCTGGGCGTGATGCCCTACATCACCGCTTCGATCGTGGTGCAGCTTGCCGCCTCTCTTCATCCCTCGCTTGCGGCGATGAAGAAGGAAGGCGAAAGCGGGCGCAAGAAGCTCAACCAGTACACGCGCTACGGGGCGGTGCTGTTGACTGCCATTCAGGGTTGGGTGCTGGCCTCCGGTCTCGAGGCCTACGGCGCGTCGAGCGGACTGCAGGCTGTGGTCAACCCCGGCATGCTCTTCCGCGTAGGCGCAGTCGTCTCGTTGATCGGCGGAACCATGTTCCTGCTGTGGCTGGGTGAGCAGATCACATCGCGCGGGATCGGCAACGGCGTTTCACTCATCATCATGGCCGGCATCGTCGCGCAGCTGCCGAAATTCTTCGGCAACCTGTTCGAGGGCGGACGCACGGGATCGATTTCGCCATTCCTGATCGTCGGCATCGTGATCATGCTGATCGGCCTGGTGCTTGCCATCTGCTTCATCGAGCGCGCGAGCCGCCGCCTGCTGATCCAGTACCCCAAGCGTGCCACGCAGCGCGGCATGATGAATGCCGACCGCAGCCATCTGCCGCTCAAGCTCAACACCGCGGGCGTGATCCCGCCGATTTTCGCCAGTTCGCTGCTGCTGCTGCCGCTGACGATCACACAGTTCGCCGGGAACTCGATCTCGCCCGACACCACGATGGGGCAGGTAATCGTCTCGCTGAACCAGTATCTGGGTCACGGCAAGCCGCTCTACATGCTGTTCTACGCGCTGGGCATCATCTTCTTCTCGTTCTTCTACACTGCCGTGGTGTTCAACCCGGAAGAGACGGCCGAGAATCTCAAGAAGAATGGCGGGTTCATCCCCGGTATCCGTCCGGGCAAGAACACCCAGAACTACCTGGATTACGTGCTGACGCGGATCACGGTTCTGGGCGCTGCATATATTACTATGGTCTGTGTTGTGCCCGAGTTCATCATGGCCGAAACAGGCATGGGAACGCTGTTCTTCGGCGGCACCAGCCTGCTGATCGTCGTCAACGTGACCGTGGATACGATCACGCAGATCCAGTCGCATTTGCTGGCGCACCAGTATGGCGACCTTATCAAGAAGGCCAAACTGAAGGGGCGGCTGCGCTGACAGGCGAGGCCGAGAGGGGAGCGAATTGGTGAACATCATCCTGTTGGGGCCTCCGGGCGCGGGCAAGGGGACGCAGGCGCACCGCCTGGTCGAACGCCACGGCATGAAGCAGCTGTCGACCGGCGACATGCTGCGTGCCGCCGTGAAGGCGCAGACCCCCGTGGGTCTTCAGGCCAAGGCAGTGATGGAGGCGGGCCAGCTCGTATCTGACGAGATCGTCTCGGCGCTGATCGGTGACGAACTTGACGCGATGGCACCGGGCCAGGGTGCGATATTCGATGGCTATCCGCGCACGGCACCGCAGGCGGCTTCGCTTGAGGCGATCCTCGAGAGCCGGGGTCGCAAGCTTGACCACGTGATCGAGCTTGACGTCAACGAGGACGCCCTCGTCGAGCGTATCACTGGCCGCTACACCTGTGCATCGTGCGGCAAGGGCTATCACGACACGTTCGAGAAGCCGGCTGTCGAAGGCACTTGCGACAAGTGCGGTGCCCATGACTTCAAGCGCCGACCTGACGACAACGAGGAAACCGTGCGCACGCGCATGGCCGAATACCGCGCCAAGACCGCGCCGATCCTGCCGATCTACGAAGCCAAGGGCATCGTGGCACGTGTGGACGGCATGGCCGAGATGGACTCGGTCACGGCAGCCATTGAGGCAATCCTCGCGGCACGCTAAGCATCGCTGAAATCCGCCCGTCGTGGCGCGGACGGAGGCTTGGCGATGCGCAAAGTGTTGATACTTCTGGCGGCGGGGCTCATCGGCTCCGCCGTTCCTGCATCGGCGGAAGTCGTCCAGAAGAGCGAGGCCGGCTTCGTCGTCCGGGTAACGGGCGAAGTCAAGGCAACGCCTGCCGAAGCCTGGAGGGCTTTCACGACGCCCGCGCAGTGGTGGAGCAGCGCACACACTTTCTCGGGCGAAGCGGCGAACATGACGCTCGATCCCGTTGCCAATGGCTGCTTCTGCGAAAAGATGCCGGTGCCCAAGGGAGCGGCCGCCACGCAAAAGGCGGGCTCGGTCATGCACATGCGCGTGATCTATGCCGAGCCGGATCGGGCCCTGCGACTTGCAGGCGCGCTTGGTCCGCTGCAGTCCGAGGCGGTCAACGGCACGATGACCGTGACGTTCAAGCCCGTTGACGGGGCCGACGGCAAGGGCGCGCGCATCCTGTGGGAGTATGTCGTCGGTGGCTACATGCGCTACAAGACCGACACGATCGCTCCTGCAGTCGACAAGGTTCTGGCCGAACAGATCGGCGGTCTGACGAAGCTGCTTGGTCCGCTTGTGGCAAAGCCTGAAGAATCCGTTGTTGCGCCGGAGCCTGAAGCTGCGAAGACCGAAGAGCAGGCCGATTTTGTCGCCGATCCCTCAAAGGGCGAGGCTGCTGCCGGAGAATCGGTGAAGGCCGCGCTGGACAAGATGTTCACGAAGAAGAAATCGACCGAACCCGAGGGGCGCTGATCAACAGCATCCGCGCTTTTGTGCCGCGCAAAAGACGCTAAGCTGCATTTCCATAATAGCGCGACTCGGACCTTTGAGGCCGAAGACGCGTGACCGGGCCGCACTTGCCACCATTGAAGCTTCAAAGGCTTCGCACAGGGGAGAGTACCGTGGCCGTTTCCGATCATGTCGACTTGCCGACGTTCATGGAGGGCGTGAAGAAGCGCAATCCCTATCAACCCGAATTTGTCCAGGCCGTGCAGGAAGTTGCCGAAGACATCTTCGAGTTCATCCAGGACAAGGAAGAGTACCACGCCCAGCAGATCCTGCGGCGCATTGCCGAACCGGACCGGGTGGTTTCCTTCCGCGTGTGCTGGGAGGACGACAAGGGCAACGTTCGCGTGCAGCGCGGGTGGCGCGTGCAGAACAACAACGCGATCGGCCCCTATAAGGGCGGCATCCGCTTCCACCCGTCGGTCACGGAATCGGTACTGAAGTTTCTTGCTTTCGAGCAGACATTCAAGAACGCGTTGACCGGCCTTCCGATGGGCGGGGGCAAGGGCGGATCGAACTTCAATCCCAAGGGCAAGAGCGTGCGCGAGATCATGCGCTTCTGCCAGAGCTTCATGACCGAGCTATATCGCCACATCGGCGCCGACATCGACGTGCCGGCAGGTGACATCGGCGTGGGCGGACGCGAGATCGGCTACATGTTCGGCCAGTACAAGCGCATCACCAACAACTTCACCGGCGTGCTGACGGGCAAGGGCCTTGAATGGGGCGGCTCGCTGATCCGCACTGAGGCGACAGGTTATGGCGCGGTCTATTTCCTTGCCAACATGCTGGCGACGCGAGGCGAAGACCTGACGGGCAAGACCGCGGTGATTTCCGGCTCGGGCAATGTGGCGACGCATGCGGCCGAGAAGATCGTGCAACTGGGTGGCAAGGTGCTGACGCTGTCGGATTCGGGCGGCTACATCCACGATCCGGACGGCATCGATCAGGAAAAGATCGATTGGGTGAAAAGCCACAAGACGCACCGGCGTGGCAGGATCGAGGAATATGTCGAAGCCTATCCGCACGCGACCTTCCATGCCGGCAAGACCCCGTGGGACGTGCCCTGCGACGTGGCGCTGCCCTGCGCCACGCAGAACGAATTGCTGGGGGCCGATGCGCGGACGTTGATCGCCAATGGCTGCAAGGCCGTGGCGGAAGGCGCGAACATGCCGACCGATCTGGAAGGTGTGCATGTGTTCAAGGCGGCCAAGATCCTCTACGCGCCGGGCAAAGCCTCGAATGCCGGTGGCGTCGCTGTCTCGGGTCTCGAGATGAGCCAGAACTCCGAGCGTCGTTCGTGGAAGGAAGAGGAACTCCAGCAGATGCTCAAGGACATCATGGCGGGAATCCACAAGTCCTGCCTTGCCTATGGCGACCAGGGTGGCGGTTATATCGACTATGTAAAGGGGGCCAATATTGCGGGCTTCAAGAAGGTGGCCGATGCCATGCTGGCGTTTGGCGTAGTGTAAATCGAACGCATCAGGACACGATCAGCGGACCGGCTGTGGAGCAGGCGAATCAAAAGCCCTGCTCTGCAGCCGGTTATTTCATTCCCGAAGCAGTTTCGGTCGCGGTCATCTTCCGGAATTGCGGGCTTTCCCACAGGGATGGAGGGCCGTGGCGTGACGGAATTCGCCTTCCGGTCTAGAGGTTTGCCGGGTGTTGTCTCCATTGCGGAGAAAAAATCTCGTTCCCCTCTTGTTCCATGAGAACACAAAGGGTACATAACCCTTGTTGACGGTTCATGTGAGCCAACTCTAGCAAGGGAAACGAAGCCATGGCGGCTCAGCTCAAGCTCATCGAGGAAGGTAAGACCAAGGACATGGATCGTCAGAAGGCGCTCGACGCCGCGCTTGCGCAGATTGACCGCGCGTTCGGCAAGGGCTCGGCAATGAAGCTGGGTTCGAAGGAAGCGATGCAGGTGGAAGCCATTTCCACGGGTTCGCTGGGTCTCGACATCGCGCTCGGCGTCGGCGGCCTGCCGCGCGGTCGCGTGATCGAAGTCTATGGCCCGGAAAGCTCGGGCAAGACCACGCTTGCGCTGCACGTGATTGCAGAAGCACAGAAGGGTGGCGGCACGGCCGCGTTCATCGATGCCGAACACGCGCTCGATCCGGTCTATGCCCGCAAACTTGGCGTCAACATCGACGAATTGATCGTTTCGCAGCCTGACACAGGTGAACAGGCGCTCGAGATCGTCGATACGCTGGTGCGCTCCAATGCGATCGACGTGCTGGTGGTGGACTCGGTCGCCGCGCTGGTGCCGCGTGCGGAAATCGAAGGCGAGATGGGCGACAGCCACGTCGGCTTGCAGGCCCGCCTGATGAGCCAGTCGCTGCGCAAGCTGACCGGCTCGATCAGTCGGTCGCGCTGCATGGTGATCTTCATCAACCAGCTGCGCATGAAGATCGGCGTGATGTACGGCAATCCCGAGACGACCACGGGAGGCAACGCGCTCAAGTTCTACGCCTCGGTCCGCCTCGACATCCGCCGCACCGGACAGATCAAGGATCGTGACGAAATCGTCGGCAACGCCACGCGCGTGAAAGTGGTCAAGAACAAGGTCGCCCCACCGTTCAAGCAAGTCGAGTTCGACATCATGTATGGCGAAGGCATTTCGAAGATCGGCGAAATTCTCGATCTCGGGGTCAAGGCCGGCCTGGTCGAGAAGTCGGGCGCCTGGTTCAGCTATGACTCCATTCGCATCGGGCAGGGGCGTGAGAACGCCAAGAACTTCCTGCGCGAAAATTCCGAACTTTGCAGCCGCCTCGAAGCCGCGATCCGCGGTCGCACCGAGCAGGTTGCCGAAGGACTGATGGCGGGCCCGGACGCGGACGACGACATCTGATCCTTCAAGGCGGCAGTTGCGGGCAATCTGCAACTGCTGGCCAGTCCAAAAGGCCCGCGTGTTCCCCGGCAGGAACACGCGGGCTTTTTGTTTGCGTTCCGTGACATGGCGCTTAACCTTGCGATTAAATCATCGGGAGAATCGTCGTGAGCATCATCGTCCACCATCTCAACAACAGCCGCTCGCAGCGAGTGCTCTGGCTGCTCGAAGAACTGGGCGTCGATTACGAGATCCGGCATTACCAGCGTGATGCCGTGACCAATCTTGCCCCGCCCGAGCTCAAGGCTGTCCATCCCCTGGGCAAATCGCCGCTGCTCGAGATCGATGGCCGCGTGATCGAGGAATCCGGCGCGATCGTGCAGGTTCTTTGTGAGCGCTACGGCAACGGCGCGTGGCTGCCGACCGCTGGGTCCGACGATGCCTTGCGGCATCTTGAACTGATGCATTTCGCCGAAGGCTCGGCGATGACGCCGGTTCTGCTCCAACTCTATACCTCTCGCCTTGGGGAGGCAGCCGCCCCCCTGCAGCCGCGCATTGCGGAACAACTTGCAGCGCACTTCGGATACATGGAGCAGATCTTGCGGCCCTCGGGCCATTTTATCGGCGACAGCTGGACGGGAGCCGACGTGATGCTGAGCTTCCCGGCGGAAGTCGCGGTCATGCAGGGTGCAGGAGCAGGCCTGCCCAAGCTTGCTGCATTCGTTGCGGCGATCCACGCCCGTCCGGCATGGCAGCGCGCCCGAGAGAAGGGCGGAGCCTACTTCAACATGTGACGGAACGTGGTGCTTGTATGGCGTCAAGGAGGGGCATAGCCTCGTTCGCATGACGAATGCATCCGACTGGCAGGGCGGCGTCGGCCGCAACTGGGCCGCCGAATGGCGTCGCACCGACGTAACCTTCAGCGGGCTCACGCCGCATTTGCTGGCGGCGATCGCGCGCGAGCCTGGACAGAGGATCATCGACATCGGCTGTGGCGCCGGCGAGGTGGCCGTGGCGGTTGCGGATGCCCGGCCCCAGGCGCGCGTCGTCGGCATCGACATTTCGCCCGATCTTGTCGCCGCAGCGACCGAGCGAGGTGCAGGGCGGCCCAACCTGTCGTTTCATCTGGCTGACGCATCCCAGTGGATCAATCCAGAAGGACCGTCCGATCTCTATGTCTCGCGCCATGGGGTGATGTTCTTCGCCGATCCGGCAGCGGCTTTCCGGCACCTCGCGGCCTCGGCAACTTCGGCAACGCGTATGGTATTGTCATGCTTTCGCGCGCCTGCAGAGAACGAATGGGCCAGCGCGATCGCCAGCCTGCTCCCGACCGTCGATGCGCCGTTCGAGGGCTATGTCCCCGGTCCGTTCGCTTTCGCACAGCCCGATCGCGTGCGTGAATGCTTGGCCGGATGGCGGGACCTCGCATTTACGCCGGTCGATTTCGCCTATGTGGCAGGCGCGGGCGAGGATCCGGTGGTGGAAGCCATGGCGCTGTTCCTGCGAATCGGGCCCTCTGCCTTTGCGATGCGCACATTACCCGAGCGGGAGCGTGTGGCGTTCGAACGGCGGCTTCTCGAACTGGTCGAGGCACATTGCGATGGCAATCGCGTCACCTTCAGGGCGGCGGCATGGCTGATTAGCGCCACCTCCGATCACCATGATGGATGAAACGTGCTTGTAGCACGCCGAACCCTCGCCTAATCGGCGGTTCATGACTTCGACGAACGAAATCCGCCGCTCCTTCCTCGACTATTTCGGCTCGGCCGGACACGACGTGGTGCAGTCCGCGCCGCTCGTGCCCTACAACGATCCGACCCTGATGTTCGTGAACGCCGGCATGGTCCCGTTCAAGAACGTTTTCACGGGGCTGGAAACCCGGGCCGTGCCTCGCGCGACCTCGTCGCAGAAGTGCGTGCGGGCGGGCGGCAAGCACAACGATCTCGACAACGTGGGCTATACCGCGCGGCATCACACGTTCTTCGAGATGCTCGGCAATTTCTCGTTCGGCGATTATTTCAAGGAGCAGGCGATCACCCATGCGTGGACGCTGCTGACGCGCGAATGGGGTCTGCCCAAGGACAAGCTGCTCGCCACGGTCTATCACACCGATGACGAGGCGTTCGAGTTGTGGAAGAAGATCGCGGGCCTGCCTGAGGACCGCATCATCCGCATCGCGACGAAGGACAACTTTTGGGCGATGGGCGATGATGGTCCGTGCGGCCCGTGTTCGGAAATCTTCTTCGACCACGGCGATCACATCTGGGGCGGTCCTCCGGGATCGGCTGAGGAGGATGGTGACCGTTTCATCGAGATATGGAATCTCGTGTTCATGCAGTTCGAACAGACTGCGGGCGAGATCACCGGCAGCCTGCCCAAGCCCAGCATCGATACCGGCATGGGACTGGAACGCATCGCGGCTGTGCTGCAGGGAGAGCATGACAATTACGATACCGACACGTTCAGGGCGCTGATCGCCGCGTCGGAAAGCCTGACCTCGGTCAAGGCCGAGGGCGAGCAGCGCGCCAGCCATCGGGTGATTGCCGACCATCTGCGTTCGACCAGCTTCCTGCTGGCCGATGGCGTGCTGCCTTCGAACGAAGGGCGCGGCTATGTGCTGCGCCGGATCATGCGCCGCGCGATGCGCCACGCGCACCTGCTGGGCGCGCGCGACCCGTTGATGCACCGCCTTGTGCCCGCGCTGGTGGCGGAGATGGGCGCGGCCTATCCCGAGCTTGGCCGCGCGCAGCCGCTGATCGAGGAAACGCTGCTCCGCGAGGAAGTGCAGTTCCGCCGCACGCTTTCGAACGGACTCAAGCTGCTTGACGAGACGACCGGCGCGCTGGGCGAAGGCGACAAGCTGCCCGGCGAAACCGCGTTCAAGCTCTACGACACCTACGGCTTCCCCTACGATCTGACCGAGGACGCCCTGCGAGCCCGCGGTATCAGCGTTGATCGCGAGGGCTTTGATGCCGCGATGGCGCAGCAGAAGGCGGCAGCGCGTGCGGCGTGGAAGGGCTCGGGCCAGGCTGCCGATGGCGAGGTGTGGTTCGATATCGCCGAACGCGTCGGCGCAACCGAGTTCACCGGTTACACCGCCACGACCGGCGAGGCGCAGGTTGTTGCGCTGGTCAAGGACGGCAGGGAAGTCGAGAGCGCGGGCGCTGGCGAAGCCGTAACGGTGATCGTCAACCAGACGCCCTTCTATGGCGAGAGCGGCGGCCAGACCGGGGATGCGGGGACGATCACCGGGACCGACGGCCTTGCTATCACCGTTGGCGACACGTCGAAGCCGCTTGGCCGCCTGCACGCGCACAATGCGAAGGTGGATGCGGGAACGATAAAGGTCGGTGACGTCGTGAAGCTCGACATCGACGTCGAGCGTCGTGATGCAATCCGTGCCAACCATTCGGCCACGCACCTTCTTCATGCGGCGCTGCGCAACCGGCTTGGCGGGCACGTTACCCAGAAGGGATCGCTGGTTGCTGCCGACCGCCTGCGCTTCGACTTTGCACAGCCGACCGCACTCACTCCGGAAGATATCGCTGCGATCGAAGCCGAGGTGAACGCCGAGATCCGCGCAAACGAAACCGTGTCCACGCGCCTGATGAGCCCGGATGACGCGATCGAGGCCGGTGCCATGGCGCTGTTCGGCGAGAAGTACGGTGACGAAGTACGCGTGCTCAGCATGGGTCGCGCGACCGACAAGCACTATTCGGTGGAACTGTGCGGCGGGACGCATGTGCGGGCACTGGGCGATATCGGCGTCTTCCGCATCGTCAGCGAAAGCGCGGTTTCGTCGGGCGTCCGCCGCATCGAAGCGCTGACCGGCGAAGGGGCGCGCCAGTGGTTCGTTGCGCGCGAGGATGCGCTCAAGAATACCGCCGCAATCCTGCGCACCACGCCCGAGGACGTCGAGGCGCGCGTGGCGGCACTCATGGACGAGCGCAAGAAGCTCGAGCGTGAACTCGCCGAAGCCAAGAAGGCGCTGGCGCTTGGCGGCGGCGGAGCCAAGGCCGAAAGCGCCGACGAGGACGTGAACGGCGTGAAGTTCTCAGGCCAGGTTCTTGACGGACTGGATCCCAAGGAACTGCGCGGGTTGCTCGATCAGGCCAAGCAGCGCCTCGGCTCGGGCGTGGCAGTTGTCGTTGCGGTCAATGAGGGCAAGGCGAGCATTGCCGCTGCCGTGACCGAGGATCTTATCGGCAAGGTCAGCGCGGTCGATCTCGTGCGTGCCGGCGTCGAAGCGCTCGGCGGCAAAGGCGGCGGTGGTCGCGCAGACATGGCGCAGGGCGGCGGGCCGGACGGTTCGAAGGCCGTGGAAGCCGTTGCAGCCGCAAAGGCTGTGCTGGCAGCCTGAAGCTACTGTATACCGTAAATGCAAAACCCCTCCTCGTTAGAGGAGGGGCTTTTGCGTTCAGCGTTGCCTGCTGGGACCGCGCGTCTCAGGCTCCGAGCCTCGTGCGAGGTCTTTTTCACGCATTGTCGCATCGGTCTGTTGAGGCGATTTGATCGCGCCTTTGTCCGGCTGGTCGCGCTGGGTCCTGGGGCTGAGGTCGGGCTCGTTGGACTTGCTCATATCTGCTCTCCTTGCCCCACCAACGCACGAGGCGAGCCGCGGTTGCGCTCTAGGTGGAGCGTTCGCGCAACGAGGCGGACTTGAGCTTGGGCAGCGAGTTCAGTTCGCCCTCTTCCTTGATCTGCTGGCGGAATTCGTCGCGCTTTTCGTGGATCGAAGCGATGACCGGGCCCATCGGGAAGCCGAGATCGACCAGCACGGCTTCGGACAACTGTAGCGAGCTTTCAAGGGTTTCGGGCACCGCATGGCTGGCTCCGGCCTTGTAGAGCTCGGCGGCGTGAGCAGCGTCGCGCGCGCGCACGATGATCGGAAGGTTGGCGTGCGCGGCGCGCAGGCGCTTGACCATGCGCAGGATCAGCACAGGCTCGTCCATCGTCAGGATCATCGCGCGGGCGTTGTCGAGGCCGAGGCGCTGGATCGCGGTTTCGCTGTCGACATTGCCGAACAGAACGGGGCGACCCTCCTTGCGGGCGGCTTTGACGATTTCCGGGTTGCTGTCGATGCCGAGCCATTGGGCGCCATGGACAGTGAGCATGTCGGAGATCAGGCGGCCGACGCGGCCGAAGCCCATCACCACGACACGCTCGCCGTCAGGTTCGGCGACGGGCATGGACTGGCCCGCATCGGCAGTGCCCTTGTCGAGACGGCCCGCCCAAGTCTCGCCAAGCTTGGCCAGCATGGGGGTGATCGTCAGGCCGATGGCAGTGACGATCTGCCAGAACTGCGCGGTCTCGCGATCGATCAGCGCGGCTTCGGCAGCGGCGGTCAGCACGATCAGTGTGGTTTCCGACGGGCTGGCCATGAGGATGCCGGTCTGGAGCGCAGTGGCACGCGCCTTGCCCATGGCGCGCAGGGCAAAGCCGGTGACCAGCGCCTTGAGCACGACCACGCCGAGAACGGCGATCGTCAGTGGCACGATTTCGGCCCAGACCACGCGCAGGTCGATGCCCATGCCGATGGTGATCAGGAACACGCCGAGTGCGAGGCCCTTGAACGGCTTCGTGATCGCCTCGACTTCGGTGTGATACTCGGTCTCGGCGATCAGCAAGCCAGCGAGCAATGCGCCCATGATCGGCGAGAGGCCGACAAGCGAGGTGGACAGCGCCGAGGCGATGACGACGAGCATCGTGGCGGCCAAGAAGAGTTCGGGGCTCTTGGTCTGGGCGGCCTGGGCAAAAAGGCGCGGCAGGAGGAGGCGGCCGAAGACGAGCAATGCGGCGACGACCAGCGCGCCATAGAGCAAAGTCTCACCGATGCTGGGGCCTGCATCCTGCGCCGCAAAGGGCGCAAAGGCGCCGAGCAGGAAGATGATCGGCACGAGTGCGATGTCTTCGAACAGAAGCATGGCGAGTGCAGCGCGTCCTACCGGACCATGCGTGCCACTGATCGGCAGCACAAGCGCGGTCGAAGATAGCGCGAGCGCGAGGCCGAGGCCGAACGCGCCGCTGATCGGCAGGCCCGTTGCCATGAGCACGCCGGAAAGCAGGAACGCCGAGACGCCCAGTTCCATTGCGCCGAGGCCGAAGACAAGGCGGCGCATGTCCCACAGGCGGTTGAACGAGAGTTCGAGGCCGATCTCGAACAGCAGCAGGATTATGCCGAATTCGGCAAAGGGCGTGATCGCGGCGGGGTCGGTTATGGTGACGTGATAGAGCCACGGATATTGCGCAACCAGCGATCCGAGGCCGAACGGGCCGACCGCAAGGCCAACGAGAATGAAGCCGATGATCGGGGTGATGCGCAACCGCGCGAAGGCCGGAATGACGATCCCGGCAGCGCCAAGGACCACGAGAACATCGGAAAGTGCGGTAGTCGGTTCGAGATTGCCTGCCATGCCATGAGGTTAGGGGAGGGCGTGCAGGGTGTCACGGCCAAAGGCATGTCCGAATATTGCCGCAATGGACTGCAGCGGCGATCTGGCAAAGAAAAAGGCCCCGGGGTGAACCGGGGCCTTCGTCATTCATGCGATGAGTACGCGGCTCAGGCGTCCTTGGCCATTTCCGCCTCGAGGTTCTCGACGATGGCTTCGAAGAACTTCTCGGTGGTCATCCAGGCCTGGCTGGGGCCGATGAGCAGCGCGAGGTCCTTCGTCATCTTGCCGCTCTCGACGGTTTCGATGCAGACGCGCTCGAGCGTCTCGGCAAACTTCACGACTTCCGGCGTCTCGTCGAACTTGCCACGATACATCAGGCCGCGGGTCCAGGCAAAGATCGACGCAATCGGGTTGGTCGAGGTCTGCTTGCCCTGCTGGTGCTGGCGATAGTGACGTGTGACGGTGCCGTGTGCGGCTTCGGCTTCGACGGTCTTGCCGTCCGGCGTCATCAGGACCGAAGTCATCAGGCCGAGCGAGCCGAACCCTTGCGCGACGGTGTCGGACTGAACGTCGCCGTCATAGTTCTTGCATGCCCAGACGAACTTGCCCGACCACTTGAGGGCCGATGCGACCATGTCGTCGATCAGGCGGTGTTCGTACACGATGCCGGCGGCAGCAAACTTTTCCTTGAAGCCTTCACTGTCGAACACTTCCTGGAACAGGTCCTTGAAGCGGCCGTCATAGGCCTTGAGGATCGTGTTCTTGGTCGACAGGTAGACCGGCCAACCGAGGTTCAGACCGTAATTGAACGAGGCGCGCGCAAAGTCGCGGATCGAATCGTCGAGGTTGTACATCGCCATGGCGACGCCGGCCGACGGGTACTTGAAGACTTCGCGGTCGATCACTTCGCCGTTGTCGCCTTCCCAGACGAGGCGCAGCTTGCCGGGGCCGGGGACGAGGAAGTCGGTGGCGCGATACTGGTCACCAAATGCGTGACGGCCAACGACGATAGGATCGGTCCAGCCCGGCACGAGGCGCGGCACATTCTGGATCACGATGGGTTCGCGGAAGACCACGCCGCCGAGGATATTGCGGATGGTACCGTTGGGCGACTTCCACATCGACTTGAGATTGAATTCCTCGACGCGCTGTTCGTCAGGCGTGATCGTGGCGCACTTCACGCCGACGCCGTACTGCTTGATCGCGTTGGCGGAATCGATCGTGATCTGGTCGTTGGTCTCGTCGCGCTTCTGGACCGAGAGATCGTAGTACTTCAGATCGATGTCGAGATATGGGAGGATCAGGCGTTCGCGGATCCATTCCCAGATGATCCGGGTCATTTCGTCGCCGTCGATCTCGACGACCGGGTTTTTCACCTTGATCTTCGCCATGTCCGTCCTGTCTTTCGATGCTGGGGAGAAATTGCGCTTCCCCTTAGCAGAGGCGCGCGCGCGCGCAAGAAGGCGCGCCAATTCGGGTAGAACGGGGCAATAGAGGGCTGGACTTGAGGGTCGAGGTCACTCTAGAGCTTAATCAAACGATTAAGCCCAAGGAGACAAGCATGAGCGAAGTCCTGACCGAAGTGGACGGCAACGTCCTTATCATCACGATCAACCGTCCCGAGGCGAAGAACGCGGTGAACGGCGCGGTGGCGCAAGGGATCGCCGACGCGCTTGACCGTCTCGACGCGGAAGCCGAGCTGCGCTGCGCGATCATCACGGGTGCGGGCGGCACGTTCTGTTCGGGGATGGACCTGAAGGCTTTCGTGCGCGGCGAGAAGCCGCATGTCGAAGGGCGAGGATTTGCCGGTATCGCGATGCGCGGGGCCAAGAAGCCATTGATCGCGGCGGTCGACGGCTATGCGCTGGCAGGCGGCATGGAAGTGGCGCTGGCCTGCGACCTTATCGTTGCAAGCGCGGGCGCGCAGTTCGGCATTCCGGAGACCAAGCGCGGGCTGGCAGCAGCGGCGGGCGGGCTGATCAAGCTGCCACGCCAGATCCCGCCCCGCATCGCGATGGAACTGGCGCTGACCGGTGACTTCATCGGCGCGGCGCGTGCTTATGAGCTGGGTTTCGTCAATCGGGTGTCCGATGGCCCGGCGCTGGCCGAGGCGCGTGCATTGGCCGAGCGGATCGCCGCGAACGGCCCGCTTGCGCTGATCGCGTCGAAGGCGGTGATCAGCCAGTCGCACGAATGGACCGACGCCGAGATGTGGGACAAGCAGCAGGCGATTGTCGGGCCGGTGTTCGTCTCGGCCGACGCGCGCGAGGGCGCGACAGCCTTTGCCGAGAAGCGCAAGCCCGACTGGCAGGGCAAGTGAGCTTCCGGGCGGGGCGATCCGATCGCTCCGCCAGCAGGATCAGGACAAGAAAAAACCCCGCGGAGGCGGGGTTTTTCATGCGATGGTGGGCGTAGCAAGGATTGAACTTGCGACCCCTACGATGTCAACATAGTGCTCTACCACTGAGCTATACGCCCGCACCATCGTGCTTGCCCTGCGGTGCCTTGGTTGCCCTTGGCATCGTCGGGAAGCGGCCCATTAGCCCCCGCATTTGGCCAAGGCAAGGGGGTAATTGCAGAGAATCGGGAAGACCTTGCCGAGGGTTGGCGAATCAGGGCTGGCGGCTACCGGCAAACGGGGTGTCCTCGAACACGCGCTCCACCTCGAGCACGAGATCCTTGAGGTGGAACGGCTTTGACAGGACGCGCGCCTGGGGTGCTTCGCGATTTGCCTTGAGCGTGACGGCGGCAAAGCCGGTGATGAACATGACCTTCGTGGTCGGGCTGATTTCGGCACAGCGCTGAGCGAGTTCGATTCCGTCCATTTCCGGCATGACGATGTCGGAAAGCAGCAGGTCGAAGTGCTCGCGTTCGAGAAGCGGGATGGCGGCAGTGCCGCGATCGACCGAAACCACCAAGAAGCCGGCGTTTTCCAGAGCGCGCGAAAGATATGTGCGCATCGCCTCTTCGTCTTCGGCGAGCAGGATCCGGATCATGGCCAACCTTTGTCTGTTATCGTGGTCTGAAGTTCGGGTCAGATGGCACCGAACGGGCGCTCGATATAGACCTGATCGGGTTAAGATTCTCCCGACAAAGGCACCGGAGCATTTTTGACTTCGCTGCGAATCGGTTGCACGGTTTCGTCATGCATCAGTCAGGCGAGCAAGCGGGCGATTCGATACTGGTCCAGGGTGGGGCGGTGCCCGGCAACCCCGGCGTGCCTGCTTTTTCGCTGAAAACCAGCAATCCGTCTCCAATCCCAGTCGTCATCGCCGTCCCGCACGCAGGGCGCGCCTATGCCAAGTCGCTGCTCGACCGGATGCGCCATCCCGCCTTTGCCGCGCCCCGGCTCGAGGATCGCTATGCCGACCTGCTCGGCGAGGCAGTCTCGCGCGAGACTGGAGCGGCACTGCTGATCGCCCACGCCCCGCGCGCCATGCTCGATCTCAACCGGTCGAGCGACGACGTCGACTGGGAAATGCTCGGTGGGGCCCCGGCGGACGCTTCTGCAGCACCCAGTGCGTTCGGACGAAGGGCACGCAGCGGGCTCGGCCTCATTCCGCGCCGTTTGCCCGGTCTGGGCGAATTGTGGAAGCGTCGGCTCGATCACGGCGAACTGCACGAGCGAATCGCCTCCATCCATCAGCCCTATCACGCGGCTCTGGCCAACGCGCTCGAGTCGATCCGTGACCGGTGGGGCGCTGCGCTGCTGATCGATCTGCATTCGATGCCGCCGCTTGCCGCGCGATCGCCGGGCGAGGGTGCACCCGAATTCGTCGTCGGAGACCGCTTCGGAGCGTCGTGCGATGGCGGGATTGTCGGGTCGGCCTTCAGCGTGTTCACCGAATCGGCGCGACGGGCGGCTCACAACCGGCCGTACGCCGGCGGCTTCGTGCTCGAGCGCCATGCACGGCGGCATGAAGGCCTGCACTGCCTGCAGTTAGAGGTCGATCGCACCTGTTATCTCGATTCGCGGCTGGCAGAACCCGGTCCCGGGTTTAACGCCACGGTCGATCTGCTGATCGGGCTGGTGCGGCGGCTGGCCGTGGATGTGGCCGATCTTGGCCGCGCATCCGATCGCGATCGTTGGCGCGCGGCCGCCGAGTAAACTCCTGAAGGCCAAGAAAAAGCCACCTGGAGACATGCTCCAGGTGGCCAAGGTTCAGGGAGGAGGTGCACCGAGGTGCACCAGTTGCAACGGGCCATGAGGGGAGCCACGCCGCAACGACTCACATTTAGGTGACCGGTTGATTGCTCGCAAGGGGTTTCGAGGGAAATTTGTCACACCCCAAGGAAAAAGGCGACGAACCGTTGGGTCCGTCGCCTTTTTTGTTGACCTGTGGCCAGAATGTTTCCGGACGCGATTACTCGGCAGGAACTGGAACTGCCGGGATCGGACCCTTGCCCTGGTTGACCTGCGCGCCAAAGACCTGGCTGATCAGTTCGAGCGAGAACAGGTGCGCGTAGAGCAGCGGCAGAAGCCCGCTCTGCGCCCAGCCACGCAGGATGTCGCCGCGCACTTCGCGGAGCTTCTCCTGGTTCACCATCTGAAAGCCGCGGTAGATGAACGGCTGCTCGTTACCTTCCTGCTGGATGGCGACTTCGCCTTCCATCAGCAGATCATGCTTCTTGAGTTCGTCGATGAACGCCTGGGTGCGCTGACCGGCCTGTTCGAACTGTTCGCAGAAACCGAGGGCTGCCTTCGTTGCGTCCGAGGGCTGGCCGTCGGTGAACAGGTCCTGCCCTTCGCCGACCGAATCACCGATCAGGCCCGACGACGGGTCGAAGCAGAGCGAAAGCTCGTCGCTGCTGGGGTTCAGCTTGGCGAGCAGGAAGGGATAACGGCGCACATAGGCCGGGATGTAGATCGGCTGCGTGACCTTGCCATCTTCGTCGACAAAGACATTCACGCCTTCGTTGAGACCCATCAGGGCGAGCGGGACGGGGTTGTCACCCGATGCAAAGATGATCGGATAGTGACGCGCAGCCTGCGGAAATTCCTCTGCCGTCAAGGGGATGGCGTGCTGGCCGACGAGCCAGGGCGCTGCATCCGCGTTCTTGGCCTTCCACGTGGCGTGGTCACGGCTGTTGAGCGGCATGAGGTCGTTGTAGAACATCGGCAGGTTGGCTTGCGGCGCGCTGGCCATTTGGCATCTCTCCAGAAATTCAACAGATAACGCGCGGCACGCCGCGGTACTGGCGGGAACGGACGTCTTTAGGGGCTGGCAATAGGCCGCGCAAGCTGCGTCAGACAAGCTTTCCCGGGTTCATGAGACCCTGTGGGTCGAGCGCGCGCTTGATCGCACGCATCGTCGCCAACATCACCGGGTCGGCCAGGCGCTCCAGTTCGTCGCGCTTGAGACGGCCAATGCCGTGCTCGGCGGAGATCGAGCCGCCCCATGCCGTGACCATGTCGTGGACCTGCCGACTGATTGCCTTGCCATCGCCCGCCTCCCAGGCCGCGCGTTCGGCGCCGGCTGGGGCAATCACGTGAAAGTGGACGTTGCCATCGCCAAGATGCCCGAAGCAGACTGCCCGCGTGCCTGGCCAGTCGGCCTCAAGTCGGGGAACAGCCGCTTCGACGAAAGCGGGCATCTGCGCGACGGGGACCGAGATGTCGTGTTGCATCGCAGGGCCGATCGCGCGCTCGGCAGGCGAGATGGTCTCGCGGATCAGCCAGAGCCGCTCGGCCTGATCCTCGCTCGCTGCGATCGTGGCATCGGCAATGATGCCTTTGTCGAATGCCGTGGCGAGCAGACGCTCTGCCACCTCCGGCAGGCGTGCGGCAGTCGCGGCATCACCGGCTACCAGTTCGACCAGGGCGTGCCACGCGTGCGGTTCGCCCAGAGGTGCGCGAGCATCTGGCAGATAGGCCAGGACTGCCTCCAGGCTGTGCTGGGGCAGCACCTCGAAGCCTTCGAGCAGGTCACCCGCCATGTCCTGCGCCAGAAGCAGCAGCGCGCGGGCGGCGTGGAGCGACGGGGCGCCGGCCCACATGACGCATCGGCCCGCGATGGCCGGCTCCAGCCTGAGCGTCGCGGCCGTGACAATACCGAGCGTGCCTTCGGAACCGATCAGGATCTGCTTAAGGTCGAACCCGCGATTGTCCTTCTTGAGCGGGACAAGCTGGTTGAATACCGCGCCATCGGGAAGCACGCCTTCCAGCCCCGTCACCAGCGCGCGCATCGAACCGTGGCGCAGGACCTGGGTGCCGCCGGCGTTGGTCGAAACAAGGCCGCCGATCGTTGCCGAGCCCTTGCCACCCAGCGACAGCGGGAAGCGCAGGCCCTGTGCTTCGGCGGCTTCGTGCAGAACCTGAAGAATGACGCCTGCCTCGCAGGTTGCGCTGCGGGCCTGCGCGTCGAGAGCGATGATGCGGTTCATCCGGCGCAGCGAGATAATGAGTTCGGTGCCACTGTCGAACGGGGTGGCGCCGCCCGACATTCCGCTGTTGCCCCCTTGCGGCACGATCGGCACACCATGCCGCGCACAGAGCCGGACCAGCGCCGATACTTCGGCCGTGCTGGCGGGGGAGGCGAGGGCCAGCGCCTTGCCGGTGTAGCGCCCGCGCCAGTCGGTCAACCACGGCGCGAGGTCGGCCGGGTCGGTTGTCAGGCCCTTGGCGCCAAGGAGCAGCGCCGCTTCTTCAAGGAAGGCATTGGTCATCGCGTGTCCGGCTATTGTGCACCTTCGACAAGGGCAATTCATTTTTCGTCGCGTACAGGTTAAGCCAAGGTTCAAGCCTTGGGGCTAGGGGTAAAAAGGTACGGGGCAGGCGTCGGGAGCCTGCTGTCGCGTGGGGTCAAAAAGGTATTTACGCCGCAATCATGCCGAGCATTGCCCACCTTCTCGCGTCACTGGCGCTACTGCTTCCGGCAGCGTCGGTCGAGCAGACCGGCGCTGCGGGTGGCGTGCGGCAGATGGATCTTGCGCAGCAGTGGGCCGCATCGAGCATTCCGGATGGTCCGCCGATGGCCGACGATGCCTTCGACCAGCGCGCCTTTGCCGATTTCATCACCCAGGGTCTGGGCGAAGAACGCTGGAATCAGGTTCGGATCGAACAGCGCATGATCATCCGTATTGCGCCGCGCGTTCCGGGGCAGATGTTCGCTCCCTTGCCGGGGCCGCCGCAGCCACCGCGATTTTTTGAACGCAAGACATCGAAATGCCTGCCGATCGCGAGCATCGCGGGGGTTCAACCCGATTCGTCGGACCGGCTGCTGCTGATCACGCGAAGTCGAAAGCTGATCGGTGCCAGCCTCGACAAGTCGTGCCACGCGCGCGACTTCTATTCGGGATTCTACGTCGAACGGAACGAGGACGGCCAGCTTTGTGCGGGCCGCGACACGATCCATTCCCGCGCCGGCGCCAACTGTGCGGTCACCAAGATGCGGGAGCTGGTCCCGGACGATGATTGAAGTCTTGCTGATCATGCGGATTTCTTGACTTTTCGTCCCATATCGTCTTAGCGCGACAACGGTGTCGGCCTGACCTCGCGGAGGTCCTGACCGGACAGGCGCCAAACCATTGCGCCCCCTCTTGTTTTCGGAACATTGCCTGCATGAAGTTTGCCGATCTCGGCCTCTCGGATGAATTGCTCCAGTCGGTGCTCGACGCCGGTTATGACGAGCCGACCCCGATCCAGGCGCAGGCGATTCCATCGGTTCTGATGATGCGCGACATCATCGGCATTGCCCAGACCGGCACGGGCAAGACGGCGGGCTTCGTGCTGCCGATGATCGATATTCTCGCGCATGGTCGCCGTCGTGCGCTGATGCCGCGTTCGCTGATCCTCGAACCCACGCGCGAACTGGCAGCGCAGGTAGCCGAGAACTTCGAGAAGTATGGCAAGAACCATGACCTCAAGATGGCGTTGCTGATCGGCGGCGTGCAGATGGGGGATCAGGTCAAGGCGTTGCAGGATGGCGTCGACGTGCTGATTGCAACGCCGGGCCGTCTCATGGACCTGTTCGAACGCGGCAAGATCCTGCTCACGGGCTGCGAACTGCTGGTGATCGACGAGGCTGACCGGATGCTCGACATGGGGTTCATTCCCGACATCGAAAACATCTGCACCAAGCTACCCGCCCAGCGTCAGACGCTGCTGTTCTCGGCAACGATGCCGCCGGTGATCAAGAAGCTGGCCGACAAGTTTCTGTCGAACCCCAAGCACATCGAAGTGGCGCGGCCCGCCAGCACCAACACCAACATCGTCCAGCACAAGGTCCGCTGTGCCTCGCGCGCCAAGCGCGAAGTGTTGCGCCACCTGCTGCGCACCGACAACGTGACCACCGCGATCGTTTTTGCCAATCGCAAGACGACCGTGCGTGAACTCGCAAAGTCGTTGCAGAGCCATGGCTTTGCGGCGGGTGAAATCCATGGCGACATGGACCAGAACGCGCGCAATGCCGAACTGCAGAAGTTCAAGGACGGCGGGATCAACATCCTGTGCGCCTCGGACGTTGCGGCACGCGGGCTCGACGTCAAGGGCGTGAGCCACGTGTTCAACTTCGACACGCCGTGGCACCCGGACGATTACGTCCACCGCATCGGCCGCACCGGCCGTGGCGGCGCGACCGGCCGGGCGTTCACGCTGGTTTCGGACGACGATGTCGAGGCGATCGAGAACGTCGAGAAGCTGCAGGGAACCAAAATTCCCGAATTCAAGATCGAGGTTGCCGAAAAGGCCGAACGCAAGCCGCGCGGCGCCAAGGCCGAGGTGGCTGAGGCGGAAGAGGCCAAACGCCCGGAACGTGCGCCACGCGAGAAGCGCCCCGCGCGCGAAGCTCGCACGCCGCGTGAAGAGCGCACACCGCGCGAGCCGCGTGCTCCGCGTGAGGAACGACCTGCCCGCGAAGACCGTCCCGCCCGTCAGGAGCGAGCGCCCGTTGCCGAGCCTAGCCGCGCTCTCCGGTCGGAGCCGACGCCGCGCCGCGACGGTGGCGACGGTCCGGGCAAACCGGGTGACTGGAACGGCCCAGTTCCCGGTTTCCTGGGTGTTTCTGCACTCTGATCAAGCCGGTTGGCTGGCCCTAAGCTGGCCACTTTCCTTGGAAGGCCAAGGGGCGAGCACCCAAACTATTCCGCCAGTTTGACGAAGCTGTCGATCACGCGCTTGCGGCCGCTGCTCTCGAAATCGATCTCGAGCTTGTTGCCTTCCTGCTCGACCACCGCGCCATATCCGAACTTCTCGTGGAAGACACGTGCGCCTATGGCGATGTCGCCGCGCGGTTTCGCAGCGAAGCTTGCGGCGCTGCGGGTGGCTTCGGGGATGCGGCGGGCAGGGGCAAGCGGCTGGGCGGCGGCGCGCTGCCAACCGGGGCCACGGTTCATGCCTCGCGAGGGCTTGGCTTGCGCAACGTGGGCGAAGGGATCATCGCGCTCGCTCCAGTTGGCGCGCCATAGCGATGCTCCGCCTGACAGGGTTGTTTCCTCCTCGACATGTTCAGGCGGCAGTTCGCCGATGAAGCGCGAGGGGATCGAGCTTGTCCATTGGCCGTAAATGCGGCGATTGGCGGCGTGGAGGATCGTGCAGCGACGGCGCGCGCGGGTGATCGCGACATAGGCAAGGCGGCGCTCTTCCTCGAGGCTGGCGAGGCCGCCTTCGTCGAGTGCACGCTGCGAGGGGAATACGCCTTCCTCCCAACCCGGCAGGAACACATGGTCGAATTCGAGGCCCTTGGCGGCGTGGATGGTCATGATCGTGACCTTCTCGGTGTCCGCCGCAGCCTCGTTGTCCATTACGAGGCTGACGTGCTCGAGGAAATCGCCGAGCGTTTCGTATTCCTCCATCGCGCGGGCGAGTTCGGAGAGGTTTTCCAAACGGCCTGTCGCCTCGGCCGTCTTTTCGGCCTGAAGTGCGCCGGTATAGCCGCTCTCATCGAGGATCGTGCGGACGAGTTCTGCGGGGACCAGGGTTTTGGCGTCGTCGCGCCACTTGGCGAAATTGCGCATCAGCGCGGCGAGCGTTCCTCGCGCGCGGGCGGGCAATTCGTCGGTGTCGAGGATTTCGACCGCCGCCAGCGAAAGCGGCATGGTGCGCGCACGGGCATGGCGATGGAGCTTTTCCAGCGTCTTGTCGCCAAGGCCGCGCTTGGGGGTGTTGTAGATGCGCTCGAAGGCAAGGTCGTCCTGCGGGCTGGCAATAATGCGCAGGTAGGCGAGTGCATCGCGGATTTCGGCGCGTTCGTAAAAGCGGAAGCCGCCGACAATGCGATAACCCAGCCCGATCTGGATGAAGCGATCTTCGAACTCGCGCGTCTGGAACTGCGCGCGCACGAGGATGGCGACGCGGTCGAGCGGCAGCCCCTCACGTTCGAGGCGTTCGATCTCCTCGCCGACGCGGCGCGCTTCTTCGGGCCCGTCCCATACGCCGATCGCGCGGACCTTTTCGCCACTGTCGATCTCGGTCCACAGTGTCTTGCCAAGCCGTTCGGAGTTCTCCGCAATCAGGCCTGATGCCGCGCCGAGGATGTGCGGGGTGGAGCGATAGTTCTGTTCGAGCTTGATTACTTTCGCGCCGGGAAAGTCCTTTTCAAACCGCAGGATGTTGGCCACTTCTGCGCCGCGCCATGAATAGATCGACTGGTCGTCGTCGCCCACCACGCAGATGTTCTTGCGGTTCTGGGCGAGCAGGCGCAGCCAGAGGTACTGCACCGCGTTGGTGTCCTGGTATTCGTCCACCATCACGTATTTGAAGCGCTGCTGCCAGCTCTCCAGAATGTCGCGCTCACGCCGGAAGATGTTGAGCATGTGCAGGGTCAGGTCGCCGAAATCGCAGGCGTTGAGATCCTTCAGGCGGTTCTGATAGAGCGCGTAGAAGCGCTGGCCCTTGCCATTGGCATAGGCCTCGTTCTCCAGCGCATCGAGATCGGCCGGATTGAGCCCGCGGTTCTTCCACCGGTCGATCAGGCCGGCAAGCTGCTTGGCCGGCCAGCGCTTGTCGTCGATGCCCTCCGCCTGAATCAGCTGCTTGAGCAGGCGCAACTGATCATCGGTGTCGATTATGGTGAATGTCGGTTGCAGGCCGACGAGTTCGGCATGGCGGCGCAGCATCTTGGCCGCGATGGAATGAAAGGTGCCGAGCCACGGCATTCCTTCGACCGCAGGCCCGATCAGTGCGCCCACACGCTCGCGCATTTCGCGCGCGGCCTTGTTGGTGAAGGTCACGCACAGAATTTCGCTTGGCCAGGCGAGGCGCTGGCGCAGCAGGTTGGCAAGGCGTGCGGTGAGCGCGGCGGTCTTGCCGGTGCCTGCGCCCGCAAGCATGAGCACGGGGCCTTCGGTTGTGGTTACCGCCTCGCGCTGGGGCGGGTTCAGGCCTTCGAGCCAGGCACTATCGTGATTCGCGTTTTCGGGCACGGTGGAACGCTTAGAGAACATTCCTCGTTGCCACAAGGGGCGGCAAGCCCCGCAGCTTACTCGTAATTCTCGTAATAATCCGCGTTGTAGTCGGAATGCTCGTGATAGGCGGCGTCGCGATTGTCGCGATCGTTATGGTACTTTAGCTCCTCATCGTCGTACTTCTTGGCGACCTTCTCCGCGCCTTTGGAAACGACAACCGCAGTGCCGACGCCCAACATCGTGCACGACCCCATCACGAGGATGAACAGGCACCCCAAACCCATCAAGATGTTACGAAGCATTGCAGTCAACAGCCTTTGAACCGCCCGAAGATTTTGAAGGCACCATAGTCGTCGCAAGTAAATAGATGATTGCTGCCGGCTATGGGAGACACGTTTCGGACAATTACAATTTTTTCGGACTTCCACCTTCGCGCCCAACAGCGTTCGCTTCGTCGTGCGACAGGGCGCGGTCCGTCTCATTGCCGGGAACCTTGGCACAACAGCAAGCTTGGGTTGGTCAATAATCCTTTTTGTTTCAGGAGAATTCCCATGCGACGCTTTCTTGCAGCGAGCACGCTCGTCCTCGCGATTGCGGCTACCCCGATGGTGCTGAACGCGCAGTCGACAACCTCGGCAACGACCACGACCAATACTCAGACGATGCCCGATACGACGTCTCCTGCCGGCGCGCAGGACACGACCGGCACGAAGGCGACCACCGCCTCGACCTCGCCGTCTGCCTCCACGATGACGTCCGATCAGATAGCGATGATGGATGCGTGGCCGGCTGAACAGAAATCGAAGTTCAAGGCATGGCCTTCGACCTACCAGGACTACTTCTGGACGCTCGATGCCGACCAGCAGAAGGGCTGGTGGGCTCTGACTGACGAACAGAAGGGGCAGATTTATGCGATGACCCCTGAGCAGCGAATGCAGGTCTGGCCTTCGATCGTCGGCCAGGTGAAGGGTACGGCTTCGGCAAGCGGCAACATGCCGTCCATGGCTGCCAATCCCGCGCAGTCGTCGATGCAGTCGGGTGACATGACGCGCCCGATGCCCTCGGCTGAAATGGGCGCGACCTCGCCCGGCATGGGCAGTGGAATGGGTGGAAACATGAGCAGCGGCATGAGCGGCAGCATGGGTTCGGGATCGATGTCCTCGATGTCGAGTGAGGGCAACATGAGCGCACCTCCTGCCTCGGCGATGAACAAGAAGTACCCGGTATGCAGCAAGACCGTGACCGACAGCTGCCGCAATCGCGGCGGCGTTTGATCGCGAATTGATCTGACCTGCAGCAAAGGGGGCGTCGGGCGACCGGCGCCCCTTTTTCGTGACTGCCTTTCCCGTGTCTGGTTGACCCGGCCCGCGCGACGCCCAATGAACGATCCCGCGACAGGTGGGGAGAGCGCGCCAATGAATCCGATTCGCCAGCACGGCCGCGTACTTACTGCCAGCCTCGTCGGCACGGCGGTCGAGTTCTACGACTTCTACATCTACGCGACGGCGGCGGCTCTGGTGATCGGCCCGCTGTTCTTTCCTTCAGAATCGCAGACCGCCCAGACGCTGCTCTCGTTCATGACGTTCGGACTTGCCTTCTTTGCAAGGCCGGTTGGTGCCGTCGTATTCGGCCACTTCGGCGATCGCATCGGGCGCAAGTCCACGCTCGTCGCCTCGCTGATGCTGATGGGCACATCGACGCTGCTGATCGCCTTCCTGCCGACATACGCCATGGCCGGATGGATCGCGCCCGCGCTGCTTTGCCTGCTTCGCTTCGGTCAGGGCTTCGGGCTTGGCGGCGAGTGGGGCGGCGCGACGCTGCTGGCGGTAGAGAATGCGCCAAAAGGATGGGAAGCTCGCTTCGGATCGGCTCCGCAGCTCGGCGCACCGCTCGGGTTCTTCTTTGCCAACGGACTGTTCCTGTTGCTGGGTCTTGGCCTGTCGGAGGAGGATTTCGCCGCGTGGGGCTGGCGCGTGCCGTTCCTGGCGAGCGCGGTGCTGGTGGGCGTGGGCCTGTGGGTCCGGCTCAAGATCGGCGAGACGCCCTCCTTCCGCGAGGCGATGGACAAGGCGCCGCCGCCCCAGGTGCCGATCTCGCGGCTGGTTCGGGGGCACATGCCAGCAGTGCTGGCGGGTATCGCGGGCGTCGTCGCGTGCTTTGCCGTGTTCTACCTCGCAACGACCTTCGCGCTGTCTTTCGCCACGACCAAACTGGGCTATGCCAAACAGGAATTCCTTGCGGTGCAGCTTGGCGCGAACATCTTTTTCGCATTGGGAATCTTGGTCGCCGCCTATTGGGCCGACAAGGCCTCGGTCCAGCGCGTGCTTGGCACGGGCGCGGCGCTGACCGCGGTGATCGGGCTGTTCTTCGGAACGGGGCTGGGTTCCGGTTCGCTGCCGGTGGTCTTCACGACGCTGGCAGGATCGTTGTTCGTGATGGGACTTGCCTACGGACCTCTTGGCGCATGGCTGCCGACGCTGTTTCCCGTAGCGGTGCGCTACACCGGCATTTCGCTTGCGTTCAACGTCGGCGGAATCATCGGCGGCGCGCTTTCACCCTTCGCTGCCGCATGGGCCGCAGCGGAAGGCGGCACGGCCTATGTCGGCGCGTTCCTGACCATTGCCGGTGCCATGACATTGGCCGGCGTGCAATTTGCGCCGAGGTTGCCGGATTAACCCTTCAACCGCATCAACGTGATCAGCGCCTTGCCGACCTTGCGGTCGGCATCGACCTCGCAGATGCGTACGTCGGGCACTTCCTTGGCGGCGGTTTCGAGGCAGATCCACGTGGCCTCGCCGATCCAGCCAAGGCGCGTCAGGCGCTCGATCGCCACTGCGCCCGCGCCGGTGCCGTAGGGCGGATCGAGCAGAACCAGATCGAGCGGCTGCTTGACCGGTCCAAGCGTCAGGACCGAGGACGCGCGCACATCACATTGCGGGGCGCAGCGCAGGGCAGCGATGTTCGTACGGATGGTGCGGACGGCGGCAGCGTCACTTTCGACGAACACTGCCGAGGCCGCGCCGCGCGACAGGGCTTCAAGGCCAAGCGCCCCTGAACCTGCGAAGAGGTCGGCGACGGCAAGGCCCTCGAAGCTGCCGAGGCGGCTGGCAAGCATCGAGAACAGCGTCTCGCGCGTACGATCAGCGGTGGGGCGGGTGGTGTCGCCCTCGGGCGCGCGCAAGGGGCGGCCACGCCATTCTCCGGCGATGATCCTCATCGTGAAATCCTCAGGCGGTCTTGAGTGTCTTGCGGAAGCGTTCGACCATGACCTGCGGGATTTCCTCGACGGAACCGCGTTGCAGGTCGGCCAGTTCGAACGGGCCATAGCGCGTGCGCAGCAGGCGCGAGACTTCGAGCCCGAGATGCTCGAGCACGCGGCGGATCTCGCGGTTCTTGCCTTCGATCAGGGTCAGCTCGATCCACTTGTTGCGACCGGCGCTGCGTTCGAGATTGGCGTTGATCGGGCCATAGCGTACGCCGTCGATCTCGATGCCCTGCATCAGTTCCTCGAGCCGGGCCTGCGAAATGTCACCAAAGGTGCGCGCGCGATAAGTGCGCGGAATGCCAGTAGACGGCAGTTCCAGGGCGCGCTTCAGTTCGCCGTCGTTGGTCATCAGCAACAGACCCTCGGTGTTCACGTCGAGGCGGCCGACCGGCATCACGCGCGGCGTATCGCTCGGCATCGAGTTGCGCAGCGCGGTATAGATCGTCGGGCGTCCAGTAGGGTCACGCTCGGCGGTGATCAGACCGGCTGGCTTGTGGAAACGGAACAGGCGCGGCGGCGCGATCGGGCCGACGGCCTTGCCGTCAACCGAGACGCCGCGCAGCGACGTGAGCAGCGTTGCAGGCGTGGTGACGACCTCGTCGTTGAGCTTGACGCGGCCATCCTCGATCATGCGTTCCACTTCGCGGCGGCTGGCGATACCGGCGCGGGCGAGCAGCTTGGCGATACGATCGCCTTCGCGCTCGGAGCCATCGGCGGCTGGCGCGCGCTTTGCGGGGACAACCGGCTCCGAGGTGCGCGGCGCACCGCTGCGCATCGAAAAGGGCTTCTTTTCGGGCGTGCCGGTGCGAGGGCTGAACCGCTTCGGGCGATCGCCGCCGCTTCGTGGGGGAAAAGTCATGCGCAGCCCCTTACGCGAGATAGCGCAATCCGTCACCCCGAGTCATCTGCCTCTGGCGCCACGCGATTTGGCCGCTAGTCTGCGGGCCGGAACGAGGGAGCATTGGCGTCAATGAACGCAGATACGTCGAATCAGCGCAGCCTGTGGCATTCAGTGCGGCCTTACCTCGAGAAAGAATCGCTGGCGGCGTTCTTCCTCGGCGTTTCATCGGGCTTTCCTTATGCGATGATCGGCGCGACGCTGACGACGCGCTTGGCGCAGGACGGAATCGACAAGAAGACGGTCACCGCCTTCACGCTTGCCTTCCTAGTCTACAATCTCAAGGTTTTCTGGGCCTGGGTCGTCGATGGCGTGCATTTGCCGCTGCTTGGACGCATGGGGCAGCGCGTTTCGTGGATGCTGCTGGCAGGATCGCTGGTCATGGCGGCGGTGGCCAACCTCGCGCTGGTCGATCCCTCCGCCGATCTTGGGGCGACCGTGCTGGCCGCGGTGCTGGTGGGCGTTGCGGGTGCCACTTTCGACATCGTGATCGATGCCTACCGGATCGAGACGCTCAAGCCATACCAGCTCGGCACGGGATCGGGGATGAGCCAGTATGGCTGGCGTATCGGTTCGGCCGGTGCGGGCGCGCTTGCGCTGATCGTGGCCTCTCGCGGTGGCTGGAGCGCGGCGTATCTGGCCTGCGCACTGTTTGCGCTGCCTGCGATGATCACCGCACTGGTGCTGGGCGAACCTGCCCGCCATCGCGATCCATTGGCGCGCAAGGGTGTAAGCGAGGTTTTCGCATCGATCATCGGGCCGTTCGGGGAGTTCTTCCGTCGCAATGGTGCGTGGCTCGTCCTGCTGTTCATCCTCGTCCACAAGGTCGGCGATACGCTGGCGAACCTCACGTTCCGGTTGTTGTTCGACGATCTCGGTTTCAGCAATGACGAGATCGCGATCTGGGACGTTGGCGTGGGCTTCTGGGCCTATCTGATCGGCGTGTTCATCGGGGGCGTGGCCTATGCCAGGCTGGGGCTCAAGCGCTCGGTTCTGCTCGCTTTGGTGCTGATGGCCGTATCCAACCTGTCGTTCGCCGCGCTGGCGGCGGCAGGACATTCGAACCTCGGCATGGCAGGCGCGATCGGCTTCGAGAACATTGCCTCAGGTTATGGCGGAGTGGTCGTGGTCGCCTATTTCTCGGCCTTGTGCGATCTGCGGTATACCGCTGCCCAATATGCGCTGATTTCGGCAAGCGCGAGCGTGGTCGGGCGGTTTGCGACCGGCACGACGGCAGGCGGGCTGATCGAATCGATGGGCTATGTGAACTTCTACCTGCTCACCACGCTTCTGGCGCTGCCGGGCATCGTGCTGTTCTGGTGGATGAGCCGGAGCGGACTTGTCGATGCTGCGATGGGCACGGCAGGGGAAGAGGAAGCGTAACCCACGGACGGGTCAAGGTTAGTCCGGTATTTCCTCGTTCAGCCGCAACACCTCGCCTGCGAGGTAGAGCGAGCCTGCAATCAGGACGTCGCCTTCTGGCGGAAGCGTGGCCAGTGCCTCGGGCACGGTGGCGAAGCTGCGGACGGGCAGGGCGGTGAAGGGCGCGAAGTCCTCCGGCTTGTGCGCGTCATGGCCGGGGGCCGGGACCACCGAGATCGACAGCGCCCTGTCCGCCAGCGGCGCGAGGATCGCGGAAGGGTCCTTGTTTGCCAGCATGCCCATGATGAGGTGAACCGGCGGCTGGCTCTCAAGATGGCGCGCGATGGCGAGGCCCGCGTCGGGGTTGTGGCCGCCGTCGAGCCAGACGGTGCGGCCCGGCGTGAGCGCGGTGATCGGCCCGGCACCCAGGCGTTGGAGGCGCGCCGGCCAGCGGGCATTGACGATGCCCTTGCTGACCGCGCCAAGCGTGACCTGAACCGCGCGCTGGTGGCGGATCATCGCCACGGCGAGCGCCGCGTTCTCGGCCTGATGCGTGCCGGGGAGGGCAGGCAATGGCAGCGGCAATTCGCCATGCTCGTCGCGATAGAGGATCGAGCCTGCAATCTCGGCATCCCAGTCGCGCCCACGCATGATCAGCGGCGCTCCGATGCGCGCTGCGGTCTCCGCCACGGAATCGGCGGCGACTTGTGGATAGGCCATCGTCACCAGCGGTACGCCGGGTTTGGCGATGCTCGCCTTCTCGAAAGCGATGCGGGCCAGCGGATCGGTGGGCGTGCCGTCCTCTGGCGTGAGCAGGAACGCTTCGTGGTCGATGCCGAGCGTGGCGATGCCGCAGACGGCAGCCGACGGCATGACGTTCGTCGCATCGAGCCTGCCACCCAGCCCGGTCTCGATCACACAGGCATCGGCGGGCACGCGCGAAAAGGCGAGAAACGTGGCGGCCGTGGTGACTTCGAAGAAGCTCGGCTCAAGGTCTTCGCCTGCGTCGAGCACTTCCTTGAGAAGAGCGGCAAGCAGATCGTCCTCGATCAGCTTGCCTGCGATGCGGAAGCGTTCGTTGTAGCGGACCAGGTGCGGTTTGGTGGCCGAGTGGACTGTCAGCCCCTCGGCTTCAAGGATATGGCGCAAGTAAGTGCAGGTCGACCCCTTGCCGTTGGTGCCCGCGACATGGAACACCGGCGGCAGGCTGTCCTGCGGATTGCCGAGACGCGCGCAGAGTTCGCGGACAGTATCGAGACCGAGGCGGCCCGAAGGCAGCGACAGCGCCCCCAGGCGATCAAGCTGGGCCTGCACCGCCGGGTCTTCGGAGATTGCGAAGTCCTTCACTGCCCCTCTCCACCCCAATGTAGGGCTGACGCGCTTATGCCGCCTTTGCCGCCATCAGATAGTCGATCACCTGCGCCAGCGTGACCTTGAGGTCGCGGCGGTGGGTGACCATGTCGACCATGCCGTGGGCGTGGAGATATTCGGCGCGCTGGAAGCCTTCGGGCAGCTTTTCGCGGATCGTGTCCTGGATGACGCGCTGTCCGGCAAAGCCGATGAGGGCGCCGGGTTCGGCGATCTGCACGTCGCCCAGCATGGCGTAGCTGGCGGTGACGCCGCCCGTGGTGGGATCGGTCAGCACGACGATATAGGGCAGGCCCGCAGCGCGCAGGCGGGCAATCGCCACGGTTGAGCGCGGCATCTGCATAAGGCTGAGAATACCTTCCTGCATGCGGGCGCCGCCAGCGGCAGTAACGGCCACGTAGGGGCACTTTTCACGTATCGCGCGTGTCACACCTGCGACGAAGGCATTGCCCACGGCCATGCCCATCGATCCACCCATGAACGCGAATTCCTGCACGCCGACGACGCACCTTTGCCCTTCGATCCGGCCGAAGGCGTTGGTCAGTGCATCGGCATGAGGGTTGGCGGCGCGGGCGGCCTTCAAGCGATCGACATACTTCTTGCTGTCGCGGAACTTGAGCGGGTCTTCCTTGACCTTCGGAGCGGGCAGCAGTTCGTAGCCCGCGTCGAGCAACTGGTCGAACCGTGCGTCGGCACCGATGCGGCCGTGATGATCGCAATGCGGGCAGACCGAGAGGTTGTCCTCATAGTCCTTCACGAACAGCATTTCGCTGCACGAAGGGCACTTGATCCACAGGTTATCCGGCGTGTCCCGCTTCGGCGTGAAGGGGAGAGCGTTGCGGACCTTGTTGAGCCAACTCATGACTGGACCTTTATCCTCATTCCTTCGTCATTGCGAGTGGCGAAGCCGCGAAGCAATCCAGAGGCGGTTCTGCGCGGCTCTGTATTGCTTCGCGCGGCGCTTGCCGCACTCGCAATGACGATTCTATTGTGTGCGGGCAGAGTGGACAGCAGCGGCGAGCGCGGCGGTGAGTTCGCGCACCGGGCCTGCGGCATCGGCGCCGTGCTGTGCGACGAGATCGACCAGCGCCGAACCGACGACGACACCATCAGCGACCTTGGCGATGGCGGCGGCCTGATCGGGCGTGCGCACGCCGAAACCGACCGCAACCGGGATCGTGGCCGTGGCCTTGATGCGCGAAACCGCCTCGTCGATGCTCGCCTGCGCGGCCTGCTGCATCCCCGTGATGCCCGCGACCGAGACGTAATAGAGGAAGCCCGACGAGCCTTCGAGCACGGTGGGAAGCCGCGCCGCGTCGGTGGTGGGCGTGGCAAGGCGGATCGGCGAGACGCCCGCGCCGCGCAGGGCAGGGCCGAGTTCGGCGTCTTCCTCGGGCGGAATGTCGACGCAGATCACGCCATCGACGCCAGCCTTGACGCATTCGGCGGCGAACCACTCAGCCCCGCGCGTAATCATCGGATTGGCATAGCCCATCAGCACCAGCGGCACTTCCGGGTGGCGTGCGCGGAACTCGGTGGCGATGCGGAAAAGGTCGGTGGTGGTCGTGCCTGCGCCGAGCGAGCGCAAGTTCGCCAGCTGGATCGCCGGACCATCGGCCATCGGGTCGGTAAACGGCATGCCCAGCTCGATCACGTCGGCCCCGCCTTCGACGAGGGCGTCGAGGATGGAAGCAGTGGCCTCAGGCGTCGGGTCGCCGCCCGTGACGAAGGTGACGAGGGCCGGGCGGCCCTTGGCGAAGGCGTTGGAGAGGCGGGTCACTTAGCCCTCTCTCCTTCAGGGGAGAGGGTTGGGAGAGGGGGCTGCATTTCCCCAATCACGCTCGCCAGATGGATCAAAACGCCCTCCAAATTCTGCATAACGTCCACATTCGTATATCGCACAACCCGATAGCCTTCCGATTCCAGAAAGCGAGTCCGGATTGCATCGCGGGCATCATCGACATCGTGGGTATTTCCATCGATCTCGATCACAAGCTTGGGCTCGTTGGCGGAAAAATCCGCGATGTAAGATCCGATCACTTTTTGTCGACGGAACTTCACGCCCTGGAAACGCTCGGCACGCAACTGCAGCCACATGCGTGTTTCCGGCTCGGACATGGCCTTGCGGTTGTCGCGGGCGAACTCCGTAATTCTCGGGTCGCGCACTTCCCCTCTCCCAACCCTCTCCCCTGAAGGGGGGAGGGCTATATGTCAAAGCGAAACCCCCAGATGCTCCGCCACGGAAAAGATGTCCTTGTCGCCGCGGCCGCACAGGTTGGCGAGGATGATCTGGTCCTTGCCCATCGTCGGCGCGAGCTTCTTGACGGCGGCGATGGCGTGGGCGGGTTCGAGCGCGGGGATGATGCCTTCGGTGCGGCAGAGCAGCTGGAATGCGTCCAGCGCTTCCTTGTCGGTTACCGAGGTATAATCGACGCGGCCCACTTCCTTGAGCCATGAATGCTCAGGACCGATGCCGGGATAATCGAGGCCTGCGCTGATCGAGTGGCCCTCGGTGATCTGGCCGTCCTCGTTCTGCAGCAGGTAGGTCTTGTTGCCGTGGAGGATGCCGGGGCGTCCGCCCGCCAGCGATGCGGCATGTTCCTTGTCGAGCCCATGGCCCGCCGCTTCGACGCCAAGCATCTTCACGCTGGCATCATCGAGGAACGGGTGGAACAGGCCGATGGCGTTCGATCCGCCGCCGATGGCCGCCACCAGCACGTCGGGCAGGCGGCCAGTGCGGGCGAGCATCTGCGCGCGCGCTTCCTTGCCGATCACGCTCTGGAAATCGCGGACCAGTTCCGGATAGGGGTGCGGGCCAGCAGCGGTGCCGATGATGTAGAAGGTGTTGTGGACGTTGGCGACCCAGTCGCGCAGCGCCTCGTTCATCGCGTCCTTGAGCGTGCCTGCGCCTGCCGTCACCGGCACGACTTCGGCACCGAGCAGCTTCATGCGGAACACGTTGGGCTTCTGCCGCTCGACGTCGGTCGCGCCCATGAAGATCACGCAAGGCAGGCCGAAGCGCGCGCAGACCGTGGCGGTGGCCACGCCGTGCTGGCCCGCGCCGGTTTCGGCGATGATCCGCGTCTTGCCCATGCGCATGGCGAGCAGGATCTGCCCGATGCAATTGTTGATCTTGTGCGCGCCGGTGTGGTTCAGCTCGTCCCGCTTGAACCAGACTTGCGCGCCACCCAGTTCCTCGGTGAGGCGCGGTGCGAAGTACAAGGGGCTCGGGCGGCCGACATAATGTTCGAGCAGGTCGTCGAACTCGGCCTGGAACGCCGGGTCGGCCTTGGCCTTGCGATATTCCTGCTCAAGATCGAGGATCAGCGGCATCAGCGTTTCGGCAACGTAGCGTCCGCCGAACTGGCCGAAGTGGCCGCGCTCGTCAGGCTGGTTCCGGAAGCTGTTGGGTGTCTGAACGGTCATGGCTTGGCGCTTGGCAGAGGGCACGGCGCTTGTCCAGATTCGCCTGACGCGATCTGCGGTTTTGCGCCCTTTCAGGCAGGCACGGCCGAGGTTGCCGGACAGGTCCCGCCGGTCGTTCATGTAGCGGCAATATGGCGGGAACTAGGTGGGAAGGGCTACGTCGTGAAGGCGGCTCCAATGGGGGCCGCCTTCATTTTTTCAAGTAAGGCGGAAACATAATTTCTATCATAAAAATTGTTAGAGAGTAGGATGTTGCGAGAAAGTCACATTTCTCGAGACTTATTTAATCCATGTGAATTTCGGCATTGTCACCGGATTGCGTGGTTACTACCTGCCGCCTCGCTCACTTCACAAAGAAGGGGCCAAAAAGTCAGGAGTACTACTATGCGTCTGGTTCTTATCTCTCTCGCCGCCTCGCTTGTTGCGGCAACTCCGGCTCTTGCCAACGAAGCACGCGTCGAAGCACGCGGTGGCGTTGCATGGAGCAACGGTGAAAGCGAAGCCATCGCTGGCGTTGCCGCCGGTTACGATTACGATCTCGGCCAGACCGCTTTTGTCGGTGCCGAAGTTACCGCTGACAAGCTGCTGACCGACAACACCAAGGTTTCGTTCGGTTTCAACGGCCGTCTTGGTGCCAAGATCGCCGAAGCCGGCAAGCTCTATGCCGTTGGCGGCTACAACACCGAATTTTGTGACCTGTGCGATGGCACCTGGACCGCAGGCGCTGGCTACCAGCACTCGTTCGGCAAGCTTTACGGCAAGGTCGAATACCGTCACTTCTTCGTCGATTCGAACTTCGGTGACGACGTTGACGCCGTGGCTGTCGGCCTTGGCGTGAAGTTCTGATCGCATAACCATCCACGGTTGATCAGGCGGGCGGCCTCCTTGGGGAGGCCGCCCGTTTTTGCCTAGAGAGGTCAGACGTTGCGGGCGTTGAAGCAGAAGCTGCGTATGCGGTCCGCGTCCTTCACACCGGGCGCGCTTTCGACGCCCGAGGATACATCGACCAGCGGAGCGCCGGTGCGCCGCACCGCTTCGGCCACGTTGTCCGCCGAGAGACCGCCGGCAAGGCCCCACGGCATGGGGCCGCGATGGGCCGTGAGCAGGCTCCAGTCGAAGACGAGGCCGAGACCGCCGGGAAGATCCGCGCCCTTGGGGGCCTTTGCATCGAACAGCACGAGGTCGGCCGCACCGGAATAGGACTGCGCGCGCAGGACGTCATCGCGTGTTGCAACGGAGAGTGCTTTCCACACGGGCAGGCCGAGGTTGCCGCGTAACTGGGCGAGAGTTTCGGGCGTCTCGCTTCCGTGGCACTGAACTACGTCGAGCCGTGCAGCGATGGCAGCTTCGGTGATGAAGCTGGCATCTGCATCGACGAACAGGCCGACAATCTTGGCCCGGCCCGAAGCACGATCGCCCAATGTCGCAGCCGCGGCCAGCGAGACATTGCGCGGACTCTTGGCGAAGAACACTAGTCCGATGTAGTCGGCGCGCGCGGAAATGGCCGCGTCGAGCGCCTGAGGCGTGTTGATCCCGCAGATCTTGATGGCAGGCGCAGGCATGAGCGGCGCGTTACGGGTAACGCGCCGCACCTGTCAATTTATGCCTGAAGGTCAGGGCGCCAGTTCGTAGCTCACGTTGATCGTCACCGTCATTTCAAGCTCGCCTGCCGCAACGGGCGAGGCCTTGGGCGCACTGGCCATGTCTGCGCGCGCAAACATGATCGGAGGCGCAGGCGGCGGCGCCCAACCTGCGTTCTCGCTGATGGTCAGGATGCGGACGACGCGCAGTCCGGCGGCTTTGGCATAGAGGTCTGCCCGGGCGCGAGCCTTCTTCATCGCCTCGATCCGGGCCTCGTCCATCGCGGCGTCGGCATTGTCGAGCTGGAAAGAAGGACCGTTGACCTGGTTCGCGCCATTGGCGACGAGGGTGTCGATGACCTTCCCGTAGCTGTCGAGCTTGCGTTGGCGGACGGAGACCTGATTGGTCGCCTGATAGCCGATGATGACAGGGTCCTGCTGCTCGATCGAGCCATCGGGCATGCGCTGCGGCTGGCCATAGACCGGATTGACCGAGAGGTTGCTGGTCTGGATGTCGCGCTCGGCAATGCCCGCCTTTCGCAACGCCGCGATAACCGCCGTCATGCGTTGGGCGTTCTCGGTCAGCGCCGCGCCAGCGGTCTTCGCCTGCGTGGTGACGCCAGCGCTGAACACAGCGAGATCGGGCGTGCGCGTGGACTTGCCTTCGGCGGCAACGTTCAACAGCGTGTTGCCCGAAGCGACGACGGGGCCTGAGGACATGGTCTGGGCCTGTGTGGAAAGCGGAACAAGCGCAGCAAGCGCGGCGGCAGCGAGCAGGATGGGGCGTTTCATACGTGTATTCTCCCTCAGGTCGTCGACAAGAACTGGCAGGTCGTCGCTTTCGTGACGATGAATTGGCGTTGAGCCGATCGTTAAGCTTTCCCTGTTACTCGCCGGGTGTCGGATCGTTCCGTTGGGGGTGGGGAATGGACAAGAGGAAGATCGTGCCTGCGCTGGCCTTGCTTGCATTTCTGGCAGGCTGTGCCGAGCCTGATGATTACCCGATGGGACGCAAGGCCGCGTACGACAAACTGATGACGGCAAAGATCGAACCGTCAGCGACCGGACCCTTCTTCCGCCTCGAAACCACAATTGACGGTAACGGCGGCTCGGAAGTCACGTACGATGCCAGCGGCTCGATGGCCCATCATGCCTGTACCGTGAGGTTGACAGAACTTGCCGCAGACAAGACGAAAGTCGCCGTCATTTGCGAGGGCGGCGGCGCGGGTGACGGTGCCGCAGCTGGCATGGCCCATCACTTGATCCGCAATCGTGTGATCGAGCTGGTCGATGCAACGCTGAAGGATCGGCCATTCGATCCGCAGCTCGCCGAAGGCTCGACGGCCTATCGCTGGCCGAACGACGGCGTGGATGGCAGCTATGGCACTGCCGCCAGGAACGCGCTTCAGATGGAAGCGGACATGAAGCGCGAAATTGCCGAATCCCCAATGGATTCGCGGCCGATCGAGGCCGAACCGGCCGCAGATTTTGTCGATCCTGCAAGCGGCCCGGAGCAAAGCTTCGAATAACGGCCGAACTGAGCCAGGAGTCGGGTCAACCCAAGCGGCGTTCGAGTACAACCATGGTGATGCCGTCGTTGCCAAAAACGGGCATCGGACGCGTTTCGCCGGTGCGGACATAGCCACGCCGCTCGTACCAGGCGATAAGCTCTGGTCGTGCCGCGATCACGGTCATCTCCATGATCCGGGCACCGAACTGCTCGGCAGCCGTGTCCTCGGCATCGGCGATGAGCGCGCGGCCAAGGCCTTCGGCCTGCCATTGCGGCAAAACGCACAGCATGCCGAGATAGGCGCGCGCCTTTCCGAGATCGGTGATCGTTACGGTGCCGACGAGTTCTCCATCCATTTCGGCAAGAAGCACCCGAACGTCAGGAGCGGCAATGGCCGCAGACAGCTCCGTATCGCTTGTGCGCTCGTCGTCGAGTAAGTCGGCTTCGTGGGTCCAACCCTGCCTGGCGCTGTCGCCGCGATAGCATGCTTCGACCAGTGCCCGCAGGCGCGCTACATCGGCAGGGCCAGCAGGCCTGAAACGGATCATGGGGTCAAAGAGTGGCTTCGATCGCGCGGGCGGCGGCCACCGGGTCTTCGGCGCGGCTGATCGGACGGCCGATCACGAGCACGCTGGCTCCGGCGTCGCGCGCAGCGCGCGGGGTGACGATGCGCTTCTGGTCGGCCACGGTCCCGTCTGCCGGGCGCAGGCCGGGGACGACGAAGTACCCGTTCTTCCAACGCTTGTGGACCGCGCCAACCTCGTGCCCAGAACAGACGATGCCGTCGAGTCCGGCCTCCTGTGCGATATCGGCGAGGCGCAGCGCCTGATCGTGGGCCGAACCCGCGACGCCCATGCCATTGAGATCACCATCGTCGAGGCTGGTCAGGACCGTGACGGCGACGACCTTGGTGCGCTCGCCAGCAGCAGCCTTGGCGTCTTCCATCATCGCGCGACCGCCCGTGGCGTGGATCGTGACAATGGCCGGTTCCAGGACGTGGATCGCCTGCATGGCACCTGCCACGGTGTTCGGAATGTCATGCAGTTTCAGGTCAAGGAAGATCGGCAGGCCAACCTTGGCCACTTCGTGCACGCCGTGATGGCCATGTGCGCAGAAGAACTCGAGTCCGAGCTTCAGCCCGCCGACATGGCCCTTGACCTTCTGGGCAAGGGCAATGGCGGCATCGAGGCGGGGCAGATCGAGGGCAAGGTAGATCGGGTTGCTCACAGGGTCTCGCTTCTGATGTCCCGGCTCTGGGCCGCTTCGAGGTTGGTGGAGGAGAGCGATGGCGCAGTGCGGGTTGCGGCTGCAGCTTCGAGCGTGGCGACGCGGCGGGTCAGGCGCCAGCGGGTGGCGCGGTAAAGCAGCCAGGTCGGCACTAGGCCCAGCAGGAACGCGGCGATGACGAGTGCGGGCAGCCGGGTTTCGAGCAGCAGGCCCTCCCAGATGCGCACTTCGACCGGCACCCAGTTCGCCGCACTGAACGCGGCAAGGGCAGAAATGACCAGAACCCAGAATATCGTGCGCAGCATGCTCATGCCTCCCGCTTCATGACCTGCCCGTCCGCCTGCGATGCTAGGGCAGGTGAACGCGCTTGGCCAGTCCCCGCGAAAGCGCGCTGGATCAAGCCTCGCCGAAGACGCGGGCGAAGATCGTGTCGATGCCCTTGAAGTGATAGTCGAGGTTGAACTTGTCCTCGATCTGCTCGGCCGTGAGCACCGCAGACACTTCCGGATCGGCCTTGAGCAGTTCCATCAGCGAAAGCTGACCGTCCGATTCCCAGACCTTCATCGCATTGCGCTGGACAAGGCGATAGGAAGCGTCGCGCTCGAGCCCGGCCTGGGTCAGCGCGAGGAGAACTCGCTGCGAATGGACAAGGCCGCCCATCTTGTCGAGGTTCTTCTGCATCCGTTCGGGATAGATGACGAGCTTGTCGATGACCGACGTAAGTCGGGCGAGCGCGAAGTCGAGCGTGATCGTGGCGTCAGGCCCGATGAAGCGCTCGACCGAGGAGTGCGAGATGTCGCGCTCGTGCCAGAGCGCCACGTTTTCCAGCGCTGGTGTAACGGCCGAGCGAACCATGCGTGCAAGGCCGGTGAGGTTCTCGGTGAGGACCGGATTGCGCTTGTGCGGCATGGCCGACGAGCCCTTCTGGCCCGGCGAGAAGTATTCCTCGGCCTCAAGCACTTCGGTGCGCTGGAGGTGACGGACCTCGACGGCGAGGCGCTCGATGCTGCTGGCGATCACGCCGAGGGTAGCGAAGAACATCGCGTGGCGATCGCGCGGGATGACCTGCGTCGAGACCGGCTCGACCTCAAGCCCGAGCTTCTCGGCGACATATTCCTCGACCGATGGATCGATGTTCGCGAACGTGCCAACCGCGCCCGAGATCGCGCAGGTGGCGACTTCGGCGCGCGCGGCGACGAGGCGCGCACGGCAGCGGGTGAACTCGGCATAAGCCTCGGCGAGCTTCTTGCCGAAAGTGGTCGGTTCGGCATGGATGCCGTGGCTGCGGCCAATGGTGGGCGTATACTTGTGTTCGAAGGCGCGGCGCTTGATCGCTTCGAGCAGCGCGTCGAGATCGGCGATCAGCAGATCCGATGCGCGCGCAAGCTGGACGCTGAGCGTAGTGTCGAGCACGTCGGAGCTGGTCATGCCCTGATGCATGAACCGTGCTTCTGGGCCAACCTGCTGGGCGACCCAGTCGAGGAAGGCGATGACGTCATGCTTGGTGACGGCTTCGATCGCGTCGATCGCGGCAACGTCGATGGTCGGGTCTTTCGCCCACCAGTCCCAAAGTGCTTTTGCGCCCGAAGGCGGCACCACGCCAAGCTCGCCGAGCTTTTCGGTGGCGTGAGCCTCGATCTCGAACCAGATGCGATAGCGGGCTTCAGGCTCCCAGATCGCGGTCATGGCAGGGCGGGCGTAGCGGGGGACCATGTTCGACTCCGATAAAATGCTCGCCGCGCCGCTAGGGCGGGGGGGGCGCAAACGCAAGGGGCGAAGCGTCCCGATTGCCATTCCTCCTCGATTCGCCGGTGCGTTTCAGGGGGAAGGGAAGCGGGAAACCACCTGACGCGCAAAGCGTGGAACCAGATGCGTATGATCGGCATAGACGGGACTTCCCTCGATCACGAGCGGACACAGCGGCCCTGCGCAGAGCATGTCCGCCGTATCGACGAACGCCACTCCGGGATGCTGTGCGGCATATATGGCAAGTGCCTCGTTTATGCCTCGGGCCTCGGCTTGCACCGAAGGAAAAGCGGTAGGGCAGACCACGTTGATGAACGCGCGACAGCGCAGGTAGCCGCCGGACATTACCGGACCTGCCGCGAGCGCGGTCGGCACGTTGCCGATCAGGACTAGGCGAGTGCCGGCCGGCAGGCGGCGGCGCAAGCGGTCGATGCCGGTGAGCAGTTCGGGCAAGCCGTCAGACGATGTCGATCCCAACGCTGCACCGGTGGCGGTGCTCAGTAGATCCCTCTCCCATCTCTGCGCCCAGTAGACCGTGCTAACGTGCCGGCGCAGGACCATGTTGACCAGCCTGTCGGCCATTGCAATGCAGGCCGGCCCGCCGCTGTCTGTGGGCAGAAAATTGCTCGATCCCGGCAACGAGAGGCAGGCTGATTGGCCAAGCAGCGCCGCTTTGCCGAAGCGCTTGGTCAATGCCGGATAATATTGCCGGGCGTGACTGTCCCGGTAAAGCACAAAACTTAGCGCCCCTTCGGGCACGACCTCGTCCGGAGCCTCTGCGGCTGCATTAGCGGGCCCCTTTGCGGGAAGGAGGCGGAAGTGCGCAGCGGCTCCGAACGCCACGGCAATCGCAATGCCTGAAAGGCAGAACGTCGAAAAACGTGAACCGGCCGGCCTCGTGATCCTGCAATATCGTTGTTGTGATGAGGAAGCCACTGATCACGAAGAAGATGTCGACGCCGACAAAGCCTCCATCCCACCCCGGAATTCCGGCATGAAAGAGAACCACCGGAATTATCGCGAGAGCGCGCAGTCCTTCGATTTCACGACGATGGTGCAAAGTGATCCCGGTGCTGGAGTTCTCCGCCTCGGACCATGGCGAAAGGCATCATGCCGTGCAACCTTGGCCTGATTTGCGCCTGGCGTCGGCGCCCGGTGTCGGCGCCCGGTGCCGGCAAACCCCGGGCGTCAGATAAGTCCCTGAGCCTTTAGCGAGGTGTGGCCTTCGCGCCCGATGATGATGTGATCGTGTACCGACATACCCATCATGCGTGCGGCCTCCATGATCTTCTGGGTGATCTGGATATCTGCGCGGCTGGGCTTGGGTGATCCTGACGGGTGATTGTGCACGAGGATCATCGCGGCCGCGCCAACGTCCATCCCCTTCTTGATCACCTCCCGGGTATAGATCGGGCTTTCGTCGAGGGTGCCTTCACTCACGAGATGGTCGAGGATGAGCATGTTCTGCGTGTTGAGGTAGAGCACGCGCACGCGCTCGACATTGAGATGCGCCATGTCGATGTGGAGATAATCGAGCAGCGCCTGCCAGTTGGATAGGACCGGCTGTTCGCGCACCGTGGTGCGTGCAAGGCGCCGCGCGGCAAGAGCGACGATGCGCAGGGCGGCAGCGCTCGTTTCACCCATGTTGGGATGGAGCGCGAGCGCTTGCGGATCGGCGGTGAGAACACCCGCCAAACTGCCGAAGCGCTGCACCAGCGAACGCGCGATCGGCTTGGTGTCGATCCGCGGCCTTGCCACCATGAGCAGGTATTCGATCACCTCGTGATCGGCGAGCGCATCTTCTCCCCCGTTCATCAGTCGCTTGCGCAGGCGGGCGCGGTGGCCGCTCGAATCCTTGCCGTCGAATCCCGTGTCCGTTGCAACGGCGTTCTGTTCAGGAAAGAGTCGGGTTTGGTCGGCCATGTGTCCGTAACGCGGGCACCACAATTATTGTCGTGCGTTCAGTGCCGTGCATTGCCGAAGCGGGGGTAGTGCGCAAGAAGGGGGCAGATGGCAGATCGTTTCGAAATGGCGGAATCCGACGCGCCGCCAGTCCCCGAGTCAACAAGGCCGCGGCTACGCTGGCGCCGCATCGCCGTGCCCGCGCTTGCCATTGCGCTGGTTGCAGGCGGGGGGCTGTGGCTCTCGCGCAACCAGCTGGCCGACCGGGTCATCGCAGGACAACTTCGGGCTTACGGCTTGCCCGCCACCTATGAGATCGAATCGATCGGACCGGGGACGCAAGTCCTGCGCAATCTTGTCGTTGGGGATCCCAGGCGTCCGGACCTGACGGTGGAGCGCGTGCTGGTGGGTATCGAGTATCGCCTTGGCACGCCGGTCATCGGTTCGGTCAGGCTCGTGCGCCCAAGGGTTTACGGGCAATATCTTGATGGAAAGCTGAGCTTCGGTTCGCTTGACAAGGTGCTGTTTGCACCCCGCAGGAAAAATGAGCCGTTCGCGCTGCCCAAGCTGAAGCTTGCGGTCGAGGATGGCCGCGGATTGATGCTGACCGGATTCGGCAAGATCGGGCTGAAACTCGATGGTAGCGGGGCGTTGCAGAACGGCTTTTCCGGGACGCTGGCAGCCGTTGCGCCGCGCCTTGCCGGTGCTGGCTGTACGAGCGATGGCGCGAGCCTGTTCGGCAAGATCGCCATTCGCGACGAGCGACCGTCGCTGACCGGGCCACTGCGGCTCGCCGGACTGTCCTGCACCGGCGGAGTAAGCGCAGGTGCGATGACCGCGCAGATCGATCTGCGAGCCGACAAGGGGCTGACCGGTTTTGCAGGCGATGCCAATGTGCGCGGCAAGCGACTTGTCCTCCCGGGTGCCTCTGCCGAATCGCTCGCGCTGGATGCCCGACTTGGCTGGCGGGATCGCGTGCTCACCGGGCGCGTCGAGGCAAATGCCGGGAGCGTGCGCAGCGGCGGCGTGAGTGTCGGTCTGCTTGGCGTCGAAGGTCTGGTCAAGGCACGCAACGGTTTCGAGAAGGCGGAATTTCGCGGAAGCCTCAATGGCGAAGGGCTGCGCCAGGGCGCGGCGCTGGATGGCGCGCTGGCCGATGCGCAGACGGCCTCTGTTGGCACGCTTCTTGGCCCGATGCTGGCCCAGTTGCGCGGGGCGCTCAGGCGCGAAGAGCGCGGCAGTCGGCTTTCGGGCGAAATCGCTTTGCGGCGCAATGGTGGCGCAGGTCTGTCGCTGGTGGTCCCGCAGGCGCAACTGACCGGGGGCAGCGGCGCAGCGCTGCTCACTTTGTCGCGTTTCCAGATGGCCAGCGGGGGCGACAAGCGACCGCCACGCCTTGCGGGCAACTTCACAACCGGCGGCAACGGGATTCCGCACATCATCGGGCGCATGGAGCGCGGGCGTGCGGGGCAGGCGCTTTTCCGGCTGACCATGGCGCCCTGGCGCGCGCAAAGAGGGTCGATCGCGATCCCCGAAATGATGATTGCGCAAGTGGCCGACGGGTCGATCGGCTTTTCCGGAAGCGCGCGCGTTTCGGGTGCGATTCCGGGTGGTTCGGTCCAGAATCTCGTGCTGCCTGTGAACGGCGCCTATGGTTCGCGCGGGGAACTGGCGCTGTGGAAGCGCTGCGTGAGTGCGCGGTTTGATCGGCTGGTGCTGGGCGAAATGGCGGTCGACGGCAACACGCTCAACCTGTGTCCTCCGGGAGGCACTGCGATCGTGCGCCATGGTCCGGGCGGTTTGCGCGTGGCTGCAGGCACCCCTTCGCTCGATCTTTCTGGTCGGCTGGGCGAGACTCCGCTTGTCGTACGGACAGGCGCGGTCGGCTTTGCCTGGCCCGGCGTGCTCAACGCCAAGGCGGTCGAAGTCACGCTCGGGCCAGCGGCAACCGCCACGCATCTGAAGCTCTCCGAACTCGATGCGCGGCTGGGCAAGGACTTTACCGGGCGTTTTGGCGGCGTCGATGCGCGACTTGCCGCAGTCCCTCTCGATGTCAGCAACGCCGCCGGGGACTGGCGCTATGCCAAGGGCGCGCTGGTTCTGTCGGGCGTGGGCTTCGATCTGACCGATCGGCTCGATCCGGCGCGGTTCGAAAAATTGCGCAGCGAAGGCGCGACGCTGACACTGGCCGACAATCGCATCACGGCCAATGCCTTGCTGCAAGAAGCGAAGTCTTCGCGTGAGGTTGGTCGCACCGCTATCAAGCATGATCTGGCCTCCGGTCGCGGGCATGCTGACATAGCGGTGGATGGCCTGATGTTCGACAAGGCGTTCCAACCTGCGGACCTGACGCGGCTTGCCCTCGGCGTGGTCGCCAATACCTCCGGCACCGTGCGGGGAACCGGCGTGATCGACTGGAACGCGCGCGGCGTGACGAGTTCTGGCCGCTTCGGGACCGAGGCTATGGACCTTGCCGCGGCCTTCGGTCCTGTGCGGGGGCTTTCGGGTTCGCTCGAATTCACCGACCTGCTGGGCATGGTCACTGCGCCGCATCAGAAGCTGAAAGTTGCCTCGATCAATCCGGGAATCGAGGTTACTGACGGGATCGTTGATGTGTCGCTGCTTCCGGATCAGGTGCTGCGCCTGCACGAGGCGAACTGGCCCTTCCTTGGCGGAACGCTGAAGCTTGAGCCGACAGATCTGCGTCTCGGTGTGGCCGAAGCACGGCGCTACACGCTGACGATCGTTGGCCTCGATGCGGCCAAATTCCTCGAGAGAATGGAACTGGGCAATCTAGCGGCAACCGGCATCTTCGACGGCCAATTCCCGCTGGTGTTCGACGCAGATGGCGGGCGGATCGAGGAAGGCACGCTTGTTTCGCGTCCGCCCGGGGGTAACGTTTCTTACGTTGGCGCGCTGACTTACGAGAACATGGGCGCGATGGCGAACTTTGCCTTCGATGCTCTCAAGTCGCTTGATTACCGGACGATGACCATCGCGATGCGCGGCGATCTGGAAGGCGAGATCGTGACCAACGTGAAGTTCGGCGGGGTCAAGCAGGGCGCTGGCACGAAGAGCAATTTCATCACAAAGCAGGTGGCCAATCTGCCGATCCAGTTCAACGTCAATATCCGCGCCCCGTTCTACCAGCTGATCACCTCGTTCAAGGCGATGTACGATCCGTCGTTCGTGAAGGACCCGCGCACTCTGGGTCTGGTCGACGCCAACGGCCGACCGGTGCAGCGCCTCACCAACGGCGTGCGGCCGGGCGGTCGCCGGTGATTGTCCTTCCCCGCACGCCTTCGACCATTCAGCCTGCAGAAAGCGCAAACCTGCCATGAGGAGCCTGCAATTGACCCGATCCACGAAGCCTGCAACGATCATGCAGATGAGGGAGACCGGAACACGATTGTGGCGGCGCGGCCTGCTGGCGCTGCCGTTGCTGGCGGGGCTGGCGACGGGGGGATGCATTTCGGTCAAGGCACCGGACAAGCCCATCGTCATCGAGCTCAACATCAACATCAAGCAGGAGGTCGTGTACCGGCTCGCGGCAGACGCGGGCAACACGATCGACGAGAACCCGGGCATCTTCTGATGGCCCGTGACATGATTGGGAATACGCAGATGGCGAAGTTCACTGTTCGCAATTGCATGATGACGATCGCCGCTTCCGGCCTCGCGCTCGGCGCGCTGGCACCTGTGGGGGCCTATGCGCAGGCGCGCGATCCGGCCTATGCCGCCGCGCGCGCCGCGGGGCAGGTCGGCGAGAAGATGGACGGTTATCTCGGCTATGTGACGCCGCCGGCGGCCTCGCTGCGCGCCGTGGTCGAGGACATCAACATCAAACGCAAGGCGGTCTACGCCGACAAGGCCCAGGCCAACAAGGCAACCGTCGAGGAATACGCGCTGACATCGGGTTGCCTGCTCATTGCGCAGACCAAGCCGGGCGAAAAGTACCAGGCACCCGATGGTTCGTGGCAGACCCGCGGCAACGGACCGCCGCTGCGTGATTCGCGTTGCCCCTGACGCAGCGTTCGCATACGAATCGCCGACGCATTTTCGCCCTTCTCCACAACCGTGGGGGAGGGCATTTGCTTTTCGTCTCATACCTTGGAGCATGACCGGTCCGTAGCGGTTGACTCGAATGTACCCCCCGCCTAAGGGGGCGGCGCCCTCGGCGGTCCTCCGTCGTTTGTGCTGCACTTTTTGTCGGGCAACTGGCTTCGGCCGGGAAGAATGACAGGGGACTGGCATGGATGATGAACCGTCCGGGATGGAGCCCATCGGCGAGGATGCGCGTATCGACGCGCTCGACAAGCGGCTGAAAGCCCTTCGAGAGCGCGAAGATGAACGCAACCGGCCAAAGGCAGGCGGAGAAACCGACGCGAACTATCGCCTCGGCAACCGCGTGCTGGCGGAACTGATCGGGGGTCTTGTAGGTGGTGCGTTCATCGGCTGGGTCATCGACCAGTTCGCCGGGACGAGCCCCTGGGGGTTGCTGGTGATGTTGTTCATGGGTGTCGTAGTGGCGTTCCGGAACATCATCCGAATTTCGAGCCGGCGCCCCGAATAAGGGCGCTGTTGTTGTATTCGAGTGTAACGGGGTTTTGCGCGTGGCCGAAGGCAAGGTCGATCCGGTTCACCAGTTCACGATCGAGACCCTTTTCGGGACCGATCACTGGGCAATCGGCGGTTACAACATCGCTTTCACCAATTCGGCGCTGTGGATGGCGATCACCACGGTCGTGCTGATCGTGTTCGTCGCAGGCGGTGCCAAGCGCGAGCTGGTGCCCGGTCGTTGGCAGATGGCGGTCGAGGGGCTTACCGGCTTCGTCGACAACCTGCTGCAGGCGAACATCGGCAAGGCGGGCCGCAAGTACCTGCCTTACGTTTTTTCGCTGTTCGCGTTCATCCTGTTTGCCAACATGCTCGGCCTGATGCCGCTGGCGCTGGTCGGGGTGCACCCGTTCACCGCCACGAGCCACTTTACGGTGACCGGCGTTCTCGCGATCATGAGCTTTGCCATCGTGCTCGGCGTCGGCTTTGCCAAGCATGGTTTTCATTTCTTCTCGCTGTTCGTGCCGCACGGTACGCCCGTTGCGATGATCCCGATCATTTTCCCGATCGAGCTGATCTCGTTCATGGTGCGTCCGTTCAGCCTTGGCCTTCGACTCTTTGTGGCGATGATGGCCGGCCACGTGCTGCTTGAAGTGCTCTCGGGCTTCGTCATCTCCGGCACCAACGCCGGGGTAGGCATCTTCTTCCTCGCTGCACTGCCGAGCTTCCTGCTGATGATCGGCATCTGCGCGCTGGAACTTCTGGTGGCGGGCATTCAGGCTTATGTCTTTGCCCTGCTCACCTGCGTCTATCTGAATGACGCCGAGAACCTTCACTGATACCTGCAACCTATCGATTTTTGGCCACCAGTATTTGGGACGATGGTCCCATACGGATTTGAGAAAAGGGAGTTTTTGACATGGACGCAGAAAGCGCAAAGCTGCTCGGAGCCGGTCTCGCCGCTGTTGGCGCCGGTCTTGCCTCGCTCGGCGTGGGCAACGTGTTTGCCAAGTTCCTCGAAGGCGCGCTGCGCAATCCGGGCGCTGCCGACGGCCAGCAAGGTCGTCTGTTCATCGGCTTCGCGGCTGCTGAACTTCTCGGCCTGCTGTCGTTCGTCGTCGCGATGATCCTGATCTTCGTCGCCTAAGCGCTTCGAAGTTCACAGATTGTTGAAATGCTGGCCGGGGTTCGCCCCGGCCGCCTGACGCCCGGACACCCGCGATGCCTCAGATTGAACAGCTTGCCAGCACCTATTCCAGCCAGGTCTTCTGGCTGCTGGTGTTTTTCGGCGTGGTCTTCTTCGTGATCGGCCGGGGCATGGTGCCCAAGGTCATGGCCACGATGGATGGCCGCGACAAGCAGATCGCCGACGATCTCGCTGCGGCAGAAGCCGCGCGCGCCGCCGCCGATGCCGAAGAAGAGGCTTGGCGCGTCCAGGCGAACCAGCAGCGCGCACAGGCCCAGGCCGTGATCGCTGCTGCCAAGGCCGATGCCGCAAAGAAGACCGAAGCGACGCTCGCCGTCGCATCGGCCCGCATCGACGAGACTTTGGCTGCCGCCGAAGCCCGCATTGCTGCAGCACGCGCTGCCGCACTGGGTGAAGTGGAAGGCGTGGCCGCCGAAGCCGCGCAGGATATCGCGAGCCGCATCGCCGGTCTTTCGATCCCTGCCGACGAGGCACAGGCCGCCGTGAAGGGAGTTCTCGCTCATGGCTAATGCCGCTGCCACCACCGCCGTTGTCGAACATGCCGTTCCGGGCGGCGAGCATCACGTCGAACCTTCCGCGCTGGGCCTTGGGCCGGGCGCGTGGGTCGCGCTTTCGATGCTGATCTTCCTCGGCATCCTGGCTTTCAAGAAGGTGCCAGGCGCTATTGTCGGCGGTCTCGACAAGCAGATCGATGCGATCCGCAAGCAGCTCGACGAAGCCAAGGTGCTCCGTGCCGAAGCCGAGAAGCTGCGTGCCGAATACGCAAGCAAGATCGCCAATGCCGAGAAGGATGCGGCATCGATGGTCGAGCACGCGAAGACTGAGGCCGCCGCGATCGTCGCCAAGGCCGAAACCGACGCGACTGCAATGATCGGCCGCCGTGAAAAGATGGCCGCCGACAAGATCGGCGCGGCCGAACGCGCCGCTGTCGACGAACTGCGCGCCAAGGCTGCCGAAGCGGCAACTGCCGCTGCACGCCAGCTTATCGCCAAGAACCACTCCGCCGGAGCCGACAAGGCGCTGGTCGATGGCGCCATCGCGGGGCTCGTGAACTGATCGCCTAGTTGGTCTCACCGGCTTCCGAACAAAAGCCCCTTCCGGCCCGCGCCGGGAGGGGCTTTTGTTTGTGGAATGATCCTCGGTATGGTCGGCTCCGGCTTCGGCCGTACTCAGAGCAGGCAGGGAGAAGGTGGTGGCGCTCTATGACACGATCGGCGAGGGCTATGATCTCCTGCGCAAGCCGGATCCTCGCATAGCATTGCAGATCCGTTCTGCGCTCGGGACGGCGCGTAGTGTCGTCAACGTCGGTGCCGGAACTGGTTCCTACGAACCGGATGATCGCGAGGTGACTGCGGTAGAGCCGTCTGCCGAGATGATCGGCAAGCGTGGAGACGGGGCCGCACCCGCCTTGCAAGCGTCTGCAGAGGCCTTGCCGTTTGGCGACAATGCCTTCGATGCAGCCATGGCGGTATTGACGATCCACCATTGGCAGAATCAGCAAGCGGGCTTGCGCGAAATGCGACGCGTGTCGCGCGGGCCCGTTGTTGTCGTTACCTACGACCCGGCGCATCGCCCGTGGTTGACTGAGTACCTGCCCGAGCTTGCATGCCTCGACGAGCGCCAGATGCCGCCCATGGACTTTTACGAGCGGTGTCTAGGCCAAGTGAAGGTCATGCCGTTGCTGGTTCCGCACGATTGCTCGGACGGCTTTCTCTACGCCTACTGGCGCAGGCCGCACGCCTATCTTGACCCTGCGCTGCGCAAGGGCAGTTCATCGTTCTGGGCCTTGGGCGAGTCCGTCGATTCAGGCCTTGCAAGGCTGCGGGACGACCTGTCGACCGGGCAATGGCAAGAGCGTCATGCAGGACTTCTCTCGCAAGAGGCGTGGGATGTCGGCTACCGGTTAGTGGTGGCCGCGTGACGTCGCGGGCGGCCTCTTCAACCCGGGCCCCGCCATTCGTTGCCAGGGTCGATTCGGTGATGTAAAAGCCGCGTGAATAGACAGTCAGTGTATCGGGGTTCTCACATGCGCGTTGGAAACATTGTACTCGGCACATTGGCCTACACAGCCGTCACATTCCCAATAGCCGTGGTATGGCATCTTGTTCTATTCAAGGAGAAATATGCAGCCTTTGGCTATTTCAGCGGCGAGCCGAACATTCTTTTGGGGTTTATTTCCATTGTAATTCAAGGAGCTGTTCTGTCTGCACTGTTTCCTCGGGTTTTGTTCGCCGGCACGCCTGTCATGCGGGGCCTAAAGTTTTCGGCGATGATCGGCACCTTCTTCTGGACTTCGCATGTCCTGGCACTCGTGGCCAAGCAAGAGGTTCCCGGGGCTCCCCTTTTTGTGGTCATGGAGACGGGCTATCTTGGGGTGCAGTTCGGCATTTTCGGGCTGCTGATTGCACTGATCCATGAACGCCGACGGAGTGAAGTCCCCGCGTCCGTTCAAGGCTAGCTCTGCCCCGCTCGTCGATAAGCGGTCAGCCGGATTTCTTGAAAAGACGGACGTGGGCTCCGCACTTTCGGCCGAATAGTCGTCGATCTGCTGGCTGGACCGTGATGTGATCTCAGGCCCGCGTCGAACCCCGGATCAGCAGCTTGACCGGTACGCGACGGCCGGAGCCTTCGGTGCCGCTGATCTTGGCCAGGAGCTGTTCGACCATCAGGCTTCCCGCCATCTGGAAGTCGGGCTCAATCGTCGTGAGCGGCGGGGTTGACCATGCTCCGGCGCGGATGCCGTCAAAGCCGATGATACCCACCTGATCGGGGATGGAATAACCTCGCGCGGTCAGTTCCTTGAGTGCGCCGAGCGCCATCTCGTCGCAGACGGCGAAGATTGCGTCGAACGGCGCGCCGGCCTCGCATAGGGCAATGGCGGCGCGGCGGCCCTGTTCCTCACGCGAGAGGCCTGATTCCACCTGTACAAGCCGTGGTTCCTGCCCGGCGCTGCGCATGGCTTCGGCATAGCCCTCATAGCGCTCCTGGAACTGGCGCTGGGGCGACGTGGCCGAGCCGAGGCAGACGATGTCGCTATAACCGCGCACGAGCAGGTGGCGGGTCGCGAGCATCGCGCCGGACAGGTTGTCGCTGCGCACCCACGGCATCTCGTTGTCGGGCGAGCCCCAGCAGGTCCAATGCGTGCCCTGCGGCATATCGCGGAAATAGTCCCACGCCTTGGTGTTGGTCGTGGTGCCGATCACGATCATGCCATCGGCCTTTCGCCGTTCCTGGAAATGGCCCCAGAAATTCTCGGGCGCATCTTGGAACGAGACCAATGTCTCGTAGCCCTTGGCCGAGGCAGCCGCGCAAGTGGAGCCGAGCAGGGAGAAGTAGAAGGGATTGATATCCTTGCGATCCTGCGCCTCTCGGCAGATCATCACAACCGCAAGCGTGCCGGTGCGGCCCCGGCGCAGTCGAGCGGCGTTTTCGTCCACCTGATAGTTCAGTCGGCGCGCAGCCTCGATCACGCGCTGGCGCGTCGGCTCGCTGATCGACGTATCGCCGGCGAGGGCGCGGCTCACGGTCGACTGACTGACGCCTGCCGCTTCTGCGACGTCGAACGACGTTACTCGGATGATCTTCCTGTCGCTCGGCATTCGCGCATCTTCCCCCGGTCAACTCTCCTTTAGCAGGATCGGCGTCAGCGGAAAGTGTCCTTCGCGGCACGCAGCGCGGCAAATGTCTCGACCGGGGAATTGCCGCCCCAGCGCTCGGCCATATCGGGCGCATCGGCGCGCAGGAACGGGTTTGCGGCAAGCTCGGCTTGAAGCGTTGTCGGCACGGTCCATTGTCCTTGTTCCCGGCGAGCGTCGACATTGGCGGCATAGGCTTCGAGCGCCGCATTGTCGGGATCGGCAAAGAGGGCAAAGCGTGCGTTGGACTGGGTATATTCGTGCGCGCTGTAGAGCGTCGTGGCGGCGGGCAGTGACTTGAGGCGCGAAAGGCTGGCCCAGAACTGATCGGGCGTCCCTTCAAACATGCGCCCGCAACCGAGCGGGAACAGCGCATCGCCAACAAAGGCCACACAGGCCTCAGGCAGATGGTAGGCGCAATGGCCGAGCGTGTGGCCGCCGACGTCGATCACTTCGGCGGTGTAACTACCCAGGGTGACGCTATCGCCCTGCGCGACAGTGCGATCGACCGCGGTGATCTTGCCGGCATCGGTGGCAGGCGCAACAATCGTGCAGCCGGTGGCCCGCTTGATCGCCTCGTTTCCGCCTGCATGATCGGGGTGCCAGTGGGTGTTCCAGATCTGGGTGATGCGCCAACCCTTCGCTTCGGCCTCGCGCAAGTAGGCATCGGCATCGGGTGTATCGATGCACGCCGTCTCGCCGCTGGCGGGATCGTGGACGAGGAAGCCGTAGTTGTCGGACAGGCAGGGGAACTGGTGGATTTGCAGGGTCATGCCGGCTTTCTAGCGGCGTCTGCCGCACAAAGCAAAAGCCCGCCCGGATTTCTCCGGACGGACTTTTGCTTGTTCGGTGCCTTGAAGGCGGTGAAGCTTACTGCTTCGCCTTCAGCGCGGCGCCGAGGATGTCGCCCAGCGAAGCGCCGGCATCCGACGAGCCGTACTGCTCCACGGCTTCCTTCTCTTCGGCGAGCTGACGCGCCTTGACCGAGAAGTTCGGCTTCTTCGAACGATCGAAGCCGGTGACCATGGCATCGAGCTTCTGGCCGACCTGGAAGCGGTCCGGACGCTGTTCGTCACGGTCGCGGCCCAGATCCGAGCGCTTGATGAAGCCGGTCGCGCCGTCTTCGCCAGCCTGCACTTCGAGGCCGCCATCGCGGACTTCGAGGATGGTGACGGTGACGACTTCGCCGCGGCGCAGCGAACCGGTTGCAGCTGCCGAAGCACCGCCGGCAGCCGGAGCGCCCTTTTCAAGCTGCTTCATGCCGAGGCTGATGCGTTCCTTCTCGACGTCGACATCGAGAACCACGGCCGAAACCTGCTCGCCCTTGCGGTGCAGTGCCAGCGCGTCTTCGCCCGAGATGCCCCAGGCGATGTCCGACATGTGAACCATGCCGTCGACGTCGCCGTCCAGGCCGATGAACAGGCCGAACTCGGTGGCGTTCTTGACTTCGCCTTCCACGGTCGAACCGACCGGGTGCTTTTCGGCGAAGGCTTCCCACGGGTTCTGCTGGGCCTGCTTGAGGCCGAGGCTGATGCGACGCTTGTCGCTGTCGACCTCGAGAACCAGCACGTCGACTTCCTGCGAGGTCGAGACGATCTTGCCGGGGTGGACGTTCTTCTTGGTCCAGGACATTTCCGAAACGTGGACGAGGCCTTCGATGCCAGCTTCCAGTTCGACGAATGCGCCGTATTCGGTGATGTTCGTGACAACGCCCGAGAGCTTCGCACCGACCGGGTACTTGGCGGCAACGCCATCCCACGGATCCGATTCCAGCTGCTTCATGCCGAGGCTGATGCGCTGGGTGTCCTGGTTGATGCGGATGATCTGCACCTTGACGGTATCGCCGATGGCGATCACTTCGCTCGGGTGGTTGACGCGCTTGTAGCTCATGTCGGTGACATGGAGCAGGCCGTCGATGCCGCCCAGATCAACGAACGCACCGTAATCGGTGATGTTCTTGACCACGCCGTCGATGATCTGGCCTTCCTTGAGGTTCTGGATCAGGCCCGAGCGCTGTTCGGCGCGGGTTTCTTCCAGCACCGCACGGCGCGAGACGACGATGTTGCCGCGGCGGCGGTCCATCTTGAGGATCTGGAAGGGCTGCGGCATGTCCATCAGCGGGGTGACGTCGCGCACGGGGCGGATGTCGACCTGGCTGCCAGGGAGGAAGGCCACGGCGCCGTCGAGGTCGACGGTGAAGCCGCCCTTGACGCGACCGAAGATCACGCCTTCGACGCGCTTGCCTTCGCCAAATTCGTTTTCGAGCTTGTCCCACGCGGCTTCGCGGCGAGCGCGGTCACGCGAGAGCATTGCTTCGCCGTCGGCGTTCTCGACGCGGTCGACGTAGACTTCGACTTCGTCGCCGACCGAGAGGCCGTGCGGCTGGCCGGGTGCGGCAAATTCGCGCAGGGCAACGCGGCCCTCGCTCTTCAGGCCCACGTCGATGACGGCCTTGTCGTTTTCGATGGCGGTGATGGTGCCCTTGACGACGCGGCCTTCAAAGCCACCGTTGGCGGCTCCGCCAAGCGTTTCGTCAAGCAGCGCGGCGAAATCGTCGCGCGAGGGATTGGTAGCCATTGTGAGCTTCCTGTAACGATGTTTCCGGCCTGGCGGTTGAATCCGCCGGTCTTTCCTCCACTCGTCCGCCCCATGCGGAAAGTGGGCCAAAAAGGGCCGAGCCACCCGCCGGGCCGTATGCCATGGCGGGTATCCGGGCAGACGCAAGCGCCTGTCGGACCGGCGGCCCTTAGGCGCGGGGGGCGTGAAAAGCAAGGAAAATGGGGAGGCCGCCGCGTTAGGAAACAAAGGGGAAAACCCGTTAACCGCACCGTGCTATGGTTCATGCCGATAAGGGGGAAATCATGGAGCAGCCCGGCGTGTTCAGCAGTTTCGGCGATGCATCCACCGAAGCGCGCTACAATGAGACCGCGCGTGCGCTGCGCATGCCGTTCGTGCGCATCTATGGGGCGATCTTCATGGTCGTTGCGCTGGCCTATTCGATCGTAAACCCTGTTTATCTCGTGCCCGAGGAGAATGCGACGCTGGCCATACTGCTCGGCACCGCCTTGCTGGTCTGCGGAATCTATATCGCGGGCACCTTCTGGCAGAATTACATCCGGCACCCGATGATCGACTTTACGGCATTGCTGGTGCTGGCCTTGCTCGTCGGGCGGATCAACGTGGTGTTGTTCGAGCATCTGGAAGGCGATGGCAGCACGCTCCACGCGGTAGGTGTGATCAACCGGCTCGTAATTACCGCCTTTGCCGCTGTGACGCTCGCGGGGCGTCCGCGACTGTTCCTCGCGTGGATGACTTGCGATGCCTTTGGCTGGATCGCGCAAGTTGCGACCGGGAGGCCGGACCTGTCCTCGCTGATCTATGCAATCCTGAGTTATTGCAGTGGCGCATTCATCATGATCGCAATCAACCTTGCGGTGGGACGGACCAGCAGGTCGGCGTTCCAGCTCGCCGATGCTCTTGATGCGGAGCGTCAGCGCAACGAGGAACTGGTGCTCAACATGCTGCCATCGGCGGCAGTGGCGCGCATTCGCGGTGGTTTGATTGTGGCCGACTCCTATTCGGACGCGAGCGTGATCTTCATCGATATGGTGGGCTTCTCCAAACTGGCCAAGCGCATCTCGCCGGGGCATCTCGTCGAATTGCTCAATACCTTCTTCAACCACGCCGATTCCTGCGCCCGGGAATTCGGGGTGGAGAAGGTCAAGACCGTGGGCGATGCCTATCTGGCGATTGCAGGCGGCAACGTTTCGACTGGAAACAGCGCCGACGCCGCCATTGCCTTTGCCCATGCAGTTCTCGAAGGCGTCGATGATTTGCGCCGCGTGGCAGGCGTAGACGAAGTCGGTCTGCGGGTCGGCGTCCACTCGGGGCCGGTCGTCGGCGGGGTTATCGGCGCGACGCGGATGGCCTATGATTACTGGGGCGACACGGTGAACATCGCTGCGCGCATCGAAGGCACTGCCGCGATCAATGGCATCGCGATCTCGGAAAGCACGTGGCTGCGCGCTTCGGACCGTTCCAGCTTCGGACCGCCCTGCATGACCACGCTCAAGGGCGTCGGCGATACTTGCGTCTTTCACACCGTTGTGGACTGCGCACAGACGGCAAGCGTTCCCGAAGGCGGGCAGGAAGCGGCTTAGTCTTCACTTACCACTTCCTGCGTACCTCATTAGACCGCGAGTTGCGTTGCAGCGGGGGCAACGGCTTCTGGAGGTGGAGCTGAAGAGGCGGGGACTTCAAGCACGCGCGGTTCCGTGATCGTTGCGCGGAAAGCGATATCTTCATCCAGGAATCCCTTGACCCCTGAGCCGCTGGCAATGAACGCGCTCGTTCCGGTGGTAAAGAAACCTGCGAGGGGAATAAGGGCAACGGAAGCCACAACGCCTCCAGTTCCGGTTACGCCTTTGTCGTCAAAAGTCCCGGTGAGCCGAATGTTTCGATCACCTACGCGCATTGAGATGACGCGAGCGCCGATTCAGTACTAACGCACTGTTGGCTGAATGCACCTGATTTTTCTACAGACTTTGCACGGGCCGAAGTGCTGGGCGGGGATATTCATCAAGTTATCGTAGTTGAGATTTCGCCCTCAATTGCTTCTCGACCAGCGCAATCGCCGTAGCCACGGCCATTTCCTTCGCCAGATTCGACGTATCGAGCAAAACCGCCCCTTCTGCCTGGCGCAAGGGGGCCTCTGTGCGGTTGCGGTCGCGTTCGTCGCGGGCTTCGAGGTCGGCTTCGATTTCGGCGCGGTCCACGTCCAGCCCCAGGCCCTTCATTTCCATCCAGCGGCGCAGGGCGCGAGCCGGGACGCTGGCGGTCACGAACAGCTTGGCGTCGGCGTGGGGGGCGATGACGGTGGCGATGTCGCGGCCGTCGAGGACCGCGCCGCCGGGTTGGTTGGCAAAGGCCTGCTGGCGCGCGAGCAGCGCGGCGCGCACGGCGGGGTGGACCGACACGCGGCTGGCATATCCGCCGGTTTCCTCGGTGCGCAGGTCCGGGTCGGCCAGCAGCGCGTCGTCGAAATGGCACGCGGCGAGGGCGTCCGTCGGATCGTCGGGATTGCCGCCGGTGAGGAACACTTGCCGTCCGACCGCGCGATAGAGCAGGCCGGTGTCGAGGTGGGGCAGTCCGAAATGCGCAGCCAGAGCCTTGGCAATGGTGCCCTTGCCCGAGGCGGTCGGACCGTCGACAGCGATGATCATTTCGCGTTACCCCGCGCGCGGAAGGCCTTCACGAGGCCCCAGATGGCGATGGAAGCCCAGAAGAATTCGAGAACGAACGAGGCCGGGTTCATGTTGTAAAGCAGGGACACCGTCAGCAGCGCAGCGCCGGCCAGATTGACGCCATGCTGCACGAACGGATTTGGGCTTCCGGCCTTTGTGGCATAACCATAGGCGAAAATGATGCAGCCCATGCCGATAAAACCGCAGATATTGGCAAGCGTCGCACTCATGCCGCTGTGCTGACGCTTTCCAGCAGGCTTTCGAACACGGGGAAGCTGGTGGCGATCGGGCGGGTGTCGTCCACCTCCACGCCAGTGCGGCTGGCGATCCCGGCCACAGCCATGGCCATGGCGATGCGGTGATCGAGGTGCGTGACGACGCTGGCGCCCTCGGCTGTGCCGGGGAGGGGATCGCCGCCGGTGCCGTCGATGATCAATCCATCTTCGATCTCGGTGACGGTAGCGCCCGCCAGGGTCAACGCGGCATGCATGGCGCTGATCCGGTCGGATTCCTTGACGCGCAGTTCTTCGAGGCCGGTCGTCACCGTGCGGCCGTTGGCCAGCGCGGCGGCGACGAACAGGATCGGGAATTCATCGACCATGCTCGGCACCACGGCAGGATCGACGTCGATCCCGGTGAGCACCGAGTGCCGCACGCGCAGGTCTGCCACCGGCTCTCCGCCGACATCGCGGCGGTCCAGTTCCTCGATCGATCCGCCCATCAGGCGCAACACGTCGAACAGGGCGGCGCGGGTGGGGTTGAGGCCGACGTTCTCGACCACGAGGTCCGAGCCTTCGACCAGCAGTGCGGCGACGACGAAGAACGCGGCGGAAGAGGGATCGCCGGGGACGACGATGTCCTGCGGGCGGAGTTCCGCCTCGCCGGTGACGCGAATGACGCGCGCGCCGTCGTCGGCAATGTCCACGGACAGTTCGGCGCCGAAGCCGCGCAACATGCGTTCGGAGTGATCGCGCGTGGGTACAGGTTCGATCACCGTGGTGACGCCGGGCGTGTTGAGTCCGGCCAGCAGGATCGCGCTCTTGACCTGCGCCGAGGCGACGGGGAGGCGATATTCGATCGGCACGGCGGGCGAAATTCCGCGCAAGGTCAGCGGCAGGCGACCGCCTGGGCTGGCGGTGAATTGCGCGCCCATTGTCGAAAGCGGATCGATCACGCGGCCCATCGGGCGCTTCGAGAGGCTGGCATCGCCGACGAACGTGGCGGTTATCGGGTGCGTGGCAACCAGTCCCATGAGCAGGCGTGTGGACGTGCCCGAATTGCCCATGTCGAGCGCCTGCTGCGGCTGGAGCAGGCCACCGACGCCCACGCCGTGGACGTGCCACATGGCGTCTGCATCGCGCTCGATCGTCGCGCCCATCGCGCGCATGGCGGCAGCGGTGGAGAGTACGTCCTCGCCTTCGAGGAGCCCGGTGACGCGTGTTTCGCCCACGGCCAGCGCACCCAGCATGATCGACCGGTGGCTGATCGACTTGTCGCCGGGGACGCGAATCCTTCCCTTTAGCGGGCCGGTGGCGGTGAAGCGGCGAGGCTGCTTGCTGGCGAGATCGTGGGACGACACGGTGTTCATCAACTTTCGCGAGGGAGATGACAGGGAAAAGCGCGCGGCTTTTGACAGCGTGGCGCGCCTATGGCAAGGCGCGCCCTCTCTTGATTCCGCGAAGACGCGGACCCATCAAGCGTAGAGTTTCTCCGCCCGGCCAATCCTGTCGCCGGGCCAGACTTGAGGAAGTTTCATGGTCAAGCCGGAATGGGGCGCCAAGCACAGCTGTCCGAAGTGCGGCACCCGCTTCTACGATCTGGGCAAGGATGACCCGATCACCTGCGTCGAATGCAAGTATGCATGGACCGCCGAACCGGTGCTGAAGTCTAAGCAGCCGATCCCCTACGAGGAAATCCAGAAGGAGAAGGTCGACGTCGCACCTGACGTTGATCTGGCCGACGAGGATCTCGACATCGACGAAGACGGCGATTCGCCCGACAACGACGTCGATCTTGGCGGTGACGACGATCTTGGCGTCCCGGGCCAGAGCGGCGACGAGGACGAAGTCTGATGCAAGCTGGGCCCGCGTTTGCGCGCGGGTCCTGCAGCTGCCCGGCAAAAAAATCCGGGCTGGCGAAAAATGGTCTTGCCAGCGCCAAGGGCTTCTCTTAGAGGCGCGGCTCCCGGCGAGAGACACCGCCGGAACGGTCCGCCTCCCAGGGCGAACCTGATGGATAATGGGGCCTTAGCTCAGCTGGGAGAGCGCCTGCATGGCATGCAGGAGGTCAGCGGTTCGATCCCGCTAGGCTCCACCATCCTTTTCGAACAGGCCGTCTTCGGGCGGCCTTTTTCGTTTTGCGCCCGGACGTTTGCCACGCGCGGCATATCCGCTTGCGATTGACGCACATCACACCCCTGATAGCATTGGAAGGCGTAAGGGCGCGGGAACATGGAACACAAGGCAGGATGATTCGCATGAATAGGCGCGCCCCTCGGACATTTCGCACGGCAGGCCGTCTGGTTTGCGCGCTGACCATATCGGCGCTTTTTGCCTCACAGGCCTCGGCGCAATTCGGCGGGTTCAGCATTCCCTCCATCCCGCGCGCTTCATCCTCCTCTGCCAAGTCGTCTGATGGCTGTCCCAAGGGCAAGAGCAAGAGTTCGGGATCGTCCGTGCTGGGTGGATTTCTGAGCCAGGGCCTGGGCCGGGTCGCCAGTTCGGCAGGCGTTTCGAGCTTCTTTCCTTCGGCCGAGGTCGCCGACACCCTGACCAATGCGATCGCCTGCCGCCTCGATCCCGAGGAGCAGAAGCAGGCGGCCGAGGCCACGGTTGAGGCAACGCGGGGCGAGGAAGTGGGCAGCACGGCCTCATGGACGTCGAACACACGCGAGAACGTGTCGGGCACCTCGACGATCATCGCGCGTAATGACGAGCCCGCCGACAGCGCCGGCGAGGGGCGTCAGTGCATCATGGTGACCGACGTGATCATCGTGAACGGCGAGGAGACGACCGCCAACAAGCGCATGTGCCGTGCGCCGGGCTCGGCACGCTACGCTCTGGCGGCCTGACGAATGCGGACCCTGCGGCCCGCATTTCTGGCGTTTTCGCTGCTGCTGACGACCGGAGCAACCAAGCCACCGATAATGGACGTCAAGAACCCCACCTGCCCTGAAAAGGTGGACTGGGGACAGGCGCGGGCCATGACCCTGACCGTTGCCGACAAGGGCGCAAGGCGCGTGCTGATCGCCGACGGTATCATCGATTCACGGCTGCCTGAACGGCTCAAGGGCGCGATCGACGCGGACGAGCGGATCGAGGAAGTCTGGCTCAAGTCGCGCGGGGGCGACGCCGAGGCGGGCAACCGCGCGGGCAAGGTCATTCGTTCCTATCCGGGAATGGTCACGCGAATTCCGGCGGGATGGACGTGTTTTTCTGCCTGCAACTTTGTGTTCATGGGCGGCGACCGGCGCTTCGTCGATCCGGGCGGCGTGTTCATGGTCCACATGTTCACGCACACGGGCGATCGCGACGTGATCGAGATTTCGGTCGACGAGGGCACCGAGGAAACCACGCGCCTCATCGGTGAGATCGAACAGGCCAGCGCGCTTCTGGCGAGCGAGGATAACGACTTCCTGATCCGTATGGGCATCAGCCGCAAGCTGCTGACCGAGATCATGTACAAGCAGCAAGCGGTGGCGTCGAAGGAGAACCCCTCGACGCGCTATTGCCTGAGCCAGGAAGAAGTGCGCCGCTACAACGTGATGCCGGTGGAGCGACCGGCAGGTTGAGCGACTACTTCTTCAATCCGATTTCGCGCAGCCGTTCCTGCAGGTAATCGTCAGCAGTGATTGAATCCGGATAGCGATCGGGGTTTTCCGGCGTCACGCAGTGCGGCAGCGTGTGGAACGCAAAATCGCTGCGCAGGTGCAGGAAGAACGGCATCGAATAGCGGCTGTGACGCGCACGCTCGCCCTCGGGATTGCGCACCCGGTGCGTGGTCGATGGCAGGACATGGTTGGTCAGGCGCTGCAGCATGTCGCCGATGTTGATCACCAGCGCACCCTCGGGCGGCGAGACACTGATCCAGCGCCCATCCTTGGCGAGCAATTCCAGCCCTGCTTCCTCGGCCCCGAGCAGCAGGGTGATGAGGTTGATGTCCTCGTGCGCACCGGCCCGGATCGCACCACTTTCAGCATCAGGGACCGGCGGATAGTGCAGCAGGCGCATGACCGAGTTGCCATCCTCGATTGCAGGATCGAACCAGTGCTCATCAAGGCCGAGCCACACGGCTATGCGCGAAAGGATGCGCGCGCCGACCTTGTCGAATTCGGCGTAGAGCGCTTCGAAGGTTTCGCGGAATCCCTGGGGTTGAGCGGGCCAGATGTTGGGCGGCATCGATGGCCCGGACAATGGGTGGCCCGTAGGCAGGTCTCTGCCTACATGGCAGAATTCCTTGAGGTCGTGCAGCTTTGCGCCCTTGGCGATTTCGGTGCCGAAGGGCGTGTAGCCGCGCGCACCGCCTTGGCCCGCGATGTGGTAGCTGCGCTTTTCGGCGTTTGAGAGGGCGAAGAACTGCGCGGTGAGGTCCCAGGCCCGCGCGATCAGGCGGCGATCGATCCCGTGATCCTTGACCATGGCGAAGCCGAAGGTCTGGAAGCTGTCGCCCAGTTCGCGCGACAGGGCGGCCGGCTCGCGCGTCAGCGAGATAACCGGCAGGGTTTCGAGAGGCATGGTGTTCCAGTTCGCAGAATTGTCGCTATGGAAACCGCCTCTAGCGGGATTCGAACGGGGATTCATGACCAAAATCAACATTGCCGACACGGCTGGCCGCAATCTGTGGCTGATGAAGTCGGAGCCGGACGTCTATGGCTGGGACGATCTGGTGGCCGAAGGCGAGGGCACGTGGGACGGCGTTCGCAACCACCTAGCGGCTCGCAACCTGCGCACCATGCAGGAGGGGGACCTTGCCTTTTTCTACCATTCCAACATCGGCATCGAGATCGTTGGGGTCATCGTGATCAGCAAGGGCGGGCTGACCGATCCAACCGATCCCGAAGGCAAGTGGGCGGCGGTAAAAGTCAAACCAGTTGAAAAGCTTCCGAATTCGGTGACCCTGAAAACGATCAAGGCGACGCCAGAGCTTGCAGGGATGGACCTGATCCGGCTTTCACGCCTGTCCGTAGGTGCGGTGCGACCAGAAGAGTGGGCGCTGGTGCTGAAGATGGCTGGAGCCGTCTGACGGGAACCGCGGTCATTTTCAGACGTAGTATTCTTCGACGAGACGGCAGAGCAATCCGCCGATTTTTCAAGGAGATATCTGATGGGTGAACTGACCGACAAGGCCAAGGGTCTTGCCAACGAAGCTGCCGGAAACATCAAGCAGGGCGTCGGCAAGGCAACTGATGACGCCAGCCTCCACGCCGAAGGCGTGGCGCAGGAGCGCAAGGGCGAAGGCCAGGAAATCAAGGGCAAGGTCAAGGGCGCGCTCGGCGACGACATCTGACCTGACAGTTCGAATGCTTAATCCGGGCCGCCATCCTTCGGGAGGGCGGCCTTTCTTTTTGCACCCGCGCTGATCTGTCCCGCCTTGGAACGGCGCTCAAATTGGCGAGCGGCCCCGGATACCGAATGGTGAAGAAAGCGTTAAAGTGACCTCATGAACAGGTCGCCCGCTCTCGCAACTGCCGCATACGGCACTGCCCGTCACCCCTTCCGCGCATCGCTGCCGCTGCATGCTTTGCGCGAGCTGCCCAGGCTTGAGCCGGAAGTTGTTGCCGCAATGCGGCGGGCCGAGGATCGGCTGCGCGAAGTCGACCTGCGATCCGAGCCAGTCAACCTCAAGCGCATCACGATGCAGGATGTGCGCGACTTCCTGATCGCCTATTGCGCCTGCTTCCTCGCGGTAATGGTCTTCATCGCCTGATTCAGCGGTCGGCGCATTCTGCCTTGTAGAGCAGATAGCCAAGCCAGGCCGAAACGACGCACATGGCGGCACCGAGCAGCAACTGGTCGACGATGGCGACGCCCATCGCGCTCAATGCCACTGCCAGCAGCGATCCGATCACCATCGCGCCGGAGTTGACGATGTTGTTCGCCGCGATCGTGCGCGCGGTTTCCGACTTGTCGACCACGGTTGTGAGGAATGCATAGAGCGGGACCACGAACATGCCGCCCGCGATCGCAATGCCGAGCAGGCAGAGCAGCAGGGGCACGGCCAAAGGCTGGGCAAGGAATGTGCTGACGTCCATCAGCGGCATGCCGGGATGCGGCGTCCATGCCTGGCAGACGAAATGGAAAGCCGCGATGAACAGCCCCATCGCAATGACAGAGGCAGGCGAGTAGCGCGCCGATACAGTACCCTTGAGCAATGCGTTGATCGAGACCGATCCGATCGCAATGCCGACCGAGAACATCACGAGGAACAGGCTGGCCACTTCCTTGCTGGCCGAAAGCACGTTCTTGGCAAGCGGCGGGAACTGGATGAATAGCACCGTGCCCACGGTCCAGAAGAAGCTGATGGCGATGATCGCCATGAAAACCTGCCGGTGCCGCGTGGTGTTGCGGATGAGCTGCACCGATGAGCGCCAGACATTGTAGTCGACCGGCTGCGCGTCGATCATGGGCGGGGCAGGGGGCACCTGTCGCCCGGAGAGGTAGCCGATCATTGCAGTCATAACCACACCGCCTGCGGCCACTTCAACCGGTATCCACCCCGCAAGGATCGTGCCTGCAAGGATTGCGATATAGGTGCCAGCTTCGACAAGGCCCGTTCCGGCGAGAACTTCACCCTCATGCAGATGTTGCGGCAGGATCGCGTATTTGATCGGTCCAAAGAACGTGGAATGCACGCCCATGGCCAGCAATGCCGCCAACATCAGCGGGATCGCGATTGCCTGCACCTCCACGCCGGCCCACGCCAGCACCAGCCCGCCACCGCCGACCAGCATGATCGCGATTTCGCAGGCTTTCACGATGCGGATGATCCGCGCCTTGTCGCGCATGTCGGCCAACTGGCCTGCGAGCGCCGACAGCAGGAAGAACGGCAGGATGAACAGGCCCGAGGCAATCGCCGAGAAACGTGCCTCGGCAGCTTCGGAACTGTAGACGCTGTACACCACGTACAGCACCATCGCGTTCTTGTAGAGATTGTCGTTGAAGGCGCCCAGCAATTGCGTGACGAACAAGGGCAGGAAGCGGCGCGTGCGCACCAGATGCGTCGATGTTGTCATGTACCTGTTTGCCAGCCACCCACTTCGCGCGCACCCTTAACCCGATGGGAGACATGGGCAAGGGGCTTTTGCTGCAAGAACACCTGGCCGATGCAGGTTACAATTCCGTTCGGCGCATTTGCCGGTTATGGCGGGCATAATGCTGACGCTGCCCAACCTGCTCACCCTGTCGCGCATCGTGACCGTCCCGCTGCTTGCCGCGCTGCTGTGGTGGCCCGCCTGGCGCCTGGGCTATGCGCTCGCTTTCGGCGTCTACTGCCTGATGGGCATCACCGACTATTTCGACGGCTACCTTGCCCGGGCGCAGGGCGCGGTCAGCAAGCTCGGCATCTTTCTCGATCCGATTGCCGACAAGATCATGGTCGCGGCGGTGATTCTCGTCCTGACCGCACAAGGCATCCTGACCGGACCCTACGTGGGCGACATGCATGTGATTGCAGGCCTTGTGATCCTCGTGCGCGAGATCGCGGTATCGGGCCTGCGCGAATTTCTCGGCGGCATCCAGGTCTCGGTCCCGGTCAGCCGCCTCGCCAAATGGAAGACGACCTTCCAGATGGTTTGCCTTGGCGCGCTGATCCTGGGTCAAGCCATGCCCGGCTGGACGCTCGACGTTGGCCTGATCGTGGTCAACGTGCCGCACACTGTCGGCCTGACGACACTGTGGGCCGCTGCCGTGCTGACTCTTATCACCGGCTGGGACTATTTGCGGGTCGGCCTCAAGCACATGGATTGAGGCTTCAGAAGCCGGTGATCAGCATGTCGAGCGCCAGATTTATGCGATCTTGTTCATGCATGAGGCTGGCAATTCGCTCGCCCATTTCGCGCACAGGCATCGAAGCGGCATATTGCGTCACCATCACATAACGCTGCTCGTTCATCACAAAAACGGGATTGAGCCGTGCTGCAGGTTGCGGGGCGTCCTTTTCACACAGCAACGGCACAACCAATCGGGTGGCAAGATCGTTCAGCAAATCGGCCTGGCAATCAAGCAACAACGTGCCATCGTTCCTGCCAAGATAAACGTCGAATTTTGCCATCAGAACTGGCGGTAGCGGGCGAGTGGCAAACCGTTACGTTCGGCCCAATCGTTTGAACTGGCCAATGCTGCAGCGTTATCCCGCTTCCACTGTTGTGCGTTAGCTGCGGCAATCTCGGCAGCCAGACCAGCCTCGCAGGCGCGCGACACGTTTATGCCGAGGCGTTTGGCCTCATCCACCATGCCGACCTGGAGCGACACATTGGTGGCCTTCCGCTGCCCGTTCGGAAAATCGTGCTTGTGCCGCGTCATATGCGCATTTTTCTGCGCATGATTGCATAAAGTCAACCCGCCCTCAGTTCCGTCGCCAGCATCCGGAATTCTTCGGCGCGCGGGCTGTTCTTGCGCCAGACCAGCGCGATATCGCGCCAGGCGTGGTCGGCCTTGAGCGGGCGGACAACGATCTGGGTGTCGTGGAGAATGCCGGCGTCGATCGCCATCTGCGGCAGCATCGTCAGGCCGAGGCCGTTGTCGACCATCTGGACGAGGGTGTGCAGGGACGTGCCGATCATGGTTGCACTCGCCCGCATTTCCGGGCGGTTGCATGCGGCGAGCGCGTGTTCCTTGAGGCAGTGGCCGTCCTCGAGCAGGAGCAGGCGGGTCTCGTCGATCAGCGCAGGGCTGATCGTGGCCGGAGGATCGCGAGGATCGTCCTTGGGGAAAGCGACGAGCAGCGGGTCCTTGAACAGAATCTCGGATTCGACTTCGCCCGTGGCGAAGGGCAGCGCAAGCAGCACGCAATCGGCGCGGCCATGATGGAGCGATTCGATCGCCGCGGCGCTCGGCTCCTCGCGCAGGAACAGCTTGAGCTGCGGGCGCTCCTTGCGCAGGCGCGGCAGGATGCGGGGCAGGAGAAACGGCGCGATCGTCGGAATCACGCTCATCCGCAACTCGCCTCCTAACGGCGTGCCGTGGCTTTGGACGAGTTCCGACAGTTCCTCGGCCTCGCGCAGCAGGCGATGCGCCTTCGCCACGACCTGGTTGCCGAGCGGCGTGAAGCGCACCACGCGGCGCGTCCGCTCGACCAGTGTCACGCCCAGCAGCGATTCCAGCTCGCGCAGGCCTGCCGACAAGGTCGATTGCGAGACGAAGCAGGAATCTGCGGCGCGCCCGAAATGCCCGTGCTCATGCAGCGCGACGAGGTATTGCAACTGCTTGAGCGTGGGCAGGTACGTGCTCATTCGTCGACGTGCACCACGACTTCGGGTTCATCCGACGAGCCACCGATGTCGTCGATATGCGCCATCTTGAGCTTGCCGCCGACAACGGCGAAGGCGAGCTTGCCTTCGACCAGTTCGAGCGCGTCACGGCCAAACTGTTCGAAGCGCCAGCCTTCGAGGATCGGCAGGTTCTTGCGCTGTCCTGCGGCCAGCAGTTCGAGATCGTCGGTGCGGGCAAGCAGGCGTGCGGCGATGTCGATCTCCCGGCTGCGAATCTTGAGCAGCAGCTTGAGCAGATCGGCCACGAGCGCGCCTTCCTTGCCCAGCGGCGCACCACGCGGAGCCTTGGGCGGCATCTCGGCGTCGGTCAGCGGCTTTGCATCGGCAAGCGTCTGCATCAGGCGGCGGCCGATGTCGTTTTCCTTCCAGCCCGATGAAAGTCCGCGGACCTTGGCAAGGTCTGCCTGATCACGCGGCGGGTGGCTGGCGATGTCGGCCAGGGTTTCATCGCGCATGATGCGGCCGCGCGGAATGTTCTTGTCCATCGCCTCGCGCTCGCGCCAGGCGGCCAGCGCCTTGAGGCGGCCGAGCACGGCGGGATTGCGGCTGGGCGCGCGGATCTTCTGCCACGCGGTTTCCATGTCGGTGCGATAGTTCGCCGGATCGGCGAGCTTTTCCATCTCGATGTCGAGCCATTCGCCGCGCCCGGTCTTGATCAGGCGCTTCAGCAGCTTGGGGAAAATCTTCGAGAGGTGGGTGACGTCGCCAATGGCGTATTCGATCTGGCGTTCGGTCAGGGGGCGGCGTGACCAGTCGGTAAAGCGCGCGCCCTTGTCGATCGTCAGGCCAAGCCAGCTCTCGACAAGGTTGGAATAACCGATCTGCTCGGACTGGCTGACCGCCATCATCGCGATCTGCGTGTCGAAGATCGGGTGAGGGGTCTTGCCGGTGAGGTTGTAGATGATTTCCACGTCCTGCCCGCCGGCGTGAAAGATCTTCAGCACGTCTTCGTTGTCGCACATGAGATCAAGCAAGGGCTTCAGGTCGATGCCGGGCGCAAGCGGATCAATTGCCGCGGCTTCCTTGTCGTCCGCGATCTGCACCAGGCAGAGTTCGGGCCAATAGGTGTTCTCGCGCATGAATTCGGTGTCGACCGTGACGAAATCGGCGGTGGAAAGCCTTGCGCAAAGTTCGGCGAGGGCTTCGGTCGTGGTGATCAGCGGATGTATCTTCATCGGACTTTTCTGGTATGGCCCGATCGCGGGAAAGGGCCCGGTGGTGTCCCCTGCCGGGGACTTCGTCTTGCCCCGCCCTCTTTTGCCTGAGGGGGCTGTGGCTTGACAAATCCGCAGCCATCGCCTGTTAGCCGCGCATTCCCCCTGCCCGATTGCAGACCGATTGGAAAGAGTTTCAATGCACCTTTATCGTTCCCATACCTGCGGCGCCCTCACGCGCGGTGATGTCGGACAGACTGTCCGCCTTTCGGGCTGGGTGCATCGCAAGCGAGACCATGGCGGCGTGCTGTTCGTCGATCTGCGCGACCACTACGGCATGACCCAGATCGTCGCCGATGCCGACAGCCCGGCTCTGGCGATCCTAGAAGGCCTGCGCGTGGAATCGGTCGTCACGATCGACGGTGAGGTCAAGGCGCGTGCCGAAGGTACCGCCAACGCCAACCTTTCGACCGGCGAAATCGAAGTCTTCGCACGCGGTGCCACGGTGCTTTCGGCTGCCGAAGAACTGCCGATGCCGGTGGCGGGTGAGCAGGAATACCCTGAGGACATCCGCCTGCGCTATCGCTTCCTCGACCTTCGCCGCGAAACGCTGCACGCCAACATCGTCACCCGTACCAAGGTCATCTCGGACATGCGCCGCCGGATGGAAGGCGCCGGCTTCACCGAATATTCGACGCCGATCCTGACCGCGTCCTCGCCCGAAGGTGCGCGCGACTTCCTCGTGCCGAGCCGCATCCATCCGGGCAAGTTTTACGCGCTGCCGCAGGCGCCGCAGCAGTACAAGCAACTGCTGATGGTCGCGGGCTTCGATCGCTATTTCCAGATTGCGCCCTGCTTCCGCGACGAAGACCCGCGCGCAGATCGTCTGCCTGGCGAGTTCTACCAGCTCGACCTCGAGATGAGCTTCGTCACTCAGGAAGAAGTGTGGGAGACGATGGAGCCGGTGATCGGCGGCGTGTTCGAGGCGTTTGCCGAAGGTCGCGCGGTGACGCCGACCGGCAGCTTCCCGCGCATCCCCTATGCCGAAGCCATGCTCAAGTACGGCTCGGACAAGCCCGACCTGCGCAACCCGATCATCATCCGCGAAGTCTCGGACGAATTCCGCGAATCCGGATTTGGCCTGTTCGAGAAGATCGTCGGTTCGGGCGGCACCGTCCGCCTGATTCCTGCGCCGAACACCGCCGAGAAGAGCCGCAAGTTCTTCGACGAAATGAACGACTGGGCGCGTGCGGAAGGCCACGCAGGGCTTGGCTATGCCACTCGCAAGGGCGGCGTGTTCGGCGGGCCGATCGCCAAGAACCACGGCGAGGACAAGATGGCCGCGCTGTTCGACGCATTGGGTCTGGGGCCGGACGACGGCTGCTTCTTTGCCGCAGGCAAAGAAGAGCAGGCGGCGAAGCTCGCCGGTCTAGCGCGTACCCGCGTTGCCGAGCAACTCGGCCTGATCGACAAGGATCGCTTCGAGTTGTGCTGGATCGTCGATTTCCCGTTCTACGAATGGGACGAGGACAACAAGAAGGTCGAATTCAGCCACAACCCGTTCTCGATGCCGCAGGGCGGACTTGAAGCGCTGAACACGCAGGATCCGCTGACGATCAACGCATTTCAGTACGATCTGGTTTGCAACGGCTTCGAGATCGCATCGGGTTCGATCCGCAACCAGTCGCCCGAGACGATGGTCAAGGCGTTCGAACTGGTCGGCCTGTCGAAGCAGGACGTCGAGGACCGCTTCGGCGGCCTCTACCGCGCCTTCCAGTACGGCGCTCCGCCGCACGGCGGCATGGCAGCGGGCGTGGACCGCATCGTCATGTTGATCTGCGGTGCGCAGAACCTGCGCGAAATCACGCTGTTCCCGATGAACCAGCGCGCCGAAGACCTGCTTATGGGGGCGCCGTCTCCGGCAGCCCTGAAGCAGTTGCGCGAGCTGCATGTCCGCGTGATCGAGCCGAGCAAGGGATGAGCCGGATCGTGCGCGCGCTGTGGTGATCCGCAGCGGGGCACTTGCCAGCGTTCAATCCGTTCATTAGGGCGAAAGCCGAACAAATAACCAACCGCTTTCCTTCGAAGGGGCATTTCATGAGCGATACCGCCGACCGCGTTAAGAAGATCGTTGTCGAGCACCTCGGCGTCGAGGCTGACAAGGTCACCGAAGAGGCTAGCTTCATTGACGATCTGGGCGCTGACTCGCTCGACATCGTCGAGCTGGTGATGGCCTTCGAAGAAGAATTTGGCGTCGAGATCCCCGACGATGCGGCCGAGAAGATCTCGACCGTGCAGGACGCGATCAAGTACATCGACGAAAACAAGGGCTGATCGCCCAGAGCCACCCGGGGTTCCCGGCCTGTCGCAGGCGGTGGAGCCGTCCGGCCTGAACGGGCTGGGCAGGGGAGGACTTCGGCAGGCTCAGCCTCTTTTACGGGGCTGGGCCTGTTTGCATATTTCCCGGAGATTTCAATGCGTCGTGTCGTCGTAACCGGACTTGGTCTTGTCACCCCGCTGGGTGCGGACGTTGAAACCGTGTGGAAGAACCTGCTTGCCGGCAAGTCCGGTGCAGGGCCGATCACGCGTTTCGATGCGAGCGACCAGAAGTGCCAGATCGCTTGCGAGGTAAAACCGGCCGACCATGAATACGGCTTCGATCCGAACAAGCGCGTCGACCACAAGGTGCAGCGCCAGGTCGATCCGTTCATCGTCTACGGCATCGATGCTGCAGGGCAAGCGATCGAGGACGCAGGGCTCGAGGACATGCCTGAGGACATGCGCATGCGCGCGGGCTGCTCGATCGGCTCGGGCATCGGGGGCCTTCCCGGTATCGAAAGCGAATCGCTGGTGCTTGCGGGCAAGGGCCCCTCGCGCGTCAGCCCGCACTTCGTGCACGGCCGCCTCATCAACCTGATTTCGGGCCAGGTATCGATCAAGTACGGCCTCATGGGCCCGAACCACGCCGTCGTCACCGCCTGCTCGACCGGTGCGCACTCGATCGGCGATGCCGCGCGCATGATTCGTGATGATGATGCCGACATCATGCTGGCAGGCGGTGCCGAAGGCACGATCTGCCCGATCGGCGTGGCCGGGTTCGCTCAGGCACGCGCACTTAATTGCAGCTTCAACGACCGCCCCGAGCAGGCAAGCCGCCCCTATGACAAGGGTCGCGACGGGTTCGTCATGGGCGAAGGCGCCGGCGTCGTCGTCCTCGAGGAGTATGAGCACGCCAAGGCCCGCGGTGCGAAGATTTACGCCGAAGTCGTCGGTTACGGCCTCTCGGGCGACGCCTATCACGTCACCGCGCCGCATCCTGAGGGCAAGGGTGCGGAACTGGCGATGCGCATGGCGCTGAAGAAGGCTGGCCTGAACGCGGGCGACATCGACTACGTCAACGCCCACGGCACCTCGACGATGGCCGACACGATCGAACTGGCAGCGGTCAAGCGCGTGCTGGGCGACGATCTGTCCGGCGCATCGATGAGCAGCACCAAGTCTGCCATCGGTCATCTGCTGGGCGGCGCTGGTGCGGTCGAGGCAATCTTCTGCATTCTTGCGCTGCGCGACCAGATCGTCCCGCCGACGCTGAACCTCGAAAACCCCGATGAAGGCACCGAAGGCGTCGATCTCGTCCCGTTGGTCGCCAAGAAGCGCAAGGTGCGCGCAGCGCTGAACAATTCGTTCGGCTTTGGCGGCACCAATGCGAGCATCATCGTCAAGGCGGTGGAAGACTGAGAGGGGCGATCGCGATGGCGCGCCGTCGCAAACGCTTGGCCCCGATTGCGGGTGCCCTTGTTCTGCTCGCGAGCATTCTGTGGCTGGTGGGCGGCTGGTTCGCATCGGGCCCGCTCGCCAGCCAGCTGGAATTCGACGTGGGCGAGGGCGAAGGGCTGAGCGCGCTTGCCGACGATCTCGAGCAAGATGGCGCAATTGATTCGGCCACGGTGTTCAAGCTGCGTGCGCGACTGCTGGGAGGCGGCACCGAAGTAAAGGTCGGTTCGTTCCTGCTGCCCAAGGGCGTCAGTGAAGCGACCATTCTCGAGATCCTAAAGGGCGACAAGGTCATCCGCCGTCTCGTCACGATCCCCGAAGGCATGCCCTCGGTCATGGTGGCCGAACGCCTGACCGCCAACAAGGATCTGGTCGGTCCGGTCGTGGTTCCCGGTGAAGGCACCGTGCTGCCCGACAGTTACGACTGGCAGAAGGGCGAAACCCGCGCCGCGGTGCTCAAGCGGATGCAGGCGGCCATGGACAAGACGCTTGCCGAGCTATGGGCCAAACGCTCCTCCCGAACGGTTGCAAAGACACCGCAGGAGGCTCTCGTCCTGGCATCGATCGTCGAAAAGGAAACCGGCAAGCCCTCGGAGCGGCGCATGGTAGCCGGGCTCTATTCCAATCGCCTTCGCCAGCGCATGCTGCTTCAGGCCGATCCCACGATCATCTACCCGATCACCAAGGGCAAGCCGCTCGGCCGGCGGATACGCCAGTCCGAAATTCAGGCGGTCAACGGCTACAATACCTATACGATGATCGGCTTGCCGGTGGGGCCCATCACCAACCCGGGCCGCGATTCCATCGCCGCCGTGCTCGATCCTGCAGAAACGGACGCGCTCTTCATGGTTGCCGACGGTTCGGGCGGGCATGTCTTTGCCAGTACGCTGCAGGAGCACAATGCCAACGTCGCCAAGTGGTTCGCCTTGCGCAAGGCGCGGGGCGAGATGTGACATCCGAGCCAAAACAGTCCGTTCTGGTGGTGAATTGCTGTTAATTTAAGAATGTGGCCCTAAGGTGTTTTCCGGAGGCACGGGGTGCAGGCATTGCTTGCACCCGGAATCCAGGGAACATTCAGGCTGTGCCGGATGATCTGCGCAAGCACGTCGCCGCGGCTTTGCCGAATGTTCCCGCTGCTCCAACTTCATCCCGACCTGTCTCGATGGGCACTTGCCTTTGGTCGGCCGCTGGGCTGAGCATCGGCAGGTGAACGATCGTCCCAAGCATCTCGCCCCGCTGATCGTGACGGCGCAGTTGCCGCCTCAGCTTGGAGGCTGGGCAGATGCCTTGCGCAAGGCGCACTTCCCGCCAGAGCGCAATCACCTGCGCGCGCATGTCACGTTGTTCCACGCGCTTCCTGCGCCCCTGCTCGACGAAGTCAGAGCCCTGCTTGCCAGCCTTGCGGCCGAACATGCGCCCGTCGCGGCGCGGCTGACCTCGATCATGGATCTGGGAGGGGGAACTGCCTTCCGCATAGACAGCCCCGGGATGGTAGAATTGCGTGAACGCATTGCCGAGCACTTCCACGGCATGCTCACCGCGCAAGACGGCCACGGTCTCCGCCTTCACGTCACCATTCAGAACAAGGTCGAGCGCAAGGCAGCACAGGCACTTCAGGCAAGCCTTGCAGCGACATTCATCCCCCGCGACTTTGTCTTCGCTGGCCTTGGCCTTCATCATTACATGGGCGGCCCGTGGGAAGAAGCTGGGCGCTGGTCCTTTCGCGGCCGCACAAGGGCTCCGGGTTGAAACAGCAACACGCCGTGGCTTGATTGCAAGGGCGTCACAGGGCATCGCCAGCGCCGCGATACGTGCAAAGGACACGCGATGACCGAGCCCCAATGGTACGCAGCCGGACGTGAGCACGTGTGGCTGCCCTATACGCAGATGAAGACGGTGCGTCCCGCCCTGCCGGTCGTCTCTGCGCAGGGCACGCGGCTCACGCTTGCCGATGGCCGTGAACTGGTCGACGGCATTTCCAGCTGGTGGGCGACCGTTCATGGCTATCGCCACCCCCACATCGAGGAGGCGGTGTGTCGCCAGCTCGAGACCCTGCCGCACGTCATGCTGGGCGGGCTTGCGCATGAGCAGGCCTATGTTCTGGCGCGGCGGCTGGCTGCTCTGCTCCCGGGCGATCTCGACCACGTGTTCTACAGCGATTCCGGCTCTGTCGCGGTTGAAGTCGCGATGAAGATGGCCGCGCAATACTGGCTCAACCAGGGCCAGCGCCGCGTGAAGTTTCTTTGTTTTCGCGGCGGCTATCATGGCGACACTTTCGCCACGATGAGCGTGTGCGACCCCGACGAGGGCATGCACAGCCTGTTCAAGGGTGCGCTGCTCGAACAGGTCGTTGTCGATCTGCCGCGCAATGCCGCAGATGAGGCGGCGCTCGACGAATTGATCGGGCGCCATCGCGGCGAACTTGCCGGAATCATCGTCGAGCCACTGGTGCAGGGCGCGGGTGGCATGGTGTTTCACGAGAGCGTCACGCTGCAGGCCCTGCGCCGGCTTGCCGACGCGCACGATCTCCTCCTGATCTTCGACGAGATATTCGTCGGGCTGGGTCGCCTGGGCGAGGCCATGTTCGCCTGTCAGATCGCAGGCGTCCAGCCCGACATCGTGACGCTGTCCAAGGCGCTGACCGGCGGCACGCTGCCTCTTGCCGCGACCATCGCCAGCCGTCGGATCTACGAACGCTTCCTCTCGGACGATCCGCTCCACGCGCTGATGCATGGTCCAACCTACATGGGCAACGCCATGGGCTGCGCGGCGGCGAATGCCTCGCTCGACCTGTTCGAAAGCGAGCCCCGGCTGGAACAGGCGCGCGCCATCGGTGCGCAGCTAGAAAGTCTGCTCACCCCGGCGCGCGATCTGCCTGGTGTACGTGACGTGCGCGTGCGCGGGGCGATCGGCGTGATCCAGCTTGACGGGCCCGCGCCCGCTGATCGTCTCTCGGCTGCTTGCATCGCGCGCGGCGTCTGGCTCCGCCCCTTCCGCGACATTCTCTACACCACTCCGCCACTCGTCACCGGCGAAGAGGACATCGCCCGTATTGCGTGCGCCATGGTCGAATCCGTGCAGGAATGGAGCCGAGAGAGACCCGTTTGACCGGCAACGAAGAAATCCCCGAAAAAGGGTTGCCACTCTCCAGCCCCATGGCTAAACGGCGCCCCTGTCCAAGAGGCACGCCGCTTTAGCTCAGTCGGTAGAGCACATCATTCGTAATGATGGGGTCACGTGTTCGAGTCACGTAAGCGGCACCACTTCTCCCATTCGCCAATGGCCGCGTTTGGTTGAAAAACCCCGGAAATCTGTCATAAACTGGAATGGCTTAACCGCCAGTGCTCGCTGACGTTCGTCTCTGATGAAAGTCGTGGCCCCCGGTGGCAATTTCGACGACCGCAATCCGAAACGCGAAGCCGCAAGCGAAGCCCTGCAAGCTGACCGACGAAAAGGGGCTGTTTCTGCTCGTCCATGCATCGAGGGGCATGCTCTGGCGCATGAAAATCGGGTCAGTGGTCTGGCCCAGTCGGCAACCTTCAAAGCGTCGTCCAGATCAGTTTCGCCATTCGCAACCGGCCGGTGGTTTATGTTCGCAGACCTGCTAGGCAGGGCAGCATGACCAAGATCCACAAGCTTTCCGGTATCGTCGAAGTTGACGGGTATCAATACGAGTGGGAGCTGCGGAGCGAGCCGCAGTGGAGCGAGTCTGAAGGCTGGAAGGGCATGACCGTTTCTTTGCTGCGCAGGCAAACCCTACGCGGAGCCTTGCTGGAATTCCCCCCGCCGAAGCGCTTGCTGAAAGGCATGCAACGAGGCCGCCTCCAGATCGGCGACGCTGTGGTAATCAGGGGCATTCAGGCAGCGCTGCTCGCCGGTTGGGAGCCTGCTTCTCGGGGAAAGCCCATGGTTTTCGAAGTCGATGCTGATGGCAATTAGCCGCAGGCACCTGACAGTTGGCGCCTGCTGCTCGGCTATTTGTCCTTTCGGATAAGGGCACGATGAGGATTTGTTCTAGTCGCTCAGCCAATCGGCTGTGATTTCGCCCCTATGCCCCTCGGGCGCCAGCGCGAAGCGCAAGGTTTCCAGAAGAGGCGGCAGTGCCTGCGTGAAGGCGTACGGCGGGTTGACGATGAAAAGGCCCGCACCGTTATAGATGCCGGGCTGAACGCCGTCGTACAACCAATGCTCCACGCACAGCAATTTCGGGATGCCGAGCTTGCTCAGTTGTTCCTTCCATCGCCAATGTGCGGCACGGTCTTTCAGCGGATACCAGATCACCGTCACACCATGCGCCCATTTGCGGTGAGCCGCAGCGAGAGTCGCTGTAATACGCGCGCGTTCGTCCAGTTGTTCGTACGGCGGGTCGACCACCACCACGCCGCGCGGGGTGCGAGGTGGCAGCATCGCGAGCCAAAGCTCATAGGCGTCGCGCTCATGCACGGCAGCGGAAGTGTCGCGCATCACACCGCGCAGGGCATAGGCGTCCTCGGGATGCTTTTCGTTCAGTATCAGGAAATCCTGTGGGCGCAGAAGCTGCGCCAGGATCCGCGGTGAGCCCGGGTACAGGCGCGGCTCAGCTCCGACATTCACGGCCTGTACGGCGGCGCGGTAGTCGTTCAGCAAGGGGTTCGGTTCGTCAAAGGCCCGCAACACGCCCTGCGTGGATTCGCCGGTGCGTTGGGCCTCATCGCCATAGAGGTTATACAGCCCGCAGCCGGCATGGGTGTCGATCAGGGTCAGCGCGCTTTCTTTGTGCTGAAGGGCCTTCACGAGAGCGATCAGCAGGCTGTGCTTCACGACATCGGCGCTATTGCCCGCATGGAAAGAATGGCGATAATTCATTGTGATTTAGAACCTGACGAACTGCCTTTGGACGTAGCCGCTGGTCGCCGAAGCCAAACACGAGGCGATTGAAGCAACCAATCGGATGCCCGTATAGCTTCGAGCGGAAACCTTCAAAGCACTTCTGCGCATAGCAGAAATGCCGCATTGGTGATCGTCACAAGAGCTGGAGAAGAAGGGCTACGGTCGCGCGGAGTTGTCAGTGGCTGCTTGAACTGATTGCCTCTAAATTCCGACGAGTGAGCAGCATGGCGGTCAGGCGATGCGCGCGGGCAGGGGCTTCGTCATTTTTACGAAGGGGACGGGCGTGCCATCGCAGTCGAAGGCGATGCGTTCGATGGGGGTGTAGCCGCAGGTTGCGTAAAAGGGTTCACCGGGCAGGGTTGCCATTAATTCGCACTGTCTGAAGCCGGCGGCGCAGGCCGCGCTTTCGCAGGCGTCGAGAAGAGCCCGGCCAACGCCTGACCTTGCGGCATCGGGCGCGACGAAGAACGCGCGAATCTTGGCAGGATCGTGCGCAGGATCCAGCAGGCCCGATTGCCGACCGATGAAACGGTCGCCGCCAAAAAGCGTGGCGCGCCTGCTCCACCCGCCGCACCCGAGGAGAATTCCGGGCTCACCGGCCTTTTCGGCAACGAGATAGGTGCCGTCCGCAACGAGTTCGCTGTCAACGCCGAAGACATGGGCAATGGCCGCCTCGATTTCGGCTTGGGAGTAGTATCCTTGGCTCAGCGCACGCGCCGATTGCTCGATGATCGCCTCGAGCGCGGGAATTTCGGCCGCCAAGGCGGGGCGGATGGTCGCTTTCATAGTCATGTGCTGGCTGCTTTAACGTCCGATGCGCCGAAACGCACGAGCGGACGCGACAGTCGCGCCCGCTCGCCGATTGTCGAATTCAGGCGGCCATTGCCCGTTCATGTAGGCGGGTAATTGCATCGAGCGACGAGAGCATTGCGCCTTCCTGCCAGCAACCGTAATAGGATGCGTGTTCGCCCGCCAGAACGATGCGGCCGTCCATGCTGACAAGGTTCTGGTAATGCGCGGCGCGGCTTTCTTCGGTCCAGGTGGCGCAGCAGCCGAGGATCCACGGCATGCGGCTCCAGGCGAGCGATGCGCCCGTGCGGAATTCGGACTTGTACTCTGCAGGATGGAACACCGATCCCTGATCGAGAGCGGTCTGGATGCGCTTCTCGGGCGTCATGCCGGCAAGCATGTAGGCACCGGGACCGAACGGGTATGCACCCAGGATCACCGCCGGACCATCGCTGAACGATCCCGCGCTCGGATAGGAAATCAGCGAGATCGCCTGGTCCGTGAACGAGATGCCGCCATAGATCGCGTGATCGGTTTCCCAGAAGCGGCGCTTCATTTCGAGCCCGATCTTGACGGAATTGCCATAGGGGAGGGCGCGGATCGCCGCCTTCTTTTCGGCCGAGACCTGGAAGTCGATCTGGTTGAGCACGGGCGCAGGAATCGTGCAGACCATCCAGTCGGCGCTGGTCGTGCCCGTGGTGCCAGACTTCGTGTCGGTCCAGGTAGCGGTTACTCCCTTGTCGTCCTGTGCGATTTTGGTCACGCGCGTGTTGAAGCGGATCATCTTGCCCAGGCGCGACTGAAAGGCCTTGCCGATGTTGTCCATCCCGCCCTTGGGCTGAAACATCGTGGTCTGCATGACGTGCTCGGCGAAGAAGCCGATCTGGTTCCAGATCTTGCTGTCGAGCGTCTGGGACAGGCTGAAGGGATCGTTCGGGATCGGCGCGCCATTGACTCCGCCACCGGGAGGCCGCTCCCATCCGCGTTCGTTGCCCAGCGCCATGCTCTTGGTGTATTTCATGTCCTTGTCGAGCACGCCCCACTCGCGCATCGCCTCGAGCAGACGCGCCTTGTCCTCGGCCGTCACGGTGCTGTCGAGCGCGCCCGCATCGAGCGATTTGGCGAGCAGCTCCGAGACGTGGCCCTTCCAGTCCACGCTGAGATCGCGGTAGGTCTGGGGCTTGCCGCCGAACGCATTCTTCTGATGGATCAACGCATTGTGGTTGATCTGGAGGAACGGCTCCAGCGCGACGCCAAGTTCCTTGCAGTAATGCAGCACGGTGCGGTGATGATAGGGAATGCGCCAAGGGCCGGGGTTGAGATAATTGCCGGGAGCGAAATCGACCTTCTGGGTCGATCCGATCTCGGTAATCGTATCGCCGCCGCGCACGGTGTAGTTGCGCCCCCCTGCGCGCCCTTGAAACTCGAGGATCTGCACCTTGTACCCGGCTTTCACCAGTTCATAGGCGGCAAGCATCCCGGCAAGGCCCGCGCCGAGAACCAGCACGGTCGAACCCGGCTTTGCGCCCGAAAGCTTCGGCGGGCCGGAAAACTGGCTGTCCTTGGCATGCCCCAGCACGGTCATGGCCTGATAGAGCGCGGCAGCGCCCCCGGCCTTGCCGATCATGGTCAGAAGATCGCGGCGGGTAGGCGGCGTGAAATCGTCGAGCATTGAGACCCCCTCGTGGTCGGGTAGGAACTGTCCTTGCGCTGCCGTCAGTGGCCGCAGGTGCCGCACTCAGGTACCGGCGGGTTCGCCGAGCCGATGCGCTCGATATCGGCTACGGTGACCGGATCCTGGTAATCGTTGAAATGGCCACGAACGTAAGTGAGGACCGACGCCATTTGCTTCTTGTCGAGAATGTCGGTGAACCAGGGCATGCCGCCGCGGCCCTTGAGCAGGATGATGATCGGGTAGTCCTTGTCGGCAAGGTTGGCATTACCGGCCAGCGCAGGGATCATCGCGCCGTATTCGCCGCCGCCCTTGGCATCGGCCATGTGGCAGGCCTGACAGATCTGTTCGTAGATTTCCTTGCCCTCGCTGGGGACTTCGACGTCGGCACCAGGACCGGGCCGATCCTGCGCAATGCCGGGGGAAGCAACGATGGCACCTGCGGCGATGGTCGCAGAAACAAAGAGGCAGAGTGCTTGCCCGGTTATCTTTTTCATGGTGCTCTCTTGCTTGCGGGAAATGTCATTGGCGCCAGCTCTCAAGGTCTGGCCCCAGCGTCTGCGCCAGTGGTCCGAGAAACGGCTCGAACTTGCGCCAATGATCGAGGCCCGAGCGGTAGATCGGCTGGCGTACCTGCTCGGAACTTACCGTGCGCACGGCGCGATCGTTTTCGAAGAAGCGCAAGGTCGCAGGATCGAAATCGACGCCAACAGCCTCAAGCAGCGCACGTATTTCAGGCTCGGTCCGATCGACGAGATCCTCGTAGATCACCGTATGAACCGCGCCCGGGCGGATGCTGCCGAAGTGCCTCACGATTGCGAGGTAATGGCGGTAGTATGCTGCCAGATCCGCTTGCGCGTAGGAGTACTCCTGCCCTTCGGCAAAGAGCTGCTTGAAGGCGGAAAAGCAGGCCGCCATCGGATGGCGCCGCACGTCGATGATGCGCGCCCTGGGCAGGATCAGGCGGATCAGCCCGATGTGCCGAAAGTTGTTGGGCATCTTGTCGATGAAGCGGGCCCGCCCGAGCCGGCGGTGGACTTGTGCGAGTGCCAGGTATTCCTCACCCCAACCGCGCAGTTCGGCGGCCGTCGCACCGGCGAGCCGCTGCGCACCACCTTCGCGTTCGATGCGGTCGGCGATCAGGCCGATGTAGGGCAGTTCCATCGTACCTTCGATGGCGGGATGGCTGGCGAGAATCTGTTCAACCAGCGTCGATCCTGAGCGCGGCAGGCCCACAATAAAGATCGGAGAGTCATCGGTCGCTCCCATGCCGTCGCGCTCGGCAAGGAACTGGGCGGTAAAGCCCTGTTGCAAGTGGGCTGCCTCTGCGGCGTAGTCGCGTTCCGCAATCAGAAAACGTCTGCGGGCAAGCGCCGCTCCCGTTTCGTAATGGGCAAACGCACCGGCAGCATCGCCGGCATCCTCGAAACGCCGGCCCAGCGCATATTCGAGATGCATCCGATCGCCCTCGGGCAGCAGCAGGACGCGCTGGCGCAACATTTCCGCTTCGTCGGCAGCGGTAAGCGCGCCGACCTTGAGGTTCGCAAGGCTCCACCACGCCTCGCCTGATTGCGGAGCAAGCGCCGCGGCACGGCGGTAGGCGGCGATGGCTGTGTCACGCATCCCGGCAGTGCGGGCAGCATGACCATGGTTGATGGCAATGGCGGCGTTAGCCGGGAAGGCCGCAACCAGTTCGGCGTGAATGGCCTCTGCGCCTTCGTCGTCGCCCAGCAGGGCAAGGCATGCCGCCTGCAGATTGCGATAGGCAAGGTTCGAAGGATCGGTCTCGAGCAGGGGCGCGAGTTCCTGCATCGCACGTCCCGCCTTCCGCGCGGCATAAAGCGCGTGGGCAAGGTCGAAGCGGATGCGATTTGCCGAGGGAGCCAGTGCCAGTGCGTGGCGCAGAAGCGTCTCGGCCGATTGCAACGAATGCCGTGCGACATGGCAGGCGGCCGTCAGACGAAAGGCCTCGGCGTTGCGGGTGTCGGCAAGGCAGAAGCGCTGAAGGATGGGTTCAGCCTCATCATGGTGCCCGAGCACGACGAGTTCGGCAGCGCGACCGAGGTCCGGATGGCCTGCGGAGATGCGCGCGAGCGCTGCCTTGGCGCGCAGCTCGCGGATTTGATCCCCGCTTGCAAAGGCACGCTGCTCGATCGCCGCCCAGGTCTCGCCATGTCCGGGATCGAGGCGGACGGCTTCGTCGAGTTGCCGGTCGCCTTCTCGTCCGCGTCCCGCAGCGCAGAGACTGAGGCCGAGCTCGTAGCGGGTGCGCGCCGCTTTGGGCCAGGCGCGTGCAAGGTCGTTGAGAAGTGCGATCGCTTCGACCGGTCGATCCAGCCTTCGCAGCGCTGAGGCCAGGATTAGCCGGGGGCGCGGATCGGACGGGGCGCGCGAGACGATGCTGCGGGCGATCGCCTCGGCCCGCGCCGGATCACTTGCCAGCGCCGCGGCAGCCTGTTCAAGCGGGTCCTTTGTCATGATCATCATGGGTGTGCGCGACCAGCTGTCATGGACATATACGTAAAACGTGCCGCAAAGCCCCGGTTGCGGAGAGAGAGGACGGCAACCGGGACCTTGCGGACTTTGTTCATCAGAACGTGAAGGTGGCGCGGGCGTAGTAGTAACCGCCGTTGATACCCCACGGTGTGAACGTCATGGCTGAATCGAAGACGTTGCCGCCATTTGCCGGACGTCCGCCCACGGTCGGGACGGTCGGTGCCTTCTTGTTCAGCAGATTGTTGGCGCCCAGATCGAAGCGCATGAACGACGTCAGCTTGTAGCCCACGTTGAGGTCGGTGATCAGGGTCGTGCCGATCTTGAACTCGGTTGCCCCGGCACCGGTGCCGCTGCCACTGTAGCTGTTCCACTGCGCGGCGGTGCCGTAGAGCGTTTCGCGCAGGTTGATCGAGAAGTCGCCGACGTTCCAGAGCGCGTTGGCGATGACCTTGACCTTGGGAGTCGAGCGGGTCAGCGCATCACGCGAATTGAGGTCGAGCAGCGCTGTCTGGCCGTAGGCGACATTGGTCACCTGTGCCGGAAGCGCATAGACCTTCAGCAGCTTCGTCGTGTTGTAGTTGAAGCCGAGCGTCCAGTTGACCTTGCCCGCATCACCGAAGTCGGACGTGTAGTCCATCGTCGCTTCCACGCCGCGGGTGCGCGTATCGGCACCGTTGGTGAAGATGTTGATGCCGGCATAGGACGTGGCGTCGGTGGTATCGACACCGCGTGCCACCAGCGCATCCATGATCGCCTGCGAGACGATGCCGAACGTGCTGTCGAAGCCGAAGATCGCGGCCGAAGGAACGATGCGCTTCTTCAGAGTGATCTGGTAGGCATCGACTGTGAGCTGCAGGCCCGGCAACGGGTGCGAGACGAAACCGACCGAGTAGTTCATCGACTTTTCAGGCTGAAGATTGCCGAAGCCCAGCGCCTTGGATGCTGGCGAGTTGGGCGGGAATTGCCCGAAAATCGTGCCGGGGCCGACATTGACCGACGAATAGTACGATTCAGCCAGCGTCGGAGCGCGGAAACCGTTCGACACCGTGCCGCGCAGACCGAAATCGGGGCTGAAGTCGTAGCGGGCGGTTGCCTTGCCGGTCCAGACATCTCCGAAATCGCTGTAGTGTTCGTAGCGTCCGGCGAGGTCGAGATGCAGGCCTTCGACCGGATCGGCGGCTATGTCGATGTAACCGGCATAGGCCTTGCGCCCGTTGGTGCCCGCATCGGTCGGTGCAAAGCCAGGATAGGCCTGTGCGCCGCCCTTGTAGTACGATGCAGGCTCACCCGGCGAGATGGCGTAGGTATCCTTGCGGTACTGTCCGCCGAAAGCCAGCGTGATCGGCTTGGCGAGGCCCGCCTCGAAGTCCTTGGTCACGCCTGCTTCAACGGCCCATTCCGAATTGCTCAGGTTGCCGTCGTAGAAATCGGTCTGCGGCGTGATGAGCGTCGGATTGAGCGACTGGAGATCGGCGTAGAGCGCCGGGTTGACAGAGGTGACGGTGTAGAGGTCGACCGAATCCTTGCCGTAAGTCACCGCCAAGTCCCAGGCCCAGCCATCGGCATCGCCCTTGAGGCCGCCGGTCAGCGAGAAATCTTCCTCGCGGATGTTTTCCTGCGGATTGAAGCCGCCGGGGAAGGGATAGACCGTGGTGCCGGTGCTGGTAACGCCCGTGACGCGGGTTGCACGGCGATAGTTCTGGTAGGCATAGGCGGTGCGGTTGCCGTAGCTGCCGAAAGCATAAGCCTGGACGTCGTCGGTCAGGTCATAGCCGGCGTTCAAGGTGGCATTGTAGAGCGAATAGCGGGCATTGCCGTTGATCGGATTGACGCGCGGGGAGAAGGGATTGATCTTCACGCCAGCTGCATCAATCGGATTGATGTCGGTGCGCACTTCGCAGGTCGGCGTGAAATAGCGGCGATCGCAGGTCCCGCGCTGGGTGTTGTCGGCATACTTGTATTCGCCGGTCACGTTCACGAAGCCGCGGTCGCCGATCTTGAAGCCGAAGTTTGCGGCCGTTGCGATGGAATCGCCGTCACCCTTGTAGAACTGGCCCCCGTTGATCGTGAACATTCCGCCCGAGGAATTTTCCTTGAGGATGATGTTGACCACGCCGGCAATGGCGTCCGAACCATACTGGGCGGCGGCACCATCCTGCAGAATTTCGATGCGACCGATGGCATTGGTCGGAATGAAGCTGAGATCGGTCGTGGCCGCACCTGAATAGGGCGAACCGCCCAGCACGGCGAGGTTGGCAGTGAAATGGCGGCGCTTGCCATTGACCAGCACCAGCGTGTCGTTGGGCGAAAGGCCGCGCAGAGCCGCCGTCAGGGTAAGGTTGGCGGTATCGCCACCGGTCGCCTGGAAGTTGAGCGAAGGCAGGCTTTGCGCAAGGACCTGGGTCAGGTCCTGCTGGCCGACGGCGGCCATGGCCTGTGTGCCGACGACTTGGACCGGGGCGGCGCTGTCTGCAGCACGCATGCCGGTCACGCGCGTACCGGTGACGATGATATCGGAAGGCGCTTCTTCGGCTGCGGGCACTTCCTGCGCCATGACAACGGTGGGAAGGCTCGCCGAGGCGAGAAGAGTGGCGATTAGAATTCTGGACTTCGGCGACATACATTGACCCCCTAAGATCGTGTCGCCTTCCACACCCTCATGCGGCGGGGCTGCTTTGCTGACCGGCCCGTCTGACTGGACTTGCAACCCTCATTTTTCATTCACTGCCGGGTGGCCCCGGACAACGCCCCCGACAAAGGCAGTATTGTGACGCGCGCGCCCATACGCCGATTGACGTAGCTCGGGTGCGGAGTGAGCGCTTATGCTGGATAGCGGTTGCAATCGATGCGCACCCGTTGCCCATCTGCCACGCTTAAGGAACTGCCATGCGTCTCAACGTCCGCTCGAAGACTGTCTCGCTTGCCCTCGGAACGGCGGCCCTGCTGGCCACGACGGCAGGTGCCCATGCGCAGGTGACCAAGCTGCAATCGAACCCGCAGGCCCTGATTCTCGACGCTGCGGACGTCAAGGCGGGTACGGACATGATGTTCCTGTCGGGCCAGCTTGCCTCGCCGGTGGACCCGGCCAAGACCTTTGCCGAGGTCAAGGCAATCGAGGATCTGGGCGATACGAAGACCCAGACGATCAGCGTGCTGACCAAGATCAAGGCTCTGCTCGAAAGCCGTGGCTACACGATGGCCGACCTGATCAAGCTGACCCTGTTCGTCGCCGCCGATCCGAAGCTTGGGAAGATGGACTTTGCCGGTGCGAACGAAGGCTTCAAGCAGTTTTTCAAGACGGCCGAGAACCCTACGACTGTTGCACGTTCGACCTTTCAGGTGGCGGCTCTGGCAGGGCCCTATTTCCTGATCGAGATCGAAGCGATCGCGGCTAAGAAGAAGTAGCAGCCCGCCCCGTCAGCCCGTTGCAAACGCAACCTTAACCCATCCTCGTGCACACTACGTAGATGGACAGGAACACCTCGGAGGTCGCGCCCATCGCGCGGTTGCAGGGCCGGCGTTCGAGCGATCGTCGCACCATGCCGGAGATCATCAATCCGGCGCTCGCTCCGGCAGGGCAGGGCGCCGCTCTGCTCGACATCTCGACGCATGGCTGCCGCGTGGCGGGGCTGACGGGGACGCCGGGAATCGGAGCGCCGCTGCTCGTCCTGATCGGCGGACGCATTCGCATGACCTGCTGGCTGCGTTGGGCCAGCGATAGCGAAGCCGGGCTGGAGTTTGCGCGCCCGCTGGCCGACGAGGTTGTCGACCTGCTCAGCGAAGCCCATGGCGTTGGCGTCGAATTCCCGGACCTTGCAGCCGCCTGATCAGGATCGGCTGGCGACTCGCCGTGAACCAGCGGCGATGATTGCCACTACGGCACCTGCCGCTGCGAGATAGCCGAGCATCTGGAAACCCCGCATCAGCCCACCGCTGCGCAGCGAGAGGAACGTGACAACTACCGGGCTCAGCCATTGGCCAAGGGCGAAGGCAGACTGCCAGAAACCGGTGCCGCGGCTGCGCACTTCGAACGGGAGAATGCTCATCGCCCAAACCAGCAGGGTCGGCAGCAACAGGCCTGCGCCGAGTTGGTTGACGAAGCAGCCGACGAGGAAACCGGTTACGCTGCCGCTGCTGCCCATCGTCAGGAACCCGGTCGCCAGAAGCGCGAATTCGCAAAGCAGCAGCTTGCCCACACCGAGGCGTCCGACACGTGAGTAGATGAACGTGCCAAGCGGGACCCCGATGCTTGCCACCGAAGTCAGGAATCCGATGCGCGCGGCGCTGGTCAGGCCGAGCACGGCGAGGCCGCTCGATGCCTGGATCTGCACGGTGTAGAAGAAGATCGAGCCGTAGATCGTGATCGCCGCGATCAGCGCCATGCGGCTCCACGGGAACGCGGCCCAGCTCAGGTTGTGCGGCGCGGCGGCAGCCTCGTCGTCGGGCCCGTCATCTCCGGCAGGCTCCCAGGTGAAGCGCAACACAAGCGCAAACATGACCAGGGCCGAGGCATAGACCCAGAACGGCGCACGCCATCCCGCTTCGCCAAGCGCGCCACCGAGGTTGAAGAACACCAGCGCTGAAACCGAGGCAAACGCAGTCTGCCCCGCCAGCCAGCGATCGCGCGCCGCGCCCTTGTAGTAGTCGGCGATCATCGTGGTCGACAGGACATAGATCAGGGCTTCGGCAATGCCGACGCCGATGCGCGAAACCAGAATGGGCACGATCCCGGTGAGAAAGACGGGCGCGACGCCGACCACGGCGTAGATCACGAATGAGGCCAGCAGCAGGCGTCGGCGACCGAAGTAATCGCCCAGAATGCCCGCGAACGGGCACAGGATCGCCACGCACAAGGCGGGCAGGGTGAGGACCATCGGCACGAGATATTCGTGATTGGGAACGCCCGAGAACTCGACCATCAACTGCGGCAGGACCGGCGCGAGCAGGACGATTGCCATCGTCGTCAGCGTGATCGGCAGCAGCAGCGATATGCCGGTCATGAAACTCGGGGTACGGTGCTTCGTCATCGGGTGCTCGCTCTCCACGGGTCCGGACTGTCGCAGCGGCGCTTGTGCCACCTTTCGCAACCGGTTGCAGCCTCGGTGCAGGCGATTGCCCGGAGCGTCCAATCGATAGCGTCGGGCCAGACCTATCGGCGCGCTCGATTTGTCGCCGCCAGACGCTCTTTCAACTCGTCGAGCAGCACCCGGAACGCGGGCGACAGGTTGTGGCGGTCGGGATAGTAAAGGTGATGCCCCGCAAACGGCGGACTCCAGTCCTGCAGCACCGCCACGAGCACGCCCGACGCGAGCTTGTCCTCGATCCTGTCCATCATTGCGTAGGCAAGGCCTTGCCCTGCCACGGCCGCGCGCACCGCCATGTCGGCATTGTTCACCGTCAGCCGGCCGTTGACGCGGACACGCAGGGCATGGCCACCCTTCTCGAATTCCCAGGCATAAAGATCGCCCTTGGTTGCCATGCGCATGTTGATGCAATCGTGCCCGGTCAGGTCACGCGGGGTGAGCGGCGTCCCGGCCTTGGCAAAGTATTCCGGCGATCCAACTACCAGCATGCGCAGGTCCGGCCCGATCCGCACCGCGATCATGTCCCGTTCCACCTGCTCGCCCAGGCGTACGCCCGCATCGAAGCGGTCCGCGACGATATTGGTCAGTGCGCCGTCGATCGACAACTCCACGCTGATGTCGGGATAACGCGCCATGACCGCCTCGACCGCTGGCCACAGCACTGTCTGTGCCGCATGATCGCTGCAGGTGATCCGGACGGATCCCGAAGGACTTTCGCGCAAGCGGCTGAGATCGGCCAGACGCGTGCGGATTTCATCGAGTGCCGGGGCGAGCGTATCCAGTAGCTGTGCGCCAGCCTCGGTCAGCCCGACGCTGCGCGTCGTTCGTGACAGCAGCTTGAGGCCAAGTGACTCTTCCAGCCTGCGCACAGTGTGGCTGAGCGAGGACTGCGACGTGCCGAGACGCGAGGCTGCCCGGGTGAAACTGCGTTCCTCGGCCACGACGGCAAAAGCAGCGAGATCACCGAGTTCGTTCTTGGCCATTGATGAAAATCCAATATCAGTTCATGCCGATCTTAGCGGATAATCAATAAGAGGGCGATGGCGTAGAAAGCTGGTCAGCCGAAAGGGTTTCGGCACGGAGTTATCGGCATGGACAAGCGCACCCTGGGCCAAGGCCTTGAAGTTTCAGCATTGGGCTTTGGCTGCATGGGCCTGACGTTTGGCTATGGTCCGGCGCAGGATCGCGGCGACGCCATCGCATTGATCCGTGCCGCATTCGACATGGGCGTGACGTTCTTCGATACAGCCGAAGCCTATGGCCAACTGAACGAGGAGATCGTTGGGGAGGCGCTGGCACCGATGCGCGACGAGGTCGTCATTGCCACCAAGTTCGGCTTTCGCGAAGGCGACAACACCAAGGGGCTCGACAGCAGCCCGGCGCGCATCCGCACCGTGATCGAGAACAGCCTGCGCCACTTGCGTACAGATTACGTAGACCTGTTCTACCAGCACCGGGTCGATCCCACGGTGCCGATGGAAGACGTCGCGGGAACCGTGAGGGACCTGATCGCAGAGGGCAAGGTGCGTAACTTCGGCCTTTCGGAGGCGGGCGTGGATTCGATCCGAGCCGCTCATGCCGTGCAGCCCGTCGCGGCGCTGCAGAGCGAATACTCGATGTGGTGGCGCGCACCCGAGGCGGAAATCCTGCCGCTTCTGGAGGAACTGGCCATAGGGTTCGTGCCGTTCAGCCCGCTCGGCAAGGGCTTCCTGACCGGCGCGATCACCACCGAGACTCAGCTCTCGCCCGACGACTTCCGCAACATCGTCCCGCGCTTCTCGGCGGACAATCGCGCCGCGAATCATCATCTGGTCGAGCGCATCGGACAGATTGCAAACCGCCTTGGCGCTTCGAACGCGCAAGTCGCCTTGGCCTGGGTCATGGCGCAGAAGCCCTGGATCGTTCCGATACCGGGCACGACCAAGCTTTCGCGGCTCACGGAAAATACAGCCGCCGCGATGGTCAACCTGACACAAGCGGACCTTGCGGAAATCGCGGGAATCCTTGATGGTTTTACAGTCAGCGGCGATCGCTATCCGGCAGCGCTGGCTGCACGCGTCGGTCGTTGAGCGGTACGGGGGAAACGTGGTGACAAAACTCAAGGTCAATGGCGCGATGCGTGACGTGAAGGCAGCGCCCGAAACGCCGCTGCTCTATGTCCTGCGCAACGAACTCGATGTGATGACGCCCAAGTTCGGCTGCGGCATGGCCCAGTGCGGGGCCTGTTCCGTGCTGGTCGATGGCGAGGAAATGCGCGCTTGCGTGACGCCGGTCGCCTCGATCGAGGGCAAGGAAGTCACCACTGTCGATGGGTTGCCCGCGCGCTGGGCGGCAAGGCAGGGGCTTTCACCCGAACAGATGAAGGGCAAGCTGCACCCGGTGCAGGAAGCCTGGGATGCAGAGCAGGTGCCCCAGTGCGGGATCTGCCAGTTCGGCATGATGATCAAGGTCACCGAACTGCTCGAAGCCAATCCCAAGCCGACCGATGCCGACATCAAGGAGGCGCTCACCACCTCCGGCCCTTCGCCGCATCTGTGCCGTTGCGGCAGCTACGCCGCCATCCTCGAAGGTGCGCACCGCGCCGCACGCCTCATGGCTGAAGGAGGCGCAAAGTGAGCACCATGATCGACACCGCCTATGACATGACCATACACGGCGCGAAGCTTACGGGTGTCAGCCGTCGCGGCTTTATCGCCACCGGCGGCGCTCTGGTTGCGGCGCTCTCGCTTCCGGCAGGCCGGGCAACGGCGGCGACCGGCAATCTGCCGGCCGCAAGCTACGCCAGCTGGATCGAGATTCACGCCGATGGCAACGTCCTGATCCGCACTGGCAAGTGCGACTTCGGCCAGAGCAGCATCTACACTGCCTATCGCCAGATCGTCGCCGAGGAATTATGCGTTCCGCTTTCGGCCATGACCACGGTGGTATCGGGCGATACCGATCGCACGCCCGATGGCGGCGGCACGTTCGGGCTGCTGCGCTATGGCCAGAACATGCGCAAGGTCGCCGCGATGATGCGCGAAGCCGCGCTTGAACTGGCGTCCAGGAAGCTCGGCGTTCCGCTCGCGCAGCTCACCGTCAAGGACGGGGTGATTGCGGGCGGTGGTAAGTCGGCCAGCTACGCCGATCTGGTGCGGGGCGAAGACCTGAAGCTGACGGTCGAAGTGCAGGGCGATCTCACCAGCCCGCTCGGCTACTTCGTCAAGGGCGAACCGCCGATGAAACCGTTCGCCGACTACACGATCATCGGCAAGCCGGTGATGAACCCCTCGATCAGGCCAAAGGTGGCGGGCGAGACGGTCTGGGTGGGCGACGTGAAGCTCCCCGGCATGCTCCATGCCCGCACGATCCATCCTGCCACGCTCGGCTCGACGCTTGTCAAGCCGGGCAAGCTCGATGCGACCCAGTTCCCCGGCGCGCGCCTCGTGCGCATTGCCAACCTGCTCGCGGTTGTTTCTCCCGATGAATGGGAAGCGGTCCAAGCCGCGCAGGCCGTCGCCGCCGAGACGCAGTGGAGCGAATGGAAGGGGCTTCCGGGCCACGAAAAGCTGGCCGAGCACTTCAACGCCAAGGTCGACTGGACCACGCTTCCAGTCAAGGACGGTGAAAAGAACAAGGGCGATCCGGCGACGGTGAAAGGGGAAAAGGTGCACAAGGGCACTTACTTCATGCCCTATTTCAAGCACGCCCCGATCAGCCCGATGGTGACGCTTGCCGACTATCGCCCGGATGGGTCGGTCACGCTTCACACGCTCAGCCAGAATGCACAGCACTTGCGTCGCATGACGGCAAAGATGCTCGGCACGACTGAAGACAAGGTCGTCGTCCGCACGTATCCGGGCTCGGGCCATTATGGTCGTTCCAACGGCGGCAGCGCCGGGAGCGAGGACGAGGCAGCGTTGCTCTCGCGTGAACTGGGCCGTCCGGTGCGCGTGCAGTGGATGCGTGCCGACGACATGCAGTGGTCGAGCCAGTCTTCGGCGGCGGCGGCGGACATAACAGTCGCGCTCGACGCCGACGGGCGGATTGCCGGCTATCAGGCCGACCATCGCGGATTGCCGATGCAGGATGACCGATTGGTCGGAGCCATCCTTGCCGGATTGCCCGTGATCGACGCGCCATCGGTCGAAACGAAGGACGGCTTCCAGAACGCCCTTGCCGGCATGAACGATGACTGGGTCTATGCCACGATCGGCGCGGTGCGCGAGCGCGCGCTGACCACCTTGCAGATCGGCCAGAAGGAGTCGCCGCTCGCCGTGGGCCTGCGCGACCATTCGATGCGCACGCCGATCCAGTTCCAGCAGAACTTCCCGCGCGAAATGGCTTTAAGCGAAGCGGCCATGCTGGCGGGCAAGGACCCGCTCCAGTTCCGCCTCGAGCATGTGAGCGAGCCGCGTTTCAAGCCGATCCTCGAACGCCTCCGCGCGGAATCCGGCTGGACCACGAGGCCTTCTCCCGCGCCGGGTGCCCGAGCGACGGGCAAGGGCACGGTCAAGGGGCAGGGCGTGTCGATCATGTTGCGCGATCAGGGCTATTGGGCCTGCGCCGCGCATGTGGCGGTCGATCCCGATACAGGCGAAGTGAAGGTCGAGCGCGTAACGATCGTGGCCGATGTCGGAATCGTCATCAACCCGCTGCAATTGCGCCGCCAGATCCAGGCCGGTTGCCTGATGGGCGTCAGCCAGGCGCTACACGAGGAGGTCGCGTTCGACGAAGGCGCCGTGACCTCGGCGGACTGGTCGGGCTATCCGATCCTGACCATGGCCGAGATGCCGGAACTACGCGTCATCATCGCCGACAATGGCGGCAAGGGCGAATACGGGCAGGGGTCGGAGAGCGCGAACGCGCTTGCTGCCCCGGCCATCGCCGCTGCTGTCATGGACGCAACCGGCAAGCCGGTTCGCCGACTGCCGTTGCGTCCGGAGTACGTGAAGGCAGCCCTGGCCTAGGTCCTGATCCTAGGCCTCCAGCGCCTCGCCCGCCAGCAGCCAGGCTTCTTCGGCCTGTTCCAGCTCGCGGGCGAGTGTGCCCCGGCGCTGGGCCAGTTCGCTCATGGTCAGTTTGGCAAAAGCGGGCGCGGCGCTCGCGGGCTCGAACATCGCGCGGTCGATCTGCGCGATCTCGGCCTGCAATGTGCTCACGCGCTTTTCAGCTTCGGCCTGCTTCTTCTTCAGCGCCTTGAACTCGTCGCGCGCCATGGCGCGAGCCTTGCGGTCCGGCGCGTTGCCCTTGTCCTTTGACTGCCCTTGCGCAGACTGCGTCGGCTTGGGCTGGTTTCGGCCGAGGATAAAGTCGATGTAGTCCTCGATGCTGCCGTCGTAGGGCTTGGCCGTTCCGCCATCGACCAACACGAGCCGGTCGGCGGTCAGTTCCACCATGTGGCGGTCGTGGCTGATCAGGATCACCGCGCCCTTGTAGGAATTGAGCGCCTGCACCAGCGCTTCGCGCGCATCGATGTCGAGGTGGTTGGTCGGTTCGTCGAGCACCAGCAGATGCGGCGCATCGCGCGTCACCAGTGCCAGCGCAAGACGCGCGCGCTCGCCGCCCGAAAGCGTTCCGACTTGCGCGGTGGCGCGATGGCCGGAGAAGCCGAAGCGGCCGAGTTGTGCACGTACCGCAGCCGGGGTCTTGCCGTCCATCGCGCGGGTCATCAGTTCGAGCGGGGTCGATGCGCCCGCCAGTTCCTCCACCTGATACTGGGTGAAGTAGCCGACCTGCATCTTGCCGGTGGCCTGCATCGCGCCATCCATCGGCGCAAGCTGCGCGGCAAGCAGGCGCGCAAGCGTGGTCTTGCCGTTGCCGTTTCGGCCCAGCAACGCGATCCGGTCATCGGGATCGATGCGCAGGTTGAGCCGCGTCAGGATCGGCGCGCCGGGCGTGTAGCCGACCGCCGCCAGATCCAGCGTGATGAGCGGCGGGCGCAATTCGTCGGGATCAGGGAAGTCGAAGCTGAGCGTCGGGTCTTCGACCATCGCCGCGATCGGCTGCATCTTTGCCAGCATCTTGGCGCGTGACTGCGCCTGCTTGGCGGTCGATGCACGCGCGCTGTTCTTGGCGATGTATTCCTTGAGGCGGTCGGCCTGCGCTTCCTGCGCGGCGCGCGCGGCGGCCTGCTGGGCAAGACGCTCGTTGCGCTGCCGCTCGAAGCTGTCGTAGCCGCCAGGATAGAGCGTCAGCTTGCCCGCGTGGAGGTGGACGATGTGGTCGACCACGTTGTTGAGCAGGTCGCGCTCGTGGCTGATCACGATCAGCGTGCCGGGATACGACTTGAGGAAGTTCTCCAGCCACAGCGTCGCTTCGAGGTCGAGGTGGTTCGATGGTTCGTCGAGCAGCATCACGTCGGGCGCGGAAAACAGCAGCGAAGCCAGTGCCACGCGCATCTTCCAACCGCCCGAGAAGCTGTCGAGCGGACGCGCCTGCATCTCTTCGTCGAATCCGAGACCGATCAGGATGCGCGCGGCGCGGGCAGGGGCGCTGTAGGCATCGATCGCCAGCAGGCGCTCGTGCACGTCGCCAAGACGATCGGGATCGGTGCAGGTCTCGGCCTCTTCGAGCAGTTGCGTCCGCTCGACATCGGATTCGACCACCGTATCGAACGGCGTCTTGTCCCCGCTCGGCGCCTCTTGCGCGATGTAGCCCAGTTTCGTGCGACGCGGCATCTCGACCGAACCCTCGTCGGGTTCGATTTCGCCGATGATCGCCTTCACCAGCGTGGACTTGCCGGCGCCGTTGCGGCCAATCAGCCCAACCTTGGCGCGCGGCGGTACCGCCACCGAGGCACGGGACAGGATGTCGCGCCCGCCAAGGCGCACGGTGATACCGTTGATCGTAAGCATGGGCGCGCGCCTAGCATGAGCGGCGCAAGGTTTGTGCACTTTTTCGCCTCAAGCGTGCCAAACGGCGGACAAGGGCGAATTTCACGGGAATTTTACGCATCGGGCGGCTTTGCAGATGGAGAGTTTACGCGCTGCAGGCGCAACCCACGGCCTTCAACCGGAGTCCATCTGCAGTGCAAGAACAGCATAATGACAGTCGCAACACGCTCGCCGCGCTGACGCTTGGCGCGATCGGTGTCGTTTACGGCGATATCGGGACGAGCCCGCTCTATGCCTTCCGCGAGGCGCTCGCCCAGACCGCGACAGGCGGGATCGACAGCGGCGAGATCCTCGGGGTTCTTTCACTCGCGCTATGGGCGCTGATCCTTGTTGTCACGCTGAAGTATGTCCTGTTCCTCAGCCGGATGGACAACAATGGCGAGGGCGGCGTGCTTTCGCTGATGGCGCTTGCGAACCGGGCGACTTCGGGAACCGCCACTGCGAGCGGCTGGCTCGTCGTACTGCTGCTCGGCGCTGTGGGGGCCTCGATGTTCTATGGCGATGCGATCATCACGCCCGCCCTCTCGGTGCTTTCGGCTGTCGAGGGTCTGAAGACGATCGAAGGGATGGGCGGAATGTCGGAACCGGTGATCCTTGGCATCACCATCGCAATCCTGACGGTGCTGTTTGCGGTGCAATCGCGCGGAACTGCAAGCGTTGCCGGCATGTTCGGCCCGGTCTGCGTGGCGTGGTTCGTTGCGCTTGCGCTGCTTGGCGTCTGGCACATCACGCAAGTGCCGCAAGTCCTTTCCGCCTTCGATCCGCGCAATGCCGTCACCTTCCTGCTTGGCCACGGGGTGGGCGGGCTGTTCGTTCTGGGTGCGGTGTTCCTGACTGTGACCGGAGCCGAGGCCCTGATCGCGGACATGGGGCATTTCGGTCGCACGCCGATCCAGCTGGGATGGCTGGCGTTCGTTTGGCCGGCGCTGACGCTCAATTATCTGGGGCAGGGCGCGCTAGCGTTGAAAGCTTTCGCCGTGGCGGAGGCCTCGGGGCAACCCATGGCCAATGCCGACTGGTTCTTCCTGATGGCACCCGATGCCTTGCGCGCACCGCTCGTCGTCTTGGCGACGCTGGCCACGATCATCGCCAGCCAGGCCGTGATCACCGGCGCGTTCTCGCTGACGCATCAGGCCATCGCACTCGGTCTCCTGCCGCGCATGGCGATTCGCCAGACGTCGGCGCACCAAGTTGGCCAGATCTATATGCCTGCGATCAACTGGCTGCTGCTGGCAGGCGTGCTCGTTCTCGTTATGGCGTTCAAGTCGAGCACCGCAATGGCTGCCGCCTACGGCATAGCGGTGACCGGCACGATGGTCATGACGACCTGCCTTGCTTTCATAATCGCGTGGAAGTTCTGGAAATGGGATCCGTTTTGGACCGCGTTGCTCGTGGCCCCGTTCCTCGCTTTGGACCTGTTCTTCTTCGGCGCGAACTTCCTGCGCGTGATTGAAGGGGGCTGGGTGCCGCTGGTCGTGGCCGGCGCGGTCGGGCTGGTAATCTTCATCTGGCGCAAGGGGCGCCGCGCGGCGCATGCCCGCGTCGAGGAACAGGGCGCGCCCATGGTGGAAATCGCCACAGCCCTGGCCGCAAGGCCGCCGGTGATGACTGAAGGAACAGCCGTGTTCCTGACGCAGGATCTCGACCTCGCGCCTTCTGCTCTCTTGCACAACCTCAAGCACAACAAGGCGCTGCACAAAGCCAACATCCTGCTCAAGATACAGACTTTGCCCCGACCTTGGGTGGCTCCCGAAGACCGCCTCACCATCGAACGGCTGGACGATCGCTTCCTCAAGGCGCGGCTCTGCTATGGCTACATGGACACGGCCGACGTGCCGAGCGACCTTGCGCGCCACGAGGGCCTGCTCTCGCGCACGGGCGGGACCTCGTTCTTCGTAGGCCGCAGCGCCATTCGTTTTGCGAGCAGGCCTTCGATGCCGCGCTGGATGATCGCGATCTACATGTTTCTCCACCGTAACGCGGCAGACCCGACCGCATGGTTTTCGATCCCGCCCAATCGCGTGGTCGAACTTGGCAGCCAGATAGAGCTATAGTGGAGTCATGAAATCGTCCGCCCGTCCGTTTTTCGCCGCGCTTCTGGGCGTTGCTGCCGTTGCCTGGGCGACCGCGACGTTTCTGCCGGTGCTCGGCCTGGCATCGGCCGCGCTCCTTTTCCTCCTGCCAGTGCTGTTCGTCAGTGCGCGCGGAGGAACGGGGCCGGGCCTGCTTGCCGCAACTGCCGGAACCGGGGCCTACAATTTCTTCCTTCTCCCGCCGCGCTACACCTTCCGGATTCACGGGCCCGAAGATTTCGTCAGCGCGCTCGTGCTGGTGGCCGTCGCGCTGGTGACAAGCCGGTTGGCAACGCGGCTCAGGGCGCGCGAGACCGAGGCGCTCGATGCCGCACGGCTGAGTGGCGAACTGGCGGAACTCTCGGCAGCGCTTTCCGGCCATCCGGCACAGTCAGCCCTGTCTCGCGGCATGGCGTTGATCGCGGCGCGCTATGGCGTCGTGCATTTGCTGGATGATCTGTCGCAGCCCGCACCGGATGCGCAATGGTCCTCGATCGATCTCGCCGCCGCCGCATGGGCCCTGCACAATGGCGACGTGAACGGACATGGCACCCCGATCATGCCTGCCGCCGACTGGACCTTCCTGCCGCTGGCTGCGCGCAACCGCCGCGATGGCGCGATTGCCGCTGTGGCGCGGCCCGACGATGGTTCGACCCGGTCACGATCCGAGATCGACCACCTTGCGCAGATGGCCTTGTTACTCGGCCAATGCCGGGATCGCGATGCGCTGGAACGCGAACGGCAAGCGCGCGACATTCTGGTCGAAACCGATCGCCTGCGTCGCACCCTGCTGGCTGCGCTGTCACATGATCTGCGCACGCCTTTGACGATTCTTTCGGGCCAACTCGAAGTTCTTGCCTCCGATCACCCGGCCGCAGCCGAAGCGCTTGTCGCGGCGCAGAACCTTGAACGCATGACCACCAACCTGCTCGATGCAGTGCGGATCGAGGACGGATCGCTTGCCCCGGTTTTCGAAAGCGTGGACCCGGTAGATGCAGTCGCCGCTGTCGTCGATGGGGCAAGCGTGCCGCCGGGACTGACCGTTCTGCGCGCGATTCCTGCCGACATGCCCTTTGCGGCGGCCGATCCCTTGCTGCTCCATCACGTGTTGGCCAACCTGTTCGACAACGCGCTGCGCCATGCTCGGACAACCGTGGCGATCGAAGGGCAAGTGCAAGGGTGCCACCTTCTGCTGCAGGTAGCGGACGACGGACCGGGCGTGCCCGAACACGAGCGTACGCGAATCTTCGAACGCTTCGCCCGGGGTGAGGGGGGCGACCGGACCAGCGGCAGCGGGCTTGGGCTTGCGATCGTGAAGGGACTGGCCGATGCCATGGGCATGACGGTCACGGTTGACGATGCGCCCTCGGGAGGCGCCCGGTTCACACTTTCCATGCCGATTGCGCAAGGCAATCGGTCGTGAGTCGCATCCTCTGCGTCGATGACGAGGCCGCGATCCTGCGGCTGCTTGAAGTCGTCATTACCCGCGACGGGCACGTGGCGGTGCCCGCGGCCACGGGGCGCGAGGCGCTTGCCTGCATGGCGCGCGGGCAGATCGACGCGGTCCTGCTCGATCTCGGTCTGCCCGACCGGGACGGTCTGGAGCTGATTGGCGCGCTTCGTGCGGTTTCGCCCGTGCCGGTTGTTGTCGTCTCCGCGCGAGGCGAAGTCTCTGAAAAGGTCGCAGCGCTCGATCTCGGCGCGGCTGATTTCGTGACCAAGCCGTTCGACGGCGACGAACTTCGCGCGCGCCTGCGGGCGGCCTTGCGATCCGCCTCAGTTGCAATGGAAGAGGCGATCATCATTTTCGGGCCAATCCGCATGGATATCGATCGTCACGAGGCGACGGTGACCAACCGACTTGTGAACTTGACGCCGCGCGAGTTTACGTTGCTGCGCGCTCTCGTCGAAGCAGCTGGCCGCGTGCTGACCCACGCAGCGCTGCTCGAGCGCGTCTGGGGCAAGGCGCATCGCGATGACGTCGAATACTTGCGCGTCGCGATCCGCGCCCTGCGCCTCAAGATCGAGGACGATCCCGCCATGCCCCGCCTGATCCGAAACGAGCTGGGCATCGGTTACCGCCTCCACGCCGACGCTTGATCCTGTCGCAGCTTTCGGTTCGCAGCCACCGCAAAAAGCGTCGAGTGGCGTTGGCGCTCAATCGCTTAGGTGTTGCGTGTCCGCCCGATCACCGGCTGTCGATCGAGCCTGACCGCGATCCCTTGCAGGGCAGGACTGGCCGCCGGATAGCTCGCCATGACGAGCGGATCGTGTCCGGGGATGATGTGATCGGGCGATGGTGCCAGCGTCTCTATGCGGTCGAAGGTCTCGACCATCGCACCGATGTCGTTCGCGATCGTGAAGGGCCGTCCGGCTTCGAGGTTTTCATAGAAGTGACTGGCATCGGACGCGAGCACGACCCAGCCGCGCCTGGTGAACACCCGCACGAACTGGAGTCCCGGTGTATGACCGGGGCCGGGATGAAGCTCGATCCCGTCGCAAAGCAGGGCAGGGCCTGCATGCATGACGACGCGCCCGGCGAAGTTCATGCGGATCATCGCGACGACGTCCTCGACCTCGTAGGCTTGCGCGATGTAGCGATGCTTCATCTGCCGCCCGGCGACATGGTGCATCTCAAGTTCCTGGACATGGAACCGGGCCTGCGGAAAACGGCCGAGATTGCCCGCGTGGTCGTAATGAAGATGGGTGATGACGACATCGTTCACTGTCGCCGCGTCGATCCCGATCAGGCCCAGCGCATCGACCGGATCATGGAGCAGCGTTCGGCCCCTTCGCGCGGCAACCTCGGCGCCGAAACCGGTGTCGATAAGGACCGTCCGATCGCCGCAGACCGCGACCCAGACGAAGTAGTCCATCGCCATCGGACCGTCGTGGGGATCGCCGCCGATGAAGTGCTCGCTCCTGTGCGCGGCACGCGTGGCGTACCGGATGGCGTAGAGTTCATACTCGGGGGTGGTATCTGCCATCGTCGTCCCGTTCCGTCAGCTTGCCAGCCAGCCACCATCGTTGACCATCGTGGTCCCCGTTACGGTATTGCCGGCTGGGCTGCACAGGAATGCCACCATTTCGCCGACGTGCGAGGCATCGACGAAAGCGTTCATCGGCACGCGGTTTGCAAGGAAGGCGATTTCAGCCTCGCGCTCATCGAGCGAGCGGGCGGCCATCAGGTCGCCGATGCGCTTGTCGATGTCGGGCGTACGCATCGCGCCAGGGCACATCGCGTTGCAGGTGATGCCATCGCCCGCCGTTTCAAGAGCGATGCTGCGGGTCAGTCCGAGTAGCGCGGTCTTGGTCACCACGTAGTCGACGCGGTTGACCGCGCCCTTGGTGCCGTAGATCGACGATATGTTGAAGATACGCCCCCAACCGCGTTCGCGCATAGCCGGGATGCTGAGCGAGGCCAGCCTGAACGGCGCTGTGAGGTTCACTGCAAGCGCCCGGTTCCATTGTTCAAGGTCCAGCGACTCGATCGGCGAGAAATAGCGGATCACGGCGTTGTTGATCAGGATGTCGACGCGGCCGAGGTGACGCTCGGCGTCGGCAAAGAGGCCGTCAACTTCGGCCTCGTCGGCAAGGTCACGCTTGATGTAGCAGGCCTCGACCCCTTGCGCTGATTTCAGCGCCTCCACGGCCGGAGCGACGGCGGCAGGATCTTCCAGCCCGTGCAGTGCAATCGCGGCTCCGCGGGAGGCAAGCACTTCGGCAATGCTGTAGCCGAGGCCTCCCGAGGAGCCGGTGATCAAGGCAGTCTTTCCAGTCAGCGACAAGGTCACCTCACTCATGGTCTTGCATGGTCACTTGACCACCTGCCGCCGGCTGTCAGGTCAGCGCTCTTCGATGACGTTGCGAAGCAGGCCGACACCTTCGATTTCCACTTCGCAAACGTCGCCGTCCAGCATGAACAGTTGGGGCTCACGAGTCCAACCCACGCCATCGGGCGTGCCCGTGGCGATGACGTCACCCGGGACGAGCGTCATGATCTGCGATGCATAGGCGATGATCTGGGCGATGTTGAAGATCATGCGATCGGTTGTGCTCGACTGCACGACCTGACCATTGAGGCGCGTTTCGATTTTCAGGCCGGCCTCGGGCGAGACTTCGTCGGGCGTGACCATCCAGGGGCCGAACCCGCCGGTTGCGTCGAAGTTCTTGCCCGGGGTGATCTGGGGTGATGCGAACTGCCAGTCACGGACGCTCGCTTCGTTATAGGAGGCATAGCCTGCGACGTATTCGCTGGCTTTGTCCTCGGGAATGTTGCGGCCCTCCTTGCCGATGATCACGGCGAGTTCGCCTTCCCAGTCGAAGGCGTTCGAGCTTGCCGGTTTGATCATCGGCTGGTTGTGGGCAACCTGCGACCGCCATGTGCGCAGAAAGATCGGCGGAACGCCGGCAAGTTCGACCTTCTTGCCTGCTGCGAGCACTTCCTGATGGTGGCCGAGATAGTTGCGCGCCACGCAGATGACCTTCTCGGGCCGCGGGATCACGGGCAGGAACGTGACGTCTGCCAGTGCGAGATCGGGCGTTCGGCCTTCGAGGTCCTTGGCGACCGTGAGGTGGCGGCCTGCAGCGATATAGGCGGTGAGATCGGGAAATTCGGGCAGGACGGCGCCAAGGTCCACGACGCCATCGCCGACGACCGCGCCCCAGGTTTCACGACCATCACGCACGAAGGAAAGGAGTTTCATCTTGTGTTCCTGATTCTGTTGAAGATCCGGGATTGAACGTCGTGGATCGATCGTGGAGATTACGTTGTCTATGCCCGATCGAATCCAAAGAGTGTAGTCGCATTGAGACCGGACCAGCATCGCCTCGTCCGACGGTCGGGAAGTCATGAGCCCGATTGCCAAGTCCGGAACCACCGTTGGGTGTGCCCCGATCCTGCGCGCAGGATTACCCCTTGCTTGCGGATCTGCCGCAGGAGCCCCGGCTTGCCCGCTACCGGGCGAAAACATGGGCTCCATCGATTTCACCGCAAGCTGTGTTGGACTTGCCATCTGCCAGACTGTATGTCAATTGCTGCAAACAGCGTTAGACTCTCGATCCGCAAAACTGTATGACAATTTAGTCTGCGAACGGTGATGCGTGATGGCGGGCAACGTGTTGGACGCAAGGTTGATATGGCCTGCATGAGGTTCCGCGGATGGTCGCGCATCCCGGCAGGTGGGGCAAGGTCCGCAAAGTCGGGCCCGGGCCGATGAACGACGGGTTGGGCAGTGCAGGCCGGGATGTCCGGCCCTCGCCAACCACAAGGGAACGAAGGAATTTCGATGGAGTCGATGTTGGAGAAGGGCAATACCTGCCTTGCAGGCATGAAGGTTGTGGACCTCAGTCAGTTCGAGGCCGGACCCTCCTGCACCGAAGCGCTCGCATGGATGGGCGCGGAAGTCGTCAAGATCGAGAACCCGAAGGGCGGTGATCCCATGCGTGGGGCGCATGACGACATTTATCACCATTACCAGTTCCTTCAGTACAACGCGAACAAGCGGTCGCTGTCGGTCAATCTGAAGGACCCGCGCGGTCTGGAACTCGTCAAGGATCTGGTGCGAAATGCCGACGTCGTCGTCGAGAATTTCGCGCCGAAAACGATCGAGCGCCTCGGGCTGGGTCCGGACGAGCTGATGAAGATCAATCCCGGCCTCATTTATTGCCGGATCAAGGGTTTCGGCGAAGGCAGCCGGTTCGAGCACAACCTTGCCTTCGACATGATCGCCCAGGCCTGCGGCGGTCTGATGAGCATCACCGGGGACGAGGATGGTCCGCCGTGCAAGCCGGGCGCCTCGCTCGGCGATAGCGGGACCGGCATGCTCCTTACGGTTTCGATCCTTGGCGCCTACATCCGCAAGCTGCGCACTGGCCAAGGCGAGTTGCTTGAAGTGGCGATGCAGGACGCCATCCTCCACTACATCCGCAACGCCTTCACTTACATGGAGTCGTCGGGCAAGGTCGCGCCACGGTCCGGATCGCGCATCGTCGGCGGCGGCTGTCCGCCGAACGGGGCCTATCCGTGCAAGGGCGGCGGCCCGAACGACTACGTCTATATCTATACCAGCTTCGCCAACCCGGAGCATTGGGTGCGGCTGCTGCGCATCATGGGACGCGACGATCTGATCGGCGACGAACGCTTCGACAACAACGGGCGCACCGCACGCCGCGCCGAGGTCGACGCGATCGTTTCCGAATGGACGCGGCAGCAGGACAAGATCACGGCCATGGAATTGCTGGGCGAGGCCAAGATTCCGGCCGGGGCCGTGATGGATACCCGGGAACTGGCAGACGACCAGACCTTCATCGAACGCGGAATCCGCCAGAAGATCGAGCATCCAGAGTCAGGCGAATACACCATGAGCGGATGGCCGGTGCGGTTCAGCGGATCGACGCTGCCGGTGACCCGCGCGCCTCTCCTGGGCGAGCACAATGCCGACGTGCTCGCGCGCTGGCTCGACCTCGACGCCGGTGCGATTGCCGCACTGCAGGGTGACAGCGTGATCGGAGCGCAGCCATGACTCGCAAGTTCTGCATCGTCGAAGACGACGGACCGATCCGCACGGTGACCCTCAACCGGCCCGAAGTGCTCAATGCGCTGAACGACGATGCGCACGAGGAACTTGCCGAAGTGTGGGACGAATTCGTCGCATCGGACGATCTGTGGGTGGGGATCATCACCGGGGCGGGCGAGCGTGCGTTCTGCGCCGGCAATGATCTCAAGGGGCAGGCCTCGGGCAAGCGGCGACCGCATCCCAAGTCCGGCTTCGCCGGGCTCACCGCGCGGTTCGATCTCGACAAGCCGATTATCGGCGCGGCCAACGGCCTAGCCTACGGCGGCGGGTTCGAGATCCTGCTCGCGGTCGATATCGTGGTTGCGGCAGACCATGCGAAGTTCGCGCTGCCCGAAGCGCGAGTCGGCCTGATGGCGGGCGCCGGAGGTGTGCACCGCCTGCCCCGGATGATGCCGCAAAAGAAGGCCTTCGAGATGATGCTGACCGGTGCTCCGATCACGGCGGCGGAAGCCGCAAGCTACGGTCTCGTCAACGCCGTCGCGCCCAAGGGCGAGGTGCTTCAGGTCGCGCGGCGCTATGCCGAGGCGATCCTCGAATGTTCGCCGCTTGCTGTGCGCGCCGCCAAGCAGTCGGCCTTGCAGGGCCTGAATGCCGCGACGCTGGAAGAGGCCATGCACACGACGTACCCTGCGCAGGAGCGCAACCGGGCGAGCCAGGACTATCTCGAAGGCCCGCGTGCTTTCGCCGAGAAGCGCAAGCCCGTCTGGCAGAACCGCTGATTCACACTTTTATACAAGGGGATCGACACATGGATGAAATGTTTGAAAAGGGTCTCGCCGTTCGCCGGGAAGTGCTCGGCGCTGCTTATGTGGACGCCAGCATCGAGGCGGCTGACGACTTCATGGGCGCGTTCCAGCACTGCGTAACGAGCTGGTGCTGGGGTTACACCTGGGCGCGTCCCGGGCTGGACCGCAAGACGCGCAGCATGCTGAACCTGGCGATGCTGACCGCGCTCAACCGCAGTAACGAACTCAAGCTGCACACGCGCGGCGCGCTCGCCAACGGGGTGACCGTGGACGAAATCCGCGAGATACTGCTCCACGCCACCTCCTATTGCGGCATTCCTGCCGGTCTCGATGCGTTCAAGTCGGTCCATTCGGTGCTGGAAGCCGAAGGGTTGACGCCGATCAAGGATCCGATTCCGGGCACAGAAGCGGTGGCTGCTGAATGAGCAGCGAGACGAAGCGGATTGCGTTCATCGGCATCGGCAACATGGGCTGGCCGATGGCCGCGTGCCTTGTCGGCCAAGGCCATCACGTGCGCGTATTCGATGCAGTGCCCGGCCGGGCCGAGGCCTTTGCGCGTGAAGTCGGCGGCGAAGCGGGGCAGGCGGCGGCTAACATCGCAGCAGGCATGGACGTGGTCATCACGATGCTGCCGACCAGCGGTCACGTCGAACAGGCACTGACGGCTGCTGACAGCAGCATTGCGCCCGGCGCGCTGATCATCGAGATGAGTTCGGGCCTGCCCAGCGTGACCCGGACGATTGCGACACGCCTTGCCGAGCGCGGCGTGGCGATGATTGATGCGCCGGTTTCGGGCGGTGTCGAACGCGCCCGCTCTGGCACGCTCGCGATTCTTGCCGGCGGTGACCCGGCAGCGCTGGAGCGGGCACAGCCCGTTCTTGGCGCGATGGGGTCGAGCATTCACCGGATCGGCGATGTTGGCGCGGGGCAGGCGATGAAGGCGCTGAACAATCTTGTTTCGGCGGGCGGCTTCCTGGTCGGCATCGAGGCACTGATCATTGGCAAGAGCTTCGGACTGGATCCCGCGCTGATGGTCGATGCGCTCAACAGCTCGACCGGCATGAACAACAGCACCAAGAACAAGTTCAAGCAGTTCGTGCTTTCAGGCAAGTTCGACAGCGGCTTCGGGCTCGACCTGATGGTCAAGGATCTGGCGATTGCACTCGATGTTGGCGCTGCGGGCGGCACGGCGACGCCATTCTCGGCGCTTTGCCTCGAACTCGCGCGGTCGACCGTCGGCCTGCTTGGCCAGGGGCGCGATCATACCGAGTTCGCGCGGCTTGCCGAGAAACTTTCAGGCATTTCCCTGCACGACGAGCCCGACGGGGCATGACTGCAATCGGCGACGTTCTCGATCCGCAAACCGGGGCTGATACCACGCTGTTCCTCGGCGAGCGGCTGGGCCGTTTCGTGGCGATGACGGCGTGGGAGTCACTCGGGGAGCCTCTACGGCACGAAGCCCGGCGCTGCGTGCTGAACCATCTCGGCTGCTCGATGGCCGCGCGCAATGCCCACGAGGTCGGGCGCGTGATCGGCGTGATGGGGCGTTTCAGCGCGCAGGGGACGTCGACAATCGTCGGCCGACCGGAAACGACAGACGCGCCGACCGCCGCATTCATGAACGCCATGACCGCAAACTTCTTCGACTTCGACGACACGCACGCCAGCACGGTGATCCATCCGACTGCGCCGGTGCTGGCGGCGGCCCTTGCCGTGGGAGAAATGATCGGCACATCTGGCGCAGCGGTTCTTCATGCCTTCATCCTCGGCGTCGAGGTGGAATGCCGGATCGGCAAGGCGGTCTCGCCCACACACTATGCCCGGGGCTGGCACATCACATCGACCGCCGGCGTGTTTGGCGCGGCGGCGGCAACAGCTTGCCTGCTCGGGCTCGATGCGCGCCAGACCTGGATGGCACTGGGCATTGCATCGAGCCAATCGGCCGGAAATATCGAGAACTTGACCTACTTTCCGAAGAACGTGAGCGTGGGCAACGCGGCGCGCAACGGGCTGATCTCGGCATTTCTTGCGCAGGAGGGCTGCGAGGCCGCGCCTGCCGCGATTGAGGGCCGGTTCGGCTGGGCGCGGTCGATGGGCGACGAACTCAGGATCGATGAGGCCGGCGAAGGCCTCGGGCGGACCTGGGAGCTGTTCGACAATACTTACAAGCCGTACCCAACGGGCGTCGTGTTCCATTCCGCGATCGATGCGACACTTTTGCTGCGCCAGCGGATCACCGGCCCCGATGCGATCGCACAGATCGTGCTGTCGGGCCACCAGCTCCTGTCCGATCGCGGTGACCGCATTGTACGCACGCCCGGCGATGCGCGGGTGAGCGCGCAGCATTGCATCGCGGCCACCCTGGTCAGGGGGCGATGCTCGCTGGCGGAATTCGACGAGGTGGCCGTTGCGGATCCGGTGATTGCGGCGCTGCGCGGCAAGATCCGCGTTGCCGTCGATGCGCAGCCGGTGGGCGCGGCAACGCTTCAGGTCACACTCACCGACGGGGAGCAATTCGAGATCCGGCAGGCGGTTGCCAGCGGCAGCCTCGACCAGCCGATGAGCGACGGCGATCTCGAAACGAAATTCCGCGAGAACTGCAAGTTCGGCGGCTTGGAGCCGGGTGATCTGGTCGCGAGGATCGCCGGGATGGAAGACATGACAAATATCACGACGCTTTTGCACGCATGCAGGGTTGCCGCCTGACCTTGCGGTCGGGTGCAACGCTCAATCAAGGAAGTCGGCTTTGGACAAACCACACTGGGCAGGGATGCGGCGCTACGAAGGCAAGGTTGCGGTGGTCACCGCAGCCGCGTCCGGCATCGGCCGCGCGACCGTCAACCGGCTTTCGGGCGAGGGCGCCTATGTCGTTGCCGTCGACATTGATCCTTCTGTGGGGCAGTTGGTCGGCACGGAGATAGCCGAAGGCGAGGGTGTGGTTCTCGACTGCTGCGACCGCGATGCCGTCGCGCATGTGTTTGCGGGCATCCTTGCGCGGCATGGCCGGATTGACGTGCTGGTCAACGTGGTTGGTCGAACCGCTGGCCCCAAGCGCAGCGAATTCTGGGAATCGGATCCCGAAACCTGGGACATGGTCATCGACGCCTCGCTGAAAGCGACGATGACCTGCTCGCGCCAGGTGGTTCCCTCGATGCGGGAGCGGCGCTCGGGGCGGATTGTCAACATCGCGTCGCTTGCCTGGCTCGCCCCGAACCCGACGTTCGTGGACTATACGGCGGCGAAGGCCGGGGTGATCGGACTGACCCGCGCGCTGTCAGTCGAACTTGCGCCCTACAATGTGACTGTCAACGCCGTGTCGCCCGGACAGGTCGATACGCCTGCAACCCGCGCAGGCCATTCGCCCGAATTGCGGGCGCGGATGTCGGCGATGATCCCGTTGGGCCGGTATGGCCAGCCTGAGGAGATTGCGGCTGGCATCGCATTCCTGGGCAGCGACGATGCGAGCTTCGTCACAGGGCAAAATCTGGTGATCAGCGGCGGGCGGGCTTTTGCATGAGCCAGAACTGACGAGCAAACCGGCCAGATGATGCCAGACCCAGATACCGCCAGACAAAGAAAATTCGGGAGAGAATACATGGCAAGGCAGGCACGCAGAAGCGAGATCAGGGCAGCCGCAGGCGCTGCTGCGCTGGCTCTTGCTCTGGCATCGGGACCGGTCGTCGGCCAGTCCGCGAGCGCGCCACCGCCACCGGCCCAGAGCGATGCCGCGATGATGCCGCCGGTGCCGGCCGGGCAGGAGCAGGCAGGCTCGGTCAACGTCGACAACGCCTATCGCCGCGCGGCCGAAGCGCGTCAGGCGCTGCTCGCGCGGGTCTCGCCGGTGACCGACGCCATGCTTGCCAAGCCGGCCGATGGTGACTGGCTGACCTGGCGACGTTCCTACGCAGGGCTCGGCTACAGCCCGCTGCGCCAGATCAACCGCGGCAATGCCGGGAAGATGGTTCCAGCATGGAGCTGGTCGTTGCCGGTATCGCCCAACGCCATCACGCCGCTGGCGCACGACGGCGTGTTGTTCATCTACAGCGGTAACCGCGTGCAGGCGCTCGACGGCGCGACCGGCGATCTCCTGTGGCAATACACCCGGCGATTGCCCTCGGCGCTGGCCAACGGGGTCGGCTATAGCCTGCGCAACATCGCGATCTACGAAGACAGGCTCTACGTTCCCACCGCCGATGGCCATATGGTCGCGCTTGAGGTCAAGACCGGCAAGGTCGCATGGGACCGCAAGATCGTTCCCGACGACGCTGCGGGCGTGCGGCTTACCGGCGGCCCGACCGTGGTGCGCGGCAAGGTGATCCAGGGCCTGACCAACTGCTTCACCTACAAGGGCGGCTGCTTCATCAGCGCGCTCGACGCGCGCACGGGCGAGGAGGCGTGGCGCTTCCACACTATCGCGCGTCCGGGCGAGCCTGGCGGCGACACCTGGAACGGAGCGCCGCTGGACGAACGGTATGGCGGCGCCGTCTGGACTAGCGGAAGCTACGATCCCGAACTGAACCTCTATTACATCGGCACGGGGCAGACCTATGACACCGCCACGTTGCTGCAGCCTCGCGGCGCCGGCGATCATTCGGCCGATGCGCTCTATACCGACACCACGCTGGCGCTGGACCCGGATACGGGCAAGCTCAAGTGGCACTACCAGCACTTCCAGCGCGACGTCTGGGACTTCGACTGGGTGTTCGAACGTTCGCTGCTTACGCTGAATGTTGGCGGGAAGCCCCGTCGGATCAGCCTGACTGCGGGGAAACTCGGCATCTTCGACGCGGTGGATCGCACAACCGGTGAGTACCTGTTCTCGCGCGATGTCGGTCTGCAGACGCTGGTCAAGGAAATCGATTCCAAGACCGGGATCAAGCAGATCGATCCAGCGCTTTCACCGCAGGCAGATGTGGCCAAGCTGATTTGCCCCCACGCCGGGGGTGCACGCAGCTGGCCAGCTACTGCGGTCGATCCGGTCAGCAAGATCGCCTACGTGCCGCTGGTGGAATCCTGCATGGACTTCACCTGGGCACCGCGCGATGCGGCACGCACGGCTGCGGGCGGGATGGACATCCGCTGGGAGCTCAAGGCGCGGCCCGACAGCGACGGGAAGTTCGGTCAGGTGCGGGCGATCAACATCGAGACCGGCAAAGTTGCCTGGGCAAACCGACGGCGCGCGCCGCAATCAAGCTCGATCCTGGCGACCGCGGGCGGGCTCGTGTTCGAAGGCGGGCGTGATCGCCGCTTCCGCGCGCTCGACAATGCGACCGGCAAGACGCTGTGGGAGACGCGGCTTAGCGCGGTCCCGAGCTCGACGCCGATCACTTATGCGGCAAACGGACAGCAATACGTCGCCGTTGTGGCGGGCGGCGGCAACGCGTACGATGCAAGTTGGCCGATCCTCACGCCGGAGATCGAAAACCCGCAAGGGGCGACTACGCTGTGGATTTTCGCACTTCCGGATAAGTCGCGGCGTTGAACGGCTGATCAAGTCAAGTTTGTCAGACAATGTGCGTGACAGTCCTAACCATCTGCTTTAAAAGGATTCGCTGATGCTCCTGATCGAGCAATGCCACGAGAGGCAATCTCGCAAGCTGTCCCGACACAGAGCGGGACCGGGAAGGAACGCCATGCGGCCATCTTGCGCCCAATTCATTTCGCCACTGGCACTCGGCGTGGCCGCAGTCGCCTTTGCCGGTGCGGCATTTGCCCAGGAAACCGACGCGAATTTTGCGGTTGCCGATGCGGCCGCCAATATTGCCGAGGTCACGCCGGTAACCGACGCCCAGCTCCAGGCACCCGCCGCGGGCGAATGGTTGAGCTGGCGGCGCACGTTGGACGACTGGGGCTACAGCCCGCTGTCGCAGATCAACCGCGCCAATGTCGCGCGCCTTGGCCTGACCTGGGTGCGAGGCCTGACGCCCGGGCTGCAGGAAGGAACGCCGCTGGTCCGTGACGGGGTCCTGTTCATGGTGGAGCCCGGTGACGTGATCGAGGCGTTCGACGCCACGACCGGAACACCGATCTGGCGCAACCAGCGTCCGCGTCCGGCCGACTTCAAAGGCGCGGTGCCTTTTCCCGACATCAAGCGCAACATCGCGATCTGGCAGGATCTGATCATCAATACGAGCGCGGACGGCTACGTCTATGCGCTCAACGCGCGCACCGGAAAGCCGGTGTGGCAGACGCAGGTCACCGATTACCGGGTCCATCCCGCGCAGCAGACCGCCGGGCCGATCATTGCCAACGGCAAGGTTATCAGCGGTCGCGGATGCGAACCCAAGGGCGGGCCCGAAGCCTGCGTAATCACCGCCCACGATGCGCGCACCGGCAAGGAACTGTGGCGCACCCACACAATAGCCAAGCCCGGCGAGCCCAATGGCGACACCTGGGGTGATGTGCCGTGGGAAGCTCGCTGGCACGTGGGAGCCTGGCAGCCGCCGAGCTACGATCCCAAGTTGAACATGTTGTTCATCGGCACATCCGTCACCTCGCCCGCGCCAAAATTCGCGCTTGCCGGGAACGACAAGACCTATCTCTACCACAATTCGACGCTGGCGCTCGACGCCGACACTGGCAAGATCGTGTGGTACTATCAGCACCTCGTCGATCACTGGGACATGGACCACACGTTCGAGCGCTACCTGCTGGACGAAGTGGTTGCGCCCGATGCCAAAGAGGTCGTCTGGATCAATCCCCGGCTCAAGCCCGGCGAGCGCCGCAGCGTGGTGCAGGGCATTCCGGGCAAGACCGGGATCATGTACACGCTCGACCGCAAGACCGGCGAATTCCTCTGGGCGACACCCACCGTCACGCAGAACATCGTCTCGAACATCGATCCTGCAACGGGCAAGGTCACCGTCAATCCCGAGGTCTTGTTCTCTGCGGTTGGCCAGACGCGGACCGTGTGCCCCTCCGCGCACGGTGGCAAGAATTGGCCGACTGGTGCGTACAGCCCGCTGACGAAGATGCTGTACTTCCCGCTCCAGCAGACCTGCATGGACGTGACCCCCACGGTAAGCCGCCCCGATCTGCGCTCGCTCTACGGCATGCGGGTAGATCTCAAGGTGGCACCGGGTGTGACCGACATGGGCACGGTCCAGGCATTCTCGGCGGAAGATGGCGGGCGCAAGTGGAAGTATGCGCAGCGCGCGGGCGCGTCCTCGCTGGTGGCGACCGGTGGGGGCCTCCTGTTCGGAGGTGACGTCGACGGACATTTCCGCGCCTTTGACCAAAAGACGGGCAAGGTGCTGTGGTCGGTCAGCCTCGGTGCGCCGGTCACAGGCTTTCCGATCACTTATGCAGTCAAGGGGCGGCAGTTCGTTGCTGTGAGTACGGGCAGTTCGCTCACTGCCGGCGCACTGAACAGCATCACCCAGGACCTGCATCCAGGCAATTACAATGCACTCTATATTTTCGAGGTGAAAGGCCGATGAGCACTCAATCGTTTGGCAGCAGCAGGCTGCGCCGGGCGGCTCGCGCCGTCGTGGTCCTTTCCATCAGCGGACTTGCGGTGGTCTTTGCGCCGCTCAGCGCGCAGGCGCCGGTCGCCGCCGTCGCGTCGCTGTTCACCGAGGCACAGGCCACGCGTGGTGCCGAGGTCTATGGTGCGCATTGCGCCGTCTGCCATGGCGCGGAGCTTACCGGCGGTGGTGGCGCGCCCGCGCTCAGTGGCCCGGATTTCCTTTTCGGTTGGTCACGCAAATCGACCAAGGACCTGACCGACTTCATCGCCAACAATATGCCCCCGGGAGAGAGCCATTCGCTGAGCGATCAGGAGTACCAGGATATCTCGGCCTATGTCCTGAGCGCCAATGGCTTCAAGGCGGGGCAGGCCGCGCTCGACCCCGCCGCGCCAAAGCCGATTGGAGAGCCCACCGATACCCCTTGCGCCAAATAGGCGGCCGCGCGGCCGTGCAGCGAAACCTCGCGTTCTGTCCTCAACGCTTGTTGTTGCGCGTGAGGTAGGCTGAGATCGCGTCGAGATCGGCAGTGCTGACTTCGGTCTTGCGGAACTGCGGCATGACCGAAACGCCATTGCGCACGAAATACTCCACCACTTCCGGGGTGAGGTCGGTCCGCTGCGCCAGCGCGCCGGGTACCTTGCCGTCGTATTTGGACCTCAGGGCCTCCGTGCCGGGATATTTGCTGTTCGCGGTGCTGGGCGCATGGCACGTGGCGCACCAGGATTCGTAGACCTGCTGGCCCTTGCGGATCTTCGCGGCATCCAGGGCCTTTGCCTGAAGCTGAGATCCGAAAATCAGCGCCGATGCGACGACAAGGTAGCTAAGGACCTGTTTCACTTGCGTTGCTCCCTCAGGTCCCGGGGCCAGATGCCGCCACGCCCCGGCGCGAAAATGCCGTTGGGATCGATCGCGTCCTTCATGGTTTCGGTGAAGCGGCGCAGAACATGGTTGTTGAACGAGTAGGTGTTCGACACCTGATCCTGGAAGGCTGGGGGCGAGCGGTATTCGCCATAGCCTGCATCCGCGCCCGCCTTGATGAAGGCCGAAAACAGCTGGCGGTTGCGCTTGTTGGCTTCGATGTCGGTGCGCGAAACGGGCAGACCCGAGATCATCACGAAGGCGCGGTACATCCAAGTCCACGGGAAGGCGAAGGGGCTGAACACCGGCGGGAGGCCCAGTTCGCGCGAGGCTTTCGCATAAACTTTCTGCGCCTCGAAGATGGCCTCGCCAGATTTCGGGATGACCGAGGCGAACCACAGGTGTCCGTCGCGAGGCGTGGTGCGCGCGCGCATGCGACTGCAGATTGAACCGTTCTACGATAGCTGAGGGTATTGGCGGCATGGAGCCTTGCTTGTCAGCCCTTAGGTCATCCGCTTGGCCTGGTTAGTGTTGCAAGGGCAATACAGGTCGCGGCCAATCGCTCAATCTGAATGTTTGTATTACAATATCCGGTTGAGGCATGCGCGGAATGGTTGTATGACAAAACCTCAAGGCGCGGAAAGCGCCTGTCAGGGCCGCAGTTTTCAGTTTGAATTACAACAAGATTGATGCTCGGCGGATCCAGTCAGGGATCGCATGCGAGCGGCTAGAGCTCAACATAAAGGGAGGGTACCTTGGGTAAAATCATTCGCACATCCGGGATGGTGTCGGTAGCGCTTGGCGTTCTGGCGTTTTCGTCTGCGGCGTTTGCGCAGTCTGCGGGCAGCGCGGGGTCGTCTGCGGACCAGGCTGACGATTCAAGCGGTGGCATTGCAGAAATCGTTGTCACGGCACAGTTCCGTGCGCAGAACTTGCAGGACACGCCGCTGGCGATCTCGGCGGTGACCGGTGAACTGGCGGCTGCGCGCAGCCAGTTCTCGATCAACGACGTTGCCCGTTCGGCGCCGAGCGTCAACATCGAGGCCGGGACCGGCACCGGTGGTGCGTTCCCGACCGTGTTCATCCGCGGCGTCGGCCAGGCCGACCCGTTCCCGCCGCTCGATCCGGGCGTTGGCGTCTACATCGATGACGTCTACTACGGCATCCTGACCGGCGCGAACTTCGACCTGCTCGACCTCGACCGCGTCGAAGTGTTGCGCGGCCCGCAGGGCACGCTGGCCGGCAAGAACTCCGAAGGCGGCGCGATCAAGATCTTCACCAACCAGCCGACCAACGACTTCGGTGGTTACGTCGAGGCGACTTACGGTTCGTACGACCGCAAGCAGATCCGCGGCGCGATCAATGTTCCGATCGTCGAAGACAAGGTTCTCTTGCGCGTCAGCGGCATGGCCCGCCGCGTCGACGGCTTCTTCAAGCGCCTCGACTACGGCTGCGTCCATCCCGGCACGCTGCCGCTCGGCACCGGCGTTGCTGCGGTGAATGACTGCGAGATCGGCCGTGCCGGCGGTGGCGACCTGACCGCGTTCAAGGGCACGCTGACGATCCGTCCGGCCGAGGGCGTGCAGAACACCATGTCGTTCACCTCGATCACCGACAACCAGGAAGTGCCGCCGCTCAAGCTGCTGTTCCAGTCGGGTTCGTGGAACGGCGGGAACGACTTCATCACCGGTCCGAAGGAAATGTCGAACTACGCGACTTACGTCGGCAACCAGTACAGCAATGCCCCTTACCAGGGCATCAACTACAACAACCTGAAGCAGAAGGTCTATTCGAACACTCTCGATATCGACATCAGCGACAGCTTGAAGTTCAAGTCGATCACGGCCTACGTCAAGACCGACTCCTTCGGCGGTTACGACAACGACCTGTCGCCGATCAGCGTCTCGCTGCAGGACATCATCGTCAAGTCCGAGCAGTTCACCCAGGAAGTCCGGCTCTCGGGCACGGCGGGCAAGATGCTCGACTGGACCGTGGGCGGGTTCTACTTCGACAACGACATCCTGTTCCCGGGCCGCATCAACATCAACCGCGGGTTCGGTCCTGACGGCAAGCCCGGCTTCACGCTGGACTTCCTGACCAACGATCCGATCAAGTCCAGGTCGAAGTCCGGTTTTGCGCACGCTGTCGTGCACCTGACCGAGCAGTTCAACCTGACCGGTGGCATCCGCTATACCGACGACTTCAAGCGCTACACCTTCGTTCGTCTCGATCCCGATGGTTCGCCGCAGTCCACCCTGCTGGCGCCGATCAACGGCCTGTCGACCACGTTCAACGGCAAGCGCTGGGACTATCGCGTTGCGGCCGACTACCGCTTCTCGCCCGAATTCCTCGTCTATGCGCAGTTCGCAACCGGGTACAAGGGCGGTGGCGTCAGCCCGCGTCCGATCCTGCCCGGCCAGGAACTTCCCTATGACGCTGAATCGGTCAAGTCCTACGAAGCCGGCATCAAGACCGACCTGTTCGACCGTCGCCTGCGCATGAACCTGACGGGCTTCTACCAGAAGTTCGACAACATCCAGCTGCAGCTGGGCCAGTGCCCCAAGATCTCGGGTCCTGGCGCACCGTGCGCCCTGACGGCCAACGCCGGCAAGGCCCGCATCCAGGGTGCCGAAGCCGAAATCGACTTCAGCCCGGTCGACGGCTTCACGATCAACGCATCGGGCAGCATCGTCGACTTCAAGTTCACCGAGACCGATCCGGACTCCGGTGTGCTGCTGACCGACAAGGCACCGTTCATCTCGAAGTACAAGTTCTCGATCGGTGCGCAGTACGAGATCCCCGCCTTCGGCGGCACGCTCACGCCGCGCCTCGATCTTGACTACCGCTCCGAGTTCTCGGTGGGGGCTCCGGCAAATGCCCCGCAGTACAACATCACTGACGGGCGGACCCTGGTCAACGCACGCCTGACCTACAAGCCCGAAGGCAACGACTGGGAACTCTCGCTGGCAGCAACGAACCTGTTCGACAAGTTCTACTACGCCAGCAAGTACGACCACGCCTCCGAAGCACAGGGCGCAACCGCAGAAGGCCTCGTCGGACGTCCGCGCGAAGTCATGGTAAGCGTCAAGCGCTCCTTCTGAGCACCATGACACAATGAACTGACGGCATCGCATGGGATCCAATCCCCATGCGATGCCTGCGGTCCGAGTATCGAGTTATATCGAGGGCACAACGATCCCCGGCAGGTCCGGCGATTGTTGGGCCTTTTTTTGCGCTTGGGGAGTCCGGTCATCCCTGAAGTGATGATTATGCCGGTCCGCCCGGGTGTGGCGTGGCGGTTGCAGATACGCCGGGCTTCTTCGATATGGGCCCTCGAGCGCGGAACTGATCGGTGCTGGCCTTGCGCCTATTGCACAAACAAGATGGCCCGCCTCCATTGGGGGCGGGCCAGAGTTCTTGCCTCGGGACTGCCCGAGGCCGGAGAGAAATGGGTCTTTACGAGAACTGCGACCGGCGCTGCCCGATGTCGATGCCAGCGGCCTTGATCGGATCGGTCACGTCGCTCCACCGCGAATCCGGCCGCAGCAGGTCACCAACGATCCTGTATGCGAAGCACATCGCCAGTCTGGTGAGTTCTGGGCTATCGGCCATCCGCTGATAATTGTCGCAGTCTTGCCTGCGCCGCACGGGATCCGCTTCCTCCATCATGCGCTTGTTCTCGGACGCAGCGGGCGAGGAAACTTCCAGGTAGACGCGCCGACGCTCATCCGAATAGCGGTCGAGGATCGATTCGTCTTCGTCGCCGCGCACAACTGCGGCAAGAACGTCGGCCAGAACCATGCCGTCCCAAAAACCGGTCGTCAGGCCGAGGCCACCCATGGGGTTGGTGCAGTGCGCGGCATCGCCGGCGAGCAGGATACGGCCCTCGCGCAGCCGCGATGCGCAACGCTGGTGGATCGTGTAGGGCCGGGCCGCGACGATTTCGTGCTTGAAGCCCGGTGGGATGTGAAAGGCATAACGTTCGGGAAGGCGTTCCATGAACGTCTCAGCCGGTAGCGAACTGTCTTCCTGATAGGTCAGGCGATGCAGACCCTGCGGATTGATGATCGAAATGACGGCCATGTAGACCGGATCACAGACGAAGCCGCCATCGGCATAACCAAGGCTTGCGAAATCGCCGTAGACGTTGGTGGCGACGAAACGGTTGGGCCAGGTGAAGCCTTCGTATGGAATATCCAGCGACTTGCGCACGGTGCTGCGTGCGCCATCGCAACCGATCAGCCACTTCGACTGGAACGTACGAGGCCCTTCCGGCGTGTCGACAACTGTGATAACGTTGTCCGAATGCTGCTCCATCGAGACAAGCTTGTGATCGAACAACACTTGCACGCCGTGCTTTACCGCATGTTCGCAGGCAATCCGCGCGGCCACATCCTGCCCCGCCTGGATCTGGTAATCGTAGGTCAGGCCCTCAAGCACCTTGAAAGACAAGGTGGCGCTGAAATCGAGTGCGGGCGCCTTCTGAAACACCGTCTGGAAGTGAAAACCCTCACGGTCGAGGTCTTCGAGAACGCCCAGCTTCTTGAGCGCGGACATCACGACTGGAAAATAGGCAATTGCCCGAGGCGAGTCGCTAATCGTGGGCTCGCCTTCGATCACGGTCACCCGGACGCCCTCCTGAGCCAGCGCAAGCGCCGTGAACAGGCCTACTGGCCCCGCGCCTACGATCAGGACATCACCTGCATCAATCATACATCTCTCCAGTTTCATGCCTTGCGCATTTCCCGTTTGTCCAGATTGCACGATTGTCATACAACGCTCAAGAGGGAAAATCCTTTTTGGGCCAATTATGATGCGCAGAGTCGGCATTGATAGTGTTCAAAAAAGCCGCCGCTGGCAATGCTGCCACTGATGTTCGGCCCGCCATTCCCGTGCGATCCGGATTGGCTTGGGTTGAACAGGCCCTGGGCAGATGAATTGGTTTGGAAAAATCCGGAAGATCACGCGCTCACCCACACCTTGGCGTGAGTGGAATGAAGATCGCGCCTCCATGGAGGCAGAGATGCAAGAAGGAACGCCACGGAAATGACGCCCTCACGAGCACCCCATGATCTCTGGTCTGCCAGGCGCGGCTCGGCGCTGCATCTTGCGGCGCAGGGCTTCTTCTGGGTGGGCATAGAGACGATCGAGACTCCCGCCGGGCCTGCCCTGCGCGGGCAGACTTACGTCGAGTACTGGATTCCGGAAGATCTGGCGCACCCGCTTCCGATCGTCATGGTCCATGGCGGCGGCGGGCAGGGCCTTGATTATCTCGGCACGGCCGATGGCCGTGAAGGCTGGGCGCACTGGTTCATACGGCAAGGCTACGCGGTCTACATCATGGACCGGCCTTGCCATGGCCGGTCGCCCTATCATCCCGACCTGCAAGGCGAGATGTTGCCGCCGATGCCTTCGGGCATGATGGAGCGCCTGTTTACCCGGACTGCCGGGTTCGAGGACAACTGGCCGCAGGCCAAGCTGCAGGACAAGTGGCCCGGGATGGGCACGTTTGGAGATCCGGCGTTCGAGAGCTTCATCGCCAGTGGTGGACCTATGCCGGTGGACATGGACCGGCACCAGCGCGATGCGCAGCGTGGCGCTGCCGAACTGCTAGATCAGATCGGCCCCGCTATCGTGATGACACATTCTGCAGGGGGACCCGTCGGTTGGCTGGCGCTCGATGCGCGGCCCGATCTGGTCAAGGCAGTCATCGCGATCGAGCCCGTAGGACCTCCGTTTGCGGGTGAAGGCAAGGGCAAGCTCAGTTGGGGGCCGACTTCCGCCCCGCTCGCCTACGACCCGCCGCTGGCCGATCCGTCCGGGTTTGAACTTGAAGAGCGCGCGCCGGTCCGTCCCGGCACGGTGGCCTGCCTCGTGCAAAAGGCTCCGGCGCGCCAGTTGCCGAACTTTGCCGGTGTTCCAATCGTTGTCGTCACCGCCGAGGCATCGTGGATGGCGACCGACAATCACGGCATGGTCGATTTTCTGGCGCAGGCAGGTGCCAACGTCGAGCATTTGCGGCTGGAGGACAAGGGAATCCACGGCAATGGCCACGCCATGATGCTCGAGACGAACAGCGACGAGATTGCCGAACTGCTCGCGGCGTGGATCGAGAGGCGGGAATTGTCTTGACGGCACGCGAGGTGGCGCTTGCGCGACACCTGTCGCGCCCGCACCCCTCAGTTCTGTGACGCAATGCGAATGAACCTAAAAAGCAGGTATTTCGAAAATCATCGAGCAAAGCTCGATCTGGGTGAGGATAAAATAATGACGCAAAATCTAGGCAGGGTCGATCTTGCGAAGATTGATGAAGTACTTGACGAAAGTCCACTTACCCGCACGCATTACATGGTGTTCTTTCTGTGTTTCCTGGTGTTTCTTTGCTACGGTTATTGCCTGCAGGCCTTGGCCTTAGCGGTGCCCGTCCTGACCGCCGAGTGGCGCTTGCCCGCAGATGACTTCGGCCTCGCCTTGACGGCGGCGGTTGCCGGCCTCGGCGTCATGAGCATTGTGGCAGGGTCGCTGGGGGATCGCTTCGGACGTCGCCCGTTCCTGATACTGGCCGCATTGCTGATCGGCATCGGGTGCCTGGGCTCGGCCTTCAGCACCGGGCTGACATCGCTTGCGCTCTGGCGTCTGCTCTGCGGCCTCGGGCTGGGGCTTTCGCTTCCCAACGGCATGGCGCTGATCGCGGATTTTGTGCCGACCCGGCGTCGCGTTGTGGCCATGACGATGCTGAGTGGTGGGGTGGCCATCGGCACGATCATTGCCGGTGTGCTCGCACCGTCACTGCTCGCTGCAGGCGGCTGGAAACTGCTGTTCATCGTTGGCGGCATCGCGCCGCTTCCGGTTGCGGCGCTGATGTATTTCTCGCTCGATGAATCGCCCAAGTTTCTCGCCAAGAAGCGCGGCAATTCGCCCGCTCTGGCTTCGTTGCTCGGCCGGATGAACATTGCCGTTCCCGAATTCGGTGAAACCACGAGCGAGACGCTCGAAAGCGCCGCTCCGGTCCAGGCCTCCGCCACCATGGGCAGCTATCTGCCTGTCTCGATCCCCTACTGGATCCAGTGTGCCCTGACCGGTACGTTCATGTATGGTCTGATGAACTGGACGCCTGTTTTCTTCCTCAGCGCAGGAGGGAGCGAGGCGGACTCGCTGCGGTCCGTCGCATTCCTCAACGCCGGTGGATTTGCCGGCGGTTTCATCCTTTCGCTGCTGCTCGATCGTTCGAAGGACCGAGTGCTTCTCGTGCCCGCCGCGGCCTTCGCTTTTGCTGCTGCGGTCTATCTGGGCGCCGGTACGTTGATCGCTACTGCTGGCTTCTCGATCACTGCGTTGCTGCTCGGACTGGCCTTGGGTACGTCCTTTATCGTGATCGGCCTCGCATCGCGGATCTACCCGTCGGAAATCCTTGCCACGGGTATTGGTCTGGCTGCCACCATCGCCAGCCTTGGGGGCGTGGTCGGTCCTTTGGCGGGGGGCTGGATCGTCGCGCAGAAGTATCCGATCGGAACGTCTTTCGCTCTGCTCGCGATACCGGCTTTCGTCTGCCTCGCCGCAGCGATCACGCTTCACCTCGTCGTGAGCCGGCGCAGAGTGCGTTGATGACGGACGGAAGGTGGTACTGCCGGGGGATGCGTCTGCGGCATGCGCGCCAACCGGCAGCCACCCTCCTTCGCCCGCCTTTGTGGTGGACCAAGGCTCGGGACGGTCGAGACCTAGCGGCCGGAAGGTAATGGCTCAGGCGCGATTTCCGCGGATAGAAGGGCAGCGCTGCGACCGATCACGATCATGTGAAGTTCGTGGACGGGCTTATCGAGTTCCCACACCGTTCCTGCCCTGACGCCGAACTCCATCGGCACGCAGGACGGTGCTGCGGCGGGTGGAGGGCCATCGGTGTGGAAGCAGGACCTCTCGCCCTCAAGCGTGTAGGTTCCACGCATGACATAGCCGTCGGTGGGCCGTGCGCCGCCGCGCCGGGCGAGGGTAAAGGTCCGGTCGGCATTCCAGTGGACGATATACTGGGTGCCATCATCGTGGAGCGAGATGAAAGTATTGCCGAAGTAGGGTTCGAGTGGATCGGCGGCTTGAGCGCACGCAGGCACGGAAAGGGTTAGCAGAGTCGCTGCGAGCATTCTGGGAATTGCCATGTTGCATCTACCTCTTCGGTTGCGGGTTGAGCCCCCCCTGACGCTTAGCGGCGAACGCCGCTTTTTCTGGTTTCGTCCGTGCTCTTTTCCTGATATTATCAGGCAATCTGACAATTAACAATGTATCACACAGGCGCAAAGCCGGACGAAGGAGTGGGTATGAGGAAGATGTTTGTTGGCGGGAGGCTTCTTGTCGGGACGGCCCTGCTCAGCCTGTCCATCAGCGCTTCGCAGCTCAGCAGCGCGCCACCCGCAGGCGAGGCGATGTCTGCCGCCTTGCTGGCGGACGGCAACAACTGGCCTTCAGGCGGCCGCGACCACAACGAGCAAAATTTCAGCCCGCTGCTGCAGATAAACGAAAACACTGTCGGCCGACTGGGACTGGCCTGGTCCCTTGAACTCGATGGCGAGCATTCGCTCGAGGCAACGCCGCTGGCAATCGATGGGGTGCTCTACTTCTCGGGGCAGGCAGCCACCGTCTATGCGGTCGATGCACTGAAGGGGACTCTGCTGTGGAAGTTCGATCCGGGCTCCGGACCGAAGGACCCAACGCGCCTGCGCTTTGCGCTGCCCGTCAATCGCGGAGTGTCCTACGCAAACGGCAAAATCTTTGTCGGCACGATTGACGGGCACTTGATCGCCCTTGATGCCAAGACCGGCGCGGTCAAATGGGACACGCTGACGATCGACAAGTCCTCAAAGCGCACGATAACCGGTGCGCCCCGCACTTATGGCAACAAGGTTCTGATCGGCAACGGTGGCGGTGACTACGGTGAGCGCGGATATATCAGCGCCTACGATACCGAGACCGGCAAGCAGCTTTGGCGCTTCTACGTTTCGCCCGGATCGCCAAGTGAAAATGCAGGCGACCCGACGATGGAGATGGCGGCCAAGACCTGGACCGGCGAGTTCTGGAAAACCGGAACCGGCGGCACCGTGTGGAACGCCTTCACTTACGATCCCGAACTCGACCGGGTCTACATCGGCACCGGCAATTCCGGGCCTTACGATCCGGCCATTCGCAGCCCCGGCGGCGGCGACAACCTGTTTCTTGTGTCGATCGTGGCGGTGGATGCCAAGACCGGCAAGTACATCTGGCACTACCAGATGAATCCGCGCGAGGCGTGGGATTACAAGGCGGTGACCAACATCCAGCTGGCCGATCTCGTGATCGACGGTAAGCCGCGCAAGGTGCTGATGCAGGCGCCCACCAACGGCTTTTTCTACGTCATCGATCGCCAGAGCGGTAAGCTCGTCTCGGCGGAAAAGATCGGCAAGGTGACCTGGGCCGAGCGAATCGATCTGGTCACGGGACGTCCCGTGGAGGCGCCGAACATCCGCTATGAATCCGGCTCGGTTACTGTCTTTCCGGGGCCTTGGGGGGCGCACAATTGGCAGCCGATGTCATTCAGCCCCAGCACTGGCCTCGTTTATATTCCGTACATGCAGGTGGGCACCCGCTTCTTCAAGGACAAGGATTCTCCGCTGGGTGGGTTGATGATCGAGCCGGTCATCGAGGAAGAGGGCGACGGCAAGGGCAAGCTGCTCGCCTGGGATCCGGTGGCACAAAAGGCTCGGTGGTCGGTCGATTATGATTCGATGTGGAATGGCGGCATGCTCTCGACCGCGGGCAATCTCGTGTTTCAGGGCATCGATGACGGCACGTTCAATGCTTTCAATGCGACCACCGGCAAGAAGCTGTGGACCTTCGATGCCAAGCTGGGGATCATCGCCGCGCCGATAACCTATTCGGTCAAGGGCGCGCAGTACGTCTCCTTGCTGGTCGGCTTTGGCGGCGCCACGCAGATGCAGAACGCATTCATGAAGGGGGGCTGGAAATACAATGCCCAGCCACGGCGGTTGCTGACCTTCAAGCTGGGCGGCACGGCAAAGCTCCCCGCAACCGCGCCTCGGGACTTCACCATCAGCCCACTCGACGATCCAAAACTGGTGATCGACAAGGCTGCGGCAAAGCGCGGCGCGGGGCTGTTTCTCGCCAGGACCTGCGTCTCGTGCCATGGCATCGATCTCAAATCGATGGGCTCGCCAGCGCCCGACTTGCGGGAATCGGGCGTGGCGCTCGACAGGGATGCCTTCTCGGAGTTCGTGCGTTCGGGCGCCATGGCAGCCTATGGAATGCCGGCCTTCCCGGACCTGTCCGATGCCGAACTTACCGACATGTTCATGTACATCCGGTCGGGTGCGCGCGACGCCATCAACAACGTCCAGACGGAAAAAGCAAAGGGCGGAGGCAACTTCTGAGAGTGGCCAGACCGGGACTGCCGGTTGGGCACCCCGAGGGCAACTTTGCCGGATTGACTGACAAACTGGCTACTGCTAGGTTCTGAACCCCGCTCATGAGGCTAGGTCCTCGCAGCTGAAGAAGCTCCCACCACGATGCAACCTCGTACGCTCAGTGAGAAGATTTGGGAGGCGCACTGCATCCGCGAGGTCGGCACCTCATCGCTGCTCTATATCGATCGTCACTTCGTGTTCGAGGTAACCAGCCCGCAGGCGTTCGAGAGCCTGAGGGAGTCAGGGCGGCGCGTCAGGCGGCCCGACGCAACCCTTGCGGTTGCTGATCACAACATACCGACGTTCGCGGGGCGCAGCGAAGCATTGGCCAGCGCCGACGGTCAGGCCCAGTTGCGCCTTCTGCGCGAGAATACGGCCTGGGCGGGTATCCCCTATTTCGAGATGGGCGATCGCAGGCAGGGCATTGTCCACGTGATCGGGCCAGAACTCGGCCTGAGCCTGCCGGGCATGACCATTGCCTGCGGGGACAGCCATACTGCCACCCACGGCGCGTTCGGGTCGCTCGCATTCGGCATCGGCACCTCCGAGGTCGAGCATGTTCTGGCAACGCAGACCCTGCTGATCGAACGGCCGCGCACCATGCGGATCACGGTCGAAGGTGCCTTGCCGTTCGGCGTGACGCCCAAGGATCTGATCCTGACGATCATCGGCCGGATAGGCACGGCAGGCGCGCGCGGTCATGTTCTGGAATTCGCAGGACCGGTGATCCGCGCGATGTCGATGGAAGCGCGCATGACGGTTGTGAGCATGTCGATCGAGGCTGGCGCGCGCGCGGGCCTGATCGCGCCTGACCAGACCACGCTCGATTACCTCTCGGGGCGCGAATATTCGCCGACCGAAAGCGACTGGGATCAGGCCGTTGCTTATTGGCAGACGCTGTTGAGTGACGAGGGATGCCGCTTCGGCAAGGAGTTCACGATCGACGCGGGCGAGGTTGAGCCGACCGTGACGTGGGGAACGAGCCCGGAAGACACGATGGCGATCTCGGGCCGCGTACCCGACCCGGCCATGGCAGCGAGCGCCGAAAGGCGTGACTCGATCCAGCGTGCGCTTGACTACATGGGCCTACAGGCCGGGCAGTCGATCGGCGATCTGCAGATCGACCGGGTGTTCATCGGATCTTGCACAAACGGGCGGATAGAGGATCTGCGGGCGGCGGCAGCTGTGGTGATGGGCCGCCACGTGGCCCCGACCGTGCGCGGACTCGTCGTGCCGGGTTCGACGGCGGTCAAACGGCAGGCCGAAAGCGAAGGCCTGGACAAGGTCTTTGTCGACGCAGGGTTCGAATGGCGCGAATCAGGCTGCTCGATGTGCGTCGGCCTCAATGCCGACCAGCTCGGTTGGGGCGAGCGCTGCGCAGCCACCTCCAACCGCAATTTCGAGGGTCGGCAGGGCGCGGGCGGACGCACCCACCTCGCCAGTCCGACGATGGCGGCAGCCGCAGCAATCCACGGCCACTTCGTCGATGTAAGGAAGCTGGGCTGACATGCCGACGTCATTCACCCGCGTGCGAAGCGTCGCCGCTCCGCTTGCGCTCAGCAACGTCAATACCGAGGTCATCAGCCCGAAGGACCTGATGCGCGCGGTCACCCGCAAAGGACTTAGCTGGGGCCTGTTCCGCCCTTATCGGTTCAATGCGGACGGCACCGAAAAGCCGGAATTCGTCCTCAACCGTGCGCCGTGGCGCGGGGCCGAGATTCTGGTGGCGCTCGAGAATTTCGGCTGCGGCTCCTCGCGAGAGCATGCGGTGTGGGCGCTGGCGGACTTCGGGATCCGCTGCATCATCGCGGTCTCGTTTGCCGACATTTTCCTCAACAGTTGCCTCAAGAATCGCCTTCTGGCCCTCACCTTGCAGCGCGAAGAGGTGGACGAAGTGCTCAAGGCCGCGGAGACAGGCGAGGAGATCAGCGTCGATCTCACGACCAATTCGGTCACGCTGGCAGACGGCCGATGCTTTGTCTTCACGCTCGACGAACTTCACCGCCAGCGACTGCTCGATGGCATGGACGATATCTCTGAGACCTTGCGCTTCGAAGAAGAGATCGACAGCTTCGAGCGCACCCATCGTGACCGGCAGCCATGGCTTGGTGCCAGAGTGGAAATGGAATCGAAGTGATGGACATGGGATTTTCGGGCCGTACGGCGGTTGTGACTGGAGCGAGCCAGGGGCTCGGCGCGGCAATCGCACGGGTGCTCGCACGCGATGGCGCGACAGTCTGCCTGATCGCTCGTAGTGAAGCAGCGCTTGGCGAGGTGGCGGCCGGCATCAGGGATGAAGGCGGCACGGCTCACGTCTGTCCGGCAGACCTTTCGAGCATCGACGACATCGCCCGAGTGTCCGGCGAATGCCTTGCACTGTTCCCCAAGCTTCACGCCTTGGTCAATTGTGCCGGAGCGACCAAGCGCGGCGATTTCTTCGAACTGACCGATCAGGACTGGGCCGACGGTTTCGGTCTGAAGTTTCAGGCGGCGGTGCGGCTCAGCCGCGCGCTTTGGCCGGGTCTCAAGGCGGCAGGCGGCAGCATCGTCAACATCGCCGGGCTTGGTGGGCGCATGCCCGAGGGTGATTTCACGATCGGTGGCTCGGTCAATGCCGCCTTGCTGAACTTTACCAAGGCGCTGTCGCAGGTCGGCATCAGGGATGGTGTGCGGGTTAACGCGATCAACCCCGGCTTCATCGAGACGGGCAGGCTCAAGCGATCGCTCGACGCCGCCGCGCAGCGCGAGAGTCTGACCCCGGCCGAGGCCGCCGGCAATCTCCTTGCAAAGCTGGGCGTTGCACGCTTCGGCACGGCCGAAGAAGTGGCCGCACTTGCCCTGTTCATGTTGTCACCGGCGGCAGCCTATCTCAATGGCAGCGCGATCGAACTCGACGGGGGCGCGCGCCGGGCAATTTGACTATCTGGCGTCACCAAGTATTTTGACGGTCAATTCAGGGGACGCGGGCGTCGCCCCGCTTTAAGGACCAGCATGGAGCAACAAAGCTTACGTATCGTTCCCAAGCCCGTCCGGGAGCAGGCCGAAGAGGCTCTCAGGCATGCGATTGTCAGTGGCCGCTATCCCCCGGGCACGCATCTTTCTGACCGCGCCATTTGTGAAGAGCTGGGAGCCAGCCGCAGCATCATCCGCGAAGCGATCCGGCTGCTTGCCGCCGAAGGGCTGGTCATGTCCATCCCGCACCGGGGAACCTTCGTTGCCTACATGTCGTCGGCCGAAGCGGTCCAGATCTATGAAGTGCGCGCTGCGCTTGAAGCACTGGCAGGCAAGGCCTTCGCCACGCGTGCCTCCGATGACGAGCGGCGCGAACTGCGCGGAGTCGTCGAGCAGATCGCCGAGGTAGGGGCTACGGACGAACGCGCCAATCTCCTGGCATTGAAACAGAAGTTCTACTCGATCCTGCTACAGGGTTCGCGCAATACCTACGTCGCGCGAATGCTCGACCAGCTGCTCAACCGCAACATGGGATTGCGCCACACGTCGCTATCCGATCCCGACCGGTTGCAGCAGACCATCGCCGAGCTGCGCAAGATCGTCGAGAGGATCGAGGACCGCGACGGCGAGGGCACCGCAGCGGCCTGCCGTGCCCACGTTCGCGCAGCAGCTGCTACGGCGCTGCGCATCCTGCGCGCGCAGGAAGCCGCCGAAAGCAACAACGCGAAGAAGCGGCCCGCCTGAACCGTCAACTCGGCGAAGGCCGGGCGGGTCGATCGGGCCTCTGGCCGCTTCGGTATTACAGGGCCATACATAGCCAGTGCGTATCACTGGCGGGTGGCGCTGTCCCAATGTTCGTCTGCCTTCCCGTCGACAAAGCGCCACATGTCGAATGACGTCGTCGTGTAAGTCTTTGCAGGGTCCGAGGGATCGCGCAGTTCGCGGACGAGGGCGACGGTCACGTAATCGCCCTCGGCAGTGACCGCTACGACGGGCATGGCTAGCTTGTCCGGGATCGGTTTCGGCCTCTGCTTCACCACCTTGGTGAAGAAATCGATTATCGTCTGCCGTCCGGAGGCGATAAACGGATTATGCTGGATGTAGCGTTCGGTCATCCAACGGTCTGCCAGCTCCCAACGGCCCGCTTCGAGCAGGTCCTTCATGATGTGATATGCGGCCTGCTTGTTGCGATGAAGCACAGGATCGGCGCTGACGAACAGGGCATCAACATTCGCGGAATGGACCACGGTCTCTTGGGCGAACGCGGGCAGGGCGGAAATGGCCAGCGTCAGTGCGGCAATGATTTTTGCGATATTTGTCATAGCTGAACCTCTTCGGGCTATTTCATGCCGAGGATGTAGGCAGCGACATCTTCGACCTGCTGGGCATCGAGCATCGACGGGTAGAACGCAGGCATCGGTGGCTTGGGTGCCTTGATGAAGGCCACCGCCTGCTCCTGGCTGTAGCGGGCAGCAATGCCGCGAAGCTTCGGTCCGGCGCTTCCTTCACCGGCGTTGCCATGACACCCTGCGCAAATGCTCTCGAACGTGGTCTTTCCGAGGCCCGCATCGCCCAAGCGCACTGGCGCAGGCTGCGCAACCGTGGCCTTGGCAGGCGTTTCACTTGCCCGGCTCTTGCCGCTGCCCTTGCGATAGATGATGACCGATGGGATGCCGCTGGCCGTGGGCCAAGTGGTGCGCGATATGTTGCCCGAAGTGATCGCCAGGTATTGCTGCCTGTCGGCCTGATATGTGATGATTCCGCCCGCAATCGCGCCGCCTGTATCAATGCGCGTCAGCAGCTCGCCATTCGAGCTGCGGAATGCATAGAGCACGCCGCCAAGATCGCCCGCAAAGGTCACTCCGCCAGCGGTCGGCGTGATCGCCCCGACGACTGGTGCGTCCGTGTGGTATTTCCAGCGGACCTTGCCAGTTGTCGCGCCGATCGATGTGATCCAGCCCGAGCCGTCGGTATCCGCCTTGAATGAGCCGCCGCTGTAGATTTCACCCGGCTTGTAGACCGGCGGATCTTCCATGAACACCGTCGAGCACCAGTCCACCGCGCCCACGATCAGCGCGTTGCTAACTGGATCATATCCCGGCGAGTTCCATTCGACACCGCCCATCAGGCCAGGGCAAACGCGCACGCCGTCCTTGGTCGGCTCGACCTGGTGGTTGAGGATCGTGGTGACAGCGGTCCGCGTCACCAGTTTGTGGGTCTTGCGATCGATCAGGTAGACAAAGCCGTCTTTCGAGGCCTGCGCTACGAAGCCTGGCCCTCCCTTGCCCGGAACCAGCACGGCCGCAGGAGAAACGCCGTAGTCGTGGCTGTCATTTTTGATCGTCTGGTAGTGCCAAAGGCGTTGGCCGGTCCGGGCATCAAGCACGAGCACGGAATTGGAATAAAGGTTGTCGCCCCGGCGCACCGCAGGATTGAGGTCGGGAGCGGGATTGGCGACCGGCACGAACAGCTCGCCCGTTGCGGTGTCCAGCGTATAGGACGTCCAAGTGAGCTGCATGCAGAAACGTGCGCCTGCGGCGGTGATCCCGACGACATTCGTGCCGCGTGCCAATGCGCCGATCACTTCGTCATGCCAGAGGGCGGTAGCGTCCCCGGCAAAGGCGAAAGCGGCAAGGCCATGCTGTTGCGTGGCTACCGCGGCGAAGCGGCGGGATTCATCGAATCGCGAGTCGAACACGACGATTGCTTTGCGCGCGCGCTGAGTGGTTGCGCCGGCTGATCCTGCCACGCTCAAGGCGGCGCTGGCAGCACCAACCCCCAGAAATTCCCTTCGTTTCACAGCATCCCCTTATTTTTCTGGAAGATCGCTGGCCCTGACGGCATTCTTCCTCTAACTGGATACAGGCGTACTCATTTAAGAGATTTGACGCAAGCGCGGATTTCGAGTGAAGGCTTTTGCGATCAGCCATGAGGTGTTGTGTGCAAGTTCCAGCCAAGCGAGCCACGCGTTCGGACGCTATCGCCAGCCGCGAGCGTTTTCTGGACGCTGCCGCGAACCTTTATGTCGACTTGGGCTATGGTGGCTGCACGATCCGGCTGATCGCGCAGGAGGCAAAGACAAGTCTTGCCCGCCTCAACCGGCACTGGGAGGGGAAGGTCCAGCTATTCGAGGACGTATTTGCCCGGCATTGCGGTGAAATCCATGCTGCGCAGATGGCTGCGCTCAAAGCCGTACCTGATACCCGTAATAGTGACCCGCGCGCGATGTTTGCGCAGATCATTCGCGCCTTCTTCGGGCCGGTCTTTGCAGAGGCCACTGACAGCGCGATGGTGGCTGGTCGTCGGGTTTATTGTCGTGCGCTGGTCGATCCGGCCCCGGAAGTGCGGCGGATCATTCGCCAGCTGACCTCGCCGATGGCGGACCGGATGATGGACATGCTGCGTCAGACAATGCCTGGTGCGGATCCAGAGGCATTCCTGCTCTCGGTCTCGATCGTGTTTGGCAGCTACATCCACTCGCAGCTTTTCGGCGATGAATTGGCAGCCAGCATCGGTCGTTCCAACCGGATCGACTGGACCAAGGCTGCCGATCTGCTGGCGGGCATGTTCCTTGACGGGCTGCCCGTGGCGCTGCCGGTCTCGACGGTGCGGGCTTGAGCGGTCGGACGCCTGCAAACGCATCAGAGCAATTCGGCCGATGATGCCGGGGAACCTAGGAAAGCCTCCCCGGCGATCGAACCTTGCGCGAACCACTCCGGTTCGCGCACGATGTTTACTTCGTGCGGGTCAGGTACTTGACGATCGCCTGGCGCTGCGTGACGTCGCCCGCCACGGCCACCATGCGCGTTCCCGGCACAACGCGGGCGGGGTTGGCGAGGAAGGCGTCGAGTGTCTTGGCGTCCCAGACGCCCTTGTAGCTCTTGAGGGCGGGAGAGTAGCTTTTGAAAGCCGTTCCCGCAGCGCGGCGGCCGACAACACCGCGAAGATTGGGCGCGATCGGGCCCGGCTTTTTATCCGCAGCGATGGAATGGCATGTCTGGCACCGCGCACGGAATGCCTGCTCGCCGGCATCGGCGGCCTGCGCCGCACCAGCAGGGGCAAATGCGACAAATGCGGTCAATAATGCAAAGCGCTTCATAGAGACATCCTGAATAGAATTATAACTTATAGTGTAACTTCGTGAAGTCATCTGGAAATATGCAATAAATATTTGATCAGGATCAAATCAAATTGCGAATCGATAAAATATACGATGCATATATCGCCCCAGATGCCACTACGGTAACTAGGGTATATCTGTGAATTTTAAGAATCTTGTTGATTTTGTGGCGCTCACAATCTAAGTTTGTGCTCGCACGATCCAATCGTAACGTGACAAAGGAGGGATGAATGATAGATGCAGGAGATGTCCTGATTGTAGGCGCGGGCCCCGTTGGCCTGTTTACCGCGCTTGCGTTGGCTCAAGAAGGCGTCCGGGTGACAGTGATCGAAGCTGGAGCGGACATCAGCGATGCCCCGCGCGCGCCGGTTTATTTCCCGGTGACGATGACGGCGTTTGAAAAGATGGGCGTCCTCGAGGACCTCGAGAAGTTGGCCGCCCGCGTTCAGACCGTTGGCCACAGGGTGCCCGAGTACGGTTTCCACACCCAGCTTTCGTTCAAGGTCCTTCAGGGCGTGACTTACGACTACCAGCTTCATGCCGGGCAGGATGTCGCCGCGCGAATCGCATCGGAGCATGCGCAGCGTCTGGGTGTGCAGGTTCTTTTCAGCCACAAGCTTGTCTCGTTCGAGCAACATCAAGACAACGTTATCACAGTTGTCGAAACACCGGAAGGCCCCAAGACATTCCAGTCGAAGTGGCTCATCGGCAGCGACGGTGCGCGCAGCACCGTCCGCAAGTCGCTTAACATTGATTATGAGGGTTTTACCTGGCCGAACCGCTTCGTGGCGACCAATGTCTATTGTGATTTCCCGAGCTTCGGCATCGATGAGGCCGGGTTCATCTGCGATCCGGTCCACTCGGCCATGATCTGCATCATCGACAAGAAAGGTCTGTGGCGCCTGACCTATCAGGAATCGGGTGACCTTCCCGAGGAAACGTTCATGGAGCGTCTCCCGGCGCACATGGCTGCGCATATCCCGGCAGGCGTGAAGTACGAGCTTGTCGCTGCGGCACCCTATACCATCCACCAGCGCTGCGCCTCGACGATGCGGGTCGGTCGTGTGCTTCTGGCAGGTGACTCGGGTCACTGCACGAACCCGATGGGCGGCCTCGGGTTCACAACCGGCATCTGGGATGGTCTGATCCTGGCCGACGTCCTGGCCGCAGTATTGCGCGGCGAGGAAGACGATTCGATCCTTGATCGCTACTCGGACGAGCGTCGCCGCGTCTACCTCGACATCTCGTCGCCGGCTGCCTCGTCAAACAAGCGCATGATCGAGCAATCCGATCCCGAAATCCGCAAGTCGGATATGGAGCGGATCAGGGAGATCGCCGAAAATCCGGAACTCACGCGTCTGATGATGTGCTTCCCGTTCCGCACGGTCGGAAACGTGCTGCGCGCGAATTCTCGTTGGAAGGACATCGCCAAGCCGGTCCGCGACGCGGGCATCGATATCGCCTACCACAAGTCGCAGTTCCTCTGACCCTGACTGCCGTCGGTACGGCAAGCAGGCTCAGTGACCGGACACCGAGGGATGCTTGCAGCTTTTCACTGCAAGCATCCGTTGCCGTTTCGGATTGACCGGCCAGACAAAGCGCTGCGGGCGTCTGGCCGGATCAAGGCGCACCATTTGTACCGGATTGACTTCCCGACCAAGGTCGTCCTGTTTCAGCCAATCACACTCCTTTGGAGATTAGCCAGTGCCCTTCTACATTTTCAGGGGAGTTGATGGCCCAAGCGGCGGGCCGATCCGCACGGCAATCCGCGATGAGCACCGCGCCTACATCCGCATTGCCACGCCTGATTGCCGCGTTGTCGCGGGCGGGCCGCTGGTCGACGATCGCGGCGAGAAAATGTTCGGCACCTTGCTTGTGTTCGAGGCGACTGACCGCGAGGCCGTGCTGCGGTTCCTCGAAGGCGATCCCTATGCCAAGGCGCAGCTCTTCGCCCACGTGGACGTCGATCGCTGGCAATGGGGGCTTGGCGATCTGGTGCGGCCCACCGCCTAGCAGGCCGCAGGCCGGTTCAGGCTGCTATCTCGATCTCGCCATCGCGCAGGATGACCGGCACCCTGTCGAGCGCCTTGCCGATGCAGGCGCCGGCCACGCACATCCCATCCCCGATACGGAAAAGTGCGAAGTGCCTGCGGCACATCAGGGCATTGCCGTCGGGTGCGAGGAATTCGTCGTCTGCGATGTTGAGCGGCGAGGAATAGTGCGGACACAGGTTGAGATACCCGTTCAGCTCGCCTTGGTGATGGACCACGAACATGCGGAAAGCCGACGGCCCTGCACCGAACACAAATTCCTTCGTCCCGTCTGGGCCAAGCGCCGAAAGCGGACCGAGCCTCGTGCCGGGTTGAGGGGCCCGAGGCCGCGTTTTCCAATAGGCGAACGCGGCCTCGGTTTGCGCTTCCGGGGCCTGTGCACCGGGCTCGGACGCAGCTGCCATGTCAGCGCTTGTAGAACGGCGGCAGTTGCGCGTCGACATTGACCCAGACCGACTTGGGTTGGGTATATTCGCGCATCGCCTCGAAGCCCATCTCGCGCCCGTAGCCCGACATGCCTACACCGCCAAACGGCGAACCTGGGTGGACGCGCTTGTAGCAGTTGATCCAGACCATGCCCGCGTGGATATTTTTGGCAAAGCGGTGCGCGCGGGTCAGGTCCTGCGTCCACAGCCCGGCGCCGAGGCCGTAATCGGTGCCATTGGCGATCGCGAGCGCTTCCTCGTCGGTTTTGAAGGTCAGCACGGTCACGAACGGGCCGAACACTTCCTCCTGCGCAACGCGGTCGCTCGCCTTCGCGCGCACGATCGTGGGTTCGACGAAGTAGCCGTTGGCGAGATCCGCGCGGTCAGGATGCTTGCCGCCCGCCAGGATCGTCCCGCCCTGTTCGCGCGCGACGTCGACGAACGAGAGCACGCGTTCATGGTGCACCTTCGAGGTGAGGGGGCCCATCTCGGTTTCAGGATCGAGCGGATCGCCCAAACGGATCGACTTGGCCAGCGCAACGAAGCGCTCGAGGAATTCGTCGGCGATGTCTTCGTGAACGATGATGCGCGAGCCGGCGATGCACGCCTGGCCCTGGTTGTGGAAGATCGCAAAGGCCGATCCGCCAACCGCTGCCGGCAGGTTCGCATCGGCGAAGATGATGTTCGGTCCCTTGCCACCCAGTTCGAGCTGCACCTTCTTGAGGTTGCCAGCCGACATCTCGACGATGCGACGGCCGGTGCCGGTCGATCCCGTGAACGAGATCTTGCCGATGCCGGGATGCTCGGCAATGCGCGTGCCGGCGGTGTTGCCATAGCCGGTCACGATGTTGACCACGCCATCCGGGAAGCCGACTTCCTGGATCAGTTCACCGATGCGTAGGGTGGAGAGCGGGGTGATTTCCGAGGGCTTGATCACCATCGTGTTGCCTGCGGCAAGCGCTGGACCCATTTTCCAGCTGGTGAACATCAGCGGGAAGTTCCACGGCACGATTGCGCCAACTACGCCGATCGGCTCGCGCTGCACGTAATTCAGGAAACCGGCGTCGACCGGGACGACCGACCCTTCGAGCTTGTCCGCCATGCCGCCGAAATAGCGGAAGCATAGCACCGTGCGGGGAACGTCGAGGCTGAGGCAATCGCGGATCGGGTGGCCCGTATCTATTGCCTCAAGCCGTGCCATTTCCTGCGTTTCGGCCTCGATCCGGTCGGCAAGCTTGAGCAGAAGGCGGCCGCGTTCGTGTGCGGGCAGGGCAGCCCAGCCCGGAGCCGCCCTTGTCGCCGCCTCTACGGCAAGATCCACATCGGCAGCCTCGGCCGCCGCGATGTCGCAGATCTTGTCGCCCGTGTAGGGGTTCACGACGGGAATGGTCCCGCCAGAAACGCTGTCGACCCACCGGCCCCCGATCAGCAGCCTTGTCTGGTACTCGGCGTTCGCCTGGCTGTTCTCGCGAATGGTAGTCGACATCGCTTCAGGTCCAATCCGTCTCAATCAGAAAATTACAGGAACCACCGGCGCTTCGCCGCTGGCAATCAGGTCCACGATCTTGGGCGAACCGTTCTCCCAGACCAGCAGCATCGACCGCTTGGTCGAATAGCCGGTGTGGCGGATGTCGGCAGGCATGCAGGCGATGTCACCGGCCTTCATCCTGACGCGCGCGCGGGGCCGTCCGGTGACACGGTCCTTCACATCCCAGTCGATCTCGTCGGAGAACTGCAGAAACCATTCGGCGCGGTCATTGCCGTGATCGATCGGAAGGATGTATTCTTCGCTGGTCGGGCAGAACAGGCTTTCGCCCACCACCGAGCACACGCTCGGGTTCCAAGTGACGTCCGAACGCGAAAGATAGCCGAACAGGTTGTAGGCGCTGACTTCACCTTCGAAGCCGGGCTCTGGCTCGACCGTGGGGACGTCCTGCGGTACGTCGGCAAAGTGGCGGTTGACCGGGAAGCCATTGTCGTCGGTGCGGACCGGCGTGTCACCCGGCAGGCCGACCATGCGCTTTGCCGTCACGCGCTCACGGCCGATAGCTTCCAGGTTGGCGCCGTTCTTGGCACCCCAGGCGAGGCCGGTTTCGGTCGGCGCAGCAAACGGATCGAAGCCGTCGTTGGTCCAATCGGCCAGCATTTCCTTGAAAGTCGCCATCAAAGCGGCGGAATCAAAGAGTTCCTCGTGGTTTCGGCCCGCTTCGATGAAGGCATCGTTGTACGAGCCTGCAAACAGCGTCACCGTTCCATAGTGGTTCACGGTGCCGATCACGTGGTCGAAGTTGACGGTGCCGTAGAAGAAGCCCCATGCCACGTCACGCATTAGCGCGCGCAGGAAGGCATCGATCGACATCACGTGATTGCCGGTCGGGAAAGTGATGTGCGCGAAGTAGGCATCGCGGCGGAACGTAAAAGCGCCAGCGCGGAAGGCGCGATAGCCGGTCGAATTGTCGAGGCTCAGCGCTTCGGTATCGGTGCTCGCATCGGCACGCGTGATCATCGGAGCGTCTTCTGACATTGCCATGGTAGGTCTCCTGGAATTCTGGATCAGGCTTCGGTCTGGCAGATGGTTGCCCACTTCTCGACCGTTTCGGGCCCCATGATGGTCTGCATGATGGCGGCGGCGGGCTGCGCGGCGCTCAGCCGATAGGCGCTGCCCACCGGAAGCATGGCCATGTGTCCACGGCGCAGGACGATGCGTCCCATCTTGCGGCCTTCGGGATCGCCCTGAAGGCGATGCGCACCGCGGCTGTCGGGCGGAACGACCGCATCGGGGTTGTCCAGCTTGACGAGGTGAACCTCGATTTCGCCGTCCATCGCCACGACGAATTCGTCATGCGCGGTGCTGTACCAAGGCGATTCCCCTTCGGCACGGAAGGCCTCGATCACGTATTCGAAATTCTTGCCCACTGCGACACGCTCGTAGGGCGCGGAGGTGTCGGCAACCTCGAAGACGTTCGAGAACACATAGTTGCGCGGATTGTCGTCGATGATCGTGACGCGGCCCTTCTCGTAGTCGCGCAACGATCCGAATTTGGTCGCGATCGTCATCAGGCACTCCTTCTCGAATCTTGGATCATTTCAAAGTGATCGGTCCGACTGTCTGCCTCGATGCAGGCAAAGTCCTGCTCAAAAGCTATCGACTTGCTGCCCGATGTAAGCGTGCTGAACAACGTTGTCTAACTCAACACTTCGCGGCGGTAGGCTGCAGGCGTCGTGCCGGTAAGCTTGCGGAAGGTCCGCGTCAGATGCTCCTGATGCGCAAAGCCGCAGCGGAAGGCGATTTCGGCAATCGGCAGATGCGATCGCAGCAGTCGCTTGGCGGCGTCGATCCGCGCGTTGAGCAGGTATTGGTAGGGGGACTGACCGGTCGACCGCTTGAACTGGCGGGCGAAGTGAATCGGGCTGAGCGCGGCGACGCCTGACAGCATCGACAGGCTGAGATTTTCCTCGAGATTCTGCTCGATATAATCCTTCACCAGCCGCAGCTTGGCATCGGGAAGCCCATGCACCGGGGCCTCGGTCAGCAGGCGCGCGGAGGAATACTTGCGGATGAGCTGGATCGCCAGGGTCCGCGCAACCGAATCTGCCGCCCAGTTGGAATAGACCTGTTCGCGCATGAATTGACACGCGGTGTGGGCGGCCTGTTCGATCAGCGCGTCCTGCGCGCCCAGTTGCGCAAGGATGTGGACGCTGGCGTGATCGCCGCGACACAGCTCACTTGCCGCTTCCTCGATCATCTCGCTGCGCACGTAGACGTGGGTGGTCGAAAGGGATCCCTGAAGTTCCACCGAGAAGTCCTGTCCGGCAGGTACGATGAACAGGCCGCCAATGGGAATGACCTTTTCGGTCCGCTGGCCATGGAGATTGCGCGAGACGGTTACCGGGCCGTCGCGATGCAGGACGATCAGATGGTCCTTGTTGGCATCGAAGCTGTCGGCATATGGTTTTTCGCGCTGCATCGAGACATAGAGCGATGACCAGCCCAGGCCGTCGCTCGACGCCTCGATGTCGTGTTCCTTGCGCAGGAGAATGCCGTGCGTCTGTTCGATCGTGAACGTCTGCGGCGCTGCTGAGCGCGGCTCTTCGACGACGTGCGTCATGGCATTGCCTTTCAGTTCCAATCAACCGGCCGATCGGGCACGCAACCTCCGACCGGACCTGTCCTTTCCCGCTCGCAGGGCGTGGCGATGTGTCGTGCCTGTGCGCTTGCGTTCCGGTGACTGACCCCGGAACAGTGATCGCATTTTCGCACATCGCGTCTTCGCCGCCGTTTCTCCCGCTTCCAACTTCAACAACGCTGCGCCTTTCCCTGTGCAACGTTGTCTTGACCGCCCGAACGAGCCTCCCAACATGTTGGGAGAAAACCCCTTACGGTCATACAAAAATGATAAGTCATTGCCGCAGCCTTGCATAGGACCATGTGCCGATGCGAGGCCGGGCCATGGTTCAAACGCGTTCAACTGCCAGCGCAAGGCCCATACCTACGCCCACGCAAAGTGTCGCGAGGCCGCGCCGTCCGCCGGTTCTCTCGAGCTGGTGGACCAAGGTCATGGCAAGACGTGCGCCCGACATGCCGAGCGGGTGGCCAAGCGCAATTGCACCGCCATTGGCATTGACCTTAGGGCTATCGTCCGGAAGGCCAAGCGCGCGCGTAACCGCAAGAGCCTGCGCGGCAAAAGCCTCGTTCAATTCGAGCGCATCGAAATCGTCGATGCCCAGACCCAGCCGATCGAGCAGCTTGCGCGTGGCCGGAACCGGGCCGATGCCCATGACGCGGGGTTCGACACCTGCCGATGCCATACCGAGGATCCGCGCACGTGGCACAAGCCCGTGGGACTTTGCTGCTGCTTCGCTGGCCACGATCATTGCGGCTGCGCCGTCGTTGATTCCCGACGCGTTGCCCGCCGTTACCGTGCCGTCCGGACCGAACAGCGGCTTGAGCCTTGCAAAGGATTCGATCGTGCTGTCGGCACGGGGATGCTCGTCCGTGCGCACCTCGGTCGTATCGCCCCGGCGCCCGGTGACGGTCACGGGTACGATCTCTTCGGCAAGCCGGCCGGCCTGCTGGGCGGCGGCGCAGCGCTGCTGGCTGCGGAGTGCAAAAGCGTCCTGATCGGCGCGCGAAATGCCATAGGCGATGGCGACGTTCTCGCCGGTGCGCGGCATGGTCTCAGTCCCGTAGAGCGCGTCTAGCGCGGGATTGACGAAGCGCCAGCCCATCGTCGTGTCTTCGAGCTTTTGCGCGCGATCGAACGGCGAGATCGCTTTGCCCATGACGAAGGGCGCGCGGCTCATGCTTTCGACGCCGCCGGCAATCGCCAGCTCCATCTCTCCGGTGCCGATCGCCCGCGCTGCCGCACCGACCGCCTCGAGCCCCGAAGCACACAAGCGGTTGAGCGTGACGCCCGGAACGCTCACCGGCAGCCCGGCGAGCAGCAGGCTCATGCGCGCGACGTTGCGGTTGTCTTCGCCCGACTGATTGGCGCAGCCGTAGAATACTTCTTCCACCGCAGCAGGATCGAGGCCTGCGTTGCGTGCCAGCAACGCGCGCATGGGAATGGCACCGAGATCGTCGGCACGTACGCTGGCCAGACCGCCGCCGTAGCGCCCGATGGGCGTGCGGACGGCATCGCAGATGAAGGCTTCGCTCATCGTGCGTCCTCCAGCGTGCCTTCGGTCAGCGGAACGCCGGTCAGCGCGCGCAGTTCGTCGAGCGAGAGACCATCGACCATCTCGATCACGCGGGCACCTTCCGGCCCCACCGAGAACACGGCCATGTCGGAGTAAATCCGCGAGACGCAGGCGAGCCCGGTCAGCGGATAAGTGCAGGCTTCGACCAGCTTGCTCGTGCCCTGCTTGGTCAGCAGATCCATCATTACGAAGGTCTGCTTGGCGCCGATGGCAAGATCCATCGCCCCGCCCACGGCGGGAATCGCGCCTTCCTCGCCCGTGTGCCAATTGGCGAGGTCGCCATGGATCGAGACCTGGAAGGCCCCGAGCACGCAGATATCGATATGACCGCCGCGCATCATCGCGAAGCTGTCGGCATGATGGAAGAAGCTGCCGCCCTGCAGCAGCGTCACCGCCTGCTTGCCGGCATTGATCAGGTCCCAGTCCTCTTCGCCCGCCCGGGGCTGCGGACCCATGCCGAGCAGGCCGTTCTCGCTTTGCAGAAAGATGTCGCGCTCCTGCGGAAGATAGTTTGCGACCTTGGTCGGAAGGCCGATGCCGAGGTTGACATAGGCGCCTTCGGGAATGTCGCGAGCGACGCGTGCAGCCATCTGATCGCGGCTATAACGATTGGTCATCGGCTCTACTCACGCAGCCGTGCCGAGGGGCGCAGATGCGACCTCGACAACATGTTGAACGAAGATGCCCGGCGTCACGATGATCTCCGGATCGAGCTCGCCAAGCTCCACGATCTCGGCCACTTGCGCGATCGTGGTACGGGCGGCCATCGCCATGATCGGGCCGAAGTTGCGCGCGGTCTTGCGGTAGACGAGATTGCCCCAGCGATCGCCCTTCTGCGCCTTGATCAGCGCGAAGTCGGCGTGGATCGGCATTTCCAGTACATAGTCCTTGCCGTCGATTCGGCGCGTTTCCTTGCCCTCGGCGAGCATGGTGCCATAGCCCGTCGGCGTGAAGATTGCGCCCAGGCCAGCCCCTGCCGCATCGATGCGCGCAGCAAGGTTGCCCTGCGGCACCAGTTCCAGTTCGATCTTGCCCGCACGATAGGCAGCATCGAAGTGATGCGAGTCCGCCTGACGGGGGAAGGAGCAGACGATCTTGCGAACACGGCCCGCCTTGATCAGCGCTGCAACGCCGGTTTCGCCGTTACCGGCATTGTTGCTGATGATGGTAAGGTCACCGACGCTGCGCCCGATCAGCGCGTCGATCAGTTCGTCGGGCATGCCTGCCGTGCCGAAACCGCCGATCAGGATCGATGCCCCATCGCCGATCCCGCTAACCGCTTCCTCGATGCTGGCCTTCGTCTTGTCGATCATCATACCCTCGTCGCGGGTGCGTGGACCCGGTTTCACGAAGGGGACCGGCGGTCGATAACCGGCTCCCCGTCGCGCTTATTGCGGCCCTGTCTGCCGCTCATCTCCTGCGCAAGGTCACTCGCGCAGGGGCTTAAGCCTCACCAGTTCGCGGCGATGTACTTGACCTCGCAGAACTCCATGATTCCATGATGCGAGCCTTCGCGGCCGATGCCACTGTGCTTGGAGCCGCCGAACGGTGCGGCAGGGTCCGATACGAGGCCGCGGTTGAGGCCGATCATGCCCGATTCAAGCCGTTCGGACACGCGCAGACCGCGCGCCAGATCGCGGGTGTAGACGTAGCAGATCAGGCCGAACTCGCTGCTGTTGGCAGCGGCGATGACCTCTTCCTCTGTGTCGAAGACCGACAGCGCCGCCACCGGGCCGAAGATTTCCTCGTGCGTGATCTCGGCCTCGGGCGAGACGTTCATCAGCACGGTCGGGGCCAGGAAGTACCCTTCCTCGGTCGCAACCGTACCGCCGGTCATCACGGTCGCACCGCGATTGACCGCATCATCGACCAAGCCCTTTACGCGGTGCACAGCGTCGAGGTTGATCAGCGGGCCGCACTCGGTCTTGGGATCGTAGCCCGCGCCGACGGTCATTCCGCCCATCTTGTCCGCAAGTGCCTGCGAAAACTTCTCGGCGATGTCGCGGTGGACGAAGAAGCGGTTTGCAGCGGTACAGGCCTCGCCGCCGTTGCGCATCTTGGCGATCATCGCACCTTCGAGCGCGGCATCGAGATCGGCGTCCTCGAACACGATGAACGGCGCGTTCCCGCCCAGTTCCATCGAGCACGACAGGACATTGTCGGCCGCTGCGCGCAGCAGCACCTTGCCGACCTCGGTGGAACCCGTGAACGACAGCTTGCGCACGCGGCGGTCGCGCAGCATCGCGCCGACGACTGCGCCCGACCGCTTGGTCGTGACCATGTTGATCACGCCGGCGGGAACGCCCGCTTCGGCAAAGATGTCAGCCAGCAGGAGCGCGGTCAGCGGCGTCTCGGCAGCGGGCTTGAGAACGCAGGTGCACCCGGCAGCCAGCGCCGGCGCAATCTTGCGCGTGGCCATTGCAGCAGGGAAGTTCCACGGCGTCACCAGAACCGCCACGCCCATCGGTTGATGCTCGACGAGGATGCGATTTGCGCCTGAGGGCGCGGTGTAAAGTTCGCCATTGAGACGCACGGCTTCCTCGGCGAACCAGCGGAAGAATTCGGCGGCATAACCGACTTCGCCCTTCGCATCTGCCAGCGACTTGCCGTTCTCCATCGAGATCAGCTCGGCCAGTTCGGCCGAACGCGCCGTCATCAGCTCGAAGCAGCGGCGAAGGATTTCCGAGCGTACGCGCGGTGCGGTGGCTGCCCATGAAGGACCTGCGGCATAGGCCGCCTCGACCGCCTGCAGGCCTTCGGCTTCCGAACAGTCGGCTACCGTGGCGATGGACTTGCCGGTCGATGGGTCGAAGACGTCGAACGCCGAGCCCGAGGCAGCCTGCCGCCAGCTTCCGTTGATGTACAGGCCGGTCGGGACCGCGCTCAGGTCAAGGGTCGACGGGCGGAGGGTTCCGGTGTGCGTGTTCATCGTGCGATTGCTCCTTCGGAAGAGTTCAGGCTGGCGCGGTCGCCGCAATAGGCGGCGCGGACGAGGTCCAGCATGGATGTGGGTGTGAGTTCACGCGGGTTGTTCTTGACGAGCCGCGTCGTCCCAAGCGCGAATTCGGCGATCTGCGTGAGGTCGGCTTCCTTGACGCCGATATCGGCAAGCGATCCGGGAATGCCGATCTCGGTGAAGAGATCAGCCACCAGCTGGATCATGGCCTCTGCCTTGGCTAGCGGCGTCTGATCGCGCAGGTCGGGCGCCAGAAGATCGGCCATGGCGGTCAGTTCGGGAAGGATATGATCGCGGTTGTAGGCCATCGCGAAAGGCAGCAGGATCGCAACGCCGATGCCGTGCGCGGTGTGGGTCAGCGCGCCGACCGGATATTGGATGGCATGGGCAAGCGAGGTACCGGCGGTGCCGAACGCCATCGCGGCGCTCAACGATCCCTGCATGACCGCGATCCGCGCCTCGACGTCGTCGCCGGAACGGTAGGCCCGTGCGAGGTTGTTGCAGATCAGGCCGATGGCCGAGAGCGCATGCCGGTCGCTGAGAAAGTTCTTGCCGACGAACACATGCTCATAGGCAGTGTGCGTGCCCCATTCGCGCGGTGCAGCGGTGAAGGCCTCGATTGCATGGGCGAGGGCATCGGCACCGGACAGGGCAGTCAGCCCCGGCGGGCATGTCATCGTCAGTTCGGGATCGCACAGCGCGACCTCCGGGATCAGGTACGGGCTGGAGATGCCGACCTTCAGGACGCGCTCGGAATCGGCGACGACGGCCACGGGCGTCACTTCCGAACCGGTACCCGAAGTGGTGGGAACGGCGACGACCGGAAGCGTCGGTCCGGGGACCTTGAACTCGCCATAGTAGTCGGAAAGGCTGCCGCCATGCTTTATCAGCAGGGCTGCGAGCTTCGCTGCGTCAAGGCAGCTGCCGCCACCAATGGCGATGACTACGTCCGCGCCAAAATCAGCGCCTTGCGCTGCCGCATCGTGGATGCAACGTATTGGCAGTTCAGGCTCGACCGCGCTGAACACGTGCGCCGCAAGACCGGCGTCCTCAAGTCCCGCCAGAATCTCTGCCAGTTCCGTGCTTGTCCTCAGGCGTTCGTCGGTCACGATCAGCACACGCGATCCAAGGCTGCTCGCAATGGCGGGAAGGGCGGCGCGCTGGCCGGGCCCGAACAGGACGCTTCTGGGCGAACGCTGTACGCTGTAGATGTCCGAAGACTGCATGATCATATCTCCTTGAAATTCGTGTCTTCGGCGATCCGGAGCAATTCGGACCAGATCTCGGGCGCAACCGGGATGCCGTCGGCAAGGCGCTGTTCGCGCGTGGTCCGGGCGCGATCGCCGGGCACTCGGACGCCATCGAAGCCAGTGCTGGGCGGCAGGGCACGGATCGCGTCGAGGTAGGCGGCCATCGCGCCGCCCGCACCGTCGATGACAATGAACAAGTCGCCCTTGTTGCAGGGCTCGGTGTCGTCAAGCGTTCCGCGCACGTCGCGCCCCAGCGCCGAGCTCGTCAGGCTGGCGACCAGAAGCTCGAACGCGAGGCCGAGCGCATAGCCCTTGGCACCACCGAACGGTGAGATCGCGCCCGACTTGACCGCGACCGGATCGGTCGAAGGCTCGCCATTGGCATCGACCCCCCAGTCTCCCGGTATGGCCTGGCCGCGGTTGGCGTAGTCATGGATCTTACCCATCGAGACGATGCTGGTGGCGGTGTCCATGACAAACGGGCCGTTCTCGGTCGGCACGCCGATCGTGATCGGGTTGGTGCCGATCATTGCGGTGCCACCGCCCCACGGGTGAACAAGCGCCTCGCTGGTCGAGAAGCCGATCAGTGTCTGGCCGCGATTCGCTACGCGCTCGGCGTACCAGGCCAGCATCCCGACATGATTCGAATTCGAGACCGCTGCCAGCGCCACGCCGGTTTCCTTCGCGCGCTCTGAAATGGCGTCGATTGCGTGGCTCGCCACAACCGGGCCGAGGCCGCGTTCGCCGTCCACTTCGAGGAAGGCCGAGGCGCGCCACGTTTGGCGACCGGTTGACGCGGGGTTGGTCACGCCATTGGCGATCCGCTTGAGAATGCGCGGCGTGCGCAGGATTCCGTGCGATGCCACACCGCGCAGTTCGGCCTCGAGCAGGACGTTGGTCTGGATTTGGGCGAGGTCGGCAGGCACGCCCGAACGTCCCAAAAGGTCTTCCAGAAGGTTGCGAACCTCGCTCGCGGCAACAATTGGCATCACTCGTTTCCCTGCAAGATCACGTTCCTTGGCGACTCGACGGCAACTACCGTGCGCCGCTGGTGCGCTTTGCTGATGTTCGTTCCCGACATCCCGGCCCCTGGCGACGAATCGGCACCAGAACAGGCTCAGGATGATCTCCGGACCAATGATTCCCCGGCTCAGGCATCTCGAGAAATGCTCTCCCGAAAATCTGGCCACCGGGCCTTGTTCTCCTGGTCCTGACCGTCAATAACCCCTCGATTTGCCCGCTTTCATCGAAGAACGGGCATTCCGGCCTGCCTGATCTGGCGGGGCGATCCGGCCCCGGCCATTGCGGGCCATCTGAATCCGGAAGTTTTGCTCATGACGATTGACAACCCAAAATTTCTATCCCAGATAACGTTATCTCAACGAGACGTCTAGGCCTGAATTTGCCAATTGTGAACAGTGAACTGCTTGCAGGATAAAGTCTGGTGAAGGGATTGCGAGTTACCCAAGCTCCGAAGGATGGGTTACCCCGGCAGTAGGGTAGAGACGGATTTTATCTCGAGGATCGAGGAAGCAGAAATGAAGAAATTGTTGGAAGGCATTCGTGTAATCGACTGCGGAACCTACATTTCCGCACCGGCAGCGGCGACCATCATGGCCGACTTCGGTGCAGAAGTGATCAAGGTGGAGCAGCCCTTTACCGGTGACCCCTACCGCAACGAGCACCCCTCGCTGATGGCGCTGCACAGCGTGCGCGGCGCGCAGCCGGACAATACGCCGATTGCCGAGAAGATCAGCCCCAACTGGGTCATCGATGCTCGCAACAAGAAGAGCATCGGCCTCAACCTGAGCAAGCCGGAAGGCAAGCAGGTGCTTCGCGATCTCGTGAAGGATGCCGACGTCTTCATCACGAACTTCCCGCTCGACGTGCGCGAACGCCTGTCGATTACGCAGGAAGAGATCTGTGCGCTCAATCCGCGGCTGGTCTACGCCTCGTTCACCGGCTTTGGTGAAGTTGGTCCTGAAGCGCTCAACCGCGGCTTCGATGCGACCGTGTGGTGGGCGCGCTCGGGCCTGATGGACCTGGTGCGGACGGGTTCGAACCCGCCCACGCGCCTGCCGCCGGGCCTGGGTGATCACAACTGCTCGGTCTCGCTGTTCTCCAGCATCATGCTCGCGCTTTACAATCGCGAGAAGACAGGTGAGGGCGGCTATGTCGGCACCTCGCTGCTGATGAACGGCTACTGGTCGAATGCGCTGTCGGTCCAGGCAAGCTTCTGCGGCGAGCCGGTTTCGCGCCAGCCCGATCGCAAGGATTCGCGCATCCCGATGCGTAATGCCTATCGCTGCAGCGACGATCGCTGGCTGATTCTTTCGGTCATTCCCGATCAGCGCCGTTGGGAAAACATGCGTGAAGCGCTCGATTCGGACCTGCTGGACGATCCGCTGTTCGCCGATGTCGCGTCGCGCTCCGAGAATGCAACGCTGGTCACGGCCGCGCTCGATCGCGTTTTCGAGACGCGCACGCTCAAGGAATGGACCGAGCGCCTGCGTGCCTTCGACGTCACCTTCGGTCCCGTGGCCGAGATGCACGAAGTTGCCGAGGACGAACAGGCCAAGGCAAACGGTGTGTTCGTGCCGTTCGAAAATTCCGATCTGATGACTGTCACCAGCCCATTCTGGGTGGGTGGCTACGACAAGCCCAATCCCAAGCCAGCGCCACGCGTCGGTCAGCATACCGACGAGATCCTGGCAGGTCTTGGCTACGGCGCTGAGCAGCAGGAGGCACTGAGGGAAGCCAAGATCATCAGTTAACCTAGTGAGTCGTTACCTTCCGGTGAGGGGGCAATCGCTCTCACCGGAAGGGTCGCTGTTTCGATTGTCCCAGTTCGACGGGAAATGAGCGTTCACAGCTCATAGCTAAAGGAGAGGTATCTTGAGGGGTAAAATCATTCGCACATCCGGGATGGTGTCGGTAGCGCTTGGCGTTCTGGCGTTTTCGTCTGCGGCGTTTGCGCAGTCTGCGGGCAGCGCGGGGTCGTCTGCGGACCAGGCTGACGATTCAAGCGGTGGCATTGCAGAAATCGTTGTCACGGCACAGTTCCGTGCGCAGAACCTGCAGGACACGCCGCTGGCGATCTCGGCGGTGACCGGTGAACTGGCGGCTGCGCGCAGCCAGTTCTCGATCAACGACGTTGCCCGTTCGGCGCCGAGCGTCAACATCGAGGCCGGGACCGGCACCGGTGGTGCGTTCCCGACCGTGTTCATCCGCGGCGTCGGCCAGGCCGACCCGTTCCCGCCGCTCGATCCGGGCGTTGGCGTCTACATCGATGACGTCTACTACGGCATCCTGACCGGCGCGAACTTCGACCTGCTCGACCTCGACCGCGTCGAAGTGTTGCGCGGCCCGCAGGGCACGCTGGCCGGCAAGAACTCCGAAGGCGGCGCGATCAAGATCTTCACCAACCAGCCGACCAACGACTTCGGTGGTTACGTCGAGGCGACTTACGGTTCGTACGACCGCAAGCAGATCCGCGGCGCGATCAATGTTCCGATCGTCGAAGACAAGGTTCTCTTGCGCGTCAGCGGCATGGCCCGCCGCGTCGACGGCTTCTTCAAGCGCCTCGACTACGGCTGCGTCCATCCCGGCACGCTGCCGCTCGGCACCGGCGTTGCTGCGGTGAATGACTGCGAGATCGGCCGTGCCGGCGGTGGCGACCTGACCGCGTTCAAGGGCACGCTGACGATCCGTCCGGCCGAGGGCGTGCAGAACACCATGTCGTTCACCTCGATCACCGACAACCAGGAAGTGCCGCCGCTCAAGCTGCTGTTCCAGTCGGGTTCGTGGAACGGCGGGAACGACTTCATCACCGGTCCGAAGGAAATGTCGAACTACGCGACTTACGTCGGCAACCAGTACAGCAATGCCCCTTACCAGGGCATCAACTACAACAACCTGAAGCAGAAGGTCTATTCGAACACTCTCGATATCGACATCAGCGACAGCTTGAAGTTCAAGTCGATCACGGCCTACGTCAAGACCGACTCCTTCGGCGGTTACGACAACGACCTGTCGCCGATCAGCGTCTCGCTGCAGGACATCATCGTCAAGTCCGAGCAGTTCACCCAGGAAGTCCGGCTCTCGGGCACGGCGGGCAAGATGCTCGACTGGACCGTGGGCGGGTTCTACTTCGACAACGACATCCTGTTCCCGGGCCGCATCAACATCAACCGCGGGTTCGGTCCTGACGGCAAGCCCGGCTTCACGCTGGACTTCCTGACCAACGATCCGATCAAGTCCAGGTCGAAGTCCGGTTTTGCGCACGCTGTCGTGCACCTGACCGAGCAGTTCAACCTGACCGGTGGCATCCGCTATACCGACGACTTCAAGCGCTACACCTTCGTTCGTCTCGATCCCGATGGTTCGCCGCAGTCCACCCTGCTGGCGCCGATCAACGGCCTGTCGACCACGTTCAACGGCAAGCGCTGGGACTATCGCGTTGCGGCCGACTACCGCTTCTCGCCCGAATTCCTCGTCTATGCGCAGTTCGCAACCGGGTACAAGGGCGGTGGCGTCAGCCCGCGTCCGATCCTGCCCGGCCAGGAACTTCCCTATGACGCTGAATCGGTCAAGTCCTACGAAGCCGGCATCAAGACCGACCTGTTCGACCGTCGCCTGCGCATGAACCTGACGGGCTTCTACCAGAAGTTCGACAACATCCAGCTGCAGCTGGGCCAGTGCCCCAAGATCTCGGGTCCTGGCGCACCGTGCGCCCTGACGGCCAACGCCGGCAAGGCCCGCATCCAGGGTGCCGAAGCCGAAATCGACTTCAGCCCGGTCGACGGCTTCACGATCAACGCATCGGGCAGCATCGTCGACTTCAAGTTCACCGAGACCGATCCGGACTCCGGTGTGCTGCTGACCGACAAGGCACCGTTCATCTCGAAGTACAAGTTCTCGATCGGTGCGCAGTACGAGATCCCCGCCTTCGGCGGCACGCTCACGCCGCGCCTCGATCTTGACTACCGCTCCGAGTTCTCGGTGGGGGCTCCGGCAAATGCCCCGCAGTACAACATCACTGACGGGCGGACCCTGGTCAACGCACGCCTGACCTACAAGCCCGAAGGCAACGACTGGGAACTCTCGCTGGCAGCAACGAACCTGTTCGACAAGTTCTACTACGCCAGCAAGTACGACCACGCCTCCGAAGCACAGGGCGCAACCGCAGAAGGCCTCGTCGGACGTCCGCGCGAAGTCATGGTAAGCGTCAAGCGCTCCTTCTGAGCACCATGACACAATGAACTGACGGCATCGCATGGGATCCAATCCCCATGCGATGCCTGCGGTCCTAAACGACTGGCCCGACAAACAAGGGTCAGCAAGAATAGATGAGTTGCATGGCATCAGGGAGGGTGGGGAGTGGCTAACCGAAGGCAGTTCCTCGCAGGCAGCGTAGCAAGTTCTGCGTTGATGACATCGTTCTCCGCGCGCGCGGGAACGCTTCTGGGCAGCCCGTCCGATCCGAGGCTGTCGGCCTTCGTGTTCGACGAACGCGTCGCTCATGGGCCGGCCCTGGCCAAGCACCTCGCTTCCCATGTCGACCGGACCTTCGCCATTCGCGGCGATGTCTCCGAGCTATGGTACGATTATCTGGCTCCTGGAATTGCACGTGGTGCGCGCTCGATTGGCGGCGTTACCAATGTCGGTGCGATGTTTGTGCTGGCTCGTCTGGGACACGATGCCGGCCTGATGCTCGCACTCCACGGGAAGCATTGCTTTCCCGCTGGCGAAGGCACGGGCGAGCACACGCTGACAGCGCCCGATCTGGTCAAGACGCAATACGATGCCGCATTGTCAGGGGGGGGGCACTGGATGCCCGCGCTGCAGACCGCATTGATCGCGGTGGCTTCAACCCCATCGATCGACCGCGAGCCAGTCCTAGACGCTGTGCCGTTTGAATTGGAACGGCAGACCACCCTGCATTCCTGGCTTCTGGTGCCGCGAGGCTGACCGTCGATACCGGAGAGGATCGAAGCATGTCGATTTTGCCACCTGGAGTGAGTGCCGAACAGTTCGCAGAGGCACTGCATGCTTTCGAGACTGCCGTTGGCAAGGATTGGGTGCTCGTCACCGACTCCGACATTGCAGGCTACCGCGATCCTTGGTCGATGGTCCGCGATGAACCGGGCGAACTGCTGCCCTCCGCGGCGGTCGCACCGGCGTCTGTCGAGGAAGTGCAAGCCGTCGTTCGCATCGCCGACCAGTTCAAGATCCCGCTCTATGCCATCTCGACTGGCAAGAACTATTCCTATGGCGGCGCGGCCCCGAACGTTCGGGGCAGCGTAATCGTCGATCTCAAGCGCATGAAGCGCATCATCGAACTCGACGGCGATCGCCATTTTGCGCTGGTTGAGCCCGGTGTCACCTATTTTGATCTCTATAACGAGATCCAGGCTCGCGGCCTCAAGCTGATGATCGACAATCCCGACCCAGCTTGGGGTAGTCCGGTGGGGAACAGCCTCGAACGCGGTGTCGGATACACGATGGGTCCGTATCGCGACCATGCCAGTTCATCGACTGGCCTCGAGGTCGTGCTGGCGAACGGCGAGGTCATGCGCACTGGTATGGGCGCGCTGCCCGCGGCGAAGACCTGGCAGGAATACAAGCACGGGTGGGGACCCGATCCGGCTGGTCTGTTCTTCCAGGGCAACTTCGGCATCGTCACCAAGATCGGCGTACGGCTCATGCCGCTGCCCGAGCACTATCGCACCGGCAAGATCACTGTACCGAAGCGCGCCGACCTGCACGGGTTGATCAAGACCGTGAACTATCTCGCCGACCTTTTCATGATTGGCGAGCCGGTCTTTTCCAGCCCGCTCCACCCGCTTATGAAGGACCCGGAGTTCTTCGCCGAAGCGACGCGGCAGGGCTCGTTCGACGATGACCGTCTGAACGCCATGGCTGCTGCGGCCAACCTGCCGTTCTACCAGGTCGAACTGCAATTCTATGGTTCCGAAGGGACGACGCGCGCAAATTGGGAGTATGCCAAGGAATTGGCCCTGCGCAACGTGCCCGGTGGCAAGACGCTCGACGGGGTATCCTTTGCCATGCCGCTCACTCGCGAGCAGATCATGGAAAAGACCACGCCGTACGGTGAAAGCGCGATCCGCAGGTATGCGGCGGTGGCAACGCCGAACCTGACGACGTTCGACTTCATCGGACGGCATGCCGACAGTCCGGACGACTATGTGCACCTGCACTATGGCATGTTCACGATCGTGCCGCGCTCCGCTGAGTCCGTGTTCGAGGTGCAGCGTGCCTGGGTGGACCTGGTGCATGAAGCCAAGGCGACGCTGGTTACCGAACAAACGCCGCGTCCCAGCGTGCTGACGCTGCCGCTGCAATGGCACCAGACCTGCTTCTTCATGTGGGCCGGCTTCCCGTTGCAGACCGAGAAGCCGATGTCCGAGGCACTTGCTGACATGCTGCAGCGTGTTCTTACGGTGAACGCGAAGAATGGTTGGGGCGAGTATCGCTCGGAGCCGCTGCTGCAGGACAAGGTTGCCGAGCACTACAACTTCAACAACCATGCGCTTAGGCGTTTCAACGAGGCGTTGAAGGACGCGGTCGATCCCAATGGTATCCTTTCGCCGGGGCGCGGCGGGATATGGCCAAAGCCGTATCGCTCGCTGCGCGGAAAGGTCGGAACATGAAGGCAGCACTCCCATTCGCGCTGGTGGCTACAGTTGCACTCGCAAGTGGCAGCGTTGCGCTTTCGTCTGCCCCCCGGCGCGGTGCCGCAGCAAGCGAGACCGCGATCGTCGCACAGGGACGCGACGCGTTCGAGCGCATCTGCGCGCCATGCCATGGCAAGGGGCCGAGCGAAGGACGCGTGCCTTTGCTGACCGGGACCTATGCGCTCTCGCTCAAGTACCGGAATGGTGAGCTTCCGGCGGCCTTGGAGGATCGCAAAGACCTGACTCCGGAGCTGATAGAGTCCGTCGTGCGCTACGGCATCTTCTCGATGCCGCCGTTGCGCAAGACCGAGGTGAGCGATCAGGAACTCAGGGCGATTGCGGCCTATTTCAAGGTTTCGTCGAAGAACCCCGGCGGGCCGATCACGACGGGACCGAACAAAGTACTTGGTCGCAAGACCAACTGAACCTCACAATTTGCGAACATCTGAAGGACGGGAAGTGACCGAAAACAAATTCTGCGACGTGCGCGATGAGGGCAATATCCGCATCATCACGATCAACCGGCCCGAGGTCATGAACGCGCTTCACTGGGAGGCGCACGAAGAACTCGACCGTATCTGGAGCGATTTCGCCACGGACGATTCTGCATGGGTCGCGATCATCACCGGCGCTGGCGACCGGGCCTTCTCGGCCGGCAACGACCTCAAGGTGATGGCAGCGGGCAAATACCGCCCCAAGCCGGTCACCGGTTTTGCCGGGCTGACGCGCCGTCACGATCTGGACAAGCCGGTCATAGCGGCGGTGAATGGCATGGCCATGGGCGGCGGCTTCGAAATCGCGCTGGCGTGCGACATCATCATAGCGGCCGAACACGCGCTCTTTGCCCTGCCTGAACCGCGCGTCGGCATGATGGCGGGCGAGGGCGGCATCACGCGTCTTGGCCGGGTCATCCCGCAGAAGCAGGCACTTGGCATGATCCTGACCGGACGCCGCGTGACGGCGGCAGAGGGTGAACGTCTCGGTTTTGTCAATGAAGTGGTGCCCAAGGGCGAAGCGGTCGCCGGCGCGCTGCGCTGGGCCAGCCAGATTCTCGAAGCCTCGCCGATGGCTGTGCGCGGGTCGAAGCAGGCGTTCTATCGCAGCATGGACGAGCCCACGCTGGCAGCGGCGATCAGCACGATCTATCCGATGCAGGAGAAAAACATGGCGAGCCAGGATTACATCGAAGGGCCGCGTGCATTCTCCGAAAAGCGCAAGCCGAACTGGCAGAACAAGTAAGCGAAGCGGTCGCCTGCGCGCGACCTCCTGAACGGTAAGCCGGCCATCACCGGACCTGCAGAACCAAAGGATAACGATGTCCAAAGAAGCACTTGTCTCGCCAACCTATCTAACCGCCGAGATGGCCGAAGCAGCCGTCGAGGCGGTGGTCGAAGCGATCCTCAATCCGGCTGCGGACAGCAAGCTGGCGGGCGCCGCGAAGCTGCTGCGCCCCAAGCGCAACCAGTGTCATGTCGTGGTCGTCGTGCCCGGCACCTCGGGATCGCTCGACCATGATGGCTCGGGCGACTGGATGGAGCAGCGTCAGGTCAAGCCGCTCGTCCTGTTCGAGAAGAGCTTCTTCGGTGGTCGCGAAAAGCTTGACGCGACCTTTGGCCCGTTCGCCCGGATGAAGGCGCACCAACTCTGGTACGATCGCAACGATGACCGAACGGGCATCCTCCCACACCTGCTGTTCGAAGGTGACACTGTCTATTGGGGTGGCGTCAAGCGCTACGGCATCGTGGTGGCCTGCTCGGGTATCCAGCCCTACATCGATAAGCTGATCTCGGGCATGGTCGCCGACATGCTGGTCACCATGGCCCATGAGGCGTGGATGACGAGCCCGGAAGTGTCCGAGGCACGCCACTTCGTCGGCGGCTGAAGCACACCTGGCCGCAAGGAACGCCATGTCTACCGCAGATCCCCAAGCGCAGCCCACATGGTCGCAACTCTCGCAGGCAGATCGCGATGCCGCCTACAACAACCGTGGCGCGATTGAGGGTGCGGACGATCTGATCGCTGCACGAAAAGTCGCGTCGGCGCAGGTTCGCGCGGAGTTCCCGTGCCACTGCGACGTGGCCTATGGCGATCATCCGCGCGAATGCTGGGACATCTTCCCCGCACGCGACGCCGATGCGCCATGCCTTGTGTTCATTCATGGAGGCTACTGGCAGGGCGGGGCGCGCGACGAATTCTCGGCTTGCGTTCGCGCCGCGCTCGAAAAGGGCTGGTCGGCGGCGCTCTGCGGCTATCCGCTCGCGCCCGAGGCTTCGCTCAGCGACGTCGTCGACAGCGTGGCTCGTGCGATGGCTTGGCTTGACGCCAATCGCGAGGGTTTCGGGGCAGGCGGCCCACTGGTGCTTTCAGGGTGGTCGGCCGGGGCTCATCTGGCGGCTCTCAATGCAAGCCATCCGTCCGTCCGTGCCGTACTGTGCATCTCGGGCATCTTCGAGCTGGCTCCACTGCGCGACACTTTCCTGAACGCGAAGCTGGAGTTGACCGACGCGGAGATCGAAAGTTTTTCGCCAGTCCTTCTCGCTCCGATCGACAAACCTTTCATTGTTGCCTTCGGGGATGAGGAATTGCCGGAGATCCAGCGCCAGAGCCAGGCCTTCTTCGCGATGCGCGCGGGCGCAGAAGTTCCGGTAGAACTGCTGCCGATAACCGGTGCCAATCATCTGACGATTCTGGAGGAGTTTACCCGCACCGGCTCGGTCCTCGCCGAAGCGCCTGGCGTGGCTCTTTCACTGGCGACAACGGCGTGAATGACCAGAATTTCGAATGGCCTGAACGGCCCGGAAAGTTGTTAGCACTTGCCTCGAAGCGATTCTCCGGATAACGTTGTCTATAAGCTCTGACGCGGGCCAAGGCCTTATCGGATGAGTGGCTTTGAGGAAGTAAGGGGGAAGTTGAGCGATCCGCCAAAAATTGGGGTTTTGTTCCTGCAGAAGCCTGGGCGAACGTTTCAGATCACTGGGCATGCGGATCGATCCCCGGATTGACCTGTGCACGTTGAAATATCGGGAAAAGCAGCGCTCTCGCCTAGGAACAGGCGGGATGTCCCTGCAAATTTTTGATCTCCTGGCAGGGATCGATCCGGGTGACCCTTCGGATCTTCAGGCCGGGAGAACCAGCGAATATCCAAAAGGGAACAGTTTCTGATGGCAATCAAGATAGCCACCATCGAAGGCGACGGAATCGGGCCCGAGGTCACGCAGGCCACGATCGAAATCCTGCGCGAGGCTTGCGGGCACGACGCGCTCGATTTCGTCATGCTCGAGGGTGGCGCGGGATCCTATCGGAAGACCGGCCACGTCCTCCCGCCAGAGACTGCAGAGGCCTGCAACAGCATGGCTGCGATCCTTCATGGCGCAGCAGGCCTGCCCGAAGTCGTCTATCCCGATGGCACCGAGGTCGGCAACGATCTGCACCTGCGCCTGCGTTTCGATCTCGATCTTTATGCCAACGTCCGCCCGATCAAGCTGCTCTCGGGCGTTCGTTCGCCCTTGCGCGATGCCGAGACGACCGGCATCGACTACGTCATCGTTCGCGAGAATACCGAAGGGCTCTACGCCAGCCGCGGCGGCGGGATCGAACTGCGCAACGAAGTTGCCACCGATACCCTGCTCATCACGCGCAAGGGAACCGACCGCGTTGCCCGCTTCGCCATGGAACTCGCCCGCAAGCGCAACGGCGCGCTGCGTGATGGCAAGTCGCGCGTGACAGTGTGCGACAAAGCCAACATCCTGCGCTCCTTTGCGTTCTTCCGCCGGGTCTGCGACGAGGCCGCTGCCGATTTTCCCGACGTCGAGATGGATTATTCCTACGTCGACGCGATGACAGTCCACCTCGTCAAGCGCCCTGATTTTTACGATGTGATCGTTGCAGAGAACCTGCTTGGCGACATCATTTCCGATCTGGGCGCAGCCACGGTCGGCGGCATGGGCATCTCGCCGTCTGCCGAGATCGGACCTTCGCACGGGCTATTCCAAGGCGCACACGGCTCCGCTCCGGACATCGCCGGCCTTGGCATTGCCAGCCCCGTGGCGACGGTCTTGTCGGGTGTGATGATGCTCAAGTGGCTGGCTGATCGCGAGAACGCGCCTGCGCTCGCAGAAGCGGGTGACCGGATCGAAGCCGCGGTGATCAAGGTGCTGGCGCAGGGCAAGTCCTTGCCGCGCGACCTTGGTGGCCAGGCGGGATGCGCCGAAGTCACGAAGGCCATCTGTCTCGCGCTGAAGTGATCCGCTGCATTTCTGGAATACGCTTCCTTTGAATTTATTGAAACACCAATGGAGTTAAGGTGAAATGTCCTCAGAGAATAGCAAGCTGCAGATGAGGGGGCTCTATCCAGCCACTGTCGCCGTATACCACGAAGACTTCTCGCTCGATACCGAAGCGACCCGGAAGCACCTTGCTTCCGTGGCATCGGTTCCGGGCGTCAAGGGTCTTGTGGTTACCGGCATGCTGGCCGAAGTGATCGAACTCACCTCTGAGGAAGAGTGCGAGATCGTCCGGATCGCGTGCAGCGTCCGCAAGGAAGGGCAGCTTGTCATCGCCGGCCTGATGGAGCGCAACCCCGATCTGGCGGTCAAGCAGGCCAAGGCACTTAAGGCAGCAGGCGCCGACGCGCTCCTGGTCTTCCCGCCCTACGAACTGCGCTCCTATCGCAAGCTGCTGAGCGACGAAGCCGAGATGGTGAAGTACTTCAGCCGCCTCGACGATGAAGCCGGTATCGCGCTGATCGTGTTCCAGTATCCGCCAGCCAGCGCCGCGTCCTATCCGATCAACATCCTCGAGCGTCTGGCCGACATCCCCGGCGTCGTCGGCATCAAGGCCGCCACCGGCACGGTCGAGGCCTATTACGACATCTGGGACAAGCTGAAGGACAAGATTTCCGTGCTCGCCGCTGTGGACTCGCCGCCGCTGCGCGACATGCTGCTCTACGGTGCGCATGGCGCCCTGATCGGCATCAGCACGATCACGCCGCAGCACTGGGTCAAGCTGCTCGAAGCCACCGAAGCCAAGGATGTTGCAGCGACCGACGCGATCTTCGACAAGATCTGCCGTCCGCTGATGGGCACTGTGTTCGAGAACCAGAAGCCGACCCGCGCGACGCACGAAACCGCCGCCGTCAAGGAAACGCTCGTCCAGCTGGGCGAAATTCCTTCGGCCCGCATCCGCCCGCCCGCCGTGCCGGTCACGGAAGCCATCGCCAAGGAAATTAGCGAGATGCTGGTTTCAACCGGTCTGCTCGCGAAGTAATAGGCGGCCATCGCGGGAAGAGACCTCTTCGGCAGGCCCAAGTAACGAGCCAACTTGTTCGCCCTGGTCCCGTATCGCCACTTCGCGGCAGGTCGGGTCCGGGACGTGACAGATTTATGGAGTAATTTGAAATGACGATTAGAGTCGCAGCGACGGGCGTCGGCCACTGGCATTCGCTCTATGACGCCAAGTACCTCAACATCCTCGATGACATGCCCGACATTGAATTCGTCGGCATTCAGGACCCGAAGGTTGAGGTCGCTGAGCACCGCTCGGCCGCGCTCGGCAAGGGCACGCCCGTCTGGACCGACTATCGCAAGATGATCGACGAGACGAAGCCCGATTTCGTTCTGGCGCTTGGCCGTCATGACGACATGTCCGAGACCGCACGCTATCTCATCGAATGCGGCCTTCCGTTCATGATGGAAAAGCCGATGGGCCTTAATTCGGACCAGGTCGGCGAAGTCGCCGAACTCGCAACCGCGCGCGGTGCCTTCGCCGCCGTGCCTTTCACGCAGCGCTATCTGCCGTTCACGCAGCAGGCGCGCGAACTGCTCGGCTCCGGTGATCTCGGCACCGTTTCGCATCTCTACTTCCGCAACAACCGCCCGACCTCGGATCGCTACCTTGCGTGGGATTCGGAATGGATGTTCGATCCTGCCATGGGCGGTGGCTGCCTGCGCAACCTCGGCATTCACGGCATCGATCTGTTCCTTCACCTGACCGGCGAAGAAGTCGAAGTGATCGGCGCCCAGTCGAGCAACCGCGTCCACGGCCGTGCGGTCGAAGATTACGTCACGGTCATGGTGCGTACGCCCAGCGGCATCATGGGCACGATCGAATCCGGCAACACCTTCCCGCGCGACGGAACCGACGGAGAATGGAAGATTTCAGGCTCGAAGGTCCTGCTCGCTGCCAAGGATGGCAAGATCCGCCGCGTGACCGCCGACGGTGACGAAATGACCGACGGCAACCCGCACCAGCACCTCAGCATCACCGCGACCGAAGAAATCTTCGCCGCATGGCGCGCCGGCCAGAAGCCGCCTGCCAGCGTGGTCGATTGCTATCGCGCCAACAAGGTGGTCGACGCCGCCTTCGACATGATCAAGTCGCGTTGATCGAATATCGCCCCCGGTTTTCCGGGGGCGGCTATAGCGCTCTGCTTGCTTGAACAGGGGCCGGCATGGCCGCAACGCACTGGCAATAGCCGTGCGCGCGGCGATGTCGGCCTCGTCATTCCTCTGACGATGGAAATGGCGCAGCGCCTGCCGGTGCGACGCACAGCGTGGCGTTCAAGCGCCCTGCCGTATCAGCCGCTTGGCCGGCTTGGCGACCGTCGCACCCGGCGTCACCCGCACGGTCATGCTGACGGCATCACGGGCCTCAAGGCCCCTCAGGCGATTGTGGATGTAGTCGAGCGCCTGCCGGCCGCAATCGGCCAGCCTGACGTCGATTGTGACCAGCGGCGGATTCGACCATTCGGCAAGGCGAGAATTGCCCACGCTCACGACCGAGGCGTCGCGCGGGATTTCGCGCCCGAGTTCTCGTAGCTTCTGCAGCACGCCAAGCGCGATCGACCCCGAACCGACGACGAACCCGGTCAGATCGGGCCTGACACTAACGAGCCGTTCCACGGCTGCCGCGCCCGCACCGGGGTTGAGCGTGCTGTGGATCACCTCGTATTCGCCGCCAACCGCTTCGATCGCCTCGATCGCGCCCGAGAGGCGCAAGCTGGTGACCGGGCTTTGCGGCGGCCCTGCGATGATGCCGATCTTGCGGTGCCCGTGCTTCGTCAGTTCGCGCGCCATCATCTGCCCGACTTCGATATTGTCGACAGCAAATTCTGGAACGCCGAGGTCGCGCGGGCTGAGCGAAGTCACGATCACCCCGGACTGGACCATGCGTCCAAGCAGCGCCCTGAGCGCCTCCTTGTGCTCCTCCTGATCGAAGCCGCCGCCCGAGAGCACGAGGCCCGCCACGCGGTGTTCCCACAACTGCTGGCAGTATTTCAGCTCGAGCAGGGGATCGCGCTGCATGTTGCAGACGATGGCGAGCGTGCGGTGCGCTGCTTCGGCGTGCTGCGTGATCGCTTCGGCAATCTCGGCGTAATAGGGTTCGACCATGTCACCGATGACCAGGCCAACCATGGTGGGTGAACCGCCGCGCAAGCTGCGTGCCAGAATGTTGGGCACATAACCCAGCGCTGTGGCGACCTGTCGGACTCGTTCCGCCAGCAGCTTGTCTACTGGATAGCCTTCGTTGCGGAGCACGCGCCCTGCGGTCGCAAGCGAAACTCCGGCCTGTGCTGCGACATCTTTAAGGGTTGGGGCCTTGGTTGGCCGGTGCGACGATATCATAAGCTATAATAGTCACCGTGGCGGCCGAACTGCAAGCCGATTGGCCATTAAGGTCGCCAGGTTCGAAATGAATAGCATTGCGCCCCGCCGGCCAGAGCAGTCGCAGACATCTCGCGCGCAGAAGCTGCCACGACCATATTCCCCCTCAAACCGAACCCTGGCCTCGTCGCCATGCTATCGGCTACCCCTCTCTACGCCACCCCGTCTGTAGCGGGTGGCGCAGGACTTTCAGTTCACTTGTTTGTCTTCGAACGCGGCCGAGCGAGATAAGCACCGATCGCGGCCAGTTCGCTGTCGGATATTTCGGTCTTGCGGAAAAACGGCATGACCGAGATGCCGTTTCTGACAAAAACGGTTACAATTTCGGGCGTTAGGTCGGTACGTTCCTCCAGCAGGGCAGGGGGGTCGCCTTGGTATTTTTCCTGAAGCGCTGCGGTCCCGGGCAATTGCGTGCGTCCCTCGGCACCGACCCCCGCGCCGTGGCACGTGGCGCACCAGTACTGGTAAAGCTTGCGACCCTGCTCGACCTGGCTCACCGGCTTTGCCGCCTTCCCAGCCATGGCCGTGGCGGTGCGCGCGGATGAAACGTATGCCGCGCTCAGCGCGATGGGCGCTGCGATGGCCACAAGCCAGACCGACTTCATGCCTTCTTCTCCCGGTAGCTCTTGGGCCAGATTCCACCCCGGCCCGGCGCAAGGATGCCGTTGGGATCGACCGTGTCCTTCATTGTTTCGATGAAGCGCCGCAGGGCGTGATCGTTGAACGAATAGGTGTCGGACACCAAGCTGTGAAAGATTGCCGGAGCCCGATACTCGCCGAAGCCCGCAGCGGCCGCCGCACGGGCATAGGTCTCGTAGAGACGCCGGCTCTTCTGGTTGAGTTCGCTGTCCGAACGCGAGATCGGCAGACCCGAGATCAGGATGAAAGTGCGATACCACGAGCTAGGTGTGCTGAACGGCGAAATGGTGGGCTCCACGCCCAGATCCCACGCGGCAGCACGATAGACCTTCTGCGCCTCGAAGATCGCATCGCCCGATTTGGGGATGACCGACGAGAACCACATGAAGCCGTCACCCGGCTCGGGGCTTTCCTTCGCCCGCGCGCCGACAAAAAAGATCGAGAGATCCGGAACGCCAAGCGCCGCCTTGTGCGGGAGCGCATCGCTCTGTGCCTGTGTCAGCGGGAAGGAGTGACGGTGGAGGATCTCGAAGCGTGCGCCGGGTATGGCGGCGCTGATCTTGGCGCAGGCTGCCGCCCAGTTGGCCTCGATCGCGGCCGGAGGTCCGTAGAACTGCAGTTCGACCTGCCACGAGGCGAGATTGCGGTCCTTCGCCGTCTGGTTCAACTGGTCGTCGGTCATGCCCGGACGGCTGTTCACCGCGGCCTTGAAAGCTGCATCGCCAAACAGCGATTGCATGGGGCTGCCATAGCGCGGCTGACCGATGACGCCGGTGTGTTCCAGTGCGTTGACGATGTCGACCAGCGGAATCAGATCTTCGCGCCGGGCAACGAACGCCATGCCCGACATGTAGGCGTCGGGCATGGGCATCAGATGGAAGCCCATCTTGGTCACAATGCCGAAATTGCCCTGACTGAACAGACCATCGACGCTCGGCCCGAAGCCATGCTTGAACTCAGCCCAGGTCTTCGAGCCTGGCAACGCGCCCATGCCGGTGCGGATCAACTCGCCATTGGCCAGCACGATCTCCATCCCCGAATGACTGTCGAAGTGGTCGCGATAGCTGCCGTATGTGTAGCCGCATCCCCGATCGAGGCTGTTGCCGATCAGGCTGCCCCAGCCCGGATCAGGCGGATCGATCCACACCTTCAGTCCGCGTTCCTGAATATAATTATGCAAATCAAAGTACGAAACGCCCGGCTCGACAATCGCGAAGTGGCGCTTGTCGTCGACCTCGATGATCTTGTTCATCCGCTTGAGATCGACCACGACCGAACCCGTAACCGTCGGGGCGGAGCCGCCATAGCCTAGGTTCTTGCCGGTCGAGATCGAATAGAGCGGAATCTTGAATTCGTTGGCGATGCGCACGATCGCCTGAACTTCCTCGGCGCTTTGCGGAGCGAGCGCTGCCGAAGGCAGGCGTTCATCCTTTTCGTCCCACAGCGGCGAATAGGCATCACGATAAAGGAAGACGTCTTCCTCTGATGTGAAAACCCATTGACTGCCAATGGCTTGTGCGAACTTGGCTAGGGCCGACTTGAAATCGGCCGGCGAGACACCGGGGGGCAGGGGAAGAGGCATTCAGAGTCTCGCCATGTCGAAAGAACGGGGATCGTTGCGGCGGTGCACGGGTGCCAGCACCCAGGTCACGAGCCGTCGTGACCTGTCGGCCATTCCCGCAGCACGCCCGGTTTCGTAAGATGAAGCCGTGGCTTTCGCGCCCGCTTCGCGCGGTGCTGCTGCCAGGTGCCGCGCCATGTCCGCTACCCAGTCGGCACCGACGCGCAGATCGGGGCAGGTCAGCAGAGCATCGCATCCCGAAAGCTCGTGGCGCATGCCCGAGGGAAGAGTGCGATGTTCGGCGCTGAACACGATGCGCGCGCCGTGGTCGCGACCGAGCTGTTCAAACACCATGCGCACGGCGGGAGTTGTCAGGCCCGCAATGGGGCGTGGCCCCTGTGGCCAGAGCGTACGCAACTCGCGCTGCCACAATGCGGTGGGATCATGATCGAAGCCAAAGACCTCGTCGGCCAGTGCCTCCGCATATGTGCCAAGCCTGACGCTTTCGGGGATGGAATGATCGACGAGCAGACGATGCAGCCGGGGTTTCGCTCCAGCGCCGCGCAGATCGGCGGCTTGCGCCAGGCCTCCCAGAGGAAAGGCTCCGGAAATCAGGCTGCCCACCACAAAGCCGCGGCGATTGACCTCGAAACCGCTCATAAGCGAGCTTCTCCCTCAGCTTCGGGTTCAAGCACGAAATCATAACACAGGCTGTGCCATGGCCCATCCATGGCCCGACCATCGGGAGCAACGCCCGCCTCGTGGCCGGGAAATTCGCAGATCAGCGAATCCTTGACGCCGAACACGGCGTCGGATTCCAGATAGCTGTCGCCTTTGACGAAAAGGTGCGTCACCACCGTGGAGAAGCCCGGCGCGGTCAGCTTGAAATGGAGGTGTGCCGGACGCCATGGATGGCGGGCGGTGGCGTTCAACAGCACGCCGACCGGGCCATCATGCGGGATCGGATAGGCGGTGGGCAGCACCGACCAGAACCGCACTTTGCCCGCGTCGTCGGATGACAACGTGCCGCGCAAATGAAAGCTGCCAGCCAGATCAGGACGCTGCACGTCGTAAAATCCTTCGGAGTCCGACTGCCAGACCTCCACTTTGGCATGCTGGATGGGCAGTCCATCCGCATCGCGCACACTGACATCGACGTAGAGAGGATCGCCTCCCATTCCGCCGGCGATATCAGAACCTTGATCGAACGAAGGTGAATTCTCGATGAAGAAGGGGCCAAGCACGGTGGTGTCGGTTCCTGCGCCATCGGGTGCGTGATTTACCGCATCCACCAGCATCGAAACGCCAAGGACATCCGACAGCAGGATGAACTCCTGGCGCGTCGCGTCGCACATCTGTCCGACGCCGGTCAGAAACTCGATGCCTTGCATCCATTCGCCAAGCGAAAGCTGGGTCTCGCGTACGAAAGCATGGAGGTGCTTTGTCAGGCTCGTCATGATCTCGCGCAAGCGCGGGTCAGGCGTCTGGCTGAAACTGCCGAGCACGGCAGGAGTGATCTTCTGTTCATCGTATTGCGCCACAGATCAGTCCTCGTCCCTGTTTGCTGTCTTCTGAGCCTGTCGTCGTCGGGCTTTGCTGTTGTCAGTCCGACTGTGGAGGACGGCCAAGATAGGCGTTCTCGATCAGGGTCCGGAGACGCCCGGCATCAAGCGGCGCTGGGTTCCAGTAGGGGTTCTTGATCGCCAGCTCTACGACATGGTCGATCCCGTTCTCGGGCATGCCCAGTTCCTTGAGGCTTGTCGGCGCACCCAGCGACTTGGCAAGATCATACAGCCCACGCGGCGCATCTTCGACGCCCAGAGCGCGCGCGAGCCGCGCCATCGCATCGGGCGCGGCCGAGGCATTGTAGGCCATGGCGTGCGGCAGCACGACCGTGTGCGTCTCGGCATGAGGCAGGTCGAACGCGCCCCCAAGGGTGTGACACAGCTTGTGGTGCAGCGACATGCCCACCGAGCCGAGCGTCACGCCGCAAGCCCAGGCACCGTAAAGCGCGTTCGACCGCGCCTCCTTGTCGGTTCCATCGGCATGGAGCCGGGGCAGGGCGGCGGCGAGCGCGCGCAAGCCATCTTCCGCGATCATCCGGATGACCGGATTGCCGTCCTTGGCATACAGACCCTCGGCGGCATGGGCGATGGCGTTCATCCCCGAAGTCACCGAAAGCCCGACCGGCAGCGTCAGGGTCAGATCCACGTCGTAGATCACCACTTCGGGCAAAACTTTGAGCGTGCGTTCGGTATTCTTCACCCCGTTCGCGGTCTGCCCGATGATCGGAGTCGCCTCCGATCCCGCATAAGTCGTCGGAATCACGATCTGCGGCAGATCGGTGCGCAGCGCTATGGCCTTGCCAAGGCCGATGGTCGATCCTCCGCCGAGTGCCACGGTGCAGTCTGCGGCTACCGCCAGTGCCTCGGCAACGGCCCGTTCGGTGACATCGATCGGCGTGTGCATCGTTGCCTCGTAAAACCGGCCCACGGCCAGTTCACCGAGTTGCTCGACCAGCCGTTCAGCCGCGTCCGCCTGCTGCGGGGTCGAAAGCACGATCGCGCGCTTGCATCCCAGCGCGATCATCTCGTCGGCAACGAGCCCGAGCGTGCCGAACCCGAAGGTGACCTTGGAAGGGAGGGCCGAATAGGAGAAAGGTTCCATCAGTCAGGTTCTCGATATGATCAGGATGCAATGCCGCCGAGCGTGCGGTCCTCAAGCTGGTCAAGCGCTGACGCTCCTGCCGACTTGACGAGGCGCGGTGCCGTTTCCTTCAGCCACAGCATCAGGACGCCGCCGAGAATGAGCCCGCCAAGCGCAAGATACAGCATGGCCGGAATGCCGTAGGCCGAGATCACCACACCGGCCACGACGAGCGCCAGCCCGCCGCCGAAGATTTCGCCAGTTCCGATGATGATGCCCGCCGTCGTCGAGATGCGACCTACCGGAGCCGCCTCGGTAGCGATCGGACCGGTGATCAGCGACAGCAGGCCAAAGCTGAAGGCCGCGCTGGCAAAAAGCAGCGGGAAGAGGACCGCAACGTCAGCCCCCGCCTGCATGAACAGATAGAGCATGATAGCGCCCGCGACGAAGCCGACGATGGCTACCGGCTTGCGACCGAAATGGTCCGACACGGCAGGCAGGCCCCACTGGCCGACGAAGCCGCCGAAGCCGAGCGCCGAGGTGACAATGCCCATGTCCACCGGCGAGAGCTTGAGTACCTCGGTAAGATAGAGCGGAATATTGGCGCTGAGCACGAAAATGCCGCACATCGCGCAAAGCAGGCCGACCATGCCGAGCGGGATGTTGCGATGCTGGAACAGATCGCGGATCGGAGCGGGCTTGATCGCCTCGGCCTGCGGCATTTCAACCGGCTGGCTCACGGTCACCGGCTCACGGATCACGCGCCACAGCAGGACCGCAAGGATCAGGCCGGGAATGGCCACCAGCATGAACACCACTTCCCATTCGACATGAGCAAGCAGCTGGGTCGCGATGATCGGGCCAAAGCCCAGGCCGAACAGGGCAAAGGCGCTCTGCTGCAGGCCTTGGTTGAAGCCGCGCCGCGATGGCTTGGAGGCTTCGGCGGTAGCAGCAAAGCTGGTCGGGCAGAACGCGCCTTCGCACACGCCCATCAGGCTGCGGACAAGCAGCAGACCCGTGAAGCTAGCAACCATGCCCGACAGGCCCGACATCAGCGAAAACAGCACGATCGCGGGCAGGAGCACGGCACGACGACCGATGCGGTCGGACAGGCCCCCCATGAGAACCGCAGCGACACCCCAGGTCACGCCTAGCGCGGCAATGAGGTTGTTCATGTCCTGCGGAGTCATGCCGAGGTCGCGGATCATCGCCGGCGCGAGCGGGGCGATGATCCAACGGTCGAGGCCGACCAAGCCGAATGCGAGGGTCAACAGCGCGACCGCCTTGAACTCGTACTTCGTGTCCCAGCCCGCTATTGTGCCTGCGGCGCGCTCGCTTGCATGTGCCATATCCGCCCTCGCATCCTTTTCCCGTTTTGTTTTTTGGTTGTTAGCGTGCGGTTCCCCGCAGGATCATGTCGGCTGCCTTTTCGGCGATCATCAGCGCCGCGGCGTTGGTGTTGGCCGAAACGATGGTTGGCATGATCGAGGCATCGACCACGCGCAGCCCGTCAAGGCCGTGGACGCGCAAGGTGTGGTCGACCACCGCATTCGCGTCCGTTGCCGGACCCATCTTGCAGGTGCCCACCGGGTGGAACACCGTCTGCCCGCGGTTCCTGGCGAATTCGAGCCAATCCTCGTCCGATGTTATGGCCTTGCCGGGGTGGAGTTCGACGCCGCGATACTCGTCGAACGCCTTGTTCTCGACGATGCGACGGCAGATCTTCATGCCCTCGATGATCGTCTGCCCGTCCGTGGGATCGGTCAGGAAGTTGGGGTGGATCTTCGGCGGCGCCTTCGGATCGGACGAAGCGACGTGAATGTGCCCGCGCGAATTGGGCCGCGCGATGCAGACGTTGACGGTCATGCCCGGATAGGGATCGAGCTTGCGGATCGTCGGGTCCGAATAGCTCGCGGCAATGAACTGGTACTGGATGTCGGGCGCGATCACATCGGGCCGTGTCTTTACGTAACCGCAGACCAGCGCCGGTGACGAGCTGAGGATGCCGCGACCGGTGAAGGCATAGCGGATCGCTTCCTTCGCGACATAAAGGCCACGGCTGCGCTCGTTCAGCGTGATCGGCTTGGTGACCTTCCAGATCATGCGCACGGCGAAGTGATCCTGCAGGTTTTCGCCGACACCAGGCAGCGCATGGCGCACGGGAATGCCCGCTGCCTGAAGCACGTCAGGCCGGCCGATGCCCGAAAGCTCGAGAATCTGCGGTGATTGCACGGCGCCCGCCGAGACGATCACTTCGCCCTTGGCGCGAACCTTGGTTTCGGCTCCGCCCTTGACATAAGTGATGCCGATGCAACGCTTGCCTTCGAAATCGAGGCTCGTCGTCATCGCGTCGGTGACGATCGTCAGGTTCGCACGCTTCTTCGCCGGGTCGAGATAGGCCTTGGCCGAAGACCAGCGGCGACCGTTCTTCTGCGTGTACTGGAGGTGGCTGAAGCCTTCCTGCTCACCGCTGTTGTAGTCGGGGTTGTAGGAAAAGCCTTCGCCCTGCGCAGCCACGAGGAACGTTTCTGGCAGTTCGTGGCTCTCGGTGCCACGCGTCACTTCCATCGGGCCGGAATGGCCGCGCGTCTCGCTGTCGCCTTCGGGGAAACGTTCCATCTTCTTGAAATAGGGGAGAACATCGTCGTGCGACCAACCGGCGTTGCCTGCCTGCGCCCACTGGTCGAAGTCGCTGGGATCGCCGCGCACGTAAAGCATACCGTTGATCGTGCTCGAACCGCCAAGGCCACGGCCGCGCGGAATCGGGATGACACGGTCCTTGGTGCTCTTTTCCGGTTCGGAGGAGAAGCGCCAGTTGTAGTTCGGATTGTTGAGCACCTTGGGCAGACCTGCTGGCACATGGATCCAGATGTTCCGGTCGGGCGGGCCTGCTTCGACGAGGAGCACGCGGTGCTCGCCGCTTTCGCTCAGGCGGTTCGCCATGACGCAGCCCGATGTACCCGCGCCGATAACAATGTAGTCGAACTCTTCCATTTGTCGGTCCCAAACCTCCGCACGACATGCTTCAGGCGAACGGCGCGCGATACGCGCCCGGATCACGTGATCCGCCCAGCTCTTCCGCTGGCCTCTCAACCCGGTTGCGCATTCTATAGACAACGTTACCTCAGAATTCTACCGTCTTTTTGAAAGAGCTTTGTTATGCTTGTTTTCCAGATGGATAGGCTGATTTCATCGAGGTGCGCGAGGACATCCGTCCGCCCGATCGTGTATGCCTTGTCGAAGGGGCATCAAAGTGGTTTGCGCTTGCTCGTGATGGGGGTGGATGTGCGATTGTCCTTGCCTCTTTCAAAGCAGAACGTTGCCGGATCGCAGCACTGCGAAAAGCGCTTTCCGACCCGAGTTGCGCGTCGCCAAAGGCGCAAGAAGACTGAGGCATTCAGTGAAGCACGCCAGAATGTCTTGGGACCTGAAATGTTTGGAAGGGTGATGGTGGGCCCGGCAGGATTTGAACCCGCGACCTAGCCGTTATGAGCGGCCAGCTCTAACCGCTGAGCTACAGGCCCATCGCCGTTGCCGGTACAAGGACAACCCTTGCTTGGCAAGGCGCAGTGGTCAGACCTTCGCTGCGGATATTACATCTCGCAGGCAAGCAGGGCGGACCCCGCGCTTTTGCAGGTATCCAAATACCCCGCGCCACCAGTCATAGAACGCATCGAGTTCATCCTCGTCCCGCACATAAGGGGTGAGCCCCGGCCGCAGCGAAGGACTGTGGAAAGAAAACACCAGAATGGGCAAGCCATCGTCGAGGGCCATGTCGATGCCCTTGATCGCTTCGTCGAGCGTCACACCTTCGGGCGTCAGCGGGATGCGTTCGAGCAGGCCCAGCCGCGCCAGCGCGCCGCGCAGACGAGGCACGCGCCACAGCGCCGGATAGACCGTGCGACCCTGTTGGCGCAGGAGGCCCCAAAATACCGTGGTCAACGGCATTTCCATCAGGCCATTGCGGCGGTCGATCCACCAGGGGCGCAAGGGATGATCGCGAAAGTTGGGGCCGCCGGTCGAACTGTAGTCGAAGCGAGAGCGTACCGAGGTGTCGATCGCGACCCCGCATTCCGAGAGGATCGAGGCGGTCTCGGAACCCACCCCGTATCGCCCGGCGCGATAAACCTGCGGTGCCACGCCGAATGCTTCCTCGATCGTGTCGCGCAGTTTGCGGAACTTTGCGCGTTCCAGATCGGGGGGAAGGTTACCCGAAAAGCTGTTGTGGACGTTTACGTCCTCATCGTACGGGGGGCTCACCCAAGGGTGCAGCTGCACGCCGACTTCCGCGCGCCCGGCTTTCACCGCGTCGCCCAGAACTTGTGACGCGCGCGGATCACTCGCCACCGGATAATCGATCAGATAGATCGGCACGATCCCGAGGCCCTCGCAGAACTGCTGGAACTTGGCGATGCGCGGAACGTGATCCAGACCGTGGCTCGTCCGGTCGAGCGGCTTGCTCCAGTCGAACTCTTCTTCGGTGTCGACTGTCAGGACGAAGCGCGTGCCGAAAGCGGCATCAAACCGGACAAAGTCCGCCTCGCCGGGCATGCGCAGGATTTCCGGGCGCTGGTCCACCATTTCCCCCTGGTTCAACCCGCTGCCGACGTATTGCCGGAAAGCGAAGGGGTAAGGCTCTGATTCTTCTCGGTCAAGTGGGGCAGGCCAACAAGGATGCGGTCCTGCTCGCGCCTCAGCGAACCGCCTCCAGCTTCGAATTCTGCACGCGCAAGGCGCAGGGCAAAGCCATTGCCGAGCATGGCAGAGGCCGCAAACAATCCCCCGCTTGCACCAGCATCGGGCGCGAACAGCGCGGCATCGTCAAGCCGCTGCAACGATGCGGGCAAGGTTAGCGAGAGCAAGGCTTGCTGCGCTTGTTCTTCAAGCGCGATCGCGAGCCGTTCGCCGGGGGCAACGCTGGCCGCAATGACCGAGAACACCCGCCACACCGAGCGTTCGATCTCGTCGGGCGCAAAAGCGACCGGCAGGGCATGGGGCGGCATGGCCACGCTCAGCCGCACATTGCGCGCTGACAAAACGGGCGAGATCTGCTCGACCAGACGCGCAACGACCGCGACGACATCGGCTTCCCCGCTGTCGATGTCGAGCGTCCGGCTTTCGAGCTTCACCAGTCGCTCGACCTCTTCGAACCCTGCCAGCATCTGTGCGGCATCCGCAGCGATGGTGGCGGCCATCGCGCGATACTGGTGTGGCGTTGCGCCAAATACCTGCTGCTGGATCACTTCGGCAAAGCCCTGGATCGCGTTTATCGGCGTACGCAGTTCATGCAGCAACTGGCGCAGGCGATCGGCATCTGCCGCGGCACTCGACGGGCGCGCGCCGATTTCTGCCGCCACGACAAGCGGCCGGCGCAGGCGCACGAGGTATCCGGAAAAGCGCCCGCCGTCCCTTGCGAACACGGGTGTTCCATCCACTTGCCAGAAGCCCGAAACCTGATCAGCACCTTCTACCGCAAGCTGGCCGGCACTGATCGGCTGGCGCTGGCGGAAGGCGCTGGCCATCGGCTCGTCGCAATGGACCGCTGCGCCGGGATCGGTCACGAACAGCCGCGTGCCTATCAGCATGCCCGGCGGATCGATCGCGGCGTGCACGACCACGCCATCCGCATCGGTGCGCACGTCGATGGCCTTGGGCGGCATGCGTACTGGAGCAGCATCGTCGACGAAGGGCAGGAGCGGGGCCACGCCCCCTGGGCTGGCAGGCTGGACGGATTGGTCGCGTTCCTCGCGCTTGCGCCGGAAAGCCTCGATCCGCCGAACGATTGCACCGATGCCCTCGTCCGGCACTGACAACGGCTCGAGCGCGGGCGTTTTCGTGGGCAGGGGAGAAATGTGGTCGGCAGGAAGGGAACCGGGCACGGCTGCCGCAAGAGGCACGGCTTCCGCGACTGGCACGGCTTCCGCGACAGGTGGCGCAACTGCCAATCGTTCCGACTTTGCCACTTGCTCAGGTTGCGGCAGAAGGAAGTCGTTGATGCCCAGACGTGATAGCTGTTCGCGCACCCGGTCGCCCAGATCGGTGCGGTGGCGCAGGAAGCCGCGCGCGGCGGTGGGCAGACGGGGAATCAGCGCAAGCCAGTCCTCTTCGGCCAGTTGAGCCGAGGCGATCGCGGCTGCGGCGGTGCGCGGACCCCCTTGTGCGAAATGATAGACCAGTACAGCCGAGCGATGCGAGGTCGCGCGCAGCACGCTGGCGCATTCCTCGTCGTTCAGCAGAGCGGTCAGCGATTCGAGCCGTTCGAGAGCGGCGGCATGCCGTCCGCTCCACGCGGCCAGCGGCACCACTCCAAGTAGATCAACGATCTGCCGCATCTGGGTGCGGCCCGCCATTTTTCCGGCCACGCGGGTACGCAGCACGGTGTCAAGGCGGTCATCGACGATCATTCAAGCTCCGCATCAGGTGCGCATCGGGGCCGTAGCGCGAAGCTCCGGAGAGCCCGTCTAACCTATCGAAGGCTAACAAATCGTGGCCAGTGACAAAAGGTTGCTATCCACTGCGTTGCAATGTGGGACGATTGCGATATGAAACAACAAAATTATCGCCCGATGTTCGATTTTGTGCGGAAAGTTGCAAGATTCGCCACTTTCCGAAAGCTCCGGCGGGCGAATGTGAAATGGATGAACAGAAGGCATGGCAACCTTGGACACGATCGATCGGCGCTTGCTCGCCGAACTTCAGGACGAAGGGCGCGTAACCAACGTTGAACTGGCGCAGCGCGTCGGCTTGACCGCGCCGCCTTGCCTGCGCCGCGTCCGTGCGCTTGAAGATGCCGGTGTGATCAAGGGCTACCATGCCGAACTCGATGCCTCGAAGCTCGGCTTCGCCATCACCGTCTTCGCGCTCGTCAGTCTCAAGAGCCAGGCCGAGGAATCGCTCCGCCAGTTCGAAGATCACATGCGTACGCTCGCCGAAGTGCGCGAATGCCACATGCTCAACGGTGAGATCGATTTCATCCTGAAGATCGTCAGCCGCGACCTGCAGAGCTTCCAGGAGTTCCTGACGAGCAAGCTCACGCCCGCGCCCAACGTCGCCAGCGTGAAAACCTCACTGACGATTCGCACCGCCAAGCAGGTGCCGGGCGTGCCGCTGGAAGATTGAGGCCCAGCCCCCTGACATCTGTCAGGGCCGCGATTACCGCGAACCCGCCGCTTTCTCGTGGTGGCGAATCACTTCCTGAATGATGAACCGCAGGAACTTTTCGGAGAATTCCGGATCCAGCTTGGCATCTTCTGCCAGTCGTCGCAGCCGCTCGATCTGGCGTTCCTCGCGGCCCGGATCCGATGCCGGCAGCTTGTTTTCGGCCTTGTAGGTGCCCACAGCCTTGGTGATGCGGAAGCGCTCCGCCAGAATGTGGATCATGGCAGCGTCGATATTGTCGATCGACTGGCGATAGCCTGCCAGCACCTGGTCTTCACTCATTCCCATACCCCGTTGAACACAGTCATTGGCCCAATTGGCCGCTACCGTGCAACTTGCGTCTTGCCAAGCGCCGCCCTTGACGCCAAGCGGTGGCCCAAGATGACCGCGACCATCCATACCCTGCCGCGCAAGGCGGAACCTTCGCTCACCCCGATGATGTCGCTGGTGGCCGAGGGCATGAACAGCGTCAACGCCGTGATCCTTGATCGCATGCAGTCACGCATTCCGCTGATCCCCACGCTGGCCGGTCACCTGATCGCAGGCGGTGGCAAGCGCATGCGCCCGATGCTCACGCTCGCCAGCGCGTCGCTGCTGGGTTACGGCGGGAGCCGCCATTACAAGCTGGCCGCCGCGGTAGAGTTTATCCACACCGCCACGCTGCTGCACGATGACGTCGTCGACGGTTCCGACATGCGCCGGGGCAAGAAGACCGCGAACATCGTCTACGGCAACCCGGCCACCGTGCTCGTCGGCGATTTCCTTTTCAGCCGCAGCTTCGAACTCATGGTCGAGGACGGCTCGCTCAAGGTCCTGCGCATCCTGTCCAACGCCTCGGCTGTCATTTCCGAAGGCGAGGTCGACCAGCTCGTCGCCCAGCGCCAGATCGATACTACCGAGGAGATGTACCTCGACATCATCGCGGCCAAGACGGCCGCGCTGTTCTCCGCCGCCTGCCGCATCGCAGCCGTCGTAGCAGAACGCCCGGAAGCGGATGAACTGGCGCTCGATTCCTACGGTCGGAACCTTGGCATCGCCTTCCAGCTTGCCGATGACGCGATCGACTATGATTCGAACGCTGCCGAGATGGGCAAGGACCAGGGCGACGATTTCCGCGAAGGCAAGATGACCCTGCCCGTCATCCTCGCCTATGCGCGCGGCAACGCCGAGGAACGCGAATTCTGGCAGCAGGCCATTGCAGGCGACCGGTCGAGCGATGCCGATCTTGCCCATGCGATCGAACTGATCCGCCGCCATGATGCCGTCAACGCCACGCGCGAACGGGCCCGCATGTATGCGCAACGGGCGATTGACTCGATTGCAGCGTTCCCGGCCAGCGCGGCAAAGGGCGCAATGACCGAAGCCGCCGAATTCGCCGTCGCACGACGGTTCTGACGCCACCCTCGAATTCCGGAGCAACCCATGCAGCATCGTCGCCTTGGCAAGTCTGCCATCGTCGTGTCCGACATCAGCATGGGCACGATGACCTTCGGCAGCCAGACTGACGAGGCTGCTGCCCTGCGCATTCTTGATCGCAGTTTCGAAGCGGGCATCAATTTCTTCGACACCGCCGAGGGCTACCCGGTTCCGCCCGACATCAAGTGGGTTGGCCGCACCGAAGAGATCGTCGGCAAGTGGCTCAAGACAAAGCCTCGCGATGCAATCGTGCTGGCGACCAAGGTGTCCGGCCCAAGCCACGTCTGGTTCCGCTCGCCCTGCCGCGAGGGCATGACCGCGCTCGATCGGCGCAACATCATTAGGGCCGTCGAGGCGAGTCTTGCAAAGCTCGGCACCGATTACATCGATCTCTACCAGACGCACTGGCCCGATCACGACACCCCCTATGACGAGACGATGGAGGTGCTCGACGAGCTGGTCCGCGCGGGCAAGGTGCGTATCACCGGGTGCTCGAACGAGACGAGCTGGGGCCTGATGAAGTCGCTGGCCAGCGCCGAGCGCCTCGGCACTGCCCGCTATCAGACGATCCAGAACAATTTCAGCCTGAACAACCGGCGTTTCGAGGATGAACTGGCACAGGTCTGCCGCAAGGAAGGCGTCAGCCTGATCCCCTATTCGCCGATCGCGGGCGGGGTGCTGTCGGGCAAGTACAACAACGGTGCGCGGCCCGAAGGCGCGCGCTTCTCGCGCTATCTCGCGATGGAGGGTCGGCAGGCGCAGATGGGCCGCCGTTTCGTCAACGACCGATCGCTCTCGGCTACGGAACGGTTCATGGCCATCGCTGCTGAGGCGGGGCTCAATCCGGTAACCTTTGCGGTCGCATGGTCGAAGCAGCACGATTTTGTCGCCTCGACCATCGTGGGCGTCAGCGCCGAGGACCAACTCGATCCCATCTTTGCAGCAGCAGACCTCGTGCTTCCCGCCGATGTCATGAAGGCCGTCGATGCGGTTTCGCGGGACATTCCCTACCCGATGGGCTGAATTACTTGCGCCGCCCGAAACGGCGCCACAGCCAGTAGCAACTCCCGCCGCACACTGCGCCAATGCCAAGAATGGCGGCACCAATCATCGCCCCGCTGAACAGGATGCCGGTGGTGAGTGCCACCACGAATGCCAGCGTGGTCTTCATGCAGCGGCTCTATAGCACCGCGTGTCCCGAGCGAAGCTGAACGTTGCATGTGCCGCCCAATCCCCCTTAAGGCGACCGGTGTGAGCGAGCTGCCGATCCACGCCGTCCTGCCCGACCTGCTCGCTGCTCTGCGTGCCGGGCCCAGCGCGGTGCTGATTGCACCTCCGGGTGCGGGCAAGACCACCGCCGTTGCCCCTGCGTTGCTCGGCGAACCGTGGTGCGCCGGGCAGGTCATCGTCCTGTCGCCTCGCCGCGTGGCGGCACGGGCCGCAGCCGAACGCATGGCCGAACTTCTGGGTGAAGAGGCGGGCGGTACGATCGGCTACGTGACGCGTCTTGATGCCAAACGCTCTGCCCGGACGCGCGTTCTGGTCATGACCGAGGCGATCTTCGTTGCCACGATTCTCGGAGATCCCGAATTGTCGGGCGTCTCCGCCGTCCTGTTCGATGAAGCGCATGAGCGGCACCTCGACAGCGACCTCGGCCTTGCCCTAGCAATCGAGGCACAAGGCGTCCTGCGCGATGACCTGCGGCTGGTCGTCATGTCGGCGACCATCGACGGTTCGCGCTTTGCCAGCCTGCTTGGCGATGCGCCGGTGATCGAGAGCGCGGGGAAGGCGCATCCCCTTGCGTACAAGTGGCTGGGTGCTCGCCCGGACGTGAAGGTCGAGGCTGCCATGGCCTCGGCCATTCAGACCGCGTGGCGTGAAGAGCAGGGCGATATCCTCGCCTTCCTTCCCGGCGTCGCACAGATCGAACGGACCGCCGACCTGCTGGCCGAACGCCTGCCCGCTGCCCTGATTCTGCCGCTACACGGACAAGTCGAGCCCGCAGGACAACGCGCAGCGATCAAGCGCAACCCGGATGGCCGCCGCCGTATCGTTCTCGCCACAAGCATCGCCGAAACGTCGCTCACGCTCGATGGTGTTTCAGTCGTCGTCGATGCAGGGCTTTCACGGCGCGCCGAGTTCGACAAGGTCGCGGGCGTCACGCGCCTCGTGACCACCCGCGCCAGCCAGGCATCCGCGGCGCAGCGCGCGGGGCGCGCCGCGCGTCAGGGACCAGGCGTTGCCTATCGGTTGTGGGAGGAAGCCGCTCACGCCGGTCGTGCGCCGTTCGATCCGCCCGAGGTCACGACCAGCGATCTTGCACCGCTTGCGCTCACGCTCGCGCAATGGGGTGCAGGTGATGTGGCAGCGATGGCGTGGCTTGATCCTCCCCCGGCGGCATCGCTCGGCGCAGCGCGCGCCAGCTTGCAGGCTCAGGGTGCGCTCGATCCCGAGGGACGGATCACACCCCACGGTCGCGCCATGGCGCGCATGCCAATGGAGCCAGCGCTTGCCCACATGCTGCTCTACGCCGCGACACGCGGGCAGGCCGACGAGGCCGCGCGGCTCGCGCTGTTGCTGCAGGAGCGCGGGCTTGGCGGGCGCAGCGAGGATCTCGCGCGCAGGATCGAGCGCTGGTCGAGCGAGCGCGGCTCTCGCGCCGAAACCTCGCGCAAGCTCGCCGCGCGCTGGGCTGCCCTTGCCAGGAAGGTCATCGGGCAAGGCAGGTCGCCCGATGTCCCGGTCTCGGTCCTGCTCGCCGAAGCGTTCCCCGATCGCATAGCGCGCGCGCGCAGCGCTTCCGGAGAAGAGTGGCAGTCGTCCGGCGGTCGCGGCTATCGCCTCGATCCTGCCTCGCCGCTCGTCACCGCCCGCTGGCTGGTGATCGGCGATGCGCATGGCGAGGCGAGGGGCGCGCGCATCACTTCGGCGCTTGCGCTTGATGAGAGCGATATCGCTCGCCATCTCGCGCACCGCATCGAAGAGCATCACACCCTGTCGTGGAATGCGACTGAGGAGCGTGTCGAGGCGCGGCTCGAGAGGCGTCTGGGCGCGATCGTGCTCGCCCGTATTCCGGATCCCCGGCCCGATCCCGAAGCGGTGACCGCTCTGCTGATCGCGCAGGTGCGCGACGTCGGATTGGCGGCCCTGCCACTGGGCGAGAGTGCCCGCGCATTGATCCAGCGCGCCGGATATGCTGGCATCGCACAGCTTTCCGAAGCAGCGTTGCTCGAAAGTCTGGACGAATGGCTCGGCCCACTGCTTGCAGGTCGTCGCGATCTGGCAATCGGCGCGGGCAAGCTTCACGATGCGCTGGTCGGTCTGCTCGACTGGAACACCAAGGCCGAGTTCGAGCGACTGGCCCCGGCTGAGTATCGCTCGCCCGCCGGAACCTCCCACGCGATCGATTATGCCCACGAAGGCGGACCCTGCGTGGAGCTGCGCGTGCAGGCGCTGTTCGGGCTCGACCGTCACCCCTGCATCGGCCAACCGCCGCGCCCCCTGCTGCTTTCGCTCACCAGCCCCGGCGGCAAGCCGATCCAGACCACTGCCGATCTTCCCGGCTTCTGGCGCGGGTCGTGGAAAGACGTCTGCAAGGACATGAAGGGGCGCTATCCCAAGCACCGCTGGCCCGACGAGCCTTGGTCCGAAGACCCCAGTCTCAAGACCAAGAACGCCTTCAACCGCTCGCGCTGACCGCCCGCCCGCAGCCTTGTTGATTCCCGGACTTGATTCCGTGCGCGATTCGACGCAGTGCAGCGCCCATGTCAGCACGGATCTATCAGCGCCCGAAGAATGCCATGCAGTCCGGCAAGGCCCGGACCAGCGACTGGCTCCTGGAATTCGAAGCCTCCGAGGCCAAGCGCCCCGATCCCCTGATGGGCTGGGCCGGCTCGGGCGATACGCAAGCGCAAGTCGTGCTGCAGTTCAACACCGCTGAAGACGCGCAGGCCTACGCCGCGCGCTACGGGATCGAGGCGCACCTGATCCCGACCCCGCCGCGCAAGCTCAAGCTGCAGAGCTACGCCGACAATTTTCGTTAAGGACTTGTCCGGCCTTCGGGGCTGGACAAACTTCCGAGACCTCTCCATATGCCGCGCCGGGAGTCGGTCGGACGCTTGCGTCCGCCAACCTGGTCAGGTCCGGAAGGAAGCAGCCACAACGGGTTGCGGCGGGTCGGCCGGCTCCTTTTCCCTTTTCCACCCATAACGCATTGTGCCCTTCGACAAGGGGGCACACAGTTCCTACATAAGGCGCGATGGGCGATTCATCTGACATGTTTGGCGACGAGCCGAAGGACACGGCCGAAGGCACTGGTCCCAGCGCGGCCGAACTCGAGGCGGCAGGGCAGTCCTCGATGTTCGGCGATCCCGCGCCCGCCGAGCCACAGATCGAACGTGCGCCAGCCAAGGCTCCGGCGCCCGCACCGACGGCAACCGTCCAGCCCTACCGCGTCCTTGCCCGCAAGTACCGATCGCAGACCTTTGCGGAACTGATCGGGCAGGATGCGATGGTTCAGACGCTGGCCAACGCGATCAAGCGCGACCGGCTTGCCCACGCCTTCCTGATGACCGGCGTGCGCGGGGTCGGCAAGACCTCGACCGCGCGCCTCATCGCCAAGGCGCTCAACTGCATCGGCCCGGATGGGCAGGGCGGCCCGACGATCGATCCTTGCGGCGTGTGCGAACCGTGCCGCGCTATCGCCGAAGGCCGCCACATCGACGTGATTGAGATGGACGCCGCTTCCAACACCGGTGTCGACGACGTGCGCGAGATCATCGAGGCGGTGCGCTATGCAGCCGTCTCGGCGCGCTACAAGATCTACATCGTCGACGAAGTTCACATGCTTTCGCGCAATGCTTTCAATGCCTTGCTCAAGACGCTCGAAGAACCACCGGCGCATGTGAAATTCCTCTTCGCGACGACGGAGGTCGACAAGCTGCCGGTCACGGTCCTGTCCCGCTGTCAGCGCTTCGATCTCAAACGCATCCCTGCGCCGCTGCTCGCCAGCCATTTCGCGATGATTTGCGAAAAGGAAGGCGTCGAGGCAGAGTCTGAAGCGCTGTCGATGGTTGCTGCCGCAGCCGAGGGCTCGGTGCGCGATGGCCTTTCGATTCTCGATCAGGCGATCAGCCACGCGGATCTTCTGGGAAGTGACGACGGCGCGACCCGCGTTTCGGCCGACCAGGTTCGGCAGATGCTGGGCCTTGCCGACAAGTCGATGCAGCGCCGCCTGCTCGAGGCCGTGCTTTCGGGCAAGGGCAACGCCGTGCTCGAGGAAGTCGCCCAGCAGTACTCGCTCGGGATCGAACCCATCGCGATGATGCGCGCGCAGATGGACGTCGTGCATCGCGTCACCGTCGCGCAGATCGGCGGCGTCGGGCCCGACGTGCGTTCGACCGAAGAGCGCGAGGCGCTCGAGAGCTGGGCCAAGGCACTTACGGCAGGCCAGTTGCATAGGCTCTGGCAGTTGCTGCTCAAGGGCTATGAGGAAGTGAAGACCGCGCCTGACCCGCTGGTCGCCGCGCAAATGGCGCTGCTGCGCGTCATGCACGCCTCCGAGATGCCCGATCCGGGCAGCCTTGTCCGCAAGCTCGAGGAACTGAGTTCGCGTCCACCCGTTGCGCCCTCATCGATGGGTGAGGGGGGTGCCGCTGCAGCACCTGCCGCACCCGTTGCCTCCGTCGATTGGGAAGCGCTGGTCCAGCAGGTCGAGCATGTTTCCCCGCTCGTCGGGTCCACGATGCGACTGGCCGTACGGGTGATTGACCTCAAGCCCGGTCATCTGCGCTATCAGCTCGTGCCGGGGGTGCCCGGTGATCCGGCAACCGATATCCGGCGAGCGCTCAATCACGTGACCGGCGAGAACTGGCTGGTCGAACGCGGTGAGGGCGACGCCAGCCCGAGCCTCGAAGAGGCCAGGGCGGCAGTTGTCGCCGCTCAGGCCGAGGCCATGAGGCAGGACCCGCTGGTCAAGGCCGCACTCGAGGCTTTCCCCGGCGCGGTCATTGTCGATGAAGAAAGCTCGCGAGAGCACGAGAAAAGACCTTGGAGCAAACGCGCATGAAGTCGATGGAAGAGATGATTCAGGCCGCACAGCAGGCGGCGCAAACCATCCAGAAGCAAATGGAGGACGCGCAGACGACGCTCGACGGCATCGAGGTCGAAGGTGCAGCAGGCGGCGGTCTTGTCCGCATCCGCGCCTCGGCCAAGGGGCGTGTCATCGGCGTGGCGATAGACGACAGCCTTCTTGCTCCTTCCGAAAAGGGCATTCTCGAAGATCTTGTCGCCGCCGCGTTCAACGATGCGCGTGGCAAGGCCGATGCTGCCGCGGCCGAAGAAATGCAGAAAGTGCAGATGGCTGCCGGCATTCCGCCGGGCTTCAAGCTGCCGTTCTGATCTGCTTTCTGCCCCCACTTGAGGAATTCTGATTGAGCCTGACTGTCCTGGCCAGTGCGGCACTCCTTGCCACCGCCCCGGCCGTTGCGGCCGAGACGGTCGCGCAAGACGTTGCCCCGAGCGCCGATAATTCCACCAGCCCGACCGAACCCGCGCAGCCGCAGGCTCCGATGCCGTCCGTGGTCGTGCCGCTGCCGGCGTTTGCACCCGGTGGTCCCGCGTCTCCTCCGGCGCCGTCGATCGATCAGATCAGCCAGCCGCAGGATGCGATCGTCGTCTCAGGTGAGCGCACGCCAAAGCAGGACCCGATGCAGGCGGTCAATCAGGCCTCCTATCAAGCAGTCCAGGCGGTTGACGGTGCGGTCGTCGCGCCGCTGGCCATGACGTATCAGAAGAGCGTGCCCGCTCCTGTGCGCAAGGGCTTGCGCAACTTCCTGCTCAACCTCACGGAACCGGTCGTCGCGCTCAACTTCCTGCTGCAGCTTAAGCCGGGCAAGGCTGCTGAAACGCTCGGTCGTTTCGCGATCAATTCGACCATCGGCATCGCTGGACTGAACGACGTTGCCGCCAAGAAGCCGTTCAACCTGCCCTACCGCCGGAACGGCTTTGCCTACACGATGGGCTACTACGGCATCGGCTCGGGCCCATACATGTTCCTGCCGCTGGTCGGGCCGACGACCCTGCGCGACGTGATCGGTCTCGGCCTGGATCGCTTCCTGATGCCTTTTGCGGTCGGCGGACCGCTGAAGCACCCCGCCTATGTCTATGGTGGATTCGTCGTGCGCTCGCTCGACGACCGGGTGGAGAATGACGCGCTGTTCAAGCGAATTCAGGAAGAATCAAATCCTTACGCCAGCTACCGCGAACTATACCTGAAGACGCGTCAGGCCGAGATCGATGCGCTCCACGGCAGGGCGGACTTCCAGCAGGAAGGCACCGTTGTCCTGCCGCCTGCTGCGCCGGCGCCAGTCACACCTTCGATCACCACGATAGAACCGCCAGCGCCCCCCGCGCCCGTGTTCGTGTCGGAGCCTGTCGTGCAGCCGCTTCCGGCCGGCTATCGCTCCCGCAGCTAGAGCCTTTCCGACCTATATCGAGGCACCGTCACGGTGCCTCGATATAGGTCGGAAAGTCTCTAAGACCGGTCAGCTTTCCAGCAGAAGCGAGAAGTCGCGCAGGACCTCCCAGGCCTTTCCGGGGCTGATCATGAGTTGGTTGTCGCTTTCGAGCCCGGCAAGCCGACGGATCATCTGCGCAACTGTCGCGGCATTGCCTGCGCTCATCCCGTAGGTCGAAATCAAGACCTCGGGATTGTGCGAGAGGCTGTTTTCGAACAGCAAGTCCACGTTCTGGGGCTGGAAACCAAAGCCGAGGAACACGAGCCGCTTTGCACCCGCGACGGCAAGGCGCACTTCGCGCACGGCGTTGCGCTCGGCGCTGCGTTCGTTAAGCGATTTGAGCTGTGCGGCGATCGCGTGGAGATTCCACGGCTGCTCGACACCCCATTCGGCCGGCGGGCCCTCGCCCTTCTGCCACGGCAGGCGTCCGATCGCGCCATGCGGATGAATGATGTTGAGCTTTTCGGAGATGACGGTCTGTGCTTCCTTCAGCTCGATCCCGTAGGCCATGACCAGCGCATAGGGCAGGAAATGCTCGACCGAGCGGTCGTAGTTGAAATTGATGATCGTGATCTGTTCGAGCGTATGTCCGATCTTGCTGCGCGGCACGCCTGAGGTAATCAGCTGGCCCAGCTGGTAGATCCAGTATTCGGCAACCTTGCCCTGCAAGGGAAGTTCGCCGGGCACACGCGGGGTTTCGCGCAGCGACGCACGGGACTCGGCCTGTCCCATGAAAAACGCGATCGCCAGCTTGCCGCAGGCAACGACCATGGCATCGTGATCGTATTGTTCGAGAACGGAATCGATCGAACGTCCCAGTCTGCAGGCGTTGCGCAGTCGTTCGGCAGCCGCCGCCACATCCTTCACCGGCTTGTTCATGCGCTCGGCAAGTTTGTAGACGTTGCGCAGGAGCAACTGGCCGTCACGCGTCGAGGTGTCCGAGCGCGAGCGTTCGAAGTCATACCCCTGGATGATGCGCGAGAGCAGTTCGGCGTTTCCCGGGAACTGCAATTCCGCGCTGGCGCCCGCGCCGACGATCAAGGTTGTCCGTGTACGCAGCATTCCAGGTAGCAGCCCCCGCATTCCCTGCTGCCTGCAATGAGGGATTATGCCTAAGATCAGGTTTACAATATCTGCATGTTTGCAGCCTCCCCTGACGAGAAGGTGTTCCACAGCCGATATGGCGCAAACCATTGCGACACGGGCGGAGCGCCCCCATATCCAGGGAAAGCGCCGGGCGACGGGCCCGGTTGGACGGAAACGAAGTGCCCATGAATCTTTATCCTCTGCTTCCCCTGCGCGACATCGTGGTTTTCCCCGGCATGGTCGTGCCCCTGTTTGTCGGGCGCGAGAAGTCGGTGGCCGCGCTGGAGGCGGCGATGTCGGGCAACAAGGATATCTTCCTGCTCGCCCAGCTCGATCCGGGCTGCGACGATCCCGATCGCGACGATCTGTACGATACCGGCGTGATCGCGTCGGTTCTCCAGCTGCTCAAGCTACCGGATGGCACCGTCCGCGTGCTGGTCGAAGGGCGTGACCGCGCCAGCCTGCAGAACTTGCGCGAGGAAACCACTTCCAACGGCGCGATGCTGGTCGCGCAAGTCGAACAGATCGATCCAGTCGTTGCCGAAAGCACCGAAATCTCGGCCATGATGCGCTCGGTCGTCGATCAGTTTGCCGAATATGCGAAGCTGTCCAAGAAGCTGCCGCAGGATGCGGGCGGTCAGCTGGGCGATATCGAGGACGCCGGCAAGCTTGCTGATTCCGTTGCCGCCAACCTTGCCGCCAAAGTGGGCGACAAGCAGGCCGTGCTGTCCGAAAGCGACCCGCTCAAGCGCCTCGAGATGGTGCTCTCGTTCATGGAGGGCGAGCTCGGCGTGCTGCAGGTCGAGCGCAAGATCCGTGGCCGCGTGAAGCGCCAGATGGAAAAGACCCAGCGCGAATATTACCTCAACGAACAGTTGAAGGCGATCCAGTCGGAACTGGGCGGCGGTGACGAGGGCGAAGCCAACGAAATTGCCGAACTGCAGGACAAGATCGACAAGCTCAAGATGTCGAAGGAGGCCAAGGCCAAGGCCAATGCCGAGCTCAAGAAGCTCAAGGGCATGCAGCCGATGAGCGCCGAGGCCACCGTCATCCGCAACTACCTCGACGTGCTTCTCGGCCTGCCATGGGGCAAGAAGAGCAAGCTCAAGAAGGACTTGCCCGCAGCGCAGGCGGTGCTCGATGCCGATCACTATGCGCTCGACAAGGTAAAGGACCGTATTGTCGAATATCTCGCGGTCCAGGCGCGCACCAACAAGCTGAAGGGGCCAATCCTTTGCCTCGTCGGTCCTCCGGGCGTGGGCAAGACCAGTCTCGGCAAGTCGATCGCCAAGGCGACCGGCCGCCAGTTCGTGCGCCAGTCACTGGGCGGCGTGCGCGACGAGGCCGAGATCCGCGGCCACCGCCGCACCTACATCGGCTCGCTTCCGGGCAAGATCGTCACCAACCTGCGCAAGGCGGGTACCGCCAATCCGCTGTTCCTTCTCGACGAGATCGACAAGCTCGGTCAGGATTTCCGGGGCGATCCGGCTTCGGCGCTGCTCGAAGTGCTCGATCCCGAACAGAACTCCAAGTTCCAGGATCACTACCTCGAACTCGATGTCGACCTGTCGGACGTGATGTTTGTCTGCACTGCCAACAGCCTCAACCTCCCGCAGCCGTTGCTCGATCGCATGGAGATCATCCGGCTCGAAGGCTATACCGAAGACGAGAAGGTCGAGATTGCCGAGCGTCACCTTATTGCCAAGCAGGTGGAGGCTCATGGGCTGAAGAAGAATGAGTTCGAACTCACCCATCAGGCCCTGCGCGACCTTATCCGCTTCTACACCCGGGAAGCCGGGGTCCGCACGCTCGAGCGCGAAATCGCGCGTCTTGCCCGCAAGTCGCTTCGCCAGATCCTCGAAGGCAAGACCAAGACCGTCACCATCACGCCCGAGAACCTTGATGAGTATGCTGGCGTGCGCAAGTTCCGCCACGGCGTCTCTGACGAGGAGAATCAGGTCGGGTCGGTCACCGGCCTTGCCTGGACAGAAGTCGGCGGCGAGCTACTGACGATCGAAAGCGTGACTGTCCCCGGCAAGGGTGCGGCGCGGACTACCGGCAAGCTGGGCGAAGTGATGAGCGAAAGCGTCCAGATGGCGTTCAGCTTCGTCAAGGCGCGCAGCCCGGCCTATGGCATCAAGCCTTCGATCTTCCAGCGCAAGGACCTGCACATCCACTTGCCCGAAGGCGCCGTGCCCAAGGATGGACCGAGCGCGGGCATCGGCATGGTCACCGCCATGGTTTCCACGCTGACCGGCATTCCGGTGCGCGCCGACGTGGCGATGACGGGCGAAGTGACCCTGCGTGGCCGCGTGCTGGCCATCGGTGGCCTCAAGGAGAAGCTACTCGCGGCTCTGCGCGGCGGCATCAAGACGGTGTTGATCCCCGAAGAGAACCGCAAGGACCTTGCCGAAATCCCTGCCAACATAAAGGAAGGTCTGGAGATCATCCCGGTCGCCCATGTCGACGAGGTGCTCGCACGCGCACTGACATCGCCGATCGAGGCGATCGAATGGACCGAGGCCGACGATCTTGCGACGCAGCCGGCCACGCCTGTCGGAAGTCAGGCCCCTTCGCAAACGGCACACTGAAGTAAAGTCCTCGCCCTTGCAGACGCAACGAAATTGCGCGCGCAAGGGGGAGGGCTCCAAAACCCCCGTAAACTGCACGGTCTTGGCCGTATTTCATCGCATTTACCTTTGACAGGTGTTCGTTTCTCGGCTCAATTCCCGCCACCCGAAAGGCGACTCAAACCCAAGCTTTCCCAAGAAAAAGATTTAGGGGGTTCCGCGAATGAACAAGAACGATCTGATCGGCGCAGTCGCCGATGCCAGTGGCCTGTCGAAGGGCGATGCGACCAAGGCGGTCGAAGCCGTGTTCGAATCGATCTCCGGTGCTCTGGCCAAGGGCGATGAAGTCCGCCTGGTCGGTTTCGGCACTTTCGCCGTTGCCAAGCGCAAGGCATCGACCGGTCGCAACCCGCGTACCGGCGAACCAATGTCGATCAAGGCGTCGTCGCAGCCAAAGTTCAAGGCCGGCAAGGGCCTCAAGGACGCCGTCAACTGACAGGCCTCCTGCTCGCACCAGCCTGATCACAGGCTGCCGGGCACAAGATAACAAACGCCGCGTCAGCCCGGGCTGGCGCGGCGTTTGTTTTGATTTTGGGGTGGCATCAGGGAGTGATGCGGACCAGTGCGGTGGGCGCGTTGGCAGTCCTTGCGTTCACCTTCCACTCCAGCTTCCGACCGCCCGGAACCGGTGCAGGCCCTTCGTCGGTGTTGTTGGCAAGGACCTCTCCATCGGTCACCAGCGTCAGCACGCCGTCGAGTGTCGGCATGCCGTCGCTTCCACTTTTCCCGTCCTTCCCGGCAGAGGCCGCCGCCATGCCCAAGAGCGGCGATTGCGACGCACCTGAGGCAAAGGCGGGAGCCTCGATACGCACCGTGCCGTCGGCGCGACGGATCAGAGACACGAAAGGCGTGACCATCGGCAGCTTTTCGACCGTCGGGAAGGTAAAGTCGTGATCCAGCTTGCCGCTAATCGCGTAATCCACCTCGAACCGGCCATCGCCCTTGTCGACCACCGATTTCCAGCCGCGCTGGCGGCGCAGGCGGTCGGCGAATTCCTGCGCGGCGCGCGGGTCGGACGGGTCGATCCCGCCGAGCATGGCCTTGGCCATTTCTTCGTCCGACTTCTTCTTTTCAGCGGCCGCCGCCTTGTCCGCCGCTACGCTCTCGGCCCAGATCCTTTTCTGCTCGGCAATCTCGTCACGCGAACACTCGCGCTCGTCGCCCGTTTCGTCACTGGTGCATGACGAGGGCTCGAACACGGCATCCTCGCCGCCCTTGTTGCGCTGCTCGGTCGCCATCTTTGACAGCGCCAGAAGATAGATCTCGCCCTTGTAGGCGAAACTGAAGGTGCCATCCTTGCGCAGGGCGAGGTCCGAGGTAAACGCGCCGGGGAGCAGCATGCAGCCCGCCAGTAGAAGCACACCTGCAATCAGCGCGACGATCGCTCCCGACCCTTTCATCCCGGCCCCCTGCCTTGCGTCAATCCTCGCGTGTTGCCACCGCATAGAGGGCGATGGCCGCCGCATTCGAGACGTTAAGGCTTTCGATGGCCGAGGCAATGGGCAGTCGCGCGATCGAATCGCAATGCTGGGCCACGTTGTGCCGCAGACCTTCGCCCTCCGCACCGAGCACCAGCACCACCGCTCCGGTGGGCAGGGCGGTGGGGAACACGCCCTTGCCATCGCCATCCAGGCCAATGCGCCAATAGCCCTGCTCGGCCATGCGTTCGAGCGCGCGGGCAAGGTTGACCACGCGCACCCACGGCACCACCTCGAGCGCGCCCGAAGCAGACTTGGCCAGCGTGCCCGATTCGGGTGGCGAATTGCGGTCCTGCGTGACCAGCGCGGCCACGCCGAAGGCCGCACAAGAACGCAGGATCGCGCCCACGTTGTGCGGATCGGTCACCGAATCGAGCACCACGATCGTGCGTCCCTCGGCTTCGTCGAGAATGTCGTCGAGCGCGACATCGTCGAGCGGCGCGACTTCGAGCACCAGGCCCTGGTGGGGCGCATCGCGCGCGACGAGGCGACCAAGATCGGCAGCCTGGGCATACTCGACCGGCAGGGTGCTCGGCAGATCGGCGTCGTTGTCGTCCAGCAACTGCTGAATCGCCTCACGTGTGCCCCACAGCTTTTTGGCTTCGCGATTGGGGTTGGTCAGCGCCGCCTCGATGGCGTGACGCCCCCATAGCCGCACGTTGCCGCCGCTGCCGCGCCCTGAGCCGCGACCGTGCTTGTTCCGGGCTTCGCGGCCACGCATGGCCTTGCCCTTGGGTTGATCGTTGTTGCGGGCCATCGGACACCTTTTCGACAATTCGAGGAAATTTCGTGCCGCGCATGCCAGCCTCCCCATTGACAGGCAAGTCTCGCTTCGCCAAAGGGGCCGCCTCTCGGCCGGACGGTCTCCTCGGAGATCATCAAATCGGGGCTCCTTTCGCAGGAATCCCGCACCGGCAGCACTGGTGTGGACAGGTGGCCGAGTGGTTAAAGGCAGCAGACTGTAAATCTGCCCGCGCAAGCGTACGCTAGTTCGAATCTAGCCCTGTCCACCACCATGCCTCTTCTGCCAGCCAGGCCTTCTGTCTCTCATCCGCGCCAGTCCGCCCGGTCGCGGCCAAGATTGCTTGTTCCTGCGCGCGCCAACGCCTAGATGGGTTCGATGTCCGGAGAAATTCTCGATAACCGTGGTCGCGGCACGGCCGGATGGTCTTGGCCATCCGTCCATCCCGAAGGCCGTAAATTTGCCCTGATCGGCGCAGCAGCAAGTGTAGGCGCAGCATTGATGGCTTGGGAGACCATTGCCTGGCCGCTCGCATTTCTGACGCTTGGCATTCTTGCCTTCTTCCGCGATCCCGTCCGCATCACGCCGCGCGACGAGACGATCGTCGTCTCCCCGGCAGACGGGGTCGTCACCTCGATCCAGAAAGTAGCGCCGCCGCGTGAACTTTGTGCCGATGATGGCAGCGGCGTGCGCGGCATGTCTGAGGCGCCGGTCACACGCGTGTCGATCTTCATGTCGGTGTTTGATGTCCACATCAACCGATCGCCGGTTGCCGGAACGATCCGCCGCGTGGTCTACATCCCCGGCAAGTTCCTCAACGCCGATCTCGACAAGGCGAGCGAAGAGAACGAGCGCCAGCACTTCCTCGTCGAGAGGCCTGACGGCGTGCAGGTCGGCTTTACCCAGATCGCGGGGCTGATTGCGCGTCGCATCGTGCCTTTCGTCAAGGGAGGCGACATCGTGGCGGGCGGGCAGCGGGTTGGCCTGATCCGCTTCGGCAGCCGCGTCGACGTCTATCTGCCGGCCGGGACCGAGCCCAGAGTCCTGATGGGGCAGACGACAATTGCCGGCGAAACCGTGCTGGCGGAAATCGGAGAGGCTCCGTTGATCGAAGGGATCGGACAATGAACTATCCCCCGGTCGAGGACCTCGAGGCGCCCCGCAGCCCCCGTCGCGGCCGCCTGCCTGGCGGGCTGACACTACGGGCGATGACGCCCAATGCGATCACTACTGCGGCGCTCTGCTCGGGTCTCACCGGTATTCGCTTTGCCGTTACGGCTGCGTCGGGCACCGATCCGGTGCTTGTGGCCGAGGACTGGCGCAGGGCCGTGGCCGCAGTGATCATCGCAGGCCTGCTCGATGGCATTGACGGGCGTATCGCGCGCCTGCTCAAGGCCCAGTCGCGCTTTGGAGCGGAACTCGACAGTCTTGCGGACAACGTGTCGTTCGGAGTTGCGCCTGCATTGATCCTGTTTCTGTGGTCGTTGCAGGAAGCGCCCCGCGTCGGCTGGTTCGCAGCACTTGCCGTTGCCATCGCCTGTGCGCTGCGGCTTGCCCGGTTCAATGCCCGGATCGACATCGAGGATCAGCCACACAAATCGGCAGGTTTCCTTACCGGTATACCCGCGCCGGTCGGTGCAGGTCTTGCCTTTCTGCCGCTCTATCTCTGGATAGCGACCGACAATTCCGTTTTCCGCCTGCCGATCGTCGTCGGTCCCTGGCTGGTGCTGATCGCGTTCCTGATGATCTCGAACATCGCCACGCTAAGTTGGACTTCGATCCGACCGCGCCGCAGCGTGCGGTTGGAGCTGATCGCACTCATGGGTCTCGTAATTGCCGCGCTTCTTACCGAGCCGTGGCTGACCCTCGTCGGGATCTGCGTAATCTACGTGCTGTCACTGCCTTTGGGTGTGATTCGCTATGCCCGCGTCAAGCGGCAGCGCGCAGCGAGCGTCCGGACCGAACCGCTTCCACCTGCTTGACTGCGCGACGCTGCACGCGGCGTGGTGCCTTGGTCGGCGTTGCCACGGCCATGTCCGGCCCGGTCGAAATGATCCGGACGAGGAATTCGCGATCCTGTTGGAGTGAGCGATAATCGGCAAGCAGAGACGAAATCTGCGCTCGGCGTCCCTGCATCGTCACGAAAACGGCAGCAACCGCGAAACTGGCGGCGGCGGCAAAGACGAGCGTGGAGAGCAGTGCGAGCATCGGCGCGATTCCTTGGCTTTCTTTCCCTTCGGCCCGTTCCTGACATGATCGGGAGAGACCTGTGGAAAACTTGTGGATTGCGGTATTGTTCCTGTCTGACCGAGGACTGATTCGGTTATGAACCTAATGTTCCTATTTTGTTCTCACGCGTCAAGCGTAAAATGCGGCACGTTGTTGCGAACGGTCGACGAGTGAACGGAAGCTTGCCGGCAATTTCCACCATTTCCGGCTGGATTTCCCTGTAATGCTGGTCTAAGGGCCGGCCCGCCGAAGGGTTCTTGAGGACGTGGTGTCCACAGGCGAGAGCGGCAATCCACACGGGAAGCGACTTCACCGGTGCCGATAGCGGGATCTCCGCGCGGTTCTGAGCTTCCCGGAGGCACAACCGGAAAGGAATTTCTCTATGGCGGCACCAGTCGTCACGATGCACCAGCTTATCGAAGCCGGTGCCCACTTCGGCCACCAGACCCACCGCTGGAATCCGCGCATGAAGCCGTACATCTTCGGCGCGCGCAATGGCATCCACATCCTCGACCTGTCGCAGACCGTTCCGCTCATGGCGCGTGCGCTCGAGTTCATCGCGGCCACCGTCCAGGCTGGTGGCAAGGTCCTGTTCGTCGGCACCAAGCGCCAGGCGCAGGAGCCGATTGCCCAGGCCGCGCGCGCGGCCGGCCAGCACTATGTCAACCACCGCTGGCTGGGCGGCATGCTCACCAACTGGAAGACGATCTCGGGTTCGATCAAGCGCTTCAAGGCGCTTGAAGAGCAGCTCTCGGGCGACACCGCGGGCCTCACCAAGAAGGAAGTCCTCCAGCTCACGCGTGAGCGTGACAAGTTCGAACTGTCGCTCGGCGGCATTCGCGACATGGGCGGCATTCCCGACGTGATGTTCGTGATCGACGCCAACAAGGAAGAGTTGGCGATCAAGGAAGCCAACGTTCTTGGTATCCCGGTCGTCGCAATTCTCGATTCGAACGTTTCGCCCGAAGGCATCGCGTTCCCGATCCCGGCGAACGACGACGCCAGCCGCGCGATCCGTCTCTACTGCGAAGCCGTGGCCGCCGCCGCGACCCGTGGTGGCCGTGACGCCGCAATCGCTTCGGGTGCCGATCTCGGCGCCATGGCAGAACCGCTGGCTGAAGAAGTCACGGCCGAGGCCTGATCTGGATATTCGCGTGACGGTGGCCTGCCGGTCACCGTCACCGAACTGTCCCGGACATGATTTACGGGCCGCGGCATCTGCTGCGGCCTTCCTACGTTTCAAGAATAAAGGATCAACGCGATGGCTTATACCGCCGCTGACGTGAAGAACCTGCGCGAGCGCACCGGCGCCGGCATGATGGACTGCAAGAAGGCTCTCGACGAGTCAGGTGGCGATTTCGAAGCGGCCGTCGACGCACTGCGCGCCAAGGGCCTTGCCGCTGCCGCCAAGAAGTCGAGCCGCACCGCCGCTGAAGGCCTGGTCGGCGTCGCCGTTTCGGGCACCAAGGGCGTTGCCGTCGAAGTCAACTCGGAAACCGACTTCGTCGCCAAGAACGAACAGTTCCAGGACTTCGTCCGCAAGTCGACCGAAGTCGCGCTCAGCACCGGCGCTGCCGATGTCGAGGCGCTCAAGGCCTCTGCCTACCCCGATGGTGGCACCGTGGCCGACAAGCTGACCAACAATGTCGCCACCATCGGCGAGAACCAGCAGCTGCGCCGCATCAAGCACGTCTCGGTCGCAAATGGCGTGGTCGTGCCCTACATGCACAACGCAGCCGCTCCTGCGCTCGGCAAGATCGGCGTGCTCGTCGCGCTTGAATCCGAAGCCGCTGCCGACGTTCTCGAAGCGCTGGGCAAGCAGATCGCGATGCACATCGCCGCTGCCTTCCCGCAGGCTCTCACTGCCGAAGACCTCGACGCCGACCTGATCGCGCGTGAGCGCAAGGTCGCCGCCGAGAAGGCTGCCGAAAGCGGCAAGCCCGCTGAAGTCCAGGCCAAGATGGTTGACGGTGCCGTCGCCAAGTACGCCAAGGAAAACGCGCTGCTCTCGCAGATCTTCGTGATGGACAACAAGTCGACCATCCAGCAGGTCGTCGACGCCGCTGGCAAGGAAGCCGGTTCGAAGATCGTGCTCAAGGACTACGTCCGCTTCCAGCTCGGTGAAGGCATCGAGAAGGAAGAGACCGACTTCGCTGCCGAAGTGGCTGCCGCCGCCGGCATCAAGTAAGTCTGGCTAAATCAATCCCCGCACGGGCGGCTTGCATCTGCAGGCCTGCCGGTGCGGGGTTTGTCATGTCTGTTTATTGTGCACGCCCTTGGCATGGCCCTTTACGGGGGTATAAGGGCGGCCACTTCCTTCCTGACGAGTTTCAAGCACCCATGAGCCTGCCCACTTTCAAGCGCATCCTCCTGAAGCTATCGGGCGAAGTGCTGATGGGCGAACAGCAGTTCGGCATCGACACCGACTATGTCGCCAGGCTCGCCCAGGAAGTGAAGGACGCGCGCGACAGCGGGCTCGAGATCTGCCTCGTCATCGGCGGTGGCAACATTTTCCGCGGCATGGCTGGCGCTGCCAAGGGCATGGATCGAGCCCAGGCCGATTACATGGGCATGCTTGCCACGATCATGAACGCGCTCGCCATGCAGAACGCGCTCGAGCAGATCGGCGTCGAAACCCGCGTCCAGTCGGCCATCCAGATGGACGAGGTGTGCGAGCCAGTCATCCGCCGCCGCGCCGAGCGTCATCTTGAGAAGGGCCGCATCGTCATTTTTGCAGCCGGTGTCGGCAGCCCCTATTTCACCACCGATTCCGGTGCCGCGCTGCGCGCCGCCGAGATGAAGTGCGATGCCCTGTTCAAGGGCACCAGCGTCGATGGCGTCTATGATGCCGATCCCAAGAAGGACGCATCGGCAAAGCGTTATGAAACCGTCGATTACGACACGGTTCTCGCAGACAATCTGAAGGTCATGGACGCAAGCGCCGTGGCCCTGTGTCGTGACAACACTATTCCGATCGTCGTCTTCTCGATCCGCGAACGGGGCAATCTCGCCCGTGTTCTGGCGGGCGGGGGCACGCAGACGGTCGTACAGAAAGGAGCCTGAACATGGCGAAGTTTGACAAGGCCGATCTCGAGCGCCGCATGAAGGGCGCCGTGGAATCGCTCAAGCACGATCTCGTTGGTCTGCGCACCGGCCGCGCCAACACCGCGCTGCTCGAACCGATCATGGTCGACGTCTATGGCGCGCACATGCCGATCACCCAAGTCGCCACGATTTCGGCACCCGAACCGCGCATGCTCACCGTGCAGGTCTGGGACAAGTCGAGCATCGGCCCTGTCGAAAAGGCGATCCGCTCGGCGGGGCTTGGCCTCAATCCGATCAATGATGGCAACACCCTGCGCCTGCCGATCCCCGACCTTACCGAGGAACGCCGCAAGGAACTCGCCAAGCTCGCCAGCAAGTATGCCGAGAACGCGCGCATCGCGATCCGCAACGTGCGTCGCGATGGCATGGACGCGCTCAAGGCCGATGAAAACAAGAAGGAAATCTCGGAGGACGAGCGCAAGCGCGCCGAGACTGATCTCCAGAAGCTGACCGACGAGATCATCAAGCAGGCCGACGAGGCCGCTGCCGCCAAGGAAAAGGAAATCCTCGGCAAGTGAGTGCGGTCCCCGCCTCGAATGGTGATGGCGTGGGCAGCGGCGTGCGGCACGTCGCCATCATCATGGACGGCAATGGCCGCTGGGCCAAGAAGCGTTTGATGCCGCGCGCCTTCGGGCACAAGCGCGGCGTCGATACCGTGCGCGAGATTGCCCGCGCCGCGCGCGACATGCGGCTCGAGGCGCTGACGCTCTATGCCTTCTCCTCGGAGAACTGGAAGCGTCCGGCAGACGAGATCGCGGATCTCATGGGCATGCTGCGGACTTTTATCCGCAATGATCTAGACGAGTTCATTGCCAACAACACGCGCTTGAAGATCATCGGCGATTATCAGGCTCTTGCGCCCGATATCGTCGAAATGATCGAAAATGCGATGGCGCGCACGGCGCACAATACCGGCACCACTCTCGCAATTGCGCTCAACTACGGCTCGCAGCAAGAAATCGCCCGCGCCGCCGCGCGCGCCGCTGCCAAGGGGCCGGTCACGCCCGAGGCAATCGAGGCCGAACTCGATACCGCGTGCCTGCCGCCACTTGACCTGCTGATCCGCACCTCGGGTGAAATCCGACTATCCAACTTCCTGCTTTGGCAGGCGGCCTATGCCGAGATGTGGTTCACCGACGTGCTCTGGCCCGATTTTACGCCCGCGCACTTGCGTGAGGCGCTCGGCCAGTTCGCCTCGCGCGAAAGGCGCTTCGGTGGACGCTGAACCTGCTGTCGCGGTCACTGTGGCCGAACCGAAGGCATCCGACCTCAAGGTGCGCGTCGCTTCAGCGGTGGTCATGCTGGCGATCGCCGGCACGGCGTTCTGGTTTGGCGGCGTGGTCCTCGATCTGTTCGTTGCCGCAGTCGGCTTCGGCGTCTTCGTCGAATACGTCCTGCTTGCCAGCAAGATCGCTGATGGGACTCCGCGCCTTGCCTCGATGGTCATTGCCGGTGCGATCTACATCGGCTGGGGCGCACTGGCGCTGGCGGTCATGCCCGAACCGCTGATGCTTGCCGTTCTCGGTCTCGTCATCTGCACCGACACCGGTGCCTATTTTACCGGACGTTCGCTCGGCGGGCCCAAGATCGCGCCGAGGATCAGTCCGTCGAAGACGTGGTCCGGTCTTGCTGGCGGCATGGCTGCAGCCGGTATCTGGGCCGCGCTCGTGGTGCTTACCGCAGGTTACCTGATTTCCGCGATGGGCCCCACTGGGCCAAGCCTCGCCTCTGCGTTCGAGGTTACCAACGTGGGCGTGGCCGCGCTGGTCGGTGCGGTGCTGGCCATTTTTGCACAAGCCGGAGACTTCTACGAATCCTGGCTCAAGCGCAGGGCAGGGGTGAAGGATTCCTCGCGTCTGATCCCCGGCCACGGCGGCCTGTTCGATCGCGTCGACGGTCTCCTGCCGGTCGCGATCATCGCCGGGACGGCCTGGGCGGCCACTCAGGCCGGGTTCTGAGGCGATGACCCGTTCGATCTCCGTCCTCGGTGCCACAGGATCGATCGGCGCATCCACGCTCGACTTGATCCGGCGCGAAAACGACAGATGGCGAGTAATCGCGCTCACCGCCAATGGCAATGCCGAAGACCTCGCCCGGCTCGCCCGCGAGTTCGGAGCTGAGGTCGCGGTCGTCGCGGAGGAATCGGCGCTTCCTGCCCTGCGTGCGGCCCTGTCCGGCACCACCATCGCAGCCGCCGCTGGTCCCGCCGCGCTAGTGGAAGCAGCTGCGCGCGGCGCAGACGTTACCGTCGCCGCAATCGTCGGCTGTGCGGGACTTGCCCCCACCATGGCGGCAATCGAGCAGGGCGGCGTTATCGCGCTTGCCAACAAGGAAGCGCTTGTTTCCGCAGGCGATGTGATGACGGCCGCGGTCGCCCGTTACGGTGCCACGCTGCTGCCGGTCGATTCAGAACACAACGCGATCTTTCAGTGCCTGCAGGGCAACGAACTTGCCCATGTACGCGCTATCACGCTGACCGCAAGCGGCGGCCCGTTCCGCGACTGGACGCTCGACCAGCTCCACCGCGCCACGCCCGCCGAGGCGGTCAAGCACCCCAACTGGTCGATGGGGGCAAAGATCAGCGTCGATTCGGCCACGATGATGAACAAGGGCCTGGAATTCATCGAGGCGTTCCACTTGTTCCCCGTGGGCGTCGAACGCCTGCGCATCATCGTCCACCCCCAGTCGATCGTCCATTCGATGGTCGAATATCGCGATGGATCGACGCTTGCGCAGCTGGGGCCATCGGACATGCGCGTGCCGATCGCCTCGGCGCTGGCCTGGCCCGCGCGCATGGATACGCCTTGCGATCGGCTCGACCTTGCGGCCATCGGCCAGCTTACGTTTCGTGCGCCTGACGAGGTTCGTTTTCCCGCCACCCGGCTTGCGCGCGAGGCGGTGATTGCAGGCGGCGCTGCGCCTGCCGTGCTCAACGCTGCCAATGAGATAGCGGTCGCCGCATTCCTGGGCGGTCAGATTGCATTCACCCGCATCGTGCAATCGGTTGAGGACGTGCTTGCCCAGGGCTTCGCGCCTGCGCCGACCTGCCTTGAGGATGTTGTGGCGATTGATGCCGAAGCGCGGGCGAGGGCGCGCGAATTGATGGAGCCTGTTAGGTAATGCCGCCACTTGAGAGTCCCGGAATCCTGACGACGCTGCTGGCCTTCGTGCTGGTGCTGGGGCCGCTCGTGTTCATCCACGAACTCGGCCACTATCTTGTCGGCCGCTGGTTCGGGGTGAAGGCTGATGTCTTTTCCATCGGCTTCGGCAAGGAAATCGCGGGCTGGACCGACAAGCGCGGCACCCGCTGGAAACTCTCGATCCTGCCGCTTGGCGGCTACGTCCAGTTCGCTGGCGACATGAACCCGGCCAGCCAGCCCAGCGCCGAATGGCTCGCGCTTTCGGCCGAAGAGCGCAACCGCACGTTCCCGGCAAAGCCGCTTTACCAGCGCGCCCTGATTGTGCTCGCTGGCCCGGTCACCAACCTGCTGTTCGCCGTGCTGATCCTGGCAGGCTTCACGCTGGCCTATGGCAAGGTCGTGATCCCGCCAGTCGTGGGCGAGGTTCAGGCCGGCTCTGCGGCCGAGCGGTTGCAGTTGCGGCCAGACGACCGGATTGTCTCGATTCACGGCAAGTCCATGGATTCGTTCCTCGACGTGCGGTTGGAGGTCGGGCAATTCCCCGGCGACCCGCTCGATCTGGTGATTCTGCGTGATGGTCGACAGATCGAAGTGGCGGGCACCGCCGACGTGAAGATGGAAAGCGATCGCTTCGGTAACACCCAGAAGATCGGTTTCCTCGGGGTCAGCCCGAAAAGCTATGAAATCGTGCGCGTCGATCCGCTTGAGGCTGTGGCAGAAGGCGTTGGGCAAACGCGCGATATCATAGGCATGATGGTCACCGGCATCGGCCAGATCGTCACCGGCAAACGCGAGGTCAAGGAACTGGGCGGTCCTATCAAGATCGCCAAGTACTCGGGGGAACAACTGGTTTCGGGGTGGCAAGCATTCGTCGGATTCGTCGCCCTGATCTCGATTAACTTGGGGTTCATTAACCTGCTGCCAATCCCGGTTCTCGACGGGGGCCACCTCGCTTTCTACGCGGCGGAAGCCATACGCAGGAAACCGGTTGGTCAGCGCGGGCAGGAGTGGGCGTTCCGCACCGGCATCGCGTTCGTCATGGCATTGATGCTCTTCGTCACGATCAACGATGTGGCGTCGCTGAAGCTCTTCGGGGGCTGATCATGGTCGGAGGGTAGTCGACTTTTGCATTGCGAGGCCCGTTCGACGGTCGCGCACATCCGGCAAGTCAGGGGTGACGCAGGAGTTTTCCACATAACTTGGGGGCAATGTTTGCTTGATTGGCCCTTTGGCATGGGGCACAGGGCAACATTGCTTGCCGCGGCCGGGCACTCCTCGCGGGCGTCCAGCCGCCACAACATACGGGATGGCGCTTGGTGATCATTGGACGTAACGCGGACCGGGCTGGATTTCGGACCGCCAAGGCATCTCCGCTCTGCGCGGCCCTCATGGCAACCAGTGCGCTGGTTGCCGTGCCGCAGGTCGCATTTGCGCAGGCCGTCGCGCCTGCTGCTCCGCCTGCGCCCGCAGCCCCTGCCGTCGTGGCGCCAGTCGGTGATGTGATCCGCACGGTTACTGTCGAAGGCTCGCAGCGCCTCGAACCCGATACGATCCTGTCCTATATCCGCCTTCGCCCCGGTCAGACCTACACCCAGGCCACCGGCGACCAGGCCCTGAAGGACCTTTACGCGACCGAACTCTTTGCCGACGTCTCGATCCGCAACAACAGCGGCGACGTGGTCGTGCAGGTCAAGGAAAACCCGGTCATCAACCGCATCATCCTTGAAGGCAACAAGCGCCTCAAGGAAGACAAGATTCTGCCCGAGATCAAGCTCGCGGCGCGCCAGATCTTTACCCGCTCGAAGGTCCGTGCCGACGTTGCTCGCATCATCGAACTCTACAAGCGCCAGGGCCGTTTCGCCGCTTCGGTAGAACCGAAGATGGTCATGCTTGATCAGAACCGCGTCGATATCGTGTTCGAGATCAGCGAAGGGCCGAAGTCCAAGGTCCGCCAGATCAACATCATCGGCAACGAGAAGTTTGGCGATGGCAAGCTGCGCGGTGAGATGGTCACCAAGCAAGCGCGCTTCTTCCGCCTGTTCTCATCCGGCACCAGCTACGATCCCGATCGCCTCGCGTTCGACCAGCAGAAGCTGCGCCAGTTCTACCTGACCGAAGGTTATGCCGATTTCCGCGTTGTCTCGGCCGTGGCCGAGCTCACGCCGGACAAGCGCGATTTCATCATCACTTACGTGGTGGAAGAGGGCGATCGCTACAAGTTTGGTGACGTCAAGGTCGACAGCCAGCTGCGCGATTTCGACTCCGATGCCATGGCCAAGCGCCTGCCGATGAAGGCCGGCGACTGGTACAATGCCAAGACCGTCGAAGATCAGGTTGACGCGCTGACGGAAACCGCTGGCGCCTTTGGCTATGCCTTCGCCGACGTTCGTCCGGACTTTTCGCGCAACAAGGAAGACCTGACCATGTCGGTCACCTTCCGCATCGCCGAAGCCCCGCGCGTCTATGTCGAACGCGTCGACGTCAACGGCAACACGCTGACTCAGGACAAGGTCGTGCGCCGCGAGTTCCGTCTCGCAGAGGGCGATGCCTTCAACACGTTCCAGATCAAGCGCTCGACCAACCGCATCAAGTCGCTCGGCTACTTCCAGGAGAAGTTCGAGATCGAGCAGAAGCCGGGCAGCGCACCCGATCGCATCATCCTCGAAGCCAACGTCGAGGAAAAGCCGACCGGCGAACTCCAGCTCTCGGCCGGGTTCTCGAGCCTTGAAAGCTTTATTTTCCAGGGTTCGATCCGTCAGAACAACTTCCGCGGTCGCGGTCAGACGGTGGGTCTTTCGGTCGACTATTCGCGCTATTCGCGCTCGGTCCAGCTGAGCTTTACCGAGCCGTACCTGTTCGACAAGAACATCTCGACCGGCGTGGACATCTACCGTCGCGACTACAACAGCTTCAACTACTTCAACTCGGACCGCAACACGACCTACAAGCAGGCCACTACGGGCTTCCAGGTTCGCGCGGGCGTGCCGCTCACCGAGTACATGTCGCTGATCGGACGCTATACGTTCAATCTCGATGACGTGACCCTGTCGAAGAGCCAGTTCTACGCCGATCTCAACGGCGATGGCGTGCAGACCTGCGAGCCGCTGCTCGCGGGCCGCTATCTGTGCGATGCCATCGGCAAGCGCACCAGTTCGATTATCGGTCTGTCACTGGTCTATGACACGCTCGACAATCGCCTGCGTCCGAGCCGTGGCACGCAATTCGTGATCGGCACCGACTTTGCCGGCCTTGGCGGCTCGGTGAAGTATGCCCGCGTCACCGCCAACGCTGCCAAGTATTTCCCGCTCGGCAGCGGCTTCATCTTCTCGGTGCGCGGTGAAGGCGGCATCATCAAGGCGCTGGCCAACCGTTCGAACGATCCGTCGATCGACGACGTCCGCCTGACCGACCGCTTCTTCCTGGGCGAACCGCAGATCCGCGGCTTCGACATCCGCGGTGTCGGGCCGCGCGTACTTCGCAAGTATCTGGTCGATACCAACAACGACGGGGTGGTGGATTCGCCCTCGACCGATCGCAACCAGTGGGTCGATGACTCGCTCGGCGGCAAGTACTACTACCTCAGCCGTGCCGAACTCGAGATCCCGCTGGGCTCAGGCGCGCGTGAACTCGGCCTTCGTCCGTCGATCTTCCTCGATGCAGGTGCGGTCTTCGGCATCAGGCGTCCGCAGACGCAGAACGTGACAACGCCGGTCACGCTCTACAGCCAGACCTATCAGGGCGTGACAACCATCGTCAGCAACCCGAAGGCTCCGGACAATACCGCCAACACGCTCTACACGTCGATTCCGGCTTATGTGGAAGAGTACGTCGGCGACACGCCTTCGCCACGCGTTTCCGTCGGCATCGGCGTCAACTGGAACTCGCCGTTCGGTCCGTTCCGTCTCGATTTTGCCAAGGTCCTGAAGAAGGCCAACGGCGACGATCCCAAGTCCTTCACATTCAACGTAGGAACCCAGTTCTGATGAAGACCCGTCTTGCTACCGCGCTTTTCGCAAGCGTTGCCCTTGCCACCGTCGCCCCTGCCGTTGCCACTGCACAGTCGGCTGGCGTGATTGCTCCCGGCATCGCCATCGCCAACCCGCCTGCCGTCGTCGCGGCCTCTGCCGCCTATCAGACCGCGCAGCAGCAGCGTCCGGTGACCTACAAGCCGCAGATCGATCAGGCCAATGCACGCAAGGGCCAGATCGAAGCGCAGCTTCGTCCGCTGATCACCAAGCTTGAAGCCGATTCGAAGGCCGCAAACCCGAACCGCGCCGCGCTGCAGGCTCAGTACGAGCAGATCCAGCAGATCCAGCAGGCCGGCGAGGCCGAGATCCAGAAGATCCTCGAGCCGCTCAACCTCTCGCAGCAGTACGTGCTCGAGCAGATCGGCGACAAGCTTGATGCCGCAACCCAGACGGCGATGGACAAGAAGAAGATCTCTGTCGTGCTCGACTCGCAGTCGATCATCAAGGCTGGCCAGACCTACAACCTCAATCAGGATATCCTGACCGAGCTCAACAAGCTGATCCCCTCGGCCCAGCTCGTGCCGCCCGCAGGCTGGCTGCCGCGCGCCCAGCGTGAACAGCAGGCTCAGGCTGCCGCTGCCCAGCAGCAGGGTGCGGCCGCCGCTGGCCAGCCCGCCAAGAAGGCACCGGAAGGCCGGTAAGCCAGTCGCGAGGGACGGGGAAATGACTGAAGCAACGACCGCGCCGGAAAGCGCGATCCTCGACTACGACGTGCGCAAGGTGATGGCGGCGCTCCCGCACCGCTATCCCCTGCTGCTGGTCGATCGCGTGGCATCGCTTACGCTGAATGAGCGCATCCATGCGGTGAAGGCCGTGTCGATGAACGAGCAGTTCTTTCAGGGTCATTTCCCCGGTCGTCCGATCATGCCGGGCGTTCTCCAGATCGAGGCGCTGGCCCAGGCCGCAGGCGTTCTCGCCGTGGAATCGTTGGGTCTCGCAGGCTCGGGCAAGCTGGTCTATTTCATGGCGATCGAGGAAGCCAAGTTCCGCAACCCTGTGGAACCGGGCGTTCTGCTCGACCTGCACGTCGAATTCACGCAGAAGCGCAGCCGCGTCTGCAAATTCGCCGGCAAGGCGATGATCGGCGACAAGGTCACCTGCGAGGTCAGCTTCACGGCGATGATCGCTGACGCCTGATAGGCATTAGTCGCGCGCCCTCGCGAAGGCGGGGGCCCCAGGCCGGTTAAACGTGCGCTTGAGGCACGAGTTCTCGCCTTCGCAGGGACGGCCATCGTTCGCGCGACGCGCGGTTGCACTGATTGCCAAATCCCGCTAATGGCCCGCGCTTAAAGATTCTTGTGGCCGGTCGGAACCGGCTGCGTATCGGAGTTAGACTCATGAAGACTGGCGTTCACCCCGACTACCACATGATCAAGGTGCAGATGACAGACGGCACCGTTTTCGAGACCCGCTCCACCTGGGGCAAGGAAGGCGACACGCTCGCTCTCGAAATCGACCCGACCTCGCACCCGGCATGGACCGGCGGTACGCGCCAGCTGGACCAGGGTGGCCGCGTCGCCCAGTTCAACAAGCGCTTCGGCGGTCTTTCGCTCAAGCGCTAAGCGCTGGCGACAAGCTGAACACGGAAAAGGGCGGCTTCGGTCGCCCTTTCTTTTTGCGCGCCCGCGGCGTTTCGCGCCAGTCCCGCAAGCTCGGCCATTGCTATCGCCGATAGCTGTCCATAAGACCAAGTCCGATGACCCTGACGAATGCCCTTGAGAGCCGTCTCGGCTACCAGCTCCGTCGCGCATCGGCGGTGATGATGGCCGATTTGTCGCGCGAACTGGCCGAGCTCGACTTGCGCCCGGCCGAAGTGACCACGCTGCTCGTCATTGCGGAGAATCCCGATTGCTCGCAGACCGAGGTCGGGCAGGCGCTGGCGATCAAGCGCGCCAACATGGTTCCGATCATCTCGCGCTTGATGGATCGCGGTCTGGTCGAGCGCCGCCGCATTGACGGCCGCAGCCATGCGCTGTCGCTCACCGGGGAGGGGCGCGTGGTCGCGGCCGACGCGCAAGCCCGTATCGAGCGCCACGAAGCACGCTTTACCGAACTGCTCGGCGCACCCGACGTGGAAACCTTGTTCCGTTGCCTGCCCACGATTCGCACCGCGCGCGAGGCTGAGCCGGATCTTTGATCCCGGCCTAGCCCCAGGGCTTCTCGCGATACCACTTGGTCACGACGTACTTCAGTCCTTTGCGCACCTTCATCGCGTGATGGAGCGTGGCGGGGTTGACCGTTCCATCGGGGCGCCGATTGTTCCAGCAGACCAGCTTGCCGCACTCGGGCTGGATCAGCTTGTCGATCACCTTGAACCGCGTCGCGCCGCCTGCTTCCACGTCGTTCAAATATATCATGAAGGTCCAGGTACGCTGTCCGGCAATGCTGCAGAATCGCTGGAAGTCGTCGCCCTGCGGATCAAAGTAGTCGGTATGCGCCTTGAATTCCTGCCCCGGCGCATAGCGCTGCCCCTGGATCGGCTCGCCGAACGCCCGATCGATGCCCGACAGCGCCGACAGCTTGTCGTCAAGCGCAACGACATCAGGCTCGGCCATTGGCAGGTCGCAAGTCTCGCTGGTCCGGAAGTAATGGTCGCCATTCGAATCGGCGATTGTCGAGGGCCGCCGGTCCAGCTCAACCCGCGCCAGAAGTGCGGCGCATTCGTCCGCGTTCAGGAAATCGCGCAGGATGAACATCTCCACCCGGGGCGAGGGGACTTTCATCATGCCCGGAACGGCGAGCAGGTGCTGGGCGGAAGATTCGTTCGAAAGCATCGCCAATGCCATATCGCAGCCGTCGCGCCTGCGGCAACTTGAACGCGCTGGCTTCTTTCTACTAAAACCGTCAGGCTCCTGCCTTCATGCGAGACCCCGTGTCCGACACCCGCCGCCAGACCCCGATGCACAACGGCTTCTCGCTGGTAGAGATGATGGTTGTGCTCATGGTCATGGGGCTCCTTGCCAGCGTGGCCGTGCTGACGATTCCCGGTGATGCCGGAAAGTTGCGCAACGAGGCCGAGCGCTTTGCCGCCCGCACGCTCGCCGCGCGCGACGAGGCCATCGTTGGTGCGCGGCCGATTGCGCTGGTTGTGAGCGATGCAGGCTACTATTTCGAACGTCGCAGCGAAGGGCGATGGCTGCCGCTGCCCGGCAAGGGTTTCGATCTTGCTGCTTGGGACGAACAGACGAAGGTCACCGCTGGCCGCCAGCGCGTGATCTTCGATTCGCTCGGCCTTGTCAGCAGCGAAGCTGCGGTCGGCCTTACGCGCGGCACCCAACGCCTCGTCGTTCACTTGCGCCGCGACGGCAAGGTTACGCTCGATGCGCCGTGACCCGGTCCGCCCCAACGGCTTTACTTTGCTCGAACTGCTCGTCGCGCTGGCGATCTTCGCCATCGCTGCGCTGGCGCTGCTGCAAATGGAAGGCGCGAGCATTGCGCGCACCGCCGATCTCGACCAGCGCCTGTTGCGCGAGATCGTCGCGCAAAACATGGCTGCTGAAATCCTGACCGATCCCGCCCCGCCATCGACGGGATCGGCAACGGGCACGATCGAGAATGCAGGGCGCAAGTTCCAGTGGACCCGCACCGTTGCGCCACTGGCGGATTACGGCGTGCTCGGCATCACCCTATCGGTGCGCGAGACGACTCCGGGCGCGGCATCGCAGGCCTTCACGCTCGATTTTACGCGGCTTCCCGACACATGAGCGAGACTCCCACGCGCAACGGCTTCACGCTTGTCGAAATGCTGATCGCGCTCGCTCTGTTTGCAGTGATCGCGGTCGGCGCGCTCGGCCTTCTGCGCTTTTCGGTGGATGCCGAACTTGCCGGTCGGAGGAAGACGGATTCGATTGCCGCCCAGCGCCGCTTCCTCTCGGTCTGGACCGCCGATCTTGCCCAGGCCGTCCCCCGCCCGGCACGAGACCAGTCGGGCACACCGCACAATGCTTTCGAGGCCGGGCGCGACGGCGTGCTGATCCGCATGACCCGTAGCGGGTGGGACAATGTCGATGGCGCGCCGCGCCCGAGCCTGCAGAAGGTCGAATACAGGGTCACCACCTCGGCGCTTGTCCGCGCAGGCTATCCCTTTCCTGATGGTGCTGCGCCGGAAGCAGGGGCGGAGATGCTCCCTCTGACCGGCGCACCTTCGGTCCGGTTCCGCAGCAAGGATGGCAACTGGCATGATCGATGGGAGCCGCAACTCACCACCGAATTGCCCGTCGCGGTAGAACTGCTGCTGCCACAGACCGGTCGCCCGCCCTTGCGCATCGTCTCGCTGGTCGGGGTCAATTACCAGTGAGCCCGTACGATCCCAAGGAACGCGGCGCGGCGCTGCTTTCGGTCCTCCTGCTGGTGGCGGTGATGGCGGTGATCGCCGCGGTCATGCTCGATCGCCTGAATCTTGCCACGCGGCTTGCCGGCAATGGTCAGGCGATGACGCAGGCGCGGCTCTACGCCACCAGCGCCGAGACGCTGGCAATGGCGCGGATCAAGGCGATGGCGGATACTTCGCCCGATCGCACGGTGGATAGCGGCGGGTTGCTGGGCCGCGATTTTCCGCTTCCCCTGGCGCGCGGCGTGGTCATGGCGCGCGTCGAAGATGCCGGAAACTGCTTCAATCTCAATTCGCTCGTCGAGGCGGATGCGCAAGGCGTGCTCAAGCTGCGCCTGGTCGGCCTCAACCAGTTGCGGGCGCTGATGGCAGGCCTTGCCATGCCGCAGGCCGAAAGCGCCATCGTCAGCGATGCGATTGCCGACTGGATCGACACCGACAGCGTGCCGGCGCCCAACGGCGCGGAGGACGAGACCTATCAGGGCACCGCCACGCCCTATCGCACCGCCGGACGCCTGATCGGCGATGTCAGCGAAGTCCGCGCGGTGCGGGGCATGACGCCGCAGTTTTACGAGCGCCTCCGCCCATGGCTTTGCGCGTTGCCAGGAGCGGATCTTTCCCCGATCAACGTCAATACCTTGCGCCCGGATCAGGCGCTGCTGCTGTCGATGCTGGCGCCAACGGCCATTCCGGTGGACCGTGCGCGCAGCGTCCTTGCGGCACGTCCCGCGCTGGGCTGGGCCACCGCGGACGACGCCTTGCGCGGGATCGGCGGCACCGGAGCAGGGGGTGTTCCGCTCAACCAGTTGCAGGTGACGAGCCGTTGGTTCCTGCTCACGCAGTCAGTCACGGTCGATTCGGCGCAAGTCGAGGAGCAAGCGCTGATCGACGTCGGCAGCAATCCGCCGCGCGTCGCCTTCCGCAGTTGGGGCGACCGGTTCAGCCGGTAGGACTTGTCCCGAGGCAGCGATTTTGCACGGCCCCGCAAGATTCCGCTTCCCTTCCGCGCCTGTTTCTGCAAATGGGCCAGCCCGCGCGGCGAACAGTTGCGCACCGATATGTGGCGACCGTAGCTCAGTTGGTTAGAGCGCCGGTTTGTGGTACCGGAGGTCGGGGGTTCGAACCCCCTCGGTCGCCCCATTATCTCCCGATAACAACGCTGTCCGCGCGAATGCTGGCTAAGCTTTTAGGGCCATGGCCTGCCATTGCGCTTGCCCGCGCCTGCGCCAAGTGGCAGAGCGCACCTGACTGGCGGCGGGGGTCGCCGGGAGAAGGATTCGATCGGCCTGCGCCAATGCACGGTTTTGCAAATCCCGCACGTTTCCTGCGTCTTGCACGCTGGCTCATGCCATTGCTGATGGTCTCCGGGCTGTTACTGGCGATGGGGGCGGTGCTTTATGGCGTTCTGGTCGTCCCGCCCGATCGCCTGATGGGCGAAACCGTGCGTATCCTGTTTATCCACGTGCCCGCCGCATGGCTGGGCATGGCAGGTTGGTCCACCATTGCCGTGGCAAGCCTGGTCGAACTGGTCTGGCGTCATCCACTTGCTGCCATTGCCGGGCGCGCCGCTGCGGTCCCGGGGGCGACTTTCACCGCGATCTGCCTTGTCACTGGCTCGATCTGGGCCCGGCCCACATGGGGCACATGGTGGGTGTGGGACGGCCGGCTCACCAGCTTTCTCATCCTTCTGTTCCTCTATTTCGGCTACATCGCGCTTTCGGGTGCGGCGCAGCGTGACATGGCGTCGGGCGGTGGCGGAAACCGCATTACCGCGATTTTCGGCCTTGTCGGCGCGATCAACATTCCGATCATCAACCGCTCGGTGGTATGGTGGAACAGCCTGCACCAGCCGCCCTCGATCACTGCGGGCAAATCGTCAATCGACGGCACGTTCCTGTGGCCGTTGCTGATTGCCGCGCTTGGCTTCAGCCTGATCTTCGGCGGGGTTGTTCTGGCGCGGATGCGCACGCTGCTGGCCGATATCCAGGCAGAGGCGCGCCTGCGTCGCAAGGCGATGGCCTGAAGGGACATATGCGCGAAGGTCTTGAACAGTGGGATTATGTGCTGGCCGCGCTGGCGATCGGCGTGATCGGCACGCTCGTTCTGGTCGGCTGGACGCTTGTTGCCATGACCCGGGCCGAGCGGCGACGTGACAAGGTAAGAGGCAAGTGAGCGAGAGCAAGATCGGCGGCGGCATCAAGCCCAAGCACCAGCGGCTGGTCCTGCTGGTCATCGCGCTGGTCGCGCTGATCGGTGCGGGGCTGCTCGCGGCCTATGCCCTGTCAAACCAGGCCAGCTACTTCTATGTGCCCAACGATTTGATGAAGAACCCTCCCGAGCAGGGTCGCGCCATCCGCTTGGGCGGCATGGTCGAGACCGGATCGCTGAAGACGCGGCCCGACGGTGTGACGATCGATTTCGTGGTGGGTGACGGCAAGGCGCGCGTGCCGGTGCGATACACCGGGATTACGCCAGACCTGTTCGTTGAAGGATCGGGCGTCGTGGCCGAAGGGCGCATGGAAGGCCAGACCTTCGTCGCCGACAATCTGCTGGCCAAGCATGACGAGAACTACGTGCCGCGCCAGATGGGCGACATGACCGAAGCGCAGGCCAAGGCCGTTGTTGCGGAGACGAAATGATCGCTGAAATCGGCCTCGCCGTTCTGTGGATGGCGGCGGCGCTTGCCGCGCTGCAACTCTTCGCAGGGATCAGCGCCTTGCGGCCAAAGGGTCATGAGGCCGCCGGCAAGGCAATGGCTGGTATGGTCCGCCCGCTCGCAGTGATGCAGGGCGCTCTGGTCGCGATCTCGTTTTTCGCGCTGATCGACCTTTTTCTCGAGACCGACCTGTCGGTGAAGTTGGTGGCGGAAAACAGCCACTCGATGAAGCCGTTCATTTTCAAGCTCGCAGGCACATGGGGCAACCATGAAGGATCGATGCTGCTGTGGGTGACGATCATGGCCGTCTCGGGCGGGATCGTCGCGCTCGTCGAAAAGCGCCTGCGCGAAGATACGCTGATTGCCACGCTGGCGGGGCAGGCCTTCGTCAGCCTCGGCTTCTATGCTTTCCTGCTGCTCTCTTCGAATCCGTTCGAGCGCCTGCCTGAACCTGCGCCCGAGGGGGCAGGGCTCAATCCGCTGCTGCAGGACATCGGCCTCGCCTTCCATCCGCCCACGCTTTACGTCGGCTATGTGGGGCTGTCGATCGCGTTCAGCTTTGCCATCGGCGCACTCGTCACGCGCGACGTCGGACCCGCCTTTGCCCGTGCGATGCGACCCTGGGTCCTTGGCGCATGGATATTCCTGACTTTGGGCATAACTGCCGGGTCCTACTGGGCGTACTACACGCTCGGCTGGGGCGGGTGGTGGTTCTGGGACCCGGTCGAGAATGCATCATTGATGCCATGGCTTGCGGCAACCGCACTGCTCCATTCCGCCTCGGTGCTGGCAAGCCGCAACGCATTGCGCGCGTGGACGGTTATGCTCGGAGTGATCGCGTTCTCGATGTCGATGATCGGCACGTTCCTCGTGCGTTCGGGCATTCTCACCTCGGTCCATGCCTTTGCGGTGGATCCGGAGCGCGGGAGCTTCATCCTCGCACTGCTGGCGATCTACATCGGCGGCGCGCTGGCGCTGTTCGGCGTACGCGCCTCGACCGTGACCGAAGGCGAACGCTTCAGCCTGTTCAGCCGCGAGGCGAGCCTCGTGTGGAACAACGTGATGCTCTGCGGCACGCTGGCGATCGTCCTGCTCGGCACGCTCTATCCGTTGCTGACCGAAGCGTTCGGCGCAAAGGTTTCAGTCGGGCCACCGTATTTCAACCCGGTCTCGGCCATCTTCGTGATCCCGATGATGCTGGTCATGGCCGTTGGCCCGCTCCTGCGCTGGCGCAAGGACAAGCCGGGGCGGATCACTGCCACGGTTGCCATCCCTGCGTTGCTTGCGGCGCTGGCGCTGCTTGCGGTTGTCGTCTTCGCCCCCGGCATCCGCGTGCTGCCGATGCTAGGCATCGCGGTGGGCGCAGGGCTGGCGCTGGCAAGCCTGCTGCCCCTGCGCGGACGCAACTTGCGACGCACGCCGCTACCGGTCTGGGGCATGGTCGTGGCGCACTTCGGCATTGCGGTGGCTCTGCTCGGCGCGGCGAGCGAGAGCGCGTTCTCGACCGAGCGCCTCGCCGCGATGAACGTGGGCGACACGCAGACGGTCGGTCCGATCACGGTCAAACTCTTGAGCATCGAGCCGGTGGCAGGGCCGAACTGGACCGCGCTCGAAGCGACGGTGAGCGCCGCTTACAAGGATGGCGCACCGGTAACGCTGCATCCGCAGGCGCGCACCTTCTCCTCGCCGCCGGGCGAGCGCACCGAATCCGCACTGCACACGCGCTGGAACGGCCAGCTCTACGCCGTGCTCGGCAACGAGGGCGAGGATGGCCGCTGGCAGATGCGCTTCTGGTGGAAGCCGTTCGTGCCGCTGCTCTGGCTCGGTGGCCTGCTGGTCGGGTTCGGCGGGTTACTGGCGCTGATCGGGCGCGTGGCCCACGATATTCGCCGCCTGCGCGCCGAGGGCAAGATTGCCTATCGCAAGGGACGGCTGGAGCAGGTGCAATGAACGATGCCCCGGCAAAACGCGCAGGACTTGCGATCTGGCTGCCGCTGGCTCTGTTCGCTGCCTTCTTCGCGCTGGTGATCTGGGGGCTGGTGCGACCGGCCGACCGCGAGGTCGCCAGCGCATTTATCGGAAAGCCTCTGCCGCAGTTCAATCTCGAGCCCGCGACCGATGACCGGCCCGGCCTTTCAACGGCCGACTTTGTGACCGGAAAGCCGAAGCTCCTCAATGTCTTTGCCAGCTGGTGCGTGCCATGCGCGATCGAATCGCCGCAACTGGCCGCGCTGGCGGACAAGGGCGTGGAAATCGATGGTGTCGCTATTCGCGACCGCAAGGATGACGTGGCGCGGTTCCTTGCCACCAACGGCAACCCCTTCGCGCGCATCGGCAAGGATGACGTGTCCGAGGTTCAGCTCGGCATCGGGTCGTCGGGCGTGCCGGAGACCTTCGTGATCGATGGCAAGGGCGTGATCCGCTACCAGCACATCGGGGAAATCCGGGCCGAGGACATGGACCTGATCCTGCGCAAACTGCAGGAGGCCGGGCAGTGATTTCGCCGACGATGAATGTTTCCAAAGGGAAACATTTCAACAAATTGCACAGCATCTTTGCGATCATCGCACTGATGCTGTTGTCGTTCGGGCAGCCTGCCCTGGCCCAGGACCTGCTTCCGCCAGCGCCCTATGCCTACAAGCAGCTTGAGGACCCGGCGCTTGAGGCCAAGGCCCAGGCGCTGATGGAAACGTTGCGCTGCCTCAAGTGTCAGAGCCAGGCGATTTCGGACTCCGATGCGCCGATGGCGGGCGACATGCGCCATCAGGTTCGCACGCGCATTGCCGCAGGGGAAGATCCCGAGGCGATCCGGACCTGGCTGGTCGAGCGTTATGGCGACTACGTGAGCTACGCGCCGCAGAACAAGCCGATCATGTGGCCGCTCTTCGCCGCCCCGCTGGTGATCCTGCTGCTGGCGGCGTTACTGCTGCGCGGACGGTTCCGGCGGGCGGGGCCCGAGGGAGACAGCAATTGACCTGGGTCCTGATCCTGCTGGTAGGAGCGGCGGTCTTCGCCGCGCTTGCCTTCGTGCTGAAGATGCCGCGCGGCGGCTGGGAACTGGCCGGTGCTGCACTGCTGGTGGGAATTGCAGGCTATGCCTTGCAAGGCAACCCCGCCATGCCGGGGGCGCCCAAGGCTCCGATCGAGAATAAGCGCGCGGCTGACGAAGCGATGATCAAGCAACGCCAGCAGATGGGCGATGCCTTCGCCCAGGGCCAGAGCTGGCTGATCCTCGCCGATGGCCTCGCCCGGCAAGGCCAGTATGGCGCGGCGGCCGATGTCCTGCGCAAGGGCGTGCAGCAGTTTCCCAAGGATGCCGACTTGTGGGTCTCGCTTGGAAATGCACTGGTCGGTCACAGCGACGGGTTGATCACGCCGTCTGCCCAGTTTGCGTTCCAGAAGGCGGCGACGATCGCGCCCGATCATCCGGGACCGCCGTTCTTCATGGGGTTGGCGCTCGCGCAGTCGGGACGCCTTGCGGAAGCGCGGGCGATCTGGGCCGAACTGCTCCAGCGCTCACCTGCCGACGCTCCCTATCGCGCCGACCTTTCGGAGCGAATCCAGCGGATCGATGCCATGCTGGCCATGGCTGCGGGTACGGGAACGGCGGGTTCACCTGTTACGACATCCGAAGCGGATAAGTCGCCTTCGGGCTCGACCGCTGAATAAGCGCGTAAAATTAGGGACTTGGAGCGCTCCGCGCTGCGGTCCATTGCGACCGTGGCACGTGCCGTTTCCGCCCATTGCAGGGGCAAGGGGGCGGTGCTAAAGCGCCGCGCCGCACCCGCCTTTCCGGCGGACGCGAGCAAGGCTTTAGGCCAGGGGCACCGTTGCCATGAGTGATGCCGTTAACGAGGCCGGTGCGCCTATCGCGCCACAGTCGAATTCAGCAACCGGATCTGATCACGCGGCGGCCCACGGGCACTCAGGACACTCGCATGGCTCGTTGACGAAGCTGGCGGTCGGCGCGATCGGCGTCGTCTTTGGCGACATCGGGACGAGCCCGCTCTACGCTCTGCGCGACACCTTTGCCGGGCATCACCCGCTCCCGCTCGACCTGCTCCACATCTACGGCATCATCAGCCTGATGTTCTGGTCGATGATGATCATCGTGACGATCAAGTACGTCTCGGTCATCATGCGCGCGGACAACAAGGGCGAGGGCGGGAGCCTCGCACTGCTGGCGCTGATCAACCAGCACACCGACGGCAAGCGCTGGGGCAAGGGCATCATCCTGCTCGGTGTTTTCGCGACCGCGCTGTTCTATGGCGATTCGATGATCACACCGGCCGTCTCGGTCATGGGCGCGCTCGAGGGTGTGGCGGTCTATCAGCCCAACATGCACCCGTTCATCGTGCCGATGGTCGTGGCGGTGCTGATCGGTCTGTTCTTCATCCAGAGCCGCGGGACCGAAAAGGTCGCAACCTTTTTCGGCCCAATCATGCTGCTCTACTTCGCGACGATCGCGGTGCTGGGCACGATCAGCATTCTCGAATATCCCGGCGTCATTGCGGCGCTCAGCCCGCATTACGCGGTGGGCATGTTCATCGCCGATCCCTTCCGTGGCTTCCTCGCGATGGGCGCGGCGGTTCTCGCGGTGACGGGCGCCGAAGCGCTCTATGCCGACATGGGGCACTTCGGCCGCAATCCGATCCGCCTGTCATGGCTGGTCTTCGTTCTGCCCGCGCTGGTGCTGAACTATCTGGGTCAGGCATCGTTGCTGGTGCGCAATCCGGCAGCGCTGGAGAGCCCGTTCTATTTCCTCGCCCCGCAGTGGTTCCAGTGGCCCCTGCTGATCATCGCCTCGGCAGCTGCTGTCATCGCCTCGCAGGCGGTGATTTCGGGCGCGTTCTCGGTGACCCAGCAGGCGATCCAGCTGGGCTTCATTCCGCGCATGACGATCAAGCACACCTCGACCGCAGCAGGCCAGATCTTCATCCCGGTGATCAATTGGGCGCTGATGATCGCAGTCATCGTCCTGGTGCTAGTGTTCCAGCGTTCGTCGAATCTGACGGCGGCCTATGGGATCGCGGTGACCGGCGCGATGCTGATCGACAACTTCCTGCTCGCAGTGGTCCTGTTCAAGCTGTGGCAGTGGAAGGCGCCGGCCGCCATCGCGATGCTCGCAGTGTTCTTCGCGATCGACGCGGCCTATCTCGGCGCCAACATGACCAAGATTCCCGATGGCGGCTGGGTGCCGCTGGTCATGGGCGTGGCAATCTTCACGCTGCTGACCACGTGGTCGCGCGGGCGTGCGCTGATGCGGGCCAACATGGCGGAAGGGACCATTCCGCTTGAGGTGTTCACCAAGTCCGCGCATTCGAGCGCGGCGCGCGTTCCGGGCACAGCGATCTTCATGGCGTCGACCGCGGCAGGCGTTCCTTCGGCGTTGCTCCACAACATCAAGCATAACAAGGTGCTGCACGAGCGCGTGGTGATCCTGACCGTGTCGATCGAGGACGTGCCCTACGTCGATCCGGGTGAGCGCTATGCGGTCAAGGACTATGGCAATGGCTTTTACCGCCTGACCCTGCGCTTCGGCTTCCTAGAAGAGACTGATGTGCCCACCACATTGAGCGGCGTCAGCATGTGCGGTGAGCCGTTCAACATGATGAAGACCAGCTTCTTCCTATCGCGCCAGACGCTGATCCCGTCGGACAAGCCCGGCATGGCGCTGTGGCGCGAGAAGCTCTTCGCATGGATGCTGCGCAACGCCGCAAGCGCGATGGAGTTTTTCCGTCTGCCGACTAATCGTGTGGTGGAACTGGGAAGCCAGCTCAAGATTTGAGTCGTTGACGGCGCATAAGTATGTCCCGCCGGTGCAATTGTCGCGCACGCACTTGGAATTTAATGAAATTGCGCTAGCCGTGACACACGGAGAAGGCGAAAGGAGCGCTACGTTGTCTGACAAAGCGCTGTTGCGGGAAATTCTCGACGCGCAGCTCGAGATGGTCTGCCGGTTTCGGGCCGATGGCACGATCCTTTTCGTCAATCGCTCCTATGCCAAACGACTGGACCTTACGCCGGCCGATCTGACGGGCGGGGATCTGTGGCGCTTCGTAACTGAAGAGGATCAGGAGCATGTCCGCGCGATGCTCGCCACGTTGACCCCTGCGCAGCCCGAAGTGACGATCGAGAACCGCTTCGAAACCGCCGATGGTGCCCGCTGGATGCTGTGGCACAATCACGCTCTCGAGTTCGACAGCGCTGGCGCCTGGTCTGTCGCGCAATCAACCGGCATCGACATCACCGAGCGAAAGCGGCTCGAGGAGCAGCTCGAGCTGCTTGTCGGCGAACTGAACCATCGGGTGAAGAACACGCTGATGGTGGTCCAGGCGATGGCCTACCAGACATTCCGCCAGGCAAGCTTGCCGACCTCTGCGGTCGAAGTATTCAACCAGCGCCTCTCCGCACTGTCATCGGCGCATGATACGCTGAGCCGCGAAAACTGGAGCGGTGCGGGCCTTGCCGACATCGTGCGGCAGGGGCTGATGATCTGCGGTGAAGGCAACGACCGCGTCGTCGTTGAAGGACCGCCGGTGACGCTGCCGGTCAACGCCACGGTCTCGCTGGTGATGGTGCTTCACGAACTGGCTACCAATGCCATGAAGTATGGCGCTCTGTCGGGTGACAAGGGTGAGGTACATCTCCGCTGGGACGTTGACGATGCGCGCGAGTGGCTGACGCTAACCTGGCTCGAGAGTGACGGCCCGAAGGTGACGAAGCCGACGCGCAAGGGCTTCGGGTCGCGTCTGGTCAACGAGGCTGTGCCACGACAGTTGAGCGGCAAGGTTCAGACCGATTATGATCCCGACGGCGTGCGCTGCACGATCGCCATTCCTCTGGCTGGCAGTATGGCATGATAGCAGGCAAGCGCATTCTTGTTGTCGAAGACGAGTTCATTGTCGCGACGATGCTGTGTGACATTCTGGAGGACGCAGGGGCCGAACCGATCGGGCCGGTGGGGCGAGTTGCCGAAGGTATCGCGGCAGTCGCAAACACGGCGATTGATGCCGCAGTGCTCGACTGGAACCTGAACGGCGAGAGCGGGATGCATGTGGCCACTGCTTTGCAAGCGCGCGGCATACCATTCGTGATCGCGACGGGTTACGGCAAGGTTGAAGGCGAATTTGCCGGTCGACCGATCATCAGCAAGCCCTATGCGCCCAGCTTGTTGATCGAGCGACTTGAATCGGTGCTGACGGACTGAAGCCGAAGACCGGGACAGCATGTCGCTGCCCCGGTCCGCTAGATCAGTCGGCCTTGGCTTCGGCGACGGATTCGTTGTGCAGGCTGGCTTCGGCTTCAGCCGCTTCCTGCTTGGTCTTGGCAGCGGCCTTGTCGGCCATCTCGTCGGTCTTGGCAGCGGCGTTGTCGACGGCAGCAGCGGCCTTGTCGCCGAGTTCGTCGGTCGCAGCAGCAGCGTTGTCAGCCGCATTGGCAACGTCGTTGCCGGCTGATTCAGCGGTGGTAGCGGCTGAATCCTGGGTCTTTTCCGAACAGGCTGAAAGCGAAAGCGCGGTGGCCGCAGCGGCGACGAGGATGGTGAACTTGCGCATGTGGTGAATAACTCCCCTTGAGACATGACCGGTGCGCTCGAGGCATGCCTCGCGAACACTGGTTGGCAGCACAACGCGCGGACGCCAATTAATATCCCGGACATGAAAAGGGCGCGATTTCCAAGGAAACCGCGCCCGTTCAATAGGCTGGCCCAGACTGATACGATCAGCCGAGGTTTGCGCTGACCATGCAGTAGAGCATCGGCAGCGACAGCAGCAGGTTGGTGCGGCTGGCAGCGAGGGCGCGCGGAGCGGCGGCGGCCTTCTCTTCGGCCGATGCTTCCACGATGCCGAGGATCTTCTTCTGGGCGGGCCAGATGATGAACCAGACGTTGAACGCCATGACCAGGGCGATCCACATGCCGAGGCCGATCAGATTGACGTTGCCTTCGCCAGACAGGGTAAGCGCTTGATGCGCATAGCCCGAGACGATCGCGATCACGAGACCGGTGAGAACGGTCAGCAGCGCGGCGTAGCGGAAGAAGAAGAACACCTTGGGAGCGATGTGCCCGGTGATCGCACCCTTCTGCTCGGCGGGAATCGACGGCATCGTCGGCACCTGCACGAAGTTCAGGTAGTAGAGCAGGCCGATCCACAGCACGCCAAAGAAGACGTGGAACCAGCGGAACACCGAGTTGACGTCGACCGGTGCGGAACTGCCGTAGCCGAGCATGACCGCGATCGCCGCGACTAGACCGACGACCAGCACGAGATGAAGATTGCCGAAGAATTTGGCCATCTGATTTCCCCCTATTTTAAGTACCTTATCCTCACGAGGTCGCGACCCGCTCTCTCGCAATTGCGGCGCATATTAAGCGCTGTGTTGGAAATGTCACACGAAAAGGCTGGAGGCCGCCCGTTCAATCGTGCGGCGGATTCTGCTCGACTTCAGGTTCGGCTTCGGCGGCGAGGCCATGGCGCATCAGCATCGGGATCTGCGAGAAAGTGAACAGGAACGAGAGCGTGGTCACGCCCCAGAGCTTGGCCTGAAGCCAGATCTCGAAATTGCCGTTCGCGACATTGAAGAAATAACGCAGCACCTCGTTGAGGGCAGCAAGGAACAGGAAGAAGAACGCCCAATTGCGCGAAAGCTTCATCCAGCCTTCGTGTTCGAGGCCTTCGAACGCGGCTTCGAGGAGGATGCGCAGCATCGGCTTGCCGCGTGCGAGGCCTGCAAACAGGACGCCCGCAAACAGGAGGTAGATGGCTGTGGGCTTTACCTGAATCCAGAACGGATCGCCCAGCAGCACCGTAAGCGTACCGAAGCCGAGGATCAGCACGGTCGAAAGCCAAAGCATCGGCGAGACCTTGCCGAGCCGCCACTTGGAGACGATCAGCGCTATGACCGTGGCGACCATGAAGGCCGCCGTGCCCTTGGTCGCCGCGACGACCTCGCCCACGCCGTTGGATGCGCCTTCAGGCTTGAACGCGCGATAGGCCACGAAGAACACGAGCAGCGGGCCATAATCGACCAGCAGGTTGATCCACGAGGATTTGGGCTTCGCAGATCCGGCTTTCGGCTGGGGGGCGGCGCTCAACGGAACACTCCTGCGATGACCTTGGCGACGAGGTCGGGGTCGAACGGACGCAAATCGTCGATCTTCTCGCCCACACCGATCGCGTGGATGGGCAGGCCATACTGTTCGGCGGCGGCCACCAGCACACCGCCGCGTGCCGTGCCATCAAGTTTCGTCATGATCAGGCCGGTCACGCCCGCGACCTCCTTGAATATCTCGATCTGCTGAAGCGCATTCTGCCCGTTGGTGGCATCGAGCACCAGCACGACATCATGCGGCGCCTCGGGATTGAGGCGGCCAAGCACGCGGCGCACTTTCGCGAGTTCATCCATCAGTTCGCGCTTGTTCTGAAGGCGACCGGCGGTGTCGACGATCAGCGTGTCGATGCCGGTGTCGGTGGCGGCCTTGACCGCGTCGTACACGATCGAAGCAGGATCGCCGCCTTCGGGACCGGTGACGACGGGGATCGACAGGCGATCGGCCCAGACCTTGAGCTGGCCGATGGCGGCGGCGCGGAAGGTGTCGCCCGCTGCCAGCATCACGCCGTAATCCTGTTCCTGGAACAGGTGGGCCAGTTTGGCGATGGTGGTGGTCTTGCCCGAACCGTTGACTCCGATCACGAGGATCACCTGCGGGCGCGGGAAGGCGACGATCTCGAGTGGCTTGGCGACAGGACGCAGGATCGCGGCGATTTCCTCGGCCACGGCTTCCTTGAGGCCCTGTGCGTCGACGCCCTCCTCAAAGCGCGCGCCCTTCAGCTTCTCGCGGATACGCGCAGCAGCGCGTGGGCCGAGGTCGGAAAGGATCAGCGCATCCTCGAGATCGTCAAGCTGCGCTTCGGTCAGGCGCGTGCTGCCCACGATGCCGCCGAGATTCTCGGCCAGGCGTTCCGAGGTCTTGCGGAAGCCTCCGATGAGGCGGTCGGACCAGCTTTCGCCGCTCATTCCAGTATTCCTTCGACGATCCGTGAGGGTGTGCAAGTGACAAGGCTTCCTGGCACGGTGGCGGGTGCCGTGCGGTAGCTCGCGAAGTGGCCCGCATGGCCGGTTCCGTCGCGCTCGGCAAGCACCTCTGCGGGTTTTCCGACGAGCGTGTGCAGCCAGCGATTGCGCTGGGCGGCCACGGCGGCGCGCAATTCCGCAGCGCGCACGCGGACCTGCGCCGGTGCGACCTGCGGCATCCGAGCCGCCGGCGTGCCGGGTCGGGGAGAATAGGGGAAGATATGGCCGTGGACCACTTCGCACTCTGCGATGATGGAGAGGTTGCCAGCGTGCATCTGTTCGGTCTCGGTCGGGAAACCGGCGATCAGGTCTGCGCCGATGGCGACTTCGGGGCGGCGCACCTTTATCTGCGCCACAAGCTCGATGGCCTGCGCGCGCGAGTGGCGGCGCTTCATGCGCTTGAGTACCAGATCGTCACCCGACTGCAGCGAGAGGTGAACATGTGGCATCAGGCGCGGCTCCCCGGTGATAAGGTCAAGCAGCAGCGAATCAATCTCGACGCCATCGAGCGAGGACAGGCGCAAGCGGGGCAGGGCGGGGAAGGCCGAAAGGATCGCGGCGACGAGCGTGCCAAGGCGCGGGGCACCGGCAATGTCCTGGCCCCACGACGTGACGTCCACGCCGGTGAGGACGACTTCGGCCACGCCAAGTTCAAGCTGGTGCTCGATGGTGCGCAGCACATCGGCAATGGGGAGCGAGCGGCTGGTCCCGCGCCCTTGCGGGATAACGCAGAAGGTGCAGGCGTGGTCGCACCCGTTCTGCACCGCCACGAACGCGCGGGTGTGGCGCTCGGACCGAGGCGCAGGCGGGACGTTGCCGCGCGTCCAGTGCCTGACGTCGAGCTTCTCGGCATTGGGCACGACCGCATCGACCTCAGGCATCGCGGCAAAGGCTTCCGCCTCGATCGTAGAGGCACAGCCGGTGACGACGAGGCGTGCCTCCGGGTTGTCACGGCGCAGGCGGCGGACGGCGCGGCGCGACTGGCGTACAGCCTCGGCGGTAACTGCGCAGGAATTGACCACGACCGTCGGCGGGCCGTCCTTCAGGATGGCGGCAATGGCCTCGCTCTCGGAGATGTTGAGCCGGCAACCCAGGGAGACGACCTGGGACGTCATGCCGGAAAATCTGCGTCCTCGAACGAGCCTTCAAAGCTGAACGTGGCGGGGCCGGTCATCTCGATGTTACCGCTCTCGGGCCAGGCAATTGTCAGCGGACCGCCTGGCAAATCGACGCGTACGGTGCGCCCCGTAAGCTTGCGGCGCATGGCGGCGACCGCAGTGGCGCAGGCGCCTGTGCCGCAGGCGCGGGTCAGGCCGACGCCGCGCTCCCAGACGCGCAGCTTGAGATGGTCGGTGCCGATCACGCTGGCGACATTGACGTTGATGCGCTCCGGGAAGAGCGGGTCATTCTCGATCAGCGGTCCGAGGCGTTCGAGATCAATCGCGTCGCAATCGGGCACAAAGAAGATCACATGCGGGTTGCCGACGTTGACGCCGACCGGGTTCTCCAGGTCTTCCCAGCCGACGGGCATCGACAGCGTATCCATCGCGTAGGACAGCGGAATCTCATTCCAGGCGAGGCGCGGCGCGCCCATGTCGACCGAAACGCCGTTTCTTGTCGCCTCCGAGCGGATCAGGCCACCCAAGGTCTCGATGGTCTGCGTGCCGCCAAGCAGGAGGCCGACCGCACGGCTGGCGTTGCCGCAGGCTTCGACCTCGCTGCCATCGTTGTTGAAGATGCGCATGCGCACATCAGCGCGCATGGAAGGCTCGATCATGATGAGCTGGTCGCAGCCGATGCCGGTGCAACGGTCAGCCAGCACAGCGGCGCGTGCGCCGGTCATGGCGACCGGGGTCTCGCGGGCGTCGATCACGACGAAATCGTTGCCGAGGCCGTGCATCTTGCGGAAGGGAATGCGCATGGCGCGCGACATAGGCACTTGCACGCCCGAGAGCAATGCAGTGACGTCGTGCCGGGGTGAAAGCGTCAGGCTTGTGCGGCGCGGGGTGGAGCGGCGCTCTCGATTGCTTCAGGTTCGTCTGCATGCGTCAGCAGCAGGTTCTGGTCGGCAAGGATCGCGCGCACGTTCTGGGCGTCGGTCGGTTGGCCATAGAGGAAGCCCTGACCCTTGAACGAGCCGAACTTGCGCAGTTCGGCCAGCACTTCGGGAGATTCAATGCCCTCGGCGGTGATCGGCAGTTCCATGCCCTTGCCGAGCGACGAGATCGCCTCGATGATCATCGCGCTGTCCTTGCTCTGGCCGAGGTTGGAGACGAAGAAGCGGTCGATCTTGATGCGGTCGAACGGCAGGGTGCGCAATTGCGCGAGGCTTGAATAGCCGGTGCCGAAATCGTCAAGGCTGATGCGGATGCCCTGGTTCTTGAGGCTGGTGATCAGCGTGCGCACGACGCCGAGATTTTCGTGCAGGCAGGTCTCGGTAATTTCGATGTCGAGACGGTGCGGCGGGAAGTTGGCCTCGACCAGCAGCTTGAGCAGCTTCTGGGCGAACCACGGATCGCGCAGCTGGATCGGCGAGATATTGACGGAGAGCGTCAGGCTCGGATCCCAATCGCGGGCATCCTTCAGCGCCTGACGGATTAGGCTTTCGGATAGGTCCGAGATCAGGCCGATTTCCTCGGCGATCGGAATGAACACTTCGGGTGAGAGCAGGCCGTGATCGGGGCTGCGCCAGCGCGCGAGCATCTCGAAGCCGGTCAGTACGCCTGAATCCAGGTCGACCTGCTTTTCATAGTAGGGCACGAATTCGCCACGCGGAACGCCTTCGCGGATGCCGCGCTCGAGCTCGCTGCGATAACGCAGTTCGGTCTCCATGCTGGCTTCGAACCAGCAGTACCGGTTCCGCCCGGACTTCTTGGCCTGGTACATCGCGAGGTCGGCGCGGTGAATGAGCGTGTCCGCAAGCGTCTGCGCATCGCAGATTTCGCCCACGGTCGATGCGGCAAGGCCGATCGAGGCAGTGACTTCGAGCTTTAGTCCTTCGGTTTCAACCGGACGCGCCACGGCCTCGTTGATGCGCAGGACGAGCCGGTCGATGGCCTCGGCATGATCGGGATCGTAAATCGCGGCGCAGGCGAACTCGTCGCCGCCGAGGCGCGCGATGATCGAACGTTCGGGCAGTATGGCGCGGATGCGGCGCGCAGCTTCGAGCAGCACAACGTCACCGGCCTGATGGCCATGGACGTCGTTCGAGCGCTTGAAGTTGTCGAGATCGATCATCATCGCGACGACTTCGTGGCCGGTGAGGCGTGCCGAGGCGATGATTTCCTCGATCGCCGTGCCGACGCTGCGGCGGTTGAGGCAGCCGGTAAGGGGGTCGGTGCGGGCAAGCTTGTGCGCGGTTTCCTCGGCCTCGCGGCGCTGACCGACTTCGCTGGTAAGATCGGCGTAACGGCGCCAGCCGAACAACAACAGCGCGATGTTTAGAAGCAGCGCCGTGCTGAGCATCGGATCGCGCGGTCGATCACCGCTGATCAGCGAGTTGATGAAGTCTGCAATGACCGACGATCCGTTCGCGACGAACAGTATGATCGCCGCTATCACGATCCCAAGGCCGACGAGATCGCGTTCGGCTTTCGCCTTCGACCCGTTCCGTCCGTCGCTATGTGCAGGCCTTGTCGCCATACCTTTGCCTTCGTATTGCCCCCGCGACCGTTCGAAAAAGACCGTCCGCTAATAGTCCATGCCTACGCATTCCTCCTGAAGTTTTGGTTAAGGAGCTCTTTCGAGGGCGCTGGTATTTCGCCCGATATGGACCGTCTGCGGGGCTCTGGTGGGCTGATACTTGCATTGACGGGTGATTGCGGGTAGGGGCCGCCGAGCAGGCACCCTCTCGGGTTGGCTTGCAGATTCGACAACGGCCCCTGTTCAGGATGCCACACGCTGGTCGGCGAGGTTTCGCCCACCGGCGTTTTTCGCGTTACGCGATTGTGGTGGATGGACAAGGGCGTGCTAATGGGAATTGTGCGTGTTCGATAGTCTTTCAGACCGGCTTGGAGGCGTCTTCGATCGCCTGCGTGGCCGCGGCGCGCTCAAGGAGGAAGACGTCCTCGCGGCTATGCGCGAAGTGCGCATCGCGCTGCTTGAGGCTGACGTTGCGCTCCCCGTGGTTCGCCGCTTCATCGATTCCGTTACCGAGCAGGCCGTGGGCCAATCGGTGTTGCGCTCGGTCACACCGGGCCAGCAGGTCGTCAAGATTGTCAACGATGCGCTGGTCGAGATGCTTGGCGGCGGGACTGCCGAACTCGATCTGAATGCCGCACCGCCGGTCGTGATCATGATGGTCGGCCTGCAGGGATCGGGCAAGACCACCAGCACTGCCAAGATTGCCAAGCTGCTCAAGGAAAAGCAGGGCAAGAAGGTCCTGATGGCCTCGCTGGACGTCAACCGTCCGGCAGCTCAGGAACAGCTCAAGGTTCTGGGCGAGCAGGCGGGCGTTGCCACGCTGCCGATCATCGCGGGCCAGATGCCGGTCGACATCGCGACGCGCGCGGTCAACGCCGCCAGGCTTCAGGCGGTGGACGTGCTGATGCTCGACACCGCGGGGCGGCTCCACGTCGACCAGGCGCTGATGGACGAGATGAAGGCGGTTTCGGCCGTCTCGGCTCCGAAGGAAACGCTGCTCGTCGTCGACTCGCTGACCGGCCAGGACGCGGTCAACGTGGCGCAGTCGTTCGCGGGTGAAGTCGATCTGACCGGCATCGTGCTGACCCGCATGGACGGCGATGCGCGCGGCGGCGCGGCGCTTTCGATGCGCGCGGTTACCGGCAAGCCGATCAAGTTTGCGGGCACCGGCGAAAAGCTCGACGCGATCGAGCCGTTCCATCCCGAGCGTGTTGCGGGACGCATCCTCGGCATGGGCGACATCGTCTCCATGGTCGAGAAGGCCGCGGCGACGATCCAGGTCGAGGACGCCGAGAAGCTTGCCGCGCGCATGTCGAAGGGTCAGTTCGACATGAACGACCTGCGCACGCAGCTTCGCCAGATGCAGAGCATGGGCGGCCTTGGCGCGCTGGCGGGCATGATGCCCGGCATGAAGAAGGCCAAGGCGGCGATGGCGCAGTCCGGCATGGACGACCGCGTTTTGCTGCGCATGGACGCGATCATCGGTTCGATGACCGTCAAGGAACGCGAGAAGCCCGAACTGCTTAACGCCAAGCGCAAGATCCGCGTGGCCAAGGGCTCGGGCACGCAGGTCCAGGACGTAAACAAGCTTCTGAAGATGCATCAGGAAATGGCCAAGGCCATGAAGCAGATCAAGAAGATGGGCGGCCTAAAAGGGCTGGGCGCGCTGTTCGGCAAGGGCGGTCTTGGCGCTGCCATGCCGGGGCTGGACCAGCAGATGGGGCCCGGAGGTCTTGGAGGTATGGGCGGGGGCGGCTTGCCCGGCCTTGGTGCCGGGGGGCTCCCTGGCAATCTTGGCGACCTGCTCAAGAAGCGCTGAATTTTCGAATATTTACCGATTAATACAATTTCGCTGAAAGGTTGATCAAATGTCTGTTTCTCTTCGTCTTTCGCGTGGCGGCTCGAAGAAGCGCCCGTACTACAAGGTCGTCGTCTCCAACAGCCGCGCCCCGCGCGACGGCAAGTATCTGGAGCAGGTCGGCACCTACAACCCGCTGCTCGCCAAGGACGATGAAAACCGCGTCCGTCTGGTCGAAGACCGCGTGCGCTACTGGCTCGGCGTAGGCGCCCAGCCGACCGACCGCGTTGCCCGCATGCTCGACAAGGCCGGCATCAAGGAGCGCACCCCCACCAACAACCCGAAGGCTGGCGAACCCGGTAAGAAGGCCAAGGAGCGCGCCGAGGACAAGGCCCAGAAGGCTGCCGAAGCTGCCGAGGCTGCTGCGGCTGCTGCCGCTGCACCGGTTGCTGAAGAGGCTCCGGCTGAAGCTGCTGCCGAAGAGCAGACGGAAGCCTGATCTTGTCGGACAAGCCTGTCACGCTCGCTGCCATTACCGGCGCACATGGCGTGACGGGCGATGTCCGCCTGAAACTGTTCGGAGAAGGCGCGGGCGCTTTGAAGCGCTACCGCGCCTTCAACGATTCCAGCCTGACCGTGGTGAGCCTGCGTGACGACGGCAAAGGTGGCGCGATTGCCCGCTTTGCCGAAGTGCCGGATCGTACCACGGCAGAGAAGCTGCGCGGCACGGCGCTGACCGTGCGCCGGTCGGAAATGCCGCCCTTGGCTAAGGGCGAATACTATCACGCCGACCTGATCGGCCTGCCCGCGGTCTCGACCGAGGGCGCGGCGCTCGGCGAATGCATCGCGGTCGAGAACTTCGGCGCGGGCGACGTGATTGAGATCCGCAAGGCCGATGGGAAGAAGTTCATGGTGCCTATGAAGGCAGAAGCCGTGCCCGACTGGGATGACGCGCGGATCGTGATTGAAGCGGGCTGGGTCGAGTAGTATATACATCGCGTATATACGGAGGCTGTGATGGGCAAGGAATACACCGCCAAGAGCTTCAAATCAGGAAATTCGGTCGCGATCCGCGTTCCCGCCGGGTTGGGAATCGAGCCGGACCGAGAGTGGGCCGTCGAGTGGAATGATGGCAATCTCGTGTTTCGCGCGAAGCCGGTAGCCAAGCAAAAGATCGACATCAGCGGATTTGCAGGCAAAGCGCCTGGCATTCGCCTGGCACCTCGCGAAGATTTTGAGGAACGGCCAAGCGTGATCGCTGCCCGCAAGGCAGCTGGCCTGCCGTGATCAAATACCTGATTGATGCCAACTCTACTGTCTATGCGATGGACATTGGGCATGAGGCGCTGAAGGCTCGCATTGCAGATTGTGAAGCGGGCACGTTGGCGATCTCCGTTATCAGCTATGCCGAGGTGGTTTACGGGACCTATATCGGCAAGCCACCAGAGCCTGAAGTACTCGAAGCGTTCATCCAACAAATCCCCTTGCTGGGTTTCGATGAAGCCGCTGCGCGGGAATACGCCAAGCTGCCGTTCAAGCGGGCGCGGTTTGACCGGCTGCTGGCGGCCCATGCCTTGAGCATCGGGGCGACGGTGGTGACGAACAACGAGGCCGACTTTGCCGACGTGCCGGGGTTGGTGGTTGAGAACTGGACGGTTTGATGGAAGTTATCATTCCTTTAATTTTGTCGTTTCTTTTGCCGTTGATTTCGGCACCTGGATTTGCGCGCCAGAGACCTGATCTGACCGGAACAAAAATATGCTTTCGGTTTGGTGCTGTGGCAGGCGTTATTTTGACATTGTTGATGCTGCTTTTTGTTGGGCAAACAAGTTCGCAAATTGGCGGAGGGCTAGGAGCCATGTTCCTTTTGATACTGGCTATTCCGACCGGTCTGCTTGCATTCTTGCTGTCGGCTGGCGGAGCGGCGATTGGCGTTGCTTTGGTGCGCCGCAAATGACCTTCGCCGCCACCGTCCTCACGCTCTATCCCGAGATGTTTCCCGGCCCATTGGGTGTCAGCCTTGCAGGTAGGGCACTGGCTGAGGGGACTTGGTCGATGGATGCGGTCCAGATCCGCGACTTTGCTGCGGACAAGCACCGGACTGTTGACGACACGCCGGCAGGCGGCGGGGCGGGCATGGTGCTCCGGGTGGACGTGCTTTCCAAAGCGATCGATCATGCGCGGGGTACACATCCCGGATACCCGGTGATCGCCATGACACCACGCGGCAAGCCGCTGACGCAGGAGCGGGTGCGGGATCTTGCCGAGGGACCTGGCGTCATCCTTCTGTGCGGGCGGTTCGAAGGCTTTGACGAGCGCATCTTCGAGGGTCGCGATGTCGAGGAGGTCTCGGTCGGCGACATCGTGCTTTCGGGTGGAGAATGTGCGGCGCTGATGCTGCTCGACGCTTGCATTCGGCTGCTTCCCGGCGTAATGGGCGCGGCCTTGAGTGGGCATGAGGAGTCGTTCGAGAACGGTCTTCTTGAGTACCCTCATTATACCCGACCCGCTGAGTGGGAAGGGCGAGTGATCCCTGAAGTGTTGCGATCGGGGGATCATGGAAAAATCGCGGAGTGGCGGAAACGCCGTTCGGAAGACGATACACGGCTACGCAGGCCGGACCTTTGGGAGCGTCACATCGGCGTTCGGGTCCAGTCTGCCTCTGGTGCGCAACGTGAAGTGCAGGATTTGAAAAATGAACCTGATTCAGCAGCTTGAAGCTGAAGCCATCGCCGAATACAAGGCGAAGAAGGAAATTCCGGCGTTCCGCGCAGGCGATACCGTGCGCATCGGCGTACGCGTCGTCGAAGGCGAACGTACCCGCGTCCAGGCTTACGAAGGCGTGTGCATTGCGCGTTCGAACCGCGGCCTCGGCTCGAACTTCACCGTTCGCAAGATCTCGTTCGGCGAAGGCGTGGAGCGCGTGTTCCCGCTCTACTCGCCCAACATCGATTCGATTACCGTCGTGCGCCGTGGTGTCGTGCGTCGTGCGAAGCTCTACTATCTTCGCGGTCGCACCGGCAAATCGGCGCGTATTGCCGAGCGCAAGGTCACCAAGGCCAGCGCGGAGTGAGCAGGGCGGGCGCATAGCCCAACGCCACGACACGAGAGTGTTTCAAAAGGCGTCCTGGCTCACCGGCCAGGGCGCCTTTTCTGCTTTCAAACGCAACCAAATCGGGCCACCAAGGCGCATCGTCAATTTGCCCCCGACCTGACTGCAAGGTCAGGCTGGGGCCAGAGGATACCGAACTCCCATGCGTCATTTCCGTCTGCTTGCCGCCTGCGCGCTGTCGTCCCTCGCGTTTGCTCCGCTTGCCCATGCACAACAGGGCCAACCGATGACCAAGACTTCCGCTTCTGCCGTCAAGGATCTGACCTTTGAGCGCGTGTTCGCCAGCCCGAGCCTCAATGGCCCGGCGCCGCGCGCGGTGAAGCTGTCGCCCGATGGCCGCTACCTGACCCTGCTGCGCAACCGCGCCGATGATCGCGAACGCTATGACCTGTGGGGCTTCGACCGCACCACTGGCCAGTGGAAGATGCTGGTGGATTCTCTCAAGCTTTCGTCGGGCCGCGAACTGTCGGAAGCCGAGAAGATGCAGCGCGAGCGTCAGCGGATCGGCGATCTCAAGGGCATCGTTACGTACGAGTGGGCGGCGGACAGCAAGTCCGTGCTGGTGCCGGTCGATGGCGACCTGCTGATCGCGGGTCTGGACGGCTCGGTGCGCAAGGTCGAAGGCACCAAGGGCGGCGAACTGACGCCGAAGCTGGGTCCCAAGGGCAAGCACATTGCCTTCGTGCGCGACCGGCGGTTGTGGGCCGGACCTGTCACGGGCGCTGCGGCCGTTGCGATCACGCCCGAGGAAACGAACGCCGATGTCCATTGGGGCGAGGCCGAGTTCGTCGCGCAGGAGGAAATGAACCGCTTCAACGGTTTCTGGTGGTCTCCCGACGAGAGCCGGATCGCGGTCGAGCGCTTCGACGAAAGCATGGTCGGCGTGGTCACCCGCGCGGCGATCGGCGCAGAAGGGACCAAGACCTTCGACCAGCGCTATCCGGCGGCGGGCACGCCCAATGCCGAAGTATCGCTCCACGTCATGGCACCGGACGGGTCGGGCCGCGTGCAGGTCGATCTTGGCAAGGACAAGGACATCTACCTCGCGCGCGTCGACTGGGCGCCCGACGGCAAGACGCTCTATGTGCAGCGCATGAACCGCGAGCAGACCGTGCTCGACATGCTCAAGGTCGATCCGCTGACCGGCAAGTCGAGCGTGCTGTTTTCCGAGAAGGCTGCGGCGAAGCACTGGATCGACCTGTCGGACAGCTATCGCTTCCTCGATGATGGCAGCCTGGTGTGGTGGTCGCAGCGTGACGGGTTCGGGCACTTGTATCGCTACAAGGGCGGCAAATGGGCGCAGCTCACCAAGGGTGATTGGACCGTCACCGGGCTGGTTGGCGTGGATGAGAAGGCGGGCAAGCTCTACTTCACTGGCACGCGCGACGACGTGCTGGCCCAACAGGTCTATGCGCTCGACCTGAAGGTGCCGACCAAGGACGTGCGGTTGACCGAGCTGGGCTGGGTCAACGGCGCGACGATGGACAAGAGCGGGAAGACGCTGATGATCACGCGATCGTCGGACACGCAGCCCGCCCAGTCGTTCATCGCCGATGCCAGCGGCAAGCGGCTGGCGTGGATCGAGGAGAACAAGGTCACGGGCACGCATCCTTATGCGCCCTACCTTGCGAGCCATCGCCCGGCGCAGTTCGGCACGATCCCGGCCGAGGACGGCACGCCGCTGCACTACATGATGATCACGCCTCCGCTGGAGCCCGGCAAGAAGTATCCGGTGTTCACCTATCACTATGGCGGGCCGACCGCGCAGGTCGTCACCAAGGGCTTCCAGGGCGCGCTGGCACAGGCAATCGTCGACAAGGGTTATATCTACTTCGCCATCGACAACCGCGGGTCTGAGAACCGCGGCGTCAAGTTTTCATCTGCCCTGCATCACGCGATGGGCTCGGTCGAAGTCGAGGACCAGCTTGCCGGTGCGATGTGGCTGAAAAAGCAGCCCTTCGTCGATGCGGACAAGATCAGCACCTTCGGCTGGTCCTATGGCGGCTACATGTCGATCAAGATGCTCGAGGCCAATCCGGGGGCCTATGCGGCAGGCATCGCCGTGGCACCGGTGACCAAGTGGCAAATCTACGATACGACCTACACCGAGCGTTATCTGGGCGATCCGAACAAGCTGCCCAAGGTCTACGAGAAGTCGAACGCGCTGGCCGACACGAAGAAGATCAGCGATCCGCTGCTGATCATCCACGGCATGGCCGACGACAATGTCGTGTTCGAGAACGCCTCTGCGATCATCGCCAAGCTTCAGGGCGAAGCGGTGCCGTTCGAGATGATGCTCTATCCCGGCTACACCCACCGCATCAGCGGTCCGAAGGTGAGCCAGCACTTGTACGAGACGATTTTCCGCTTCCTCGACCGTAATGGGGCAGGCAGCGGGCAATAGCCACAGTTGGTGGGCGCATAGCCCAAATCGCTTGGCTGGTCGGAACCAGCCGCTAGGGAAGGCCCGTTCGCGGTGCGGACGGGCCGCAGGAAGGGAATGGAAATGGGTTACCGGGTTGTAGTGGTCGGTGCGACGGGGAACGTGGGCCGCGAAATGCTCAACATCCTCGCCGAGCGCGAGTTTCCCTGCGACGAGATCGCAGCGGTTGCTTCGCCGCGCTCGCAGGGCACCGAGATCGATTTTGGCGAGACGGGCAAAAAGCTCAAGGTCCGCAACATCGAGAACTTCGACTTTGCCGGCTGGGACATGGCGCTGTTTGCTGCAGGCTCGGGCCCGACCCAGATTTATGCGCCCAAGGCTGCGGCAGCGGGCTGCGTGGTGATCGACAACTCGTCGCTCTACCGCATGGACCCCGATGTGCCGCTCATCGTGCCAGAGGTGAACCCCGAGGCGATCGACGGCTACACCAAGAAGAACATCATCGCGAACCCCAACTGCTCGACCGCGCAGATGGTGGTGGCGCTGAAGCCGCTGCACGATGCCGCCAGGATCAAGCGCGTGGTCGTTGCCACCTACCAGTCGGTTTCCGGCGCGGGCAAGGAAGGCATGGACGAGCTGTTCGAGCAGAGCCGCGCGGTGTTCGTTGGCGATCCTCTCGAGCCCAAGAAGTTCACCAAGCAGATCGCGTTCAACGTGATCCCGCACATCGACGTCTTCCTTGACGATGGTTCGACCAAGGAAGAGTGGAAGATGGTGGCCGAGACCAAGAAGATCCTCGATCCCAAGATCAAGCTGACCGCGACCTGCGTGCGCGTGCCAGTGTTCGTCGGCCACTCCGAGGCGATCAATATCGAGTTCGAAGACGAAATCAGCGCGGAGCAGGCGCAGAACATCCTGCGCGAGGCGCCCGGCGTGATGCTGATCGACAAGCGCGAGAACGGTGGATACGTGACCCCGATCGAGTGCGTGGGCGATTACGCCACGTTCATCAGCCGCGTGCGCGAAGACCCGACCGTGGACAGCGGCCTGTCGCTGTGGTGCGTTTCGGACAACCTGCGCAAGGGCGCTGCCCTGAACGCGGTGCAGATCGCCGAATTGCTCGGCCGTCGTCACCTCAAGAAGGGCTGATCCGCTTCGTGACGGAAGCAGCCACCGAGTTCTTCCCCGGCTATGGCGGAGCGCGCCTTGCGCTGCACCGCCTTGGCGCGGGGAGGCCGGTGGTGCTTCTGCACGGGCTATTTTCCTCGGCACAGGTCAACTGGATCAAGTTCGGTACGGCAGGAAGACTGGCTGATGCCGGATTTGAATGCCTGATGCCGGACTTGCGGGTGCATGGGGAAAGCGCTGCACCCCATGATGCGGCAGCCTATCCGCAGGACGTGCTGGTGCGCGACCTGGAGGCGCTCGTCGCCCATCTTGAGCTAGCCGACTTCGACCTCGTCGGGTTTTCGCTGGGATCGCGGACGTCTGCGCGTGCGGTGATTGCCGGGATGCGCCCGCGCCGACTGGTGCTTTCGGGCATGGGCCTGCAGGGGCTTGCCGGATGGGCGCGGCGGCAGGACTTCTTTGTCGACGTGATCGACCGCTTCGGCACGATCAAGCGCGATGATCCTGCTTATTTCGCGCAAGCGTTCCTCAAGACCATGGGCACTGACCGCGAGGCGGCACGGCGCCTGCTCGGCACCATGGCCGATACCGACCCGGCGGAGCTGGCAGCGATCACCATGCCGACGCTGGTGCTGTGCGGGGATCAGGACAACGACAATGGTTCGGCCGGGCAGCTTGCCGATGCCTTGCCCGACGCGCGGCTCGCGCTCATTCCCGGCACGCACATGAGCAGCGTGACCATGCCCGATCTGGGCCGCGAACTGGTGACGTTCCTGTCCCAATAAAGGTGGAGGCACCCCCTTGCGGGGCGCACCGCTTCGTGTCAGCTTCCTGTCAACAAACGCGAACGGCCGGCAAGAGCCTCGTGACGGGATCTGGATGATGAAAGCTTGCTGGCTTCTGGCTGCCTTTGCAGCCGGTGTGATGGCCCCCTCTTCGGCGATGGCTGCCGCCTCGAGCACGACGACGGTTTCCGCGGTGAAACCCGACAGCGTGGCCGAGGCGCTCAAGAATCTCGGCTACACTGCCGAGATGGCCAGGGATGCCAATGGCGACCCGCTGATCAATGCCGATATCGGCGGCTGGCAGGCGGCGCTGATGTTCTACGAATGCAATCAGAAGACCCACGATGGCTGCCAGTCGCTTCAGTTCGTGGCCAATTTCACCCCCGAGAAGAAGTTTACCGCTGATGACGCGGTGAAGTTCATGCGGAACACGCGTTTTGCCTCGGTTTCGGTCGACGGCGATCAATCGGTGATGATGACCTGGGATGTGGTAACCGGAAAGGGTATCGATCTCGAGGTATTCTCCAACGCGGTCGACATGTTCCGCAGCGCTATGGATTCACTGGGAACGCAGGTTTTCAAATAGGGTTTTGACCACAGTCCGCGCCATGCGGACGGGACGCAAACTGGGCAATCCGGAGCGGGGCTAGCCGCGATGGATTGCCTTTTTGCTTTGCAGTTCAGCGGAATGGTGGCTCGTTGAAGGCGCGCAGCTTGCGGCTGTGAAGGCGCGGGCCTTCCTGCCGGAGCAGTTCGCAAGCTGTGGTGCCGATAGCGAGGTGTGCGGCGATGGCTTCCTCGTAGAAGCGGTTGGCTTGCCCCGGCAGCTTGATCTCCCCGTGCAGCGGCTTGTCCGAGACGCAGAGCAGGGTGCCATAGGGCACACGGAAGCGATAGCCCTGCGCGGCAATGGTCGCGCTTTCCATGTCGATGCCGACCGCGCGGCTCAGAGAGAGGCGGCGCGCCGAATGGGTGTAGCGAAGCTCCCAGTTCCGGTCGTCCGTGGTGACGATGGTGCCCGTGCGCATGCGCTTTTTCAGGTCGATGCCGCCCGCACCGCTGACCATTTCGGCGGCCTTCTGCAGCGCGACCTGGATCTCGGCGATGGCCGGGATGGGGATTTCCGGAGGAAGTACCGGATCAAGCACGTGATCGTCGCGCAAATAGGCGTGGGCGAGGACGTAGTCGCCGATCTTCTGTGTAGGGCGCAGGCCGCCGCAGTGGCCGATCATCAGCCATGCCTCCGGGCGCAGGACGGCGAGGTGATCGCAGATGGTCTTGGCGTTCGAGGGGCCGACGCCGATGTTGACCAGCGTGATGCCTGATTTGTCGGGCGCCACAAGGTGGTAAGCCGGCATCTGGTGCCGTCGCCATGCGGTGTCGGACAGGCGCGCGCGCGCATTGTCGGTCGCCGCATCGAGGCTGAGCCCGCCCGCACCGGTCAGCGCGACGTAGCGGGTGCCATCGATCTGCTGCGCAGCCCAGTCGACGAATTCATCGACGTAGCGGTGGTAGTTGGTGAACAGGATGTAGCGCTGGAAATCCTCGGTGCTGGTGCCGGTGTAATGGGCGAGGCGGGCGAGGCTGAAATCGGTGCGCAGCCCATCGAACAGCGAGAGCGGGAAGGGACCGTCACCGATCAGATACTCGCCGTCGGCAATTTCGTCGCCAATGTGGGCGAGGTCCGTCGTCGGAAAGTGCTGGGCGAGATTCTGCGGTGAGACACGGCCGATCTGCGCGCCGTAGGCTCCGTCGAGCACATAGGGGAACGGCATTTCCTGCTGCGAGGGTTCAACCGATATCGCCACGTCGAATCCGGTGCGGATCAGGTCGATCTGCTCGGCAAGGTAATCGGCAAACAGTGCAGGGCGCGTGACGGTGCAGGCATAAGTGCCGCGCTGCGTCAGGCGGCCGAAGGCGCGACCGGTGGATTCGTTGCGGGGATCGCCGTCGAAGCGGAGCGTCAGTTGCGGGTAGCAGTAGCTGCCATCGTGGCGGCGCGAACGCGGGGGGATGGCGCCATAGTTTGCGTAGGCTGCAATATCCTCCCGCAGGGTGGTGACGGCTTTGTCGTAGAGGCGTGACAGTTCGGCGAGTATCGATTCAGTTGGTTCCATCCCGTCCGATGTAGCGTGGCCTGCTGACTCTACAATGACATGCGTGAAGCGTTCTCGTGGCACGGGTCGCCCGGGAAAGACTTGCGTGCGGCGGCAAGCGCCCTGATAACGCTGTCAAAGATAATGGAAGGGACCTGATTCATGCGTCTTGCCTTTGCTTCACTGGCCGCCATCGCACTTGTCTGTGGAAGCGGTGCTTCGGCCCAGAACACCAGTGCGGACGTGGCTCCCATCATCGACGTGCACATGCATGCGATGGAAGATCTCCCCTGGAATTCACCGATCTGCCCCAATCAGGCGCGGTTCGAAGCTTCTGACCCCAGGAACGGTCCGGAAGCGCCATTCGGGTGGTCGAAGGAGGAATGTTCGCCCAAGCTCTTTCCCGCGCCAAAGGGCCAGTACATGAAGATGGTGCTGGCCGAGATGGAGCGGCTGAACGTGCGCGGCGTGGTGTTCGGCAAGCCTGAAGATGTGAAGAAGTGGCAGGCGGCATCGCCCGCACGGGTGGTTCCAGGCACCGCCTTCGGGCGTGTGGCGCAAAGCGATCCAGCCAAGGAAATGAAGATGCTCGAAGTCGCCTTCGGCAAGGACGGCTTCAAGGTCATGGGTGAGATCGGCCTGCAATATGAGGGTATATCGCCCTCGGACATGCGCGTGGACCAGTACTTCGCGCTGGCCGAGAAGCTGGACATTCCGGTGGCTATCCACATGGGTACAGGCGGTTCGGGCCGCGCGAATGTAATCCAGCCCGAGTTTCGCGGATCGGCAGGCAATCCGCTGCTGCTGGAGGAATTGCTGGCGCGGCACCCGAAGTTAAGGGTGCAGGTGATGCACGCGGGCTATCCGATGATCGACAACATGCTGACGCTGCTGCAGGCCAACAGCCACGTCTATGTCGACATCGCGGGACTTATCTGGAGCTACCCGCGCAAGGACGTGAACCGCTATATCGAGCGAATGGTGGATGGCGGCTTCGGCGACCGGATCATGTATGGAACCGACCAGCTCATCTGGCCAGGTCTGATGGCCTACTCGATCGGCCTGATCCAGAACGCGGACTACCTCTCGCCCGAACAGAAGCGCGACATCCTGTACAACAACGCCGCGCGGTTCTTGCGGCTGGACGAGGTGAAGTAGGGGAGCGAAGCGCTGGTCGGGTTCGATCAGCCGTAGGCTTTTTGAGTTCATGGCCGAGAGATACGAAAAAGGGGCGCCCGTCAGGACGCCCCTTGATCTTGTGACCGGAAGGTTGCGAAGCCTCAGGCTTCGGTTTCTTCTTCGGTCTCGTCCAGAAGGTCGGCCGGGATTTCGCCCGGTTCGGCGTTCGGGTTGTAGGCTTCGGTGAAGCCGCCGGTGTCGGTATCGAACATCGCGGCCATGACGTCGACGCCCTGCGACTGCAGCGCGGCTTCGTCCGGCGAGCGGGCGACGTTGACCTTGACGTTGACCGAGACTTCGGGGTGCAGCGAGACCTTGACGTTGTACACGCCGAGAGTCTTGATCGGGCGTTCCAGCACGATCATTGCCTTGTTCACCTTGGCGCCGAGTTCGATCAGGCCATCGGCGATGTCGCGGACCGAAACCGAACCGTAGAGCTGGCCGGCGTTCGACGACGCGCGGATCAGCACGACTTCCTTGCCTTCGACGTTGCTCGATTCCGACTTGGCGTCGTCACGACGCGCAGCGTTGTCGGCCTCGATGCGGGCGCGGTTGGCTTCGAAGACCTTGCGGTTGGCTTCGTTGGCGCGGAGCGCCTTCTTGTTGGGCAGCAGGAAGTTGCGGGCGTAGCCGTCCTTGACGGTCACTTCGTCGCCGATGGCGCCCAGCTTCTCGATGCGCTCGAGCAGGATGATCTGCATGACTGGCGCTCCTTACTTCACGATGTAGGGCAGGAGGCCGATGTGCCGGGCGCGCTTGATCGCCTGGCTCAGCTCACGCTGCTTCTTGGCCGAGACCGCGGTGATGCGGCTGGGCACGATCTTGCCACGTTCGGACATGAAGCCCTGAAGCAGGCGCACGTCCTTGTAGTCGATCTTCGGAGCGTTCTTGCCCGAGAACGGGCAGGACTTGCGGCGGCGGAAAAACGGACGAGCCATGTCTTATTCCCCTTCGCGTTCGCGACGGCGGCTACGCTCGCGGTCGTTCTTGCGCATCATGACCGACGGACCACCTTCATGCTCGTCAACGCGGACGGTCATGTAGCGGATGACGTCTTCGTTGATCTGAGTCTGACGCTCGAGCTCGGCGATGGTGGCGCCGGGAGCTTCGATGTTCAGCAGGACGAAGTGCGCCTTGCGGTTCTTCTGGATCTTGTAGGCCAGCGAACGGAGGCCCCAGGTCTCGGTCTTGGTGACCTTCCCGTTGTTGCTCTCGACGATTTCGGTGGCGGCGGCGGCAAGCGTGTCAACCTGAGCCTGGCTCAGGTCCTGGCGCGCCAGAAACACATGCTCGTAAAGCGGCATGCTTTTGCGTCCTTATCCATATAACCGATCGCTGGCTGATCCGCGGGATTGCGGGGCCCCTCCGGCTTTCTTCGTGCATCACCGGCAATCCCGGCGAAGCGGTGGCCCTTAGCGATTCCCTGCTAGAATGCAAGCGAGAGTTGGGTTTAGCTGTGCGTCCGGGTGAGCGGCTGCTGTGTGGTGGCTCTGGCAGGGGGGCGTGAAATACCGCAGAACAGGATCGAGGTGATGTTGGTCGCGCGCACCGCCAGGTAGCTCGCGATCGCGAGCAGGGTCACCACGAACGTTGCTGCCAGCCACTGTGCCTCTGCCGGGACGGGCAGCGAGCGCGCGTGGGGAAGCACCAGCATCGCCCACGCAAGGTGGAACAGATAGATCGCAAGCGCGCCGTCGACGAAGAAGGTGATCAGGCGGCTTGGCGCGCGCACCAGAACCGCAAGCAGGCGGAAGAGCGCCAGAGCCATCAGGTAGGCCAACGGCAGTTCGATCGCGCGCAGGGCGAGCGTTCCGGCGAGATCAGGATAGATTTCCTTGCCAAGCGCAGGGCGGATCAGCGGATCGAGCGGGATGTAGCAGGCCAGCAGCACGGCGATCGCGGGAAGGATCAGCGGTTTGCGCAAGGCGAAGATCTGTTCGCCCATGCGGCCGTGCCAGGCCAGGATGCCCAGGCCAAAGCCAGCGGCGTGGAACAGGTACTGCTGCCACAGCAGCGTTTCACTGGGCGCGCCCGGGATTGGAGGGACCTGTTCGGCGGCGTATCGGACAAGGCCCCAGACGGCGAGAGCGAGCAATAGCAGGAAACATCCCGGGCCATTCAGGGTCATCGCCCGCCTGAGGCCTTCGGGCGGGACAAGGCGCGGCGAGGGGATCGCGATGTAGGTAAGGCAGAAAGCGAACAGGACGATCAGGAACCACAGGTGGTCGAGCGCAATGGGCAGGCCCAGAAAGTGCGGTGAGGCCTTGTGCAGCAGCATGTCCTGCAACTGGAACTGGATCACGCCCAGCGTGGCAAGGCTGGCGACGAGCGGCAGGCCGAGGCGGCGAGCGCGTTCGCTGATCCATGCGGCAGCGCCCTTGCGCTCCCGCATCATGCCCGCGAAGTATCCCGCCAGCATGAAGAACGCGAACATGCGGAAAACATGCGTGATCGATGCATAGGCGCCGATAACGCACGACGTCTGGAAGGCGATGGCCGCGGGTTCGCTCTCGAAGATCGCCTTGGTTGCGACATGGAACGGCAGCCCCAGCAGCAGCAGGAGCGCGCGCGCGGCGTCGAGGTGATGCAGGCGTTTGACCGGCGGTGCCATGCCTCAGGCCCCTAGCGACTAAACGCAAGCGGAGCGAGGGCTTCGTGTCCTTTCGCGCATAAGGCAGGCGTTAGGTCCACGGTAACCACCAAGCGACTAAGGGTAATTGCTTAAATTCATGCCGTTGCGTCAGGCTGAGCAGGAATGGTTGTCAGGGGTTTATTGCGGGGACTGGGGCGGATGCCGCCACCGGACGGGAGCCGGGATGGCCCCGTGCGCCCGGAAAGCCACCCCGCACCCGTGGTCGATGCAGATACCCGGCTCGCGGTGCTCGATGATTTTGAACGCGCAGGGCTGGCCTGGCTCTGGGCTACCGATGCGAATGGCAAGCTCACCTACCTATCGCCCACGGCTCGCAGCGACGTGGTCGCCCTGCTTGGCAAGCCCCTGACCGCCGCGATCGAGACCGATGCGGAAAACCCGGAGGAAGGCGCGAGCAGGCCGTTGAGTTTCCAGCTTTCATCGCACGCGCGCATCGCCGACCTGATCGTGCGTTTTGCCGGGACACACGCCTCGGACGCACGCTGGTGGGCGCTTTCCGGCCAGCCATGCAAGGATGCGGCTGGAACGTTCACGGGCTATCGTGGCTTTGCCCGCGACGTCACTCGAGAATATGGACGCAAGCGCGAGGACTCGCGCGCGGCCGAGTTCGATTCGCTGACCGGCCTGTTCAATCGCCATCGCATGACGCGCCGGCTGGACGCGGTGCTGGCGGCGTTTCGGCCGGTGGGGCGCTGCTGCGGGTTGCTGATGCTCGACCTCGACCGGTTCAAGCACGTCAATGACACGATGGGGCACCCCGCGGGCGACGAACTGCTGCGTCAGGTGGCCGAGCGCCTGCGCAAGGTGGTGGGCGAGCGGGGCGAGATCGGACGGCTGGGCGGCGATGAATTCCAGATCATCCTGCCCGACATGGACGATCGCGGGCGGTTGGGCGACCTTGCCGCCAAAGTCATCCAGATGCTGTCGCAGCCTTATGCCATCGAAGGTAAGCGCGCGGTGATCGGTGCATCGGTGGGTATCGCGGTGGCGCCGCACGATGGCGAGGACCGCGAGGCGCTGACCGCGTCGGCAGACCTTGCACTCTATGCCGCCAAGAACGGCGGTCGCGGGCAGTTCCGGTTCTTCTCTGCCGATCTCAAGGACGAGGCGCTCGAACGCAGCGTCCTCACCAAGGACTTGCGCGACGCGCTGGCGCGTGACGAAGTCGAGCTGCACTATCAGCCGATCGTGCGGATTGCGGACAATATCGTCATCGGGTTCGAGGCGCTAATGCGCTGGAATCATCCCGAACGCGGCGCGATTCCGCCTTCGGTGTTCATTCCGATTGCCGAGGAAAGCAATCTGATCGTGCCGCTCGGGGAGTGGGCCCTGCGCGAGGCTTGCGCAGTGGCCGCACTGTGGCCCGAAAGCGTGACGGTTTCGGTCAACGTCTCGGCGGTGCAGTTCGCGGTGCCAGGCTTCGTGACGGCAGTGGCAGCGGCGCTTTCGGCAAGCGGTCTCGAGCCGGGAAGGCTGGAGCTCGAACTGACCGAGAGCGTGTTCATGCGTGACAGCGAAGCGGTCGACGAGACATTTGCCGCGCTCAAAGGGTTGGGCGTCAAGCTCTCGCTAGACGACTTCGGCACCGGCTATTCCTCGCTCAGCTATCTGCGCTCGGCGCCGTTCGACAAGATCAAGGTGGACCGCAGCTTCGTCGAGACATGCGCCGCCAAGGACCAGAACAGCGCGAAGATCATCGCGGCCATCATCGGGCTTGCCGATGCGCTCGGCATGGAGACGACGGTGGAAGGCGTAGAGGCCTTCGACCAACTCGAGATCGTCAGGGAACGCGGGGCCAAGCTGGTGCAAGGCCACATCTTCGCGCGCGCAATTCCGCTCGACGAGGTGACCCGGCGGGTCGAGGCCGGCGATCTGAAGATCGAGCCGAACGGACCCAAGCGGCACCGCTCCGAGCGACGCTCGGTGTTTCGCCGCGTGGGCGTCATCCACGAAGATCACCGCTACCAGGCCGTGATGCGCGATCTTTCGCGTACCGGAGCACGGATCGATGGCCTTGCGGGAGTGCCGGTGGGCACAAGGCTTGTTCTGGACCTGAGCGGAGGGCAACTCGTCGTCTCGATAGTGGTGCGTTCCGTCGATGCCGTGATCGGCGTCGAGTTCGAGACCGCGCTGACCAGTGACGGCTCGGGCGGCCTGTGCACCCGCCATCGGGTTGCGCCTGCGGTGCTGGCCGCGGCAGCAGCGGCATCGCCTCCGGGCGCGACAGGCAAGCCGCGCTTCATGGAAGTCTCGGTGCCGGGCTCGCGCGAACGGGTCTGAAGCGAACGCAGGCACGTTTCGACACACCCGGACCCTTGCGCTTGGACGGGCGTTACCGCACAGCAACGGCTCGACAGCCACCACCACAGGATTGAACCTACCCATGCCGACCGGCCTAGTCGCCCTGCTCGACGATATCAGCGTGATTGCGCGTGCGGCTGCCTCGTCGCTCGACGACGTTGGCGCGGCAGCTGCCAAGGCAGGAAGCAAGGCGGCGGGCGTAGTGATCGACGATGCGGCCGTGACGCCGTCCTACGTCACCGAGTTCACGCCCGACCGCGAATTGCCGGTGATCGCGCGCATCGCAAAGGGCAGCCTGTTCAACAAGCTGGTCATCCTGCTGCCGGTGGCGATTGCGCTGAGCGCGCTCCTGCCCGGAGCGATCACGCCTCTGCTGATGGCCGGCGGATTGTTCCTGTGTTTTGAAGGCGCGGAAAAGCTGCTTGAGAAGTTCGGTGCCGAGAAGATCGGCGAAACTCTGGAGGATCATCCTACCGACGCTGCGTCGTTCGAGAACGAGCGTGTTTCGGGCGCGATCCGCACCGACCTGATCCTCTCGGCCGAGATCATGGCAATCGCGCTGGCGCAGGTTTCGAACGAAGGCCTGCTCCAGCAGGCGCTGATCCTGGCTGTTGTCGGTATTGCGATCACTGTGGGCGTCTATGGCGCGGTCGGCCTGATCGTGAAGATGGACGACATCGGCCTTCACCTGTCGCAGCGGGGTTCGGCTCTGGCGAAGGCGACTGGTCGTTTTCTGCTGCGCGCAATGCCGGTGCTGCTGACGCTTCTGGCCACGGTCGGCACGGCGGCTATGCTCTGGGTCGGCGGCGGGATCATCCTGCACGGTCTGGAGGAACTCGGCCTTCACGCGCCGGCAGAGATCGCCCACTCGATCCAGCACGCCGTCGAAGTGGCGACGGGGCCTCTGGGCGGGGTGCTGGGCTGGTTGACGTACGCAATGTTGTCGGCTGTCGTCGGACTGGTGCTTGGGGCGATCGTGGCTGGCGTCGTGCACCTGTTCCATTCCGCGCGTGCCAAGCACTGAGGCTGGGCGCTGCGTCAGGCGGCGTGGCGTATCGGCGGCGATTTGGGCGGGTGACCTTCGCGATAGTGCTTGATTGCAAAATCGCTGACGAGTCCTTCGAAAACGTTCTCATGCAGCGCGTTTTCGAACTCGAGTCCGCTCACGCGATCGCGCGACCACACCACGAACGCCATTTTCGGCTGGAGGCCGGGAAGCATCAGGTGAATGGGTTCGTCGAGGCGAAGCTTCTCGAGACCTTCGATGCGCGCGCCATACTGGTTGAGGTCCTTAAGGATGACCGTCAACCGTTCCGCGCCCCGCTTGCACCGCACCGGAAGCTCGATGCCGACGCGCGGAGCGCGGCGGTGGGCGTTGAAATCATCACGTTCGGAATCGCGCCACATGCCAAGTCCTCCACTTGCGTTAACCACGCAGATTAGGACGGCAGCATCGCTCAGGTTTTCAGTCCGGTTGGCTCGCGCTTTTTGCAAACGCCTGCGCAAACTTCGCAACTGGTTGATTTTCAATGATTGCGCTGGATCAACTTAGCGAGCGATGGGACTGTTATCAGCACTCCAACGGTTCAATGATCCCGAGGAAACTTCCGATGACTGGCGCGACAATGGCAGAACTGGCACCGCTAAGGGAATTGGTGACCCGCGAAGGACTGGTGCTCGACGTGCGCCCCGCCTTTGCCGAGGATGACGATCTGCTTGAGGCATTTTTCGACAAGGTCAGCGCCGAGGACCGACGCTTCCGCTTCCTTGCCGCAAGCCAGCACGTCGGTCACGACCAGATCGTGCCGCTCACCCATGTGGATCACTGGCGGACGGAAAGCTTCCTTGCTTTCGATCGCGCGAGCGGGGCGCTGATAGCCACGGCCATGCTGGCCTGTGACGCCAGGATGGACACGGGCGAGATCGCCGTGTCGGTGCGGTGTGATTTCCGGGGGCGTGGCGCAGGGTGGACGATGCTCGACCTGTTGTCAGAGGAGGCGCGCAAGCGTGGCCTGAAGCGCGTGATCTCGATCGAGGATCGCGACAACCACGCCGCAATCGAACTCGAGCGTGAGAAGGGTTTTGAGGCCCACGGAATGGACGGGGACCCGCACCTTGTCATGCTGGAAAAGCGCTTCGACTGATCTGTCGCGCAAACTGAGCCCGCAGGTCGCACGCGTGGCGCAAGGGCCGGGGCGTTCATACGCTCCGGCCTGTTTGTCGCCAGTGCCCTCAGGCGGCGCGCAGTCTGCCAGTAGACATCCGTTGCTCGCTGGTGCGGAAGCTTGCGACCAACGCTGACAGGCTTTGCGCCTCGGCGGCAAGCGCACGCGATGCTGCCGTGCTTTCCTCGACCATCGCGGCGTTCTGTTGTGTCATCGTATCCATCTCGCGAACCGCAATATTGACTTGGGCGAGGCTGGCCGATTGCTCGCTGGCGGCGCGCGAGACTTCTTCGAGCAGGTTGTTCGCGGCCTGCACGTCCTGTGCGATCCGTGCGAGGAGCACGCCAGTTTCGCCAACGCGGCCTACACCTGAGCTGACCTGATCGCTGCTGGTGCGGATAAGATCCTTGATGTTTGCCGCCGATTCCGATGATCGCTGCGCCAGAGCGCGAACCTCGGTGGCAACGACCGCAAAGCCGCGCCCTGCTTCACCGGCGCGGGCGGCCTCGATCCCGGCATTGAGCGCAAGCAGGTTGGTCTGGAAGGCGATGCCTTCGATCATGTCGATGATGGCGGTGATCTGCTGCGAGGATTCTGCAATGCCACTCATCGCCTCGACCGCCTTTTCGACGACGGCCTTGCCACCTTCGGCCTCGCCGTGGGCGGCGGCGATGGCCTCGCGGGCGTTGCCCGTGCGGTCTGCCGTGCCGGAGACGAGTGCGGTGACCTGGCTCATCGCCGCGGTTGATTCCTCGAGGCTGGCGGCCTGACGGGCGTTGCGCTGGGCAAGGTTGTCCGACGCCATGCGGATTTCTTCGGCTCCGGTGCTGACCTGAATGCTGGCCTGCTTGACCTGGCTGATCGTCTGGTCGAGCTGGTCGAGCGTGGCATTGAAGGCGTGGCGCAGGTTGGCATATTCTTCAGGCAGGTCCTCGCGCATGCGGAATTGCAGGTCGCCCTTGGCCAACTGGCCGAGCGCATCTGCCATGATCCGCACGACGTTTTGCTGCTTGGCACCCGCCGCGCGCTGATCACGCGCAGCTGCCCGAAACACCTCGATCGCGCGCGTCATGTCGCCGATTTCGTCGCTGCGATGATCGTGGCGCTCGTCGCGGTCGAGATCGCCGTGCGCCATCGCGCTCATCGTGGCGGTGACATCGCTCATCGGATCAAGGGCAATCCGGAACAGCAGGCGCATGGCGACGATCATCAGGCCGATGGCGGCAAGCCCCGCGAGCGCGACGGCGATCATTGTCCAGGTCACGACTGCCTTGGCATCGTCGACGACGTCCTGCGAACGGGCAGCGCTCGTGAGGGTAAGCTTCTCGATTGCACCGCGATGCTTGTCGAACAGAGCGCGCACTTCGTGATAACTGGCATCGGCGCGAGCCTGATCGCCCTGTTCGATCGCAGGCAACAGGTTCTGGTCGACTTCGCGCCAGAAGCCTTCGGCCATCTGGCCGGCTTCATCCTTGCGCGACGTGCGCAGGTCATCGTCGAGTGCGCTCTTGTCCCAGTACGTGGCGCGTTCGCGATAGGTCTTCTCGAGACGGGCAAGAGCCACCTTGCGCTCGGGCAATGAGCCGGGCTCCCGCATCAGTTCGGACAGTTCGAGCATCGGTTCGATCACGTAGGCCGGCGGCGGCATGATATCTGCCACGAACTCGTTGATCAGGGCCTCCCGCTGGTGAACGGTGCCGCCGACGCGGATGTGATTCATGCCTAGACCGGCAAGCAGGATGGACGAAGCCACCGCACCGGTAAGAACCATGCTGCCCCGACGAGCCTTGTCCCTTATTGTCAGCACCGACGACACCTTCCTGCTTCGAAACGGAATTTTGCGATCCGGGCGGAAGTCTAGCCAATACAGATTTGAAAACGATTGCGGCGCAGGGGTGTCGAATGCCGATCCCGCTGTTTGCCGGAAATTTACCGCGTGCCCAGCCGCTCCAGCAGGTCTCTGGCAAAGAGCGAAAGCGTATCGTCTCGCGCGCCCATGATGACGATACGGTCGCCGGACCCGGCCAGTTCGACGATGCGGTCCGCGCAATCGGTGCGGGCGGGGATATGTTCGGCATGGCCGCCGTGCCGATCGATCAGTTCGACAATCCGCTCCGATCCGACCGAGCGGTCGACTGTGCCGCCGAAGTAGACCGGGTCGCAGAGCAGCGTGACGTCATCGGGGCCGAGGCCCGTTGCAAGGACTTCGGCGAGTTCCGCCCCCATCTGGCGCAAGGGGCCGTAGCCATGGGGCTGAAAGAAGGCGATGATCCGGCCGGGATGCGCGCGCAGCGTGGCGAGAGTCGCGGCAACCTTTTCGGGATTGTGGCCAAAATCGTCGATGACGGTGATGCCTGAGGCTGTCGTTCCCACGATGTCGAAGCGGCGGGCAAGTCCAGTGAAGCCCGAGACATGGCGCACCGCTTCACCGACGGATAGACCCGCGGCGCTTGCCGCTGCGATGGCGGCCAGCGCATTGGCAAGGTTGTGGCGACCAGGCACTTGCAGGGTCAGCGCATGGGTAGATCCATCGCGGCGGTCGGTCAGCGACGCCGAGATCGTCGTAGGGCCTTCGATGATCGTCGCCGGATCGGCGAAGATCGTGGCTTCATCCGACAGGCCGAAGGTGATTGCCTCTTGCGCCCGGTCGATCAGGGCGAGGCTTTCGCGATCGTCGGCATTGACCACCGCCACATTTGCACGAGCGAGGAAATCGCCAAACAGTTCGCGCAGTTCCTCAAGACTCTTGTGATCGAGGCTTACGTTGTTGAGCACGGCTACGGTCGGACGATAGAGCGCGATCGAGCCGTCGCTTTCGTCGACTTCGGAGACGAAAGTGTCGCCCGCGCCGACGCGGGCCGATGCAAAGGGGGCATCGGGCGCGATGAAGTTCTTCATCACCGCGCCGTTCATGATCGTGGGATCGCAGCCCGCATCAGTCAGGATCCAGCCGATCATGCCCGTGACCGTCGACTTTCCGCTGGTGCCGCCGACCGCGATGGAGCGGGGCGCGGCGTTGAACAAGGTGGAAAGCAGTTCGGCACGGGTCATGCGCGTGCAGCCAAGGTCCTGCGCGCGGACGACCTCCGGCACGGTGTCTTCAACCGCGGCCGAAGCGACGAGGATCTGCTCGGGGGAGGTTATCCCGGAACCGTCCTGTGGGCGCAGCGCAAAGCCCAGGCCTTCGAGCCAGGCGAACTTTTCGGGCGTACGCCCCGCATCGCGGCTGCGGTCGGACCCGCCGACGCTTGCACCGAGGCCCTTGAGGATCAGGGCGAGCGGCAACATGCCCGAGCCGCCGATGCCGCAGAAGAACCAGTCACGCGATGCGAGGGCTTGGGGCGAGAGATCGGCGGACATGGTCATGCCTCATCCGGTATTCGCCCGCAGGCCCGGTGACAACCACGGGATTGCGCCTTTCAACCGGGATATGAACCGGGCTAGGGTATGATCCGTGACCAGACGTATCGCCATCTGCGCTCCATCGACCCCGTTCACGCGCGAGGATGCCGCGCGCGTGTCCGCGCTTGCGCAGGCTGAATTTCCCCAGCTTGAACTCGTGTTTCACGAGCAGTGCTTTGCCAGCGAAGGGCATTTCGCCGGGGCCGATGCGCTGCGGCTCACAGCTTTCGTGGAATGCGCCAACGATCCCTCTTTCGATGCGCTATGGTTCGTGCGCGGTGGCTATGGCGCCAACCGGATTGCGGTGGACGTGCTGCCGCTGCTGGGCGCTGCGGCGCACCGGAAGCAGTATCTTGGCTATTCGGACAGCGGCACGTTGCTCGGGCTGCTCTACCGTGCCGGGATCGGCAGGCCGGTCCATGCGCCGATGCCAACTGACATTCGCCGAGCAGTTGGAGAAGCGGCCGTCCGGCGGACGCTCGACTATCTGGCGGGCTCGCGAGAGGGGCTTGAGCCGTCGCTTGACGGCGCGACACCAGCAGCGGCCTTCAATCTGATGACGCTGGCCATGCTGTGCGGCACGCCGCTGATGCCCGATCTGTCCGGGCACGTCGTCATGGTCGAGGAAGTGGCCGAATACCACTATGCGATCGATCGCCTGCTGTTCCACGTAACCGCCTCTCTGGGACCCGTCGGAATTGCCGGATTGCGGCTCGGGCGCGTGAGCGATGTTCCTGAAAACGATCGGCCTTTCGGGTGCGAGGTTGAGGCAATGGCGCGCCACTGGTGCGCCAAGGCGGGCATCGCGTACCTTGGATCGGCCGATATCGGCCATGACGTTGACAACAGGATCGTACCGTTCGGTCTTGCCTGACCGGCAGGTGCGGCATAGGGCGCGGCCCCACCAAGGGGCGCGAGAGTGGAGAGTGTGATGCGGGCATTCGTTTTTCCGGGGCAGGGCAGCCAGAAGATCGGCATGGGTGTGGAGCTTGCCGAAGCCAGCGCGGTTGCGCGCGAGGTCTTCGAGGAAGTCGACGATGCGCTGGGCCAGAAGCTGTTCCAGATCATGAAAGATGGCCCTGAAGACGCGCTGACCCTGACCGAGAATGCCCAGCCCGCGATCATGGCCAATGCCATTGCCGTGCTGCGCGTGCTCGAAAAGGAAGGTGGCATCGCGCTCGCCGACAAGGCGGACTTCGTCGCCGGGCATAGCCTCGGCGAATACACCGCGCTTTGTGCTGCAGGCGCATTCGGCCTGGGCGATACGGCACGGCTGCTCAAGCTGCGTGGGCAATCGATGCAGGCAGCGGTTCCCGTCGGACTTGGCGCGATGTGCGCACTGCTGGGTGCCGACATCGAGAAGGCCACGGCCCTTGCCGAAGCGGCTGCTGAAGGCGAGGTCTGCACCGTAGCCAACGACAATGACCCGACGCAGGTCGTGCTTTCGGGCCACAAGGCCGCGATCGAACGCGCGGTGGCGATGGTCAAGGATCACGGCATCAAGCGCGGCGTTCTACTGCCGGTTTCAGCACCCTTCCACTGCCCGCTGATGCAGCCCGCTGCCGATGCCATGGCCGAGGCTTTCGAGAAGACGCCGCCCGGATCGCTGCGGGTGGCGCTGTTCGCCAATGTCACGGCCTCGGTGGTGACGGATCCCGCCGAAGTGAAGCGCCTGCTGGTCGAACAGGTCACAGGCCGCGTACGCTGGCGCGAGAGCGCGATCGCGATGAAGGCTGCGGGCGTCGAACAGTTCGTCGAACTGGGCGGCAAGGTGCTCGGCCCGATGATTACCCGCTCGGCAGGCGACGTTGCCGTGACCAGCGTGATCGGCATGGCCGATATCGAAAACATCCTGAAGGAGCTTTGACGTCATGGAAAACCGTCTTTTTGATCTTAGCGGGATGACTGCGCTGGTAACCGGGGCCGCTGGTGGCATCGGCTCGGCGATCTGCCATGCGCTTGCACAGCAGGGTGCGCGGCTGGCGCTTTCCGGTACAAATCCGGCCAAGCTGCGCGCCTTCCGCGAGGAATTGAACGACACTTACGGGCACGATCACGTCGAGATCACCTGCGACCTTTCAAACACCGAGCAGGTCGAGCATCTGGTGCCTGCCGCGCTCGATACGCTGGGCAAGCTCGATATCCTCGTGAACAACGCAGGCATCACGCGCGACAATCTGACGATGCGGATGAAGGACGAGGAATGGGACGCGGTCATCCGCGTGAACCTCGAGGCCGCGTTCCGCCTGATGCGTGCGGCAACCAAGCCGATGATGAAGGCGCGCTTCGGGCGCATCGTGACGATCACCAGCGTGGTCGGCGCGACCGGCAATCCGGGGCAGGTGAACTATGCCGCGGCCAAGGCAGGCCTCGTCGGCATGTCGAAGTCGCTCGGGCAGGAACTGGCCAGCCGCAACGTGACGGTCAACTGCGTCGCCCCCGGTTTTATCCGCACGGCGATGACCGAGGTGCTGCCCGATGGCCAGAAGGATGCGCTCAACGCGCGCATTCCGATGGGCCGGATGGGCGAGGGATCGGATATCGGAGCAGCCGTCGCTTATCTTGCTTCGAAGGAAGCGGGCTACGTCACGGGGCAGACGCTGCACGTGAATGGCGGCATGGCGATGATTTCCTGACCGGATTCGCTACCTGACAGGGCTTTTATCCCCAGCTTAGGGCAATAGGGCGGGACTGGCGCTTGCCGCGTCTCGCCCTCGCGTTAAGACAGATGGTCCGAACCGTACGCCGGGGATCATGATTCCTCGGCCTTTGAGTCAACGCACGGGGAAGGGCCTGGGCCCGTTCCCTGGGGGGATCGAGACGAAATGAAGGCGACGATTGAACGCGCGACGCTGCTGCGCTGCCTGTCCCACGTCCAGTCGGTGGTCGAACGCCGCAACACCATTCCGATCCTGTCGAACGTGCTGATCGAAGCATCGCCCGACAGCCGCGTGCGCCTGATGGCGACCGACCTTGATCTTCAGATCATCGAATCGATGGCAGCTGTATCGGTCGAATCCGCGGGCGCGATCACGGTCTCGGCGCACCTGCTGTTCGACATTGCGCGCAAGCTGCCCGATGGCAGCCAGGTAAGCATCGAGACAGCGGACAACCGCATGATCGTCAAGGCCGGGCGCAGCCGCTTCCAGCTGCCGACGCTGCCGCGTGACGATTTCCCGGTGATCGTCGAAGGCGATCTGCCGACAAGCTTCGAGATCCCCGCGCGCACGCTGGCCGAGCTGATCGACCGCACGCGCTTTGCGATTTCCACCGAGGAAACGCGCTACTACCTCAATGGCATCTTCCTGCATGTCTCCGACGAGCAGACGCCGGTGCTGAAGGCTGCGGCGACCGACGGCCATCGTCTCGCGCGCTTCACCATCGCGCGCCCGGAAGGCGCCGAAGGCATGCCCGACGTGATCGTGCCGCGCAAATGCGTGGGCGAGCTGCGCAAGCTGCTGGAAGAAGTGCTGGATACAGCGGTGCTGATCGATCTTTCCGCCAGCAAGGTGCGCTTCACGCTTGGCGGCGAGAATGGCGTTGTGCTGACCAGCAAGCTGATCGACGGCACGTTCCCCGATTACAGCCGCGTGATCCCGACCGGCAACGACAAGCTGCTGCGCCTGGATCCGCGCTCGTTCTTCGAGGGCGTGGACCGCGTGGCGACGATCGCCACCGAAAAGACGCGTGCGGTCAAGATGGCGCTCGACAACGATCGCGTCACGCTTTCGGTAACCAGCCCGGACAACGGCACGGCAGCCGAAGAAATCGCGGCGGACTATTCGTCGCAGGGCTTCGAGATCGGCTTCAACGCCAACTATCTCAAGGACATCCTGAGCCAGATCGATGGTGATACCGTCGAACTGCACTTTGCCGATGCTGGTGCGCCGACGCTGATCCGCAAGGATGACAAGTCACCGGCACTTTACGTGCTTATGCCGATGCGCGTCTGATCGAGGCAAATATTCATAAGGTTCGAGGCCTGGAAGTTTACGAGATTTGACAGCGAGTTCCGTGATCAGGCGCCTGCTCTATCATTAGTTAACCGGTGATAACCGTGCGTGCAGTAGCACCACTCCGGTTCAAGTTTCCTGGTTGTTGAGCCTCGATATGCGATTTCTCCTTCACACAGAGGAGCATCGCTGATGGACGCCAACGCCGCTAACCGGGACAATGCGAAGAAGCTGGCCTTCTTCAATATCGGTGATTCCGATTTCGCGCGGTTCTCCGACATCGCCGCAGCACTGCACAAGCATGCTCCGGCGGCGCTCGACAGGCTTTACGACCAGATCGCCAGCACGCCCGATACTGCGAAGTTCTTCGGCTCGCGCGCGGGCATGAACCACGCGCGCGACAAGCAGATCGAGCATTGGGCGGGAATGTTCCGCGGCCGTGCCGACACGGCCTACTTCGAGAGCGCCGAAAGGATCGGCAATGTCCATGCGCGCATCGGATTGGAGCCCGGCTGGTACATCGGAGCTTACGCGATGGTGCTCGAACACATCCTGAACCAGATGTTTTCCGGCGTGGGCGGGATGATCGGCGCGAAGCGCAAGGCGCGATCGGCAGGCTCGATGATCAAGATGGCGCTGCTCGACATGGAAGTCGCGATCTCGGCCTATTTCAAGGCGGAGGAGGCGGCGCGCGTCGCGGTTATCGACGAGGTCAGCGCCGCTTTGCGCGGCATGGCCGAAGGTGATTTCGCAACGAGTGTCCCGGAATTGCCCGCTGCCTTTGCCGAGTTGCAATTGCATCTCGACGGGATGCGCCGGCAGGTTTCGAGCGCTCTGGGTGACGTGTCCCGGACATCCATGGCCGTTGGCGTCGGGGCTCGAGAGATTCGGCAGGCTTCGGACGATCTGGCCCGGCGCACCGAGCAGCAAGCGGCAAGCCTCGAGGAAGCGTCTGCGGCGATGACCACACTGGCATCGACCGTACGCAGTTCGGCCGATGATGCCGCGCACATGCACGATTCGGTTCAGCAGGCCCATGGCGAAGCGCTCAAGGGCGGATCGGTGGTTGGCGAAGCGGTCGATGCGATGAAGGACATTCACGGGTCGGCGCAGGAGATCGGCAAGATCATCTCCGTGATCGACGGAATCGCGTTCCAGACAAATCTGCTCGCGCTCAACGCCGGGGTCGAAGCGGCGCGCGCAGGCGATGCGGGACGGGGATTTGCGGTCGTCGCGACCGAAGTGCGCGCGCTGGCCCAGCGCACGGCGGACGCCGCGCGCGACATCAAGACCCTTATCAGTGCGAGTTCGACCCAAGTCGAGCGCGGCGTAAGTCTGGTCGGTCAGACCGGCAACACCTTCTCGATCATCGTCGAGCAAGTCGGCCATGTCGCGGAACTCGCCAGCAACATTGCGCGCATGGCCAGCGAGCAGGCAGTAAGCATCGGGCAAGTACGCGAGACGGTGCGCGAGATGGATACGATGACCCAGCAGAACGCCGCGATGGTCGAGGAAGCGACTGCTGCTGCGCGCAGCCTTGCCAGCGAATCCCAGCGCCTGTCGACGCTGGTCGCCAATTTCAGGCTCGAAGGGGCAAGCTCTCCGGGGCAGTTACGTCACGCCGCATAAAATACGCTATTCGGCAGCTTCCATCAGGTCTGCACGTTGCGGGCCCCGGATGAGGCCGCCCGGTGTCGCACCGGTCCATTCGCCGTTGCGGAATGTGATCTTGCCGCCCTTGATCGTGAGGTCATAGCCTTCGGCCTTTTGCAGAAGGCGTTTGCCGCCTGCGGGCAGGTCGAACGCCAGCCACGGCTTGAGCAGACGCACGCGGTCGAAGTCGATCACGTTGATGTCGGCCAGATAGCCGGGCGCGATCATGCCGCGATCGTCGAGGCCATAGAGCCGCGCCGTGTCGTGACATTGGCGCTTCACCGCATGTTCCAGGCTGATCCGGCCACCGCGACGGCGTTCGCGCACCCAGTGTTCGAGCATGAACGTGGGGCTCGCCGCATCGCAGATCGTGCCGCAGTGGGCACCACCGTCCGATAGCGAATTGACGGTATCGTCGGCATCCTGCAGCGCCTCGAGGAAATCGAGATTGCCCTGGGCATAGTTGAGGATCGGCAGGTAGATGAAGCCGGTGCCCTCGTTCTCCATCAGCTTGTCGTAGGCATATTCGTCGGGCGAGACGCCCGCGCCCTGTGCACGGAGCATGATGCTCGCCGGCGGCTGCGGTTCGTAATCGAAATCGTCGTCCATCACGAACTGGTTGTGCCAGCCCTGGCCAATCATCATCAACAGGCCGATGATGTCGCTTTCGGGATAGATATTGGCTTCGGACAGAACCTGCGCGCGGAATGCCGGGTCCTTGAGCCGGGCCAGTTGCTCGACCCATGGCAGGTCGGCAATCGCGGCGTAGCTCGGGCGGAAGCGGAACGGGTGCACGGTGCCTTGCCATGCCATGACCACGCCGTTTCCGCGCAGTGCGATCTGCGCGACAATGTTGGCGCCTTGCGCATTCTGGCGGCGCATCTCGGCGATCTGTTCGTCGAGCGGCATTTCCTTGGCGATGGACTGGAGGGCGGCATAAGTCACCGGCAGCCCTGTTTCTCGGCTCATCGCGCCCATCCAGCCGAATTCGTCCCACTCACGCTTCATGTCCGACGCCATTTCAAACACGCCGTGCCCGACGCGGCCCATGGCGCGGCCGATCTCGATCAGTTCCTCGGCCGTGGCAGACGTGCCGGGGACGACTTCACCGTCGACCGACTTGTGGATCACGGTGCGGCTGGTCGAAAAGCCGAGCGCGCCTGCGCGCACGCCTTCCTCGACGATTTCGGCCATCTTGCGGATGTCGTCGGTCGTCGGGATCGCACCGGGCTTCTCGCGATCGCCCAGCACATAGGCGCGCACTGCGCCATGCGGCACGTGCGTGCCGATATCCACCGAACGCGGCATCGCTTCTAGCGCGTCGAGATATTCGGGAAATGTCTCCCAGTTCCAGGTCATGCCTTCGGCAAGTGCGGTTCCGGGAATGTCCTCGACCCCTTCCATCAGGCCGATAAGCCAATCGTGCCGGTCGGGCGCTGCGGGTGCGAAGCCGACTCCACAGTTGCCCATGACCACGGTTGTGACCCCGTGCCATGACGACGGGGCCATTTCGGCATCCCATGTCGCCTGGCCGTCGTAGTGGGTATGGATATCGACCCAGCCAGGCGCCACGATCCTGCCGGTCGCGTCGATTTCCTCGGCGGCATCGCCGCGAACGGTGCCGACTGCGGCGATCAGGCCGTTCTTGATCGCGACGTCGCCGATAAAGCGCGGCGCGCCACTACCATCGACGATCGTGCCGTTGCGGATGATCATGTCATAGGCAGGCATCGGACAGGCTCCTTCCCATCGCGCGGAGCGACTCGTCGGCCCTCCGTCACGTTAACCGTCCGATTAAGTCAGTTCTCGCGCATCGGGTCAATCCCGACTGCCATCAGGACTAGTCGCGCGCGCGGATCATTTCGGCGATATCGACGAACTTCTCGCGTGGCGCACCCTCCCGCGCACGCGCGGCTTCGGCTTCCTCGATCTTCTTCCAGTCGCGGAAAGTCACGACTTCTAGGCCACGTTCCTCGGCCAACGCATCAAAGCCGGGGCGACCCTTCTTGCCCGCGCCATTGCCGATATCGGCGGCAATCGTCTCGATGATCGCAAAGCCGTCGGGGCGGTTGGTGCCGATCGTGCCTGAGGGTCCGCGACGCGCCCAGCCGACGCAATAGAGGCCCGGCAGAATGCGGCCCTCGTCGTTGGCGAAACGGCCCGCGCGCTCATCGAAGGGTACGCCGGGGATCGGTGTGGTCTGGTAACCGATGCACGAAACGACAAGGCTGGCGGGAATCTCGTAAAATTCGCCTGTGCCGATGGCCCGTCCCGCCTCGATCTTGGTGCGTTCGACCTCGATGGCTTCGACCCGACCTTCGCCAAGAAAGGCTCGGGGCGCGGCGAAGAAATCGAATTCGACCTCGAGCGGAAGATCGGCGCGGTGGCTTTCCGGAATCGCCGCGAACGAGCGCAAGTGCGTGACCGACTTGCGGATGCCCGGTTCGAGCAGCGCATCCTCGGCCTCTTCGGGCAGGTCCCTGGAATCGACCCAAGGAGCTGTGCGTGCAAGATGGCCGAGTTCGCCCAGTTCCTTGGGTGTCATCATGATCTGGTGCGGACCGCGCCGGCCAAGCACGATGATTCGCCGGATTTTCGAAGCCATCAGCCGTTCGAGCGCGTGGCCGACGATGTCGCTTCCGGCAAATTCCTCGCGCGTCTTCGACAGTATGCGGGTGACGTCGAGCGCGACGTTGCCCATGCCGATCACGACAGCGGTCTGGCCCGAGAGATCGGGATCGAGCGCGGCGAATTCGGGGTGGCCGTTATACCAGCCGACGAATGCGGCGCTGCCGTGGACGTTGGCAAGGTGATCGCCCGGAAGGCCAAGCTGACGATCGCGCGGGGCACCGGTGGCCAGGACGACCCCGTCATAGAGCGATTGCAGTTCGGCGATCGAGATGTCCTGCCCGACCTTCACGTTGCCGACGAACCGCACGTTTTCGGACAGGGCGGTCTGCTCGTAACGGCGCGATACGCCCTTGATCGACTGGTGATCGGGCGCGACGCCGGTGCGGATCAGACCGTAGGGAACCGGCAGCATATCGAAGATATCGACCCGGACATCGTCACCCCAGAGTTTCTGGGCGGCCTCGGCAGTGTAGTAACCGGCGGGGCCCGAACCGATAATCGCGATATGCCGCATAGCCTCTCCCTGCATACCCCCGAGTCCCGGACCCGGTTGTTGCAGGGATGCTATCGCAAGGGCGGCAAAAGGAAAGCGGTGATAGGCCGCCCTAGGCTGGCTTCTCGTCGAGGAAATCGCGCAAGATCGCGATGAAGCGATCCTGATGCGAAAGCATGAACAGGTGTCCGCCTCCCTGGAACATCTCGATCCTGCTTTGCGGGATCGCGTTGTGGAGGAAATGCGCGTTCGACGGCGGGACCAGTTGGTCGTCGTCATCGGCCATGACCATCACCGGCATCGACAGAAGCGGCAGGAATGGCAGGCTGGTCCACGTGGCGAAGGCAGCCATCTGATAGGAAAAGCCGAGCGGCGAGGGCGCGGTGGCCGCATTCAGGGAAACCCGTCCAACGCCACCGCCATTGTAGATCGAGGCGAGATTGCGACGCAGGGTGCGCTCAACCGTATATTCGCGCGGATCGCTCAGATGCGCGAGCATCGACGTATTGCCGGGCACCATCGTTGCTCCGGCAGCGGTAGCCGCAAGAACCAGTCGGCCAGTGCGCGCCCGGTGCTGAAAGGCAAATTGCTGCGCCAGCGCTCCACCCCAACTTATACCGAGGATATCGGCGGTCTCGATTTCCAGACGGTCCAGCAGCGCGGCGATGGTCAACGCCATGCAGGGGATCGTGTAGGGGACGATGGGATCGGGCGACTGGCCGATGCCGGGCATGTCGAAGCTGATAACCTCGCGTTCGGGCATTGCCCTTGCAAGCGGGGCGAGCATTTCGACATTCATGCCGATGCCGTTGAGCATGACAAGGGGTCGGTGTCCCTGCGCTCCCGCGTGCCAGCGTGCAACGCGCAGTCTGCGGCCCGCAACGCCGATCATCGATTGTGAAGCATTGTTCATCAGATGGCTTTACCTTTTCACCGCAGGCCTACCACCTTCGCACGCGCAGCAAAAGCGCCTGATTGGCGGGATGCTTAACGCTTTTTCAAATGCATGGGCTCCATGTAGCTCCTCATGTCCGCCCAACAACTTCCAGAACCAGCTCGGATCGCCACTACTGGCGGCGATTTTGCGCGCACGCGGCGACGCGACAGGGGTACGCAAGTTTCCGTAAACGGCGACGGGCGGGAGGCTGGTGAAAGCTTCCTGCTGGGAGATGACACCGGCAACCGCATGATTGCGCCCGAATGGCCCCGACTCGCGGTCCCGATGTTGCTGGCGCCAATCGGGCTCGGTCTGCTGAACATGGCCGTGCCGGGCGTGCTTGCACTGCTCCTGATGGTTCTGGCGGCCGGCGCGACCCATTTCTCGCAGATTGCCATCCGCAAGGAGCGTGATCGCTCGCTGGAAACCGGCAAGCGCATGGCTCTCATGGGAATCGCCGTCGCGTTGCCGATGTTCCTGTTTGGCTCGGGCCTCGGGTTCTTGGGAAGTTCCGGGCAATTCCAGTGGTTCCATTGCCTTGTCGTGGTGGCAACGATGGCACTTCTGGCAACGGTCATTCAATCGGGGCGCCTGGTTGCGGTGCTTGCCGCGCAAGTAGCGATCTGGGCCGGGGTCACCTGTGTCTCCAGCACCGTTGGGGGCTATCTCGCCCTCCTGCTCGGTGTGGCGATCGCTTCGGCCGCTTATCTGCGCCAGCGCAAGATCGATCTGCTGACGCGCGAGGCGACGGAAACCAGCCAGCGGGCGCAGACGCGCGCGCAGGAAATCTTGTCCGACTACGAGGAGACCGGCCAGGGCTGGTTCTGGGAAACAGACCGGCGCGGGCAGTTGACGTATCTTTCGGCGCGCGTAGCGGAAACGATCGGTCGCAAAGTCGAGGATATGCTCGGTCGGCCATTTTCCGAGCTTTTCAACCTTTCCGAACAATCGGGCGAGGGCGAACGCACGCTGGCCTTCCACCTTTCCGCGCGTTCGAGTTTCAGCGAGCTTGCGGTGCGTGCCGCCGCCAGCGACGAAGAGCGCTGGTGGTCGATCACCGGACGCCCGACATACGACACGTTCAACAATTTCACGGGCTTTCGCGGCTCGGGCACCGATTTGACCGAAAAGCGCCGATCGCAGGAACATGCCTCGCGGCTTGCGCATTTCGATTCGCTGACCGGGCTGTCCAACCGCTTCCGGATGTCGCAGACACTCGAAAAGATCCTGCTGGCTCCGCAAGTGCATCACCGCGCCTGCTCGGTGTTCCTGCTCGATCTCGACCGCTTCAAGCAGGTCAACGATACGCTGGGCCACCCCGCCGGTGACGCGCTGCTGAAGCAGGTTGCGCAGCGGCTTGAACGCGTGGTTGGCAAGATGGGCCGCGTCGGACGCCTCGGGGGCGACGAGTTTCAGGTGATCCTGCCCGGCAAGATCGAGCGTGAGCAACTTGGCCACCTTGCCGCGCGCGTGATCGAGAGTCTTTCGCAGCCCTATTCGATCGAGGGCAGCCGCGTGATGATCGGCGCGTCGGTCGGTATCGCGATTGCGCCCGATGACGGCATGACCAGCGAGGCGCTGATCCGCAACGCCGACCTTGCGCTCTACGCCGCCAAGGATGGCGGCCGTGGACGCTATCACTTCTACGCAGCCGACCTTCACAGCGATGCCGAAGAGCGTCGACAGATGGAAGAAGACCTGCGCGATGCGATTTCGAGCGGCGGTCTGGAACTCTATTACCAGCCGGTCGTGCAGACCGCGACCGAGAAGATCACCGGTTTCGAGGCGCTTCTGCGCTGGAATCACCCGCAGCAAGGCTGGATCAGCCCGGCTCGTTTCATTCCCGTGGCCGAAGACACTGGCCTGATCGCGCAGATCGGCGAATGGGCGCTGCGCACTGCGTGCCTGGATCTTGCAAAATGGCCAGAAAACGTGCGCGTGGCGGTCAACGTCTCGCCGCTGCAGTTCGCCAATCCCACTCTGCCTGCGGTGGTGACGAGTGCTCTGGCCAGCGCGCAGGTTGCGGCAGAGCGGCTTGAGCTTGAAATTACCGAAAGCGTGTTCCTCAACAATGACGAGGGCACCGACCAGATGTTCAAGTCGTTGAAGGCAATCGGCGTGCGCCTCGCGCTCGACGATTTCGGCACCGGCTATTCTTCGCTCGGCTACCTGCGGTCGGCGCCGTTCGACAAGATCAAGATTGATCAGTCGTTCGTGCGCGGCGCGACCCAGCCAGGCAGTCGAAACGGGGCGATCATCGCCTCGATCGTCAGCCTTGCCGAGGCGCTCGGCATGGAAACGACCGCCGAAGGCGTGGAGACGCTGGACGAGCTCGACCTTGTGCGCATGCTCGGGTGCAGCCATGTGCAGGGCTACATCTATGAGCGCCCGCTCTCGGCAATGAATGCCGCCGCGCGGCTATCCACCGGATTGATCGCGATCGCCCAGGGGCCGCGCTCTTCACGCGCGGCACGCCAGTCGATGCTGCGCAAGGTCGTTCTCGACCATGGCGGACACAACTACAACGCGATGATCCGCAACATCAGCCAGACCGGTGCCCTGATCGAAGGCCTGTGGAACGTTCCGGCTGGCACGATCTTCCGCGTGCAGCTGGCGGACAACCACGTCGTCACCGCAACCTGCCGCTGGTCTAACGACGACCGCATGGGCGTGGAGTTCTCTCTCCCGCTGCGCACCGATGAAAGCGGCCGCATTTCAGCCGTCGCAGGGCGCATGGCGGCCCCGGAAAACGACATCATCGTGCAACGCAAGGTCGGCTGACCCGACCTTTTAGCGCTCACCCCAGCGCGGCGAGTTTTTCCTCGGCAAGACGATCGAGTTCGGCTCGGCTCTTCTTTTCAGCAGCGGTCTTGAGCTGGCCGCAGGCAGCGTCGATATCGCGTCCGCGCGGGGTGCGGACCGGCGCGCTGATACCCGCTTCGAACACAATCTCCGCAAAACGCTTGATGCGCTCGGGGCTCGAGCATTCGTAGACCGCGCCGTCCCACGGGTTGAACGGGATCAGGTTGACCTTGGCGGGCAGCTTGTACTGCTTGATCAGGCGGACCAGTTCGCGAGCATCCGCGTCGCTGTCGTTCTTGTCCTTCAGCATGACGTATTCAAACGTGATGCGCCGTGCGTTGGACGCGCCGGGATAGTCGGCGCAAGCCTGCAGCAGTTCGTCGATGCCGTACTTGCGGTTGATCGGCACGATCTCGTCGCGCACGTCCTTGGTGACCGCGTGGAGCGAGACGGCCAGGTTTACGCCGATTTCTTCGCCCGCCCGCGCCATCATTGGCACGACGCCGCTGGTCGAAAGCGTGATGCGGCGCTTCGAGAGCGCAAGGCCATCGCCGTCCATGACGAGGCGCAGTGCATCGCGCACGTTGTCGAAATTGTAGAGCGGCTCGCCCATGCCCATCATCACGATGTTGGTGAGCAGCCGGCCATCGGGAGTGTAAGCGCTTGCTGCTTCCTCGTCCTCGTCATCGAAATCGAGGCCCGCCATCGTGCCGCTACGAGCTTCGTTGGCCTTGGGCCATTCGCCCAGCGCATCGCGCGCAAGCATGACCTGCCCGACGATCTCACCCGGCGTCAGATTGCGCACCAGCCGCATGGTGCCAGTGTGGCAGAAGCGGCAGTTGAGCGTGCAGCCGACCTGGCTGGAAACGCACAGAGTTCCGCGATCGGCATCGGGAATGAACACCATCTCGAAATCATGGGCATCGGCAGTCCGCAGCAGCCACTTGCGCGTTCCGTCGGTCGAGACCTGCGCCTCGACGATCTCGGGCCGACCGATGACGAAGCGGTCCGCGAGCCATGGGCGCATCGTCTTGGCAATGTCGGTCATCGCTTCGAAATCGGTGACGCCGCGATGATAGAGCCAGTGGTACACCTGCTTTGCGCGCAGCTTCGCCGCCTTGGCATCGAGCCCGGCCGAAGCGAAGATCTCGGCAATCTGCTTCCGGGGCAGACCGATGAGATCGATCCGCCCGTCGTCGCGCGGTGTGACCTCGCGCGGAACGGGGACGGGATCGATGTGGCCCGGAATGGCCATGTGCGCGGCGGGTTCGCGAGAGTGTTCGGTCGGGGACTGCATGGCGCGCATATAGGGGCTCAGACGCGGCCGCGCAAACGGGCACGCGCGAATGCCGCAATGCGGCACGAGTTCCCGAAACTCGTCGGCGACGCGCATCGGTTCGTCGCGTTAAATGTGGCTGATTTGCCACAGTTTCTTGTTGTCTGAGGTTCAGGAAACTGGATCGACGCTCGGCCATTTGGTGGGGGACTGTCGCACCGCAACGCACAATTCGATTGCGGAGTTCGCGGCAGGGAATGGTTGAATGGAGTTTGACATGAAAAAGATCGTCGCAATTCTCGCCGCCGGGACTGCCCTGGCCGCAGCACCTGCCTTTGCGCAGGATGCAACCCCTGCCGAAGCGTTCAGCGGCTTCCACGCCGAGGCGCTGGTCGGTTATGACCACATCCGCTCGGGCAGCAGCGAAGACATCGACACCGATCGTGACATCAAGCAGTCGATCGACGGCGTCGAATACGGCGGCGCAGTCGGCTATGACATCCCGCTGGGCACCAACCTCGTCGTGGGCGCCGAAGCTGAAATCACCGACAGCAGCGCCAGCCGCGATTACAACAACGACGAACCGACGGTGTTCAACCTCGGCCGCGTCGATGCCGGTCGCCAGTACTACTTCGGCGGTCGCCTCGGCTACGCCATGTCGCCTTCGACGATGGTCTACGTGAAGGGCGGCTACAGCAACGCGCGCTTCAACCTTCAGGGCACCGACGGCACGACCAACCTGCGCCAGCGTCTTGACACCGACGGCTACCGCGTTGGTGCCGGCGTCGAGCAGAAGGTCGGTTCGAATGCCTTCGTGAAGCTCGAGTACAAATACGCGAACTACACGGACGCGGAATTCGATTTCAACGGCCAGACGCCGGATTCGAGCCGCTTCAACATCGACACCGACCGTCACTCGGTTACGGCAGGCGTGGGCATCCGCTTCTAATTCGTCCTAGCGAATGCGATCAGGGAAGGGCGGGCCGCGAGGCTCGCCCTTTTCTTGTGCGCTATCGGCGGGCGCAGCCCAGCGCGGCAGCGTCCATGGCTGAACCGGCGCCGTCGAGCGCGTAGCGATCCCGCACGGTGCGGCCATCAGCGCCACGGGCAATCACGATCATCGAACGCGCACTGCGCATCTGGGCAAGAATGCCTGCGTTGGTCGTCTGGTCCGCAGGCCACGCGTCGGCTTGGCCCGTCTGCAGCGCGAAGTTTGCCTCGGGAAACGAAACGATGACTTTCGAGCCAGGGGAAAGCCTGCTTGGCAGGCGCACGTGCACCGCGCTACGGATGGCGCGACCGGGCCAGAAGCCGACCGTGAAATAGGGCTGGAAGTCCTGCGAGCGGCCCAGCGCCTTTTCCGGCATAGCTATCGCATAGCAGCGCGGAATGGCAGGATCGCGAAAAGCGCCCCAAGTCGAGAATACGCCGAGGCTGTCGCGCGCCATGGCGGTTCCGGCAAGTGACAGCGCCATCGCCATGGCGGCAACCGCGCGCTTCATGGCTCGTCCCTGCGTGCGCCGTCGAGAATGCGCGCGGCGCGCTCGGCCTCGATGCGGTCACGCATCTTCTCGGCCTTTGTGCGGCCGAACCTGGCCCGGTTGGCATCGGCGTCGGCCGCTTGCGTGGCACGTGCCATTGCCTTGCGCGCCATGCGCAGATTGATGATCTCGGCCATCAAGCGTGCTCGATCCCGCGGGTCGCGCCGAACAGCGTGCGCTCGGTTCCGCCTTCGACCAAGGCGATCGAGCCCTGTACCAGCGAGGGCGCGATTGGTGCGCCGTGCACCGGATGGATCGGATAGTCTGCCATGATCCCGCGCAACACGCGGCTTGAAATGCCGTGCATGACGACAATGTGGTCACCGCCCGGATCGCCCAGGTCATCGAGCCAGTGGTTCAGGCGCGCGGCTATCATCCGATAGTCCTCGCCATCCGGGGCGGGTCGCAGTAGGTGGTCCTCGACCACGATCGAGCCGACTTCATCCTCGACATCGCTGTAGGACCGCCCGCACCACGAGCCCATGTCGATCTCCTTGAGGTCCATCGTGCGACGACCGGCGAACCAGTCGATCCACAGTTCCTCGGCGATCAATGCAGCGGTCTGCAGTGCGCGGCCCGTATCGGAAATGTGCAGCGTGACCTGCGGCCGCTCGCCCAGTTCGCGGCGCAGAGCGCAGCCCATGGCGACGGCCTGCTCGAAGCCCTGCCTGGTGAGCGGCGTATGCATCGAATTGGATTGCAGGCGCGCGGCGGCGTTGAACACCGTCTCGCCGTGGCGCATGATGTAGAAGCGACCGCTTTTCATGGCGCTAGCCTTTACCCTGCGGCATCGGGATAGGAAACGGCCATGATTTCCCATTCCTTTTCGCCCGATGGCAAGCGCACCACGCGTAAGTCGCCCACCCGCGCACCGCGCAGGGCTCGAGCGATAGGGGCGCTCCAGCCGATCAGGCCCTTGGCGGCATCCTGCTCGTCATCGCCGACAAGCGTCAGCGTGCGGCGGTTGTCGTCCTCGTCGGCGATCTCCACCGTCGCGCCGAACAGCACGCGGCTGCGGTCTTCCTGGCTGGCCGGATCGATCACGCGCGAGGCCTTCATGCGGCGGGCGAGAAATGCCAGTTCACGGTCGATCTCGCGCATGCGCTTGCGGCCGTAAAGGTAATCGCCATTCTCGCTGCGATCGCCGTTGCCGGCGGCCCAGCTGACGATCTCGACGATGGCGGGGCGCTCGGTGCCGAGCAGGTGATCGTATCGGGCGCGCAAGGCGGCAAGGCCTGCAGGCGTGATCGGATGGCCATCGGGTTTCATTGCCCGACGCTCTAAAGCGCGGGCCGGCCAAGCGCAATTGTCAGTGGGCAGGCATTCAGCGGATAGGCGAGGAGATCGCCATCCACCCATCGCCAATGCGGGTCTGCGACACTTCGCTAATGGCAAAGCCCTTCGCCCGTTCGTGGGTGAGGATCATCGGTGCATCATAGAGGCGGCGCGTGTCATGTTCGGCCCAGAACACGGTCGGGCAGCGGGCCGAAACGCGGCGCGAGGTTGCTGGTTCAAGCGTGAAATCGTGGCGCTGCGCCATGAAGCGATAGGCTGCGGCAACCGCAGGCGCGTTGTCCGCAGGCGGGGTACGCACAACCTCGTCGTTCCAGCGCGGATCGACATGGACCGCGGTGTCGGGACATTGCGCAACGATCCCGCCAATGGCCACGGCGGTGCCTTCCCAGCTGCGGGCAGTCGCGGTTTCCACGCGCGCGACGTTCATGGCGTAAAGGCTCACGGCTGCCGCGAGGAGAAGCTGAAGCGCCGCAATGTTTGCGGAAAGCTGGCGCAGCACCTTTTCCATGCCGATCGCCGTCGCCATGCCGAGAACCGGGATCAGGCAGGTGAGATACTTCTCGATCACGAACGGCCGCCAGCAATGGATCGCCAGCAGCGAAGCCACCGCAAGCAGGCCACCGATGCCGAGCAGGACTGCCGCTTCGAGGTCGCGATTGCGCTCGCGCCTACGCAGCCACCGTACCAGCAGCATGACGAGGCCGATCGTGCCGAGAATGGCAATGACCGGGTTGGCCTCGATCACGCGCTGCGCGGTGATTCGGATGGTCAGCCATCCTGCGGTGAACCCGGGCGTGATCCAGAACGTGCGGGTGTTGGCCTCCCATAGCGGAAGCTGGAGCGCGGTGACGCCGAGGAACAAAACGCCAGAAGCGATCGCTGGATAGAAAACGGCGCGAAAGGCGGCGAAATTGCGCTGGAGCAGGAATGCGGCAAGGAACGGTGCTATCACCAAGCCGCTGACCAGCGTGGTGACGATGTGGATGTTGAACGCCAGCACGATTGCCGCGGCCAGAATGATGCGGGCAAAGCGGCTTCCGGTGCGTCCGTTGCGGTAGAGCGCGGTCAGGCCGGTCACCAGCAGCCCCGTGGCGCAGAGCGACAGGAAGTAGGAGCGCAGTTCCGCGCCATAGAGCAGCGTCGCGCGCTGCGAGGCGATGAACATGAACATGATCGCCGCGAACGCTGCCGTGCGCCGGTCGCCGCGCAGGGCAAAGCCGGCACTGACGAACGCGATCATGCCGATCGCGGCGTTGACAAGACGCAAGTCTTCGATTTCACCCGGCACCGCGCGCGCGGCGCGGACGAGCATGTAGAACAGCGGTGGGTGATTGTCGGCAAGCCAGTGGTGCGCAAACGCCTCGCGCACGGTGAACTGTGGTCCGGTCACGTACCAGGTGTAGAACTCGTCATACCACGGGCCGCGCGTGCCGATGCAGAACAGCAACGCCCACAGCAGCGCAACCGCGACAACACCGAGGCAAAGGTGCAAGGCGCGTTGGCGCAATGTCTGGCCGGAGGCATCTGGAGTGCCGACCGCATCGGATACGAACGTGTGCTGCATCGCGCATGGGGATAGCGGCGATGTGTTATGGAGCGGTGAATACTGGCCAATTGGCAGCGATCAGCGCTTACCCCGGATCGCGCTTTCCGATGAACCGGCTCATCGGGTTCGGACCTCGATAGCTGGCATATTGAGGGTTCATCGCTTCATAGACCACTGCGTTTTCCAGAACGCGCTGGACATAGTTGCGGGTCTCGGAAAGCGGGATGCGCTCCATCCAGTCGATCCAGTCCACGCCGCCGTTTCGCGGATCGCCGTTGGCGCGCAGCCACTTGTTCACGTTGCCGGCGCCCGCATTGTAGGCGGCCACGGCAAGCGGCCAGGAGCCGCCGTAGTAGTCGAGCATGCGCTGGAAATAGCCCGAGCCGAGGCGGATGTTGTAGCTCGCATCCTCGGTGAGCGCCGAGGCGTTATACGACAGGCCGAGCTTGCCTGCCTGCTCGTTGGCCGTTCCCGGCATCAGCTGCATCAGTCCGCGCGCACCGGCATGGCTGACCGCATTCTGCGCAAATTGGCTTTCCTGCCGGCTGATCGCGTGAATCATCGTCCACTTCGCCTCGTGCCCCGGCGGCACGGGGATCAGCGGGAAGGCGATGTGCTGAAAATCGAGAAAGCCGCGCGCGGCGGCGGCCTGACCCACGATGACGCCAAGATCGCGGCGCCCCAGATCGCGCGCCAATTGCGCAACCATCATGTGTTGCGCTTCGCTCTGTTGCTGTTCGGCGATTTCCTTGAAGAAGCGGACCGTGGTGCGCCAGTCGCCATTGCGGGCAACCTCGCGCACCGCCAGCGTCAGCGGCTGGGCATAGAAGCGGCTGCGTTCATCGGGCGGGATCTGCGCCGAGGAATCGTTGGCGAACGCCGGTACCGGACGGCCAAGGCGCTCGAGCGCGAGCAGGCCATAGAACTGGTCGGCATATTGCGCGGCCATCTCGAAATAGCGGCGCGCTGCGTCCTGCTGTCCGGCCCGGGCGGCGGCGCGTCCTGCCCAGTAGAAGCCCTTGGAGCGCGTGCCCGGTGTACGGGCGGCAGCGCCATAGCGCCAGAACAGCGGGGCAGCTCCGGCATAATCGCCGGTATTGAACCAGGCTTGCGTTCCGCCCAGCCACATCAGCGAGGTGTAATCATCGCGCAGGCCGAAGCTCGCCTGGCTGACGTCCTCTCCCGGGTTGAACGCGTCGTCGATCCCGGCAGCAATGCGCATGGCGCTGCGGCCATCGCCTGCAGAAGCGGCGGCGCGGGCATTTATCAGCAGTTCCTCGACCCATTTTTCACGGTCGAGCGGCTGGCGGGCAAGGAGCGGGCGCGAGGCGAGAAAGGCGCGCGCAGCCGGGCCCTGGCCCGACTTGCGCAACTGGCGCACGCGCTGAAAGACGAAGCCCGGATCACTGTTGAGCTGCGGCGAGGACATGCCGCCCAACGCCGTATAGGGATCGCCACCCTGCATCGCGGCAAGACGCGCGGCGTCGATGGGCTTGCGTGCGGGGCTGACCCAGACGAGCTGGCGCGCCGCCTGATCGGTCGCGCCCGACCACAGCAGCGCGTCCATCCGCGCATCGTGATCGTCAAGAGAGAAGGTGGGGCCAAAGGCACTGAGCAGCGCGCTTTCGGCAGCGTCGGTCATCGGCCCGCCGCGCCATGCGGCACGCGCGGATTCGCGCGCTTCAGGACGGCCCATCGCCATCAGGGCAAGGGCATATTGCGCACGGCCGGGATTGGTCAGAGGAGGCTTGCGATCGAAATAGGCGACGAGGCGCGAGGCATCTGCCGGCTCGCGCTCAAGCGCGCCTTCGGCAAAACGGCGCAGCTTTTCCTCGTCCGGGAAGCCGGGGTAGGACAGGACGAAGGTCGAATAGTCCGCAAAGCCGAAGCGATTGGATGAGCCGAGCAGCTTCCAGCGCTCAACCGCGTTCATCATCGGCCCACCTTGGCTGGCGACGAGATTCGCACGCGCGCGGTCCCAATCGGCACCGTCGGTTCCATCGGCACTGTTGGCATGCACCGCGCTGGAGGCAGCAAGCGTCTGGAGCAGAACTCCGGCGACGCCCCAACGCAAGATCAAGGCTTTCACGTCCATGCGGGACATACTATGGACCGGCTCCTTATCAGGCGCTGAACAGACCCCCCGTGGGTTTGACACCGCATGTTTTGCAGATAGCGACCATGCGGCAA
>NZ_JBXUGN010000002.1:0-578211 GCF_057180545.1 Novosphingobium sp. HNCC26DJ243 | reverse complement strand
GGCTCCTGCCGTTGTTTCGAGTCGGACTTGTGGACGCAGGCGCGCCCATGCAACCCTGCCGATGGCGCGGATCGCAGGGGCTGTCCACGGTAAACTTGCAAAGCTGCAAAGCACGAGTTTGCAGGTTGGGGCGGGACCGCTGCCCGCCCGCATCGGCTGTCAGCCGATGCCCATCAGCTTGGCGTTAAGCGCACGATCCGCGCCGCCGGCCGCAAAATCGTCGAAGGCGTGCTCGGTCACCTTGATGATGTGACGATCGATGAACGGCGCGCCTTCGGCAGCCCCCACTTCGGGATGCTTGAGCGCGCATTCCCATTCGAGCACGGCCCATCCGGCGTAGTCGTTCGCGGCCATCTTGCTGAAGATGCCGGGGAAATCGACCTGACCATCGCCGAGCGAACGAAACCGTCCGGGGCGATCGACCCACGACTGGTAGCCGCCATAGACGCCGGAACGACCATTGGGGCGGAACTCGGCGTCCTTCACGTGGAAGCACTTGATCCGTTCGTGGTAGATGTCGATGAACGCCAGATAATCGAGCTGCTGCAGAACGAAGTGGCTGGGATCGTAGAGAATGTTGGCGCGTGGATGGTTGCCCACGCGCTCCAGGAACATCTCGAAGGTCACGCCGTCGTGCAGATCCTCGCCGGGGTGGATTTCGTAAGCCACGTCGACGCCGTTCTCGTCGAAGACATCGAGGATCGGCTTCCAGCGGCGAGCCAGCTCGTCAAAAGCGTCCTCGACCAGACCTGCCGGACGCGCCGGCCAAGGGTAGAAGTAGGGCCAGGCAAACGCCCCAGAGAACGAGGCATGCGCGGCAAGGCCGAGATTGGCGCTGGCCTTGGCCGCCAGCTTCATCTGGCCGACCGCCCATTCCTGGCGCGCCGAGGGATTGCCGTGCACCTCGGCAGGCGCGAAGCCATCGAATTGGGCATCGAAGGCGGGGTGAACCGCGACGAGCTGGCCCTGCAGGTGGGTGGAAAGCTCGGTGACCTGAAGCCCCTTGTCGGCGAGCATCCCGGTGATCTCGTCGCAATAGGTCTGGCTGCTTGCCGCCTTTGCGAGATCGAACAGGCGCGCGTCCCAGCTCGGGATCTGGATGCCCTTGTAGCCGAGGCCTGCGACCCAGTCGGCAATCGTCTCGAGGCTGTTGAACGGGGCTGCATCGCCTGCAAACTGGGCGAGAAAGATGCCCGGACCCTTGATCGTCTTCATGGCTTTACTCCTCAGCCTTCGAGCTTGACCCAGCCCGCGTTGTCGCGGCTGGCGGCAACGGCGGTGGCAATGAAAGCCATGCCGCGCACGCCATCGGCAATGCCCGGCAGCAGGGGAGCAGCATCGCCCCGCACCAGCGCGGCGAAATCGCGATAAAGATTGGCGAAAGCTTCAAGGTAGCCTTCGGGGTGGCCTGCCGGCGTGCGCGTGCGCGCCATCGCATCGGGCCCGAGATGTGCGCCGCCCGCGTGGACGATCTCGGTGCGGCCATCGAGGCGGTTGATCGTTAGCGTATTGGGCACTTCCTGCTTCCAGATGAGGCCGCCCTTGTCGCCATAGGCGCGGATGCGCAGCCCGTTGAGTTCGCCGACCTCGATCTGGCTGGCGAGCAACACGCCGCGCGCGCCGTTGTCGAAGCGCAGCAGGATCGAGCAATCGTCGTCAAGCATGCGGCCCGGAACGACTGCGCCAAGATCCGCCAGCATTTCGGTCACGCGCAGGCCGGTGACGAATTCGGCTAGCTGGAAGGCGTGAACGCCAATATCGCCAATGCAGCCGCCAAGTCCGGCGCGGGTTGGGTCGACACGCCATTCGGCCTGCTTGCCGCTGGCCTCGCCCGCAAGCCAGCCTTGCGGATATTCGACGACGACCTTGCGGATCGTGCCGATCTCGCCCGAGGCGATCCGCGCACGAGCTTCGCGGACAAGCGGATAGCCCGAATAGGTGTAGGTCACGCCGAACGGCTTGCCCGATGCCGCCACCAGCGCGGCAAGTTCGTCGGCTTCGCCCAGCGTGGCCGTGAGCGGCTTGTCGGTGATGACCGGAAGGCCCGCAGCCAGCGCGGCGCGCGCCGAAGGCAGGTGGTTGTGGTTGGGGGTGACGATCGAGACGAAATCGATGCCGTCCTGACGCGCTGCCTCGGCCGCGAACATCACATCGAGCGAGGGATAGGCGCGCGCCGTGTCGATGCGATAGGCCTCGCCCGCAGCGCGACTGCGGTCGGCATCGCTTGAAAACACGCCTGCGACCAGTTCGATTTCGCGATCGAGCTCTGCCGCAAAACGGTGCACCGGTCCGATGAACGCACCCGGACCGCCGCCAATCATGGCCATTCGCAAACGCCGCATCAATTTCCCCCGACATGGCCATCCATGATGGACGGCAACGGTCTATGTTCTGGTGGACCGGACTACGCGCCCGACCACCTTTGGTGACCTGTCATTATTGCGGGTGGCATCCAAGATCAAACAGTGGCGCCGCCCCCGATGGTTCCCGGCAGATCAGGCAAGCAGGCGCTGCATGATCGCGCGCACCTCGTCGGCCATGTCCGGCCGTTCGAGCGCGAGCGCCAGCGTTGCCTCGACAAAGCCGGTCTTGCTGCCGCAATCGAAGCGGCGACCAGCGAAAGTGACGGCGTGAAACGGCTGGTGGCCGATCATCCGCGCCATCGCATCGGTCAACTGGATCTCGCCGCCAGCGCCCTTGCCCTGGTTTTCGAGCGTGCGCATGACTTCCGGCTGGAGGATGTAGCGGCCCGAAATGATCAGGTTGGACGGCGCGTCCTCGCGCTTCGGCTTTTCGACGAGGCCCGTGACCTCGGTCAGTGAATCCGAAATGCGCGCGCCCGGCGCGATGACGCCGTAGCTCGAAACTTCCTCTTCGGGCACTTCGAGCACCGAGATGAGGTTGCCGCCGACCTGTTCATAGGCATCCACCATCTGCTTCATGCAGCCGCCTTTTCCATTAGGATCGCCGACCATCATCTCGTCTGGCAGGAAGATCGCGAAGGGTTCGTCCCCGACAACGGCGCGGGCACACCAGATCGCGTGGCCTAGGCCCATCGGCACCTGCTGGCGCACGGTGACGAGATTGCCGGGCTGGATGCGCGTCGGTTCGAGCACGTCGAGCAGCTTGCCGCGATCGGCCATGGTGTGTTCGAGTTCGTAGGCGGTGTCGAAGTGCTCGACGATCGCGGTCTTGCCACGGCCCGTCACGAAGATGAGTTGCTCGATCCCGGCCTCGCGCGCTTCATCAACCGCATACTGGATCAGTGGACGGTCGATGACCGGCAGCATCTCCTTGGGGATGGCCTTGGTCGCAGGGAGAAAACGTGTGCCGAGGCCGGCTACGGGGAACACGGCCTTGCGAATGGGCTTGCGCGCAGTGGTTTCAGACATCTTTTCTCTTTTAGCCAAAGCATTGTTGCAATCGCGTGATGCACTGCACAATCCCTAAGGGAAAATGTCAATGCCGTGTGCATGCGAATACGACTGCCGCGAGGCTTGCGCACAAGCGCAAACCGGCTAAACGACCGCGATGGACAAGATCATCATCCGTGGCGGAAAGCGCCTGTCGGGCACGGTGCCGGTCTCCGGCGCGAAGAATTCCGCACTGACCCTGCTGCCTTGCGCACTGCTTACCGATGAGCCGGTGACGCTGCGCAATCTGCCGCGCCTGGCCGACATCGACGGTTTCCAGCACCTGATGAACCAGTTCGGCGTCTCCACCGCGATCGCAGGTGCACGGCCCGAGGATTTCGGCCGGGTGATGACGCTGCAGGCCACGCGGCTGACTTCGACGGTCGCACCCTATGACCTCGTGCGCAAGATGCGCGCCTCGATCCTCGTGCTCGGGCCGATGCTGGCGCGTGCAGGCGAAGCGACCGTGTCGCTGCCGGGCGGCTGCGCGATCGGCAATCGCCCGATCGACCTGCACCTCAAGGCCCTGGAAGCCTTGGGCGCAACGATCGAACTGGCAGCTGGCTATGTCCGCGCAATCGCGCCCGACGGCGGGCTGCCGGGCGGGCGCTATTCCTTCCCGGTCGTGTCGGTCGGGGCGACCGAGAACGCGCTGATGACCGCCGTTCTGTGCAAGGGCAAGTCCACGCTGCACAACGCCGCGCGCGAGCCCGAGATCGTCGACCTGTGCAACATGCTGGTGGCGATGGGCGCGCAGATCGAAGGCATCGGCACGTCCGACCTGACCATCCACGGCGTCGACCGTCTGCACGGCGCGACCTACATGGTCATGCCCGACCGCATCGAAGCCGGGTCCTATGCATGTGCCGCCGCGATCACCGGTGGTGACGTCATGCTGCAGGGCGCCAAGATCGAGGACATGGAAGCCACGGTGCAGGCGCTGCGCGATGCCGGCGTTCACGTGGAACCGCGCAAGGGCGGGATCCATGTTGCCGCCGACGGCCCGCTGAAGCCGGTGACGCTTTCGACCGCGCCCTACCCCGGCTTTGCCACCGACATGCAGGCGCAGTTGATGGCGATGCTGTGTCTGGCGAACGGATCGTCGGTGCTGACCGAGACGATTTTCGAGAATCGTTACATGCACGTGCCCGAGTTGAACCGCATGGGCGCCCGCATCGAAACCAAGGGCCGCACCGCCGTGGTCCACGGCGTCGAGAAGCTGACCGGTGCCGAAGTGATGGCTACCGACCTGCGCGCTTCGATGAGCCTGGTGATCGCTGGCCTTGCTGCCGAGGGCGAAACGCAGGTGCACCGCCTTTATCACCTCGACCGCGGCTATGAACGGCTTGAGGAAAAGCTTTCGCTGCTGGGTGCAGAAATCGACCGCGTCGGCGGGGATTGAACCACAAGCCGACGTAGGCGGTCCCAACGCTAGAACGACGTGCGGTATATCTGATTCACACTTCGTGATTCTGACTTACTGCGAGCCGCTCTAATCCAGCCGGACCTTGCCGCGACCGGCCTTGATCGTGCCACGGATCTTCTTGCCCGCCAGCCGCTGAACCTTGCCCACGCGGTTGAGGCGCGACTTGGCGCGCTTGGCCGGAAGGTTCGTGGCGTCGCGCAGAAGTTCACCGAGGCGCTTCCTGGCATCTTCGCGGTTCTGCTCCTGCGTGCGGTAGCTGCGCGCGGTCAGGACGATCTCGCCCTTGGCGGTGAGCTTGCTGCCGGCCAGCTCCTTGAGGCGGTGGAACACGGGCGGCGGTAGACGCAGCGCGAAAACGTCGAGCCGGAGCTGGACCGCTGTGGCGACCTTGTTGACGTTCTGGCCGCCGGGCCCTGCCGAGGCGATGAAGCTTTCCTCGACCAGCGTGAGCGCATGAGCCACCAGAGCGTCGGCGTCCATTTCAGCCTTCGGCTTCGGCGGCGTCGTCAGCAGCGGGGGATTCGGCAACGGGGAGATCGAAGCCGAACGCCGCAAAATCGAGCGGCAGGGGCGAGTAGGCGTCGATCGGGTCCTTGCCTTCGCGCTTCACCACAAGTTCGGATGCGTGAAGCATGGTGCGCCAGGCCAACTTGCCATCCCCATAGATCGGATCGCCGACCAGGGCATGGCCCAGCCCCGCAAGCGCATGGATACGGATTTGGTGCGTGCGGCCCGTCTCGGGGCGAAATTCGACCAGCGTCAGTCCCGGCTTGCGCGCCTTGACCTGCCAGTGGGTCACGGAAGGCTTGCCCTTCCTTGCCGGAATCATCCGCCAGCCCTTTTCGGCCGAGCTGATTTTGGACAGGGCAAGGTCGATCGTGCCGCTTTCACCGACCACGTCGCCAGCAACAATGCCGAGATAGACCTTCTCCACCTCACGCGCCTCGAATGCGGCGGAGAAGCGCTTGAGCGCCTTGGGATTGCGGGCAAGCAGCAGGCAGCCGGACGTATCCTGATCGAGCCGGTGGACGGGATGCGGCTCGCGCTGGAAGCCGAAACGCAAGGCATCGAGCTGATCCTCGAGCGCAGGGCCGCCGGCGCGCGGGCGATCGAGCGGAAGCCCTGCCGGCTTGTCGATGACAAGCGCCTCGCCGTCTTCGAAAAGGATGGAAAAATCGATCATGCCACGGCCTTTGCTATACGCCGGAGCGCTTCTTCGAGTTTTGCCTCGTCCGCCGCGAAGCTGATGCGGAAGCCGTCCCGCCCGCCGAAAGCCGAGGCGGGAACGACCGCGACTCCGCTTTCGAGCAGGTGGAGGCACAGCGCCTCGTCATCGCCGAAGCGGTCCATCAGCGGTGCGGCGTCGATCATGCAGTAGAACGCACCATCGGGCACCGGAGTGCTGAGGCCGGGTATCGCGTTGAGCGCGGTAACGACCATGTCGCGGCGCGCGCGGAAGCGTTCGCGCCATTCGGCCAGGAAATCCTGCGGACCTGCAAGGGCGGCGACGGCGGCAGCCTGGCTGATCGACGCGGGATTGCCCGATGAGTGCGACTGCAGGCGGCCCATCGCGCCGATCAGCCAGGCCGGGCCGGCCGAAACGCCGATACGGAAGCCGGTCATCGCGTGGCTTTTGGACACGCCCGAAACGGTCAGGACGCGGTCGGCAAGGGCCGGGCATTCTACCGCCAGCGTGGCGTGCGCGCCCTCGCCGTAGCGCAGCGGGGCGTAGATATCGTCGCTCATCACCAGCACGCGCGGGTGCCGGCGCAGGACTTCGCCCAGCGCGCGCAGTTCAGCGGCGGGGTAGGTTGCGCCGGTGGGATTGCCGGGGCTGTTGAGCAGGAGCCAGCGGGTGGCGGGCGTGATCGCCGCTTCCAGTTGCGCTGGCGTGATGCGGAAGCCGCCCCGCGCCGAGGTCGGCAGGTCCACCACCGAGGCGCCGGTGAAGCGCACGATTTCAGGATAGCTTACCCACCACGGTGAAGGGATCAGCACTTCGTCCGCGGGATCGAGCGTGGCCAGCAGCGCGTGGAAGATCGCCTGCTTGCCCCCGGCACTGACGATTACCTGCGACGGCGGAACGTCGATGCCGAGATCGCGCTTGAAATGGAGCGCTGCGGCTTCACGCAGGGCAGCGGTGCCGGCGACGGCGGTGTATTTCGTGTCGCCCGCGTCAAGCGCCTGCTTGGCTGCCTCGATAACGTGCGCGGGCGTGGCGAAATCGGGCTCGCCCACCGAAAGCGAGATGACGTCGCGGCCCTCGGCGCGCAGCTGGATCGCGCGATCGGTGATGGCGGTGGTGCGCGAAGGCGCGATGCGCGCGAGGGCCTGGGACAGCTGGTTCATGATCCTATTGCCCCAGCAGGCGCGCAGGCATCAGCCCGCGCAGGGCGTTGCCGACAAGGAAGCCGCCTTCGAGATCGGCCAGCGTCAGGTCCGCTTCTGCCGCGCGGCCTGCGTCGATCAGACTGCGACGAAGGACGCCCGGCAGGAGGCCGAGGTCGGCGCGCGGGGTGAGCAGATGGCCGTCGCGCTCGACGAAGACATTGGTGAAAGTGCCTTCGGTGACGAGGCCGTCATCGCGCAGGAACAGGGCCTCGCCCGCCCCCGCCTTCTTCGCGGCGGCCAGACCGGCTTCGTAGAAGGCGCGGTCGGTGGTCTTGTGGCGCAGGCGCCAGTCCCCGTCGGATACCGGAAGCGGCAGGACGGCGCAGGTGAGTTGCGCCAGCGGCGCGGGCATGGCCGAGGCTTCGAGCGCATGGGCACCGCCCTTCGAGACGACGAGCCGTACCTTCGATGGTGCATCGAGATCGAAGCACAGCGCGTGGATGGCATTGCGGATGGCATGGCGATCGAAGCTGAAGCCGAGCGTGAGCGCGCTTGCCTTCATGCGTTCGAGATGCAGTTCGAGCAGTTCGATTCCCCTGGCGGGATCGAATGCCATCGTCTCGATCAGGTCGGCATGGCCGGCAGTCAGACGCAAGAAATTCCCCTTCACCACGCATTCGCGCCATTCGCCGATCATGCCTGAATCGGCGACGACCGCAGAGCCGACTCCCATGACCGCGCGACCGCCGGTTGCACCGGGATGATCGCTGGTCAGGCGCACGGTGCGGATTGCCACATTGAACGCCGCATCGCCAGTGGGGTCTATCCGCCCGATCGATCCGCAATAGAGCCCGCGCGCATCGCGTTCGGCCTCGTGGATCATCTCCATCGCGCGGATCTTGGGTGCGCCGGTGATCGATCCGCAGGGGAAGATGGCGCGCAGCAGGCTGCGCACGTCCTCGCCGGGGGACAGCCTTGCACGCACCGTCGTCACCATCTGATGGACGGTGGGATAGCTCTCGATCGCAAACGGTGCCTCGACCTTGACCGAGCCGGCCTGCGACACGCGCGCCAGATCGTTGCGCATGAGGTCGACGATCATCAGGTTTTCGGCGCGATCCTTCACGCTCGCAGCCAGATCGGCCTTGAAGCGGGCGTCTTCCTCGGGCGTGGCGCCGCGCGGCGCGGTGCCCTTCATCGGGCGAACGCGGGCTTCGCCATCGGCAAGCTTGAAGAACAGCTCGGGCGAGAACGAGAGGTGCCAGTGCGCGCCGTCCCAGATCACCCCGCCATAGCCCGCGCGCGCATCGCGGCGCACGTCGGCGTAGATCGCGAGGGGATCGCCATCCCACGTTCCGGTCAGCGGGAACGTAAGATTTGCCTGGTAGATGTCGCCCGCGCGGATTGCTTCCTGCACGCGTTCGAAGGCGCGGGCATATCCGCCCGACGAAAGTGCCGCGCTCATCGGCCCGAGACGGCCCGGTCCCGTTGCCTCGCGGGCGAGCCAGCGCCCGACCTCGGGGCTGGGCATCCGCGTGACCTTGGCAAAGCGCGCGAACCAGACGAGCGGACCGGCAGCCCCGGTGCGCTCCGCAGCGAGCGGGGCAAGGCGAGGTTCGAGCGCGAGGCCCGCCTCATACGCGAGGTAGCCCGCCCAGTCGCCCGGCGTGGCGGCAATCCGCTCCAGCGCCGCGCCGACCTCGTCCGGGCGGCGCGCGATGACGATCTCGAGCGGCTGCTCATAGAGGCGCGCATCGCTTGGCGCGTTGCTGCGCGCGTCGTCGAGAAGGATGAAAGGTGCGCGGGTCATGGGCTTGGGCCGCGCTCTAGCCGTTCCCCGCAACGGATGCAAAAATCCCTCGCAAGAGCCGCAAGCGCGCCCTAATCACCATGGAAACGAAAGGGGTTTCGGGCATGGACGACATCTACCTCGGGCTGGCTGCCAATGGCGAACGCCAGGTGCTGCGCCTGGGCCGCGCCAACCGTCATGGGCTGATCGCAGGCGCGACCGGCACCGGCAAGACGGTGACGTTGCAGGGCATTGCCGAGCAATTCTCTGCCCGCGGCGTGCCTGTATTCATGGCCGACGTGAAAGGCGACCTTTCGGGAATCTCGATGCCGGGAAGCCCCACTTTCAAGCATGCCGCATCGCTTGAGGCGCGCGCCAAGGAACTTGGCATTGCGGACTATGCCTATTCCGACAATCCGGCGGTATTCTGGGATCTGTACGGCGAAAGCGGCCATCCGATCCGCACGACGATCTCGGAGATGGGGCCGCTGCTGCTGGCGCGGCTGATGGGCCTCAACGACACGCAGGAAGGCGTGCTCAACATCGCCTTCCGCTATGCCGATGACAACGCCCTGCTGCTGATCGACCTGCCCGACCTGCAATCGGTGCTGATGGCCTGCGCCGAGAATGCCAGCGCGCTTTCAGGCAAGTACGGCAATGTCTCGAAGGCCAGCGTCGGCACGATCCAGCGCCAGCTCCTTGCCTTTGAAAGCCAGGGCGCGGACCGCTTCTTTGGCGAGCCTGCTTTCGAGATCAACGATTTCCTGAAGGTGGACGACCAGGGTCGCGGCATGGTCAACGTATTGGCCGCCGACAAGCTGATGCAGAGTCCCAAGCTCTACGCCACGTTCCTGCTGTGGCTGCTGTCCGAACTGTTCGAGGCGCTGCCCGAAGTGGGCGATCCGGAAAAGCCGTGCCTGGTGTTCTTCTTCGACGAAGCGCACCTGCTCTTTGAAGATGCGCCCGATGCCTTGATGGACAAGGTCGAACAGGTAGTGCGCCTGATCCGGTCCAAGGGCGTGGGCGTTTATTTCATCACCCAGAACCCGATCGACATCCCCGAAAAGATCGCAGGCCAGCTTGGCAATCGCGTGCAGCACGCCCTGCGCGCCTTCACCCCGCGCGACCAGCGCGCGATCAAGGCGGCAGCCGAAACCTTCCGCATCAACAAGGACCTCGATGTCGAGACGGTGATTACCGAACTGAAGGTGGGCGAGGCGCTGGTCTCGACGCTGAACGAGGATGGCTCGCCTTCTGTCGTCCAGCGCACGCTGATCGCGCCGCCGCGTTCGCGCCTCGGGCCGATCACGCCCAAGGAGCGCGCGATCATCCAGTCGATCAGCCCGTTCGAGGGCAAGTACGATACGGCGGTCAACCGCGAATCGGCCGCCGAGGTGCTGGCGCAGAAGGCCCAGGATGCCGCTGCCGCCGCGCAGCAGGTGGAAGAGGAAGGCGTGGACAAGCAGCGCGCCGCGCCACGCCGGACGACTTCGATGTGGGAACGTGCGGGCAAGGCGGCGGCGGGTGCGGTCGCCTCGTCTGCGGGCGCGGTCATCGCCGCACAGATCACTGGCAAGAAATCGCGCGCCGCGCCGGTTGCCTCGGGCGTGACTGCAGTGGTCGGGTCGATCGCGACCTCGATCGGCGGCGAGGCGTTCGGGCGGTTTGCGCGCGGAATTCTTGGCGGCTTGTTGCGCTAAGGGAGATGCCCCCTCCGGCAAAGGAGGGGGCAGCAGCCATTACTTCTTCTTCGCGGCAAGCCAGTCGGTCAGGCCCTTGACGAACAGGGGCCGCGCCTTGGCCTTTTCAGTGAGGCCACCGATCACGCGATCGACCGGGCGCGACGCCTCGGCCGGAACGCTGGCCTTGAACGTCTGCAGCTTGGCGATCATCGCCGGATCGTTCGACGCGTTGGCGAGGCTGGCGATGAAGGTGACGCGGCTTTGGGCATCGACCAGCGATTCGATACGCGCACGGTTGGCAAGCGCGAAATCGTAGGTTGCATCGGGATGCAGGCCCGCCGACGCGACGATGATCGCGGCGCTGGTGGTCTTGCCCGGAGCATCGGTCAGCGCGAAATCACGCGCCGCTGCGGCAAGCGCCGGATCGTTCGGACGCCCGAGCAGCGTGTAGAGGAACTGGCGTTCCACCGCGCTGTTTGAAGCCGCCGCCATTTTCTGGATCGCGTCCCAATCGGCTCTGGTGGCGTTGCGGGCAACGATGTTGAGCCAGGTCGTCTTGAGCGGGCCGTCCATCGCCTTCGGATTCGAAGCCAGCGCGGCGAAGCGTCGGCGTGCCTCTGCCACCACGTCGGGATCGCCCATCGTGCCGAAGCCGCCGATCAGTGTGGCGCGCAGGTCGGAATCGGGCAGGCTGTCGTTGGCCCTTGGCTCGAAGCCGAGCGACATCAGGCGCGGCTTGTAGGTCGCGGCAATCCGCGCTGCGAGGGTCTTCTGGACCTCAGGCGACTTTTCCAGCGTGCGCCATGCGCCGATGTACCGATCGAAGACGCCGTTCACTACGACCGGATTGGCATTGCCCGGCAGGGCGGCCATCAGGTCGAATGCGGGAGCAAAGGCCTGGTAGCCGCTGGTCGAAAGTGCGAGATTGTCCTGGATCAGACCGATCTGATCGACCGGCTTCAGCGTAGGCAGCGCGGTTTTCAGCGCGGCCAGCATCTTGGGCGTATACAGCGAGCGGTAATAGCCGAGCTGGCCGGCGTTGATCACGACGGGACCGCAGCCCTTCACCGTGACCGTGCCCTTGCCGCCATCGAGGATGGCGCGTGTCGGTTCGCCACCGGCCGAAACCAGCAGCGGGACCTTCCACATCGTGGGCTTGGCGGTGACATCGTCCTTGCGGTCGATGCTGAATTCGCTCTGCTGGAACGAGACCGTGGACATGCCCTTCTTGCAGGTCATGCCCGTGACCCTGACCAGCGGGATGCCGGGCTTGGTGGTGAAATCGGTGGCGAGCGCGGTCAGGCCCGGGGCGCCGGCATTCTCGATCGCCTGCCACAGGTCCTTGGACCGCGTGTTGCCGAACTTGTGATCGCGCATGTAGGCGCGCAGGCCATCGCGCCACACCGTCTCGCCCGCGAAGGCTTCGAGCATGGAGATGACCGCCTCGCCCTTCTGGTAGGTGATCGCGTCGAAGGCCTGGTTGGTCTCGTCGACGGTCTTGATCTCCTGCACGATCGGATGCGTGGTCTTGAAGCCGTCGAGACCCATCGCCGTCTCGCGCCCGTCGACGCGGTTTAGCAGCGGGAACCAGTCGGGGTGGAAGTGGTCGGTCGCCTTGGTTTCCATCCAGCTGGCAAAGCCCTCGTTCAGCCAGAGGTCTTCCCACCACGCCATGGTCACGAGATTGCCGAACCACTGGTGCGCCACTTCGTGGGCCTGCGTGGTGGCGATGTTCTGGCGTGCCAATGCGCTGGTGATCGCAGGATCGTTGAGCAGGATGCGCTCGAAGGTGAGGATCGCGCCCCAGTTCTCCATGGCCGAGAAGAACTGCGACTGACCGGGCGCTGCGACGTTGTCGATCTTGGGCAGCGGATAAGGCTGGCCGAAGTAGTCGGCATAGAACGGGATCAGCGGGGCCAGCTCATCCAGCGCATAGCGCGCCTGTTCGCCGCTGCCCTTGGGCGCAACGATGCCCGCCTGAACGCCGGGCGCGGCTTCCTTGGCCATGCGCTCCCAGTCACCCAGGCCGAAGAACAGGAGATAGGACGACATCTTCGGGCTGGTGCCGAACGTGACACGCTTCATGCCCTTGCCGAGGTCTTCTTCCCTGGCGATGGGCATGTTGCTGATCGCCATCTGGCCCGACGGGACAACCGCCGAGAGATCGAAGGTCGCCTTGTAGATCGGCTCGTCGAACATCGGGGCGAAGCGGCGGGCATCGGGCGCTTCGAACTGCGTGAACAGGCCGCGCACGTCCTTGCCCGTCATCTTGTCAGGATAGTCGAGCGCGAACAGGCCGTTGGCCTGAGTGTTGATGATACCGGTATAGATCGTGTCGAGCCGATACTTGCCCGGGCTGAGCGGCTGGGCCGCAGTAAACTTCGCGGTCTGGCTGGTGGCATCCATCGTGACCGTGACGGGCATGGCCGCGCCACCCACCGGCGTGAGCGTGGCCGACGAAATCTGCAGGTCGAGCGCATGAAGCGTGAGGAACGGGGTAGCCTCTGTGATCTCGAGATCGACCGATGAGGTGCCCGCGAAGGTCAGCTTTGCGGCATCGGGCGTGACCGAGATCGCATAGTGCGAAGGGTGCGCGACGCGAGGCAGATCGGTGTGAACGCCCGCTGCTGCGGAAGGGTTGGCTGCGACTTGCTGGGCGAGAACCGGAGCGGCGAAGCTGGCAACGGACAGCGCAAGCGCCGAAACAAGTGAAATGGAACGCATGCGGATTGGTACTCCCCGGCGCAATGAAGATTGGTTGCACTAGCAACCGGTCCCGATTGCCGCGAGTCCTTTCGACGAACGGCAGATCCGGTCCGACGAGGGTCCATTGACTGTGGACGGGCCGAAATGACTGCGGGTTTAACCGATCGGAAGGCGAACGGTCGCAGTCAGGCCGGTGACAGCACCTGTGCCGTCGCGGCGATTTGTCAGCATCAAGGTTCCGCCGTGCTGGTCGGCAATGGCACGCGCCAACGTCAGGCCAAGCCCGGTTCCGCCGGTGCCGCTGTTGCGCGAGGCTTCCAGGCGCGTGAACGGCTCCATCATGCGGGAAATGTCGCCTTCGGGAATGCCGGGGCCGTCGTCTTCGATCCGCAGCACCGCCATGCGGCCTTCACGGTGCAGGGTAATGCGTGCGCGCTGGCCATAGCGCAGCGCGTTCGACACGAGATTGCGCAGCGCGCGCCGCAGCCAGGTGGCGCGGATCGGCAATACTACGCGATCTGTATCGCCGAGTTCGACTGCTTCACCCATGTCCTCGAACTCGCCGATGACATCGGCGACGAGCGCAGAAAGCTCGGTCGGCTCGAGCGGGTCGGACGGGCGCCCGACGCGCGCGAGCGAGAGAATGTCGTCAAGCGAGCGGTTGATGTCCTCGATCGTGGCGGCCATGCGCCCGCGCTCGGTATCGTCCTCGACCGCTTCGATGCGCACGCGCAGCGCGGCAAGTGGCGTCTTGAGGTCGTGCCCGATCGCTCCGAGCATCACGTCCTTTTCGTCAAGCATCGCCGCGATGCGCGCTTCCATGGCGTTGTGCGCGGCGATCAGACCCTGAATGTCGTCGGGGCCATCGGGATCGATCTGGCCTTCCAGCGTGCGGTTTCCTGCAAAATCCTCGACCCTGCGGGTAAGCGCCTTGAGCGGGCGGGTGATGCGGCGCAGGATCAGCGCCATTGCGCCGACCAGCACGAAATAAAGCACGATTGTTTGCCCGACGAGCGGGGCGAGCACGCGCATCTCGCCGCCTTCGGTGAAGACCCGGGTCGAGACCCACTGCCCGCTGGCCTGCCGGACGGCAGCGATGACGAGCCTTGGCTTGGGCTCATTGGAAAAGACCGCCAGTTCGCGGCGATGGCGTTGCATGAATTGCAGGCTCACCGGATCGTGCAGCGGATCGCGCTCGAACACGACCACTTCAGACGCATCGAACCCCTGAGCACTGAGGATTTCGGCAAGCTCGTGCTCGACGCGCGACAGACGAGGTTCGTCATTCTTGCGCGGCGAGGTAGGGCTGTGGTTCAGCCGGAATGGCGGAGGCAACCTGTCTTCATCATCGCGCCGATGGGCTCGACGCGATTCGGGCGGCGGCCCGAGCAGGCGGAATGCGGCCGAGCTGACCATTGAGGATTCGCGTCGGTGGCTCTGTTCCTTCCAGATCAGCACCGCCGAGATCGTCTGCGCGACAAGCAGCGCCAAGGCGATCGAGAGGAGCACTTGCCCCTGCAGGCTGCGCGGCCAGAGCCGCAGGTTCCAGATCGGCTTGGCCATCGCTTGCCTCAGGCCTCCTCAGCCATGGCAGGACGCTTGCGCACTTCGGCGGCGAGCATATAGCCGCCACCCCAGACCGTCTGGATCAGGAGCGGATTGCGGCTGTCGACCTCGATCTTGCGGCGCAGGCGCGAGATCTGGTTGTCGATCGCGCGATCGAACAGGTGCGCCTCGCGGCCCTGCACCATGTCGAGCAGGCGATCGCGGTCGAGCACCTGCCGGGGATGATCGAGGAAGGCCATGAGCAGGCGAAATTCGGCCGAGGAGATGGCGACGACCGCGCCTTCGACATCGATCAGCCGCCGCTTGAGCGGATCGAGACGCCAGCCCTCGAATTCGTAGACGATCGCGTCCGCGACTTCGCTCGACTGCTTGTTTGCGCGGCGCAGGACCGAGCGAATGCGCGCCACGAGCTCGCGCGGATCGAACGGCTTCACGACGTAATCGTCCGCGCCGATCTCGAGCCCGACGATGCGGTCGGTCGCCTCGCCCCTGGCGGTAATGAAGATGACCGGCAGGCGCTTGGCTTCGACGAGATGACGGCACAGCGAAAGACCGTCTTCGCCGGGCATCATGATGTCGAGCAGGACGATGTCACACCCCGCCTCGAGCAGGCGGCTGCGCGCTTCAGCAGCGGTTGCGGCCTGCGTCACGACAAACCCCTGCCGGACCAGATAGTCCGCCAGGGGTTCGCGCAATGCCGGTTCGTCATCGACGAGGAGGACGCGGATCGGCGTGTCGTTCATGGCATCAGTTTGCCGGAGGCGGCGGCGGAGGTCCATCGCCCATCGCACCCATGCCACCGCCGTGGCCGCGCATCGCGCCCATCATGGCCTTCATCGCGGCGCGGCGTTCGTCAGGGGTGACCTTGCCGTCCTTGTTGGCGTCAGCCTTGTCGAAGTGCGCCTTGGCTGCGGCGTCGAATTCGGCGCGCGAAACGGCACCATCCTTGTTGGCGTCAGCCATGGCCATCATGTCATGGCCGCCGCCCATCATCATTCCACCGCGATGCCCACGTCCATGGCCCTTGCGCCCGTGGTCCATCTGGTCCTGCCCCATCTTGGCATGGTCCATTTCGCCGGGCCCGCCGGGGCCCTTGCGATCCATCATCTGCTGGTGATGCGTGGTAAATTCCTGACGACTGATCGAGCCGTTCTTGTCGGTATCGATCTTGTCGAACATCTTGCCCATCTTGGCGGCGCGGTCTGCCTGGTCGAGCTTGCCGTCCTTGTTGACGTCAAGCTTGGTCCACATTTCGTCGGACTTGGCCTTGGCTTCGGCCCAGGTGATGACCCTATCACCATCGGCGTCCAACTTCTGCGCCATGACCGGCGTGGCGGCATAGAGCGCGACCGACGCGGTAGCCATGACGGCTGCGGCGGCAGCAAACTGGAATTTCTTCATCGAAGGTGCTCCTTTGAGCGGAATAGAAGGAGAAACTGCGGCCATCCGCCTTTGGCAAGGAGAGGGGGAGGGAAGCCTTGCCCAGGGGGGACTGGTGGGGACGACCGCAGTTCCTGTCTCCCCTATCTAGGAGCAGGTTGTCGCACGGCTATGCCGGGATCACGGGTTCTTTGTCGCAATTTGTCGCGCCGACACAGCTCCGTTCATGACGGCGCAAGCCGCCGGATCAACCCATCACGAAAGCGTTGAGCTTGTTGCCATCCGGGTCGCGAAAATAGGCGGCATAGAAACCGCCCCCGCGAACGCCTGGCGCGCCTTCGTCGCTGCCGCCGTGGGCCAGAGCAATTGCATGAAGCCTGTCGACCTGAGCGTTGTCTTGTGCCTCAAGCGCGACCATCACACCGTTACCGACCGAGGCGGGATTGCCATCGAACGGAGCCATGGCGCCAATGCCCGCGCCACCGCCTGGCGCGCCCCAGGCAATGCCAGTGGGAAATTCCATCATCCGTCCCACGCCAAGCTCTGCTGCGATGGCATCATAGAACCTGGCAGCGCGTGCGAGGTCGTTGGTTCCGACAGTCACGTAACCGATCATGGCAATCCTCCTTGGCTCAACGAATCACGATCAGAACAATACGTGAACACATCAAGTGCTACAATGGTGCGCAGGCAGTCTCCAGCCACGCCAGATCCTCGCCCGAAAGCCGAGGGGCGAGCAGGTTGCGCACCTTCCCATGATAGTCATCGAACCACGCACGCTCCTCTGGCGAAAGCAGCGCGATATCGACCAGCGCGCGTTCGATCGGCGCGAACGTCAGGGTTTCGAAGCCGTAGTATTCGCCTTCCGCGCCTTCGATCTCGCGACGTTCGACCAGCACGAGGTTCTCGATGCGGATGCCGTAGGCGCCAGTCTTGTAATAGCCCGGCTCGTTAGAGCAGATCATGCCGGGAAGCAGTTCATGCCCCGTGCCGGCCTGTCCGCCTGCCGCCTTGGCGATACGCTGCGGGCCTTCGTGCACGGCAAGGAAGCTGCCGACGCCATGGCCGGTGCCATGAGCATAATCGACCCCGGCCGCCCAGAGATGCTGGCGCGCAAAGCTGTCGAGCTGGCTACCGGCAGTACCCTTGGGGAAAACCGCGCGCGCCAGAGCGATATGGCCCTTGAGCACGCGGGTAAAGCGATCCTTCACTTCGGCTGGCGGCGCATCGGGCCCAATCCAAACCGTTCGCGTGATGTCGGTTGTGCCATCGACATATTGCCCGCCCGAATCGACGAGATAGACGCTGTTCGGCTCGAGCGTGCGGTTGGTTTCCTCGCTCACGCGGTAGTGGACGATCGCACCATTGGGCCCCGCGCCCGAGATCGTGTCAAACGAGAGATCCTTGAGCAACCCGCCTTCGGCGCGGAACGCCTGGAGACGGTCGGCGGCGGACAGCTCGGTCACGCCGCCCTTGGGAGCTTCGATGGCGACCCAACGCAGGAAACGGGCGATCGCTGCGCCGTCGCGCGCCTGCGCGGCGCGCTGGCCGGCCTGCTCGACCGGGTTCTTGATCGCCTTGGGCAGCACCACCGGATCAGTCAGCGGCACGACCTTTGCGCCCGCACGCTCGAGTGCATGGGCGATGGCGGCCACGGCGCGTTCGGGATCGACCGCGACACGGCAATCTTTCAAGGCTTCGAGCGCGGGCACGAAGGCCTCGCGCGGGGAGACCCGTACGGCATTGCCGAGGTGCGCGGTCAGCTCAGGCGTGACCTTTTCCGGCGCGATGAACAGATCGGCAGTGCCATCGGCGTGCGCGATCACGAACGACAGCGCGACCGGGGTTCGATCAACATCGGTACCGCGAATGTTGAGCAACCACGCCACCGAATCGAGGGCGGTCACGACGGTCGCGTCGAGCCCGCGGGCGGTGAGCCATTCGGCGACATCGGCACGCTTTTCATGCGCCGGCTTGCCTGCGTGTTCGTCGGCATGGGGCACTGCCGGGGCGAGCGACGGGGCGGGCCGGTCCTGCCAAACGGCGTCGATCGGGTTGGCCGTGACCGGCACCAGCGTGGCGCCGCGCGGTTGCAGGGCCCGGGCCACGCCGTCGGCCCAGCCCTTGGCGTGAAGCCATGCGTCGTAACCGATCCGCGCGCCTTCGGGAGCATGCTCGCCAAGCCATGCGGCGATGCTGGTCTGCGGCACCGACTGGTACGACCACAGCTTGCCATCGACCTGGTCGCGCACCTGCAGGGTATAACGCCCATCGACGAAGATCGCCGCTTCGTCGCGGAGCACGACGGCGGTGCCGGCCGAGCCGCCGAACCCGGTCAGCCATTCGAGCCGCTGCGCGTAAGCGCCGACATATTCGCTCATGTGCTCGTCGGAAATCGGAACGACGAATCCGTCGAGGCCGTCCTTGGCGAGCTGCTTGCGCAGGGCATCGAGGCGGGCTTCGTGTGTTTGCATCAGCATGGAACTATTCCTGAAAGCGGGGCTGCCCGCCTTGCGGGCATCATGCAGCCAACATAGATGCGAGGAATGACCATTGCCACACCTCCTGTCGCTGCGAAGAAATCGCACAGCATCTCGCACCACGGCCTGACCGTTACCGACGACTACGCCTGGCTGCGCGATCCGGGATATCCCGAAGTAAAGGACAAGGAGGTGCTGGCCCATCTCGAGGCCGAGAACGCCTGGTTCGAAAGCCGCATGGCCGAACGCAAGCCGGTGATCGACGCGCTGTTCACCGAAATGCGCGCACGGATCAAGGAAGCCGACAAGTCGGTCCCGCAGAAGGACGGCAACTTCCTCTACTGGATCGAATACGAGGAAGGCGCGGAATACAAGAAGTGGTGGCGCAGGCCCGTTGGGGCGCTCGACGATGGCAGCGCGGACGAGCTGATCCTCGATGAAGTCGCGCTGGCGCAAGGCAAGGACTACTTCCGTCTGGGCGCGATCTCGGTTTCGAGCGACGGGACCCGCTTGGCATGGTCGGTGGACGACAATGGCTCCGAGCGCTTCACCGCGCGGATCAAGGTGATCGCCACCGGCGAGATTCTTCCCGACGAAATCCCCGGCACGCTTTCCGGGCTGATCTGGGTAGCAGGCGATACCGGCCTGGTTTACAGCCTCGCCAACGAGAACTGGCGCACCGACAATGCGCGGCTGCACTGGATCGGCCAGCCGCTGGAAGGCGACGTCGAACTCTATCACGAGGACGACGAAGGCTTCCGCGTCGGCGCAGCGCTTTCAGCAAACGAGAAGTGGCTGATCATCTCGACGGGCGACCATGAGACCGGCGAGGTGCGGCTGGTCCCGACCAGCGAACCGCTGGCTGCGCCCCTGCTGGTCAAGCCACGCGAGAAGGGCGTCGAATACGACGTCGATGAGCGCGACGGCGTGCTCTACATCCACACCAACGATACCCACGAGAACTTCCGGCTGGCCACCGCGCCGCTGGCCGATCCCGGCGAATGGACGACGCTGATCGAGGGCACCGACGATTTCTACCTGACCGGCTTCGAGCTGTTTCGCGATTTTTACGTGGTCGAAGGCCGCGTGCGCGGGCTCGATCGCATCGAGATCCGCTATTACGACGATCCAGCGCGGATCGAGCCGATCGTGTTTCCCGAGGCAAGCTACGAGGCCTCGCTGGGCGACAATCCCGAATGGGACATGAGCGTCCTGCGCGTCGGCTATGAATCGATGGTCAGCCCGGCGTCGTCGTTCGACTACGATGTGACGACGCGCGCGCTGACCCTGCTCAAGGTGCAGGAAATCCCGAGTGGCTATGATGCCTCGCTCTATGAGACGGCGCGGCTGGAGATCGCGGCGCGCGATGGCACCATGGTGCCGGTCAGCGTGGTATGGCGCAAGGATCGCGCACCCGGCGGGCCGCTGCATCTCTACGGTTATGGCGCCTATGGCATCGCCATCGGGCCGGGCTTCTCGACCACGCGCCTGAGCCTTGTCGATCGCGGCTTTGCCTATGCCATCGCGCATATCCGCGGCGGCGACGATCTTGGCCGTGCATGGTACAAGGCGGGCAAGCTGGAAGCACGGACCAATACCTTCAACGACTTCGTGGACGTCGCCAAAGGACTGATCGACCGCGGCTTCACGCAGGCCGGAAAGATCAGCATTTCCGGCGGATCTGCGGGCGGCGAACTGATGGGCGCGGTTATCAATTCCGATCCCGACCTGTGGGGCGCGGTCGTCGCGCACGTGCCATTCGTCGACGTGCTGGCGACGATGCTGGACGAGGACCTGCCGCTGACGCCGGGCGAATGGCCCGAATGGGGCAATCCGATCGAGGACAAGGCCGCGTTCGAACTGATCCGGTCCTATTCGCCCTACGATCAGGTCAGGCCGCAGGCCTATCCTCCCCTGATGGTGACGGCGGGGCTGAACGATCCGCGCGTGACATACTGGGAGCCGGCCAAGTGGGTGGCCAAGCTGCGCGAGGTGAAGACCGACGCGAACGAGCTGATCCTCAAGACCAACATGGGCGCAGGCCATGGCGGCAAGTCGGGCCGGTTCGAAAGCCTGAAGGAAACGGCGGAGGAATTCGCATTCATCCTGTGGCAGCTGGGCGTGCCGGCATGAGCAATCGCCATGCCCTGACCTTTACCGCCGGCCCCGAACACATCGACGAATTGGGCCATGTCAACAATACGATCTGGCTGCAGTGGGTGCAGGACATCGCCACCAGCCACTGGGCGGCGGTGGCGAGCGAGGCGCACAAGGCTGCCTATGTCTGGGTCGTGACGCGGCACGAGATCGACTATCGGGGCAACATCGCCCTGGGCGAGAGCGTGCAGGCCGAGACGTTCATTCCGGAGCCACCGACGGGCGCGCGATTCGACCGGCGCGTGGATTTTACCAACGCAGGCGGCAAGGTGATTGTCAGCGCCAGGACCACATGGGCAATCATCGACCGCACATCGAGCCGCATCCTTCGCGTGCCCAAGGACGTGGCCGCGCCCTTCCTCCGCTAACCGACAGCAGCCCTGGCCGTTACGTCGAAGCCGGTGACCTTTTCCTTCATCGTGCGATTTCGGCCGAGACGCTTGGCTTCGTAGAGCAGGCGGTCGCAGCGTTCGTAGAGCGTCGCGAATTCGATCTGCAACGAACCGCCGGTGTCGTGCTCGACCAGTCCCATGCTGGCGGTAATCACGCGATCGAGGCCGCGCACTTCCGCCGCGACGCGCGCACTGATTGCGCGGCGGCAGCGTTCGGCGCGAACCGCCGTGTCGGTCCCTCGCAGGAGCAGCAGGAATTCCTCCCCGCCCATGCGGATTGCCTTGGTGTCGCGATCGTCGATCAGCGCACCTGCCGCAGCCCGTAGCACGACATCGCCGATTGCGTGACCATGCGTATCGTTGACCGACTTGAACAGATCGAGGTCGATGACCGCCATCGTGCGGAAGCCGATCCGGAACAGTTCGTCGAACCGTCGTTCGATCGAGCGACGGTTGCGCAGTCCGGTGAGCGGATCGCGGCCCGCCACGCCTTCCAGCTCGAGCGCGCGAGCCGTCGCATCATCGCGCTCCTGGCGAACGTCGACGAAGCGGCTGACGATGCCGAGCGCCGTGACGAGAACCTCGAAAGCCAGCGCGAGCTGATAGAGGACGATGGCTTCGGTCGGGTGCAGTGCCGGGATGAGGTACGATGCGATGCGGTAGGTGCCGATCGCCATGACCGGGGTCCAGCCGACGATCTGGAAGCGCACCGCGCGGCTTCCGCGTCGCCAGGCATCCGTCATCATGACCGCGATCACGATGATGGCGACACCGACAGCGGCGTGCATGGCAGGGGCGGAGAAAGGACGCAGAGCCTCTGCAGGAACGCACGAGACTACGCCGACGGTCCAGATGGCCGGCGCAAGGATCGTGGCCGCGCGGCGCAGGCGCGGGTCCAACTTGCCGGCTTCAATGAAGGTGGCGGCAAACATCAGGGCACCACCGGCCATGGCGGCAAAGGCAATGTTCGAGGCGCGCCACTCGATCAAGGGGCCCGGATCGGCAGCCAGATGGATGAAGCCGGTAGCAAAGGCTGCCTGGACGAGCATCGCGGCGACCATGACGAGGTGCCAGATCACATAGCGTTCGGGCAGCGCCGAATAGAACGCGACATTCACGAACAATGGCACCAGCAGCATGCCGCAGATCGCGGCCATCGCAACGACGCGATGCAACGGCCAGCCGCTGCCTTCGCTATCGGAATCGAGCCGCATCTCGCTGAGCGTCGTCTTGCTCCATGGCCGGACGACCCGCACGGCGATCTGTGCAGTCCTGCCGTCGACGCGGTCCAGAGGGAGACTCATGTAAGGGCCGCTCGGCTGGTGGCGCATGTCCTGCGGCCGCCATGACTTCCAGCGCGATCCGCCGCGATCATCGAAAACGCCCACGTCCATGCGCTCGAAATGGCCGGTATGCATCAGGAGTCCGCGCGGCAACGCCTGACCGGAGGACCGTTCGAGCGTAAAGCGAATCAAGACAACGTCTTCGAACAGCGACCAGCCGCTGTCGTCGCAGCGCCACCGACGGGGCTGAGCCGCCGCCCTTGCCCAGGATTCGCCATCGACCGCGGCAGCATGGCAAACGCTTTGGACGGGAACGGTTTTTGCGTCCGCTGCTGCCGGAACAGACCCGATCAGCAGCAGAACGAAAAGCCACAGCCATCGTCCAGGATTGCAATACATCGGGTCCGATTAGGACAACAAACTTAGAGCCCCGTTAATGCCGCCGAATTGGTGCGAAGAAACGATTCAACAACGGCACGGATTCCCGTGTCGGGGCGAAGATCACAGAACGTTGCCATCCTTGTCCCGATAGATTTCGCGGCGACCGACGTGATTTGCCGGACCGACCAGACCATCGGCCTCCATGCGCTCGATCCACTTCGAGGCCGTATTGTAGCCCACGCCCATCTGGCGCTGGATCCAGCTTGCCGAAGCCTTCTGGCTTTCGAATACGAGCTGACAGACTTGCCGATACTTTCGGTCTTCGGGATTGTCCGATGCACTGTCGATGTCGTCAAAGCCGAAGCCGCCGTCCTCGGGCTCCTCGGTGACCGAATCGACATATTCGGGGCTGCCCTGGCTGCGCCAGTGATCGGCCACCTTCTCGACTTCCTCGTCCGAGACGAACGGTCCGTGCACGCGCTTGATCGGGTCGGTATTGGGCTTGTAGAGCATGTCGCCCTTGCCCAGCAGCTGTTCGGCGCCCTGCTCGCCCAGGATCGTGCGACTGTCGATGCGGCTGGTGACGGCAAAGCTGATGCGCGTGGGCAGGTTGGCCTTGATCACGCCAGTAATGACGTCGACCGACGGGCGCTGAGTCGCCATGATCAGGTGAATGCCCGCCGCGCGGCTCTTCTGCGAAAGGCGCTGGATCAGGACTTCGATTTCCTTGCCCACGGTAACCATGAGATCGGCGAGTTCGTCGACGATGACCACGATCTGGGGCAGGACTTCGTAATCGAGCTGCTGTTCCTCGAACAGCTCCTCGCCGCTGTCGGGATCGAAGCCGACCTGGATGCGACGCCCGAGCGGCTTGCCCTTGGCCTGCGCAGCCCGCACCTTGTCGTTGAAGCCCGAGATGTTGCGTACGCCGATCGAGGACATCTGGCGATAGCGCCGCTCCATCTCCTCGACCGCCCACTTCAGCGCACGGACAGCCTTGGCAGGTTCGGTCACCACGGGCGATAGCAGGTGCGGGATATCGTCGTAGGACTTGAGTTCGAGCACCTTGGGATCGACGAGGATCAGGCGGCACTGCGCGGGCGTCAGGCGATAGAGCAGCGAAAGAAGGATGCAGTTGAGCCCGACCGACTTGCCCGAGCCGGTGGTGCCGGCGACCAGCAGGTGCGGCATGGTGGCAAGATCGGCCACGATCGGTTCGCCCGCAATGTCCTTGCCCAGGATGATCGGCAGCAGGGCCTTGGAACTGGCGAATTTCTCGCAGGCGATCAGCTCGCGGAACGATACCATGTCGCGGATCTGGTTGGGCAGTTCGATGCCCATGACGGTGCGCCCCGGAATGGCCGAGACGCGCGCCGAGATCGCGCTCATGTTGCGGGCGATATCGTCGGCCAGGCCAATCACGCGGCTGGCCTTGATGCCGGGCGCGGGCTCCAGCTCGTACATCGTCACCACCGGGCCGGTGCGGACGGCGGTGATCTCGCCCTTCACGTTGAAATCGTCGAGCACGTTTTCGAGCAGGCGGGCGTTGCGTTCGAGGCCCAGCTTGTCGATCTTCTGGGTAGAGCCCGCAGGCGCTTCGACCAGCAGTTCGATCGAGGGAAGTTCGTACTTGTCGAACAGATCACCCTGACGCGCCTTGGGCGCCATCGCGGCCGGGGCTGGCGTACGCTGGGGATCGCTGATCTCGGTAGGCTTGCGCGGCGAGAGCACGGCTTCGGTGTCAATCGCTTCGGCTGCGGCGCGGGCTTCCTTTTCCCGCCGTTGACGCTTGAGTGCCGGAGCGGGCGCAGCATCGCCATCATCATCGGCAACCGCTCGCGGCGTCCGATGCAGGAACGGCGGCAGGGTGAGCATCCGGCCCCAGTCGAAAGCGAAGACACGGCTGGCGATGGCGATGCCACCGCCAAGCGCGATCAGCCCCAGAGGCGCGGTGATCCAGATGCCGGTCGCAGGCGGTGCAAGGCCGGCGAGCGCGTTGACCGCAGCAGCGCCGAGCAGTCCCGAAAGTCCGCCGGGTCCGGCTGGGAGCCGGCTTGCGGCGCTTCCGCCCCAGAGCGCCAGGGCCGTGCCGATCAGGGCCATGGCAGCCAGCAACAGCAGCGTCGGCCGCCACCAGCGCGGCGCAGCGTCGGCTTCGTCATCCTCGTCGGTGTCGATCAGGTCGCTTTCGGCATCCCACAGGCGGCGCGCAAAGACCCACAGCAGCGGCAGCAGCAACCCGCCGGGAAGGCCGAAGAACACCAGAACGCGCTCTGCCGCCCACGCGCCGGCAAGGCCCATCCAGTTTTCGACCGGGCTGCCCGACGCCGTGCTCCACGAAGGGTCGGTCTGGGTATAGCTGACGAGCGCGAGCGCGAGAAAGGCAAGCAGCGCCACGAGCAATCCGCCACCGATCAGCTCGAGGCTGCGGCGCAGCGAGCGGCGCAGGACGGCGCGCCAGTCTGCCCCGCTTCCGCGTGCGGTTGATGCTGCCCGGCTTGCCATGATTTCGCGTATCCCTGCCCTTGCTGTTGCCATCATGCGCCCGAAGGGGACTCACCGTCAAGAATCCCGACAGGAATCGCCTTGCGTCAAGAACTTAGGCAAGACCGTCGATAGCGGCCCAGCCGTGGACCGGCAATCGCGCGGCGCGTCGCTGCGTCATTCCACCAAGCGCGATGACCGGGATCGGCGATTGCCTTGCCAGCAGCAGAAACCTGAGCGGCCCGAGGACTGTGGCACCGGGATGCGATCGGGTGGCATGGACAGGCGACAGCAGGATGGCGTGCGCCCCGGCTCGCACCGCCGCGCCGATTTCGAACAGCGAATGGGCGGTGGCGAGGCGCAGGCCACGACCGCCCATGATTTCCCGAGGCGTGCCGTAAACCCCGTCCACGCCCCATCGCTGCAGTAGGCGCGCGCCGACGATACAAATGCCTCTAGCTGCAGCCACGCGTTTAACCACGGTGAAGCGCGCGCGGCGCTCGCCTTCGGGGAGATGATAATGCCGGAACACCAGTGCGCTCCCCCGCGGCAAGCGCGCAAGGGCGCGAGCCAGCGAGGCGTCGTTGCGCGCATCGCTCAGCAGCACGACCCGGGGAATGGGCGGACGTTTGTTGGTCTGGCGCTTTGCCATGGCCGCGCTATAGCACCGCGCCATGGAACAGGCAGTCCCTTCATCACCGCTCGAACAGGTCCGCGCACGCATTGCCAGGGCGGCGCGGATTGCCGGCCGCAAGGCCGACGAGATCATGCTGGTCGCGGTCTCGAAGACCAAGCCGGCCGAGGCGATCCTCGACCTGATCGCGCAAGGACAGCGCGTGTTCGGCGAAAACCGCGTGCAGGAGTCGCAGGACAAGTGGCCCGCGATCCGCGCGGCGCATCCCGATGTCGAACTTCACCTTGTCGGCCAGCTCCAATCGAACAAGGCCGAGGAAGCGGTGGCGCTGTTCGACTGCATCCATTCGCTCGACCGGACCAGCCTCGTAGCCGCGCTTGCAAAGGCGCAGGACAAGCTGGGCAAGCGCGTGCCGTGCTTCGTTCAGGTGAACATCGGCGCAGAAGACCAGAAGGGTGGCTGCACGGTTGCCGAACTGCCCGCCTTGCTGGGCGACGCGCGCGGCCAAGGCATCGAGGTGATCGGTCTGATGTGCGTGCCGCCTGCAGGAATCGAGCCGGCCCCGTTCTTCGCGTTGCTCGACAAGCTTGCCGACGACAATGGCGTCAAAGGTCTTTCGATGGGCATGAGCGACGACCTTGAAACCGCCGTGCAGCTTGGCGCAACCCATGTTCGCGTGGGCTCTGCGCTGTTCGGATCACGTTGAAAACAAAAGAATTTTAACGTTAACTTCACACACCTGATGCAGACGGCAATCTACTGCTGTCGGGTTTAACGCAATCTGCCCGGCTCCGCGCTAGTTTCGCGCGAGTAACGGGAGAATGCATGCCCCAGCCCACTGAAGGCTCGCAACCGCCAAGACGGTTGTTCGCGAACGATTCGCTTCTCGACCGGACGCATATCGCGGCCATGGCCGCGCAGTTCGTGGTGCTCGTCGCCGTGCTGCTTACGCTGTTTGTAGACGAACGCTATCACGACCGGCTGGCGGGGATCGCATCGTTTGCGCTCGCGATGATCTTTGTCATGCAGCTCGCCCTGCGCCGGATCGCGCTGGCCATCCGCAGCCGCCAGCGCGAGCAATATCGCCAGACCCGCGATTCGCGCGAACAGATCCAGGAACTGTTCGCGATGACCGACATGCTCCAGGCCGCCGAGACCTACGAGGACGCGGGCTCGGTACTGATGGCGACGGCCCGGCGCCTGCTGCCGGGCTACGGCGCTGCCCTTTATGTCTTCAACAACTCGCGCGACCGTCTGGATCTGGCGCGCGCGTGGGACATGCCCGAGAGCTTCATCGCCCACGAGATGCTGTCGCCCGCCAATTGCTGGGCGCTGAAGCGGGGCAAGCCGCACATCAACGCGCCGCACGATGCAACGCTGTGCTGCGCGCACCATGGCTCCAACGTGGCCAGCGTCGAACTGCCGATGATGGCGTGCGGGCAATTGCACGGCCTGCTGATCATCACGCACGGCGAACCGGACGGAGCCTTCGACCGGCTCATGGAAATCCGCCGCCTCGGCCGCGCGCTGTCGGATTCGATGTCGCTTGCCTTGTCCAACATCGCGCTGCGCGAGAAACTGCGCACACAATCGCTGCGCGATCCGCTGACCGGCCTCTACAACCGGCGCTACATGGAAGATGCGCTCGAGCGCTTCGTCTCGCTCGGCTCAAGGACCGGCGGCAGCACGGCGGTGATCATGCTCGACCTCGACAACTTCAAGCGGCTGAACGACGACTACGGCCACGCCAAGGGCGACGCGGTACTGCGCGATGTTGCCGCGCAGATCGTCGGATGCCTGCGCCCGAGCGACGTCGTATGCCGTTATGGTGGCGAGGAACTGCTCGCGATCCTGCCCGACTGCTCGCTCGACGATGCGATGGACAAGGCCGAACTGCTTCGCAACCGGATCGAATCGCTGAGCGTGGCCCACGAATGTCCGATCAGCGCATCGCTTGGCGTTGCCTGCGTGCCGGAGACCGCCACCTCTGCGACCGACATCCTGCCGATTGCCGATGCCGCGCTCTATGCGGCCAAGAAAGCCGGCAAGAATCGGGTGGTCTGTGCCGAGCGGCGGGCGGGCAAGGATGCCAGCGCCCCTCGCCTCGCTACCGTCGTGCGCGCCTGAACCGATCTGTTCGCCGCCGATCTATTCGCCGTGGCGGGCGAGTTCGTCGCCAGTCAGCGTGACGACATGAAGCAGGTTCGTGGCGCCTGGCGTGCCGAAGGGAACGCCGGCGAGCGCCACCAGCCTTGATCCCGCCGAGCCGAAGCCGTGGCGCAGCGCCATGCGCTTGCCCTTGGCGATCATTTCCTCGAAGCTGCCGATGTCCTTGGTGGTGACCGCATGCGCCCCCCACAGCAGTCCGACCTTGCGTGCGGTCTTGGCAGATGGCGTAAGCACCAGCATCGGCACGGCAGGCCGCTCACGCGCGACGCGGCGGGCGGTCGAGCCCGATCCCGTGAACACGATGATCCCGGCGATCGGCAGGGTATCGGCAATGCTGGCGGCGGCCTGCGCCAGCGCGTCGGCGGTGGTCGGATCGGGCAGTGTCTGGATGAAGTGGACCCGCGCGGCGTAGCCCGGATCGGCTTCAACTTGCGCAGCGATGCGGTGCATGATCGTCACCGCCTCTTCGGGCCAGGCACCTGCGGCCGTCTCGGCCGAAAGCATGACCGCATCGGCACCGTCGTAAACGGCGTTGGCAACGTCGGAGACTTCGGCGCGGGTCGGCGTCGGCGCCTCGATCATCGATTCGAGCATCTGGGTCGCGACAACCACGGGCTTGCCCTGGCGACGGGCGCTCTCGACGATGCGCTTCTGCAGCGGCGGCACTTCTTCCGGGTTCAGTTCAACGCCGAGATCGCCACGGGCAACCATGATGCCGTCCGAAAGCTCGACGATCTCCTCGAGCCGCGAAATCGCCGCAGGCTTCTCGATCTTGGCCATGAGCGCGCCGTAGCCGCCCATCAGGCGACGTGCTTCGGCGACGTCCTCGGGCCGCTGCACGAACGAGAGCGCGATCCAGTCTGCGCCGTGCTCGACTGCGAATGAAAGGTCGCGGCGGTCCTTTTCGGTCAGCGCCGGGACTGGCACGACCGCGTCCGGCACGTTGACGCCCTTGCGATCCGAGATCACGCCGCCGACCTCGGCCGAACACAGGATCTCGTTCTCGTCCGCGCGGATCACGCGCAGGCGCAGCTTGCCGTCATCGATCAGCAGGCGCTGACCCTTCTGGAGAATGCCGAAGAGTTCGGGATGCGGCAGGCAGACACGGTTCTCGTCGCCAGGCTCGGGGTTGCGGTCGAGCGTGAAATGGCCCGAATGCCGGATGACCGCGCGGCCTTCCTTGAACTGGCCGACGCGCAGCTTGGGACCCTGCAGATCGCACAGCACGGTGATTGCGCGGTTTAGCTTCTTCTCGAGCGCGCGAATGTTGGCGATCGTTTCGGCATGGACGGCATGTTCGCCATGGCTCATGTTCACGCGGAATGCATCGGCACCTGCGCGAACCAGCTTTTCAAGCATTTCGGGAGAGCGGCTGGCTGGCCCGACAGTGGCCAGGATCTTTACCTTGCGTCCACGCGGATCGATCTTGGCCACGGCTCGACTACTCCTTATGCATCAATGCCACGCGCTATGGCGGATGCCCCGCCAAAACCCAAGGACGTTTATAGTGGATACGAATGCAACCGATTGCCGGGACAGTAAGGGCGATGACGAACTTGCCACTTTGCCCGATGCCGTAGCGGCCGCGGCCTTCCGCCGACTGGTCCGCCACCTGCGTCATCGTCATGATGCGCAGAACATCGACCTGATGGGTCTTGCAGGGTTCTGCCGCAACTGCCTTGCCGACTGGATCAACGATGCCGGAGCCGGGTTCGACAAGGCCAGGGCCCGCGAAGTAATCCATGGCCTGCCGGCCGCGGAATGGAAAGCGCGCTACCAGACCGAGGCCACGCCCGAGCAGCTTGCCCGGATGGACGAAAGCATGAAGCGCAACGCAGATAGCGACTGATCCGGCCAGCACGCCCGAGATTTCCACAAGCACTGCTTTGCCGTGGCGCGGCGGCGCGTCTATCAGCGCGGCCAACCGATTCACCCGTTACCAGGAGATACCCCGATGGCCGAAACCGCCGACGACCGCCTGCGCCTTCTGATCGAGCGCATCGAACGCCTCGAAGAGGAAAAGAAGGGCATCGGCGACGACATCAAGGACGTCTACAGCGAAGCCAAGTCGACCGGTTACGACGCCAAGATCATGCGCCAGATCGTCCGACTGCGGAAGATGAAGCCTGACGACCGCCGCGAGATGGAAGCCGTGCTCGAAACGTACAAGAACGCCCTCGGCATCGATTGATGCCTGTGGCCGGGGGCAAGAACGCCCTCGGCATCCACCGGCAATCAGGCTAGGTTTGTCATCAAACAAGCGGAGAGCCTTGCCATGATCCTGTCCACCACCAGCGCGATAGAGGGTCGGCCGGTCCAGCGTTACCTCGGCGTCGTGACCGGCGAGGTCATCCTCGGCGCGAACATCGTGCGCGACATCTTCGCGTCGATCACCGACATCTTCGGCGGCCGTTCGGGCAAATACGAGGAAGTGCTCTCGCGCGGACGCGAACAGGCGCTGCGTGAACTCGAGGACAAGGCGCTTGCCCTTGGTGCAAATGCCGTGATCGGCGTGGACATCGACTACGAGACGATCGGCGCGCGCGGCTCAATGCTGATGGTGAGCGTCAGCGGTACGGCGGTTGTCCTCTAGACTTAGCGCAGTCATTGCCCGCAAGCGCCGGGTCGGCTAGGGGCAGGCCAGAATCCCGCATTGAGCACGGACCAGCAAGAAGCACGGACGATGGCAGGCCATTCCAAATTCAAGAACATCATGCATCGCAAGGGTGCGCAGGACAAGAAGCGCTCGGCGCAGTTCTCCAAGCTCAGCCGCGAAATCACCGTCGCGGCCAAGATGGGCATGCCCGATCCGGACATGAACCCGCGCCTGCGCGCTGCGGTCAACGCCGCCAAGGCGCAGTCGATGCCCAAGGACAACATTGCCCGCGCCATCGACAAGGCATCGAAGGGCGAAGGCGATAACTACGAGGAAGTGCGCTACGAAGGCTACGGCCCGGGCGGCGTCGCCATCATCGTCGAAGCGCTGACCGACAACCGCAACCGCACTGCCACCAACATCCGCACCGCCTTCTCGAAGAACGGCGGCAACCTTGGTGCGTCCGGCGCGGTGAGCCATGGCTTTGAACGCCTTGGCCTGATCGAATACCCCGGCAAGGCGGGTGACGAGGAAAAGGTCCTCGAGGCCGCGATCGAAGCCGGCGCCGACGATGTGGAATCCGATGCGGGCGATGGCGACGAGAACCCCGGCAGCCACCAGATCTGGGTCGCGGTCGAGAATCTCCACGAGGTCGCGCGCGAACTCGAAAAGACGCTGGGCGAAGCCGAGGGCGTGAAGCTCGCGTGGAAGCCCAGCCTCAAGACCGAAGTCTCGGCCGACGACGCGGCGACGCTGCTCAAGCTGATCGACGTGCTCGACGATGATGACGACGTCCAGACCGTGTGGGGCAATTACGAGATCCCCGACGACGTGATGGAGAAGCTGGGCTGATATGCTCGCACTGGCCGCCAAGGCGCTGCTGTCCGGACTGCTTATCGCGTTGATCGCAGAGATCGGCCGCAAGCTTCCTACAGTCGGCGCGCTGGTGGCCTCGCTGCCGCTTGTCTCGGTGCTCGGCATGATCCTGCTGTGGCGGGAGCGGCCCGACGCTGAAAACATGGCGATCCATGCCGAGGCGACGTTCTGGTACGTGCTGCCCTCGCTGCCGATGTTCCTGCTGATCCCACGCCTGTTGCGCGCTGGCCTGCCATTCTGGGCGGCACTGCTGGCGAGCTGCGCGCTGACGGTGGCCCTCTATCTGGCAATGATGCAGATCGGCCCGCGTCTCGGCTTGCGTTTGTGATGCCAACCGACCTCCGTTCGTGTCGAGCGAAGTCGAGACACTTTACGCGCCGTGTCTCGACTTCGCTCGACACGAACGGGGCGGGGAGTCTGGATTGCCGATTAGGGGCCTGACATGATCATTCTGGGCATCGACCCCGGCCTTACCTGCACCGGATGGGGCGTGGTCTCAAAATCGGGCAGCAACTTGCGCCATGTCGCAAACGGCCAGATCCGCACCGACGCCAAGGCAAGCATGGCCGAGCGACTGGTCGAGCTCGACGCCGCGCTTGGCACGGTGATCGACCTCTACAAGCCCGATACCGGCGCGGTCGAGGAAGTGTTCGTAAACGTGAACCCGCAGTCGACGCTCAAGCTGGGGCAGGCGCGGGGCGTGGCCATGCTATCGGTCGCGCGCGCGGGCATTCCGGTGGCGGAATACCCGACCAAGGTCATCAAGAAGGCGCTGGTCGGCACGGGCGGCGCCGAAAAGCAGCAGGTCCAGCACATGCTCAAGATCCTGCTGCCCGGCGTGAAGCTGGCGGGCGAGGACGCCGCTGATGCCCTCGCCGTTGCGATCACTCACGCCAACATGCTCGGCAGCCATCGCTAGCTGAACACATCGACGTCGGCGTCCTCGTAACCCACCTCATGCTTGAGGGCGCGCAGGCCGCGGATGCCGTTGACCAGATACGTGAGCACCACGGCCGAAAGGATCGCGCCGCCGGGTGAGAGCATCACGATCTTGCCGATCAGTTCGAGAGCCAGCAGAAGCGCTGCGGCGATCGCCCAGTAGAAGCCCTTTCCCGCCCGCATGCGCAGACCCGCGACCAGCCCGATCACGGCTTCGATCGAACCGCCGACAATCACGCCCAGCCCTTCGTCGCTGGCCGGCCCGGCAAGTCCGCCCATCAGCACCGCACCCAGAACGCCCATCGCGGCAAATACGAAAGCTGCGGTCGATCCGCTGCGCACTGCGCCTTGCGCGCCATCGCGCGTCGTCAGGTCCACGTCCCAGAATGCCATCTGCCTCTCCCCTCGAAAGCCGTACAAGGCTTGCACGCCTTCGCGCGCGTGGCAACCGTGCGCCCTCCCCTTGCCGCCCGCGGCGTTCCCTGCCATAGGAACAAACCATGATCGCCAAGCTGACCGGCATACTCGACGACACCGGACCCGACTGGGCAGTGATCGACGTCAACGGCGTCGGCTATCTCGTGCAATGTTCGGCCAAGACGCTGGCCCATCTCGGCATCCGGGGCGACAAGGTCGTGGTCCACACCGAAATGCAGGTGAGCGAGACCGACCAGCGCCTGATCGGCTTCACCAGCGCCGGAGAACGCGCCTGGTTTCGCCTGCTCACCGCCGTTCAGGGCGTGGGGAGCAAGGTCGCGCTGGCGATCCTCTCGGCACTGGCGATAGAGGAACTGCAACGCGCCTGCGCCCACGGCGATGCCGCGATGATAGCGCGGGCGAACGGCGTCGGGCCGAAGCTCGCCAGCCGCATCGTCAACGAGCTGAAGGACAAGGCGGGCGGCCTGGCGGGGTATGCTTCGCCGGTCGGGCTGGGCGGAGAGGTTGCCTATTCGCCGCCGGGTTCGGCAAGTGCGGACGCGGTTTCCGCCCTGCAGAACCTTGGCTTCAAACCAGCCGTTGCAAGCAGCGCCGTGGCCAAGGCGGTCGAGGAACTGGGCGAGGATGCGGGATTGAACGACCTGGTACGCGTGGCGCTGAAGAGGGCGGCGGGATAGCGAATGACCGATAACCCCATTCTCTCCCCCGATCGCCAGCACGAAGATCCGGATGCGGCGCTGCGGCCCAAGACCTTGCACGAGTTCGTCGGGCAGGAGGCTGCGCGTGACAATCTGCGGGTGTTCATCGAGAGCGCCAAGATGCGGCGCGAGGCGATGGATCATGTGTTGTTCTTCGGCCCGCCGGGGCTGGGCAAGACCACGCTGGCGCAGATCATCGCGCGCGAACTGGGGGTCAACTTCCGCGCAACGTCCGGACCGGTCATCGCCAAGGCGGGCGACCTGGCGGCACTGCTCACCAATCTCGAATCGGGCGATGTGCTGTTCATCGACGAGATCCACCGCCTCAATCCCGTGGTCGAGGAAGTGCTCTATCCGGCGATGGAAGACCGCGCGCTCGACCTGATCATCGGCGAGGGCCCGTCGGCGCGCTCGGTACGGATCGATCTTGCGCCCTTCACCCTGATCGGCGCGACGACGCGGCAGGGTCTGCTGCAGACTCCCTTGCGCGACCGCTTCGGCATTCCGGTGCGGCTGCAGTTCTATTCGGTGGCCGAGCTTGAGCGCGTGGTGGCGCGCGGGGCTTCGCTGATGGGCGTGGGCATCGACAAGGGCGGCGCGAACGAAATCGCCCGCCGCGCGCGCGGGACGCCGCGCGTTGCCGGACGGTTGTTGCGGCGCGTGCGCGATTTCGCGCAAGTCGATGGCGCGGACAAGATCACGCAGGCCATCGCCGACAGTGCACTGACCCGGCTGGAAGTGGACAAGATCGGCCTGGACCTGCAGGACAGGCGCTACCTGATGATGATCGCCGATATCTACAAGGGCGGGCCGGTGGGCGTCGAGACGCTGGCAGCGGGCCTTTCCGAACCGCGCGACACGATCGAGGAAGTGATCGAGCCCTACCTGATCCAGTTGGGCCTTGTCGCGCGGACGGCGCGCGGACGCTGCCTCAACGATCGCGGGTGGCAGCACCTTGGATTGACGCCGCCCAGCGGATCGACGCCGTCACTCTTCGACGATCAGGAATAGCGCTTCCACAGGTTGGCCCAGCGCCCCTGCGAGCTTGAGCGCAATCAGGGTCGAGGGCACGAAAATGCCGTTCTCGACCGTGTTCACTGTCTTGCGACTGACCCCGATCGCGTCGGCAAGCTGGGCCTGTGTCCAGCCCCGCGCCTCGCGTGCCTCGCGCAGATGATTTTCAAGCTTTTCAACCAAGGGCGCGCTTCTCCAGTTGCACGAAGCGGATCGTGGCGACGTAAAGGCCGAGCAGGATGACGATGCGCAGCGCGATGAGCACGGGCGTCGCCGTGATCGCGGCAACGACGGAAAGGACGATCGCGGCGAGCATCGCGGCCAGGAAGCCCGCTTCCATCGCTTCGGCGCGATTGGCGCGCGTGACTTCGTCATTGGCAAGGCGGCGCAGCTCGGGCGAACGCAGCAACATGCCGCCGGTACGTAGCACGACCAGCAGCGCCGTGGCCATCAACAGCCACGCCGCCAGACCGACGAATTCCACGGTACGCTGTGGCGGTGTAACCGTGAGGTTGGCCTGGCTGACTGCAAACACGACCATGACCGCGCTGAGGATGCGTACGCGCTTGCGGCTCAGGCGGTCTGCTGCTTCGGCAGAATCGGACATTGACGGCACTCCCCGGATACGATGTAACTTATAGGTTACTTGTAACCTTGGGGTTACACAGCGTCAAGCATGACATTCACCAGCCCTGCCGGTTCGGTCCCATATTGGCACAGAGTTACCGGCAGCCCGGCGCCGGTCCCGTTTTCGGGCAGATTCAGGCCTTTCAAAGCGGTTAACGGCATTGCTCCACTGCCGCCGTTCTGCGTTCTTCGATCTGTCAGGAAAGGCAAGCAGGGTGTTAACCCACATTTGCTAGGCGCTTTCCCAGGGAAGAACGAGAGCACAGATCATGTCGGTTCGGATGGCTTTGGCAAAACTGGCGGCAGCAGCGGCAGGCGGGGCAATGCTCGGCGGCGGCGCGGTACACGTCTCGGAAGCGCCCTCGCAGGGTGAAATCCATCACGTGAAGCCAGTCAAGGTGAAGATGGCCAAGCGCAAGATCGCGCAGCGCGCCGCGCCTCGCACAGTCCATCGCGCGCGCCGCATCGTGACCACCACGACGACCAAGTCTTGCCAGCCGGCCCAGCAGATGGCGATGGTGCCCGTGCCCTACATGCCTCCGATGCCCCCGCAGCAGATGGGCGGCAGTTCGGGTGGCGGCGTGCCGGTGGTGATCGGCGGCGGCGGCCTCGGCGGCTTCGGCGGCGGCTTCTTCGGCGGCTTCTTCGGCGGCGGTGGTGGCGGGGGCGGCAGCGTCGTCGTCTCTTCGACCAGCACCGGCTCGACCTCGACCTCGGGCGGTTCGACCTCGTCTTCCGGCGGATCGACCTCGAGCAGCTCGGGCGGGATTACCAGCTCGACCACGACGGGCGGCATTTCGACGTCCACATCGACCGGTGGCGTCTCCACCTCGACGGGCGGCGTCTCGACCTCCACGTCGACCTCGTCAGGCAATGTCTCGACCAGCTCGGGCAACGTGTCCTCGTCGAGTGGCAACGTCTCAACCTCGAGCGGCAACGTCAGCACCTCTTCGGGGAACGTCAGCACGTCCTCGGGCAACGTGACGTCGAGTTCGTCGACCTCGACCTCTTCGGGCAATGTAACCTCGAGCTCATCGACTTCGAGCAGCACCAGCAGCTCCACTTCAAGCTCCACTTCGAGCTCGACCTCTTCATCTACCTCGAGTTCGAGCTCGAGCTCGAACGGCGGCACGACGACCACCTCTTCGACGACCGGCGGAACCGAAGTGCCCGAGCCGTCGATGATCATCCTGTTCGGCGCAGCAGCTGCGGGCCTTGTCGCCCGACGTCGCTTTGCCAAGCCCGCAAAGGCCTGAACCAAGCGCTGAAGTCCCGACTTACGGTTGGGCAAAGGAAGGGCGGTCTCCGGGGGGAGCCGCCCTTTTTCGTGGTCGCCGGATCCCGCCTTCAGCCGACCAAGCACAAGAAAGGCCCGCCAGGTTTCCCCGGCGGGCCTTGCTGTGTGGCCTGGGGCCGTGCGGCGCTTACGAAGCGAGCTTGCGCAGCACGTAGTGCAGGATGCCGCCGTTCATGAAGTACTCGACTTCGTTGGCGGTATCGATGCGGCACAGCGCGGTGAAGGTCAGCTTGGTGCCGTCCTTGCGCAGCACCTCGACTTCGACGTCCTGGCGCGGCTGGAGATTGGCGACGCCCTTGATGGTGAAGGTATCGTCACCCGACAGCGCGAGCGCGGTGCGGTTCTGGCCGTCCTTGAACTGCAGCGGCAGCACGCCCATGCCGACGAGGTTCGAGCGGTGGATACGCTCGAAGCTTTCGACGATGACGGCGCGGACGCCAAGCAGGTTGGTGCCCTTGGCCGCCCAATCGCGCGAAGAACCGGTGCCGTATTCCTTGCCCGCGATGACCACGGTCGGCGTGCCCGCCGCCTTGTGCTTCATCGCCACGTCGTAGACCGAGCCGACCTCGTCGCCGAAGCGCGAGAAGCCGCCCTCGGTGCCGGGGACCATTTCGTTCTTGATGCGGATGTTGGCAAAGGTGCCGCGCATCATCACTTCGTGGTGGCCACGGCGCGCGCCGTAGGAGTTGAAGTCCGCCTTCGAGACCTGATGCTCGAGCAGCCACTGGCCGGCCGGGCTGTCGGCCTTGATCGAGCCTGCGGGGCTGATGTGGTCGGTGGTGATCGAATCGCCGAGGATCAGCAGCGGCTTGGCTTCGATGATGTCGCTGACCGGGGCCGGCGTCATGCTCATGCCTTCGAAGTACGGCGGGTTGGCGACATAGGTCGACCCGGCGCGCCACTGGTAGGTCTCCGACCCGGTGACGTTGATCGCCTGCCAGTGCGCATCGCCCTTGTAGACGTCGGCATAGCGGGCCTGGAACATCGCGCGGTCCATGCAGCCCGCCATCGTGGTGGCGACTTCGCTGTTGGAGGGCCAGATGTCCTTGAGGTAGACGTCCTGGCCCTTGCTGCCCACGCCGATCGGGGTGGTGGTGAAGTCTTCGATCACCGTGCCCTTGAGCGCATAGGCGACCACGAGCGGCGGCGAGGCGAGGAAGTTCGCGCGCACGTCGGGCGAGACGCGGCCTTCGAAGTTGCGATTGCCCGAAATTACCGCGCTGGCGACGAGGCCGTTGTCGTTGATCGCCTTGCTGATCGGTTCGGCCAGCGGGCCCGAGTTGCCGATGCAGGTGGTGCAGCCATAGCCGACAAGATTGAAGCCGACGGCGTCAAGGTGCTCCTGCAGGCCTGCACGGTTGAGGTAATCGGTGACCACCTGCGATCCGGGAGCGAGCGAGGTCTTGACCCAGGGCTTGGGCTTGAGGCCGAGCTCGTTCGCCTTCTTGGCAACGAGGCCCGCTGCTACCAGCACGCCGGGGTTCGAGGTGTTGGTGCATGAGGTGATCGCCGCGATCACGACGTCGCCGTCACCCAGATCAAAGTCCTTGCCAGCCACGGGAACGCGGGTGGGCGCCTTCTTGTAGGTGTTGGCCATGTCGGCGTTGAACACGTCATCGACTTCGGGAAGCGAGACGCGATCCTGCGGGCGCTTGGGCCCTGCGAGCGACGGGACGACGGTGCCGAGGTCGAGTTCGAGCGTCGAGGAGAAGATCGGTTCGACCGCAGGGTCGATCCAGAAGCCCTGCGCCTTGGCATAGGCTTCGACGAGCGCGATCTGGTCTTCTTCACGGCCGGTGAGGCGCATGTAGTCGAGCGTCTTGTCGTCGATGCCGAAGAAGCCGCAGGTTGCGCCGTATTCGGGCGCCATGTTGGCAAGCGTCGCGCGATCGGCCAGCGACAGCGCGGCAAGGCCGGGGCCGTAGTATTCGACGAAGCGACCGACCACGCCATGCTTGCGCAACATGTTGGTGCAGGTCAGCACGAGGTCGGTCGCGGTCACGCCTTCCTTGAGTTCACCGGTGAACTTGAAGCCGACGACTTCGGGAATGAGCATCGAGACGGGCTGGCCGAGCATTGCGGCTTCAGCCTCGATCCCGCCGACGCCCCAGCCCAGCACGCCGAGGCCGTTGACCATCGTGGTGTGGCTGTCGGTGCCGACGCAGGTGTCGGGATAAGCGACGGTCACGCCGTTCTGGTCGGTGCTGGTCCACACCGCCTGCGCGATGTTTTCAAGGTTCACCTGGTGGCAGATGCCGGTGCCGGGAGGAACGGCATAAAAGTTGTTGAGGCTCTTCGAACCCCACTTGAGGAAATCGTAGCGCTCCATGTTGCGCTGGTATTCGATTTCCATGTTTTCTTCGAAAGCCTTGGGATGGCCGAATTCATCGACCATGACCGAGTGGTCGATCACCAGGTTGACCGGAACCAGCGGGTTGATCTTGCTGGTATCGCCGCCAAGCGTGGCGATGGCATCGCGCATCGCGGCAAGGTCGACCACGCAGGGCACGCCGGTGAAGTCCTGAAGCAGCACGCGCGCCGGGCGGTACTGGATCTCGTTGTTCGATTCGGTGGGGTTCTTCTGCCAGTCGACGATCGCCTGAACGTCGCCGGTCGAGACGGTGAAGCCGCCATCCTCGAAGCGCAGGAGGTTTTCGAGCAGGACCTTCATCGAGAAGGGCAGGCGCGAAATATCGCCGAACTTCTCCGATGCCTTGCTGAGCGAGTAGTATGCGTACTCCTTGCCGCCCACGTTCATCGTGCTGCGGGCGCCGAGCGTATCCTGTCCGACCTGGGTCATGGCTGTGCGTCTTCCCTCCTGTCGCGGCCGTTGCTGCTGATGCCGCGCGGGGAATCGCGATAGGGAAAACCCACGCGGCACGGCGGATTACGGCCTGAAAGCGAGAGCGCGATGCGCGCAAACCTGCCCCTCGTCAAGGGCGGCAGGGCACCAATCGATGCCGCAATTGCACAAATATTCGCTTATTGATTTTCAATAGCAATAGAGCGTCAGTTTGGCATCTCCGGACGCGGCGGATCGGCGTTGCGGCGGGTGGCGTAGAGGCACCCGGCCACGATCAGGACGACGCCCGCCAAAGTGGCCAGGGTGACCTCCTCGGCAAAGGCGATCCAGCCGACAACCGCTGCCCAGACGAACGCGGTATATTCCAGCGGAACCAGCACCTGGGCCTCGGCCCGGGCGTAGGCCCAGCTGAGCAGCATGAGCGATCCGGTGGACAGGGCCGCGGAGACCACGATCAGGCCCCAAGCGGTTGTGCTGGGCCAGGGCGCGAACCAGTACGCACCGATCCCGAGGAACAGGAAACAGATCAGCGTCTGGAAGAAGGCCACTTCCTCGGGGCCAGCGATCTGTGCCTGCCGCCGTTGCAGCACGAGGTTCCATGCATAGAGGACCGCAGAAACGAGGATCGCTACGAGACCCTTTATCGCCTCGACGTCCGAATGACCGTCGAACTTGCGCGAGGCGATCACGACGACGCCTGCCAGGGCGAGGACCGAGCCGCCGATCGCGGCGCGCTGGATCGTCTCACCCAGCATTACTGCAGCAAGATAAAGCGCGATCAGCGGCGCGATGAACGAGAGCGCGATGCCTTCGGCCAGCGGCGTGCGGACGATTCCATAGAAGAACAGCGTCGCCATGCAGGCTGCGACGACGCCGCGCAGGAGATGGACCATCATCGTCTCGCGCGCAGGCCAGCCGGTGCGCCGACGCAGCCACAGGGGAAACATCATGGCCGAGCCTGCAAGGCCGCGCCAGAACATCGCGGCATAGGCACCCGAGAGAATCGAGGCAGCCTTCATCACCCCGTCCATGATCGAGAACAGCGCAAGTCCGGAGAGGACTGCAAGCACGGGCATAAGATGGACACGCGGCGGGTTCATCGCCGGGACATAGGGAAAATGGTTGCAGCTTGAAACCATCTTCTATGCATCGTCGTTCGTGATTCAGGCTCCAGTCAGGCGCAATGCTTGATCGAGGTCCGGGCTTGGGGCAGGACACTGCAAAGACATGAAGTTGACGCTGCTCCAGCGCGGCGTGACGAATACAGGGATCTGAATGTGAAGCGTGCGATCGACGGAACCGGCCTTACCGGCAAGCTGGGCTTTGCCATTCTCGGCCTCTCGCCCCTTCTCGCAACGACAATGGCCGTACAACCTGTCGCCGCGCAGAATGCCGCGCCGCCGACCGCGCGGGCGGCTGGCCCGGTCGATCTGACCAGACAGGCGCAGCCCGCTGCGCAACCGGCTCCAACCGCGGCGCCCTCCACTGCGTCGCCCCCGGCTCCTCAGCCCCTGCCTCCGATGCCGACGCCGCACTGGTCGCAGACCGACGCGCAGAGCCTGCTCGCCACGATCAAGGGCATCGGCAGTGAGGGATTATTCGCCAAGGACTACGAACCCGAGGCGCTTTCGGCCGCGATCGTGAAGGGCGAAGGCCCGGAACTGGACGCCATCGCCACGCGGCTGTTCACGTGGCTCGCCGAAGACCTGCGCGACGGTCGCACGCCGATGACCGCGCGCGTCCAGTGGTTTGCGGTCGATCCCGATCAGGACACCAACCCGACATCGCTCATTCTCGCCGACGCATTGGTACGGCGCGACGTCAAGGGCGCGCTGATGGCGCTCAATCCGACTGTGCCCGATTATGCCGCGCTCAAGGCCTCGCTACCCAAGGCGCAGACACCCAAGCAGGCGGCCATGATCCGGGCCAACATGGATCGATGGCGCTGGCTCTCGCGCGATCTGGGCACGCAATATCTTCTCGCTAACGTGCCCGAGCAAATGCTTCGCCTGACGGTGCGCAACAAGATCATCAGCACGTACAAGGTCATCGTCGGGAAGCCCGGCAAAACAGCCACGCCGCAGCTCGCCGAAACCGTCGAAGGCGTGATCTTCAACCCGACCTGGACCGTGCCGCAGTCGATCGTGGTGGGCGAAGGGCTTGGCGCGCGCCTTGTCGGCAATCCCAGACAGGCCGAGCGTGAAGGCTACAAGGTAACCAAGGCCGCCGATGGCACGATCTACGTCGTCCAGCAGCCGGGCGACGGCAATTCGCTGGGCCGGATGAAGCTCGACATGCCCAACGAGCATGCGATTTTCCTCCACGACACGCCCAACCGCAACCTGTTCAACCTGCCCGCCCGTGCGCTGAGCCACGGTTGCGTCCGCGTCGAGCGCGCGACCGAACTGGCGATGACCATGGCGATCCTGGGCGCCAGCATGACGCCGGAAGACGCGGTGACGGCGCACACTTCGAAGACCTACACCAAGGTGCCGATGACCAAGACTTTCCCGGTCTACCTGACGTACTTCACGGTCGCGCGCGATGTGACCGGCATGCTGCGCTCTTTCCCCGACATCTACGGTCGCGACGCACCGGTGCTCGCCAGCTTCGCGCAGCCGCGCCAGGAACATACGACCCAGCGCAAGAGCAACGAAGCGGTGATCAAGCTCGACAACCCGCTGTAAGATGAAGACACGGCTTAGCGTTTGCGAGCGCAAGGCGCGCTACGCGAGCCGTGACGATGCGGTGGAGGCCGCGACCAGGAGCGGCCTCGTCCTTCACCCCTACAACTGCGAGCGATGCTGGCGCTGGCATCTGACAAGTCGCACCAAGGGGCGGCGCCACCCCAGACCCGATCAGGCCCGACCCGATCAGGCCCGACCCGATCAGCCCAGCCCGAGCCGGTCGGCGTAGATCAGCCGCCCGCCCGACAGGTGCCACAGCGCCTCGTTGAAATCCTGTTCGCCCATGGCGAAGCAGCCGTCAGAACGGCCAAGCTTTCCCCATTTGTCGAGCATGTCGGGGTTGGCGTACCAGGCCGGGTGCAACACGATCGCGCGATCGAGCACGTTGGTGTTTTCGGGCGAGAGCCCGCCCAGCCGAATCGAGGTGCCGTACTTGCCCTTGTACCATTCGTAGGTGACATAGGCCCCGCGCGAGGTGGCAAGGCTGCCTACTTCGTTCGAGAACGTCTTGAGGAACCCGTCATGCTCGGGGTCGGAGCCGCGACCATGCGCGACGAGAAATGAACGCACCTCGCCCTTTTCGAGATTGGCGAAATGGAAGCGCGGCAGCGACGACGGCATCGCGAAATCGGCGATCCCGACCATGTCGGTGCGCCACAGCGCCGGACGGTGGCGCTCGACCAGGTCCTTGGCCAGATCGAGCACGCGGCGGTGCTGCTCGGTAGGATAATATGTGGCGGCGGCAACGCGTGGCGGGAACACGGCAGCAGCAGCGCTGGCCGCCACGCCTGCGAGAACCGTTCGCCTGTCAACCTCGATGCTCATGGCCCAGTCCCTATCACGCCAACCCCTTATCCAGCGTGAACGCATCGCATCCTAGCGGTTTTCGACCAGATTTCCAGCATTCGCGCCAAGTTGCGCCAGCGCCGATCCATCGACCCGCATTATCGTCCATTCGTCCATGAAGCGCGCGCCGAGCGACTTGTAGAAACCAATCGTCGGCTCGTTCCAGTCGAGCACCGACCATTCGAGCCTTGCACAGTCACGCTCCACCGCCAGCGCTGCGAGATGGGCGAGGAGGGACTTGCCGAGGCCTGATCCGCGCGCCTCGGGCTTTACGAAGAGGTCTTCGAGGTAGATCCCCGGCTTGCCCTCAAACGTCGAGAAGTTGTGGAAGAACAAGGCGAAGCCCTGTGCCACGCCATCGACTTCGCCAATCACGACCTCGGCATAAGGACGAGGCCCGAACAGCTTGAGGTCCAGCGTCTCTTCGTCGAAACGCACTTCGTGTGCGAGCTTTTCGTATTCGGCCAATGCGCGGATCAGGTCTGCGATCAGGCCGATATCGGCGCGCGCAGCCGGGCGAATGGACAGGGTCATCGGGTCATCCTCGATCTGAAATGTGGCCACAGCATGCCCAAGGCCAGGCCCGCCATGACCAGCGCGAACGCTGACAGCTTCCATGGCTGCAACGGCTCGTGCAGGACCAATGCCGACGCCGCAAGGCCGAAGACAGGCACCAGCAGTGCCATCGGCGCGACCTGGGCCGCGGGATGCCGTCCGAGCAGCCACGCCCAGGCGGCATAACCGAACATCGTGTTGCCGATTGCCTGCCAGGCAACAGCGCCCCAGGTCCAGCCGTCTGCGGCTGCAAGTCCTGCGGCCATGGCTTGCGGCCCTTCCATGAACAGGGCGAGAGCCAGCAGCGGCGGCACAGCGAACAGAGCCGACCATCCGACATAGGCCAGCATGTTGAGCGCCGGGTCGATCCGTGCGGCCTCGCGGGCAACCATGTTGCCGCCTGCCCACGCCATCGCGGCGAAAAGCGTCAGACCGATACCAAGAGGCGTCGCACTGCCATCAGTGTGAGTCAGGATCACGCCCAGCCCCGCTGTCGCAAGGGCGAGCGCCACGATCTGGAACAGCGCGAGCCGTTCGCCCGAGAGCTTCATCGCCAGCCCGATGGTGAAGAACACCTGCATCTGGACAACGAGGCTGGCGAGCCCCGGCGTTATGTCGGCTCGCATGGCGGTGAACATCACGCCGAACTGGCCGACACCGATCTGCAACCCGTAGGCTGCAAGGTTCCGCCACGGCACTTTCGGGCGCGGAAGGAACAAGGCAAGCGGGAAGAACGCAAAGGCGAACCGAAGGAGCGCGAGAGTCAGCGGCGTCAGGTGCGTGATCGCAACTTTGACCACGACGAAATTCGTGCCCCAGACGACCATGATCGCCAGAGCCAGCAGAGCGTGCGTCAGCGGCAGGCCATTGCGCGGAGGCAATTACTCCGCAGCCTCGATCGTGTTGCCGGCGTCGGTGGTGTCGTCTTCGAGTTCAGCGGCCTTGGCCTCGACCAGCGCCACGATGTGGTCGAGCATCTGCTCGGACTGCACGTGGTGGTCGGTCACGCCCGAAAGGTAGACCATGTGCTTGCCGTTGCCGCCGCCGGTGATGCCGATGTCGGTCTCGCGCGCTTCGCCCGGACCATTGACGACGCAGCCGAGCACAGAGAGCGAGATCGGCGTCTTGATGTGGGTGAGGCGCTTTTCCAGCGCCTCGACAGTGCGGATGACGTCAAAGCCCTGCCGCGCGCAGGATGGACAGGACACGACGCGAACCCCGCGCGTGCGCAGGCCGAGGCTCTTGAGAATCTCGAACCCGACGCGCACTTCCTCTTCCGGCTCGGCCGAGAGCGAGACGCGCACGGTATCGCCAATGCCGGCCCAAAGCAGGTTGCCGATGCCGATCGAGGACTTGACTGTCCCGCCGATCAATCCGCCCGCTTCGGTGATGCCGAGATGCAGCGGGCAATCGACTGCATCGGCCAGGCCCATGTAGGCAGCGACGGCGAGGAACACGTCCGAGGCCTTCACCGCCACCTTGTATTCGTGGAAATCGTGGTCCTGCAGCAGCTTGATGTGATCGAGAGCAGATTCGACCAGCGCCTCGGGGCATGGCTCGCCGTACTTTTCCAGCAAGTCGCGCTCGAGGCTGCCGGCGTTGACGCCGATGCGGATCGCACAGCCATTGGCCTTGGCGGCACGCACGACTTCGGCAACGCGGTCGCTGCTGCCGATATTGCCGGGATTGATGCGCAGGCAGGCAGCGCCCGCATCGGCGGCTTCGAGAGCGCGCTTGTAGTGGAAGTGGATGTCCGCGATCAGCGGCACGCGCGCGGCGCGCACGATCTGGCGCAGCGCGGCGGTGCTTTCCACATCCGGGCACGACACGCGAATCAGGTCGGCGCCCGCTTCCTCGCAGCGGCGGATCTGGTCGATCGTGGCGACCGCGTCCGAGGTCGGCGTGTTGGTCATGGTCTGCACCGTAATCGGCGCATCTCCGCCGACGGGGACCGCACCGACCATGATCTGGCGGCTCTTGCGACGCGCGATATCGCGCCATGGACGGATCGAGGACATGCTGCCCCTATAGGGACTGACGCGGCGGACTGGAAGGCGTCTGAATGTCCGTCAAAGGCGCAAGGCAAACATGAACTCGGGGTCGCAGTGATTGCCGACCCAGAATTCGATGTCGGCTACCTTTGCAAAACCGTACCGATGATAGAATTTCTGCGCTTGCGGATTGTCGGCATAGACCGAAAGCTGAATCTCGTCGGCGCCCCAGCCGCGCGCCTCTGCCAGCGCCCACTCCATCAGGCGCGCACCGTGGCCGCGACCGATAAGGTCGGGATCGGTATAGAGTTGCTTGAGCTCGATCGGCGCACGCGCGTCGGTGTGCGTGGGCAGGCTGCTGGTGCGGACGATCTTGCAGAACGAGGCCAGAATACCGTCGTCGTCGATCACGGCGACCTTCATGCCCGGGTCGGCCACTTCCCTCGCCACTTTGGCGTGCGAATGCATGTCCTCGAGGAACTGCGTGAGATTTTCCGGGCTGTAGAGGAAGCCGAACTTGGCGACGAAGGCCCGGCGGCCAAGCTCTGCGATGGCGGGAACGTCGGAAGGCTGGGCGAGGCGGAGCGTCATGGCCGCTCCATATCGCGAGTTCCCGCACGATTCTACCAGTGGTTGCCCGCAGCGACCGCCCTTGTTTCAGCGGGGCTGGAAGCGCGCGCAAGCAGCGCATTGCGATGAGGGAAGCGCCCGAACCTTGCGATCATGCGCCAGTGCGCCAAGGCAAACCGCCGGGTCGATGCATCGCCAAGACGGGTAAATTGCCGAACGCTTTCACGCTGGTCGGCGATCGCTTCGGAATGCATGAGCGGCATCAGCAAAAACTCGCGCTCTTCCCGCGCCAGAGCGGAAAGCCAGCCGCGCGACAATGCGCCATGCGTGATGGCGCGGGCCTTGCGGTCGAAAGCAAAGGCACGAGGATCATCGCGGAAGCTGTTGCGCGGCACCTGATCGAACAGGATGATCGCTGCGCGCGCAGTTTGCGCATCGCGCAGGAACGTGCTCGAAGGCTGCTGCCCGAACCAGCGCAAACGCGGTGCAAAACGGCGGCGGATCACGCGATCCACCGCCTCATCGCGCGCAAAGCGCTGCTTGTTGTCCAGCTTGTGAAACCAGAACTGCAGAAGCTGCTGCTGCCACCCGGCCCGCGGTGCCGTCATCCGGTCAGTCCGCCTGAGCGACCTTGACCTTCTTGTAGGGCACGAACTTTCCCAGGCTCACCGAGCCACGAAAGAAACCGCCCGACCTGTCAACCATGCGAACTATGTCGATGCTGCACAGTTGCGAACCGAAAGTGCGGGTCACCATGATGTCGTCATCGTCGAGCGACGAAAGTCCGGCATCGGGACGATTGACGTAGATCGTGCTGCCCGAATCGTAGACGATCGCGGTCTTGTCGTAGATCCGTGTCGAAGTGACCTGCGGATTGTAGATGCAATCCACCGGCTCGCCAGCCACCCGGCCTTCAAGCGTCTTGGCGAGCTGCTGCTCGGGCGTCAGGCGCGGCTTGGCATCGGCTGCGGCTCCGGCAAGGAGCAGCGATCCCGCAGCCAGGCTTGCGACGATCTTGCTTGCAACGATTGTCATGGCTCGCACCTTTCCCAAAATTCGATCGCTGATCGATAGGCCGATTCGGCTGAACCCTTGCTGAAGCTCAGGCCGTCCCGCCCACGGTCAAACCTTCGACCAGCAAGGTCGGCTGTCCGACGCCTGCAGGCACGCTCTGCCCACCTTTGCCACAAACGCCCACGCCTTCATCCAGCGCCAGATCGTTGCCGATGCCCGTCACCTTGGTCAGGCAGGTCGGGCCATCGCCAATCAGCGTAGCCCCCTTGATCGGCGCGCCCAGCCTGCCGTTCTCGATGCGATAGGCCTCGGTGCAGGAAAACACGAACTTGCCGCTGGTGATGTCCACCTGCCCGCCGCCAAAGGACTTGGCGAAGATGCCGTTCTTCACGCGCGAAAGCAGTTCGGCCGGGTCATCGTTGCCTGCGCGCATGAACGTGTTGGTCATGCGCGGCATCGGCGCGTGGGCATAACTTTCGCGGCGGCCATTTCCCGTGGGCGAAACGCCCATGAGGCGCGCGTTGAGGCGGTCGTGGATGTAGCCCTTGAGAATTCCGTCTTCGATCAGCACGTTTTCCTGCGTGGGCGTGCCCTCATCGTCGATCGAGAGCGAGCCGCGCCGCCCGGCGATCGAGCCGTCATCCACCACCGAGACGCCGGGCGCAGCGACACGCTGGCCGATCCGGCCCGAGAACGCGCTGGTGCCCTTGCGGTTGAAATCGCCTTCAAGACCGTGACCGACGGCTTCATGAAGCAGGACACCCGGCCAGCCGGGGCCGAGCAGAACGGTCATCTCACCCGCTGGCGCGGCGACGGAATCGAGATTGACCAGCGCTTGCGCCAGCGCCTCGTCGATAGCGCGGTTCCACGTTGCTGGAGCGAACAGATCATCATACAGGCGGCGGCCGCCGATTCCGAATGAGCCCGTCTCGCGTCGGCCATCCTTCTCCGCAACGATCGAGACGTTGAGCCGCACCAGCGGGCGCACGTCGTGCGCGACGAAGCCATCTGCGCGAACGATCTCGACCACCGACCACGAGCCGGACAGCGACGCCGAGACCTGCGCAACGCGCGGATCGCGAGCGCGGGCGGCGGCATCGATCGTCTCGAGCAGCTTGACCTTGGCCTCGAACGGCACGGCATCGAGCGGCGAGGCATCGGTATAGAGATGGCGGTTATTCTGGCGCGGCGGCGGCGCGGCGCTGCCCTTGGCCGGATCGAGCAACCTCAGCGTTTCGCCGGCACGCGCGATGGCGGCGGCGGAAATTTCGTTGGCATGGGCAAAGCCGGTCATCTCGCCCGAGACGCCGCGCAGGCCGAAGCCGGCATCGCGCGAATAATCGGCCGTCTTCAGCCGCCCATCGTCGAAGCCGAAGCTCTCCGATGCAATGAACTGGAGATAGAGTTCGCCATCGTCGCAGGCATTCAGGGCCTCTCGCGTGAGGCGCTGCGCATCATCTGGGGTGAGCAGGCCGGAGCGGTAAAGCAGCGAGCGGGTATCGATCTGGGTCATCGCACCCGATATAGGCGCTCTGCCGGCAAAGCCAATGCGCGCTTTACAGCAGCCCGAGCGAAATCAGGCTGCCTGGGCGCTGTCGGCCGGGCCGCCCTTGAGCACGAAGCGCTTGTCACAATAGCCGCATTCGACGAAGCCGCGCTCGTCGATCTCGAGCCAGACGCGCGGATGACCGAGAGCCGAGCCGCCCCGGATTTCGGAAGCGCCATCGCACTTGACGCGGGTGTGATCGGTGAAGACGGTTTCTGGCGGCTGAATCATGGCGCTGCGCTAGCAAATGCGAAGGGCGCAGACAATTGCGTTTTGCCCCAGCATCGGGCAGGCAGCGCGCATGCAATCAAGCCCTGACGCCGCACCCGCGATCCGCATCCAGAATCTCGTCAAGCGCTACGCCCCGACTAGCAAGACGGCAGGCAAGCTTGCGCTCGACGGCGTGAGCTTCGACGTTCCCCAAGGGCAGATTTTCGGCCTGCTCGGCCCCAATGGCGCGGGCAAATCAACGCTGATCAACACGCTGGCCGGGCTGGTGATGAAAACCTCCGGCAAAGTCGAGATCTGGGGCCATGACATCGACCATGACGTGCGCAACGCCAAGGCTTCGATCGGGATCGTCCCCCAGGAAATCGTCTTCGACCCGTTCTTCACGCCGGCAGAGGTGCTGGACAACCAGGCGGGGCTTTACGGCGTACCCAAGGCCATGCGCCGGACGATGGAACTGCTGCGCGCAGTTCACCTCGAGGACAAGGCCAACGCCTATTCGCGCTCGCTTTCAGGCGGGATGAAGCGGCGCCTGCTGATTGCCAAGGCGATGGTCCACCGCCCACCGGTGCTTGTGCTCGATGAGCCGACCGCTGGTGTCGACGTCGAGCTGCGGCGACAGTTGTGGGAGCTGGTCGGTGAATTGAACGCCGAGGGTGTGACTGTCGTCCTGACCACGCACTACCTCGAAGAGGCCGAACAGCTTTGCGACCGGATCGCGATCATCAATCACGGCAAGCTGATCGCCAACAAGCCGACCCGCGAGCTTGTCGACATGGCGCGCGAAAAGATCGTGGTGCTGACCCTTGATCGCGCCGTGGATACTGCACCGCAACATCCAGCCTTCATCAAGAGCGCAGTCACGGGCGAGCGTCAGGTGGAGATCGGCTACGACAAGGACCGCATGACGGCGGGCGAAGTCATGTCGCTCGTGCAAGGGCAGGGTTATGCGATCGTCGATGTCTCGACGCGCGAAGCCGATCTCGAAGATGTGTTCGTGAGCCTTACCAGCGGCCCCCGCGACGGGATCTGATCAGGCGTCAGAACCAGATGAAGCGGAGGTCTCCGGCGGAAGGCGCTTGCGCCAGCCGCCCCTGTCTCGCCTGCGAATTGCCGCGCCGCAATGCTTGCATTTCCCGACATAGGTTACGCCATTCCAGCCAATGCCTTCGCGAACCGGACGGTGGCTGTTCAGCAAGCACAATAGGCGAAACTTTGACATCAAAAGCGTCCCAGCGGTGATCGCTAAGGGATACTACGTATCATGCTGCAACTGCGAAACAAGTGTCATTCGTGGTTAGGAACATTAAAACCGGATCGGTTTGAAGGCACTCACCTGACTTGCAGACCTTTCCACATCCGCGCCTCCAAGCTAGGGCGGTTTCCCGGCCGCTTGCGGCAGAAGTGGAAGGGAGTCCGCCAGTGAGCGGTGATCTGGAAGGTGGCCATGACGTGCTGGTCATCGGCTCGGGGGCGGCAGGCCTCACGGCGGCTCTCGTGCTCGCCGAAAAGTGCCGCGTGCTCGTTCTGGCCAAGGGAGCGCTCGATGGCGGCTCCACCAACTGGGCGCAGGGTGGCATCGCCGCCGTGCTGGATGCCGGCGACACCTTCGAGGATCACATCCGCGATACGATGATTGCCGGCGCCGGGCTCAACCGGCGCGAGACGGTCGAATTCGTGGTCGAGAACGCGCCTGCCGCCATCAGTCGGCTTGCCGAACTGGGTGTGCCGTTCAATGCTGAGGCCGGATCGCTCCATCTCACGCGCGAAGGCGGGCATTCTCACCGCCGCATCGTCCATGTCGATGACGCTACCGGTGCCGCCGTGCAGAAGGCCTTGCTCAAGGCCGCGCGGGAACATGCCAACATCACCCTTCTGCCGGGACGCACGTGTGTCGATCTGATCACGGGCCGCCATGAGGCCGCCCGCTATTCGGGTTCGGGCCGCATCTGGGGGGTCTATGCGCTCGATGAAGCGACCGGCAAGGTCGAGGCGCATACCGCGCGTGCCACGATCCTTGCCACGGGCGGTGCGGGGCGCGTCTACCAGTTCTCTACCGCACCGCGCGGCGCAACGGGCGATGGCATTGCCATGGCGTGGCGAGCGGGTGCGCGCGTCTCCAACATGGAGATGATGCAGTTCCACCCGACCTGCCTCTACAACCTCGAGATCAAGAACTTCCTGATCACCGAGGCCGTGCGCGGCGAAGGCGGTCGCCTCGTCAATCCCCGCACCGGCCAGCGCTTCATGGAGTTCTACGACCCGAAGCGGCTTGAACTCGCCCCGCGCGACGTGGTGGCCCGCGCGATCGACGCCGAGATCAAGAAGTTCGGCCTCGATTTCGTCCATCTCGATATCAGCCACATGCCCGCCGACTTCGTGAAGGGCCATTTCCCCAACATCTATGAAAAGCTCATGGGTCTGGGGATCGACATGACCCGGCAACCGATCCCCGTAGTGCCGGCGCAGCATTACACCTGTGGCGGCGTGCTGATCGATCTGGACGGACGCACCGACCTGCCCGGCCTCTATGCCGCGGGCGAATGCACCGAGAGCGGACTCCACGGCGCCAATCGCCTTGCATCAAACTCGCTGCTCGAATGCTTCGTGTTCGGCGATTCTGCCGCGCGCGACATCCTGCGCCGGTGGGAAAGCTTCGACGCTCCGCCCGAGGTGCGCGGATGGGACGAAAGCCGGGTCACCGATTCAGACGAGGAAGTGGTGATCAAGCAGAACTGGACCGAAATCCGCCGGTTCATGTGGAACTACGTCGGCATCGTTCGCACCAACAAGCGCCTCGAGCGCGCCGCGCACCGCATCCAGATGCTCTCGGACGAGGTCGCCGACTACTACGGGCACTTCCGCGTGACGACCGACCTGATCGAACTGCGCAACCTGCTGCAGAGCGCGGACCTGATCGTGCGGTCGGCCCGGGCCCGGCACGAGAGCCGCGGCCTGCACTATACGCTGGATTTCCCCCAGACCGACGAAATCGCGCGCGACACCGTGCTGGTGCCTTAGACTTAGGCGGCTTCGGTCTCGACGAATTCGGGATAGAACGAGGGCGCGCGGGTTGACCAGCCATGCGCGGTGGCGGCGGCCTCGCTGATCGACTGGAGCAGATCGCGTCGGCGGTCCGGCCGGATCAGCGGCAGCGCGGCAGCACTGCAAAAGGCCGAGGGCAGCCATGGCCGCACTTCGGCTCCAAGCAGCCGTTCGTAAAGAAAGCGATAGGCGGAAAAGCCTGCGATGCGCGCCTGGACGAGGTCGAACGCAGACAGTCTCATGAGGCGTCCCATGAACGGCTCCAGACTGTCGATCCCTTCCACCCGGGGAAGCATCCGGCGCAGCGAAACGAGTTCGCGGTAGGCGCAGACTTGCGCGCGGATCGAGGCCGCCTCATCCTCATCGCGCGCCCAACGCACGACCGCGTCGCCACGGCCAAGCGCAATGTCGAGACTGCGGCGGATGTAACGCTGCTCGCAAGGCGCGAAGCTGGCGAACTCGCGCAGTTCGGCGATGGTCATTCCGCTTGCGTCGTAACGCGCCATGATCGTGCCCTCCAGCCGCACCGGACTCGGCCGGGCGACAGGGTGGATAGTGGCAGGACATGGTTAACGGCTGGTAACCGTCAGGACTGGCAGCGACTGCGGTTCAACCCGCAGTCGCTGCCTGCCGGTATCAGCCGAATGCCTTGTAGGCACCGTAAAGGCTGGTCAGGGTCAGCACCACGCCGACCATGATGAGCATGGCCTTGGCCGGAATGTGCTTTGCCGCCCACGCTCCGAACGGGGCTGCTGCGATACCACCGATGAGGAAGCCGAGAGTCGGTCCGGCAACATCGGCAAAGCCAAGGTGCCAGATGAATGCCGCCGACACGGTAAGCGTCAGGAAGAACTCGACCGTGTTCACCGTGCCCACAACCTTGCGCGGATCAGCGCCCTGAATCAGCAGGTTGGAAGTTACTACCGGTCCCCAGCCGCCGCCGCCGGCAGCATCGAGGAAGCCCCCGACCAGCCCGAGCGGCGCGACCCAGCCAGCTTCCTTGATCTTGGGCGGATAGAGAATGCCGCGAACCAGGAGATAGATGCCGATCGCGGTGAGATAGAGCAGGACCCAGGGCTTCACCAGCGACGCATCGAGCGACGACAGGACGTAGGCACCAAGGATGCCGCCCGCCATGCCCGGCAGCAGCAGGCGGAAAAACAGCTTCTTGTCGACGTTGCCATGGATGAGATGGCTGATGCCCGACGTTGCGGTCGTGAAACATTCGACGATGTGGACGCGCTGTGATGCAAGGGCCGGCGGGATACCCAGGACGCCGACCATCAACGTGTTCGAGATGACGCCGAAGGCCATCCCCAGAGCACCGTCGACCATTTGCGCCGCAAAACCCACGGCAATAAACGGCCACAAGGCCGTCCAATCAATTGCGGCAAGAAAGTCCATCTGATTCCACCCCTGTTTCTGGGGCGGAGGGCTAGCGGGATTCAATCTCTACCAAAATAGAAGAAATTATACTCTACCATAAAGGGAGAGTTTTTTGCGACGAGTCGAATGCTCTCACCGGCGGCGATAACGGAAATACCAGACTTCATGCCCGTACACGGTGCGCGCCTTGTGCTCGTAGCGGGTTTCAGGCCATCCGCCGGGGCGAGTCTGGAAGTCGGCGCAGTCATTCGCGAGCCATTCGAACTGGTGTTTATGGCCACGCATGACCATCAGCGCATGACGCAGATAGACGTCGTGGTCGGTCCCGAAGCGGAATTCGCCGCCGGGCTTCAGTTTGGCGGCAAACATGTTCAGCGGGCCATCATTCATCATCCGCCGCTTGGCATGCCGCGCCTTGGGCCAGGGATCGGGATGCAGCAGGTACAGAAACGACAGCGAACCGTCGGGAATGCGCTGCAGCACTTCCAGCGCGTCGCCATGATGGATGCGCACATTGCCCAGCGGCGCATGCTGGCCGTTGTCGCCGGCAACGTGCGTCAGCGCCTGCGCCACGCCGTTGAGGAAGGGCTCTGCCCCGATGAAGCCGTGATCTGGGAGCATGTCGGCACGGAATGCCATATGCTCGCCTCCGCCGAAGCCGATTTCAAAGTGCAAGGGGCGCGGCTCGCCGAACAGCACTTCTGAGGTGATCGGACCTTCGGCCGGCATCGCGATGCGGGGCAGCAGCGTATCGACCAGGCCCTGCTGGCCCTGACGCAAGGGCTTGCCCTTGGCGCGGCCATAGAGACGGTTGAGCGTGGTCGGATCGCCGGATTTGTGCGCTGTCATGGTGGGGGCATTTGGCAGTGGGTCAACCATGGGTCAATACGGACGGTCCGGGCTCGGCCCGTGTGAATGTTCGTCCGGGGACAAGAAATTTGGATGGACGGGCCTGGCGCGCTGTGGTGATCAGGCGCCATGGCCGCCAACGATCCTGCCGCCCGTGCGATTGCCGTGCTCAACGAGAAGGAAATGGAGGTTCTTCTCCTGCTCACGGCGGGCCATACGATCAAATCGATTGCCGCCAGCCTTGGGCGCAGCGAAGCATCGATCAACGAGCGCCTGCGCGATGCACGGCGCAAGACCGGCATCGGCAGTAGCCGGGAGCTGGCCAGGCTGGTTTCCGGACAGGAAATATGGCCCAGAAAAACTGATCTTACCGAAACAGGCGATCCAGCCCAGGCCACGAGGGAGCCCGCCATTGCGGAGGCTCATCGATCGAAAGGAAGGATCTCCATGTCAGCCATGTTGCCCCTCGTCGCCGGACTACTGCTTGTATCGTCCAGCAGCGTTCAGCCCTCCCGCTCGCCCGATGCCGCGCAGTCCGAACCCGCCAGTCTTTCGCAGCTTGCGGGCAGGTGGTCACTCGACACGGCCCGAATACCGGAGGCTGAGCGCCCGCGCAGCGTGACGATCGCATTCGCCGTCTCGACCGATCGACGCTGGACGACCCGGGTCGATATCGTGGGACCTGATGGAGCCCTGCAGGAGGCGCGCTCGACCGCGGCTACCGATGGCGTGCCGGTTCCCGTATCGGGTAACATGACCCTGATCGATACCGTGTCGTTGCGCCAGCCTGCGCCCAATACGCTCGTCATGACCTTGGGAAAGGCCGGCAAGCCTGTCGCAACCCGCGTCTATACGGTGGAGAGGGACGGCAGGTCGATGACCGAAACGATCGTCTGGGCAGCGCAAGGAATGCCGGAGATGGAAACGACCTACTTCAACCGCATAGACTGAGCACTTAATCCCGACGGAGGGCACCGGGTTTGTGTGCGGCCCGCTTTCCCTCGTCGGTCTCGACGAGAAACTCGGGGTTGTCCCTGGAGGCAGCAACTTTGTGGCCCTTGATGGTCGTCGGCTTTTCCAGCTTGCGCACCACCTTTCCGTGCGCGCTTCCGCCGTGGCTGCTCCACGAGACCTTGTCGCCAGTTTTGAGTGACTTTGCCATGCTCGTTCATCCTTGTTCCGGTTCGAGGATGAGCGGGTGAAGGCGGCTCTGGTTCCTGCCTCTGCCCGCACAGGCAGGTCCGAACTGCCAAGCCCCAAACAGAAACGGCCCGCCGATCATGGCAGGCCGTTTCGAGGGATGGCGTGAGATGATCCGGAAGATCAGGCCGCTTCGGTCGCCGCCATGTCATCGGGATCGCGCAGCACGTAGCCGCGGCCCCAGACCGTTTCGATGTAGTTTTCACCGCCGCAGGCATGCGCCAGCTTCTTGCGCAGCTTGCAGATGAACACGTCGATGATCTTGAGTTCGGGTTCGTCCATGCCGCCGTAGAGGTGGTTGAGGAACATTTCCTTGGTCAGCGTGGTGCCCTTGCGCAGCGAGAGCAGCTCGAGCATCGCGTATTCCTTGCCAGTCAGGTGCACGCGGGCGCCGTCGACCTCGACGGTCTTGGCATCGAGGTTGACCGAAAGCTTGCCGGTGCGGATGACCGACTGCGAATGGCCCTTCGAACGACGCACCACGGCGTGGATGCGGGCGATCAGTTCTTCACGGTGGAAGGGCTTGGTCACGTAGTCGTCGGCACCGAAGCCGAACGAGCGGACCTTGCTGTCCATTTCCGAAATGCCCGAAAGGATCAGGACCGGGGTCTGCACTTTTGCGACGCGCAGCTTCTTGAGCACATCGTAGCCGTGCATGTCCGGCAGGTTCAGGTCGAGCAGGATGATGTCGTAATCATAGAGCTTGCCGAGATCGAGGCCCTCTTCGCCGAGATCGGTCGAATAGACGTTGAAGCCCTCGGTGGTCAGCATCAGTTCGATCGCCTTGGCGGTCGTCGGTTCGTCTTCGATCAGCAGTACGCGCATTGATCCGCCCCTTACTTGCCATGTCCCCGCAGCAATTAACCCGGACTAAACCCGTGTTGACCGCCATTAACCATAGGAGGAATGAACATGAAAGGTTAATTTGCTGTAAACAATGTCCAAGAGAGTCATCGTGTTAACCACCGAAGTGGGCGGTAATGACTCAGGCAGGGCGGTAACCGATTCAGATCGGGTGGGATTTGCCCGATTTATCAGGTGTGCCACAATGAATCACGACGGCCCTGCGCGTAGCGAGAGTGAGTCATAAAAGTTAACGAACCGGCGGAAAAAGACGCCTCACCATGGCGCAGTCAGCCGAATCAGGCTCCGGCCACGCCCAGACTCGACGCCGCTTCACGCAATTTTCGCGCTTCGGCCCCATCGTTGCGGAATGCCGCCAACCCTTTTTTCAGTGCCTCGCCCGCCTTGCGCGGCTCACCCAGCTGCATCCGGCTGCGCATCAGCATAATCCAGCCGTCGACATTTGCCGGGTTCTTGTCGAGCTTGGCCTCAAGCCCATCGACCATACCGCGAATCATCGCTTCCTGCTGCCCCTTGGGCAGGCCCGCAGCTGCCTTCATTTCTTCCGAGGTCGGCCCCGGAATGCCGGCTGCGGCCTTGTGCGGTCCATCGGTGATCACGCCATTGGCGGGCGCCGCGAAGCGGGCTTCGGCAAGGCGCTTCTCGACATCGATCTTGCGACGCTCGCCCACGTTGCGGATCACCTCGCGGATATCCTCGGCATAGGGCGCATCGGCAGGCGTATCTTCGAGCAGATCGAACCAGGCGTTGATGGCCTGGCGGTGGCGCCCGCCAAGGTCCATCGCGACCGCCTGGAAATAGCGGGCACGGGCATCCTCGGGGTCAAGCTTGATCGCCTTGTCGAACGCCGCCTTGGCATCACGCGGCATCCGGCCTTCTTCCTTGCTGGCCAGGACCAGCGCTTCGCCCAGGAACGACCACGTCTCGGCATGCTCGGGATCGAGCTTCGTCGCCTTCTTGAGCGCGGTGGCCGCCTCGGCATAGCGTTCGGTCTGGAAATAGGACCAGCCCAGCATACGCCAGCCCTCGGCATCTTCGGGGCTTTCTGCGAGCTTTTTTTCCAGCTTTGCGATGACATCGTCCACCGAGGGCTGCTGGCTCGGCAGGGCTGCTGGCGGCTGGGCCTGCGGTGGCGGGTTCTCGGGCCCGCGCATCATGGCAAAGCCACCGGCTCCCAGCGCGATCACGCCCGCTGCCACCAGCGCGATCCGGCCGATGCGTGACGAACCTTGCGCATCGTCACGCTTGTCCGGCGTCGGCTCGGGCGAAAGCGGGGACTGCGGCTCGGTCATCAAGAACTCCTGTCGGGTGCCGTGGGCGGCAACCCTGCGTAACGCCTTGCGCATATCGCGCAGCACGGGTCGCACGCAAGGTGTTGCGCGGCAAGTCCAATGTGAACCTGAAGCGCGCCTGACCGTCGCGCAAATTGCCGCCGGCCAAATTGCGGTTGGCCAAATTGCGGCGGGCCAAATTGCGGCTGGCATTGCCGGGTGTATCGGTTAAAGTCGTGCCCTTAGGGGTCGCAATCGGTTTTCGGATAAGGGCAGGCGCAGGCACAGGCGCCGTTCTTGCGCGTGATGCGGGGGACGCATACCGGTGGGCGAGGTTTTCAAAGTTGCGATTATCGGCTCCGGCCCGGCAGGCATGAGCGCGGCCGGCCGTGCGGCGCAGCTTGGGCTTGCCCATGTGCTGCTCGAGAAGACCGATCACCTCTCGGACACAATCTACAAATACCAGAAGGGCAAGCATGTGATGGCCACGCCATCGCAGCTTATCCTGCGGTCCGATCAGGAATTCGACGCCGGCAAGAAAGAAGACATTCTCGACAAGTGGAACCGGCGCACCGCCGAACTTGCCGTGAACGTGAAATACAATGCCGAAGTCAAGTCGATCAAAGGCACGGGTCCTGCGATCGAGGGATCGGTCCAGAAGATCGTCACCCGCGCGCGCGACGGATCGAGCACGACCACCGAACTCCAGCGCTTTGCCCCGCCTTATGCCATCGAGCTGACCAATGGCGAGACGGTCATGGCCGAAAACGTCGTCCTGGCGATCGGTACGCAGGGCAATCCCAACCTGATGCGCTGCCCCGGCGGCGATCTTCCGCACGTGACCTACCAGCTTGACGATCCCTATGCCGTGCTCGACCAGCACATCGTCGTGGTCGGCACCGGCGACGCAGGGATCGAGAATGCGCGCGGCCTTGTCGAAGACCCGGCGCAAGGCAATGTCGTCACCGTGCTCAACCGCGCGCCGAAATCGACCAACGTGCGCGAAAGTTTTGCCACCGCGAAAGAACCAAACGCCAAGGCGCTGGTCGAAGATGACGCCGCCGGCAAGCTGACCATCCGCTACGAGACCGAGACCAAGTCGGTCGAACCGGGCTGGATCACCCTTGCCACGCGTGATGGCGAGGAACGCATCCGCTGCGACCGGATCATCGCGCGCATCGGCTCGGCCCCGCCGCGCGGCTTTGTCGAAGGCTGCGGCATCGAGTTCGCCAGCGCGGACCGCCTCGCCTTCCCCACCCTGTCGCCGCAGTTCGAATCGACCGCACCCGGCATCTTCGTGATCGGCGCGCTGGCGGGCTATCCGCTGATCAAGCACTGCATGAACCAGGGCTACGACGTCGTCGAGTTCATCAACGGCAACACAGGCCTCAAGCCAGCGGACGAGCCACTGCTCGAGGCCAAGTTTGCCGGGCTCCCCGGCAACCGTTCGGTCAACGAATGGCTGGAGTTCCTGCGCACCAACGTGACCATCCTCGATGGCATGACCACGCTGCAGCTGCGCGAATTCATGCTCGATTCCTCCGCGCGCGCCTATGCCAAGGGCGAGACGGTGTTCGAGAAGAACGACCCGGGGTCCTCGCTCTTTGCGATCGCCTCGGGCTCGGTCAACGTCCGGCTCGACGAAAAGGACCCGTCGAAGGTCATCGCCATTCCTTCGGGCACGATCTTCGGAGAGGTCGGCCTGATTTCCGGGCGGCGGCGCGGCGCGACGATCGTGGCAGCCGAAGACACCATCTGCGTCGAGATCAGCCGCAACGCCGCGCTCAAGCTGCAGAGCCAGGTGCCGACTGCCCGCCGCGCGATCGAGCGCATATCGACCGAACGCCAGATCCTGCAGATGTTCGGATCGGGCCTGACCAGCGCCGACATCGCCGAAGTCGTCGATTCCGCCAAGATCATGGCCGTCCGCGCGGGCGATGCGATCATCAAGGAGGGCGACGAGGACAAGGACATCTATGTCATCCGCGTCGGCTCGATGATCGTCGAGAAGGAAGTGGGCGGAAAGCCCGTGTTCCTCTCGTATCTGCCCGCCGGTTCCTACGTTGGTGAAATGGCACTGATCGATGGTGGCCGCCGCACCGCCACGGTGCGCGCCGCGATCAAGAGCGAGGTGATCAAGATCGACGGCGAGGCGTTTGGCCGGGTGCTCGCCGCCAAGCCTGCCCTGCTCGACCGCGCGCGCAAGGACATGGAGGTGCGCCGCGCAACCAACGCCTTCATCGAATCCAAGAAGGACAGTTTCTCGGGCGTCGTCGATCTCTATTCCGAGCAGGCCAAGTTCCTCGTCAGCCAGGGTCTGGGCGAGGCGACCGACGTCCTCCTGATCGACGAGCGCCTGTGCGTGGGTTGCGACAATTGCGAGAAGGCCTGCGCCGATAGCCACGACGGCCTTTCGCGGCTCGACCGCGAGGCGGGCAAGAGCTTTGCCCATCTCCACGTGCCCACATCGTGCCGCCACTGCGAACACCCGCACTGCATGGCCGATTGCCCGCCCAATGCGATCCATCGCGGGCCTGACGGCGAAGTCTTCATCAACGACACCTGCATCGGCTGCGGCAATTGCCAGCGCAACTGCCCCTACGGCGTGATCCGCATGGACAAGGTGCCGCCCAGGAAGCCCTCGCTATTGTCGTGGCTGTTCTTCGGGTCCGGTCCGGGACCGGGCGAGCCGCCTTACAAGTGGTCGAAGAAGAACACGAAATATACCGGCGACCCTGCGGTTGACGAGTTGCTTGACCGCAAGAAGGCAATCAAGTGCGATATGTGCGCCGGGATCGAAGGGGGACCCAGCTGCGTGCGCGCCTGCCCGACCGGCGCCGCCATCCGCGTCTCGCCCGACGAGTTCCTGACCGTCTCCCGCCTCGAAAACGAGGGAGCCTGAGGCCATGGCGACGATCGCACCCAAGAAGCGCACCGGGACCTCGCGCGAGCGGACGTCCACGCATGAAGGCTTTCTGCGCCACGGCAACCTGTTCTGGGGCAAGTTTTCCGCCGCGCTCGCAATCGGCCTGATCGCACTTTACATCTTCGTGCCGCTTCCCGGGCAGCACTTCGGATCGAGCTGGCTCGGCTATACGCTCGGCACGATCGGCGCGCTGCTGATCCTGTGGCTGACCATGCTTGGCATGCGCAAGCGCGCGATCACGCCGGGGCGGTGGAGCCTCAAGGCATGGACCAGCGCGCATGTCTATCTCGGCCTGTGCCTGACAGTAATCGGCACGCTGCATTCGGGCTTCCACTTCGGCTGGAACGTGCACACGCTTGCCTGGGGGCTGATGCTGCTGGTGATTGCATCGGGTGTGTTCGGCATCTGGGTCTATGCCACCCTGCCCCGCGCGCTTTCGGCCAACCGCTATGACGATGAAGGCGCGATTACCGAAAAGCAGATGATCGAGGCAATTCGCTCGCTCGATCGGCAGATTCACGATGCGGCCCAGCCACTCGATCCGCAATGCGCGGCACTGGTCAACATGAGTCTCGAGGAAGACCCGTTCGCCGGCTCGTTCTGGAACCGCATCACCGGCAAGTACACCAAGTGCGCGACGCGCCACGCCGCCGCGGAACTGCGGCGTATGCGCGCCTACAAGCCCCGCATCGCCGACGATCCGATCGACAAGGTCGATGCGCTGCTGACGCGCAAGGAGGCCATGCTCGGGCGAATGCGACGACACCTGAAGCTCAAGTCCTGGTTGCAGGCCTGGCTCTATGTCCACGTGCCCGTGACCTTTGCGCTGATTGCGGCGCTTTCCGCCCATATCGTCAGCGTCTTCTTCTACTGGTGAGCGAACGATGAGCTTTCTTGTCCGCCAGATCGCGCTCAAGTCCAGTGGCGAGGAGATCGTGCGTCCCTCGACCGTCGAGGGTGCCGAACTGTCCATTGGCCGCGATGCGGCAAACGGCATCCACCTCCCCGACCTTGCGGTCGATCCACGCCACGCCGTTGTGGCGCAGGGTGCCGATGGCATCCTGACGATCACCTCGGTCGGCGCCCAACCGTTCGAGGTCAACGGGCGCTCGACCACGCAAGCCGCGCTCGACGCGGGCGTCGGCGCGGAGATAACCTTCGGCGGCCACCGCCTGACGCTGTCGCGCGATGGCGAGTCGGGCCTGCCGACCTTCACCGTGCGCCGCGTGGAAGCCGTCTCGGACTCGGCCGAAGACAAGGACATCACCACGGTCTATACGCTCAAGGGCCTGCTGCCCGGCAAGCGCATGTCGGCCTGGACCTTCGCCGTGCTCGTGCTGATCGCGTTCCTCGCGTTCCCGATCTACAGCTACATGACCTACAAGCCGCTGGCGATGCAGGAAAAGGCGCGCCGGCCTGACAGCTTCCATGCCGACCAGACCTGGTCTTCGGGACCCTTGAGCCTCGCGCACAAGAACCTGGGCGGCGATTGCCAGGCCTGTCACACGCAGGCCTTCGTGGCGGTGACCGACAAGGCCTGCCTCACCTGCCACACCAAGGACGCGCACGACCACATCGCCGACAAGTCGCGCCTGCTGAAGGCGCGCGGTGAGCCCACCGGCATGGCTGCTCTCCAGCGTGCCGTCGCCACCGCCTTCAACCGTCCGGCAGGCAGGTGTGTCGATTGTCACACCGAACACGAGGGTGCAGGCGCTATGCCGGCAACCCAGCAGAAGTTCTGCGCCGACTGCCACAACGGGATGAAGGGTCGCTTGACCGACACCAAACTTGCCGATGCCGCCGATTTCGGAACGGCCCACCCCCAGTTCAAGCCGATGGTGATCAGCGGCATGGACGGCGGCAAGCCACTGTTCCGGCGCGCGACATGGTCGCCTGCCTTGCAGGAGAACAATGGCCTCAAGTTCACCCACGGCCAGCACCTGTCGAAGACCAATGGCATTGCGCAGATGGTTCGCCGCATGTCGGGCCGGTTTGCCGCCAATGACGGGCTCGACTGCCAGGACTGCCACAAGGCCGATGCTACCGGCACGCGGTTCAAACCGGTAGTGATGGAAGATTCCTGCCAGTCTTGCCACTCGCTCAGCTTCGACCAGGTCGGCGGGACGTTCCGCACCCTGCGCCACGGCAAGCCCGAACAAGTGGTGGCGGATTTGCGCGCGTTCTATCGCGGCGGCGCGCCGGCCCGGCCGGCCAATCTATCGGGCCTTGCCCGCAGGGTGCCCGGGGATGCCGCGCTGCGTTCGACCGCCGCAGACTATGCCCGCGCCGTCCGCTTCTATCCGACCCGCGCCGAACAGGCAGTGGCGCAAGTCTTCACCAATGGCGGCATGTGCTACGATTGCCATACCGTCACGCGCGGCGGCACGATGGCGAGCGGCGGATTTGCCGTGCAGCCCGTCGCCCAGAACGACCGCTACTATCACAAGGGGTGGTTCGATCATAAGGCGCACGACAAGAGCGATTGCGCCGATTGCCACACCCAGAGTGCAACCTCGAACAAGGCGAGCGACCTGCTGGTACCCGGAATCGACGGCAAGGGCGGCTGCCGCTCGTGCCACGTCGGCGGCGATGGCGCGAAACTTTCCTCGGTTTCGGTCAAGGACCCGGTCGATTCCTCCTGCGCGATGTGCCACTCCTATCACATGGACGCGGGCGCCCCGTGGGCACCGGCAAAGGACAGAAAGAAAGGCGTCGGGCAGACTGTGGCCGTGGCTGAAAGGCCGCGGTTGCCGGTAAAGCTGCACTAGAACGTCGGCGGGGAACGATGCTGATAGCGCAGGTCACCGATATTCATCTGGGGTTCGAACCCGATTCCCCGGGCGAGTTCAACCGGCAGCGGCTCGATCGCGTGCTGGAGGAACTGGCCCGGATGGAGCCGCGGCCCGACTTGCTGCTCGCCACCGGCGACCTGATCGACCGGGGTGACCGCGAAAGCTACGAACGGCTGCGCGAGGCATTTTCGGACCTGCCGTTTCCGGTCCACTACGCTCTGGGCAACCACGACGAGCGCGCGACCTTCGCGCAGGTCTTTCCCGAAGCGAGGTTCGCCGGCGGTTTCCTGCAATACGTGATCGAAACCGGGCCACTGCGCCTGCTCGTGCTCGACACGCTGGAAGAGGGCCGCCACGGAGGGGCCTTCTGCGAGGCGCGTGCGGCCTGGCTCACGGCCCGGCTTGATGAAGCGCCCGAAGCGCGCACGCTGATCGTCCAGCACCACCCCCCGGTTGAAGTGGGCATCCCCTGGATGAACACCGATCCGGCAGAACCATGGGTCGAACGACTGGCCGAGTGCCTGCGCGGGCGGGCAAACGTCATCGGCATCGTCTGCGGGCATATCCACCGGGCCATAACCACAGCCTGGGAAGGCACGATCGTGGCCACCTGCCCGTCGACCGCCCCGCAGGTCGCGCTCGATCTGCGACCGATCGATCCCGACACGCCAGACAAGCGCAGCCTGATCATCGCCGATCCGCCGGGCTACGCCTTGCACTGGTTCAATGGCCGCGAACTGGTGACGCATTGGGATACGGCCGAGGATCATCAGGTCCTTGCCCGCTATGACGCCAATCTTCAGGGAATGATCCAGCACATGCTGGCCGAGCGTCCCGACCCGGCTTGAGCCGGGACCTGTCGCCTAGCGCACGCCCGCAAGCGTCTTCTGGCGGCGGCGCTGCACCGAACTGCCCAGCCCGATCGCCTCGCGGTACTTTGCTACCGTACGCCTTGCCAGATCGAAGCCTTTTGCCTTGAGCAGGTCGACCAGGGCATCGTCCGAGAGGATGGCCTTGGGATCTTCCCCATCGATAAGCTGGCGGATTGCCGCCTTGACCGCCTCGGCAGAAGCCCCTTCGCCGTCTGACGAACCGACGCCCGAGGTGAAGAAGAACTTCAGCTCGAACGTCCCGCGATCGCAGTTGAGGTACTTGTTCGACGTCACGCGGCTGACAGTCGATTCATGCATCGCGATCGCCTCGGCCACGGTCTTGAGCGTGAGCGGACGCAGGTGCGCGACACCGAAGCGGAAAAAGCCGTCCTGCTGCTTCACGATCTCGGCAGCGACCTTGAGAATCGTCTTCTGGCGCTGGTCGAGCGCCTTGAGCAGCCAGTTGGCATCAGCCAGCCGCTCGCCCAGCCATGCCTTGGCGTCCTTGGTCATGCAGGCGCCGCGCATTTCCACATAGTAGCTGCGGTTGACGACGAGCCGCGGAAGCGTCGCCTGATTGAGCGCAATGGTGAAAGCTCCATCAGTGCCCTCGCGGATCAGGATGTCTGGCACCACGGCTTCTGTCATACCGCCGCCAAAGCGCAGGCCCGGGCGCGGGTCATAGCTGCGCAGTTCGGCGAGCATTTCGGCAAAATCCTCGTCATCGACCTGGCACAACCTCTTGAGCCGGGCGACCTCGCCGCGCGCGACAAGCTCAAGATTGTCGATCAGCCGCGCCATGCACGGATCGTAACGGTCGGCTTCCTTCGCCTGAAGCGCAATGCATTCGGCCAGATTGCGTGCACCGACACCGGTGGGATCGAGCGACTGGACGAGGCCCAGCGCCCGCTCCACCACAACCGGCGACAAGCCGAGAGCCTCGCCCACTTCCCCGAGCGGCATGCCGAGGTAGCCCGCTTCGTCCAGTTGATCGATCAGCCATCGTGCCGCGAACAGCAGTTGCTGATCCGAGGTGGTCATGCCGATCTGGCCATGAAGGTGAGCGGAAAGGGTTTCTGCCGATTGCCCGCGCTCGTCGATGTCGGGGCCCTCGCCCGAGCCGCCGCCGAAGTCCTCGCGCCCGGAGGCCAGTTCCAGCCTGCCACCGTCGCCGGTGTCGCGATCACTGTCGAGCGCGGTGGCATCGATGTCGAGCGGGCGGTCTTCGGCCACGCGGCCTTCGGCAACGAGCTGGTCGACCGGGGAGCTTTCGAGATGGGTGCGGCGCAGTTCCTCAGGCGCAAGATCCAGCGCCTCGGGCGGCGCGGCGTCACCGATTTCGAGCAGGGGATTAGCTTCGACTGCCTCGCTGATGAACGTCTCTACCTCGAGGTTCGACAGCGCCAGCAGCTTGATCGCTTGCTGCAGCTGCGGCGTCATCACCAGCGACTGGGACTGCCGAAGATCGAGCCTCGGGCCGAGCGCCATGGGTCAGATGTCCCCCGGCCCGGCCATCAGAGGGTGAAACCTTCACCCAGATAAAGACGCCGCACGTTGGCATCGGCAACGAGTGCTTCAGGGCTGCCTGCGAACAGGACCTGCCCGCCGTAGATGATGCAGGCGCGGTCGACGATGTCGAGCGTCTCGCGCACGTTGTGATCGGTGATCAGGACACCGATCCCGCGGCCCTTCAGATCCTTCACCAGATGGCGGATGTCGCTGATCGAGAGCGGATCGATACCGGCAAAGGGTTCGTCGAGCAGCACGATGGAGGGGCGTGCGGCCAGCGCGCGGGCAATCTCGCAACGGCGGCGCTCACCGCCGGAAAGCGCCATTGCCGGGCTCGACCGCAACCGCGTCAGGCCGAATTCATCGAGCAGGCGCTCCAGCTCCGCTTCGCGCGTGGCCTTGTCGGGCTCGATCAGTTCAAGCACCGTGGCGATGTTCTGTTCGACCGTCATGCCGCGGAAGATCGAGGTTTCCTGAGGCAGATAGCCAAGCCCCAGTACCGAACGCCGGTACATCGGCAGCTTGGTGATATCGACGCCATCGAGGAGGATGCGGCCGGAGTCGGGACGAACGAGGCCCATGATCGAATAAAAACACGTCGTCTTGCCCGCGCCGTTGGGGCCGAGCAGGCCGAGCACTTCGCCCTTCCCGACCGAAAGCGAGATATCGGTGAGAACCGCGCGCTTGTCATAGGATTTGGCGATCGAGACGACTTCAAGGCCGCCTTGCGGAAGGGGCGGCGAAGCGTTTGCGGCATTGGCGGCAGCCGGGGCAGTCTGTTCGATCACGCTCATCGATTTGCTCTGTCCAATTCCCGCACCTGTTTTCAGGTGCTTGGCCCCCTCAATAGCGGCTCGATCCTGCCCGGCAAACCCTGCACCTGCAATTTGGCAGGATTTATGCATGGCACGTGACATCGTCCTAGACAGGGAGTGTTAGCGACGGATTAACCTTGCGGACGCGGGCCACGCATGATCTATTCATTTCGGAGAAGGATCATACAGGGGAAGTGCCGTGAACAAGGCCCTCCAGACGCCGGGCGCAAAGGCCAGACGACAGATCGACTGGCGCAAGAAGATGAGCGACAACGTTGCATACGGCCTGCTCGTCTACACCGGCCTTCAGATTTTCGTGACGATGCACGAAATCCAGGGGTCGAGCGCTTCGATCCTGCCGGTGTTCGTACTGGTCATGCTCGTCGCCGCGATCATACCCCTGTTCCGCAACTTCGAACGCCGCTGGGAACACCTCAGCGATGAACAGGCGGGCGATCTGGCGTTCAGGACCGCCTTCCGCCGCGACCAGATCAAGGTTTGGGCGCTTGCCGCCCTCCTTCCCTTCGTGATCACCGGGGGCTTCAAGCTGCTCAGCGCCCTGTTCTGAGGGGCGCGGCATTCTTTACAGGTTGATTGCCGTCCCCGGATCGGCCCGCTAGACCCCGCAGCGCTCCCGCTGCGAAAAGGTCGTGATTCATGCTGTCTACCGCTGAAGCCCGTGAACGCTGCGAAGCGCTGGTAGAGCGCGCGCGCAAGGCGGGAGCCGACGCGAGCGATGCGGTCTATCTCGCCAACGCATCGGAATCGATACAGGTGCGCCTTGGCGCGCTCGAAGATGTAGAGCGCTCGGAATCCGAACATGTCGGTCTGCGTGTGTTCGTTAGCGGTGCATCGGCATCGATCGGATCGACCGATCTGGGCGATGCCGCGCTCGACGAATTGGCCAGCCGTGCCGTGGCGATGGCGCGCCTGGCACCTGCCGACAAGTTCGCGGGTCTCGCCCCGGAAGAGCTGATCCTGCGCAGCGGTGTGGCCGACCTCGACCTCAACGATCCGGCCGAGCGCAGCCCGCTCGACCTGCGCCGGCTTGCCGAGGAAGCCGAAGACGCGGCGCGCAGCGTCTCCGGCGTGACCAACAGCGAAGGCGCTGGTGCCAGTGCGGGACTCGGCCTGTTCGCGCTTGCTACAAGCCACGGCTTTGCAGGTGCCTATGCCGCCTCCACCCACAGCCTTTCGGCCAGCGTGGTCGCAGGCGAGGGTGCCACGATGCAGCGCGACTATTCCTGGCGCAGCACGCGCCACGCGGCAGACCTAATGGCCCCTGCCGCAATCGGCCGCGAAGCGGGCGAACGCGCCGTCTCGCGCCTCGATCCCGGCCGCGTGAAAAGCGGGCAGGTGCCGGTCGTTTTCGATCCGCGCGTGGGCAATTCACTTATCGGCCACCTGCTTGGCGCGATGTCGGGCGCTTCCATCGCGCGACGCGCAAGCTTCCTGCTCGATCGTGAAGATGCACAACTGTTCGACAGTTCGATCCGCATCACCGACGATCCGCACGTCCGGCGCGGCATGCGTTCGCGGCCTTTCGATGGCGAAGGCTTGCCCACCAGCGCGTCCGACCTTGTTGCGGGCGGTCGCATCACCGGCTGGCTGATGGACAGTGCCGCCGCCCGGCAGCTCGGGCGCGCACCGACCGGCCATGCCTCTCGCGGGTCGTCGGGCCCGCCCCACGTTACAGCCAGCAATGTCGTGCTGCAGCCGGGGGCGCTGACCCCGGCCGCGCTGATGGCCGACATCGTTGATGGCGTCTATGTCACCGAGCTGATCGGCCACGGTGTCAATGGCGTGACGGGCGACTACAGCCGCGGTGCATCGGGCTTCCGCATCGTGAACGGCGAGATTGCCGGACCGATTGCGGAATTCACGGTCGCCGGCAATCTCGTTGACATGTTTGCCGCGATGACCGCTGCCAATGATCTGGAAGTCTTTCGCGGAATCGACGTGCCTACGCTGCGTATCGACGGCATGAGTATCGCTGGCGACTGAGCTTGCCTTCGCGCCGGGGAACCGCGCGCACGGCCCGGGCATTCAGGCGTGATGAGCTTTTTCCATCGCGCTGCGCGGTTCGTTCAGTCCATCGCCGCCTGTCTGGCCATCGCGTTGCTGGCGCAGCCGGTTTCGGCCCAGTCCAGCCAGAAATCAGCAGACAAGCCGGCAAGCGAACCTGCCCAGATCGCAGCAGCGGCGAGCGATGATGCGGTAATCGCTGCGCGCATCCGGGGCATCTTCTCGGAAATCGGCAATCTCGGAAGCGTCAACGTCCGCGTTGTGTCGGGCGTCGTTACCCTCAGCGGCGAGGTGCCCAGCCAATCCGCGATAGACCAGGCCGTGGGCGTTGCCGGGCGCGTGGCGGGCGTGGTCACCGTGCAGGACAAGCTGAAACGCAGTCTCGACGTCGACAACAATCTCAATCCTGCGATTGGCGGGCTGGCACACAAGGCCGACGCAATCATGGCGGCCATCCCCCTGATCTTCGTCGCAATTGCGGTCGCCGCACTTGTGGGTGCAGCCGGATACTGGCTAGCCGCGCGCAAGACCCTGTGGCGACGGATTGCCCCGAACCCTTTCCTCGGCGACCTGATCGGCACGTTCATCCGCTTTGCCTTCGTGGTCGGGGGCATCGTGCTGGGCCTGGAGATCATCGGAGCAACCGCCCTGCTCGGCGCGGTTCTGGGCGGTGCTGGCGTGGTCGGCATCGCCATCGGCTTTGCCGTGCGCGATTCGATAGACAACTATGTCTCGTCGCTGATGCTTTCGATCCGCCAGCCGTTCCGCGCCAATGACCATATCAAGATCGACGATCACGAGGGGCGGGTCGTGCGCCTGACCAGCCGGGCGACCGTGCTGATGACGCTCGATGGCAATCACCTGCGCATTCCCAACTCGACCGTGTTCAAGGCGGTGATTCTCAACTTCACCACCAATCCCAATCGCCGGTTCAGCCTCGACTTCACCCTGGATCATGGCGACAACCCCTGCCTTGCGCGCGGCAAGGGGCTGGATACGCTTGCCAGTCTCGACTTCGTGCTCGACAAGCCCGAGCCCTCGGCCGAGATCGTCGAGATGCCCGGGGCCACCCAGATCCTGCGGTTCACCGGCTGGGTGGACCAGACGAAGACCGGTTTCGGAAAGGCGCGAACCCTGGCTTTCGAAGCGGTGCGCAAGACCTTGCGCGAGGCAAGCTTCGTGCTTCCCGATGCGACCTATCGGGTCAAGCTGGAGCAGGTCGAATCGCTCGCTCCCGAGCCGGAAGTTGCGCCGGCCAGCGCAACTGCCACTGCTGCGACGACCGACACCGCGCCCGACAGCGCCTCGCCCGAATTGCAGATCCGCAAGATGGTCGCGAACGAGCGGGCCTCGGACGATGGCAACGACCTGCTCGATTCGAGCCGTCCGGTCGAATAGCCCATGCAACAAGGGCCGCTCCGCCTTGGCGGAACGACCCTTTGCAATTCAGCAATCCGGAACGGTCAGGCGGGCTTTGCAGCCTTGGCGCGTTCGATCGCCTCGATCGTGACGCTGCGGGCTTCGTCAGCGCCACCCCACTTGCCGACGCGAACCCACTTATCCTTTTCAAGGTCCTTGTAGTGGGTGAAGAAGTGCTCGATCTGCTGCAGCACGATTTCGGGGATATCTTCCTTTTCCTTCACGTCGGAATAGTACGGGAAGGTGGAATCGACTGGCACGCAGACCAGCTTTTCATCGCCGCCATGCTCGTCTTCAAGGTTCAGCACCGCAATGGGACGTGCGCGCACGACCGATCCGGGGACGAAGGGCGAGCGCGCGATCACGAGCGCATCGAGCGGATCGCCATCTGGCGAGAGCGTGTGCGGCACGAAGCCGTAGTTGGCCGGATAGCGCATCGGCGTGTGCAGGATGCGATCGACGAACAGCGCGCCCGAGGCCTTGTCGAATTCGTACTTCACCGGCTCCCCGCCAACGGGAACTTCGATGATGACGTTGAGGCTTTCCGGCGGATTGTCGCCAGTGGGAATCATGTCAATGCGCATGGGCTCGCCCTTGTTCAATGGGGGTGGAGAGGATGCGCCGCCCCTAGCGAAGCCGCTTGTGCACCGCAACAAGACTTATGGCGTATTCAACTTCCGCCGATCGCATTGATCGTGAAAGCGATCACGCCAATGTTGAAGATGAAAGCCGCGAATGAGTGCAGCGTGGCGATGCGCCGGATCGGCCTTGCACTGATCTGCGTGTCCGATGTCTGGAAAGTCATGCCCAGCGTGAAACTGAAATAGACGAAATCGAGATAATCGGGATCGTCCTCGCCGGGAAAATCGAGCCCCTTGCGGTCTCCGCCGCCACTCTCCGAATAATAAAGGTGCGCGTAATGCAGCGCGTAGACGGTGTTGGCGAAAAGCCAGGTCAGCACCAATGTAGCGACCAGCTTGGCCATGGCGATCCTGTCGCCATCGGAAGCCTTGGGCAGTTCGCCCGCGATCGCCGCCATCACGACCATCGTCACCACCGTGGTGATGATCAGCACGAGCAGGCGATTGGCGTCGTTCTCGGCAGCATGGCGGCGAATGGCAGGGACCGACGTGTCGCGCAGGACCGGGATCAGCGACAGCAGGAAGACGAAAGCGGCCAGATCGAAGGCCATCGCCACGGCGTCGGTCCAGCTCGTTGCCCCCATCGCCAGCCAGTCGACCAGGAACCCGGCCACCAGCAGCACCAGAAACAGCACGAAGCGCGGCGGGGCGATCTTCTTGCCAAGCCCCGCCGCGCTTCGGGCCATCTGCCTTACTTCTTCTTTGCCGCTGTTGCCGCCAGGGCTGCCGCGCCGCCGGGACGCCTGGGCGCGAGCAGCAGCTCAAGCCCGGTCGGCGCCTTGCCCGGTGCCACGCGCTCCAGCCAAGGGTAGCGCAGGCCGTCCTTGTAATCGATCGTCACCGTATCGAAGCGGTTGCCGCGCTTGACCAGAAGCTGGAGCGGCACTCCCTTTTCGCCCTTGGCCGCGGTGATCGCCTTCTTCATGTCGTCTGCGGTATAGGCGAGGCCGTTGACCGCCGTGACCTGCATGCCCGTCACGATCCCGGCATTGAATGCAGGGCTGTCCCAGCGCGTGCCGGTGACCTTGCCATCCTTGTCGAGCGAGATGCCGATGGAGTTGCCGAGCGCGAGGCCCTTGCCGAAGTCCATCGCCGCCTTGGTGTAAGGGTTGGGCTCTTCCTTCCAGACGAGCTTGTAGCCGCCCTTCTCGATCCCGCCCAGCGGGACCGGCTGGCCGGGCTGGTTGATCCGTGTGTCGATCAGCTTGGCCCAATCATAAGGATAGAGGGCGTTCAGCTTGGTCACGATCTCGTCGACCTCGAACGGAATCTGGCCCCAGTCGCCCGGATTCATCCCGAAGAAGGACCTGGCGAAGTCGTCGATCGACTTCTTGCCGCCGGTGCCCTCGCGCAGGATCTGGTCGATCTCCAGCCAGACCAGCGCGCCTTCGGTGTAGTAGTCCTCGTTGCGGGCCAACGAGGCGAAGGGCTTGGGCTTGCGCGAAGCGAAAACCGGATCGAACCCGGTATCCTCGACCGAGCGCCATTCGCGACCCGGCGATTGCGTGAAACCGCCCGCCCACGAAGCGAGCATGCCAAGGACCATGTCCCTGCCCTGCAGCCCCGAACGCGCGCCGAGCACGGCCCCCCAGAACTGGTCCTGCCCTTCATAGGTCCACAGCAGGTCACCCTGCATCGGCTGGCGATAATCTGGCGTCCACAGGCGCGCCGGACGGCGGAACTTGCCCGACCACGAGTGCGAGTATTCATGCGGCAGCAGGTTGCGGTCCCACTCCTGCTTGTCCCATTCGGTGAACGCCTCGGGCTCGAGCTGGTTCTCGCTCGACCGGTGATGTTCAAGGCCGATGCCGCCGATCTTGTCCGAAAGCGCCAGAAGCAGGTCGTAATGGTCGAAGTGATTGGCGCCGAAGGCCAGCTTCGCCTCCTCGACCAGCGCCTTGTGCGCGGCGATATGTTCGGGCTTGGCGGCAAGCTGCTCGGGCTTGTCGGCCACGACGTTGAGCGTGACGTTCTGTCCCAGATCCCACTTCTTGAAATACTTGCCGGCAAAGATCGGCGAATCGACCAGTGTCTCGTAATCGGTCTCGGCCCAGGTGGCGCGGTTGCCGGACATGCTCATGCCGTCAAGCGCGGTCGCGGGGGTCCAGCCCTGCGGGAATGTCACGGTCGGCTTCACCCTGATCCGGCGCACATAGTGGCCTGCGGGATAGAGGCTCATCTTCTCCCACTGCAGGTTGAGCATCTCGGGCGTCATCGTGATGCGCCCCTCCGATGACTGGAGCGGCGAGGTATGGATGAACTTGGCCACAACTTCCTTCGCCCCTGCAGGCAGCATCACGTGGAACGCGAAGACCTCGACCCGGTCGCGCTTCCATTCGACCGGCTTGCCATCCACCAGGAACTGGATGCCGACGAGTTCGGACAGCGTTCCGCGCGGGCCGTGGTTGCCCGGAAGCCATTGCGGAAGCTGGAGGATCAGCTCCCTGGCACCGGCCGCAACCGGGATCGTCTGCGTCACGCGGTAATCGCCGCGCGTGATGTCGGACGCGTCGATATCGAGCGTCATCGTGCCGGGATAGGCAACGTCCTGCGCATCGGGCACGGTCTGGCTGATCGGCACGGCCATGGGCGCCGAGCGTGACACCGTGCCTTGAGCGAGCGCGCTGGTGGAAACGGTGAGGGCGAGGAGGAGCGGGGCTGCCGCAAGTGTCTTGATCATGGACGTTTCATGGCCCGAAGCAGTCACAACCGCAACCATGTGCGTCTACCTTTTTGCGGCCCTTTCCGTTTTCTCACATTCGGGCTAATCGCGCAGCCATCATGAGCAGCCAAACCCCACAAGCTATTCGCGGCACCCAGGACATCTTCGGTGCAGATGCCGAAGCGTTCGCCTTCGTAGTCGAGACCTTCGAGCGCGTGCGCAAGCTCTACCGCTTCCGCCGCGTCGAGATGCCGGTGTTCGAGAAGACCGCCGTGTTCAGCCGCTCGCTGGGCGAGACGACCGACGTCGTTTCCAAGGAAATGTACAGCTTCGACGATCGCGGCGGGGAATCGCTCACCCTGCGCCCGGAATTCACCGCCGGGATCGCGCGCGCCTACCTGACCGATGGCTGGCAGCAGTACGCACCGCTCAAGGTCGCCACGCACGGCCCGCTGTTCCGGTATGAGCGCCCGCAGAAGGGGCGCTACCGCCAGTTCCACCAGCTCGACGCCGAGATCATCGGCGCGGGCGAGCCGCAGGCGGACGTCGAACTGCTCGTCATGGCCGACCAGCTGCTCAAGGAACTGGGCATTCAGGACGGCGTGACGCTCCAGCTGAACACGCTGGGCGACGGCGCCAGCCGCGATGCCTGGCGCGCGGCGCTGGTCGACTACTTCCGCGCCGTGAAGGGCGATCTTTCGGAAGATTCGCAAGACCGCCTCGAACGCAACCCCTTGCGCATCCTCGATTCCAAGGACCCGCGCGACAAGCCGTTCACAGCCGATGCGCCGAAGATCGACGATTACCTGAGCGGGGAAGCACAGGACTTCTTCGCCAAGGTCACCGGCGGGCTGGACGCCGCAGGCGTTGCATGGACCCGCGCCCCGGCCCTGGTCCGCGGCCTCGACTACTACCGCCACACCGCGTTCGAATTCGTCACCGACCGTCTGGGCGCACAAGGCACCGTGCTGGGTGGCGGCCGTTATGACGGGCTGATGGAAGCGCTGGGCGGCTCGGCCACCCCTGCGGTCGGCTGGGCTGCGGGGATTGAGCGGTTGGCGATGCTGGTGGGTGGTGCAGGGCACAAGTTCAATAATCGCCTTCAAGTTGTGCTTGCCGTAGAAGACGATGCGGCTCTGAATTACGCAACACGGTTACTCGCTGAATTGAGGCGGGCAGATTTTGTGGCTGACATGGTTGCCGCTGGATCACCTCGCAAGCGGTATGACAAAGCCGTAAAGCTCGACGCGGAATGCCTGCTTGTTGTCGGCATGCAAGAGGGTGTTCCAATGTCCAAGATACGTTCCAGTCCGATTTCACCGTTGGGCGAGCGCTTTGAGAAATTTATGGAATCTTGGGGTAGATGAGTGTTGATACCCGTCACCCTGAACTTGTTTCAGGGTCCATCTCTCCCCCCGCACGGACATCGCCTGCGGAGGGACGGATGCTGAAACAAGTTCAGCATGACGTGCTTCCTTGTGTGGCCAGCACAACCTGCCCCTCCCCCTTGAGGGGGAGGTTGGGTGGGGGTGTGCCCATGCAAGCCTGGACGCACGGCGTTGCCGCGCTCCCCCGCCCCCTGCCCCTCCCCGCCGGGGAGGGGGGAATTGTGTCATGTCGGTAAGCGACACCCGCCTCGGCCACCTCACGCACCGTTTCGCTGAGCTCGAAGCGCGGCTGGCGTCGGGCACGCTGGAGGGCGCGGACTTCATTGCCGCCAGCCGGGACTATGCGGAGCTCGAACCCGTCGCCCGCATCGCGCAAGAGATCGCCGCGATGCGCGAGGAGCTGGTCAGCCTTGCCGCGCTCGACGATCCCGACATGCGCGAACTGGCGGACGAGGAGCTTTCCCGCATTCGCGCCGAACTGCCGGATGCCGAACGCCGGCTCGCGATTGCCATGCTGCCGCGCGATGCGGCGGACGTGCGCCCGGCCATGCTCGAAATTCGTGCGGGCACCGGGGGCGACGAGGCCGCGCTTTTTGCCGCCGATCTGTTCCGCATGTACGAGAAGTATGCCGCCGAGCAGGGCTGGAGGGTGGAAGTCGTCTCGGTCAACGCCAACGATATCGGCGGCTACAAGGAAGTGGTCGCCAACGTGGCGGGCAATGGCGTTTTCGCCAAGCTGAAGTTCGAGAGCGGCGTACACCGCGTGCAGCGCGTGCCCGTGACCGAGAGCGGCGGGCGCATCCACACGTCTGCCGCGACCGTGGCGGTCCTGCCCGAGCCCGATGAGGTGGACGTGCGGATCGAGGACAAGGATCTCAAGATCGATGTCTACCGCGCCAGCGGCGCGGGGGGGCAGCATGTGAACACCACCGACTCCGCCGTGCGCATCACTCACTTGCCCACCGGCACGGTCGTCACCTGCCAGGACGGGCGCAGCCAGCACAAGAACAAGGACAAGGCGATGCAGGTCCTGCGCGCGCGCCTGTTCGAAGCGCAGCGCGATGCCGCGCAGGGCGAGGAGGCCGAGGCGCGCAAGGCGATGGTCGGATCGGGCGACCGGTCAGAACGCATTCGCACCTACAATTTCCCACAGGGCCGCGTGACCGACCACCGCATCAACCTGACGCTCCACCGCCTGCCCGAAGTGCTGGAAGGCACCGGCCTTGGCGAGATGATCGACGCGCTGATTGCCGAGGATCAGGCCAAGCGGCTGGCCTCGATGGATGGGTGAGGTGCTTGAGCGCGGCCTTCGACAAGCCCGGGCCGAACGGGCTTCAGATTTAAACGGGCACCAACATCCGTTAGTGCTGAGCCTGTCGAAGCACGCGCGCCGCATATGACCGTCGCCGAAGCCATTCGCGATGCGGCAACCCGCCTCGCCCCTGCCAGCGACACCGCGCGGCTCGATGCTGAAGTGCTGATGGCCCATGCGCTGGGCTGTTCGCGCTCGGACCTGTTGCTGCGGCACATGACCTGTGCGGCGCCAGCGTCGTTCGCACCGCTCGTCGAACGCCGCATGGCCCACGAACCCGTTGCCTACATTGTCGGCGCGCAGGAGTTCTATGGCCTTGAACTGGCAGTATCTTCCGCCGTCCTGATCCCACGCGGCGACAGCGAAACGCTGATTGAGGCCGCGCGCGAAAGTCTGGACGAGAGTCCGCCGCGACGCATCCTCGATCTGGGCACGGGATCGGGCGCGCTGCTTTTGGCGGCGCTGTCGATCTGGCCCGAAGCCGAAGGGATCGGTATCGATCGTTCGCCCGATGCGCTCGCCGTGGCAACGGCCAATGGCCGGCGTCATGCCCTCACGGCACGGTTCCGGCAGCGGGACTGGACTCAGGCGGGATGGGAGGATGGGCTCGGCACGTTCGATCTCGTCCTGGCGAACCCCCCTTATGTCGAGGATGCTGCCGATCTTGCCCCTTCGGTGCGCGCGCACGAGCCAGCGGGCGCGCTGTTTGCGGGGCCCGACGGACTGGACGACTACCGGCTGCTTATCCCGCAATTGGCCGGCCTGCTTGTCCCCGCAGGCATTGCCATGGTCGAGATCGGCTGGACGCAGGATGCCGCCGTGATGGCGCTGGCGGAGGCGTCGGGCATGACTGCAAAGCTGCATCGCGATCTGGCGGGGAGGCCGCGCGCTGTCGAAATGGCAAAAAGGCGCAATATTCCTCTTGGCAAGGCCGGGGCTGGCGACTAATCATGACAACAGGCAAGGAACGGATGAAGGCTTCCCGTCCTGGCCAACTCCACCATTTGCAGGGATGAACGGCCAAAGGGGCCGGGACGAGCGCAGATGCTGGGAACCCCGATTCGCCCATCGAAAACGTGGAGCGGGACGGTGGCGGAGGGTTCTGCGGCAAACGGATTGCACGGCAATTTTGTTCAAACCTGCATACCCGATGGGCCGCCCCAAACAAGGAAGTGCCTGAGTTGAATAACAATCGTGGTAACAACCGCCGTCGCGGGCGCAGCAACAATGGTCGCCCGCAGAATGGTGGACAGCAGCTCAACCGGATCGACAGCCGCGCCCGGGGCAATGCCCCGCAGATGCTGGAGAAGTATCGCAAGCTCGCGCAGGACGCCCACCTCAACGGTGACCGCGTGCAGGCAGAATATTACCTGCAATTTGCCGACCACTATTTCCGCGTGATCGCCGACACCCGCGTCCGCCAGGAAGAGCAGCGCAATCGCCAGAACGGCGGCAGCGGCGAACGCTGGTCCGAACAGGACGGCGAGGACGACAGCAACGACTTCAGCGTCGAAGGCGATTTCCCGGCTTTCGACCGCCCGCCTTCGCGCCAGGAGCGCGAACCGCGCGAGGAACGTGAAGAGCGTCCCCGCGAAGACAGGCCGCGCTACGAAGATCGCCCGCGTCAGGATCGCCAGCGTGATGATCGTCCCCGCGAGGATCGTTCGCGCGATGACCGCCCCCGCGACGATCGTCCGCGTGATGACCGTCCCCGTGATGACCGTCCGCGCGAGAACCGCCGTTTTGACCGCAAGCGCGATCGCGACGGCGAAGTCGAGGCAGTTGCCCCGATGCCCGGCGAAGGCGTTCCGGCCATCGAAGGCGAACCCATCGCCGATGTGACCGACAATCCATTCGTTCGCGACAATCGTGGCAGCCGTGGCCTGCGCCCGCGCACCGAGCGTCGCCCGCGTCGCGATGCTGCACAGGATGACGCTCCGGCGGTATTCGATCCGTCGAGCCTGCCGCCCGCAATCAACGTGCGCAGCGAGCCCGAAGCGGAACCAGCCGCGGCACCCGTAGCAGAAGATGCGCCCCCGGCGCCCAAGAAGCGTGGCCGGCCGCGCAAGAACCCGCTGCCCGAAGCCAGCGAAGCGTGATGCGTCAGGGGCTGGCCGCTTGCGGTCGGCCCCGGCACACCCCATAGCAGGCGGGCATGCTGCGACTTCGCCCGATCCCCCGCCCGCACCTCTACACCATCGCTGCAGGCGGCCTTGCCGCAACCGGTTTCGCGCCGCTCGGCCTGTGGCCGCTGACGCTGGCCGCGCTCGCGTGGCTCGTCCACCGTCTCGACGTGACGAAAAGCTGGCGACAGGCGCTGCTGTGCGGCTGGCTGTTCGGGCTGGGCCTGTTCACCGTCGGCAACGGCTGGATCGCAACGGCCTTCACCTATCAGGCAGAAATGCCATCGTGGCTCGGCTGGCTGGCAGTCGCGCTGCTCGCGATCTACCTTGCGGTCTATCCCGCCTTGGCAACGCTGGGTGGCTGGTGGCTGGCGCGGACGCGACGCGCCGCCTTGCTGCCGTCCTTTGCCGCCTGCTGGATCGTGGCGGAATGGTTGCGTTCGTGGGTGTTTACCGGGTTTGCCTGGAACCCGCTGGGGATGGTCACGCTCGGCGGGTTCGAGCGTCCGGGCCTTGCCCTGCTTTCCCAATGGACAGGCACCTATGCGCTCTCGGGGCTTGTCGTCCTGCTGGGAGGCTGGTGGTTGTTTGCACTCAGGGCATGGGCCAAGGGACAGAAGGCCGGCGCTCTTGCCTATGTGATGGGCCCTGCCCTCCTGATGGTCCTGCCGCTCCACGGCGAGCGGCGCGAAGGAACACTTCCGTTCACGCTCGTCCAGCCCGACGTGCGGCAGGAACTGCTGGCCGATCCTGCAAACTTCGAAAGCCAGTTCCGCACCACCGCCAACCTGTCGCTCGCGCGCAAGCCGGGCGAAAGGCGCCTTGTGCTCTGGCCTGAAAGCGGCGTGCCCGATTTCCTTCGTCCCGGTTACGCACCTTACTGGTACGAGGAGACGACCTTTGCGGCCGATCCGGCGCTGGCGCGCGAACGCATCGGCCGCGTCGCCGGGCCCGGCGCCCTGCTGCTGACGGGCACGACCGACCTTGCCATGCAGGGGCAGCGGGTTGCGGGGGCCTACAACGTGGTTACCGCGCTCGACAGCGCGGGTAATATTCGCGGCAGTTATGCCAAGGCGCATCTCGTGCCCTATGGCGAATACCTGCCGATGCGCGCGCTGCTCGAGCCGCTGGGCCTGACACGTCTGGTTGCCGGCAGCATCGACTTCCTGCCGGGTCCCGGCCCACGCACGATCGACTTCGGTGCCCACGGCAAGGCCGGGGTCCAGATCTGCTACGAAATCATCTTCTCGGGCCAGGTCGTCGATCGCAGCCACCGCCCCGATTATCTGTTCAATCCTTCGAACGATGGCTGGTTCGGGGCCTGGGGCCCGCCGCAACATCTGGCGCAGGCACGCATGCGCGCGATCGAGGAAGGCCTGCCGGTCCTGCGCGCGACCACGACCGGGATCAGCGCCGTGGTGGATGCCGATGGCGTCGTACGCCAGTTCCTGCCCCAGCATCGCGCAGGCCGGATCGACGGCAAGGTCCCGCCACCCCATGCGCCCACCCTGTTTGCCCGGCAGGGCAATGCGCTCGCGCTTGTCTGGGCGACAGTTCTTCTTTTCATCGCGCTGGTTGCAACGGCGGCGCGGAGACGCTAAGCGAGAAGTGACATAAAGGTTTCTTTATATAGGCCAGAAGCCTCTAGATAGGATCGCCGATGCGCACCGATTACCTCTTCACTTCCGAATCCGTTTCCGAAGGCCACCCGGACAAGGTTTCCGACCAGATCAGCGACGCCATCGTCGACCTGTTCCTGTCGAAGGACCCCGAGGCGCGCATCGCGTGCGAAACCCTGACCACGACGCAGTTGGTCGTCCTCGCCGGCGAAATCCGCTGCAAGGGCGTCTATGAGAACGGCGCATGGGCTCCCGGCGCGCAGGAAGAGATCGAAAAGGCGGTACGCGATACGGTCAAGCGCATCGGTTACGAGCAGGACGGTTTCCACTGGGAGCGCCTCGAGTTCATCAACCGCCTCCACGGCCAGTCGGCCCACATCGCCCAGGGCGTCGATGCCGGCGACAACAAGGACGAGGGCGCGGGCGATCAGGGCATCATGTTCGGTTACGCCACCGACGAGACGCCCGACCTGATGCCGGCGACGCTCTACTACAGCCACAAGATCCTCGAACGCATGGCCGCCGACCGCCACTCGGGCGCGGCACCGTTCCTCGAGCCGGACGCCAAGAGCCAGGTCACGCTGCGCTATGAAGGCTCGCTGCCCGTGGCCGCAACCGCGGTCGTCGTCTCGACCCAGCACGCACCGGGCTATGACGAGGGTGCCAAGGAAGCCGAGCTGCACGAATACGTGAAGCGCGTGATCGCCGAGGTGATCCCTCCGGTTCTCCTGCGCGAGACGACCTACTACATCAACCCGACCGGATCGTTCGAGATCGGCGGCCCCGATGGCGATGCCGGCCTTACCGGCCGCAAGATCATCGTGGACACCTACGGCGGCGCATCGCCCCACGGCGGCGGCGCGTTTTCGGGCAAGGACCCCACCAAGGTTGACCGTTCGGCGGCCTACATCACCCGCTATCTCGCCAAGAACGTGGTTGCGGCGGGCCTTGCCACGCGTTGCACGATCCAGATCGCCTATGCCATCGGCGTATCCGAGCCGCTGTCGCTCTATGTCGACACGCATGACACCGGCACCATCGGCGACGACAAGATCGAGGCCGCGATCAAGGGCATTGCCAAGCTCGGCGGCCTGACCCCGCGCGCGATCCGCACGCATCTTGGCCTGAACAAGCCGATCTACCAGCCAACCGCAGCCTACGGCCACTTCGGCCGCAAGGCGGACGGCGATTTCTTCCCGTGGGAACGTCTGGATCTCGTCGACGATCTCAAGGCCGCGCTGGCCTGATCTTGCGCGAAGTCTGACCTTGCAAGCGGCCCGCTTCCCACCGGAAGCGGGCCGTTTTGCGTGATGGGTTTCATCTCCGCTTTCCTACAAGGCCTCTGGCCCGCCACCACTCTGGCTTTTTGGAGCCAGCCGGATGCGCGCACTCACTCCCCGGATCGCCCTCGAACTGATCGCCCACGAGGGCATCGTGACCGAGGCCTACAAGGACAGCGTTGGTGTCTGGACCTGGAGTGTTGGGGTGACCGACGCTTCGGGCCACAAGGTCTTTCCACGCTACCGTGACAAGCCCCAGCCGCTGGAGCACTGCATCGGCGTCTATCTGTGGCTGCTGCGCGAACGATACCTGCCGCCCGTGCTCGCCGCATTTGGCCCCCATGATCCGACCGAGGAGCAGCTGGGTGCGGCACTGTCGTTCCACTGGAACACAGGCGCTATCGGCCGCGCGAGTTGGCTGCGCCGCTTCATCGAGCGCGATATTGCCGGCGCCCGCTCTGCAATGCTCGATTGGGCGCGCCCGGCCGCTGTCCTGCCGCGACGCCGCAAGGAACAGGCGCTGTTTTTCGACGGACAGTGGAGCAATGATGGCACCGCGACCGTCTATGGCGTCGCCAAGCCCTCATATCGTCCGGGAGAAGCCAGGAAGGTGGAGATCCGCACGCTGGTCGAGCGTCTTTGCAAGGCAGAACCGGCTACAAGATCATGGTTCGACCGCATCTTTTCCTGAAAGGCACTGCCCCTGCGCACATGTGCGCAATCGGTAATGGCGAGTTGGTTCCAAGACTATCGCCAATCCGGACTAAGCGCACGATAGACCGTTCTGCCGGGCCTTTGCGCGGGATTCGCAATGCGTTACCTATGTTAAAGACACATAAACCGGGTTCGGGGTAACGCAGTTCGCATGAAGTTTCGCACCGCCAGGATCATTGCTGCCCTGCTGACCGCAGCGCCGGCGCTCGTTGCCACGGTCCCGGCCGTGCAGAGCCGGGCGCAGATTTCGGTTCAGGATCAGCGCGACCAGATCATCCAGCAGCAGGTTGCGGCGATCGCCGCCGAAAGCGCTGGCCGAATCGGCGTTGCCGCGATGGATCTCGATGGCGGCGGCCAGATCTTCATCAATGGTGACATGCCGTTCCCGATGGCCAGTACGGCCAAGGTCGCAGTGGCAGCCACATTCCTTGAGCAGGTCGAAAAGGGCACCTACCGGCTCGATCAACAGTTTCCGATGATGATCCCGGTTCGCGAGACCGGCACCCGCAGTGCCGAAGCGCCGCTTCGTCCCGGTGAGGTGATGACCGCGCAGAGCCTCATGGAGCTGATGATCACCCGCAGCCACAACGAGGCGACCGATGGCCTGATTCGCGCTGTCGGCGGGTTCGAGAATGTCAACAACTGGCTTTCACGCAAGGGCATCAGCGGCCAGCGCCTCGATCACACGATGGCCACGCTTGTCCGTGACGATGGCAAGGTCGATCCTGCGCGCGTCATCGATACCCGCACGTCCAGCACGCCTCGCGCGATGATCGCGCTTCTTGCCGCGATAGACCGCGGGGGTGTTCTGGCGCCGGAAAGCCGCGCTGTCCTGCTCGATACGATGACGCGCACCAGCACCGGCAAGACGCGTATCCGCGCAGGCGTGCCTGAAGGCACGCTGGTGGCGCACAAGACGGGTACGCTCGCAGGCGTCACCGACGATGTCGGCATCGTGCGCCTGCCCGACGGTCGGCATCTGGCAGTGGCCTTCTTCGTGACCGGTCCTGAAGGCCACGCTGCCCACGCCCGGCTGATCTCGCGCATGATGCGCACGATTTACGATGGCTACAGCACGCCGCTGGTCAAGAGCACGCAGGACCTCGTCCGCCGCTGAGGCGCCTTGCGCCCGACTCAACAGTGATGCTCTGTCCTCTCGCTGCAGCTCGCGGCGGCGGTGTTGCGTGCGTCACGCACGGATAGCGAGCAACGGCGGGGCAAAGAGAAAGGGGCGCGGCCCGAAGACCACGCCCCTTCTATCTCATGTAATCTGCCGGAAGGCAGAGATTACATAGCAGCTTCCGAAGCATCGGCAGCAGCTTCCGAAGCAGCGCCCGAAGCGTCAGCAGCGGCGCCCGAGGCGTCAGCAGCAGCTTCGGTGGCTTCCATAGCAGCTTCGGTAGCTTCTTCAGCCGGCTTTTCCGAGCAGCCAGCGAGAGCGAAGGCAGTGCCGGCGACGGCGGCGAGGATGAGCTTGCGCATGTTACAATCCCTGGATTGAAGTGAACCGCGCCGGGCAAGCAGCCCGCCGCAAAGCCTACTCAGCCGGTAGACTTCGCGACCCAATTAATCGGCAATTCATCGCCTTGCAAGCAGAAGACGAATGCATCTCGTCGCAACCTGCCTATCGCACGGGCCGGAATGCCTTTTTTTTGCCTGATTCCGGCGCGTTCAAGCGCCCTGCGCACGCGTCGAAATGTTGTAACATACCTCTGCAGCAATCCCGATGACGCGGCCTTCGCCCCCTGCTAACACGCCGTGATGGACGAAAAACAGCATCTCTACCTGGTCGACGGCTCGGCCTACATCTTCCGCGCCTACCATCGCCTGCCCCCGCTCACGAACCCTCAGGGAACCCCTGTCGGCGCGGTCTATGGCTATACCACGATGCTGTGGAAACTTGCCGAGGACCTGCACAAGGCCGATGGCCCGACGCACCTGGCCGTGATCCTCGACAAGGCCGGCACCTCATTCCGCAACGACTTGTACGATCAGTACAAGGCCAATCGCCCGCCGCCGCCCGAAGATCTGGTCCCCCAGTTCCCGCTGATCCGCGATGCCACGCGCGCCTTCAGTCTCGCCTGCATCGAGGAGGACGCGCTCGAGGCCGACGACCTCATCGCCTCTTATGCCCGCGCTGCATCCTTGCGCGGCTGGGACGTGACGATCGTCTCGTCCGACAAGGACCTGATGCAGCTTGTCGGCAAATGCGCCGAAGGCGGCGGCTGCATCGACATGCTCGACACGATGAAGAATGCGCGCATCGACATTCCCGAAGTCGTCGAGAAGTTTGGCGTTCCACCGGAAAAGGTCGGCGATGTCCTCGCCCTGATGGGCGATTCGGTCGACAACGTGCCCGGCATCCGCGGCATCGGCCCCAAGACCGCGACGAAATTGATCCAGGAACACGGCGATCTCGAAGCGGTGCTTGCCGCCGCGCCGACGATGAAGGCGGGGAAGCTGCGTGACAGCCTGATCGAACAGGCCGACATGGCGCGCCTTTCGCGCGTGCTTGTCCAGCTCAAGGAAGATTGCCCGCTTCCGGTCGCGCTTGACGATTTCAAGCTGGGCCAGATCCCGCGCGATCCCCTGGCGAGCTTCCTCGAGGAACACGGCTTCACCAGCCTGCTGCGCCGGCTCGACGGGGGACAGGGCAGCCCTGGCCCCAAGACACAGCTCAACCCGGCCAAGCCCGAGAACAGCGCCGCGCCTGCGCGCAGCGAAGGCACCGCGCGTTCGCTGCCTTCGTGGCCCGCGCCCGATCTGTCGGCTTATGCCTGCGTGCAGTCGGCAGGCGAGCTCGAGCAATGGATCGCCCGCGCTTTCGAGGCGCGCGTTGTCGCGATCGATACCGAAACCAGTGCGCTCGATTCGATGCGTGCGGATCTTGTCGGTGTCAGCCTCGCGCTCGGGCCCAACCAGGCCTGCTACATCCCGCTCGGCCACGGCGGAACCGACATGTTCGCCGAACGCCCGGTGCAGATCGACAAGGCCACCGCCATCGCCATGCTCAAGCCGCTGCTGGAAAGCGACGCGGTGCTCAAGGTCGGCCAGAACATCAAGTACGACCTCAACGTGCTTGCGCGCAGCGGCATCCAAGTGGCGCCCATCGACGATACCATGGTCATGAGCTTCTGCCTCGATGCCGGACGCGGCGAAACCGGCGTTGCCGGCCACGGCATGGATGAATTATCCCATCGCCACCTCGGCCACGCCACGATGACCTTCAAGGACCTGTGCGGCAGCGGCAAGAAGGCCATAACCTTTGCCGAGGTGCCGCTGGCAGACGCCACGCGCTACGCGGCCGAGGACGCCGACATAACATGGCGCCTGCACCGCCTGTTCAGCCCCCGCCTTGCCGAGGAAGGCGGCAGCCGCGTCTACCAGCGCGTCGACCGTCCGCTGGTACCGGTGGTCGCCATGATGGAGCGTAACGGCATCAAGGTGGACCGGGAGCGCCTGTCAGGCCTTTCAACCGAGTTCGCCACCCAGATCGCGCGGCTCGAGGGCGTGATCCACGAGAAGTGCGGACAGAGCTTCACCATCGGCAGTCCCAGGCAGTTGGGCGAGATCCTGTTCGACAAGCTCGGATACAAGGGCGGGAAGAAGGGCAAGACCGGACAGTATTCCACCGACCAGTCAGTGCTGGAGGGCCTTGCCGCGCAAGGGGCCGAGGTCGCCACGCTCGTGCTCGAATGGCGACAGCTTTCGAAGCTGAAGTCCACTTATACCGACGCGCTGCAGGCCGCGATCAACCCAGCCACGGGTCGCGTCCACACCAGCTACAGCCTGGTCGGCGCGCAGACCGGGCGTCTGTCGTCGAATGATCCCAATCTGCAGAACATCCCGATCCGCACAGAGATCGGCCGCCAGATCCGCGATGCCTTCGTCGCCGAACCGGGCAACGTCCTGCTCGCAGCGGACTACAGCCAGATCGAGCTGCGTCTTGCCGCCCACATGGCCGACGTGCCTGCGCTCAAGGAGGCCTTTGCTGCAGGCGAGGACATCCACGCCCGCACCGCGATGGAGATGTTCGGTACTGTCGATCGCGACACGCGCGGCCGTGCCAAGACGATCAACTTCGCAATTCTCTACGGCATCAGCCGCTGGGGCCTTGGCGGCAGGCTCGGCGTCGGCGCGGACGAGGCGCAGGCGATGATCGACCGGTACTTCGAACGCTTCCCCGGCATCCAGCGCTACATCCACGAAACGCTCGAGAGCGTGCGCGAGCGCGGCTATTCGGAAACGCTGTTCGGCCGCAAGACCTGGTTCCCGCGCATCAGTTCGAAGAACCAGGCCGAGCGCCAGGGGAGCGAGCGCGCTGCGATCAACGCCCCGATCCAGGGCACCAGCGCCGACATCATCAAGCGCGCCATGGCCCGCATGATGCCCGCGCTGGCTGAAGCGGGCCTGCCGAACGTCAGGATGCTGCTGCAGGTCCACGACGAACTGGTGTTCGAACTGCCCGAAGGCGACGTCGAGGCGGCACGGCCTGTGATCGAGCGGGTCATGGCGACTGCGGCCGAGCCGTCGGTCAAGCTGACCGTGCCGCTGGGCGTGGAAATCGGCACCGGACTGTCATGGGGCGCAGCGCACTAGAGTGCTTTCAGTCAAGCGCCGCGAACCGTGCCAGGTCGTCCGTGCGGAGCATCAACACGTCCTCGTTGGGCACCGAGTTGGTCAGCGCGTAGAAGGCTGCGGCCTTGTCGGGGCTGAGCCCCATCTCGCGATAGTAGGCAAGATAGGCCTTGTTGACCGAAGCGTCGGCGGCAAAGTCGCCGGGTTCGTGGCCGTCCTCATCGATCCATGAATGGACGACGAAGGCGGCGTCGGGCGCCGCACTGCGGTTGGCACCGGCAAGGAACAGCTCGACCGCGCCCGAACGCACCGAGCCGTGCGCGGGCACGTGGGTCGCAATGCCCTGCGCTCGGATCATCCGGCCCAGGCGCAGGTTCGCGTAATCGTCCACCGTGCCCGGGCAATCGGCCATTTCCAGCACGCGGATGCCGGGGTAGGCGCGGAGCATCTTGGCAAAGTCTGCCGGCGAATAGGAATCAGTCTCTGCCACGAGCGCGGCGCGCGTGGAGTCGATCACCTCGAACGCTCCGAAGCTGGCGATGCCGTTTCGCGCCGGGCCATCGTGCAGCCCGACAAGGCGCTCCGAGCCCGGCTCCTCGACCTCGACCACCGTGGTCTCGGTCCAGGTTACGCCATCCTCTACCCAGGTGCGCGTCGAGACCTCGCGCGCCGACACAATCGGCTGGCAGGCCAGAAGCGCGGTAAGGGCAGGAAGGATCAAGCGGCGGAGCATATCCCTCCATCCGCGCGCGGGCCTTGCCGAATTGCCAAGGGAAACGGTTAAATTGCCTTCACCATCTTTTCCCGCTGCCTGCCTGATGCTTCGGAAATGGCGGTATTGCGCCTTCGCCGCTTCCCACCGCGCAATCACTCAGCAATGACCGCAGGATCAGTACGGAGCTTGCATGGTCGCGCTTGTATCGACAGTTGCCTATCTCGGGCTCGAAGCGCGATCTGTGGAAGTGCAATGCCAGGTTGCGCCCGGAATGCCCGCGTTCAAGCTGGTCGGCCTGCCCGACAAGGCGGTGGGCGAAAGCCGCGAGCGGGTGCAGTCGGCACTGTCTGCCTTGGGCCTTGCCCTGCCGCCCAAGCGGATCACCGTGAACCTCTCGCCCGCCGACCTGCCCAAGGAAGGCTCGCACTATGACCTGCCGATCGCGCTTGCGCTGCTCGCCGCCATGGGCGTGGTCGATCTCGAACAGATCGCCGATTACGTCGCCGTGGGCGAACTCGCACTGGATGGCCGCGTCCTGCCATCGCCCGGCGTGCTGCTTGCAGCGCTCCATGCCAGCGGGCAGGACAAGGGGCTGATCTGCCCCGCCGCGCAAGGGCCCGAAGCGCGCTGGGCGAGCGGGATCGACGTGATCGCCGCGCCCGACCTTGTTGGTCTTCTCAATCACCTCAAGGGCACGCACCGCTTGCCCACACCACAGCAGGGCGTGGCGGAAGCACCGCGCCGGGTGGCCGATCTCAAACAGGTGAAAGGGCAGGAAACCGCCAAGCGTGCGCTCGAGATTGCCGCCGCCGGATCGCACAACCTGTTGATGTCCGGCCCGCCAGGTGCGGGCAAGTCGCTGCTCGCCTCGTGCCTGCCCGGCATCCTGCCCGAACTGACGCCGGCAGAGGCGCTGGAGGTATCGATGGTCGCCTCGGTCGCCGGCACGCTCGAGGATGGCCGCATCAGCCGTGCCCGCCCCTTCCGCAGTCCCCACCACTCCGCCTCGATGGCCGCACTGACGGGCGGCGGGCTGAAGGTGCGGCCCGGCGAGGTCAGCCTGGCGCATCTGGGGGTTCTGTTCCTCGACGAATTGCCCGAATTCCAGCGCGCGGTGCTCGATTCGCTGCGCCAGCCGCTGGAGACGGGCGAAGTCACGGTCGCGCGCGCCAATGCCCACGTGACCTTCCCCGCGCGGGTGCAGCTGATCGCGGCGATGAACCCTTGCCGCTGCGGCCACCTCGGCGATCCGGCGCTGGGCTGCAGCCGCGCGCCGCGCTGCGCCGCCGATTACCAATCGAAGGTTTCAGGCCCCCTGCTCGACCGGATCGACCTTCACGTCGAGGTCGATCCGGTTTCCGCCGCCGATCTTGCCTTGCCACCGCCTGCCGAAGGGTCCGACCAGGTTGCAGCACGCGTCGCCAAGGCCCGCGCGATCCAGACTGTACGGCTCGAAGGCACGGGCCGGCGCAGCAATGCCGAACTCGACGCCGACCTGCTCGATTGCCATGCCACGCCTGACGAACCGGGCCGCAAGCTGCTGGCCCAAGCCGCCGAAGCGATGCGCCTGTCTGCGCGTGGCTATACCCGGATGCTGAGGGTCGCCCGCACGATCGCCGATCTTGCCGGCACGGAAACCGTGGGGCGCATCCACATCGCCGAAGCGCTCAGCTACCGCAGGGTCGCGCCGAGGGCCTGAGGCGGTTCGGACGAGAACTTGCAGCTACAGACTGCGCCCGATGAAGATCAGCAACATCGCGCCCAGTACCGAGGCGAGGCAGCCCGCGCGATTCACCTTGTCGCCGAACGTCCCGCGTGACCGCGAACTGGCAAGCAGGCCTGCGATCAGCGCGCCGCCAACGCCGAGAAGGATCGTCTTGAACAGGCCGATGTCGACGTCGCCCGGATAGAAGAACCGCGCGAGCACGCCGACGACCAGCCCGGTGAACACGATCGAGATCAGATTCAGCACATTCCTGCTCCATTCCTGTGGACACTTCATATGGTGCCGGTTGACCCCTTCTTGTCCACAATTTGCGCGGGCACCTCAAAATAAATCCGACCAACGCCATTTGCCTCTTGAAGTGCCGCTCTTTCCACGCGTCGCTGCACTGCAACATGACCTTCAGCGCGACGAAGCGAATCGGGCTTGCGACGAATTGAGTCCGCTACAGGATGTTTACCCTCTTGTGTCTCGACAGGGTTGAGGCACTATGGGTTGTGGTCGGGCTTCAGGGGGACCTCTAAACCTAGTTTAGAGAGCTTGGGCGTGTTTTGCGCGCATTGGCATCGCTTTGCCTGCGCGCAGGATGCGAACCGACCGGATACGAATTTCGCGCGAAGGCTGGGCCAAGGGATTGATGTTCCCTGTGTGTTCCATCTTCGCTATGATCGGGAAGCGCTCCCGATTCGATGAAGGACTGATGCCCGGTTGCTTGGCGCGGGCGTTGATACGGGGGTTGCGACGTGGATTTCAGAACTGGAGACGGCGCGGTGGCTGCACAGGATGAACTGGCCCTCAATGCGCAGGAAGCTGGTGAAGCAAAGGCGATGGACATGAACACCAGGGATGCAGGCAGCGATGCACTGGTCGCCGGAATGGCGGCAACGGTCGCTGCGGCCGCTGTCGCCGCCCAGCCGGTCAGCGATTCCAAGAAGGTCAATCCGCGCCGCTTCACGATCGTCACCGACGACAGCCGCGATGCGCGCCTGACCGATTTCGGCAAGGACACGCTGGACGACCGCTATCTCCTGCCCGGCGAGAAGTATCAGGACCTGTTCGCCCGCGTGGCCGATGCCTATGCGGACGACCAGGACCATGCCCAGCGCCTCTATGACTACATCTCCAAGCTGTGGTTCATGCCGGCAACGCCCGTGCTCTCGAACGGCGGCACTGGGCGCGGCCTGCCTATCTCGTGCTATCTCAACTCGGTCGATGACAGCCTTGAAGGCATCGTCGCCACGTGGAACGAGAACGTCTGGCTCGCCTCGCGCGGCGGCGGCATCGGCACCTACTGGGGCAAAGTGCGCGGCATCGGCGAATCGGTCGGTCTCAACGGCAAGACCAGCGGGATCATCCCCTTCGTCCGCGTGATGGACAGCCTGACGCTGGCGATCAGCCAGGGCTCGCTGCGCCGTGGCTCGGCCGCCTGCTACCTTGACGTCAGCCACCCGGAAATCGAGGAGTTCCTCGAAATCCGCAAGCCGTCGGGCGACTTCAACCGCAAGGCGCTGAACCTTCACCACGGCGTGCTGCTGACCGACGAGTTCATGGAAGCCGTGCGCGATGGCGCCGAGTTCCACTTGCGCAGCCCGAAGGACGGCTCGGTCCGCAACACGGTCGATGCGCGCTCGCTGTTCCAGAAGCTGGTCGAGACCCGCCTTGCGACGGGCGAACCCTACATCGTCTTCAACGACACCGTGAACCGCACGATGCCCAAGCATCACCGCGATCTCGGACTCAAGGTCTCGACCTCGAACCTGTGTTCGGAAATCACGCTGCCCACCGGTCGCGACCATCTCGGCAACGATCGCACCGCGGTGTGCTGCCTGTCCTCGCTCAATCTTGAAACCTGGGACGAATGGAACGGCGACAAGCTGTTCATCGAGGACGTGCTGCGCTTCCTCGACAACGTGCTGCAGGACTACATTGATCGTGCGCCTGACGAGATGGCCCGCGCCAAGTACTCCGCAATGCGCGAGCGCTCGGTCGGCATGGGCGTGATGGGCTTCCACTCGTTCCTGCAGATGAAGGGCATCGCCTTTGAATCGGCGATGGCCAAGGCGTGGAACCTCAAGATGTTCCGCCACGTCGCCGCCAAAGCGGACGAGGCATCGCTGATGCTGGCGCAGGAGCGGGGCCCGTGCCCCGATGCTGCCGACATGGGCGTGATGCAGCGCTTCAGCTGCAAGATGGCGATTGCGCCGACCGCGTCGATCTCGATCATCTGCGGCGGCACGTCTGCCTGTATCGAGCCGATCCCGGCGAACATCTACACGCACAAGACGCTGTCGGGCTCGTTCGTGGTCAAGAACCCCTACCTGCAGAAGCTGCTGGCCGACAAATCGAAGGATTCCACCAACGTGTGGAACTCGATCCTCGAGAACGGCGGGTCGATCCAGCACCTCGACTTCCTCAGCCCCGAGGAAAAGGCAGTCTACAAGACCAGCTTCGAGATCGACCAGCGCTGGCTGCTCGAATTTGCGGCGGACCGCACGCCCTATATCGACCAGGCCCAGTCGCTGAACCTCTACATCCCGGCCGACGTCGACAAGTGGGACCTGATGATGCTGCACTTCCAGGCGTGGGAAAAGGGCATCAAATCGCTCTACTACCTGCGCTCGAAGTCTGTACAGCGCGCAGGGTTCGCCGGTGGCGTGGAAGCGGACAACACCGCCGCCGCCCCGGTCATGGAACTCGCCGCCAGCCCGACCGACTACGAGGAATGCCTGGCTTGTCAGTAACTTAGATTCGTTTCTGTGGAAAAACGAATGACTTACGACGACGAAGATTCGTCGACGCCGTTAGTAAACGGTATTTAAGAATTTGGTTCGAGTCGTCTTCGATGCGAATCAAAAGGGGAAGGAAGTCTAGCGACAACCTTCCCCATGCAAGCTGAACGACGAGTTAGACGAGCAGCCCGCGTTGCAGCTTCTGACTCGCATGGCTCGTCGTTCTGGTCAACCTGATGTCTCCGGCATTAGGTGGGAGACCCTGTGGATAAAGCTGTCGATAGCTCTCGGCGGTTCGTCCAACGAGTCAAATCTCATGACTTTGCTTGCATTAACTCCTGCCCAAACGGGATTGCCCGCTGGCTCGAGTTTTCACCGAACGCGTCCGTCCGGGGAGCGGCGCGGCAAGAAAGTCAATGAAATGAATTACTATTCTGCACGCAAGCCTATCGGAACCATCGCTCGCACTGGCGAGACTTGCCCGGAATCGGGCGAGTGGAAGTCGCAGGATACACCTTCGACTACTGCGCCCATCTCGAAGGGCAATCGCATGCCGCCTCATAACGGCAAGGCAGTGTCTTGGAAGCTGATGCGTTACGTCTGATGAGGCCGGAGGGTCTGAACTTCGGACCCTCCAATTTCCGTAAGCATTGACCTCACCCCATGCTAGATATTGGGCTGCCCGGGGATCTTGACGCGATATGTTGTGCGCATAGCCTGTGGATGATGCTTTTCCGTATCTTTCCTGCACTACGATTTGCGGTATCATTCATTAATGATCAGTCGCGCGCCTCCGTTACACTCCGCGACACTTCGCGGCTTGCGCGCTCATGCGACAATCCGCGACAAGACTCCTGCTTGCGTGATCCCTGCCAGGCCCGCTAAGGCAGCTTTGTCTGTTCTTGCGATCAATTCGCAATATCAAAGGGGTTCGTTTCATGCGCAAGTGGCACCGCTGGATCACGGTGTTTTTCGGGGTGTTCATGGTGTGGATGGCCTTCACCGGCGTTGCCAGCCACGTGACCGCACTCTGGCCGTCCGGAGAACAGGCAGGACCGCCGCCCGTGCCGCAAGGCTTCGTCTGTCCCGAAACCATGATGTGCCGGCCCAAGGCACCTCCGGGCGGCATGAAGTCGCTGGTCGGCTGGTTCCACCACCTCCATTCGGGCGAGGAATTCGGGCCTGTGGGCACGGCGATCTCGCTGATGACCGGGCTTGCGCTGATGTTCTTCAGCATCTCGGGGCTGTGGATGTATTATTCCATGTGGAAGAACCGCAAGGATCGCGGGATCAAGCCCGGAATGTTCTGGAAGTAGGGGAGTCGTTGTTTGGTGCGCCCCTGACATCTGTCAGGGGCTTGCGGCAAGGAAAGTCCGGATGGGCTTTCTGTACTCCAGACTGCAAGAAAAACGCCCCGCCGTGTGGCGGGGCGCTCTCCGGCCGCGGGGGGCGACCTGGTCCCGAAGGGGGCGGGACGCGGCAGCCCCACAAGGGGCGGCGGATGCGCCGCGCCCTCCTGCCGGACTTATTCTTCCTCGAGCATGCCCCAGGCGACGTCGCCGTTCGCCGAGAGCCGCACCGTGTCGCCTTCGACTTCGGCAACCAGCCCGCTCGACAGGTAATGATGGTGGCCCGTATGTGTTCCGCCCTCAAAGCCCGCGCCCGAATCCTTCTTGGTCAGCTTGATCCGGCCGCCTTCGACGCCATCGACCGTGCCGATGTGAACGCCGTCCGCGCCGATCACTTCCATGTGCTCGCGAATCTCGCCGGCGCCGCCGCCCTGGTACTGCGACTGCTGGCCCGAATCTGCGCCAAAGCCGCCCTGCTGTCCGCCCGCACCGTCGTCGGACTGGTTCATCTGCGAATCGCCGTTCCAGCGGCCATCGCCCTGCTGCTCGAAGCTGCCGCCGGCCTGCGGACGATTGGCGGCGTTCGTCACCTTGCGCGAGTCTTCGGGTTCGTATTCACCCATGGCATTTCTCCTGAAAATCCGTTGGGATGCGGCATTGCGGAAGGCCCGCGCCGCTCTGCCTGTGAGAACCGCCGCACGCACCGCCCGTTCCTTGGCGCACCACGCCCGAGCGCCAGCCCGCGCGGCGCGTGCGCCAGCCTGCGCGGCCTGCCCACACGGGCAGTGGAAAACCGCCCCGCAATCCCCGGAGAAGGCATGGCCGACGCTTTCGCCGCCCCTCGCCAATCCCTACATTGACAGAATCACCACAGGACACCGCCCATGCCACTTCTTGAAGCCCGCCCGACGTACAAGCCGTTCGAATACCCTTGGGCCTACGAGTTCTGGAAGCGCCAGCAGCAGATCCACTGGATGCCGGAAGAAGTGCCGCTGGGCGAGGATTGCCGCGACTGGGCGCAGAAGATTTCCGAGCATGAGCGCAACCTGCTGACGCAGATCTTCCGCTTCTTCACCCAGGCCGACGTGGAAGTGCAGAACTGCTACCACGAGCAGTACGGCCGCGTGTTCAAGCCGACCGAGGTCAAGATGATGCTCGCCGCCTTCTCCAACATGGAGACGGTGCACATCGCCGCCTATTCGCACCTGCTCGACACCATCGGCATGCCCGAGAGCGAATACGGCATGTTCCTCGAATACGAGGAGCTGAAGGCCAAGCACGATTACCTGCAGACCTTCGGCGTCGACAATGACGAGGACATCGCCCGCACGCTCGCCATGTTCGGCGGCTTCACCGAGGGGCTGCAGCTTTTCGCCTCGTTCGCCATGCTGATGAACTTCCCGCGCTTCAACAAGATGAAGGGCATGGGCCAGATCGTCTCGTGGTCGGTCCGCGATGAATCGCTTCACTGCGAAGGCATCACCAAGCTGTTCCACGCCTTCGTGGCCGAGCGCGGCTGCCTGACCAAGGCGGTGAAGGAAGACATCATCGACTGCTGCCAGAAGACGGTGCGCCTCGAGGACGCCTTCATCGACCTCGCCTTCGAACAGGGCCCGGTTCCGGGGATGAGCGCCAAGGAAATCAAGCGCTACATCCGCTACATCGCCGACTGGCGCCTCGGCCAGTTGGGCTTCCAGCCGATCTACATGATCGAGGACCACCCCCTCCCCTGGCTCGCCCCGCTGCTCAACGGCGTCGAACACGCCAACTTCTTCGAAACCCGCGCCACCGAATACTCCAAGGCCGCCACCCGCGGCGACTGGAACACCGTCTGGAGCAGCTTCGACAGCCGCCGCAAGGCGAAGTCTGTCGCGAACGAGGAAGTCTCGAACGAGGTCGAGGTGGATATGTTTGGCAGCGCGGGGATCGCGGCGGAGTGAGGTGAGTGAACCGGACAGTGGCGCGCAAAATGCGAAAGGGCGTGGAATGACCAATCCGCCTGAGCCACTGTCCGTCCGTTTCGACCAGCATAGCCTGTGGGTCGAACTCAACGACGGCCGCACCATCGGCGTCCCCTTGGCGTGGTTTCCAAGGCTGTTTCATGCGTCGGAGGAAGGCCGGGAAGCTTTTTTCCTGAGCCGTGTTGGCATTTACGACCTGGAAGAGAACATCTTGATCGCGAGATTGCTGACAGGGCGGGCCGATGGCGCGGAGCAGCACATGGCAGCGGCTTAGCTGAAATCTGGAGCTTTGAGTGCCATTTGTGGCAATTGTCACCCCAACTCAAAACCTTTACCGACTGAATTCTCGACCAAGGCCGCAGTCGCAATATTCGGTAAAGCAAGGAACGGCACGGTGAAGTCTTGAAAGGGGGCAAAATTGTGAAAGCGGATGTGGATACAAAATCGCCCCACGGCTTCTTCTTGAGCGAAGAGTCCGTGCGGAAACTTGAAGATATTATTCAAAGCCGGTTAAGAGACGGAGACGATTTCTCCAAATCATTAATCATAAAGCGCGTTGATAACGCCGAAATTACGTATAACTCAACCAATGAACTTGTTTCATTAGAACCCAATGGAAAATTGGATAAAATAAAATTTTTGGAAATATCCTGTTCTTCTAATTTAGGTTCTGCAAAAATCGGATTTGAGACGGGGGGAAAAATCTTATATTAGAATTCAGAGTGATGACAGAGATATAGCATTACTAATATTTGCTGAAATTAAAGAATATTTGAATGCCGAGGTTTCAGTACGCTATCTTGCCAATATTAGTCGAATTGTATCTAGCAACATTTTTCTCCCGGCCTTCATGACGTTAGGATTGCTGTCTTCTGCTTTAGCTGAACGATTTTTTCGCAACACAGGGGACATAGAATTGAAGTCCTCATCTATAGAGGAAAAACTAGACTTTTTAATACAATACTCTCAAGCCAATAGCCCAGCCAAAATGTACGGAGTCTACCCCATAGCTGGTGTGTTTATTTTGATCGTAGCAATACTTGCTATATTTTCTAATAATAGATATTTCCCGATATACACGTTTTTTTGGGGGAAAGAAATTGACCGAATTTCTTCGGCAAAAAGAATAAAGTCTAACGTTTTTTGGGTTATACTTGTAGGACTATTAATTGGTGTGGCATCGTCACTCATCGCGGGTAAGATTTAGAATATTCGAGCGATTTTGACTGTGATATGCTCCCCCTCAGCACCACCCGCTGCGATAGCCTTTCCAGCGCTCCGCCAGCCCTTCGGCCACCAGCGTTTCGCCGAGGCTTTCGCCGCCCCGCGTGATTACACGCAGGGTGCGGCCGTATTTGTCGGTTTCGCGCTCCACCGGTTCGAGCGTGAAGGCACCTTCATTGAGCAGGTCGATCATCCGCGCGGTGGCGGCGTTGCCGAGTTCGCGTTCGGAGGCGCATTGGGCTTCGAAGGTTTCGGGCGTGTTGATGTCGGCAATGCGGATCTTTTCGCCGTGGTAGCGGATGGTGTCGCCATCGATCACGCAGTTCCAGCCCATGCCGCTACACTTGCCGAATGATCCGCTCTCGCGGTCGGTGCCGGTCTTGTCAGGCGCGCTCAGCGAGGTTTTGAGGAACGAGAGCGACAGCGCCGATGCGGCAGGCGGTCCATCGAAGGTATAGACCGCCGTTGCTGCAGCCAGCGGCAGCGCAACCATCAGCAGCTTGAACCAGGCCGGGTCCTTCTTGCGGAACTGGCGGCGGTTGGGCGGACGGCGGCCCTTGAATGGGGACAACCTCGCCGGATTGCGGCGCGGACTTCGGCGGTTTCTGACCATAAGTCATGAACTTACGGCGATCCCGGTTAAGCAATTCCCAATTCCCCCGCCCCGCGTCTATAGAATCCGCATGACCAAATCCCCGATCTCCGGCCAGACTCTCGCGCGGGCTGGCGTTGCAGCCTTGTGCGGCGGGCCGCCTGCAATGCTTGCCGACTGCACGCTGGACGAGGCCGATCTTTCGGGCCTCGACCTTTCGGGCTGGACGTTCGAGCGGTGCAGCCTGCGCCATGCGGACCTGACCGGGGCGAAGCTTGGCGGGACGGCGTGGCAGGCTTGTCGCGCCGCCTTTGCCAACCTCACCGGCGCGGACATTTCCGAAGCGAGCGTTACGGCGAGCGATTTCAACAACGTCTCGCTGCGCCGCGCGAACATCGCCTCGGCGCGCTTTGCCACAACGCGCATGACCGGCGCGGACTTTCAGGGCGCACGGGGCATGGGCTTTGCCTTCGAGGAAGTGCTGCTGGTCGGCGCGCGGCTGGCGGGGCTGTCGTTCCGCAAGGAAACGCTGCGCCGGCTCGACATGGCGCAGGCCGATCTTGCCAAGTGTGATTTTCGCGGCGCGACGTTCGAGGGCTGCGCCCTGCGCGAGGCGAACATGGACGGCGCGCTGTTCGCAGGCGCGGACCTGCGCGGCGCGGACCTTGGCGGGCTGACGCTGGAGGACGCGCGCCTGTTCCGCGGCGCGACGATCTCGCGCGAGCAGGCCGAACAGATGCTGTCCGGCTGGGGCCTGCTGATCCGGTAGGGAAACGAGGGGCAGGCCAGAGCCCGCCCCGGCTGCCTTATTCGGCGTCCATTTCGTAGGCGGTGTGCAGCACGCGGACGGCGAGTTCGGTCTCGTCCTCGTCGATCAGCACCGAGACCTTGATCTCGCTGGTGGTGATCGCCTGGATGTTGATGCCGCGATCAGCCAGCGCGCGGAACATCGTGGCGGCAACGCCTGCGTGGCTGCGCATGCCGACACCGACGACGCTGATCTTGGCGACCTTGCTGTTCGACAGCATGCGGTAATAGCCGATGGTGTCCTTGCGCTCTTCGAGCAGCGCCTGCGCGCGGGCGAGGTCGGCCAGGGGCACGGTGAAGGTCACGTCGGTCTCGCCACGATCCTTGGCGATGTTCTGGATGATCATGTCGACGTTGATGTTCGCAGCCGCCAGCGGCCCGAAGATCGCGGCCACCGCGCCGGGACGGTCGGCGATGCGCGTCAGGGTGATCTTGGCTTCGTTCTTGTCGGCAGCGATGCCGGTGATCAGCTGGCGTTCCATATCAAGTCCTTCGAGCTCTTCGTCAGAGACGATCATCGTGCCGGGGATGGTATCTGCCGCAGGGGCATCGTCGTCGATGAACGAGGACAGCACCTGCACACGCACGCCTTCCTTCATCGCGAGGCTGACCGAACGCGTCTGCAGGACCTTCGAGCCGACCGAGGCCAGTTCAAGCATTTCCTCGTAGGTCACGTTCTTCAGCTTGCGCGCCTTGGCGACGATGCGCGGGTCGGTGGTGTAGACGCCATCGACGTCGGTATAGATGTCGCAGCGATCGGCCTTGACCGCCGCGGCCACGGCCACGGCCGAAGTGTCCGATCCACCACGGCCCAGCGTGGTCACGCGGCCGCCCGGGGTCACGCCCTGGAAGCCGGGGATCACGGCGATTTCGCCGGCGCCCATGCTGGCAAGCAGCGCCTCGGCGTCGATATCCTCGATGCGGGCCTTGGCGTGGGCATCGTCGGTCTTGATCGGCACCTGCCAGCCGAGCCACGAGCGCGCCTTGCAGCCCAGCGCCTGCAGATGCATCGCCAGCAGGCCCGAAGTCACCTGTTCGCCGCTGGCGACGACGACGTCGTATTCGGCGGGATCGTAGAGCGGGTTCGCCTCGCGGCAGAAGCCCACGAGGCGGTCGGTTTCGCCCGCCATCGCCGAGACGACCACGGCCACTTCATGCCCCGCCGCCTGCTGGCGCTGCACGATGCGCGCCACGCGGCGGATGCGCTCGGTCCCGGCCATGGACGTGCCGCCGAATTTCATCACGATGCGGGCCAAGGGCTTGCTCCCAACCTGTCCAACGAAAGAATCTTTCCCGCATGAGCCATGGACCCTGCGGCGCGGGCGCTTTAGGGACGTCATATGAGCAATGCAACCTCTGCGAATACCATTCGCCCCGACGAGGCCGCCCATTTCGGCAAGCTGGCAGCGGACTGGTGGAACCCCAAGGGCTCCTCGGCGATGCTGCACAAGCTCAACCCCGTGCGGCTGGGCTTCATCCGCGATGCCATCGATTCGCACTTCGGCACTGACCGCGCCGGCCTCAAGCCGCTGGCCGGTCGCCGTGCGCTCGATGTCGGATGCGGTGCGGGTCTGTTGTGCGAACCGCTCGCGCGGCTGGGCGCAAGCGTGACTGGCGTCGATGCCGCGCACGAGAACATCGCCGCTGCGCGCATTCATGCCGAGGGATCGGGTCTGGCGATCGAGTACCACTGCGGCGATGTCGGGCAGCTTGGGCTTGCCGGATACGACCTCGTCACCTCGATGGAAGTGATCGAACACGTCGCCGACAAGTCTGCGTTCATTTCTGCGCTGGGTGCCGCGCTGGCGGACGGCGGGCTGATGATCCTGTCAACGCCCAACCGCACGCCGCAGTCGCGCCTGTTCCTCGTGGAGGGTGCCGAGGGCCTCGGCATGGTGCCGCGCGGCACGCATCACTGGGAAGACTTCATCACCCCGATCGAACTGCACGACCTGCTGGGAGCGGCGGGGCTGACCATGGACAACCCGATGGGCATCGCCTGGAGCGTCTCGCGCGGATTGCACATCTCGGACAATCTCGCGCTCAACTACATCGTCACCGTGACGCGCTGAAAGGACTGAACATGGCCGAGCGTTTCGAGCGTCACAAGCAGGCGTGGACCCCAGACGAGATTCAGAAGCTGCATACCCTGGCGAAGAAGGGCATGCCGCTGAAGGCCATCGCCAAGGCGCTGACCCGTAGCGAGGAATCGGTGAAGATCCGCGCGAAGGCCGACAGCCTCGGAATTACAAAGTTGCGCTGAGATCGACCCAGCCGAACTTCGACCCGCCCCATACGCCGATCCCTGCTACCTGCAGGAAGGCGATGGAGTGCAGGTTGCTGACGAACGGTTGCTTGCGCGTCTTGTGGCGAAACAGCTTGCGGCCAAGATAGGCACCGGGCGAACCGCCGAGGAAGGCCAGCCACAACAGCGTTGATTCTGGCGTGCGCCAGCGGCCCGTCTCCGCTTTCCATTTGTCGACGCCGAAAGCGGCAAAGGCGAGAAAATTCATTGCGATCAGCACCGTCACGGCATTGGCGGTCGTCAGCAGGGCATTGGCATCGGGCAGGGCGTCCATGCCTGCGGCGCTATCTGCGGAACCTGAAATATTGGTATACGCGGCGCCAGATCGGCGCGTCAGGCAGGCTTTTCCGAAGGCAGGAACTTCTCGACCAGTTCGCGGGCCAGTCGTGCAGGACGCAGCGTCTCGGCATCAAGGCAGCACCAGCTCGACTTGACCTCGGCCAGCACGTCCTCGCCGCGCTTTATGATCGTCTCGTAGAAAGCGCGCGCGCCCTGAACCTTCTCGAGGATGACATGAGCGATCACCGTGTCGTCGAGAAATGTGGGTCGACGGTAGGTAATCTCATGCTTCAGCGCGACCCACAGATGAGCCGCCACCGCTTCGGCCGGGGCAAGCGCGCGCCAGTGGTCGATCACGGCGTCCTGCACCCAGTTGAGATATGAGGCGTTGTTGACGTGGCCCATGAAATCAATGTCCGAGGGTTGGACGGAAATGGGCACGAGGTGGGGGATCGGGTTGTTCACACTGATGTAGATAGCACGATTCGTGTGTCAGCGATAGGACAGACACCAAGTTCGCAATGCCTTCGGGCAATCGTGGCTCCGGCGCGGCGAATTCCGGCCTTGTTGCGGGGACAAAGGGGCCGTAAAGCCCGCCGCAGTTTACCGGACGGGATCCCAAGCCAGATGACTGCAAGCCCCAAGACCACCGCGCTGATGCGCCGCGGCGCCGAATTCCTCGGTACCGAACATGCGATCCTGTGCGGCGCGATGAGCTGGGTTTCCGAGCGCAACCTCGTATCGGCGATCAGCAATGCGGGCGGTTTCGGCGTGATCGCGTGCGGCGCGATGACGCCCGAACTGCTCGATAGCGAAATCGCGGCCACCAAGGCGCTCACGGCCAAGCCCTTCGGCGTGAACCTGATCACGATGCACCCGGCGCTGTTCGATCTCATCGCTGTCTGCGCGAAGCACAAGGTCGGCCATGTCGTGCTTGCCGGTGGCATTCCGCCCAAGGGCAGCGTCGAGGCGATCAAGGCATTCGGCGCCAAGGTGCTGGTCTTCGCGCCCACGCTGGCGCTGGCCAGGAAGCTGCTGCGCTCGGGCGCCGACGCACTGGTTATCGAGGGTTCGGAAGCAGGCGGGCACATCGGTCCGGTATCGACTTCGGTGCTGGCGCAGGAATTCCTGCCTGCTCTCGCGGAAGACCACGTGGTGTTCGTCGCCGGCGGCATCGGCCGGGGCGAGATGATCGCCAGCTATCTTGAGATGGGCGCGAGCGGCGTCCAGCTCGGCACCCGCTTTGCCTGCGCCACCGAATCGATCGCGCACCCCGCGTTCAAGGCCGCGTTTTTCCGTGGCAATGCACGCGATGCGATTGCGAGCGTTCAGGTCGATCCGCGCCTCCCGGTTATCCCGGTGCGCGCACTGAAGAACAAGGGCACCGAGGAGTTCACCGCCAAGCAGGTCGAAGTCGCCAAGCGGCTCGACGAAGGCGTTGTCGACATGGGCCAGGCCCAGCTCGAGATCGAGCATTTCTGGGCAGGCGCGCTGCGTCGTGCCGTGATCGACGGTGATGTGGAGCGGGGCTCGGTCATGGCCGGTCAGTCGGTCGGCATGGTGACGAAGGAAGAGCCGGTGGCCGAGATCATCGCCCAGCTCATGGCCGAGAGCGAAGTCGCGCTGACGCGCCGCTGACACGCCTTCCCCGCGCCTGCCGGAGACAAACCCAATGACCGATCCCGAAAAAACCGGGTTGCAAGCGCACCGGGCCTCGTTCGGGATCGTCTTTGCGATCGTGATGATCGACATGCTCGGCTTCGGTATCGTGACGCCGGTCCTGCCGGGACTGATCATCGACCTGACCCATGTCGATATCGGCACGGCGGCTGAGTATGCGGGTTGGCTGGGCGCGGGCTATGCCGCGATGCAATTCGTCTTCGCGCCGGTCATCGGGAACCTCTCGGACCGGTTCGGGCGCAGGCCGGTGCTGCTCGCGGCGGTGTTCCTGCTCGGGCTCGATTACCTGCTTCAGGCGATGGCACCGCATTTCTGGTGGCTGATCATCGGGCGCCTGCTCGCGGGCGTGACCGGGGCAAGCTTCTCGGCCGCCTATGCCTATATCGCCGACGTCACGAAGCCCGAAAAGCGCGCGGCCAGCTTTGGCATGATGGGGCTGGCTTTCGGCTTCGGTTTCGTCGTCGGTCCGGCGCTGGGCGGAGTGCTCGGATCGATCAGCCCGCGCCTGCCGTTCTATGCCGCCGCCGGCCTTGCGCTCTCGAACTTCGCGTTCGGGCTGTTCTTCCTGCGCGAATCCCTTGCGCCCGAAAACCGCCGACCGTTCGACTGGCGCAAGGCCAATGCGGTCTCATCGCTCAAGGCTTTGCGCGGGCAGAGCCCCACAGTGCTGTGGTTCGTCGCGGCACTGGGCACGTGGCAGCTCGCCCATGTCGTCTATCCCGCCGTATGGTCGTACTTCGCGATTGCCGCCTATGGCTTTTCGGTCCGCGATGTCGGGCTGGCGCTGGCCATGGTCGGCCTGACCAGCGCAGTCGTTCAGGGACTGGGCCTGCGCCTTGCCCTGCCCAAACTGGGTGAGCGCCGCGCGGTTGTTCTCGGCGTCTGCGGCCTGTGCGCTTCAGCGGTGCTCTACACGATCGCGCGCGAGCCGTGGCAGGTCTTTCTCGCGATTGCGGTCGGCTCGCTCCAGGGCTTCGTCCAGCCACCAATCTCTGCGTTCAACAGCCGCGCAGTCGATGCGCGCAGTCAGGGCGAACTGCAGGGCGCGGTGCAATCCATCGGCAGCATCGCCGCCATCGTCGGTCCACCGATGTACACGCAGGCGCTCGCACGGTTCAGCGGCCCCAAGGCGATCATCGATCTGCCCGGCATGCCGATGCTGCTTTCGGCAGGCATCTCGGTGATTACGCTGGCCCTGTTCTGGAAAGGCGCTTCGCTGCTCAGCCACCAGAAGGGCGATCAGCTCTCCAGTTCGACGTCCCAGTAGAGCCAATCGCGCCAGGTTTCGTGCAGGTAGCCCGGCGGGAAGGCGCGCCCGCGTTCCTGCAACTGCCAGGTCGTCGGACGGATCGCGCGGCTCATCAGGCGCATGCGGGCCTGCTCGGGCGTGCGCCCGCCCTTCCTGAGATTGCAGGGCGCGCAAGCCGCGGCGACGTTTTCCCATGAGGTGCGCCCCCCAAGGCGGCGGGGCACGATGTGGTCGAAGGTCAGGTTCTCGTGGCAGCCGCAATACTGGCACTGAAAAGCGTCGCGCAGGAACAGGTTGAACCGGGTGAAGGCGGGATATTCACTCGGCCGCACATACTGGCGCAGCGCGATCACCGAGGGGATCTTCATCCCGAAACCGGGACTGTGAACCTCGCGCTCATAGGTATCGATGATATCCACGCGTTCGAGGAACACAGCCTTTATCGCCGTCTGCCAGGGCCACAGGCTCAAGGGATAATAACTGAGCGGGGTATAGTCGGCGTTGAGGACCAGCGCAGGGCAATTAGAAAGATGGCGATCGTTGCCCAGAACGTCATTGAACGCGGCGCTGTCGCCCCCGGGGGCGCCATTGTGGGGCCTGGCCGAAGCCGCCCGCTCGATCAGCGCCTTATGAAGCACGTCCCGGTCCGGTCCCTGCAGGCAAGGCCGTGATGGCCCTCGCAGGGGCAGTAATGGCTGAGCCGCGTGACCGCTGTGTTACGCATGAGGAGAGAGGAACACAGGCCCGAGTCTTCCGTCAAGAGGGAACTCCTATCTGTTCCACAACCAGCCCGTCGAAAGGCCGCGCCATCAAAAGGCGTAAGCGGTGACAAGCTCGGTCAGGAGATCGCGTGCGGTGTAGACCGCCCTGACCGAAATCCGCTCGTTCAAGCCGTGCACGCCGTTGCCATCGGGATTGGCGAAGAACCCCGGCGGTCCGTAGCTGGGGATGCCGACAGCCGAAAGAAATACCCCGTCGGTCGCGCCGGTGGACATGACCGGGACCATCGGCACGCCGGGATAGTATTTCGCCACCAGCTTCTCGGCTGGGCCCAAAATCGCGGGATTAAGCGGCGGTGCCTTGGCGTCCGGTCCGCGATTGTCGGTACGCACGACCGTCATCTTCGGATCGGCGATGACCGTTTGCAGCGTCTTGCGCACATCTTCGGCCTGAATTCCCGGAAAGATGCGGCAATTGACGTTCGCGCCTGCGCGCTGCGGCAAGGCGTTGTTGGCATGGCCCCCATCGAGCAGCGTGGCAACGCAAGTCGTGCGCAGCATCGAGTGCAACGAGCGGTCGGTATTGACCACCGCTTCGGCCGCCTTGTCAGCCGGATCCGCCGAGATCGCGACCATCGCCTTGCCCAGGGCATCGCCGCGCGCGGCCCCTGCCTTTGCGAAATAGGCCCGCGTCGTGTCGTTGAGCATCACCGGGAAATCGAAATCGCGCAGCCGGGATAGCGCGTCCGACAATTCGTAGATCGCATTTTCCTTGACCGGGGTAGAGCTGTGCCCGCCGGGATTGGTAGCCTCGATGCGATAGTTGACCGGCGTCTTCTCGCCGACGTGCATCGATTGGACCACCACGCGGCCGCCCTGCTCAAGCGGCTTGTCGGTTCGCCCGCTCCCACCTTCGTTCAGGGCGAACTCCGCATCGATCAGATCGCGCCGGTTCTCGGCCAGCCATTTGGCGCCATTGAACGCGGTGCTGGTCTCCTCGCCGCAAGTGAGTGCCAGCTTGATCGTGCGCTTCGGCTTCTTGCCCGCCTGCCGCCAGCGCAGCAGCATGTCGACCCAGACCGCGTCCATCGCCTTCATGTCGGCCACGCCGCGCCCGTAGAAGTATCCGCCTTCCTCGATGAACGTGTAGGGATCGCGGGTCCAGTCCTCTCGCTTTGCGACCACCACATCGAGGTGGCCCAGCAGCAGGATCGGCTTTGCGGTCTTCGAGGTTCCGGGCAGGATGGCAACGATACCGCCTTCCTTCGGAGCCTCGGGCACGGCGAAACGATGGATATCCCCGTCGCCGAAGCCCGCCTTGCGCAAGTGGCCTTCGATCTTGTCAGCCAGCGCGGTGCAACTCCCGGTCGTGATCGAGGTGTCTGTTTCGACCATCTCCTTGTACAGCGCGCGGTAAGCCTCCTGGTCGGGCCGCAACGGGGCTTCGGCGGCAATCGCGGAGCCCATCTGCAGCACCAGCGCTGCCAGCAGGACGATCGATTTGCGCATGGATTGCAGTCCTCGTTGAAGCCTTGAAGCCGGGCCATCCTGCTTCAGCCGGGGAGCGCGCGCAAACACCTTTTCCCGTGCGTTGCCAGCTGTGCAAAACGGGCCGGAATAGCTTGGGTTTTTGCCCTTTCGTGCCTATGTGCAAACGATGGCCAGTACGAACGAGAATATCCCCAACGCCAACGCTTACGGCGCCGATTCCATCAAGGTGCTGAAAGGCCTCGATGCCGTGCGCAAGCGCCCCGGCATGTACATCGGCGATACCGACGATGGATCGGGCCTCCACCACATGGTGTTCGAGGTTTCGGACAACGCGATCGACGAAGCGCTGGCGGGGCATTGCGATCTCGTGCTGATAGAACTCAACCCCGACGGCTCGGTCTCGGTCGAGGACAACGGACGCGGCATTCCCACCGGTATCCACGCCGAGGAAGGCGTTTCCGCCGCCGAAGTGATCATGACCCAGCTTCATGCGGGCGGAAAGTTCGAGAACACCTCGGACGATAACGCCTACAAGGTGTCGGGCGGCCTCCACGGCGTCGGCGTCTCGGTGGTCAACGCGCTATCGGAATGGCTGGAGCTGACGATCTGGCGCGAAGGCAAGGAGCACTGGATGCGCTTTGCCCACGGCGATGCCGTCGGCCCGCTCGAAGTGCGCGGGCCCGCGCCTGAAGGCAAGAAGGGCACGCGCGTCACGTTCCAGGCCAGCCACGATACCTTCAAGAACGTGCTGGAGTTCGATTTCGACAAGCTCGAACACCGCTACCGCGAACTTGCCTTCCTCAATTCGGGCGTGCGCATCCTGCTGCGCGACAAGCGCCATGAAGAGGTCAAGGAGCACGATCTCTATTACGAGGGCGGGATCGCCGCCTTCGTGAAATATCTCGATCGCAACAAGGCCTCGCTCATGCCCGAACCGGTCGCCATTTCGGCCGACCGGGATGGCATCGGCATCGACGTCGCGCTCGAGTGGAACGACAGCTACTACGAAAACGTGCTGTGCTTCACCAACAACATCCCGCAACGCGATGGCGGCACGCACCTTGCCGCGTTCCGCGCAGCGCTCACCCGCACGCTCAACGGTTATGCCGAACGCTCGGGCATGCTGAAGAAGGAAAAGGTCTCGCTGACCGGCGACGACATGCGCGAAGGCCTTACCGCCATCGTTTCGGTCAAGCTGCCCGATCCGAAGTTCTCCTCGCAGACCAAGGACAAGCTGGTCTCCTCCGAGGTTCGCCAGCCGCTCGAAAGCCTGATGGCCGACAAGATGGTCGAATGGCTGGAAGAGAATCCCGGCCACGCCAAGTCGATCATCCAGAAGGTGATCGACGCCGCAGCCGCGCGCGAAGCGGCCAAGCGCGCCCGCGAACTCACTCGCCGCAAGGGCGCGATGGACATCGCCAGCCTGCCGGGCAAGCTCGCCGATTGCCAGGAGCGCGATCCGTCGAAGTGCGAACTGTTCCTGGTCGAGGGTGACTCGGCGGGCGGTTCGGCCAAGCAGGGGCGTGATCGCAAGACCCAGGCGATCCTGCCCTTGAAGGGCAAGATCCTCAACGTGGAACGCGCGCGGTTTGACCGGATCATCGGCTCGAAGGAAGTCGGGACTCTGATCCAGGCGATGGGCACCGGCATTCGCGACGAGTTCAATCTCGACAAGCTGCGCTATCACAAGATCGTCATCATGACCGACGCCGACGTCGACGGCGCGCATATCCGCACGCTGCTGCTGACCTTCTTCCACCGCCAGATGCCCGACATCATCCGTTCTGGGCACCTCTTCATCGCCCAGCCGCCGCTCTACAAGGTCGCCAAGGGCCGCAGCGAGGTCTACCTGAAGGACAACGCCGCGCTTGACCGCTATCTGGTCGACGCGGGCCTCTCGGGCCGCGTGCTGGAAACCGCAGGCGGCGCGCGCAGCGGACCAGACCTTGAAAATCTGGTCGAGCACGCCCTGCGCATGCGCAACCTGATGGCTTTCGTTCCCCGTCGGTACAATCCGGCGATCATCGAAGCGCTTGCGCTTGCCGGTGCGCTCGAGCCGGAAATGTCCACCGAAGCCCGCGCCGAAGCGCTTTCGCGCACCACGCGCTGGCTCGATCGCGGCGATACCGAAGCACGCTGGTCGGTCGATCTGGCCGAAGAAGGCGGCTACCACATCAAGCGCGTCTGGCGCGGGGTGACCGATCATCACGTGATCGAAGCCGGATTCCTCGTCAGCGCCGAAGCGCGCAAGCTGGCCAAGCTCGCCGCCGAAAACGCCGACGTCTATCAGGGCGTGGCACGACTGGTCCGCGCAACCGCGGCGTCGGCGGCCGAAGCCGAGCCCGAATCCGACGCGGTCGTCTCGGGCGATGATGCCGATGCGCCCGCCGCCGCACCCACGACGCAGGCCAAGGACGCGATCACGCGGCCTTCCGAACTGCTCGAGACGGTGTTCGCCGGTGGGCGCAAGGGCCTTTCGATCCAGCGCTACAAGGGTCTTGGCGAAATGAACGCCGATCAGCTGTGGGAAACCACGCTCGATCCAAACGTGCGCACGCTGCTGCAGGTGAAGGTCGAGGATGCAGACGTGACCGACGAAATCTTCACCCGCCTGATGGGCGACGTGGTCGAGCCGCGCCGCGAATTCATTCAGGACAACGCGCTCAACGTGGCCAATCTGGACGTCTGATCTTGGCTTTCACCGACGACATTCCGTGGGACCAGCCCGCGACCATGATCGACCTTGAAGGCCGCGCCCCGATCATCGGCACGATCCGCGACTGCGCGTTGCACTACGGCCTCTACAAGCCCCACGCTCGCGACAATGCACGGGTGCTGCTGAGCAAGCCGATCCACCGCGAAGGCCGCGCCACGCGCACGTGGCTGCTCGATCCCTCGGAAATCGCGGAACTGGCGGACAGGCTTTCGCGCGAGACGAACTAGAGACGTGGAAACGTAAATTTCTACGTCATGCTGAACTTGTTTCAGCACCCATTTCACCCCTCGCACGGTGCGGCGTTGCGCAAAGCAGCGGCGCAGTTATCCTGCGCCACAACGCATCGGCGCAGGAGGAGAGATGGATCCTGAAACAAGTTCAGGATGATGGGATAGAGCAACTAAGCCGTAAACGCAGCCGCCCACTCGGCTTCCTTGAACCCCACAAGCAGGCCGCCGGGATATTCGACAATCGGTCGCTTGATCATCGAGCTGTTCCCGGCAAGCACCGCAGGCGCGCCGTCTCCTGCCAGCGCCGCCTTCTGCGCATCATCCAGCTTGCGGTAGGTCGTACCCGCGCGGTTCACCACCTTGTCCAGGCCGACCTGTGCAATCCAGCCAGCGACCCGCGCCGGGTCAGCGCCCTGCTTCTTGTAGTCGTGAAACGTGTAGGCAAGGCCCTGCGCGTCGAGCCATGTGCGGGCCTTCTTGACGGTGTCGCAGTTGGGAATGCCGTAAAGAATAATGCTCATGAGTCCTGCCGGTTGAAGTGGTGGATGCGCGAAGGCGTGCCAGCGAAAAGCGTGTAGTTCTCGTAATACTCGCTGCGGCCCTTGCCCTGTATTTCGACATGTTCGGCTACGCGCCGCCATGCCAGAGCCGCCGCTTCGTCGGCCCATTCGGACAGAGCGATGACTTCGCCGTCATCGGCGGTGTAGCTCTTGAAGCTGAGGAAGCCGGGTCGCTGGCGCGCCAAGGCGTCCATCGCTTGCGCATCTGCCGCATAGGCGGCGGCATCGATGTCGGCGCGTTTGCGGTTGCGGAAGACGACGAGGTACATGGGGCGGATTTAGCGCGCGTCAGGCCGCGCCGAAAGGTGGACTTTTCCGCCGCTTTGCGACATTGCGCTTCCCCCATGAGCCTGAACAGTTTTGGTCACATGTTCCGTTTCACCACCTGGGGCGAAAGCCACGGGCCGGCGCTGGGTGCCGTGGTTGATGGCTGCCCTCCGGGCCTCGCCATTTCCGAAGCGGATATCCAGCCGTATCTGGATGCGCGCCGCCCCGGCCAATCGCGCTTCACCACGCAGCGGCAGGAGCCGGATCAGGTCCGCATCCTTTCGGGCGTGTTCGAAGGCAAGACAACGGGCACCCCGATCAGCCTGATGATCGAGAATGTCGATCAGCGTTCGAAGGACTATGGCGATGTCGCCAAGGCCTATCGCCCCGGCCATGCCGATTATGCCTATGACGCCAAGTACGGCTTCCGCGACTATCGCGGCGGCGGGCGCTCGTCAGCACGCGAGACGGCGGCACGCGTCGCCGCAGGCGGCGTGGCGCGACTGGTGATGCCCGAAGTCGCCATTATGGGTTACGTCAGCGCGATTGGCGGCGATGCGATCGACATGGCCAATTTCGACGCTGCCGAGATCAGCAACAATCCGTTCTTCTGCCCCGACGCCAAGGCCGCTGCCCGCTGGGAAGCGCTGGTCGATGACGCGCGCAAGTCCGGCTCTTCGCTGGGCGCGGTGGTCGAATGCGTGGCCACCGGCGTTCCTGCTGGTTGGGGCGCGCCGCTCTATGCCAAGCTCGACGCCGAGCTGGCCCACGCGATGATGGGAATCAACGCGGTCAAGGGCGTGGAAATCGGCGATGGCTTTGCCGCAGCGGCCAATACCGGAGAAGGCAATGCCGATCCGATGCGGCCGGGTGACGGCGCGCCGCAGTTCACGGCCAATCACGCGGGCGGCATTGCCGGCGGCATTTCCACCGGCCAGCCGGTCGTGGTGCGCGTGGCGTTCAAGCCCACCTCGTCGATCCTCACGCCGATGCCGACGATCACGCGTGAGGGCGAGGCGACCGAACTGTTCACCAAGGGCCGCCACGATCCTTGCGTCGGCATTCGCGGCGTGCCCGTGGTCGAGGCGATGATGGCGCTAGTGCTGGCCGACCAGAAACTGCTGCACCGGGGACAGTGTGGTTGAGGTGACCGTGAAAGGTCGTTAGTCTCGCCTGCAACAATATTGCGGGAGCATTCTTTTGGCCAGGCGCCTGACCCTTTACATCCTGATCGGCATGGTGCTCGGCATCGTCGTCGGCTACGCGCTCAACACTTCCTATCCCACGGGTGACGCGACGCTGGCCTATACCGCCGACACGCTCAAGCTGCTGCCCGATGTTTTCCTGCGCCTGATCAAGATGATCGTCGCGCCGCTGGTACTGGCCACCATCGTCACCGGCATTGCTTCGATGGGCGACAGCGCCGCCCTCGGCCGGATCGGCGGGCGTTCGCTGGCGTGGTTCGTCACGTTCAGCTTCGTCTCGATCACGCTCGGCCTGATCATGGTCAACCTGCTCAAGCCCGGCGTCGGCCTTGAACTGGTGCCCACGGGCGACCTTGGCGAACTGGCGACGGGCGACTTCACCTTCCGCCATTTCGTACTGTCGGTCTTCCCCGCCAGCCCGATCGAGGCGATGGCCAAGAATGACATCCTGCAGGTGCTGGTGTTCTCGCTGTTCGCGGGCATTGCCCTGTCCGCCGTGGGCGAGAGGGGCGCGCCGCTCGTGCGCGGGGCCGAGGCGCTGGCGCAGGTCATGCTCACCGTCACCGGCTATGTCATGCGCTTTGCGCCATTCGCGGTGTTCGGCGCGATCTCGTCGGTCATTGCGCTGCGCGGGCTCGGCATCATTGTGACCTACGGCAAGCTGGTGGGATCGTTCTACCTCGCGATGCTGGTCCTCTGGGTGATCCTGTTGAGCGCGGGCGCGATCTTCCTCCACGGCCGCATCTTCACCCTGATCCGCTACATTCGCGAACCGCTGTTGCTGGCCTATTCCACCGCCAGTTCCGAAGCCGCCCTGCCCAAGCTGTTCGAACAGCTTGACCGCTTCGGCGTCCCGCGCCGCATCTCGGGCTTCGTCCTGCCGCTGGGCTACAGCTTCAATCTCGACGGCTCGATGATCTACACCAGCTTTGCCGCGATCTTCATCGCGCAGGCCTATGGCATCGACCTGCCCATCTCGAGCCAGATCGTGATGCTGCTGACGCTGATGGTTACGTCCAAGGGCATTGCCGGGGTGCCGCGCGCCAGCCTTGTCGTGATTGCCGCGACGCTCAACCAGTTCGGTCTGCCGGTCGAAGGCATCGCGCTTGTCCTGGGCGTCGATCACTTCCTCGACATGGGCCGCAGCGCCACCAACGTGGTCGGCAATGCGGTGGCGACGTCGGTCGTGACCAAGTGGGAAGGCATGCTCCAGCCGCCCCTCGATCCCGATGCCGAACCGCCGCACGCGCCTTCACACACTGCGGCGGACGGTCGCGCCGGCCTCAATCTGGACGAGGCGAACTTCGAGAACTGATTCGGTCGCGGACTATAGCGAGAGGAACAACCCCGCCAGCGCCGCGCTCATCAGGTTGCTCAGCGCGCCTGCCACAAGCGCGCGCAGACCAAGCTTGGCGATGACCGGCCGCTGGTTGGGAGCGAGACCTCCGGTCACCGCCATCTGGATCGCGATCGAGCTGAAGTTGGCAAAGCCGCACAAGGCGAAAGTAACCAGCGCGACTGTATGGGGCGAAAGCGCGGTGTCCTTGCCCAGTTCGATGAAGGCGACGAATTCGTTGAGCACGATCTTCGAGCCGAACAGCCCGCCGGCCTGCATCGCCTCGCCCCAGCCATCGGCGCCCAGGAGCAGGAACACCGGCGCAAAGACATAGCCGAGCACCATCTGGAACGAGAGGTCGGGCATGCCGAACCAGCCGCCCAGCCAGCCAAGGATCCCGTTCGCCAGCGCGACAAGCGCCACGAAGGCGAGCACCATTGCGCCTACCGCCACCGCCAGCTTCACGCCGGTCTGCGCGCCCTGGCTTGCGGCCATGATGATGTTGGCGGGGCGTTCTTCCTCGTCCGAGGCAAGGCCGGGCTTCACGTGCGGATTGGGCAGGGCCTCATCGGCCACTTCGGCAGGGCACGGCGGCTCGTCGGGCATCATCAGCTTGGCCATCAGGATGCCGCCGGGTGCCGACATGAAGGCCGCCGCGACGAGATAATCGATGCGGATGCCCATGCTGGCATAGGCCGCCAGAATCGTGCCCGCCACGCCTGCCATGCCCACGGTCATCACGCAGAAAAGCTGCGAAGGATTGAGCGCAGCCAGATAGGGCCGGATCACAAGTGGCGATTCGCTTTGCCCGACGAAGATGTTGCTGGCCGCACACAGCGATTCGACCTTGCTGATCCCCGTCACCTTCTCCAGCGCGCCGCCGATCCAGCGGATCACCAGCTGCATCACGCCGAGATAGTAGAGTATCGAGATCAGCGCGGCGAAGAATACGATCACCGGCAGGGCCGATATGGCAAAACTGGTCCCGCCGATCGCCGGGTCGGCGAGCGGTCCGAACAGGAACTGCACGCCCGCGCGGGCAAAGCCGAGCAGGCCTTCGACTCCCTTGGCCGCTCCCTGCAACATGCGGTTGCCGAATGGCACATAGAGCACCAGCGCGGCAAACCCCGCCTGCAGCGCGAACGCGGCGGCAACAACGCGCAGCCGGATCGCACGGCGGTTTGATGAAAGGGCAAAGGCGAACGCGAGGATGAGCACCATCCCGAGGAGACTGAGTACGACACGCATCGGGTGGGGCCTGGCTCCGCAGCAGAAAGAGGTTTCATTGAAAAAGTGGTTTCAGGCGAACCTAATAGCGAATTGGCGCTGCGTTAAAAGCACGCTATCGGCCCGTCATGCACGAACCATCCGCTCCGGCGCCCGCAATCCCCCGTTCGCTGTTCGCCGGCGCGCTCCTCTATGGCGGCCTGTGTGTGCTGGCTGGCGTTCTGGGCACCAAGCTTGCCTCACTCGGCCATTGGCCGCTGCTTGGCGATCTTGCCGTCGAATCGGGAATCTTTGCATTTCTCCTGCTCGTCGTGATGGCCAGCGCCGTTGCCGAACTGTTCGGGCAGGACGTGGCGAACAAGCTCGTGCGCTTCGGCTTCGTGCCGCTGATCGTCTCGATGGTCCTGCTCACCACAGTGATCCATGCCGTGCCGCCCGCCCCGTTCTGGAACGATCAAGACGCCTTTGCCCGCTTGCTTGGCCAAGGTGCGCGGATGCAGTTTGCGGGCCTTATCTCCTACGGCACCTCGCAGACGCTCAACGTCTACCTGTTTTCGCGGATCGCAGGCGGGCGCGGGCGCCTGCTGATGCTGCGCGCATGGCTCGCCTCGATGCTCAGCCAGGTGGTCGATACGATCCTGTTCATCACGATCTCGTTCTACGGGCAGGACCTGCCGATCCTCTCGATCATGGAAGGCCAGATCATCTCCAAGCTGGTGCTCTCCACAATCATGGTCCCGCCGCTGATCTGGGTCTTCGTGCGGCTGGGAAAGTGGCTCGACCGTCCGGCATGACCTGCACCGCTGGCGCAACGCGCAATATTGGATTCCGCACGCTTTGCGCGTAAGGGCGCGCATCATGTCTCAGAACCACGATCCCGCGATGCTCGCCAAGGCCGAAACGCTTACCGAAGCGCTGCCCTATCTCCAGCGCTATGCCGGCAAGACCTTCGTCGTGAAGTACGGCGGCCATGCGATGGGCGATCCGGAACTCGCGCACGATTTCGCGCAGGACGTGGTGCTGCTGAAAGCCGTGGGCATCAACCCGGTCGTCGTCCACGGCGGCGGCCCGCAGATCGGCCGGATGCTCAAGGCGCTGGGAATCGAATCGCAGTTCGTCGACGGGTTGCGCGTCACCGACAAGCAGACCGCCGAAGTCGCCGAAATGGTGCTGGCCGGCGCGATCAACAAGGAAATCGTCGGCTGGATCGCGCGCGCGGGCGGCAAGGCCATCGGCATCTCGGGCAAGGACGGCGGCATGGTCCTTGCGCGCAAGGTCCAGTCGAAAAAGGCGCCCAAGGCAATCTCCGACGAAAGCGGCGAGCAACTGGTCGTCGATCTCGGCTTCGTTGGCGAGCCGGCACACATCGACACCACCGTGATCGACACGATCTGCGCGGCCGGCATGATCCCGGTGATCGCCCCGATCGGCGTGGGCGAGGATGGCGCGACCTACAATATCAACGCAGACACCATGGCTGGCAGCATTGCCGCCGCCATGGGCGCTGCCCGCCTGTTCCTGCTGACCGACGTCCCCGGCGTGCTCGACAAGGACAAGAACCTGCTCACCGACCTGCGCCCCGCCGACATCGCGCGGCTGGCCGAGGACGGCACGATCAGCGGCGGCATGATCCCCAAGCTCGAGACCTGCGTCCACGCGGTCGAGGCCGGGTGCGAGGCGACCGTGGTCCTCGATGGCCGGGTGCCTCACGCGATGCTGCTCGAGATCTTCACCGCGCAAGGGGCGGGCACGCTGATCAAGGCGGGTTGAACCGGGTTAAGCTTCATATAATTCGTGGAACGGAACGGGGCGCCACTCGCTGAAGGGCCATGCTCCGTTCCTGTCTCGTCGCCGCGCTGACCTCTGCCTTCGTCTTCCACCTCGGGGGATGCCAGAAGGGGCCCGCTTCGCCCTCGCCCGAGCCGCTCGCCAGCGAAGCCGCTCCGGCGATGCCCGCCGCAGGGCTGCCACAGGCGGCTCCGTCCGAGATGGCACCCAGTGGCCCCGGCAAGCCGTCGTTCGCCCGCAATCCCGACGATGTGATGGATGCACTGGCTGCCACGATCGAGGCGCGCGACTGGAAAGCCCTGCGCGCGTTCTGGGGCGACAAGGGCGAGCGCAGTGGCTTGTCGGAGGACGCCTTCGCCGCACGGTGGAGCACGCTGATGGCCCCGGTCGTTACAATCGGCACGGGCGCACAGGAAGGTGCTGCGGGTTCGCTCTATTATACCGCGCCTGTGACCATCGTCGACGGTGCCCGCACCCTGCGCGGCGAGATGACCATCCGCCGCGTCAATGATGTGGACGGCGCCAGCCCCGAGCAGCTGCGCTGGCATATCGAAAGCACGACCATCGCACCTTGATCGGCTGTGACTTGCCAATTTCGTAAGCAACACATACAGACCGGCGCGTCGCAACGCGGTTGACGGCGAATGGGGCACTTGTCGCCCCGGGAGAGGGTCGGCTAGGAACACGGGTTCCCGCTGCGCGACATAGCGCGGGAACAGGTTCCCGCTGACAAGGAATACGCGCCATGCTGCTGTACACGCTGATCTCGATGATCAACTACCTCGTAAACGTCGTCGTGATCGTGGTGATCGTCCAGTTCGTGCTCAGCCTGCTGATCGCTTTCAACGTCGTGAACATGCACAACAACGCGGTCGCGGCGATCTGGAAGGCGCTCAACGCGATCCTCGAGCCACTCCTGCGGCCGATCCGCCGCATCATGCCCGATACCGGCTCGATCGATTTTTCGCCGATGGTTCTGATTATCGGCCTCAACCTGCTGACCATCCTGCTGAGCGGCATCGCCGCCTCGACCGCAGGTATCTGATCCAGACATTACAGGGGCAAAGACATTCCATGACCGCTGCGGTTATCGACGGAAAGGCCTTCGCGGCCGACTTGCGCGCGCGCGTGGGCGAACTCGCCGCTGCGTTCGAAGCCAAGGCAGGGCGCAAGGCGGGCCTTGCCGTGGTGCTCGTGGGCGAGGACCCGGCGAGCCAGGTCTATGTCCGCTCCAAGGGCAAGAGCACGCTCGAAGCCGGCATGAACAGCTTCGAGCACAAGCTGCCTGCCGATGCCTCGGAAACCGATCTCCTGGCGGTTGTCGAACAGCTCAATGCCGATCCTGCGGTTGACGGCATTCTCGTCCAGCTTCCCCTGCCCGGCCACATCGACGAGCAGAAGGTCATCGCCACGATCGCTCCCGACAAGGACGTCGACGGCTTCCACGTGATCAATGCGGGACGCCTCGCCGTGGGCCAGCCGGGCTTTGTCCCGTGCACGCCACTGGGCTGCCTGATGCTGCTCAAGGACCGGCTAGGCGATCTTTCCGGCCTCGATGCCGTGGTCATCGGCCGCTCGAACATTGTCGGCAAGCCGATGGCGCAGTTACTCATCGCGCAAAGCTGCACCGTGACTGTCGCGCACAGCCGCACGAAGAACTTGGCCGACGTCGTCCGCCGCGCCGACATCGTGGTTGCCGCCGTCGGTCGCCCGGAAATGGTCAAGGGTGACTGGATCAAGCCGGGCGCGACTGTGATCGACGTCGGCATCAATCGCGTCGCAGGAGCGGTGGAAGGCAAGTCGAAGCTCGTCGGCGATGTCGACTATGCCTCCGTTACCGAAGTTGCCGCGGCGGTAACGCCGGTTCCGGGCGGCGTCGGCCCGATGACCATCGCAGTCCTGCTGCGCAATGCGCTGGTCGCCGCCTACCGCAACGCCGGTCTGGAACTCGCTCCCGACGTCATCTGAGACGATTGTCTCGTCCTCGATCCTGCGCAAGGCCGGGGGGTGGGCAGGGCATGGCGCTTCGGCTAGGCTGCGGCAATGAAGCGCCTGATCCCCCTTGCATTCCTCGCCCTTGCCGCACCCGCATTCGCCCAGACTGCTGCGGCACCCGCCGGGACCCAGCGCCCGCAGCGCGCCTATGCCAACCCCAGCGCGCTGATCGCCGCGGACATCGGCTTTGCCCGTCTGGCGCGCGAGAAAGGCCAGTGGACCGCGTTTCGCGAGACCGCCGAAGATGCCGCCGAGATATTCGAAGGCAAGCGCGTGGTTGCAAAGGCAGCGCTCAAGGAACGCAAGGACCCGCCCGCCCCGGTCAAATGGTCACCCCACGCCGCATGGATCAGTTGCGACGGTTCGGCGGGCCTGACCTTCGGCGCATGGCAAGGCCCATCGGGCGGAAACGGCGAGTACGTCACCGTCTGGCAGCGCCAGTTCAAGGGCAAGGTCGACTGGAAATGGGTGCTCGACGACGGCCAGGATCTGGCCGCTCCGCTGCGCGAGGTTGACTGGGTCGAAGGCAAGGTCGCCGATTGCCCTGCCCGCCGCGACCGTGACGGTGCCGCCCCCGCACCCGGCGGTAAGCGCGACAAGGCAGAGCGCAGCAAGCCGCAACCCTTGCGCCCGCTCGCCGGCCCGATTCCCGGGAGCGACGCCCCGGCGGGTTCCGACAGCAAGGATGGCCAGTCGCGCGATGGCACGCTGGCCTGGCGCTCGACGGTGCTGCCCGATGGCAGCCGCCGCTTCACCGCATGGATGTGGAAAGACGGTGCGATGATCGAGGCGGTCGCCCGCAGTTTCAAAGCGAATGGAGCCTGACGGCCATGTGGCAACTGTTCCTGTCCGCCTTCGTCACGCTGTTCGTGGTGATCGATCCTCCCGGCTGTGCGCCGATCTACGCGGGCCTCACCGCTAATGCCACGGCGCGGCAGGCCTTCTCCATGGCCCTGCGCGCCTGCCTGATCGCCACCGGCATCCTGCTGGTCTTTGCGCTGTTCGGCGAGGACCTGCTGGGCGCGCTGCACATCGAGCTCGACAGCTTCCGCATCGCAGGTGGCATCATGCTCTTCCTGATTGCGCTCGACATGGTTTTCGAAAAGCGCACGGAGCGGCGCGAGGAGCGCGCGGAGAAGGTCCGCACCGCCCAGCCGCAGGTCGAAGACGTCTCGGTCTTTCCCATGGCCATGCCGATGCTGGCAGGCCCCGGTTCGATCGCCTCGGTCATGCTGCTCACCGCGCGCGCCAACGGCACGCAGGAGACGCTGATCATTCTCGGCGCGCTCGCCGTGGTCATGGTCCTGAGCTTTGTCGCCCTCGTCGCCGCCCGCCCGTTGATCCGCGCGCTGGGTTCACAGGTCGAGGCGGTCATCACCCGCCTGCTCGGCGTGCTGCTGGCAGCGCTCGCCGCGCAGTTCGTGATCGACGGCCTGCAGGCTCAGTTCTGATCGGCACACAACAAACAGGGTAACGTGGACGCTCAATCGAGCGCGACAACCACCACTGATTTCGCGGGCACGTCGAGCATGAGCACCCCGCCAGCCAGCTTCGCGCCGTCGAAGCGAGCGGGGCGGACTTGTTCCGGCTGCCCCGGAACATTGTGCGCATCGGTCTTGGCTGCGGTCAGCACCTGTCCGGCAACCTTGCTTGCCCGCAGGCCCCCCAGCTTCAACGACAGCCGGTAGCCTCGGTCCGCATCGGCATTGGCCAGGGCCACATGCACGCGCCCGTCCTTGCCGCGCGCGGCACTGACCGAAACCGCGGGAAAGCTGTTCGCGCCCGATTTGAGCATTGGCGCGGAGACTTCGACCGGAAGCGCGGTCGCGTCCTGGAACGGCACGTACATCGAAAAAACATGGTACGTGGGCGTGCGTGCCATCTTCGCGCCATCGGTCAGGATCATTGCCTGCAGCACGTTCACCGCCTGCGCGATGTTGGCCATCTTCACGCGTTCGGCGTGGGCATGAAAGATATTGAGCGTCATTGCCGCAACGAGCGCGTCGCGCAGCGTGTTCTGCTGGAACAGGTATGCCGGCTCGGTCCCCGGCTCGGGCGCATACCAGGTGCCCCATTCGTCAACGTAGAGCCCGATGCGCCGTGCCGGATCATGCTTGTCCATCACCGCCTCGTGCATCTTGAGGATGCCGTCCATGCGCGAGGCCTGATAGAGGATGTGGTTCCAGTGCTCTGCCGGAAAGCCGGTGGCGGGCGCCTTGTCGCGGTTCTCCCACTTGCCGTCATAGACCGTGTAGTAGTGGAGCGAGATCGCATCCATCAATGGTCCTGCGCTTTTCAGCACGGTGTCCATCCACGCGGTATCGTCGTTGTTCGGCCCCGATGCCACGCGCAGCGCCGCATTGTCGTTGTGCATGTGGAAGGTGGAGCCGTTGCGATGCAGGAACGTCGCGAACCGGCGGTACTCGTTGGCGAAGTGCTCTGGCGTCTGCATCCCGCCGCAGCCCCACGCCTCGTTGCCGATGCCGACGAAGCCCAGCTTCCACGACTCGCGTCGTCCGTTCGCCCGGCGCTCCTCGGCTATCGAATCCTTCGCGCTCGAGGTGATGTAATCCATCCACTCGCGCATTTCCGACGGCGTGGAAGTCGCCATGTTGATCGCCACGTAGGAATCCGCGCCGATCTGATCCACGAAGTCGAAATATTCGTGCGTGCCGAAGGCGTTGCTTTCGAGCCCGCCCCACCAGTCATTCTTGCGAACCGGACGCTGTGCCGCCGGGCCGATGCCGTCGCGCCAGTGATAGATGTCGGCAAAGCAGCCGCCCGGCCAGCGGACGACCGGCACCTTGATCACCTTCAACGCCGCCGCCACGTCGCTGCGTATGCCCCGAACGTTCGGGATGGCGCTATCAGGCCCCACCCAGATTCCGTCATAGATGTCGCCGCCCAGATGTTCGGCAAACTGGCCCTGGAGATAACGCGACAGGACGGGGCCCTGCCGATCGGCATGAAGCGTCCCGGCAATCTCGGGCGCTGCATCTTTCGCTGCCAGGGCGCTGCTGCTGCCCAGAACAAGCGTCAGCGCGCCCAGCGCGGATCCCAGCCACTTCCCCATCATGCCTCCCACTCCCTGCGCGCCTTTTCGCGCTCGCAAGGGAGCAAAAAGCCCGGACACGTCAACTGCGCAATTGGCCAATCCCGGCTATTGCAGCGTCACTCGGCCGCCATCGTCGCTGTCGCGCTTGCCGAAGAACTGCATGAGCTGCACCAGCAACTCGCATCGCTCGGCAAGAGTATCGGCCTCGAGCAGCGCCTGCTTTGCCGCAGCGTCGAACGGTGCGATCTGCGATACGCCGTTGATCAACGACATGTCATCCAGCCGCCCGACCGAATCCCAATCGACCGAGTAACCCTGCGCATCGGCGAACTTGCGCGATTCACGTTCGAACGAGGCCCGCTCGACCGCGCTAAGCGCCTCGTTGAGGTCGTCCTCGATCAGTTCGGCCTCGACCTGCCGGAAAGGCGTCGTCACCTCAAGCTCGCGAATCAGGCGAAAGCGCGACACGCCTTCGAGAACCACGTTGTAGCGACCGTCCTCCAATGCCTCGACATCGGCGATCTTGCCGACGCAGCCGACGCTGAACAGGGGCGCCCCTTCCACCGGCGATTGCGGCTGGATCATCGCGATGCGGCGATCGCGCGCCAGCGAGTCGCTAACCAGCGCACGGTAACGCGGCTCGAAGAAATGCAGCGGCAGTTGCAGGCCGGGATAGAGAATCGCCCCGGTCAGCGGAAAGATGGATAGGCGCGTCGTGTTCACCGTGGCGCCCATCGCCTCAACCGAACAGGACGGAGGAAAGCTTGCGCCGCGTGGCCGCAACCCACGGATCCTCAAGGCCGGTCGCCTCGAAGATCTGCAGCAACCGCGCCTTGGCAGCGCCTTCGTTCCAGTCGCGGTCAGTCGTGATCATGGCGAGCAGCTTTGCCGCAGCTTCGTCGCGCGCGCCACTGGCATAGAGGGCATTGGCGAAGGCCAGCTGCGCCTCCATATCGGCAGGACGTTCCGCCGCCGCTGCGCGCAGGGCCGCAAGTTCTGCCTCCTCGGGCACATCCTCGGCCAGCGCCAGTGCCGAGCGAGCCTGCGCGATCGCCGGGTCTGCGGCCAGCTTTTCATCGAGTGAGTCGATCACGGCCTGCGCTTCGTCACGCTGCCCCGCCAGAATCAGTGCGCGCACCAGCCCTGCGTGGGCCGGGGCATTGTCGGGAGCGATCTCGACGATCTGGGCAAAAATGCTCGCGGCCCGTTCTCCGTCGCCCTCGGCCAGGACCTCGTCAGCCATGGCAAGAAGCGGTGTCACATCCTGCGCAGCCTCGCCCGCCTGCACCGGCAACTTGGCAAGAAGCTGGTCCAGATACTGCTTGAGCTGCGATTCGGTTCGCGCCTGCGTGAGGTCGGCCACCGGCTGGCCCTGGAACATCGCGTAGACCGTCGGGATCGAGCGCACCTGAAACTGCGCCGCGATGAACTGCTCCTCGTCGACATTGACCTTGGCCAGAACCACGCCCTTGTCGGCATATTCGGCCGCGACCTTTTCCAGCACCGGGGTCAGCGCCTTGCACGGCCCGCACCATTCCGCCCAGAAATCGAGGACGACCAGCTTGGTCATCGACGGTTCGACCACATCCTTGCGGAATCGGTCGACTGCCTTCTGCTCGTCGAGATTGAGCCCCATGCTGGCCAAGTTGCGTCTCCGGTTTCGTTCTTAAAGGGTTTGCGCGTGGTCTACCATGTGGGAACCCTGCGCGGTTCGGCAAGGGGAAAGGGGCTTTTGGCGACAGACTTGTCCGCAGGTGCATTTTTGCTGTTGCGCTAATCCCGAGTCATGGTTAGAGGCCCCCACACCCCAGCCGGACGGGGACTTTCCCACCGGCCAGAAACGCACGAGCGGGCGTAGCTCAGGGGTAGAGCACAACCTTGCCAAGGTTGGGGTCGAGGGTTCGAATCCCTTCGCCCGCTCCAGTTTCGATAGGAAAATCAACGACTTGTGCTGGCCTGATCGGCTGAGTTTATGGCTCGTCGGGATCTACGGGTCCACGACGGGTCCACCATCGAGCCGCGTTCAAGCGTGCTTGAGAGTAGCGGATCGAATTCGACGGCCTAATTTTTGCGAAGCTCAGGCGCTTCGCTCTCTGAACGAGGCCTCCGATCCACACCGACTGGGCACACTGCAGGGTGGGATTGGGATCCTGGCATTCGGCTATCGCCTGACCAAGCCAAGCATACGGCGGTGTGTCTGCAACTCCTCACCACAGATGTCTCTTCAAAGGAAGAGCGCTTTTGCGCCAACGCGCTGAGGGATCAAATCCCTCCCGCTCCGCCACGGACCATTCCACAGGGTTCCGTAAACGACCACTGGTCTCGACTTTTTCCTCCTGATTACCGATGCTTAGCAGACCGGTTCGGCCTCAGCCGTCCGTACCCGTCCATGCCCATCCAACGAATCGGAGGGGCGAAAACGAGGTACGCGCGGTCGAAAAACGAGGTATTTTGGAGACCGAACCATGCTTACCGATGCCAAGGTGCGCACGGCCAAGCCGCGCCCCAAAGCTTACAAGATTGCCGACGCCAATCGCCTTTTTCTGATGGTCACTCCGAGCGGCGGCAGGCTGTGGCGCTGGAACTACGAATATGACGACAAGAACAAGACCATGGCCTTTGGCGCCTATCCGTTCGTATCGCTGGCCGATGCTCGCGCGAAGCGCGATGAGGCCTATGCCGTGCTGTGCGAAGGGCATGACCCCAATGTCGCGAAGCGGCTGAAGATCGAGGCGAAGGGGATGCGGCAATGGCATGGGCGATGCCTTTCGCGAATCGGCCTGACACGCCGCCATCCGCGCCGGACCCGGGGTTTCGCGCCAGTTTCAGGACGTTTCGAACGCGATTGCGACCAGATGGCCCTGACGCGACGGGTATCGCCCCGGCCAGTTTGATATCTGACTTCCACAGGCCCAAGCTGACATGGGCAGGATCGCATAATCGTGGTCGAGAGGTGACAGCCGTGAATGAAAAGCCAATCCTGATCGTCGGTGCCGGTGGGCATTTCGGACGCCATATCGCGCCGCTGCTGATCGAGCGCGGCTTCACCAACGTGCGTGGCTTGGTCCACCACGACCAAGCAGAGGCGATTGCCCGGTCAACCGGGATCACCGACATCGCGCGCGCCGACCTGAACGACCAGGCCGCGGTGCGAGAGGCGCTTAAGGGCGTCGGCGCGGTATTTTACATTCCCCCCAAGTTCCTGCCCAACGAATCCGAGCTGGGCGTGCAGTTGGTCGAACTGGCAGCGGAGGCGGGGGTCGAAAAATTCGTCCTGTCGGGCGTGATCTATCCGTTCATCACCGACATGTGCAATCATTGCGAAAAGCTGCCGGTGGAACTGGCGCTGATCAAGTCGGGCATGACTTTCGTGATCCTGCACCCGACCAATCTGATGCAGTCGACCGGCATTTTCTTCTGGGAAAAGGTGCTGGAAAGCGGCGAATATGTCGAGCCGTGGGCGCGCGACAAGAAGAGCAGCTATGTCGATTACCGCGACGTCGCCGAAGTCGCCGCGATCGCGCTGACTGAGGATCGGCTAGACGGAGGCATTTTCGACCTGCAGGCCGCGGGCACGCTGTGCGCCGACGACATCGTCGTGATGATGAGCAATGCGTTGGGCCGTCCGATCACCACACGCGACCAGCCGATTGACGAATGGAACGCCGAGAACATGCCCGAGATCGACTGGCTGCGCGAGGCCTTTGCCGGGATCGACCGGTTCTATTCGAACTACGGCTTTCCGGGCGGCAACGACCTAGTCCTGCGCACCATCCTAGGCCGCAAACCGCGCCAGATGGAAGACTACATTAAGGAACTCGTCGCCGAAACCAGCGCAGAGACCAGCGTCGAGGCCTGACCGCAGGCGGATCGGACGGGATCAGCGATCTCGCCCCGCGCCCGCGTTGCCAAGGTCGTACTCGAACAGGTCGGTTCCCCCCACAACTGGCCCAGCATAGCGGGCGCGGACCCCGGCAACATAGGCCACAGTGCTGCTCTCGTCATCGCCGCCGGGGATGAAGTGGTTCAGCACCACCATCCCCACCCGCGCCTCTGCCGCCAGCGCGCCGACTGCGTCGGACGTCAGGTGCGCCCTGGCCATGTGCGTGCGGGTCTGATCCCACAACGCTTCGGGCAGGTCGTACTGGCGGATCGCGAACTGCGTCGCCGCCTCGACATCGGCCACTTCGCTGACCAGCACGTCGGCATCGTGGGCAAAGGCGGCGACGCGCTGGTCGGACCCGGTGTCGCCGGTAAAGACCACGCTACCCTCCGCCATGTCGAAACGGTAGGAGAACGACCTGTCGAACGCGGCCGAGGCGCTGTCCGGGTCACTCAGGCGGAAATGGTTGTTCTGGGCCGCGCTGACGGTCATTGCGCCGTCGGCCATAACCGGCCCATCGGCATCAAGCTCAGTCACGGCGAAGACCGCATCCGATGCAAGGCGGATCCCCTGTGCGCGGAAGATCCGTTCGGATGCGACGGTGAAGCGGCGCGCGGCGGTGACCGTGTCGCTCGTGCCGGGGGGGCCGAAGATGCGCAGCGCATCCTGCCGATTGCCCATCGCGACATAGGCGATCACTTCGGCCAGGCCGGCGACGTGGTCGAGATGCAGATGCGTCAGAAAAATGGCATCGACGTCCTGCGCCGCGAAGCCTGCCTGATACAGGCGGCGCAGTGTTCCCGCCCCAGCGTCGATCAGCATCACCTTGCCGTCGGCGACAAGCAGGCTGGCCGGCTCGGACCGGCGCGAACGGATCGGCGGTCCGCCCCCGGTGCCCAGCAGAATCAGCCTGGCGAGGCCCGGCTCAGGCGTGCCCTGCTCGGTACCGCTCCGCGGCTCTGCCAAGCCGCGATCCGCCGCACGATCGGCTGCCGCCGCTGCTGGCGCCTCGCCTGCCCGCACCGGGTCCGCGATCGCTATTCCCAGCATTGGACCCAACGCCAGCCCCGAGGTCGCCAACGCATTTCGCCATTTAGTCGTCGCCATGTCCCTCGTCCTCCGCCTGTTGGTTTGGCGGCGAGACTACCGCTGCGCGTGTCCGGCAGGGCGATCCGAAATTTGCTGCACCGATACCCGCGGCGTAAGGGGCCCGGCGCCAGCCCCCTCGATCGGCGTATCCCGATAAGGCGCGGCGATAGGGCCGATCCGAAATCGCGATTTGCCCAGATGCCACGCTATCAACCACAAGGTCGACGCCCGGAAAACAGGGTGGAAACAGGGGGATGACGCGCGGCTAGCGCCGAGCGATGCCGCACCGTCAGGGTGCAGCAAAGCGGTGCAATGCCATTGCTGATTTGGGGTATCACTACGACCAGATTCGCATCTTGTCGATGGCACCTCCAAACGACGAAAATAGGCCTGCGGAACCGTCAGCAAAACGGTGACAGAGAGTGAGGATTGCCTGGATAGAGGGGGGATCTATCCGACTGTTAACATTGCGGAATAGTGCTGGACGGACCGCCGTCCCGCGTTTCACGCTATTGTGGGGGCTGGCCGCGCGCCGTTTGGTACGACAGCGAACTCGGCGCGCGCGATGCGGCGACCCCTTAATCTTGCAACGATAAGATAATTTGTGGAGGGAACGAATGAAATCTAGATTTCTGATCGCGGCCGCAACCGCCGCACTGGTCGCGATGCCGATGTCTGCGCAGGCGCAGGATGCAGAGGGAGTCGCAGCCGACGCCAACGATGCGAACGAGCAAGCCTCGGCACTAGGTGAGATCGTCGTCACCGCGCAGCGCCGCGCCGAGAACGTGCAGGCCATGCCGCTGGCGATCACCGCGGTCGGGTCCGAGGCACTGGACCGCAAGCAGGTCGTCAGCATCGACGGCCTGACCTCGCTCTCGCCCGCGTTGTCGATCGGGCAAGCGTCGGGCTTCAGCCGCATCTACATACGCGGCGTCGGCGCCGGTTCGATCTCGCTGGGCCAGGAACAGTCGGTCGCCTTTCACGTCGACGGCGTCGTCATCGGCCGCCCTTCGGCGCAACTCGCCAACTTCTACGACATCGAGCGGGTCGAGGTGCTGCGCGGGCCGCAGGGCACGCTCTATGGCCGCAACGCGACCGGCGGCGCGATCAACCTGATCACGCGATCGCCGACCGAAGATTTATCCGGCTATTTCGACGTCACGTACGGCAACTACGATCACATGCAGCTTCAGGGCGCGATCAGCGGCCCGCTGGCCCCCGGCGGCGCGGTGAAGGCCCGCGTCGCATTCCAGCGGATCAAGCACGACGGCTATGGCCGCAACGTGTTCCTGAACGAGGATATCGACAACCAGGACAGCTGGGCCGTGCGCGGCATCGTCGAGGCAGAACCGAGCGACGCCTTCGACATCCGCATTTCGGCCGACTACGCGCGTGAGGACGACAACAACTACGCGATGAAGTACTTCGGTACCTATGGCGGGTTCCCGATCACGCCGGGTGCGCGGGTGGTCATCAATTCGCGCGACATCGCGTCGGACGTACATGTCGTGAACGACCGCACCTTTTGGGGCCTCAACGGCACCATGGGCCTCGACGTCAGCGACCGTATCCGTTTGCAGTCGATCACCGGCTACCGCAATTCCGAACGCTTCAACATCTTCGACATCGACGGCACCTCGGCAGAGCAGGCGACCGGCATCCAGGTCTATGAAAAGGCCAAGCAGTTCTCGCAGGAACTGCAGGCGCTCTACACCGCGCCGGGGATCGAGGGCGTCGTCGGGCTCTACTACTTCAACGAGGATCTGGCCGCGTCCCAGCAGACGACCTTCACCGGCGTCGGCACCCTGCTTGGCTTCCCCCAAGCCGGGTTCCGCCCCGACGGATCGCTCGACGTCAAGGCCTACGCCGCTTTCACCCAATGGGGCGTGCAGGTCACGGACCAGCTCAAGCTGACCGCCGGGCTGCGCTACAGTTATGAGAAGCGCGAGACCGACGGCTCCTTCCTGATCTTCAACTTCCAGCCGGCACCGGCGGCGGCCAACCTGCTGATCCCGACCGGCAAGGATGACAGTTGGAGCGCGTTCACCCCGCGCTTCGTCGTCAACTACGAAGTCAATCCCGACGCGATGCTCTATGCCTCGGTCACGCGCGGGTTCAAGAGTGGGATCATCATCATCGGCAGCCCGAACCCGCCGGTGGATCCCGAATACGTCTGGTCTTACGAAGCGGGTGCCAAATTCGACCTGCTTGACCGCAGGCTGCGCATTAACGCCGCTGGGTTCTATTACGACTACACAAACCTGCAGGTGAACCAGGTCGTCAACAATCAGGCGGTGACGACGAACGCCGCGTCGGCGACATTCAAGGGCGTCGAACTCGAAATCGTCGCGGCCCCGGTCGACATCCTGCGGCTGCGTGCCAACGTCGCCTATCTTGATGCGACCTTTGGCGATTACTTCACCAAACACCCGACCGCCCCGGCAGCCGCCAGCCCGGTCAACCTCAACGGCAACCAGTTGCCCAACGCGCCGAAATGGTCGTTCACGGTTGGCGGCGAACTGGAGCTACCGATCGGCTTGCCGGGCCGCCTCTCGCTGCAAGGCGACGTGGAATATTCGAGCCGCGTGTATTTCAACGAATTTGAAGAAAACAAACTGTCGCAAAAGCCTGTCGCGCTGGTCGATGCATCCGTGCGGTTTGAGGCGGACAGCGGCTGGAACCTGTCCGTCTTCGGGAAGAACCTGACCAACAAACTGGTGCGCAGCGGCATGACGCTCGGTGCTCAGGCAGTCTCGTTCATGATAAACGGCAGCTACAAGGCGCCGCGGACATACGGCATCAAGGTCGGCTACGAATTCTGAGCCGATCGAGAACCTCCGACAGGCCGGGCCACTGCGCACGATCCTTTCGCGCGCAAGGCTCGGCCTTCATGCCTGCCTTTCCGACCTTGAGTGGAGCGGACCCGATGCCCCCATCCTCCGACGCCGACGATGCCCATATGGACGCGCCGCGCCATGACTTGGTGATCCGCGGCGCGCGTGTGTTCGACGGGCGCGACATGCTGCCGGGCACGCATGACATCGGCATCGATGATGGGTTCATCACCGCCGTATCGGCCAGACCGCTACAGGGCCGTTCCGAAATTGACGCCGACAACCGTTGGGTCACCCCCGGGCTGATCGACGCGCATATTCATTTCTATGACGTCTTCGGCATCAACGACGCGGCCTCGATGCGGCATTTCGAGCAGGAAATTGCCCCCGACCGCCTGATGCAATTCCTCGAACACGGGATCACCACCGTAAAGTCGGTGGGCGACCCGACCGACGGAATGCTTACGATTCGCGACAGAGTGGCCGCCGGGGACCTGCCAGGGCCGCGCGTGCTGACGACCGGCTTGGGCATCACCGGCATCGACGGGCACCCCGCCGCGACTATCTTTCGTACCAACCCCTTCGCCCGCGCGCTCGCCACCGGCGAGGTGGAGACGGTCGAACAGATGCGCGATACCGTGCACCACCTGGCCGATCGCAAGGTCGATGCGATCAAGCTGCTGTCCGAAGGCGCCAAGGGCTGTTGTGGCGCCGAACGCTATGTCTGGGATCTGCCGATGCTGCCGCCACCGGTCGAACTGGTGCGCTTGCCGGTCGATCTGTTGCAGGCTGGCGTCGATGCCGCGCACGAACGCGGCCTGCGCGTTACTGTGCACACCGCGCAGGAAGAGGCAGTGCGCGAGGTGCTGGAGGCCGGGGTCGACGCGCTGGAACACGGTGTGACGGTGGAACCGATCGCAGACGATGGGCTGATCGCGATGATGCTGGACCTCGACGTCACTTACGTTCCGACGCTGTCGATCAAAGGTGCGTTCTTCCCCGACGCGATGACCAACCTGAAGCGCGTCTCCGATGCGGGCGTACGCATCGCGATGGGCAGCGACAGCTTTGGCGGCGGCCCCGGCGGATTCGGCGAGAATAGCGTCCGCGAAGCCGAATTGATGGTCGAGGCCGGGCTGACCCCGCAGCAGGTCCTGGTCGCCGCGACCAGCGTTGCCGCGGCCCATTGCGCACGCGATGACCTGGGCACGATCGCGCCGGGCAAGCGGGCCGACCTGTGCCTGTTCGATGCCGATCCGCTGGTTGACATCGCCAATATCCGCAAACTGACGACGACGATCCTCGGCGGCCGCGTGATGGTCGCGCGCGATCCGGCATGAACGGGTATCACAGGGCCGGGTTTGGCATACCCCCGGCTCACGGGGCGTCTGATACGAATTGAAGCGATTGGAAATATTGACGTGAACCGACAACAGAACAGCATGGCCCCCGTCCCGCCGTTGCCCGCGGCAGGTCGCAACCTGCAAACGGATCAGCGGGCATGAGGCTGGTAACTTTCGAGAGCACTGGCGGGAATGGCGCTGAAGAGCGGCTAGGCGCGTTGGTTGGCGACCGGGTGCTCGACTTGCGCGCTGCCGCCGACCTGCGGGGCATGGCCGCCTTTCCCGCAACGATGCAGGCGCTGATCGAGGCGGGCGACAGGGGACTCGACGATGCCCGCACGCTGGTTGCAGCCGCGCCCGGAGAGGCGCTGGTCGTCGCCCCGCGCCTGCTTTCGCCGTTGCCCCGGCCGATCAGGCTGCGCGATTGCTGCCTGTTCCTCGAACACATGGAAGTGTCGATGGGTCGCATTTGGCGCGAACAGGCACGCGCCGCCGGGAAGCCCGAGCCCCAGCCCGATGCAAACGGCCGGTGGCTGAACCAGCAATATTATAGGCAGGTCATCTACTACAACGCCGATAACCTGCACATCGTGGGTCACGAGGACGACATTCACTGGCCGGTGCAGCCCGGCTGGGCAGATTTCGAGCTGGAATGGGCCTGCGTAGTCGGCAAGGACGGCCGCGACCTCACCGCAGACAATGCCCGCGACCACATCTTCGGCTATACGATATTCAACGACTGGTCGGCCCGCGACATCCAGTTCCCGTTCATGGAAGCCGGACTTGGCCCCGGCGAGGCAAAGGATTTTGCCAACGGCCTTGGCCCGTGCATCGCGACGGTCGACGAATTCGACGATCCCTATGCGCTCACCATGACCGCGCGGGTCAATGGCGAGACGTGGACCACCGGATCGACCGGCACCATGCACCACAGTTTCGAGGACGCGATGGTCCAGTTCACCCGCGGCAAGACGCTGTTCGCGGGCGAAGTCTTCGGATCGGGCACGGTGCGGGGCGGCTGCGGACTTGAGCTGGAGCGCGAACTGGCCCACGGCGATCTCGTCGAGCTGGAGATCGAGGGCATCGGCGTGATGCGCAACCGCGTGCTCTTTCCGCAGAGCGCCTGACGGGGCGCGACAGCAAGCGACAGAACAGGAGAGGATAGATGGCAGGCATCAGCGGCATCCGGTACGTCCGGTACCAGGCACCCGATCTGGACAGGATGGAGCAGTTCCTGACCGATTTCGGAATGGTCCGCAGCGCGCGCACCGATAGCGCGCTGTTCATGCGCGGCACCGGCGGACAGCACCACATCCACATCACCGAACTGGGCGACGAACCACGCGCTATTGGCGTGGGCCTCAGGGTGGAAACGCGCGCCGATCTCGACGCGATCGCGGCACGGGCGGGCGTTGCGGTAGAGGGCGTAACCGAGCCGGGCGGTGGGTGCCGGGCGGTGACGCATGATCCGAACGGCATCCGGATCGAGATCGTTCACGGCCAGGCGGAACTGGACCCGATCGCCACGCGCGATCCGCTGGTGCTGAACCACTCGCGCGAAAGTCGCCGACTCGGCGCCTATCAGCGGCCAGCGCGCGGCCCCTCGCACGTCGCGCGTATCGAACATGCCGTGCTCGAAGCCCCCGAATTCGAGGCGGCGCGCGCGTTCTATTGCGACATCCTAGGCATGGAGACGTCAGACACGCTCTATGCCGACGATCCTCACGCGCCGGTCATCGCCTTCCTGCACTGCGGGCTGGGCGAGGCCTATACCGACCATCACACCATCGCCCTTGCGAAAAGCACGAACGCGGGCTTTCACCACGCCGCCTTCGTCACGCTCGACTGGGATGACCTGATGCTGGGCCACTTCCACCTGAAGGAAAAGGGATATCGCCACAACTGGGGCATCGGCCGCCACATCATCGGCAGCGAGGTGTTCGATTACTGGCGCGATCCCTTTGGCAACATGGTCGAACATTGCTGCGACGGCGACATGGTGAACGCCGCGCACGAACCCAGCAACCAGTTGCTGGAGGAAGATGCGCTCGCCATCTGGTCGGCGCCTCCAACCGAAGTCGTCATGCCCACCGATTGAGGGCTGACTGCTTCGCGGGCCGTTTTCAGGTTCGCATTCAGAGCCTTGGGGGGCGGGGTCGGTCGTGCCGGCCCCGCCCCTTATCGCATCAGCCCGCCATCTCGTTCAGTTCGCCAAATGCCTCGTCGGGCAGATCGATGTCGGCCACCGCCAGGTTCTCGCGCAAGTGCGCGATCGAGGACGTACCTGAAATCAGCAGGATGTTGGGCGACCGGCGCAGCAGCCACGCCTGCGCCACCTGCAGCGGCGTTGCGCCGAGATCATCGGTAATCCGCAGCAACGTCGCGGACTGCACCGGGCTGAAGCCGCCCAGCGGGAAAAACGGCACATAGGCGATGCCGTCGCGCGCCAGCTCGTCGATCATCGCATCGTCGCCGCGGTTCGTGATGTTGTACATGTTCTGGACGCAGACGAAGGGCGCAACAGTGCGCGCTTCGGCCACTTGCGCCGGGGTTACGTTGCTGATCCCGATGTGGCGGACCAGCCCCTGCTGCTGGAATTCGGCCAGCGCCGACAGTGGTTCTTCGATCGAACCCTCGGCGGTTCCCAAAGGCGCGAACATGGCGCGCAGGTTGACGACGTCGAGCACGTCGAGGCCGAGGTTGCGCAAGTTGTCATGCAACGCCTTCGCCAGTTGCTGGCGCCCCATCGCGGGCAGCCATTCACCATTGTTTCCGCGCACCGCGCCGATCTTGGTGACGATGGTCAGGTCGTCGCGGTAGGGGGCCAGCGCCTCGCGGATGATCTGGTTGGTGACGTGCGGGCCATAGAAGTCGCTGGTGTCGATATGGTCGACGCCCAGGTCCACCGCCTCGCGCAGCAGCGCGATCGCCGCCGCTCGGTCCTTTGGCGGGCCGAACACGCCCGGCCCGGCCAGTTGCATCGCGCCATAGCCGACACGCCGGACCGCGCGGTCGCCAAGCTTGTATCGGCCTACTTTTCCGAGATTCACTTCCAGTACTCCAGTCACGGTGATCGGATCTATCGCGCCGCGTTCAGCCCCGCCTTGCGCATCAAGTCGCAAAGCCGTTCGGACAGCGGGGTCAGCGGCAGCCCCTGGCGCCGCACGATGCAGATCGGCGCCGAAGGGATGGGCGCGATGTTCGACAGCGGGAGGCAGAAATTGCCCAGCGGCATCACCTTGAACATCTGTTCAGGAAAGACGGTCAGCAGGTCGGTGTTGGCGACCGTCAGGATCGTGACCAGCATCGACGGCGAATAGACCACCACCTTGGGATCGGGGAGGTTCAGTTCGCGCAGCAGGCGACCGAGATCCTTTTCGGCGCGGCGATCCTCCAGCGAAACGCTCGCCCAGCTCGCCCCGCTCAGCCCTGCAAGGTCGCGCACGTCGAGCAGCGGATGCTCGCGCCGAGCGGCGATGACGTGGTTGAACGACAGCAGGTGCTCGACCGAGAACTTCTGCGAGACGCTCCGCGGATCGACCGGGCCAATCCAGAAGTCGATCAGTCCGTCGGTCAGCTTCTGCTCGATCGCGCCGAAGAAATCCTGCGTGATCTTGACCACCGCCTGCGGATATTCGCGGTTGAAGGATTCGATCGCGCGGGGCAGCAGGACGAGGCTGGCGATCGGCGAAAGCGAGATACCGACTTCGCCGACCAGTTCGCCCTCCCACTGCAGCGCCTCGTCGCGGGCGCGCTGAATCTCGACCTGGATCGCCTCGACACGGCGCACGAAGCGTTCGCCCGCCGGGGTCATCGTCGCGCCCTTGGCATGGCGTTCGAGCAAGACGACGCCAAGGTCGCGCTCCAGTTCGCGGATGCTGCGCGAGATGACCGGCTGCGCGAGGTTGAGGCTGCGGCTGGCGGCGCGCAGGCTTCCGGTATGCGCCACCGCGAGTAGGTCACGAAAATGCTTGAGCTTCATCAGGTACGTCTTCCTAGCGTTATGCTATCACAAGGCATCGGTTACGTTATCGCCCCTTTGGCCGGCGATACCCGGACTGGGCAGTGGCGGCCACGGCGGCAACGGTTTGTCGAATCATCTTCAGGTCACGGAAAACAAATGACCTTCCGGTGCTCTCCACGATTCGCGATGCCATTTTAGGCACAGTTGCGGGGAGAAAGCGATCTTGCCATCCAGGGTATCACCCCGCCGCAGATGTCATCTCACCAAGATCGGTGACCGCGGCTAGCTTGCGGAATGCGACGCGCCTCGACCGCGGCCCGAAAGAGGGTGGCACGACGCGCTTCGGGAAAAACGGGCCGGTTGGAGAGGATGAGATCATGATCGCTTGGCGATGCCCCGCGGAGGGGCGCGGTGGAAGGTGCGGATCACGGCCGCCGAACCGCCCGACCATTTCGCAGCCTTGCTGACATCCGCGTAGAGCGATGCTCGCCGCGCCCCACCTGACACCAGCCTCACCTTACCCAGGCCAAACCTGACCCAGCCACCAACCACCGTCGATCGGTCCGCCGCGACAGGGCATCAACGACAACAATACCGGGAAGACAAGGACACCATGAAACCGCAATACGATGTCGGCGTCGTCGGCTATGGCCTTTGCGCGGCCGTGCTGGTCAACCTCCTGCTCGAACAGGGCCTCAGCGTCGTCGTCTTCGACAAGGATCCGGGCGTGCTCGAACTGCCGCGCGCGGCGCACTTCGATGACGAGACGCTGCGCACGTTCCAGCTGCTCAAGGCGGCGGACGACCTTGCCGAACATTTCACCCATTCGCGCGATTACGGCATGTACAACGCCGATGACGAACGCGTCTGGGGCTTTGCCGAGATCGAGCATGTCCCGACCGACCAGGGCTGGCTGTCCGACTACTGGTTCTTCCAGCCCTACGTCGAACACTATCTGCGAGACAAGGCGAAGGCGCTGGGCGGTGTCGCCAAATTGTCTTGCGAGGTTGTCGGGCTGGAGCAGTACACCGACGGGGTCACCATCACCTATGTCGACAATGGCGAAAACGGCGCCGGCGCGACGCAGAGCGTCGACGTGGCCTGGGTCGTCGGGGCGGACGGGGCGAGCTCCTTCGTGCGCAAGGCGATCGGTACCCAGTGGGAAAAGCTGGCCGAGAGCCAGCGCTGGATGATCGTCGACATCAAGGTACACGAAGGCATCGACCTGAACCTGACGCACGACGCCTGGACCAAGGTGACGCCGCAGGAAACCGTCACCTTCTGCCCGATGCCCGAAAACATCCAGCGTTTCGAGCTTACGCTGAACGACGAGCACGACATTGAAGAGGTGATGACCCCGCAGGCAATCGAGAACTTTATCGCCAAGTGGTTTAAGCCGGGCGAGTACGACATCCTGCGCCAGGACGTCTATCACTTCCACTCGCTGGTCGCAAACGACTGGCAGAACGGGCGGGTGCTGCTGGCGGGCGATGCCGCGCACCTCAACCCGCCATTTCTCGGTCAGGGCGTATGCGCCGGGGTGCGCGACGCGCTGAACCTGGCCTGGAAACTGGGTCGCGTGGTTAACGGCCAGTCGGGCCCCGAACTGCTGACCAGCTACACCGCGGAACGCCGCCCGCATGCCTACGAACTGGTGCGCATCGCGGCGGAACTGGGCGATCAGCTGGCCTGGATGGCCAAGGCGACGAAAGAGGAAATCGCCGCCCTGCCCGAACAGGTTTACGTCAATCCGCGGCCCAGCCTGGGCGCGGGTCTGAACCCCGATGCCACCCGCGCGGGCACGCTGTCGCCGCAGCCGCACCTGTCCGACGGCACGCTGATTGACTATCGGATCGGCTACAACTTCGCGTTGGTCGGCAGGCCCGAGGTGATCGACGCGCTATCGCAGGCGGCGCGCGACGATCTCGACGCGATGGGCGCGGTCATCCTGTCGGACGACGGCGCCGACGTGGCGGAAGCGCTGACCAAGGTGGGCGGCAAGGCGATCCTGATCCGGCCCGACCGCTATCTTGCCGGGGTGGGCGAGTCGGCGGACGACATGAACCGGATCATCGCCGACATGCGCGCGGCGCTGGCCTGAATGCGCGACGGAGCAAAGCAATGTCAGGAACGAGTATGAGTGGCGAGCAGTTGGAGCCGAAACCCTTTGCTGGGGGCATGGTCTGGGGCGAAGGGCCGCGCCGCCATGATGGCGCGCTGTGGCTGTCCGACACGCAGGGCTCGCGTCTGTGGACTGATGCGTCGGGGACCTGGACCCCGCACGAACTGGATGCGCCTAGCAACGGTTTGTGGTTCCTGCCCGACGGGCGGTTGGTCGGCGCGATGATGGGGCAGAAGCGCGTGGGCGTGTGGACCGGCACGGCATGGGAAACCTACGCGGATCTCGCCCCGCTGGCACCCGGCCCGGTCGGTGACATGATCGGCGATGCGCACGGCAATCTCTATGTCGACGATGTCGCCTATGCCGCGCACAAGGGCGAGGCGCCCCGCCCCGGCCGCATCCTCTTCATAGGTGCCGACGGCACCTTGAAGGTCGCGGCGGAGAACATCGAATTTCCCAACGGCATGGCGCTGATCGACGGGGGCCGCACGATGATCGTCGCCGAAACGATGGCGCAGCGGTTGTCGGCGCTGACCGTCGCGGCGGATGGGACGCTGACCGACAAGCGCGACTATCTCGACGTGGCGGCGGCGACCGGCGCCAATGCCCGGCCCGATGGCATCTGGGGCACGCCGGGCGGCGTCTGGGTCTGCACGCTCGACGGGCGCAGCCTCGTGTTGGTCCGCGACGGTGCGGTGGTGCGGCGGATCGATACCGGCGACGGCTGCCCGATCGCCTGCTGCGCCGACGGATCGCGCTTGTTCGTAACTATGGCGCGCACCGGCGGGCTGCCGGTGTTCGAGGCGGTCAACGCCAAGGCCGTATCCGCCGACGTCGTGGTCTATGATCTCGATGCCTGAGGCCGCCTGACTGCTGCTGCAAGGAATTTGCACCATGACTGACACCGCCAACCCCGTGATCGTGGGCACTGGCCATACCAAATTCGGCAAGCTTCCGGCAACGCTGGAAGAACTGATCGTCGCGGCGGGGAGCGAGGCGCTGGCCGATGCCGGGATCGACGGCGACGGCATCGATGCCGTCTGGCTGGGCCACTTCAATGCCGGACTGGTGCTAGACGGATTCTGCTCGTCGATGGCGATCGGCATCGATGAGAAGCTCCGCTTCAAACCCGCGATCCGCACCGAAAATGCCTGTGCCTCGGGCTCCGCCGCGGTTTATGCCGCGCTTGACGCGGTGCGCAGTGGGCGGATCGATACCGCGCTGGTCATCGGGGTGGAGAAGATGACCGGCCACGACACCGCTGGCGTCACTCGCGCCTTGTCGGCGGCCAGTTACCAGGCCGAGGAAGCGGGCATGTCGTTTCCCGAAATCTTCGCGCAATACGCCCGCGCCTATGCCGATCGCTTCAGCAGCCCGGTCGAGGCGATGGCCCGCATCGCGGTAAAGAACCACGCCAACGCGATGCTGAATCCGCTGGCGCAGCTGCACAAGCCGCTCGAGCTAGAATTCTGCCTACATCCCTCGGAGCGCAATCCAATGATCGCCGACCCGCTGAAGGTCACCGACTGTTCGCTAGTCAGCGACGGGGCGGCGGCGATCGTCATCACGCGCGGCGACCGGGCGGGCACGTTCGACCACGCGGTTCAGTTCCGCGCCGCCGAGCAGGTGAACGACATCCTACCGCTGTCGCGCAAGGACCCGGCCGCGTTCGAAGGACCGCACCGCGCCTTCGCCAGGGCCTATGCTAAGGCGGGACTGACGGTGGACGACATCGACCTGGCCGAAGTGCACGACTGTTTCACCATTGCCGAACTGCTGACGACAGAGGCGATGGGTCTGGCCGCGCCGGGCCAGGGCCGAGCCGTCATCGACGAGGGGCAGACCGAACGCGGCGGCCGCCTTGCCGTTAACCTGTCGGGCGGGCTCAAGGCCAAGGGCCACCCTGTCGGCGCCACCGGCGTATCAATGCATGCGCTGATCGCCCGGCAACTCACCGGCAAGGCAGGCGACATGCAACTGCCCGGCGCAACGCGCGGCATCGCCTTCAACATGGGCGGCGGTGCGGTGGTCAGCTGCGTCTCCATCCTCGAAACCCTGCGCACCTGAACCCGCCCGCGCCCCTTATCCGAGCAGGAATACACGATGGCAAAACCGATATTCGACGAAGCGGCAAAGGCCCTAAAAGGATGCCTGTCGGACGGAATGACGATCTGCTCGGGTGGGTTCGGCGTGTGCGGTATTCCTGAACGGCTGATCGACGCGATCCTGGCCGACGGGGTGGGACGGCTGACCGTCGTGTCGAACAATCCGGGGCTCGACAGAATCGGGCTGGGCAAGCTGATCCGGTCGGGCCAGATCGTGAAGATGATTTCGTCATACGTCGGCGAGAACAAGGAATTTGAACGCCGCTATCTGGCCGGCGAGATCGAGGTCGAGTTCTGCCCCCAGGGCACGCTGGCCGAACGATGCCGCGCGGGCGGCGCGGGCATTGCCGCGTTCTTCACGAAGACCGGCGTCGGCACCGTCGTGGCCGAAGGCAAGGAAACCCGCGAGTTCGATGGCGAGACCTATCTGATGGAACGCGCGATCCGGGCCGACCTGTCGATCGTCAAGGCGTGGAAGGCGGACGAGGCGGGGAACCTGCTGTTCCGCAAGACCGCGCGCAATTTCAACCAGCCCATGGCGACCGCATCGTCGATGACCGTCGCCGAAGTTGAGGAGATCGTCCCCGTCGGCACTTTCGACCCGGACGAAGTGCACCTGCCAGGCATCTACGTCCAGAAAATCGTGCTGGGCTCGCCTTACGACAAGCATGTCGAGTTCCGCACCACCCGCCCTCGCGACGGGGGCCAGGCCTGATGGGCTGGACCCGCAACGAAATCGCGATCCGCGCCGCGGCCGAACTGCGCGACGGGTTCTATGTGAACCTGGGCATCGGCATTCCAACGCTGGTCGCCAACAATATTCCGCCGGGCATCTCGGTCACACTCCATTCGGAAAACGGACTGCTCGGCATCGGCCCCTTCCCTTACGAGGGCGAGGAAGACCCCGACCTGATCAACGCGGGCAAGCAGACGATCACCGAGCTTGCCGATTCCAGCTATTTCTCATCATCCGACAGCTTCGCGATGATCCGTGGCGGCCACATCGACCTGACCATCCTGGGCGCGATGGAAGTCAGCACCGGTGGCGACATTGCCAACTGGATGGTGCCGGGCAAGATGATCAAGGGCATGGGCGGGGCGATGGACCTGGTCGCGGGTGTGCGCAAGGTGATCGTCACCATGGAACACTGCGCGCGCGACGGATCGCCCAAGTTCGTCGAGGCCTGCTCGCTGCCGCTGACCGGGGCGAACGTGGTCGACATGCTGATTACCGATCTTGCCCATTTCGAACGTCCGGCCAAGGGCGAACCCTTTGCCCTGCGCGAACTGGCGCCGGGCGTCACGCTCGACGAATTGCGCGCGAAAACCACGGCATCGTTCGCCGCCGGGGATCGCGACCCTGCACCAGTGTAATCGGGCGGGTACAGTCCGCCTTCTTGGGAGAACCTGCAATGAAACTCTTGCGCTACAACGTCGATGGCAACCCGGTTGCCGGTGTCGTATTGGGGGACGGCATCGTCCGCATCGCCGACGTCCTGCCCGAATATTCCCGCATGGTCGATCTTGCCGCCGCCGGGCCTGATGCGCTTGACCGGCTGGGCGACAAGCTGGCCGGCGCGCAGCCGCGCGACGCGCTGGCCGAAGCGAAACTGCTGGCCCCGATCGAGCGGCCCAGCAACTTTCTCGCGATCGGCATGAACTATTACAAGCACGCGCTGGAAGGCGTGGCGCTGGGCGTGGTACCGCCGAAATACCAGGTCTGGTTTCCCAAGGCGACGATTTCACTGTCGGGACCGTTCGACGATATCGATCCGGGCGTCACCACGCAGCTCGACTATGAGATCGAACTGGCCGCGGTAATCGGCCAGACGGCCCGTTACGTCTCTCCCGAAGAGGCGCCGAACCACGTCTTCGGCTATACCGTTGCCAACGACGTTTCGGCGCGCGACTGGCAGCTGCACACCAACACCTGGACCATCGGCAAGTCGTTCGACACGCATGGCCCGATCGGACCCTACATTGTCACTCCCGACGAGATCGGCGATCCGCACAACCTGAGGATGCGGACATGGGTCAACGGCGAACTGCGCCAGGATTCGAGCACTAGCGAGATGATCTACAATATCTGGGAGCAGATCGAATACCTGTCGACCGCCTTCACGCTGGAGCCGGGCAACATCCTCGTCACCGGCACGCCCGAAGGCGTCGGCCATGCGATGACGCCGCAAGTGCACCTGAAGGAAGGCGACATCGTCCGCTGTGAGATCGAAAACATCGGCGCGATCGAGAACAAGGTGATCGCCTCGACCGCGAAGCGCTTCCCCGAATTGGAAGTCGACCGCATCTCGCGCGTACTGGCCGAAGGCTCGGCGGCCTGAACCCGTCCCCTTGATCCGGGTGGAAGGGGGGGTGCGCGCTAGCGCGCCCCCACCGCCTCGATCAACGCCGCCATCGGCTCTGCCGAACGCTCACGCCCGCCAGCATAACGCTGTTCCTCGGCATCATCGACCCATGCAGTCAGCGCCATCGCGTAACTCGCCCGGTCCCGCATCCGCGCATACCAGTCGCCAAGGTTGGGCTTGCTCGCGAACAACGCGCCCAGGCCCAGATCGCGCAGGCGGGTGACGTAAGGCGTCAGGTCGGCATCGGCCAGCGTATAGGCGTCGCCCGCCAGAAAGGGCGCACTGGCCAGCGCATCGTCCATCGCCTGTGCCAGCTGCGCGAACCGGCGCACGGCCATCGCCGGCCACGGCGCGTCCCAGCCATGATCGAACAGGTCGCGCGATATCCGGCGCTTGCTCGGATCGGTCAGCCCTGGCAGTGCATGCTCCAGCGTCTCGGCCGGAAGCTGGCGGAACATCTCGCGCCCGATCGCGGCAAAGGTCAGGATGAAGACGTTGAGGTGGAGGCTGTCGTCCACCTGTTTCGACCATAGCCGCACCCGATGCCGTCCCGCCGCATCGGCGGGCATCAGCGCCGGGCCGTCAAAGGCGTCCTCGACATATTCGCTGATGATCCGGCTCTCGTTCAAGACCACGCCGTCGTCGACCAGGGTTGGCACGACGCCATTGGGATTTAGCCGCAGGTATTCGGGATCGCGCAGCGTCGCCCCCTCGCACAGCCGGCTTTCGTAAGGCACCTGCTTTTCGGCAAGCGCCAGCCGCACCTTCTGCGCGCAGATCGCGCCTCCGAAGTGATATAGTACCGGCATCGTCCCTTGTCCTTTCCGCAGTCCTTGCCGCGTCATCGCTGTCACAGCCCGTCTTCGTCCGGCACAAGGTCAAACGCGACGATATAGCGGGTGGCCATGTTATAGGCGGCAATAGTGGCGACGACATCGGCCATTTCGCGGTCGCCATCGCAGGTGGCGCGGGCGGCGGCAAAAGTCGCATCCGACACGGTAACGTGGCGGGTCATCTCGACCACCAGCGCTAGCAGGGCGCGATCTGTGGCGTCGAACAGGTCTGCGTCGGCGGCGGCAACCGGATCGTCACACAGCGCGTCGAGCTGCGCCGGGGTGCCACCCGCCTTCAAGAATGCGCCGCCGTGTGCAACCCGCTCGTACTCGCAGCGGTTCAGCACCGCGACCGCGGTCATGATCATCTGCGATGCGCGCGGTGCCAGCGTCAGCTCCGCCGCGACGGCACGGATCAGCGCGTTCCACCCTGCGGCAAAGGCCGGGCTGTGCAGCAGCAGCTGGTCCACCTTCAGCAACTTGCCCCCGCGCCGTTCGAGCAACGGGTCGAGCAGGCTGGCGGGTACACTGCCAAGGTCCTGAAGCAACGGAATTCTAGCCATGGCATCCTCTTCGTTTTTGCCGCGCGGACGGCTCGCCTCCACTTCCGCCTTGCTCACCCGGTGCCCGCACGGGAAATTGCCATTTTCGATCCGCGCCATCAGCGTAACCGATTTGGCAAGCGGGCGCCGACGGCGATAGGCGATGGCCAACGGCCGGGCGCAGAACCGGCAGCCATCAAGCAGGATGTTCCGTGAGGGCAGACGCCATCAATACCTACCCGGCGGCAATCGATATCCGCACGCTGATCGCCGAACGCCCGATGAGCGGCGCGCAGATCGCGGGCGTGGCAACGACGCTGGCGCTGACCATGGCGGACGGGTTCGACATCCTGTCGATGAGCTTTGCCGGGCCGCAACTGATCGCCGAAACCGGGATGAGCAAGGCGGCATTCGGCATCGTGATGGCGATGAACCTGGCGGGCATCGGCATCGGCTCGGTCTTACTGTCGGCCCTAGCCGATCGGTTCGGGCGGCGCCGGGTCATCCTGGCGGCGATGCTGGTCATTTCGGCGACGATGGCGCTGACCGCGCTGGCGCAGACGACGGTTCAGCTTTGCATTCTGCGCTTTGCGACGGGGCTGGCGATCGGCGCGATGGCGGGCCCCTCGCTGTCCCTGGCCAGCGAATATGCCAATGCGCGCAACCGCGTGCTGACTGCGTCGGTGATGTCTTTGGGCTTTCCCGCCGGGGCGACGCTGGGCGCGTTTGCGGCGTCGGCGATCCTCGCGGCTTATAGCTGGCACGCGCTGTTCGTCGCCGGGGCGATTCTGACGCTGGCGGTGGCTGTCTGCGCGTTTTTCACCTTGCCAGAGTCCATCGATTTCCTGGCAGCGCGCGACGATCCTGCCGCGCGCCGGACCTTGCTAGCGATTGCATCGCGCTGGGGCATCGCCGGCCCAGTCCACGTCGCGCCAACCGCCCCCCACACGCCCGGCACCTCGTTCGCCGGGCTGTTCGCCCCGGCAATGCGCGGCACCACGGCGGCGATGCTGGGGATCAACTTCCTGATGATGAGCACGGTCTATTTCTTTCTCGGCTGGCTGCCGCAGATCGTGGCCGACCGGGGTTTCGATGCCGCGTCCGCCGCCTCGGTCAGCATGGTGCAGAACATGGGCGGGGTGGTCGGTGCGATCGCAATGGGGTTGCTCGCCCGCCGGTTCGCCGCGGTGCCGGTGGCGGCGCTGGCGCTGGTGGCGACCGCGATCGGCGTCGCCTGCTTCGGCGGCTTACCCGCGGCATTGGGCCCGTTGCGGATCGTCGCCGCGTTAGAGGGCTTCTTTGCTGTCGCGAGCATCGCGGGCGTCTATGGCATCCTTGCCACCGCGTTTGCCACCAACATGCGATCTACAGGGATCGGCGTGTCCATGGCCAGCGGACGGCTGGGTATGGTTGTCTCTACGGTGTTGGCCGGATTTTTATACACGTGGGGCTGCTCACCCGTCGCGATCGGCGCGCTGTTGGCGACTGGAGCGGTGGGCGCAGCGTTGGTGCTGGCCCGGTGGGCCGCGAGGCCACGGCCCTGATCCGACCGCAAAGGCTTGACGAGGACCACCGAAGGCTGTTCCTTCGCCGCTTGGCAAAAGGCACGGCGCGTTGAACCCACAACTGTCTCGTATCGATCTCAACCTGTTGCGCATCCTCGACGTGCTGCTGACCGAAAAGGGCGTGACCAAAGCGTCTCGCAAGCTGTTCCTGTCACAACCCGCAGTGAGCGGTTCACTCCTGAAGCTGCGCGAAATCTTCGACGACGAACTGCTGGTGCGCACCGGGCGCGAGATGGAACTGACCCCGCGTGCGCGCCTGCTGGCGGAACCGGTGCGCGAGGCGCTGCTCAATATCCAGAACATCCTCAACCTGCATGAGGATTTCGACCCCGCCAGCGCCAAGCGCACCTTTCGCATGGCGATGTCGGACTATTGCCTGATGACGATTATGCCAGGGCTGGTCCGCCGCGTGGCGCGGGCCGCACCGGGTGTGGCCCTGATCGCCGAGCCGGTCGCGATCGACACGTTCGAGCGGCTGGAATCGGGCGCGCTCGACATGTGCGTCATGCCCGATGCGCGCCGTTCGCTGCGCCGGCCCGAACATCCTGACATGCTGCACCTGCGCACGCTCTACACCGATCACTTCGTGTGCGTGGTCGCCGCCGATCACCCTGTCGGTGCCGCGATGACGCAGGCTGATTACGAACGCTATCCCCACGCCCGCGCCTATTTCGGCGAGAAGATGCGCACGGTCGACGGCGTTGCGGTAGAGGAGATGGGCATCACCGTTACCTATACCGTGCAGGTTCCCGCCTTTTCGCTGTTGCTATTCCAGCTTCCCGGCACCGAGCTGATCGCCACGGTTCCTGCCGGGATCGTGCGCACGCTCGGTTCGATGCTGGCGGTGCGCACCGTAGCTCCACCCTTCCCGCTGCCCCCGATCGAGGAGTGCATGATGTGGCACGCCCGGTTCGACGAGGATCCCGGCCACCGCTGGCTGCGCGACCTGATCGCAGAGGAAACCGCGGCCGGCACCGCCTGACGGCGCGCCACCCTCACCCGCATCGGTGCCGATGATCGACGCGATTGGAAATGGCGATTTCACCGCGTCACGCTCCGCCGATAGGACTGACCCGACCGCAAGACAAAGGGCCGGATGATACGGTCACGCCGGCCAGCGAGAGGGGTACGCCATCATGTCCGTCAACGGCATCAAATCGCTGCGATACCGGGTATCGGACCTGGCCGAATGCACGCGCTTTTTCGACGACTTCGGGCTGCTCCGCCATGATGCCGGATGCACGGATCGGCTCACGCGCTACGCCTTGCAGGAAGGATCGTCGATCGAATTGGCTGAGGGCGTACCGCCGATCGCGGGCAGCACGATCGTGGGTGACGGGGTCGAACGCATCGTCTGGGGCGTCGACGGGGCAGACAGTTTTGCCCGACTGACCGACGACCTGGCCCGCGATCACGATCTGACGGAAGCGGGCGACGGCACCATCGCCTTCGTGCCCGATTTCGGGATACCGATGGCGCTGGCTCCCTATGCCAAACGGTCGATCGTGCAGGCGCCCGATCCGGTCAATTCGCTGGGCCACGTCGGCCGTATGAATCAGCATCGCAAGTGGCGCAAGCGCGCCCGGCCGAAAACCATCCAGCACGTCGTCTTCCAGCTGCGCGAGTATGAGGCGGCGACCGAGTTCATGATGACGCGTCTGCATTTCCGGATTAGCGACGTGCAGGAAGGCTTCGGTCGCTATCTTCGCGCGCCGGGCGCCATAAACCATCACAACCTGCTGTTGCTGAACGCCGACGCGCCGCTACCAGGCGCCGATGGCACGACGCGGTTCCACCACGCCAATTTCGGGGTCGAGGACCTTGACGAGATCATGCTGGGTGCCAACCACATGACGCGGCAGGGCTGGCCCCCGTCGGACATGGGGCTGGGCCGACACCGAATCGATTCGGCGCTGTTCTACTACCTCCATTCCCCGGCCGGGGGCGAGGCGGAGTATGGTGCCGATAGCGACTACGTCGACGACAACTGGGTGCCGCGCCGCTGGACCGTACCGCTGTTCGCTTATGCGCAATTCGCGCACAATCTGCCGCCGTTCCTGATGGAAGAGCCCGAATGGCGGGTCGAATATCTCGACCCCAAGGGCTGAACCGCCGCACCGCCTAGGCCCTGCCGAGAAATAGAGGATTGCCCGCCCGATGATGTACGAGCCGTTCGATGGAAACTATGTGTGGAACCTGTCGGTCTGCATGGCGCTGGAAATGGGCGGGGTGATGGGCGAGATCGGAGCCGCCAACGCCACCGTGCGGCTGGCCGCGCAGGAAGGCGAGGACGGCGGCACCGAGGCATTCTTCCGTTCGTGGGGCGACTTGGCCGACCGGCTGCGTGATCAGGGCGATGCCGCGATGGCCGCCGGTCACGCGATCACCGCCGCCGAAAAGTACCAGCGTGCGGTCGCCTACTACGTCACCGCCGAACGGATGCAGAGCCGCGACTACACCCCGCGCCGCGCGATGTACGCGACGATGAGCGAAACGCTCGATAAGGCGATCGCTACCGGCGAGGTCAACTGCGAACGGGTCGAGATCCCCTATGAAGGCAGCAGCTATCCGGCGCTGTTCGTGCGTGGCCATGGCGAGGGCCCGCGCCCGTGCATGGTGTTCTGCAACGGTCTAGACAGTACGAAGGAGATGATCTTCCTCGTCGTGCGCGAGGCATTTGCGAAACGCGGCATATCATGCCTGATGGTGGACCAGCCGGGCAGCGGCGATGCACTGCGTAACCGCGGATTGCCCGCGGTTATCGCCTCGGAACGCTGGGCCGGCGCGGCAGTGGACGTGCTAGGGGCTCGCGCCGATGTCGATCCGGTACGGATCGGCATGATCGGCTGGTCGCTGGGCGGCTATTTCTCGCCCCGCGCCGCCGCCTACGAACCGCGTTTTGCGCTTTGCGTCGCATGGGGGGCGAACCACAACTGGGGCGCCCTGCAACAACGCCGCCTGGCGCGCGAGGGCAAGATGCCGGTGCCGCATTACTGGGACCACGTCATGTGGGTCTGGGGCCAGCGCGACATGGCGACCTTCATGGACTTCGTGCCCGACATCACGCTGTCGGGTCATCTCGACCGGATCAAGGTGCCCTTCCTCGTCACGCACGGGTCCAACGACCGGCAGATCCCGCTGGCCGATGCGCACCGGAGCTTCGCCGAGGCGGCGAACAGCCCTGACAAGGACCTGAAGATCTTTACCGAAAGCGAGGGCGGGGTCGAACACGTCAGCGCCGACAACACCGAACCGGTGCTGAGCTTCATCGCCGACTGGGTCGCCGACCGGTTCGTGCCAAGGGGCGTGCGATGACGCTGATCCGCCAAGGCGCGGGGCCGAACCCGCTGATCGGCTTCACCGTCGATCGCGGCGCCATCGGCCATCGCGGGCACGACCTGCAGCGCCCAGAATGCATTCTGGCCGAACGCGACGGCAGCCTGTGGACGGCCGATGCCCGCGGCGGCGTGGTGCACATCGCGCCCGATGGCCGGCAACGCGTGATCTGCCAGTCGGAGGAGGCATCGGGCGGTACGGGCAATGAACAGCGCCTGATCGACGGCACCCTGCCCAACGGGCTGGCCTTAGCCGCCGATGGACAAATCCTAATTTCGAACTTCGGCACCGACCGGCTGGAACTGATGGATCCCGAAACCGGGGCGACCCGTGTCCTGCTCGATGCGCTGGAAGGCCAGCCGCTTGGCAAGGTCAACTTCGTGCTGCGCGACAGCCGCGACCGCGTCTGGGTGACGGTGACGACGCGGACCAACCCCTGGACCGAGGCGATGAATGCGCGGCTGGCCGATGGTTACCTGTTGCTGATCGACGAACGCGGTGCGCGCATCGTCGCCGACGGGTTCCAGTTCACGAACGAGATCCGCTTCGACGCGGCAGAGGAATGGCTCTACGTCGCCGAAACCACGGGCAAGCGCGTGACCCGGCTGCGCATCGGCGACGACGGCGTGGTGACAGACCGCGAGACTTTTGGTCCCGATGGCCTTGGCGCCGGGGTGATCGACGGCATCGCCTTCGACGCCTACGGCAACCTGTGGGCGACGATGATCTTTGCCGACCGGCTGATCGCGATCACCCCGCAGGGCGACGTGCTCGACCTGCTGGACGATGGCGACGCGGCGGCGACCGCCCGGTTCGAGGCCGCCTTTGCCACCGGCGACCCCGTCCCGTTTGACCTAATGATGGAATGCGGCGGCCCGATCGGCAACTGGATGGCCAGCGTCACCTTCGGCGGGACCGACCTTCGCACCGTCTATCTCGGCAGCCTGCGCGGCAGAACCCTGCCCTGTTTTCAAAGCCCCGTCGCGGGCCTGCCGATGGTGCACTGGTAACCGCAAGCCGATGGAGGGAGAGAACCGCATGGCCGGACAGGCAAACGACGCAACCACCGACGTCGTCATCGTCGGCGCGGGTCCCGCAGGGCTGGCGCTGGCCATCGAACTGGGCATGCGCGGCATCGCCTGCCGCGTGGTGGAGCGGCGCGAGCGGGCGGGCCACGCCCCCCGCGCCAAGCTGAGCAACGTACGCACCGCCGAACTGTTGCGCCGCTGGGGCCTGCAGGACGCGTTCGAGGCGGCGGCGCCGTTCGGTGCCGACTATCCGTCGAACATCCTGTTCGTCACCCGGCTGGGTGGGCCGCTGATCGCCCGGATCGAGCATGCCTTCGGGTGCCGGCCTGGGCACGATCCCCGTTTCTCCGCCCATGCGCAGTGGATACCGCAATATCTGCTCGAACAGGTGATGATGGACCACGTCGCCACCCTCCCGTCGGTCACCGTCTCGTTCGGCGAGGAATTGCGGGCCTTCGCGCAAGATGGCGACGGCGTCACCGCGACGATCCGCACCCTGGCGGGCGGCACCGAGCATGCCGTACGGGCGCGCTATATCGTTGGGGCCGACGGGGCGCACAGCACGATGCGGTCGCTGATGGGCGTGACGATGGAGGGGCAGAGCGCCCTTTCGCGCAACTATAACATCATCTTCGAGGCGCCGGGCCTTGCCGAAACGCATGGCCACGGACCCGGCGTGATCATCTGGCAGTTGAACCGCGACGTCCCCGGCGTAATCGGCCCGATGGACAGCGGCGATCGCTGGTACTTCATGCCGACCGGACTGGCTGACGGCGTGACCTATTCGAAGGAAGAAGCGGCAGAGGCGATCCGCATCGCAACGGGGATCGACCTGCCTTACACCGTCCTGTCGTCCGACGAATGGATCGCCAGCGGATTACTGGCCGATCATTACGCCGACGGCCGCGCCTTCCTGATCGGCGATGCCTGCCACCTGCACCCGCCTTATGGCGGGCACGGCATGAACATGGGCATCGCCGACGGGCTCGACCTCGGCTGGAAGCTGGCGGCGGTGCTGCAAGGCTGGGCCGAGCCCGCGATGCTGGATACTTACGAGGGCGAACGGCGTCGGGTCCACCAGATGGTGATCGCCGAAGCGCTGTCGCACCACGAAATGTCGCCCAACCAGCTGGTTCCCGAAGGGATAGAGGACCCCGGCACGCAGGGCCAGGCAATTCGCCAAAAACTGGGCGAGATCATTCTGACCAAGAAACAACCGCAGTTCCATAGCCTAGGGGTGACGCTGGGCTATTGCTATCAGGGATCGCCGATCGTGTTCGACGAAGGTGACGAACGGTGGGAACCGGACCATGAATACGAACCCAGCGCGATGCCCGGCTGCCTTGCGCCGCACGCGTGGTTGGATGCCGAGGTTTCTCTCTACGACTGGTTCGGGCCGGGATTCACCCTGCTGGTCCTTGTCGCCGGGCACGACGAGGTGGTAGCCGAGGCGGTCGCGCGGGCCAAGGCGCTGGCGATCCCGTTGAAGGTGGCGCGGTTTCCCGATGCCGGGCTCGAATCGCTATATGAAGCGCCGTTGGCGCTGATCCGCCCCGACCAGCATGTTGCATGGCGCGGCGAAGATCTTCCCGCCAACTTGTTCGAACGGGTCACGGCGCGCCAGGTGCACAGCCCCGTCACGCCCGCATGACTTCATTTTGAAACGGTGATGGCTAGTCTATCCTCCGGCCACCGCGCGACGCACCGCACTTTCAGTGCCGGAAGAGGACTGGCGTTCGGAATTGGCCGGCATGTGCGCCCGCATCCGCGCTCTGCGCGCTCGGCTTGGCGGGGCGCATCCGGCGCTCGCACCGGTCGCGCGCCAACAGGGCCTGTTCGCGCTCCTGCCTATCGGCCGTGCGAGCGTGGCGGAGCTGCGGGAGCGGCATGCGATCTACATGCCGGATTCCGGCCGCATCAACATAGCTGGTCTGCGCGAGGAAACGGTTGGGCAGTTCGTCTCCGCCCTTGCTCCGCACCTTCCCTCCTGAAAGGCACGACCATGGCCGATCAAGGAGCGAAAAGTTGGCGATGGTGTTGTCAGAGCAACTGTACCGCGCCCCTTCAAGGGCAGTTCTACCGCCGTGTGCTCCGCCTATTGGAGCAAGCGCCCCCTAATTCGGGAACAAGCCGAACGCGCTCGCTACGATGCGCAAAAAGTGGAGATTTACTGTCGGTTGAATAGGGGGAGAAGGACGTGGGAGTATGCCGTCTAATCCTGAGTGGCGAGGCAGCTTATGCTGCCTCGCACTGACCGACGCCGTCGTCGGGGCCCTGCGCGCGGTGGTGTCACGAGACGAGCTCATCTCGCTGATGGGAGCCGTTGCGCGCGAGATGGGTTTTCGCCATTATGCGCTGATCCATCATGACGATCTCCGGGAGGCACGGTCCGACCGCGTCGATCTCAAGGACTATCCCCCGGCGATCACTGATCGCCTGATCGGCCAACATCTTTATCGCCGTGATCCGATCATCCGCGCCTGCATCTTCGCTGACAGCGCATTCCTCTGGTCCGATTTGTCCCGCTTCATCCATCTGGACCGGCAGGATCGCGCCAGCTTCGAGCTCGGCAGGCACGAAGGCCTGAACGAGGGCATCACAGTGCCCTATGCCCGGCTCGGTGATCGCATGGGATCGTGCACCTTCGCGGGCATGCGCCACCCTGAGCTTGCGCACCGTTATCTTGGGGCCGCGCAGATGATCGGCATCTTCGCGTTTCAGGCCGCACGGCGGCTGATATTGGGAGAGGTGCCGATTGTCGCGGCCTTGCCAAGGCTACATCCGCGTCCCCGTGACTGCGTCATTCTGGCAGGGCGCGGCTATTCGAACAAGCAGATCGCGCGTGCGCTTGCGCTGGCGCCGCGCACCGTCGATGGCTATTTGACGGAGGCGCGTCGTCTGTTTGACGCGCATGATCGGACCGAGCTTGTGGTCAGCGCTGTGCTCGCCGGCGAGATCGGGCTGGACGAACTGAAGGCCCGTCAACCCGAGTAATCGCTCGGTCTATTTTGACCCGCGCAATGCTGCTTCCCTCCTGCGTGGAAATCACGACCGGGAGCACATCATGATCCACGTCATCGACAACCATCTGGCGGCAGGAAACCAGCCGCTGCTTCGGTCCATGTTCGCCGACCGCAAGCGCCTCTTCGTCGACCTGTTCGGCTGGGATGTGCCGGTGGTCGACGGCCAGTACGAGATGGACCAGTTCGACAATGCAGATACAATCTACCTGATCGCCGCCGATGAAGACGGCGGACACGCGGCGTCGATCCGGCTGTTTCCGAGCACCCGCCCGCACATGCTCGGCACGCTCTTTCCCCATCTCTGTCCGTTCGGTGTGCCGGTCGACGAGGCGACCTGGGAAACCACGCGGCTGTGCCTGCCCCAGCGCCACGGAGCCGAGCGGCGCCGCGAGCTGCGAAACATGCTTTTCTCCGCGATGGTCGACGTTGCGCTCGATCGCGGCATCGAGCGCTACACAGGCGTGATCCCGGACCCGTTCCGTAAGGAAGTGCTGTCGCTGGGCTGGCAGGCCGAACCGCTCGGACCCGCGGTGCGCATCCCGGGCGGACCGATCGGCGCCTTTCTTATCCACGTCCGGCCGGACACGCCCGAGCGGCTTGGCTGGACCGGCGTCTATTCTCCCGTGCTTGACCGGCTGACGGCGTGAGCGCCGCGGTCGATCGCTACGCCGCGACGCTCGCGCGCGACGGCTGGTGCGTGTTCGGGCGGGCGGTCGAGCCCGCGCTGATCGCCGGCATCGAGGCGGACCTCGATCCTCGCTTCGCCGCTACCCCCTTGTGCCAGGGAGCCTTCTACGGAGAGCGGACCAGGCGCTTCGGTTCGCTGCTGACCCGTTCGCCGGCGATCGAGCGGCTGGCGATGCATCCGCTGGTCTTGGAGATCGTCGAGCAGATGCTGCTGCCATGGTGCGAGCGGATCGCGCTCAACCTGACCCAGGCGATCGAGATCCATCCCGGCGCGCTGCCGCAGCTGCCGCATCGCGACCAGGATATGTGGCAGGGTCCGAAGGGCGGCCTCGAATATCTCGTCAACGTCATGTGGCCGCTGAATCCATTCACGCGCGAAAACGGTGGCACGCGGCTGTGGACGGGAAGCCAGTTCGATCAGGACGTTCCCGTCCTTCCTGAAGAAGAGTCGGTCGTGCCGGCGGTGATGCCCGGCGACGCCCTCATCTTCCTCGGCTCCACGCTCCACGGCGGTGGCGGCAATGTCAGTAACGCACCGCGGCGCGGGGTCGTGATCAGCTACTGCCTCGGCTGGCTGAAGCCGTTCGAGCTGCAATGGCTGGTCTATCCGCCACAGGTGGCGCGCCACTTCTCGCCGGAACTTGCCGCGCTGGTCGGCTACGCCCAGCACCGACCCAACCTCGGCAATGTCGAAGGACAATGCCCGTCGATCCTGCTCGGCGGCCATGTGCCGGACCATCTTCCGGCCGTCGATGCGCTCCGGCCGGACCAGGCCGAGGCTGCCGCGATGTTCGTCCAGTCGCAGATGGGCGAGCTCGGCTGAGCCCCGCGACGTGAGCACGCCCGATCCCGCTGCCTTCGAGGCCATCGTCCGCCGGGGACGCAGCGCGCTGGCATGGGAAGTACTTCGGCGCGACCCGGCTTATCGTGCAGCCTTTGCCGGCCTGCCGGCATTGCCGCCGGCCGGGGTAGCCGCCGATGCCGACTTCGCGGCACGCTGGGGGCTGCACTTTCCCTGAAGATCCGGCCCGGACGTGCGCCTGCGTGCTGCCGGTCTGGTCGGCGGCCATCGACCCGCGCGTGCTCGCCGTCCGGGCTTTGGAGCCTGTTGCTGCCGCCGGCGCACGCCTCTTCGACGCGCTGGCGGTCGATGCGCGGTTCGTGCGCGGGCCACACGCCGAACATCTCCTGATCGAGCACGGCGGCGAGGTCATCCGGTTCGACGTGATCGATGGCACCGCGGCGGCCGGACCGGTAACGCTTCGTTTCGATTTGGCCGATGACGATCGGCTTCCAGCTCAAATCTCAACGCTCAGCGCGTACCGTCGCGCGACCGTCCCGGCGCCCCGGCATGCTCAACTGGGAAATCGGCTCCTCGCCTTGCAAGCCTCTGACGCGCGAAGCACCGGAGCCAGCCTGCGGGAAATTGCGGACATCATCCTTGGACCCGGCACATGGCCGGGCGAAGGTGAGCATCGGAAATCGCTTGTCCGTCGGATGCTCGTCGCCGGCGAGCGCATGATTGGCGCGGGCCCGCACCCCATTCTTGCTGGACGCTAGGCACTTTCGTCGATCGGTTGAACTAGATCGGCGGGCATGGCGTCAATCGCTTGAGCTAGCATCCATATGGAGATCGCAGTGGGGTTGCGCTGGCCGCGCTCAAGCCACCCGATATAGCTCTGCGAAAATCCGGATTTCTCGGCGACAGCTTCCTGGGTCAGCCCTTTGCTCTTCCGCAGTCGAGCAAAATTGCTCCCTATGACCTTGCGCATGTCCATCGACCCACGGTCGAGGAATTGCCTCCGGTGGGTTATTCATTATATTTAATATCGCTGATGGCTGTGAACTGCGCGAAGAGAGAGAGATGGATACCCTTGATCGTCTAGCGCCGTCTGGCGACGTTGCCGTCGACTATGACCGCCGCCACCTGGCCCTGTATGCTGCCCTTTTGGACGCGGCCGACGCCGGCCGGGCATGGCAGGAAGCCGCGACGTCGCTGATGCGGCTCGATGTCACCGAGCCCGACGCGGAGGCTTGTTGGCGTTCCCATCTCGAGCGCGCGCGCTGGATCGTCGGCGACGGTCTCGGGATCGCGATTGATGCGTTCAACCAGCGCGGGCCTGAAATCAAGGTCGAGTAGAGCCGGCGCCTCGCGAGTTCGTTTAAGTGGCTGCGCGATGGAATCGGCGATCGAATGGAGCTATTCCGGCATCGTGGATAGCAGCGACGATGCAAGGGCCTTTCTGATCGCCCGGACCTGATCGCCGAACATGGCGACGACGTCGCGCGTTTCCTCCAGGACAGGATCGACGCGTTCATTGCCGCGCACGATTATGAGGAGCTGTCGGAATGGTTCGTCATCCGGAATGCTGTGGCGCTCTCGCTGGGATCCGGTCCAACCTTTCAATAGTCGATCCGTATTGCGCGGCATTTCCCGCGGGATTGGCCGGACCCTGAGGCTTCGCGCATAACCGCGAAACACCTCCCCGATGCTCTCCATCTTTATTGAAAACGAGATGCAAATTGGCGCCTCGCACGTTCGTGCGACCGCGCTCTACTCCGACCGCCGCCAAGGCGCCGGTCTCCGCCGAGCCCCTGGCGGGTCTCGGCCGTCCGGTCACGATCGCTGGCGTGACGATGGACGCCGCGCGTTCGCGCGGCGGCGTTGCTTGTGCCTCTCCCGGTACGGCGGGTGCGGGCGGCGCTCCCGGCTAGGCCCGTCGCGGCCTGCGGCAACCCCTCCGCTACGCTTCGGGGTGCTCCACTTGCGTTCCGCCCTGACGGTGCCGCCGGCCACTGGAGCCGGGCCTCTTGGTCGCATTTCGCCGCCCACCCCCGCCTTCCGGGGAGGCTTGCCGCTTTTTGGGTGGCGATGGAGGATAGCGATGCGAAATGCCGCCAACCGTCGTTCCCGCCGCAAGGGTGCGGGCGAAGATCGTCAGACCGAGAACCGGGCGAACCTGTATGATGAGGTGACCGCGCGGATCATTTCCGAGCTTGAGGCCGGGCGTTTGCCGTGGGTCCAGCCGTGGGGCGCGGCGGGCAGCGCCGGACCCGGATTGCCCCGCAATGCCCTCACCGCGCGCAACTATTCGGGCGTCAATGTCCTGATCCTGTGGGGGGCGGTCATCGAGCATGGCTGGCCTTCGCAATCGTGGCTGACCTTCCGGCAGGCGCAGGAGGCGGGCGGATGCGTCCGCAAGGGCGAGCATGGCGTGACGGTCGTCTATGCCGACCGCTTCACCCCCGAGGCCGAGAAGGAACGCGCCTCGCGCGATGGCGACGAGGCCAAGGCGGTGCCGTTCCTCAAGCGCTTCACCGTCTTCAATGTCGCGCAGTGCGAGGGGCTTCGTGCCGGGCTGGCGTCCGATCCCGCGCCGCTGCCCGAGCGCGAGATCGTGCCCGTAGCCGAGGAGGTGATCGCTGCGTCGGGCGTGGATTTCCGCATCGGGGGGACACGCGCCTTCTATGTGCCCGCCCATGATTTCGTGCAGGTGCCGCCGCAGCCCGCCTTCTTCGAGCAGGTCAATTATTACCGGACCTGCCTGCACGAACTGACCCATGCCACCGGCCACGCCAAGCGGTTGAACCGTGACCTTACCAACGGTTTCGGCAGCAAGGATTACGCGCGGGAAGAACTCGTTGCCGAGATGGGCTCGGCCTTCCTCTGCGCCGCGCTCGGCATCACGCCGACCGTGCGCCATGCCGATTACATCGGTTCGTGGCTTGAGGTGCTGCGCGAGGACAATCGCGCGATCTTCCGCGCGGCCAGCGCCGCGACCAAGGCCGCCGACTGGCTTCTGGCGCGCCACCGCGAGGCGCAGGCCACGCAGGCAGACGGGAGGATCGCGGCATGATCCTCCTGACCCCCGAACTGCGCTTCGCGCTCCGCGCCAACGACATTTCCCGCCGCGGCTGTGACGAGAAGGGACAGCGCTTCGATCCGCCACCGGTGGTCAAGCTGTTCAATCCGCTTGGCGCGGCGACATGGCTGGCGACCGAACTGGACGAAGACGGCGACACCCTGTTCGGGCTGGCCGACCTTGGGTTCGGCTGCCCCGAACTCGGCTATTTCAGCCTGTCCGAGATCGCCGAAGTCCGCCTGCCCTTCGGCCTGTTCATCGAGCGCGACCTGTCGTTCGAGAGCGCCTTTCCGCTGACCATCTGGACCGAGTGGGCGCGCCGCGCCGGTTCGATCCTGTGGGCCGAAACCTTGTTGCGCCGCGCCGTCCAGACCCGCGCGGCCCCTGATCTTCCGCACCGTCCGGGCGAACCGGGCGGCGGTTGAAGCGCGGGCGGCGCGCTTCGCCGCCAATCCGAAAACCGGCCCGCCATCCCAGCAAAGAGCGACGGACCGGCACTCGCAAGGAGTTGTGCCATGACACTCGTTTTCATCGATCAAGACAAGCTGTCCGTCAGCAAGACCAACATGCGCTACGGCAAAAAGGCACCGGACGTGTCCGATATGCTGCCGACCGTGCGCAAGCGCGGCATCATCCAGACATTGCTGGTGCGCCCCAATTGTCAGGACGGCCATTATGAGATCGTCGCGGGCGCGCGGCGCTTCCACGCCGCGCGGATCGTCGCGCAGGAAACCGGCGAGGCCGAGCCGCTGCCGTGTCGCATCCTGGCCGAAACCGATGACGCCGCCGCCATCGAGGCGTCGATGATCGAGAACCTTGCCCGTCTCGACGCCGACGAGGTCACGCAATGGGAAACCTTCACCCGGCTGGTGAAGGAAGGCCGCGACGTTGCCGACATCGCCGCGACCTTCGGCCTTCCCGACCTGACCATCGCGCGGGTGCTGGCGCTCGGCAATCTGCTGCCGCGTGTCCGCAGCCTCTATGCGGCGGAGAAGATCGACCGCGCCACCGTCCGCCACCTGACGCTGGCCAGCAAGAGCCAGCAACGCGCGTGGCTGGCGCTCTATGATGACCCGGAAACCTATGTGCCGACCGGGCACCAGTTGAAGGCGTGGCTGTTCGGCGGGCAGTCGATCCCGGCCCGCTTCGCGCTGTTCGATCTGGACGGGTTCAAGGGCGCGACCGTCGCCGACCTGTTCGGCGACGACCGCTATTTCGCGGATGCCGACGCCTTCTGGACCGCGCAGAACGAGGCCATCAAGGCCCGCCGAGCGGCCTATCTGGAGGAAGGCTGGAGCGATGTCGTGATCGTCCCCGCGTCCGAGCATTTCCATTCGTGGGAATATGAGAAAGCCCCGAAGCGCAAGGGCGGGCGCGTCTATGTCGATGTCCGTTCGACCGGCGAGGTCACCTTCCACGAGGGCTATCTCTCCGCCAAGGAAGCCCGGCGCGCCGCGCGCGGCGACGGCCCGGAACCCGCGAAACTGGCGCGCCCGGAGGTCACATCGACCATGCAGACCTATCTCGACCTTCACCGCCACGCCGCCGTCCGCGCCGCCTTGCTTGGGCATCCCGGCATCGCATTGCGCCTGATGGTCGCCCACGCCATCGGCGGGTCGCATCTGTGGCGGGTGGCGCCCGAACCGCAGGTGACGCGCAACGACGACGTCCGCGAAAGCCTCGAAACCTGTCGCGGCGAGACGCTGTTCGACGAGCGCCGCCGCGCCGTGCTTGGCGTGCTCGACTTCTCGCCCGAGGAGCCGACCGTCACCGGCGGCAATGGCGACGACTATGGCGTGGCGGGCATCTTCCTGCGCCTGATCGACCTTCCCGACGCCATCGTCATGGAGGTCATCACCGTCGTCATGGGCGAGACGCTGGCCAGCGGCAGTGCCGCCGTCGCGGCGGCGGGAACGCAGATCGGCGTCGACATGGCCGACTGGTGGCAGGCAGACGCGCCATTCTTCGAGCTGATCCGCGACAAGGAAGTGCTGACCCGGATCGTCGCCGAAGTGGCGGGCGAGACGGTCGCCACGGCCAATGCGGGCGAGAAGACCAAGACCCTGAAGCGTATCGTCCGCGACCATCTTGATGGTGCGGACGGGCGGACCAAGGTCGAGCGCTGGGTGCCGAAATGGCTGGGCTTCCCGGCATCGGCCTATACCAGCCGAGGCGGCGTGGGCACCGTCGCCGCCCACGCCAAGGTCGAGGCGGCGCGGACCCCGGAGCCGGACCCCGATACCGAGCAGGAGCCGTTGAAGCAGGCGGCGTGATCCTCGCGGGCGGGGGAAACCCCGCCCGCCTACGTACCCTCAAAATCCGGCCGCGCGCCTCCGCCGTTCCGGCGGCGACGCGCGGAAAATGTTGTGGTTGCCGTTGGTGCAGCCCAGCACCCATGACGCAGCCTGCGACGTCACCTATCTAAGAGGCATGGGCAAGACCAAGTCAGAACGCCACCATTGGTGGCCCGAATGCGTGTCGGAGCGATGGGCCGACGAAGACGGCGGCGTGCACTGGCTGCTTCCTACCGGCGAAGAGCGTCGCGCGCGGCCGGAATCATTCGGGGTGATCGGCAACGGTCATTTCATCAAGCTGGGTAACAAGCCCAGTGAACCGACTCCGTGGGATCAGAATTTCGAGACAGTTTTTCATCAAGCCGACGCCGGATTCCCGGCGGTGATCGACTGGCTGGAAGGCCTCACCTTCGAGGCGCGACCTGGTCAGCCGCGCCGAAGTCGGTTCCTGCCGCAGCCCTCTTCTGACGTGCGCTTCGGCCAGATGGTCGAGTCTCTTACGTCGCTCGCCATCCGCAGCCCGATGACGCGCGAAGCTTGTGTGGGCATCGCGGAGCGCTTTCGCGGCCCCTTGCCTGAGTGGGAGCGCAACAGCCTGATCGCGATGAACATGCGGGATATGCACGCCCGCGCGGTGCAGGCGTTCGGGGTGCGCGGCAAGGCCACCGCCATTTTGTCGCCTGACCGCGAATTCGTGTTCGGGGACGGTTTCTATCACAATCTGACATCGCCGAGCGGCGCGCCACACGCGCCAAACATCCTCGCGCCCCTCACGCCGCGCCTTGCTGTCCTCTATGCTCGACCGATGCAATATACGGTCGAGCCACGGCTCTCGACCCTCGTTATCGCTGCGGACGAGGCCGAGGCGCTCAATCGCGTCGTCCAGATCTACGCGCGCGACAAGCTTTTCTACCGTTCCGACCGGCCCGACGTGACCGAGGAATACCGCGCCGCGAAGCATCTGCAGTTTTCGAGCCCCGGCCATCTCGTCGAAGAGATGATCCACGGCATGCCCGGCGTACCCGACCGCGACACGTCGCTGGACTTCCTTGGTCAGTTCGGACGCCGACAAGGGCGGTCCTAGCTCTCGTCTTCGAAGAGAACTTCACCCAGGTTGCGCGGCGGTGACCACAGGCCCGCTTTTGCTTTCACATAGGTCTGGCAGAAGGTCACAATGCGATCCTGATCCCCAAACCGCAGCTTTTGGCGATCGATCGTGGTCAGCTGCTCGAAGGCATTCTCCGTAAATCCGTAGGTCGAGAGAAACAGGCCGCCCGCCTTTTTCTCCTCGACAATGACCTTAAGAAGCTTCTCGACCGCCCCCGACCCGACCTTCGTCGATGACCGCCAGTGCTTGATCTCGACATAATATTCCGCCTGCTGCCCCTTCACCGTGCAGGCGAGAACCACATCCTTGCCGCCGTCCTTCGACCCCGGCGTCAGCGTGACCTGAAACCCTATCCCGTCGAAGACTTCGGCCACGACGCGCTCGACATCACGCCATTCCAGGTGTGCGAGCGTGCCCTTGTCGCGCGCGATCATGTGCGCCAGCCGCGCGCTCAGATCGCGCAGAATGATCCGGACCTCACCCTCTATATCCGGTGTTTCAAGACGATACCGAGCGACCCAGCTGCTCAGTTCCTCTAGTCCCAGCAGTTCAATCTTCAGCGGCATTTCCCGATCGACGGCGGCACGGGCGGACCGGCTAAAGGGACGATTGGCAACCAGAATGGCCCGGGCGATGTTCTGAAACATCGCAGCGCCGGCTACCGCTCGGACCTGTTCGACGCCGATCGTGGACCGACGATAATATTTCGTCTGAATGCCGCACGTCTCTGATTCCAACGCGTCGTCCGCAGCTTGACGTTCGCCGTAAAAATCGATGCCCGCATCATTAGTCTGCGACGTTTGCTTTAGCTCGTACCCCTCCTGACGCAGCAACGGCGTCAAGATTTTGCCGTACACGGCCTCCGCGGTCCTAGGGTCGAGGGTTTCTTCGCCCGCCAGCCGACCGATCTCGTGATCGAGCTCATCGCATTCGTCGTTCGTCAATTGCACCGTTCATCCCCGCGTGATCGCTTTAACTCGACAACCACATCCACCCAATTGCCAGAGCAGCCCCAACAGCTTCATCGATCGGCGCCAATTGCCACGCAATGGCGGGCCTGGAGGCACTTTATTTTCACGGTCGACCGAGGTGGCGGATCGCCGAAGATAAATAGACTGGCCCCATCTTCAACTCGGTGGCCAGAGGTATTTCAATGACGACAAACATTTCCCAATCAAAGCCGGTCCGTGAGGCCCAGATCAACAACCGGCTCGGCCAGATTCACCGCCGTCTCGGCGATATTTCCGCCATCGAGGCCAAGGCTGTCCTCGTTGGCGGCTACGGCTCGAAGGGCGAGTTCGACCCCGAACGACAGCGCCTGATCGAGGAGACCGACCGCTTGCTCGACGAGCTTGCGGCGATCGGCGGCACCCTGCCGTTCGAACCGAAACCTTGACGACACGAACCCTGCCAGCCCGAATCCGGGCTGGCAGCGGCCACCGCCTCCTCAGCCGGTACGGTCGCACCAGGCCGGCTTCGGTCGGCCGCGCGGCCACCAAGCAGCAATGCCCATCCGGACCAGCTCTGATCCGACATCCCGACCGTCGAGCGTGACGGCGGCGACGGTGCGGTTATAGCTCCGGCCGACCCGGCGGAACGTCACGTTGCGCCCCGCGAGTAGTGCCGTGGCCTGACCCTTCGCGCGCAATCCCAACGCTACCTCGCCTGTGCACTTGGCTTGATCGCGGTGGGTCTCCGGGGCGTCGATCCCTGCGATCCTGATCCGCTCGCCGCTCTCCAACCGGAACGTGTCGCCGTCCGTCACCCACGCTACGCGGCCCGAACCGTCATAGTCGGCGGCGTCGACCGGCGGCGACATTCCCGTCGCGACAGCAATGATGATGATCGACAAGACGCGAAGCATGGCGATGATTATCGCCGTGCAGGGCACCTGTTGTCGAGCGTCGCCCACGCTGTGCATACCTCCAACAGTCCGGTTACCGCCCGAAACGGACCTCTCTCTCGGCGGGTCTGGCGGGGTCCGCCGGTCCCGCAACGGCGTCGCCGACCTTCTTCCCCGGCTCGGATTCCCTCGCCTTCCTCGCGAGGCAAGAAGCCCGGCTTTGGCCGTCCTCCGCTGTGCTGCGGCCCTGCGGGTGCGGGACCGTCCTCCGCCCGCCTGATCGACCGCCTGTCGAGGCCGCATCGGGCGGCATCGCATCACTTGAAGGAGGTTATCATGGCACAGATCGGCAGCTTCACCCGCGGCGAAAACGGCGTCTACACCGGCGAAATCCGGACCCTGACGCTTCGCGTCAAGGCGAGCATCCGCCCCTGCGAGCGCGACAACGAGAAGTCGCCCGACCACCGGGTCAGCGCTTCGGGCGTCGAATTCGGGGCGGCGTGGACCAAGGCGGCGCGCGAGACCGGCGCGGAATATCTGAGCCTCAAGCTCGACGATCCGTCGTTCCCGGCTCCGATCTACGCGACGCTCAGCCAGGGCGACGACGGCGAGCACAAGCTCATCTGGTCGCGCTGAACCGGATGCCCCGCGCGCCACCGCGCGCGGGGCACGAGCGGTGAGCCGGATTTGCCATAGCTCGCGAGAGACCTTGCAGGCGGGGGCGTCTGCACCGTCAGCTTACCGTCGCACGGGACCGACAAATCCCCTGCCACCCGGCATAACCCACACCGCTCTTCCCGGCGAAGGCGAGCCCCGCGCGCTCCGGCGCGCGGGGCATTCACGCCCCGGCGCATCAGGTGTGTCGAAAACGCAGGTCGCGATTCCGACACTCCGCAACCAGTGTCCCGCCCGCCATTCCCGGTGTCAGCGACGGCAGATCGCCGTCGCTTTCGGACCCGGACAGGAAGAATGGACAGCGACGACGACATCTCCCGCGCGACCCGCGCGAAACGCGGCTCCCCCTACCTCAATACCGATCAGGCGGCCGCCTATCTGAAGTTCTCCAGCCGCCTGCTCAAGCGGCTTCGCCGCGCCGGCAAGGGGCCGGTGTTCCGGCTGCACAGCCGCTTCGTCCAGTATCATATCGACGATCTCGACGCATGGTCGAAGGCCCAGTCAATGGGAGGCCGCGACCATGACCAGGCGTGACATTCGTGGTTCGACGACACCGCTACTGGACTGGGGCGATCAGCTTCGCGCCGACAAGCAGCGGCGCAGGCTCCTCGGTCGTCGCATCGCGATCACCGGCGTCGGCATCGTACTGCTCGGGCTGACGACGGCGTTTCCGCCGGCCCCGCGCCTGGTGTGGAATGCCAGCGCAAGCGCGCCGATCGGCCTCTATGCCGTCACCCCCGGAGCGTCCGTCGACCCCGGCGACATGGTCATCGCACGGGTGCCCGATCCGTGGCGGATGATGGCGGCGCAGCGGCGCTACATTCCCGCCAACGTGCCGCTGGTGAAGCGCGTCGCGGCGGTGGCGGGCGACGAGGTCTGCGCGCTCGGTCAGGAAATCTTCGTCAACGGAAAATGGGTGGTCGAGCGGCGCATTGCCGACGCCAGTGGCCGGCCGATGAAATGGTGGAGCGGCTGTGTGCGCCTTCGCGGCCACCAGCTCTTCCTGCTCATGCCGGGCAGTCCGGCGTCTTTCGACGGCCGTTATTTCGGCGTGACCGAAGGCGGATTGGTGGTCGGCAAGGCGCGGCTGCTATGGGCGCGCTGACCCGATTGCTCCCGGCCATGCTGCTGCTGGCCGCCACTGCCGCGCGAGCCGACGAGGTCGGGCGCTGGCGGCCGATGATCGAGGAGGCATCGACCAAATTCGGTATTCCGACGAGCTGGATCGAGCGCGTCATGCGGGCCGAGAGCCGGGGCTACACGACGCTGAATGGTCGCCCGATCCGAAGTCGCGCCGGCGCAATGGGCCTGATGCAGCTCATGCCAGCGACCTGGACGGACATGCGCGTGCGCCTCGGATTGGGCACCAATCCCGACGATCCGCGCGATAACATCCTCGCCGGCACGTGTTTCCTGAGGCTGATGTATGACCGCTTCGGCTATCCGGGATTGTTCGGCGCCTACAATGCGGGACCGGGCGCCTATGCCGCCTGGCTTGCCGGTCATCGGCAGCTCCCCGGCGAGACGGTGGCCTATCTCGTTACGGTTGGCGGCACGTCGCAGCCGTCCTCGCTGGCCAGTCAAGCAGCAGTTCCGCCCCCGCTGTTCGTCGTCCGGCGCATCGTTTCCGGGGATCAAGCCTCGCCCACGGTTCGTGAGGCGCAGTCGTCCTTGTTTGCTGTCCGGAAGGTCGGGCCATGATCCCGGGCGTGGGAGGGGCTCGTCTCGACAGGCCCAGCATGACGGCTGCCGAAGCGTCTATCAAGGCCCGTGGGTGCCCCCCAATTTTCTGCGAAAATCGGTTCCCCCCACGTCCGCTTCGCGGCGCTCCGCTACGCTCCGCGGCCCTGACAGCCGCTCCGCCACCCGTCTTCTTCACGATGTTCTCGATCAGGAGAACAGAAGCGAAGAAGATGATCATGGGCATGTTTCACATTTCGGTGGCGTCGGATCGCGTGATGGCGGCGCTGGTTTCGGGGCTGGAGATCGAGTTCGGCCACGATGTCGGGGAGGCTCTGGCGCATCGGTTTCTGGAGGCCGAGGAAACCGATTTTCTCTGGGATGCGCGGGATCAGGAGCGCTGGATCGGCGCCTATGAGACCACTGACGAAGATGAAATCGACCTGGATCGGGTTAGGATCTTCGGGCGACTGGATGGCCGGTGGTTCGTGGCGGTGATGATCGTCGATGGCGATGGAAACGCGCACGGAGTGATGGGCAAGCGCGAATTTGGGCGGCGGAAGCAGGCTTTGGCGGCATTCGCGGATGCGTGAGGATCTGCGCATTTCGGGCCGGGGCGCGGTGCCGGGTCGGCATCGTGTCCCGGCCTTTGTTTTGAGCCGAGGAGAGGGAGAAGAAGGAAGAAGGCGAAAGCAAGAGAAAGGCAATGCCTCGCAGGCATTGCCAAGTGATTGTCTGCACATCGTTTTTTCACGAGACATGCCGCGCGGCGCGCGAGACATGCTCATTAGGACTGGCGGAAATCCGCCGTTTTCGCCGCCAATTTGCGAGACCGGGGTGGGTCGTGAGTGAGGACGACGAGTTCACGCCCCGGCTGGGCCGCCAGCGTCAGCGGAGCGGCAAGAAGGCCCGCCGATACCTCGGCCGCGTCGTTGGCGCGGCGATCCGATCGGCCGAGAAGGGCGCGATCAGAAGCCGGCGGTTCGACGGCAGCCGGATCGGACGTGGTGCGAGCATGGGGCGGCTGCTTTCCAGCCGCGATCGGTTCGGCGGGCTGCGCGCGCGCCGCGCGGTGGTGAAGACGCGCCTGGTCCGCATAGGCAGCAAGGGGATGCCTGCGGCGCGCGCACACCTGCGCTACATCCAGCGGGACGGCGTCACCCGCGAGGGTGCGCCGGGAGAGCTGTACTCGGCCGAACGCGACACGGCCGACGGCAAGGCCTTCCTCCAGCGCTGCGATGGCGACCGCCATCAGTTCCGCTTCATCGTCTCGGCCGAGGATGGCTCGGAATATCCCGATCTCAAGCCCTATGTCCGACGGCTGATGACGCAGATGGAAGCCGATCTCGGCACCAGGCTCGACTGGGTCGCGGTCGACCACTTCAATACCGCCCATCCCCACACGCACATCATGCTGCGCGGCGTCGACGACACCGGCCAGAATCTGATCATCGCCCGTGAATATATCTCGCACGGCATTCGCGAGCGCGCGGCCGAGCTGGTGACGCTCGATCTCGGGCCGCGCACCGACCAGGAAATCGAGGCACGGCTTCGGCACGATATCGGCGAGGAACGGCTGACCGCGATCGACCGGCGTCTGGTCCGGTCGATGGACGCCGATCGCCTCGTCACATCCGCCGAGCGCGATCCTTTCCAGCAGTCGCTGCGGGCCGGTCGGTTGCAGAAGCTTGCGAGCATGGGCCTCGCCGAGAATGTCGGCGGTGGCCGCTGGCAGCTCGCCGACGACCTGGAGGGGAAACTGCGCGCGCTCGGCGAACGGGGCGACATCATCCGCACGATGCAACGCGAGCTGACGGCCCGGAGCCTCCAGCGGCCGTGGATCGGGCGGAGCCTATTCGGAGCCGGGGAAATCGATCCGGAACCGGTCGTTGGCCGCGTGATCGCGCGCGGTCTCGCCGACGAGCACCGTGACCGCCACTATCTGCTGGTCGATGGCGTCGATGGGCATGCCCACTATGTCGATATCGGGCGGGGCGATGCCGTGGCACCGATCCCGGACGGCGCGATCGTGCGGGTGTCGGCGCGAAGCCTGGAGGTTCGCGACGCCGACCGGGTCGTCGCCGAGGTGGCGGCGGCGAATGACGGGCGATACTCTACTGATTTGCATCTGCGGCATGACCCCTCGGCCACGCAGGCGTTCGCCGAAACCCACGTGCGGCGGCTTGAGGCGATGCGGCGGACGGGCGCTGGCGTCGAGCGCGAGCCGGACGGGACTTGGACGATCGCGGAGGATCATGTCGATCGTGCCGCCGCCTTCGAGGCACGCCGTCATCGGGACCAGCCGGTCGAGGTCGAGACCCTGTCAGCGCAACCACTGGAACAGCTTCGAGGAGCCGACGCGGCAACCTGGGTCGATCGAGAGCTGGCATCGCAATCTCCGTTGCCGATCCGTGACGCCGGCTTCGGGCGCGACGTCCGTGCGGCTATGGCGGGCCGGCAGCAGTGGCTGGTCGAGCAGCAACTCGCGGATGTCGATGGCGATCGCATCCGGCTCCGCGCCAACGCGATCATGATGCTTCAGCGACGTGAGCTCCTTCGTGCCGGCGACGAGCTGGCTGGCGAACTCGGCAAGCCGTTCATCGAGATGCGCACAGGAGATGCGATCGAAGGGAGGTTGGTGCGGCGGGTCGATCTCACCAGCGGTCGGTTTGCGGTGGTGGAGAAGAGCCGGGAATTTACGCTGGTGCCCTGGCGTCCGGTGCTGGAACGCCAGCTAGGCAAGACAGCATCGGGGATCGTGCGTCCCGACGGAGTGACCTGGAGATTCGGGCGCGATCGAAGCGTTCCCGAGATCGGCTGAGGCTTTTTTTCAGTGGCGTCGCGATAAAGGATCTTGCCAAACACCGCGAGGATCTATTCAAGGAGGGCCATGTATCAAGGTGGGGGCGGAGTGTCACAAAAGGCGAAAAGAGCGAGAGCCATCGATCTGTATTCCGGCGTCGGCGGTTGGTCGCTCGGCCTTCGCCTTGCCGGTGTCGAGGTTGTCGCCTCCTACGAGCTTTGGGGGCCGGCTAACGAGACCAACTTCAAGAATAACTCCCATCAGGCCCAAACCGTCGACATCCGCCGTCTGTCACTCGACGATCTGCCTGGCGACATCGACATCGTCGTTGGAAGTCCTCCTTGCACCCAGTTCTCCTTCAGCAACAGGGGCGGCGGCGGCGACCTCGCGGATGGCCTCAAAGACATCATCTGCTTCCTAACGATCGTCGACCATCTGAAGCCGAGGATGTGGGCGATGGAGAACGTCCCTCGCGTCGCGAAGATCATCGAAAAGGAACTCGAACCTGGCGGCGTTCTCGCCGAATTCGCGCACCTCGGATGCGCTACCCATGTAGTGGACATGGCGGAGTTCGGAATCCCACAGCGCCGACGTCGTTGCATCGCCGGCAACTTCGATCTCGATCTGCTCAAGTCATTCAAACCGGAGGTAGGTAGTCCCACCCTTGGTGAGGTGGTGACCGCTCTCGCGGCGAATCCGGTCGTCGATCCAATTTATGGTCTTGAGATGGAGCGTGCCGAGCTGATCGATCACGTCGAAGAAGATTTCCTGAGCGTCGAAGAGGTGAGGATCAACCGAGCCAACAAGATGACGCATACCGTCTACAATTCCATGCCCTTTCCCGATCCGTTGGACAGGACGGTCCGGACGATCACCGCCACCTGCACGCGGGTATCGCGTGAGAGCATCGTGATCGCAGTCCCGAATCGACCCGACGCTTACCGGCGCCTGACCCTGCGCGAACGAGCGTGCCTCCAGGGTTTCCCGATCACGTTCCAATTCTACGGCGCCAATTATGGTCAAAAGCTACGTATGATCGGGAACGCGGTTCCGCCGGCGTTCTCCTATCTAATGGGCCAAGTTCTGCAGGGGCGGCCGGCAAGCGAAGCGTCGCCTCTCTCCAAAGCCGCACGCGGGCTCAAACGCCCGAGGCCGATACCGGTCGAAACGCCACCGGATCGCATCGGAGCGCGCTATCCCGCTAACAGGACATTCAAATTCGCCATCCCGAGCCTGCAATTGAAGAGTGGGGTGCGGTTTGAGCTTAGTAATGATTGCTCAGGCGCCGTCGTCACTTGGAGCGTCGCATTCTATTTCGGCACGTCGAAGGCGATCCACTCGATCCCTCTGAACGACGACATAGCGAGCCGCCTCCTCGCAGAAGCCTCGCCGGCTTTGAAAGCGGCTGTCGCCCCCCATCTGAAAGAGGTCAGCCGTTTCGTCACGACGGCTGACATCGCGAACATGCAGTCTCTCTGGACGCATCAAGGTCCTGGCGGCACCCGCGCATTCATGTTGCTCGATAAGCTTGACGAGATCGGGACATCGCTGTCCAACGCCATCGCCGCGCACGCCGACGAAGCGCCAGGGCTTATTGAAGCGATCATCCGTCATCAGCATGGTTCAGCGGCGGCGACCTTGCCTGGCCTGGCCAAGCTCGCCAGGAACGCGGCGACGATCCTGGCGGGGCTATTCGTCGGATCAACGGTGAATCCACTTCTTCTGGCGCACGCACGACATCGCATTGGACGGAATAGTCGCGCGTCGTTTTGACCCCCTGTGCTTCTCCATGTCGGCTCCCATATCAATCTGATGACTGATCCACTCTCGCCCGAGCAGCGAAGCGCGGTGATGTCCCGTATCAGGCGATCGGACACCAAACCCGAGCTGACGGTCCGCAGGCTGTTGCACGCGATGGGATATCGGTTCCGTGTGCAGTTGAAGGGAGTACCTGGCAGACCAGACATCGCTTTCCCTCGTCGCCGGAAAATCGTCCAGATCCATGGTTGCTTCTGGCACGCTCATGAAGGGTGTGCGACGTTCCGTATGCCGAAGTCGCGGACCGAGTTCTGGGAAACCAAGTTCGCACGGAACAAGGAACGTGACGCCAGGCTCGACCAAGCGGCGCGGGCCGCTGGATGGGATGTGCTGACGCTATGGGAATGCGGGTTGGAGGACGAGCGTACACTCATCGAAAAGCTGATGCATTTCCTTGGGCCACCGAGGTTCAGCGTCTGATTGGCATTGCCTCGATTCCGTACACTGTCGGAAGGGGTTCCGCATGACGACCTGGATCGAAGGCTCGGATCAAGAAGCTGCTCGTTATCGGGCCGCCGAGCGCTTCGTCGGATGGCTCGAGCGGCGTGTCATGATCGAGGCTCGAGGCGACGAGGAAACCTTCTCCCAGGTCGATCCCACAGGTCGGTTCTGGCTCGGCCGCCTTGGGCCGAAAGATTTCGTGACTCGTCCTGACGAACGGCAGGACCGATTGGAACCGTGTGCTATCGGGCTGAGGATCAGGCCGGCCGCGGGATTCCCACAATCATTCGAGGTAAGCGTCAGCAGCCGGCTTTGGAAGCGAAGGCGGTCGGATGACGGCGGCGGCCTTAGATGGGCATGGGACAAGACGGACCCGGTGGTCGTCAGCCTCCCAATCCTCGTTGAAGATCGGCAAGGTGACCAGGTATTCGGCGCCGATGCGATCACCGACGCTCTGGCGACGGCGGGCGTCTCCGGATTGAGCGGAGAAATCCGGGTCCGGATAACCGGGCGGACGCCCTCCTCACGGGCATTGGAAATCACTTTCGTCAACACAAGCCAAGAGGTTGCCGACTATGCGGACGGCCGTTTCTTTGAGGCACAACTGGAGGTGACCGGCCTCCCGCGACTGCCGTTCGAGCTTGAGACGCTGCCCGACTCCTTCCGCTATGATCGCAATGTCCAGGCCTACGGGATCAATTGCGGCTTCGACATTGAGGATGATGACACCATCCGAACCAGCGACGGTCCAGCACATACCAAGCAGAGACAATTGTTCTGGCCATCGACAGACCAGAAACCGGATCTCACCTTTGCTGGGTTGGCAGCCGATCCGGTCGAAAGCGCCCGTGCACTCCTCCGGTCCTTCGAAGACTGGTCCTTGGACGTCTGGTCCGACGCGGTGCTCTCCCGGCGCGCCGGTTCCGAGGGTTGGTCGGAAGGCATGCGCCAGGAGGCCAGGGAGGCGCAGGAGGATTTCAGGTCCGAACTGGAGCGGGTCAGGGTGGGCGTCTCATCCTTGGAGACCGACGAGAACCTGCGGACATCGTTCCAGCTGATGAACCGCGCGATGCGGCTTTCGGCTGCTGGCAAATACGACGAGTGGCGACCGTTCCAGCTCGCATTCCTGTTGGCGAACCTACAATGTCTTGTCGATCCGGTCGCGGAGGCGGAGATCGTCGACATCGTGTGGTTCGCCACAGGTGGCGGTAAGACCGAGACTTACCTCGGATTACTTCTCACCGCCGCGTTCCTCGACAGGAAGCGCGGCAAAATCTCCGGCATCACCGCTTGGTCGAGATTCCCGTTGCGGCTTCTCTCCCTGCAACAGACCCAGCGCTTCGCGAACGCATTGGCGGCGGCGGAGATGGTCCGCCGCGAAGTCGGTTTGGCGGGGGATCCATTCTCGCTCGGCTTCCTCGTCGGAGGCGCAGCAACGCCCAACCGAATCCTGAAGGAGGCATCGCCGCGAGGCGTCGACGCGGATTCGGTCGAGGAGAAGCAGAATCCATATCTATTGCTGGATCGATGCCCCTTCTGTCGTGAGCGCACGGTCGGGACCGAGTTCGACCGGCTGCTGTGGCGTCTCGACCATATCTGCTCGAACAGGGCGTGCCCGACCGCCGGCGCGCCGCTGCCCATCCATGTGATCGACGATGAGCTATGGCGCTTCTTGCCGACCATCGTGATCGGCACGCTCGACAAAGCAGCCAATATCTCTCGCCAGACCGGGATGAGGGGCCTTGTCGCAAGCCCCCACGGCAAATGCACGGTGGAAGGGCATGGTTATACCTACGCCACACGGAGCATGTTCCCGAACGGCTGCTTCGTCCCGGATTGTCCCGGCGGGGCTCCGGGGCCACTCCCCATGGCTCCCGATCTCTACCCGGTGAGTTTCCGTCTCCAGGACGAGCTGCATCTCCTTCGCGATAGCTTGGGCGCCGTCGATGCGCATTACGAGTGCGCGCTCGACGGTATCCAGGAGCAACTCACCGGTCATCGGCCGAAAATCCTCGCGTCCTCCGCGACGCTCTCCGGATATGCCAAACAGGTCGACGTCCTCTATCGGCGGAAGGCGCGGGTGTTCCCCCAACCGCCTCCCGTTGACGGGCAGGGATTCTGGGCGGCCGATTCCGCTCAGGTGATGCGGCGTTACGTCGCGTTCGCGCCACGTCGCCTGACAGTAGAGTTCGTTGTGGACCGCCTGATCGTAACACTGCAAAGCGCAATCCGTCGGCTGGTCACCGAGCCGGAGCCATTGTGTGCCGAGCTTGGGATGGACGCCTCTTTCGCCCCGTTCCTGGTCGACCTCTACGGGACGAATGTGATCTACGGGAACACACTCCAGGATATCGACGCTGTGGTCCGATCATCGGAGACTCAGTACGCGGAGCTTGAGCCACCCCCGAATGTCGCGACATTGACGGGCAGGGTCGGGTTCGAAGAGGTGAAGAGGATTCTCGATCGGCTGGAGACTGCCGAGGAGCGCTACGACGACCGCCTCCATCTGATCGCAGCATCATCTATGATGTCACATGGTGTTGATATCGACCGCCTCAATGTGATGATCATGTTGGCTTTTCCGCTTGGGGTCGCGGAGTTCATCCAAGCCACCGCGCGCGTCGGTCGCAAGTGGCCCGCACTCGTCGTTGTCGTCCCCAAGATGACGCGGGAGCGCGACGCGAGCGTCTATCGCGCGTTCCCGGAATTCGTATCGCACGGCGACAGGTTCGTCGAACCGATCCCGATCACACGCAAGAGCCGGCGGGTCTTAGAGAGGACGATATCGGGCCTCGAGATGGCGAGGATCAACTTGATCCACGAGCCGGCTTCGAACGCGCGCATCACGATGATCCGCGATCTGAACAGATATACGCAAGCCCACCCCGACATGCTTGCCGACGATGAACGGTCGATCGCGGCCGATATCGGGATTGATGAGCATGACGAGTTCATGCGGGCGCAGCTGCATGGTTGGTTCGAGGGGTTCGCGCGGAATCTGCGCGAACCCCCGGCCGATGCGAGATTCCCCTCAGATGCCTCCCCGACCGGATCGCCGATGACCTCACTGCGCGATGTGGAGGAGCAGGCACCGTTGAAGGGGAACAGCACGCTATGAAGGAGTTCAGGAGCGGTTCGCAGATACTCTTCGGCCACCTTCCCGAGCAGACCGTCGATGCCGGTGGTGGCGTCTGGAAGGTCAAGAGATGGAATGATCCGAAAACGGTGAATGCGATCGACACCGGTGCGCTCCGGGAGGAGCTGATCCGGGCCGCCTATCCTTGGAAGGAAGCAAGCCCCAGCCAGGACGGTGGTTTTGTCGATGACCTGCTGGCCCATCGCCCGGTACGCGTCCACGCATTGAACCGGGAGGAGGGCGTTTATTGCGAGCCGTTTCCCCGCCTCTTCATGTGCCAGCGATGCAAAAGGCTCCACGATGATGCCATGGGGAAATGCAAGTGTGGCGCAACGGCTCGTCGCGGCCAGCTCCCCTTTGTCGGATACCATGAAGCCTGCGGAGCCATCAAAACCCCCTACGTCAGGAAATGCCCCCAGCATAAGCAACGGGCAGTACGCTTCCCTGGCACCGCTTCGGCGGCTGAGTTGGTGTTTTATTGTCCGGAGTGTCCACCGGGCACGTTTCTCGACCGCGGCTTCGGAGCTTCTTGTGATTGCGCCCTAGGAGGGGTGCTCTCGTTCACCGTCCACCGATCGGGCAATGTGTTCAAGCCGCGTGGGATCAGTATGATCAATCCACCTCGACGCGAGATACTTGTCCGCATCGAGCAGGCTGGCGGCGGAGAACGCGCGCTCGAGTGGATGCTCGAAGGCATGGTCGGAAGGCGACTTACGGAGTCGGCCGCCGCCCAGAATCCCGGTTCGATCCGTAAGCTTCTAGAGGACCGCGGCTTCGACGAGGCGACGATCACGGCGATGTTGGCCGCGATGCCGGACACGACGGATTCCGGCAAACGCGCGTTGGAACTCGAACCAGAGCTGCGGGCCGATGCGGAACGCCAGGCGAAGCAGGTAGCGTTGGCGACGTTTGAGAGCCGGATCACGATCGCTGACCTGCTGGGTCGATCGACCTCCGATGTACTTCGCGATCAGTACCGGTCCGAATACCCTCGCGCCCTAGAGCGAGCAGGGATCGAGAGGATCGAGCTGATCGACAGGTTCCCAGTCCTGACCGCTCAATTCGGCTATACGCGGGGCAAGCCCAATCCCGGCGACAGCAGGCTGCGCACCTATCGCGAGAAGACCGGCGAATACATAGTCTACGGCGACCTTGCGCAGACAGAGGCGCTATTGGTGAAGCTCAACCCGAAGACAGTTCTCCGCTGGCTGGTCCAACGGGGGTTCGCGCTTCCCGAAGGCCTGGGCAGTCGCGAGGCGGCCGAGGCGATCCTGTCGGCGATGGGTCCGATCGACCGGCCTAATCCACTGACGGAAAGCGTGATCGAACTCGTCCATTCGATCTCGCACGCGTTGATCAAACGCGCGGCCGTCTATGCCGGCATCGAGCGAAGCTCCCTTTCGGAAGTCGTCTTGCCCACGGCGCTGTCATTTTTCGTCTATGCTGCCGCCCGGGGCGATTTCGTGCTCGGCGGTCTCCAGGCGTTGTTCGAATCCGACCTCCATCACCTGTTGGATGGGATGGTCGATGATGAGCATCGATGTGCCTTGGATCCAGGTTGCGAGGATACGGGCGCGGCCTGCGCGGTTTGTCTGCATCTTGGCGAGCCGTCATGCCGGATGTTTAACACGCGACTGTCGCGCAAGGCGCTAGCCGGCGGACTGGGCTATTTCGATATCACGGCGTCTCCCAGCTGAGCGGCGATCGATCGGCCTCATCGCCCACAACAACGAGAACACTGCGGGCGCGGCTCATACCGACATAAGCGGACGTGCGGCCATCGGTCGCGAACGGCCCGTCGAGGACCAGCACGATCGCTTGCGATTCAAGTCCCTTGAACCGTGAGACCGTCTCGACCGGGATACCGCGGCTTCCCCATGGTCCGAAGGAGAATGGACCGATCGATCGCTCCCGCAACCGTTCTGCCATTCGTGCCGAGCCACAGAGGACGACCAAATTCTGCGGACCGAAGCCTTCGTCGAGCAGGTGTTCCACCGCGTTGACGACATCCCTTTCCTTCGCGGGGCCCTCGCTCGCTCTCCAGATCGGGGCTGGTCCCGGAATTCCGCGGCCCTGTGCGTCCCCACCCACGATCGCCGCGACACGCTTCGCGATCGGCAAGGTGTTCCGCATGTTGCGCGTCAGCTGCCAGACGAACGGATAGTCGGCAGCGAGATCCCAACCGCGTCGCCATAGATCCTGGCGTGGATCCGCGAACACAAAAAACGGAGCCTCTTCCACGCCACGGGTCACGCATCGGAGTGCAGCGAGCCAGATCGGTGAGAAATCCTGCCCCTCGTCAACGACGATCGCGTCGTAGATCGTCTCATTGCGTGAGCACGCATCGATGAGCAGGGACGGAGCCTCATCCTCCCACCATGCTTGGTCACGCGCGTTCGATATGGCGATCCCTGCACGCTGCGCCTCCCGGAGGCACAACGCATGGAACGTGCCGGCGGTGAGTCCGGAATCTTGACCAAGGCGTTCGTTCAATTCGGCACCGAGCAATTCATTGTAGCAAACCAGCAGCGTCCGGAATCCATCTTTGACCAGCTGCTGAGCCCGCGCGATCGCCAATACGGTCTTCCCAGTGCCGGCGCCGCCGATGATCAATCCACCTCGCTGGGCGCGTAGGCGTGAGAATGCCTCTATCTGCTCGGCTGTGAACACGATCAGGTTGGCCTCTGCGTCCCCACTGGCGCTGGACAGCGTCGGCGACGCCGAAACGGTAGGCGCCAAAAGCGTGATCACTTTCTCGACGTCTTTCGGCGGAAGGTTCGCCTCAAGCGACCAGTGCGCCAGACAACGCGCGATCGCGGCGTCGATATTCAGCAAATCCGGCTTGCCGAACGTGATCTGAGGCTGCGCGGCAGGCCCGAGCGATGGGATCGCGTCCATGTGGGGAAACACCACCGCGTGGCCCACGCGGACGCGCGGGCCGAGACCGTGATCCCGGAGCCATCCGACCAATGCGTGTTTCGAAGCGGTCGCCTGCTCAAACGGATTTTTGATGTCGTGCTGCTTTCCGAACCGATCGGTGGTCACCCACCGGCCGCGGTCGACCTCAATCCCGCCACCCTTGACTTCGAAGACCACCATGCCTTTGCGGGGATGGAGGATGATGAAGTCCGCCTCGCCATCACCTTGACGGCCTCCGCGCTTCGACTGCCAGCTGACGTGGTGCAACACGATCCATCCGTCAGGCAACCTCCGCAGAGCGTCCGCGACCCTGCGTTCGGAATCTTCAATGGGTTCGTCAGAACCCAGACCGATGTAACGCGCCATATCAGTTGTCCAGGAAACCGCGAAGGCGCGTGCTGCGGACGAAATGCCTGAGTTTCCCGAGGGCCTTCGCCTCGATCTGCCGGATACGTTCCCTTGTCACGCTATATTCCTGGCCAACGCTCTCCAGCGTGTGATCGCGATCGAGTCCGATGCCGAACCGCATCCTCAACACGCGCTCCTCGCGAGGAGTCAGTGTCGCGAGGATGTCGCGGAAACGCTCTTGGAGCTCTTTGTAAGACACCATGTCGAAGGCAGAATCCGTCGGATCCGCAGCGAGCGCGAGCAAGGTTGTGTCCTCACCGACCGGCGCATCCCCTTCGACGCAGTCCGTCGCCTGCACGCGCCACAGCAACTTCATCAAACGCTCAGAATCCATGCCGATCGCGATCGCGAGTTCGTCAGGTGTCGGAGCTTTCCCATTGGCCAAAGTCAGTCTCGCCTCAGCGCGTCTAATTCGGGTCAACCTCTCCTGGAGATGGACTGGCAGCCGGACCAGGCGATCACCATCCGCGATCGCCCGGCGGATTCGCTGCTCGATCCACCATGTCGCGTATGTTTTGAACCGGAAACCACGCTCGGGGTCGTATAGGTCGGTCGCGCGCATCAGCCCGATGACGCCTTCCTGGACAAGATCCTCGAGAGCCAGGTGCTTCTTCTGGCCGCGGCGTCGGGCGAGCATTTCCACGTACCGGAGATTGCCGGCTACAAATGTCGCTCTTGCCTTGTCAGCGTCCGCTCGAACACGACTGACGTAGGCGGCATCGAGGCCATCCGTATCTTCCGGGAGCTGGAGCGCGAGTTGAATGCGTCTTCCGAGTTCACGTTCCTCGGTCTCGTTGAGATAGCGGTATTTCCGACGGGCATTGGCTGCGCTAGCTCCGTCTTGGAGCGACGGCTCATCCTCCTCCTCGATGATTTCATGACCAGCGGAAGCCAATAGGGTCTCAATCTCGACGCACTCGGCGATCGATAATTTGCGACGTAAATAGGTCCGGTTCACATCGGCGCGCGCCAGCGTTCCGCCGCCTCTCTGCGCGTCAGCGGAAAGGGCCTTGAAAGCCTTTGTGACGAAGTCCGGCCGAATTACCCTTGCGAAGTCGTCCGTGTCGACCTCGTCCCCGTCGGACAACAAGTCGATCAGTTCATCGTCGTCGTCTTCAGCGGCCCGTTCGACGTCTGGATCGTCGCCCGTGCCGAGCTCAGCATCTTCCACATGCCCCCCTTCTCGGCAAGCGAGCCTGGCGGCGCTGCAATCCTTTGACCGCCCCCAGCGCCGCAAGCCGCATCACGGTATCACAACAAGTTGCAAAGGTCCGGTTGGATTCTCAGCAGCGATTTGAGGGAGGAATCGGACTTCACTCCCCTTCTGCAGCCGCTGCGACCGGGGGTCCCTAGAAGAGCACCGCGCGGCACCAGACAGGGCCTGACCCTCAGGAGCGAGATCGCGGACTCTATTGGCTGAAGCTCGCAGGGACTGATTCCCACGCGGGCGGAGGCCCGCATGACCCCGACCAAACTGCTTATCGGACAGATCCTTGTCGTGTTCGCCATCGTGTTGGCGGGCGTCTGGTTTGCCACACAGTGGGCTGCGGCAGAACTGGCCTATCAGCCCGAGCTGGGCCGGCCATGGTTCACAGCCTTCGGTCATCCGATCTACCTGCCCTGGGCACTGTTCGGCTGGTGGTTCTCATTCGAGGCCTACGCCCCGAAGCTGTTCGAAGAGGCAGGTGCGATCGCCGCCGCGAGCGGCCTGGCCGGATGCGCCGCCGCAATCTTCGGGTCGCTGTGGCGTGCGCGCCAGCGAAACAACCTCACCACCTACGGTTCGGCGCGCTGGGCCGATGTGAGTGACATTCGCAGGGCCGGGCTGCTCACGGAATCCGGCGTTTTTCTAGGCCGCACGGGTCCCCGCTATCTTCGTCACGATGGTCCCGAGCACATCATGGCGTTCGCGCCGACCCGGAGCGGCAAGGGTGTCGGCCTGGTCGTTCCCACATTGCTTGGCTGGCCAGGATCGGCGGTCATCCACGACATCAAGGGCGAGAACTGGCAGCTGACCGCCGGCTGGCGCCAGCGCTTCTCGCACTGCCTGCTCTTCAATCCCACCGACGCCCGCTCTGCCCGCTACAATCCGCTGCTCGAGGTTCGCCGCGGGACCGATGAGGTGCGCGACGTCCAGAACATCGCCGACATCCTCGTCGATCCCGAAGGCGCGCTCGAACGCCGCAATCACTGGGAGAAGACCAGCCACTCGCTGCTTGTCGGCGCGATCCTCCACATCCTCTACGCCGAGGAGGACAAGACGCTCGCCCGCGTCGCGTCCTTCCTGTCCGACCCGCAACGGCCATTCACCGCCACGCTGCGGCGGATGATGACCACCAATCATCTCGGCACGTCCGACGCGCCGGTCGTTCATCCGGTCGTCGCCTCGGCGGCGCGCGAAGTGCTCAACAAATCCGAGAACGAGCGCTCCGGCGTGCTGTCGACGGCAATGTCGTTCCTGGGCCTGTATCGCGATCCCACCGTCGCGACCGTGACGTCGCGATGCGACTGGCGCATCGCAGATCTGGTCGAGGGCAAGTCACCGGTCTCGCTCTATCTGGTCGTGCCGCCCTCTGACATCAGTCGGACCAAGCCGCTCATTCGCCTCGTGCTCAACCAGATCGGCCGCCGGCTGACCGAGCATCTCCATGCGGAGAACGGCTCCAATGCCGCTGCCCGGCACAAGCTGCTCATGATGCTTGACGAGTTCCCGGCGCTCGGCCGGCTGGATTTCTTCGAGACCAGCCTTGCGTTCCTGGCCGGCTACGGCGTGCGCGCCTTCCTGATCGCGCAGAGCCTCAACCAGATCGAGAAGGCTTATGGCGAACACAACGCCATCCTCGATAATTGCCACGTCCGCGTTGCCTTCGCGACCAATGACGAACGCACGGCAAAGCGCATTTCCGATGCGCTCGGAACCGCGACTGAGCAGCGCGCGATGCGGAACTATGCCGGTCACCGGCTCGCGCCTTGGCTGGCGCATGTCATGGTTAGCCGGCAGGAGACCGCCCGGGCCCTGCTGACGCCCGGCGAGGTGATGCAGCTTCCCGCGACCGACGAGTTGGTCCTCGTCGCCGGCTCGCCGCCGATCCGCGCCACCAAGCTGCGCTATTACGAAGACAGCACGTTCAAGGCTCGTGTGCTGCCGCCGCCTGTGCTCGCGGGCGGCAGCTATTCCGATCGACCCGCTGCGCGCACGGACGATTGGGCTGGCATTGTTCGCGGCATCGATGTTCGCCTCGGCGGTGCCGCCGACGGTGACGGTGGCGATGTGAGTGGCGGTCCCGAGCAGGCCCGCCATCCCGGTCAAGAAATCGATCAGGCGCTGTCACCCGAGCCGATCACGGCTGACCCGCTAGGCCTCGGCGAGGATGACGGCGATCTCGCTGCCGATCAGCGCGCCATGGACCAAGCTCGAGCGCTGGGCGTCGCGCGCGCCGTCTACGCGATCGACGCAGGCGACCATCGGCCCGGCGACCTGCAGCTGGACCTCTGACCATGGTCGAGAAGATTCGCCACCAGCTGTTCCTGCCGAAACCGGTAAGCGACCGCCTTGAGGCCTTGGCCGCCAAGCCGGGCGCATCCAAATCGGCAATCCTGACCGACGCGGTCACCGCCTGGCTCAACCGGCGCGGCGCGTCCGAGCTGGAAGATCGCTTTGGCATCCGGCTCGATCGCCTGACCACCGCGATCGGACGGCTTGAGCGCGACGGGCATGTCCAGCTCGAAACGCTCGCCCTGTTCATCCGCTACGAGCTGGCGATCCAGGCCCCGCTCGCAGAGAATGATCATGCTGGCCGGGCAATCGCCGCCAAGCGGTTCGATGCCTTTATCGCTCAGGTCGGCCGGCAGATCGCCGCTGGACGGCGAACGATCGCCGACGGGTTCGGCGGCGCGGCGGAGTCCGGCCGGTGAGCGCCGGTATCTCCGCGGACCGGCGGCGCGCGATGCTGCGAACGGCGATGGGACCGGCGATCGCCGAAGCCCTCGGCGATGTCCGTGTCATCGAGATCATGGTCAATCCCGACGGGGCGCTGCGCCTTGACCGACTTGGCGAGGGCCGCACCGACACAGGCGTGCGGATGGACGCCACCCAGGTCGAGCGGATCATCCGCCTCGTCGCTTCCCATGCGCGGGCCGAGGTTCACGGTGACGCACCGATCGTTTCTGCCGAACTACCACCGCATATCGAGGGACGCGCCGGTGAGCGGTTCGAAGGAGTGCTGCCGCCCGTATCGACCGCACCCTGCTTCTCGATCCGCAAGCCCGCCGAGCGCCTCTACAGTCTCGATGATTATGTCACCGACGGCATCATGGCGCAGGCCGCTGCCGACCGGCTGAGGGCCTGTGTCACCCAGCGCTACAACATCTTGGTGGCCGGCGGCACCAGCTCGGGGAAGACCACGCTCGCCAACGCGCTCCTCGCCGAAATGGCCTGGGTCGACGAGCGCGTCATCCTGATCGAGGACACGCGCGAGCTGCAGAGTCCCGCCGCCGACACGGTGGCCCTCCGCACGCGACCGGGCGTCGTGACGATGGCCGATCTCGTCCGCTCGACGCTGCGCCTGCGCCCTGACCGCATCATCGTCGGAGAGGTGCGCGGTCCCGAAGCGCTCGACATGCTCAAGGCCTGGAATACGGGCCATCCGGGGGGCATCGCCACCGTCCACGCCAATAGCGCGATCTCAGCGCTCTACCGGATCGAGGGTCTCGTCCAGGAGGCGGTGGTCACGGTCCCGCGCCGGCTGATTGCCGAGGCGATCGACATCATCGTCTTCATCTCCGGACGCGGCCTCCAGCGCCGCATTTCGCAGATCGCGCGCGTCGCCGGGCTCGATGCCGACACCGGCGCCTACGCGCTCGCCGACTTCCTCTTGCCTCTCAACCCCGAAGGAGAATGACCATGCAGCTTGCCAAGATTCCGTCTCGCGGATCGACCTTCCTCGTCGGCGCGGCGATCGGCTTGACCCTCGCCATAGCCCCCGCCGCGCAGGCGGCGGGATCTGGCATGCCGTGGGAGCAACCGCTCCAGCAGGTGCTGGAATCGGTCCAGGGTCCGGTTGCGAAGATCGTCGCAGTCATCGTGATCATCGTCACCGGACTGACGCTCGCGTTCGGCGAGAGCAGTGGCGGCTTCCGGCGCCTCATCCAGATCGTCTTCGGCCTTTCGATCGCCTTCGCGGCGTCGAGCTTCTTCCTCAGCTTCTTCAGCTTTGGCGGCGGGGCGCTGATCGCGTGATCGGCACCGGCCAACATCTCGAAGGGTTCGAGGCTCCCATCCATGGGAGCCTCGGGTCGCCGATCCTGCTCGGGGGCGCACCGCGCGGGCTGGCGATCGTCAACGGCACACTGGCCGCCGCCGTTGGCCTTGGCCTCCAGCAATGGATCGCCGGCCTTGTACTCTGGGCGGTCGGCCACAGCATCGCCGTCTTTGCCGCCCGCCGCGATCCGGATTTCGCGCCTGTGCTAATCCGCCATCTCCGCCAGAAAGGCTATTTCGCGTGCTGAACCTCGCCGAATATCGTCACCGGCCCGACCGGCTGGCGGATCACCTTCCTTGGGCGGCGCTGGTCGCGCCTGGCGTCGTCTTGAACAAGGACGGAAGCTTCCAACGGACGTTACGCTTCCGCGGGCCCGATCTGGAATCGGCGACCGAAGGCGAGCTGATCTCGGCCTGCGCGCGCGCGAACAATGTCCTCAAGCGGTTCGGGACTGGTTGGGCATTGTTCTTCGAGGCCGAGCGCCGCGAAGCGTCTGCTTACCCGGACAGCGGCTTTCCAGACGCCGCGTCCTGGCTGGTCGACCAGGAACGCCGCGCCGCCTTCCTCGGCGAAGGCGAGCACTATGAGAGCCGCTACCATTTGACGCTGACCTGGCTGCCCACGCCCGATAGCGCCGAGGCGGCCGGCCGGTCGCTGGTCGAGCGACCCGATGCCGACAAGGGCCGCGACTGGCATGGCGCACTGTCCAGCTTCATCGCCGAAAGCGATCGCGCCCTGGATCTCTTCGCGAGCTTCATGCCCGAGGTCCGCGCCCTCGATGACTCCGAGACGCTGACCTTCCTGCACAGCACGATCTCCAATCGCCCGCATCATGTCGCGGTCCCCGAGACGCCGGTCTATCTTGACGCGCTGCTCGTCGACACGCCGCTGACCGGCGGCCTGGAGCCGCGGCTCGGCGGAACCCACCTTCGCACCCTGACCGTGCTCGGCTTCCCAAGCATCAGCCGGCCGGGGATCCTCGATGCGCTCAACCATCAAGACTTCGGCTATCGGTGGGTCACGCGCTTTCTCGCGCTCGACAAGAGCGACGCCACCAAAGCGCTGACCAAGCTACGTCGGCAGTGGTTCAACAAGCGCAAGTCGATCACCGCGCTCCTGCGCGAGGTCATGTACAACCAGCCATCGCAGCTGCTCGACACCGACGCCGACAACAAGGTGGTCGATGCCGACCTCGCGCTTCAGGTCCTGGGCGGCGACCATGTCGCGTTCGGCCACCTGACCACGACAATCACGGTCAGCGATAGCGATCGCGCCGGCGTCGAAGACAAGGTCAGGCGGGTCGAGCGGATCGTCAACGGGTTCGGCTTCACGACGATACGAGAAGGCGTCAATGCCGTCGAGGCATGGCTGTCGTCGCTACCTGGCCAGGCCTACGCGAACGTCCGGCAGCCGCTGGTTCACACGCTGAATCTCGCGCATCTCATGCCGCTGTCGTCGGTCTGGGCCGGCCCTGTCCGCAACGCCCACCTCGACGGTCCACCGTTGCTCCATGCCAGCACAGCAGGATCGACGCCGTTCCGCCTATCGACGCACGTCGGCGACGTCGGGCACATGCTGGTGGTCGGACCGACGGGCGCCGGCAAATCGGTGTTGCTCGCGTTGATTGCACTTCAGTTCCGGCGCTACGCGGGCTCTCAGGTCTATATCTTCGACAAGGGGTTTTCCGCACGGGCGGCCGTACTTGCCATGGGCGGCGCACACCATGCGCTCGGACTCGGTGCCGATGCGGGTGAGACGCTGGCGTTCCAGCCTTTGCGCAGGATCGATGACGCCACCGAGCGAAGCTGGGCGGCGGAATGGATCGCGGCACTGCTCGCCCACGAGAAGGTCCTCGTCACGCCCGAAGTGAAGGATGCCGTCTGGTCGGCGCTCGGCAGCCTCGCGTCTGCGCCGCCGGAGGAACGCACCCTCACCGGGCTGACTCTGCTCCTCCAATCCAATGCGCTCCGCACCGCGCTCGGCGCCTACACGCTGGACGGCCCCTATGGACGGCTGCTCGACGCGGCCGAGCAGCATCTCGCCTTCGCTGATGTGCAGTGCTTCGAAACTGAAGCGCTGATGGGCCAGGCCGGCGTCGTGGCGCCCGTGCTGACCTATCTCTTCCACCGATTGGAAGAACGGTTCGATGGCCGGCCGACCCTGCTGGTCCTCGACGAGGCCTGGATATTTCTCGACCACCCGTTGTTTGCGGCGCGCATCCGCGAATGGCTGAAGGTGCTGCGCAAGAAGAACGTCGCGGTTTTGTTCGCGACCCAGAGCCTCGCAGACATCTCGTCGAGCAGCATCGCGCCGGCCATCATCGAGAGCTGCCCACAGCGCATCCTGCTGCCCAATGATCGCGCGATCGAGCCGCAGAGTCGCGAGGCCTATGAGCGGTTCGGCTTGAACGATCGCCAGATCGAGCTGGTCAGCCGCGCCACACCGAAGCGGCAATATTACCTGCAGTCGGCGCGCGGCAACCGGCTGTTCGAACTCGGTCTCGGCCCGATCGCGCTCGCCCTGTGCGGCGCGTCCGACCCCGTCACGCAATCGCGGATCGACGCGATGATCGCCGACGATGGCCTCTCGGACTTCGCGGCCCGCTTCCTCACATCGGCCGGGCTCGACTGGGCCGCCGACTTGCTCGCCGATTTTCCCGCCCCCCAAGCAAAGGAGTAATGTGATGCGTTTCCCCACCCGCAAATATCTGATCGCGAGCGCCCTTGGCCTCGGGACAGCAGGCTCGCTCGCTATGGGCCTCGCTATGACGAGTACGCCTGCCCACGCCCAGCTGACCGTGTTCGACCCGAGCAACTACAGCCAGAACATCCTGACGGCGGCCCGGACACTCACCCAGATCAACAACCAGATCCAGTCGCTGCAGAACCAGGCGCGAAGCCTGCTCAACCAGGCGAAGAACCTGACGACGATCGATTTCCCCGAGCTGCAGGCGCTCACCCAGACGCTGCAGCAGGTCGACCGCCTGATGGGGCAAGCCCAGGGCATCCGCCTCCAGGTCTCCGGCCTCGACCAGCAATTCCACCAACTCTTCCCGCAAAGCTTCGGCCAGGCATTGCGGATGAACGATCAGGTCGTTGCCGCGCGCTCTCGCCTCGACACCGCAATGTCCGCTTACAAGCACACGATGACTGTGCAGGCGCAGGTCGCCGAAAACGTCGCATCGGACGCCCAGACACTCTCGGCGCTTGTGGCGAAGAGCCAGGGTGCTGAAGGTTCGCTGCAGGCGCAGCAGGCCACCAATCAGTTGCTCGCCCTCAGCGCCAAGCAGCAGTTTCAGATCCAGAACATGATGGCTGCTCAATATCGCGCCGAGACGATCGAGCGTGCCCGCCAGGCGCAGGCACAGATCGACGCGCAAGCAGCAACCAAGAAGTTCCTCGGTTCCGGCACCGCCTACACGCCCCAGTAGGCGCGCCGGAAGGCCGCGACGGTCCGCCTCCCGTCGTCGTCCGCCGCAGGGCGGGGCTTCGCTCCCCCGGCTTCGCCCTGCGGCCTTTTTCACCTCGCTGAGGAAACCGACAGCCGTGAACGATCTCAATGTCATCGACCGCTTCATGCAGGCGTTCATCACTTATATCGACGCCGGCTTCGGATTGCTCGGCGGCGACGTCCACTTCCTGACCGTGACGTTGATCGGCATCGACATCACGCTGGCCGGCCTCTTTTGGGCAATGGGCGGCGACGACAACGTGATCGGCCGCTTCCTCAAGAAGATCCTCTACATCGGCGCGTTCGCGTTCATCCTGAACAGCTTCTCGACCCTTGCCGACATCATCTTCCGCTCGTTCGCGCAGGCCGGGTTGACCGCAGGTGGCGGCGGCATGTCTGCGGCCGATCTGCTCAAGCCCGGGCGGCTTGCGGGCACGGGGTTCTCAGCGGCCTGGCCACTCTTGCAGCAGGTATCCGAACTGACGGGGTTCACGACCTTCTTCGACAGTTTTCTCACCATCGCCGTTCTGTTGTTCGCCTGGGCGATCGTCATCATCACCTTCTTCATCCTCGCGGTGCAGATGTTCGTCACGATCATCGAGTTCAAGCTGACCTCGCTGGCGGGCTTCATCCTCGTGCCATTTGCGCTTTGGAATCGAACCAGCTTCCTGGCCGAACGCGTGCTCGGCAACGTGGTCTCGTCAGGCATCAAGGTGATGGTGCTCGCCGTCATCGTCGGGATCGGCTCAAATTTCTTCACCGAGTTCACGACGGCGCTACAGGGCCAGGAGCCGGACATCGGACAGGCGCTGAGTCTGATGCTCGCCAGCCTCACCATGTTCGGTCTCGGCATTTTCGGTCCGAGCATTGCCTCGGGACTAGTCGCAGGCGCGCCGCAACTCGGTGCCGGTGCCGCGCTCGGCACGACTGTGGGCGCTGCCGGTATCACGATGCTTGCGGGTGGCGCCGCCGTTGGGGGGGCGCGTGCTCTCGGCGGTGCGGCACTCGGCGCAGTCCGGGCCGGTACGTCGATGGGATCGGCAGCTTCGACGGCCTACACGCTGGGCAAGGAAACCGCGTCGTCACCGACGATGGCGGCAGGACTTAGCGGTGTGGCGCGCGCCGCCGGCAATGCCGCTCGCGAGCGTGCATCCAGCGCGCTCGGCCTGGGCGAAGCCGCTTCGCAAGGTCGGGCCGTGGCCTGGAATGCCCTTAACCGCAATGACCGGGCCGAAGCAGCAGCATCCTCCGACGCCGACGGCACCCCGGCCTGGGCACGCGCTATGCGAGGCCAGCAGACCGCCCGACATCACCGCCAGATCGCGCTGCATGCCGTGCAGCAAGGCGATCGCGGCGGCGCTTCCGCCACCCCCGATATCAAGGAAAGGGACGACTGATGATCTTCAAACGCGCCGTCCAGCGTTACGGACAAACCCCGGAGCCGACGACACCGTACCAGCGTGCCGGGCAGGTCTGGGATGAACGGATCGGTTCCTCTCGCGTCCAAGCGCGCAACTGGCGCCTGATAGCGTTCGGATGCCTTGCTCTCTCTGGCGGTCTCTCGTCGGGTCTTGTCTGGCAATCAGTCCAGAGCCGGATCACGCCTTATGTCGTTGAGGTCGATCGGCTGGGCGAAGCGCGCGCCGTCTCGGAAGCAGAGGCGGGCTACCACCCTACTGATCCGCAGATCGCCTGGCACCTGTCGCGCTTCATAGCGAACGTCCGCGGCCGATCGCTCGATCCGGTGCTGGTTCGCCAGGACTGGCTCGAAGCCTATGATTTCACCACCAAGCGCGGCTCCCAATTTCTCGGCGACTACGCTCGAGCCGCCAACCCCTTTGCAAATATCGGCGAGCGGACGGTGTCGGTTCAGGTGACGAGCGTGGTGCGCGCATCTGATCGATCCTTCCAGGTCAAATGGACCGAGACCGCATATGAGCGCGGCGCGCAGGCAGGGACGCAGCGTTGGACGGCGATCCTGACCGTCGTGATGCGGGCACCTACCGATGCGGACACGCTCCGAAAGAACCCGCTTGGCGTCTACGTTGATGCGGTCGATTGGAGCCGGGAACTCGATCCCCCTGCGCAGTCGCGTCCCACACCGCCGCCGGCTGCCCCACCGCCTGTGCCCGCAGGCTTGCCGCTCGGCTCTCCCCTCGATCCCAATCTCGCTGCTCCGACGCAGCCCGCCCAGGAGTCACGCCCATGAAGTTCGTTCTTGCAGTATCCGCCCTCGCGATCATGGCTACGTCTACGCAGGCCCAGACCATGACGCCTCAACCGGCGCCCGAGCCCGTCGCGGTTGCCAAGCCGTCACCCGTGCCGAGGCAGCCAAGTCGCCGAACGATCGCACGAAAGCGGGTCAACCCTGTCGTGGTGCGGGTCGCGGCTGCCAATCGTGCAGCGACGCTCGAGCCACAGACACAGGGTTTTGTGAATGCCGTTCAGATATTCCCGTTCAGCGACGGCGCAATCTACCAAGTCTATACAGCACCCGGCGTCGTAACCGACATCACCCTGCAGGCCGGTGAAAATCTCGTGGCGGTGGCGGCCGGCGATACGGTTCGCTGGGTCATCGGCGACACGACCAGTGGAACCGGCACCGACAAGCGCACACATATCCTGGTGAAGCCGTTCACCTCGGGCCTCGCGACGAACCTTGTCGTGACGACCGATCGGCGAAGCTACCACCTTCAACTGACCGCCACCTCGCGAACCGCGATGGCCGCGTTGTCGTGGACGTATCCGGCCGATCAGCTCATTGCCTTGAGGCGGGCTGCCGAACAGGTCGCCGCTGCCGCGCCAGTTTCTGAAGGGCTGGCAGTCGACAGTCTTCATTTCAACTATGCGATCAGCGGCGATGCGCCTGTATGGCGACCGCTGCGCGCGTTCGATGACGGCCGGCAGACATTTGTCGAATTTCCCGTCACCATCGTCGTCGGCGAGGCGCCGCCGCTGTTCGTCGTCGGGCCGACCGGCGAGGTCGAACTGGTCAACTATCGGGTCCGCGGCCGATACTATGTCGTCGATCAAATCTTTGACGCGGCCGAACTCAGGCTCGGCACGAAGAAGCAGCAGGTTGTCCGGATCGCGCGCGTTGCTGACGGCAATGCCTCGCGAAAGGGGAAGCGCTCGTGAGCGATGCAGCCCTCCCTCCCGCAGCGAAGGTCGATCCCGAAACGTTGGCAATCCGAACGAAGCCGGCGCGCGCGATACGCTTCCGCCGCGGAGTTATCATCGCCGTTGCGGCTCTCGGTTCCGTAAGCCTGGTCGTCGTCGCTTGGATCGCATTGAAACCTCGCGTTTTTAACGCTGTCGCAGATCGTCAGGAATTATCGGAGCCGAGCAATCGTCCATCGGCCGATGCTCTGAACGGCTTGCCCGCAACCTATGGCGATACCCCGAAGCTTGGCCCACCGCTGCCCGGTGACCTTGGCAGGCCGATCCTTGAAAGCCAGCGCCGCATGGCAATGGAAACCGGCGTCGGCAATGATCCGTCGGGTCAGTCGGAGGCGCAAGAAAGGGAACGGCGGCTGTCGGAATTGAGGGCCGCCCGCCAATCCGGGGTGTTGGTGCAAGGCCGCACCGCCACGTCGCCGCCAACCACAGTCGATGCAGCAGCAACGCCGGCGGTCCCAGCGCCGGAGGCATCGGGACCGACGCTTGGTCCGGATCGGGACCCCAACGCTCAGGGGCGGAAGTCCCAATTTGTCGGCGCGCTCGATCGCTCCGGCGACATCAATCCGCACACACTAACGGCAGCACCGTCGCCCTACCTGCTTTCAGCGGGGAGCGTCATCTCGGCAAGCCTGATCACCGGCCTACGCTCCGACCTGCCGGGGCTGGTGACGGCCCAAGTCACCAGCCAGGTGTTCGACAGCCCAACCGGGCGCATCTTGCTCATTCCGCAGGGATCACGGCTGATCGGCAGTTACGATAGCGTCGTGGCATTTGGCCAGAAGCGCGCTTTGATCGTGTGGCAGCGGATCATGCTTCCCGACGGCAGCTCGCTCAGGATTGATAACGTGCCGGCGACCGACGCGTCCGGTTATGCCGGCCTGCAGGACAAGGTCGATTTCCACACATGGGCGCTCCTCAAGGGCGTCGCACTTTCGACGTTGCTCGGCGTCGGCTCACAGCTGACCGTCACGGGCGAGAGCGATCTCGTTCAGGCAATCCGGGAATCGACGCAGCAAAACGTGTCTCGCGCGGGCGATCAGCTCACATCCCGCAACCTCAATATCCAGCCGACGATCACGATCCGGCCCGGCGCAACCGTGCGCCTGGTCGTCCACAAGGACCTCATTCTCGCGCCTTGGCGCGGATAGGAGCAGGGCATGCCAGAATTGAAGCTTGCGAAGCTGCCGGACAGAACCCCGATTAAGCTGGCGATTACCGTCACGCCCGATTTGCACCAGATGCTTCAACAGTATGCTGCGCTTTACGCCGAAGCCTATGGTCGTGAGGAACCGGTGGCGGAGCTTATCCCCGCGATGCTCGCTACATTTCTTGACGGTGATCGCGGATTTGCAAAAGCGCGCGAAGAAGCTCGGCGAGGTTCACGATGAGCAGGGACGATCAGGCTCGACCGTCTGCGCCGAACGGTTTCCTGTCCAACGATCAGGCTGCCGGCTTTCTCAATCTGTCCCCCCGCACCTTGGAGAAGCTCCGAGTGGTAGGCGGCGGACCGACCTTTTCAAAACTGGGCCGCCGGGTCGTTTACGCGCTGGAGGATTTGCAATCCTGGGTCGCGGCAAAACGTCGCGCCTCCACCTCCGATACGAGGTATGTGGACGCGCGAGATAGCGTGACTAGGGCGCGCAAATAACAGTTGCGGGAGATTGAAGGCGGCTCAGAGGGTGCCGAGGAATTGAAGCCAGCTGCTCAAGGTGTCCGCGATCGTCACGACGAGAGCGTGGAGCGAAGCGTTCTGGCTGATGACTTCCTTTGCGACCAAGCCAGCGGCGCCCGTGGCCGTACCCTTCACCACCAAGACCGCGACCGTCTTCATCCAGCCGCCGATTGTCGTCGCAAGTTCGCGAAGGCGACCTTCGGCGCGATGAACCGTCTCAGGGCTCGCGGTCTCCGCAGCATTTGGCTTGGCAAGTTCGCCGCGGATGTGGCCTATGCTCGCGCGTGCGCCATCGATCTGATCGTGCGGAATATCGAGACGAAACTGTGCCGGCGCTCGATTGTGACCAATCATTGGGGATCGGTCGCGCAGCGTGGCAAGAAGCTGGTCTAGCTCATCGAGCTGGGCAGGGAGCGCGGCTAGCCGCAAGGCGAGCGGTGGTTCTCCCCCCGGTTGGTCGGGGAAATCCTGTAAGCCGAAGTCGATATTCTCGAGCAGCTCATGGCCGTTCGCATGGGTCTCACGCATATTCTCAGCTCCGACCGGATACTCCCACAGCTCCCAGGATATGGTGCCAAGCGCGGGATGGTCGATTTCGGCGGAATAGCCGATCTCGGTTCCCATCTGCCGCTCATCCGCTGCGAACTCTGCCCATTCCAGTTCGTCAGCGGAGATCGTGACAATCTCGCCGGTCGTTGCATGCCGGAACCGGGCTATGCCGCGAGAGTAAATGGCCGTCATGTGCCGTGCTTATGCCGCCGCCACGTCGACCCAGACCTTCGTCACGTTGAACAGTGACACCGCGCCGCCCGTCGCCTGCTCGGGATCGAAAAGCGCAAGATTGATGCCGTCGCTAACCGAGCTGCGATAGACGACGCCGTCGAAGCCGCTCTTCTTGATGAACTCGCAAAGATACTGGCTCGGAATATAGTCGATCGCCGCGCCGGCCGGCTGCACCGGCCGCGTCAGTTCTTCGCCCAGGCGTTCCAGAAACGGCAGGTCGGCGCGAAGCTGCCCGATCTCGCTCGCGTCGGTGAGAATGAACGGCGAGACCAGCTTGCGCGGGTTGCGCAGATCGACGGCGTTGATCTCGGGGATGGTGAAGTCGGCGACGCAGGCGACCTCGCCGGTATGCGGTCTGATTTCGGCCGCCGCCGTGTTGGGAAGCGACCCCAGATAGAGATAGGGGATGCCAGCGGGATTGGCCCGGCCATGGGACGAGCGCCGCTTGGGTGGTGCGCCCATCTTGTCGATCGGAAAAATCTCGTCCTCGGTGCGAATGCGCGCGCGATACCATTGCCGGGGTAATGGCGGCGCCAGCAGCATGTCGAGCAACTGGCGGAGCCGATCAAGGTCGATGCCGACATCCAGAAACCAGCGATTGGCATACATCATCTCGTCGCGCAGCTTGTCCCACTGCGCGAGGCCTTCGCTGATATAGCTCGCCGATGGCGCGAAGGTGCGTCGGACGATCTCGCCGTCGTCGAGAATCTCGCCGAGAAGTTCCTTGGCGTGGGCGATGTCCATCCGCGGGTGGCTGAAGAGTTGCCAGTCGTCCTTCATCCATTCGACGAGTGATTTTCCGTCCTCGCTCGGCTCGTAGACATTGACCAGCAACTCGAAATAGTTGGCAAGCTTGCCCGGCTCGACAAGCTGGCTGTCAGCGGTCCCGCAGAAATCGCACGTCCCATGGCCGGGGTCGAGTGACGGGAAGAGCTGATCGCGCAGGCCGCGATCGTCGAAGCATTCCGGGCAGCAGAAACGCTGTGCCATGGGGCTCAGCCAAGATAGTTGGAGAGCGTCTCGATGTGATGCTTCATCGAGAGCTTTTTGATATAGCCGAGACCCGGGAAATGGCCCTTGGCGTGGAGGTCGCGAAACTCCTTGATCGCCTCGGTCTCGAGAATGTGGGAGGTGCCGCTGTTGAGCTTGGCAATAAGCTTCGCCAGCGCCTGGGCGAACTTGCCGGCGGGATCCGTCGGCGTGTCCTTCGTGTCCGAGACGAAGTGATAGATGTACATCACGTCGTCATTGTCAGGGTCGATGAAGGTCAGGTGGATCGCGACCGCATAGGCCGGGCCGCCGCCCTCGCTGTAGACATCGCCGACGATGAGGAAGTCACCGAAGCCGGCCATTCCGAGGTCGTTATAGGTAACATGGAGGTCGGAGAACTCCTCCATCGCCGGATAGTCAGCATTGCGCTGGCGCTTAAAGCCGTCGCGTACTAGAATGCGCGTGCTCTGGTCGAAATGCTTCCGGTAGAGCAGCTTTGCGTGGTCTTCGACGAAGACATTGGTGAGACCCGCCATGCTGTCTTCCAGCTCGGCCGCCAGCGCCTTAGGCACGGTGAAGCCGGCGTGGACCAGCACCGGATGATGATCGGCATGGTGATTGTAGCAGGCCATCACTTCGTCGACCGTCATGTCGCTGCGCAGCAGGATGCCAGCAGCGATATTGTCGGTGCCGATGAAGCCTTCCTGCAGCAGGCTGGTGATGCTGGTGCCGTCTTCCTGATGGTCGCCATGATAGGGGTTCACGATCACGATCGCCCGCCCGCCGGCGGCACAGACCGCGCTCAAGGTCTTTTTGAGGCCACCGAGCGCCTCGCGCACCGGCTCGATAACCGGCACGAAGTTTTTCTCGGCGAGCAGCGGCGCCATCTCGCGGATCGTGATCAGCTCGAACTGCTTCCCGCGGAAATAGGGATGATACATGCGCCAGTCAGCTCCAGGCCATGGCCGATTTCAGCGGCGTTGCGACAGCTTCGACCAGTCGCGGATGATCGGCGCGGCGCACGGATACCGACAGCGCTGCGGCCTGGAGGGATTCTGGTAGGCGATCGACGAGGTCGCCGAGCGGCGCGAGATCGCGCGTTCGCTTAAGCGTCCGCACCATCTCGACATGGAGCTCCGCCGGCTTCAGCATCGCAAAGAGGTTGCGCATTGCGGCGTGCCGCTGCGTGTTCGGCACGAGCGGAACGGTCACGCCCATCGCCTTGAGGATTGCTGCGGCCTCGGCCGTGCGCAGCGATTCAAAGACGGTCACAGGGCAGATGCGCCCCGGGCAGTCGATGGCTTCGCGGACCGTCGAGATGCGATAGCGCTTGGAGAGGCACATTACCCCGACATCGTCCGGGACTGTCGCCAGCACGCCCTCGACGTGGCTCTCACTCGCGATCACGTTCACCTTTGCGAACACGCGCTTGTAGTTCTCGACCTGGTTGGCGAGCCGCGCGAGCGAATCCCGCTCCGACTTGATTTCATAGACAGTCGCCGTGCCGTTCAGGATGACGAGGTCCGCCTTGCAGCTGCCGGCTCGAAACTCGTTGAGCATCGAGGCCGTGCGAAGGGAGTGCGTTCCCATCAGCACTTTGTGGCTGATCGCCGCGCGGTAGATATATTCGTCGCGGTGCCCGGCGACTTTCAGAATGTCGAACGCCGAGTCGAACGTATCTCCGACAGTCGCGCGCGGGTCGGCGCGCTCCATCAGATCGGTCTGCTCGACGAGCCGGCGGAACAGACTGGACCGGCCCTTCTTCGCCATTTCACGGAAAACGGTGGCGGAGAACAGGCGCATTAAAGCAGACAGTTGCGCTGCGCTGTAGATGTTCATTCCCCCGCCCGGGCCGCACATCGCACCGTGCGGCGGCGCTTCTCTTAGCGGAGAATGCTCCGAGACGGAATCGCGGAAATTGCCGGATCGGAATGAAGAGGCTGATGAGAGCGTCATGCGGTCACACTCTTGGTTGGACTGCGCCGCGGCTGCACGGCCGGCCGTCCTAGCGCAACGGCGATCTTGGATGACGCGCGTTCCGCTGCCCGCTTGGCGGGGGCAAGCTGAACATGGGCATATATTGCGGTAGAGCGTGGGTTGCGATGCCCGAGGATCGCGCCAGTCATCGCGAGCGCCTGCCCCGCCGATGTCGAGGTCGAGCCCATGGTGTGACGCAGGGTATGCGGGGTCACATCGTGCAGCCCCGAAAGCTTCTTCACCTTTGGCCAGATGCCCTTGGTGCCGTGAAAGAAGGACTCACCTGAGGTCGACGGAAAGACGAACTCAGAATCGTCGGTTTGCGTGACGCCGCGCAGTATCTCGACTGCCGCCCGGCCGAGTGGTCGCACAGAGCGCCCCGTCTTGCTGTCCTCGAACATCAGGAAGCCCCGGTCGAGATCAACCTCGCGCCATTTGAGCCCTGCAATCTCATTGCGCCGGCAGCCGGTCAGCGCCCACAAGCGGGCGATGGCTATCGCTTTGGGATTCGTGCCCTCGGCCTCAAGCTGGTCGAATGCCTCACCCAGCCTCTTTACCTCTTCCAACGTCAAGAAGCGCTCGCGCTGGTTATCGGTCTTGCGGACGGCGGCTTTGTCCACCGGATTACGATCGGTCAGCTCAAGTCGCATTGCGAAGCTGTACATGGCCGATAGGTCACGGATCGCCTTGCGCGCGGCGCCTTCGCCACCGCGTACAATGATGCGCTGACGGTGCCCGATCTTCTCGTCGCGCGCCGTTTTGCCGCTGGCAACATCGCTCGCGAACTGCTCGACGTCCGCGATGCTCACGTCGCCGATCCGCTTGCGACCAAGCAGCGGCACGATGTGATGGTCGACGCGTGCGAGCGTGTACTTTTTCGTGAGCGGTTTCATCGGTTGCCCGATCTTCTTGCCGCGCTGGATCACGCAGCCGCGCTTTTCGTACAGATCGCGCAGTTGAGAGATCAGCATCTCGCCGCGCTTGGCGATCCGTTTCTCACCGGGGTCCTGGCCGTTAGCAACTGCGCCGAGAACGGTTTTGGCGCTCTTGCGGGCCTGGTCGATCGTCAGCGCACCAAAGCGACCAAGTGTATAGGTGCGCCGCTTCGCGGTACGCCCACCACCATCAGCGCGATAGCGCACTATGAATGATTTCACGCCGCTCGGCATGATGCGCAGCCCGAAGCCGGCGATTTCGGCGTCCCAGAGCTCATACTGCTCTTCGCGCCTCTCCGCCCGCTCGCAAAGATCGCGTGTCAATTTCACCGTTGAACGCTGACCCACTTGCTTCACTCCGAGTGGACCCGTATCGATGCCGGGACCACCACGGGTCCACCAACAGGTCGATTGGGTCATTTTCGAGCGAAGTGTATCACACGTAGAATCGTAATAAAACAGCTACTTGTCATACTCTGGCGTAGCTGGGTGAACCCCGTAAAAGCATCAGCCTAGATTTGCCAAGGTTGGGGTCGAGGGTTCGAATCCCTTCGCCCGCTCCAGTTTCCACAATGGTCACCATGACATATCCGGGCGCAGCGCTTCCCCTCGGGGGAGCCCCACGCATGACGCCTGGTGGTTAGGTGTTGACCTCGTCCGCGGCGGCGGCAAGCTTCGGGGCGATCAGGGCACAGGCGATCAGCTGCAACTGGTGGAACACCATCACCGGCAGCAACACGATGCCCACCTGTGCTGGCGGAAACAGCACGCCGGCCATCGGCACGCCCGAGGCGAGGCTCTTCTTCGATCCGCAGAACAGCAGCACCACCGCATCCTCGCGCGAGAGTCCCATCGCGCGGCCGAGCGCCCAGGTCAGGCCCATGACGATCCCCAGCAGGACCAGGCACAGCGCTGCCAACACCAGCAGGCTGGCGGGCGCGATGCGCTGCCACAGCCCTTCGACAACGGCCGCTCCGAAGGCTGCGTAGACCACCAGCAGGATCGTGCCCCGGTCCACGCGTCCCAGCCACGCCTTGTTGCGCGACACGAAATCGCCGATCCACGGCCGCAATAGATGTCCCGTCACGAACGGCAGCAGCAATTGCAGCACGATCGTCTCGGCCGAGGCCCACGAGAACCCGCCGGTCGATCCGCCCATCAGCAGCGCGACCAGTGCCGGCGTAATGAAAATGCCGATCAGGTTCGAGAACGACGCCGCACAGACCGCCGCCGCAACGTTGCCGCGCGCGATCGCGGTGAAGGCGATCGAGGACTGCACCGTGGAAGGCAGAAGGGTCAGGAACAGCAGCCCTGCGGCAAACTCCGGCGGGAGGAACGCAATGCGGCCGAAGCCTGCGCCAAGCAGCGGAAACAGCGCAAAGGTCACCGCCAGCGTTGCCAGATGCAGCCGCCAGTTGCGCGCGCCTGCCATGATCGCCTCGCGCGAGAGCTTGGCCCCATGCAGGAAGAACAGCAGCACGATGCCCGCATCGGCCATCCGGTCTACCGCCGGCGCCCAGCCCCCGCGCGCAGGCAGCACGCTGGCCAGCACGACCGTTCCGATCAGGGCCAGCACGAACGGATCGAGCAGCGCGACGATGCGCCGGATCATGCGACGCCTCTCGGCACGGGTGAACGGCGCAGTCGACTTGGCAGAAGCAGGATCATTCCGCCTCATCGCCGGAATTCTCCCTGATGCCAAGACCGGAGGGACAACAGCACCGATGGCGCAAGTTTCAGGTGGACGGGCGCGCGTCCGCGCGCTTGCATTGCCCATAGCGCGATGGACGCCTTTTCCGGGCAACTTCGGAAGAGGAGGTTACATCTCATGACATCGCAGATCCGCACGATTGCGGCGCAGATTGCTCTGTCGCTGGGCACAGGCGGCAAGGCTCAGGAACGACCGGTCGTCAATTCCGCCATTGCGATCGCCTAAATGCGGTTCCAGCGGACACTTCCGGATGGGCAGAAAGCATGATCCGACGGAGAGACGCGGCGCACCCTGCAAGGACACAGTAACCGGCGCGCCGCGGGACAGTGCCGCCAGACCCGCTTCAGATTTGCCTGCAGAGACTGTCGCCCGGTGTTTTTGACAAGGTCACGCGGTAGCACGCCGATCCGCTGCCCGCTTGCCCCACGCTCACCGTCACAAATGTTTTCTTCCTGCCTTCCTGACCTGCTTCATCGCCAGTTGCCTGGACGTCGTCGATGGCCAGCTCGATGCCGGTGCCACACTTGAGCGCAAGATCGATGACGGATTTTGCAAGGCGAGCAAGGAACGGGTCGATGCCGTCCTCGTCGGAAACCGGCCCCTCGCCTGATCCCGTCCCCAGACGCAGGCCCTTTGCAACGGCGTTGATCGAGAAGCCATGCGTTCGGGCTATTTCGGCGATGCGATGCCGGGTTTCCGGACGTACGCCAAGCTTGCCAGCCAACGAACGCGATACAGTAGAAGGTGCGACGCCAGCAAGCCGCGCCACGTCGACGATGGTTCTGACGGGTTGAAGCAGCGCGTCATCATCCATGGGCGTTACTCTTGCAATTGGCGATCAGAGTGCGCGGAAGCGGATGGCCTGACCCCCGCCTGAAGCGAGTAACAGAGTCAGGACACTCCGCGCCGTCACCACCTTGCGGCTTATGGACACGCGTTCCGGCGCGCCCTTCCAGTCGGCGCCCGGTCCATCGGCATAGATCGTCGCCTCGTAGCGCTTTCCCGGTTCGAGAAAGTCGAGCGGCACGGTCAGCTTGCGTGCGCTCAGGCGGACCGAGACAGGCGTTGCGTCCTCGGTGATCATGTTGGACATGCCGGCAAGGCTGAGCGCCTTTGGCACCATCGCGCCAAGGAACGCACCCAGGCCGATGAATACGGTCTGGAGAGCAAAGCCTTTGCCGTGCTGGTGCTCGGGCAAGCTATCGCCAATTAGTGCGCGATAGGGCGCGTTAAGGGCATTCATCGCGATCTCGAGCAGCCAGACCATCGCGATCGCCCAAGCCAGGCTCGGCGCATAGGCAATGGCCGCCAGCGCAGCGGTTGCGATCGCTCCCGCCCCGAGCATCCACGGCCGACGACGACCGAACCGGGTCCAGGTCAGGTCGCTCAGCCGCCCCACCACGGGCTGGACCAGCAGCCCGGATACAGGCCCGGCAAGCCACAGCAGCGCGAGGTCGTCAACGCCAGCGCCCGAACCCCTGATAAACACGGCTGAGACTGGCACTCTCGATCCCGAACGTGATCTGGAGACCAAGATACCCCACGCTCAGGCTCATCAGCCGGTTCTGCCCAAGCGTCGGCAATTCCCGCTTCAATGCCTCTTCCCCCGTGGCTGTATTGATCTCAGCGTGGTGCGATAGCTTGCTTGCCTGCAACAACCCAGTTTCGGAGCAACCGCGTGTCACTTGAGCCGTATGGCCTCGATGATTGATGATGCAACTTTGCAAAGACCGGTCCGGCCAATCGGCCCACCGACCCGCAGGACAATAACTGCACAACCTTCGAACGAAGGTTCACCGCCCGCCCGCGCCAATCCCATCAAGACACCCGAGAGGTCGGGCCTGGCGTCTCGGTACCTGAACGTGTCATTCTTGTTCGGAAGTGGCGCACCCGACAGGATTCGAACCTGTGACCCCTGCCTTCGGAGGGCAGTACTCTATCCAGCTGAGCTACGGGTGCCTGAGCCGGAGAGGCACCTAGCAGTGGCTGTCGCGCCATGCCAGCAATTTTGTGCTGCCGAAGACGTGAGCGCATGCACTTAGCAATTTGGTAGGCTGCGGGGCGTTATGGCTCCGACTCATGCAACCACCTCTCTCATCCGGTCGTGATTCGCCGCTGATGCCGCCGCCGCCGTCCATGCCCGGTGCGGGGCGTGCCGAGTTTGGTCATGCCGCAGGCAATGCGCTTTCGATGACATGGTCGGCGCTGCACGATGCGGCCAATGTCGTGTGCACGCTGGCCGGGCTTCAGCCCGAGATGCGCAAGCCCGAAGTGCGCAACTTTCCCGCGATCATGCGCGATACCGGCGGCTGGCGTTACGAAGTCGCCAAGCAGGGCGTGGACGACCTGACATCGTTCATGGAGCCGGGAATCGCGGCACTGCTCGCGGTATCGGCAAGGGGCCTTTCGCCCAAGCCGGCCGCACTTGCATTGTGGCAGGAATTCGTGACGGCAAGGGGCGCGCTGCTCGCGCTCATTCCTCCGCTCGGCATCAAGCGTCGCGCCTGAAGGCGGCTTCGAGGCCTCAGCCTGCGCCGCCCCAGGTGGCGCAATGCGGATCGATGCCCACCAGTTGCCGCCGCAGCGATGCGCGCGCCAGCCGCTCGACCTCGGCCTTCCGCCGCGCCGCGGCGAGCGGGATCGTCGGCGCAGGACGCAGTATCTCGGCGTCATAGCCGTCGGCCACGATCACGCCGCAGGCATGGGGCAGGAAATCCTCGGTCTCCAGCACGGCGCGGTCAAGATGTGGAGCAAGGCCCCAGTAGAACCGGTCGCAATGATCGAGGTAGTCGGTCCACTTGGCATCGCCGAGCAGATCGGCGCGGCTGACCTTGATCTCGACGATCACCACCTGCCCCTTGGCATCTATGCCCATCAGATCGGCGCGGCGGTTGGAGCGCAGGGGCATTTCGGCCATGCACCAGATGTCGTTGCGCGCAAAGAGGCGGCAGATCCCCCGTGCGACGGCGCGGGATTCACGTTCGACTGCGGCATCGATCACGGCATGCGCTGATTCGGTCATGCCCCGCAGATTAGGAACAAATGCCGAACAGGTAAAGGGTCACCAGATGCCCAGCGTCTGGATGAACAACCACACGCCCGTTGCCACCAGCAGCGCAGCCGCGATCATGCGCACCACGTCAAGCGGCACGCGCTTGATCAGTTCCTGCCCGAGGAACACCGCCGGTACGTTGGCGATCATCATGCCGAGCGTCGTGCCTGCGGTAACCGCGATCGCATCGTTGAACCGCGCGCCCAGCGCGATCGTGGCGATCTGCGTCTTGTCTCCCATCTCTACGATGAAAAAGGCCACCAGCGTGGTCAGGAACGGGCCATAGCGCGAAGGCCTTGGTGCATCGTCGTCATCGAGCTTGTCGGGCACCAGCGTCCACAGGCCCATGGCGACGAAGCCGATCGCCACGGCGAAACGGAACCACATGCCATCAAGGAACGACGCGGCGGTTGCGCCCAGAAGCGCAGCGAGGAAATGATTGGCGAGCGTAGCGAACAGGATGCCAAGCACGATCGGCATCGGCTTCCTGAACCGCGTCGCCAGCACGATCGCAAGCAATTGCGTCTTGTCGCCGATCTCTGCGAGCGCGACGATCGCTGTGGAAGTTGTCAGGGCTTCGAGCATGATCATGTCTCCGGGGCCGGACGGGATGCAGGCCAACGACGGCAAGCTCTCCCGCCCGGCCCGGACGAAAAGCTGCCGTCATTGGTCTCGCCCGGTGGGACCGCATGTCCCGCCGCCTGCGCCATGGCCTCTCGGCCAAGCATGTTGACGCACCATCCTGCGATGGGTGGGACCGCCCTGCAGCGGTGGCTACTCCCCAAGTGACGTGGAGGTTGCGTTAGACGGGTCTGGCCAATGCTGCAAGTGCGAGCTAGGCAGAGCGGGCATCACCCGACAACGGACATGCAACGGAGTCCATCGTGAAGAGCAAAGTATTGGCTGCCGCGCTGTGCGGCATCGTCTCATCACCTGCCTGTGCGGCAGACAAGGCCGCGGCCCCGTTCACCATTGCCGCGTCGGCCCGTCTCCGGGTGGAATCGATAGACGGGCAGTTCCGCCCCAACGCCGCCGCCAACGACACGATGGTCTCCCTGCGCACCGCCGTCGAGGCCGAGTATGACGCGGGCAAGGTCCGGTTCGGGGCAGAGGTCATCGATGCGCGCGCCTGGGGGCAGGACCGCAAGTCCTCGGCGGGCACGAGCGAGATCAACGCGGTCGAATTGGTGCAGGCCAACGTCAAGGTCGAGTTGGGCAGCGCCGCGTCGGGCGGCAAGGGCATGCTCACGCTGGGGCGTTTCACGCTCGACCTTGCCGGACGCCGCCTGGTTTCGCGCCAGCGCTTCCGCAGCACGACCAATGCCTTCACCGGCGCACACCTGGGCTGGACCGCGAGCGGCGGCCAGAAGTTCGACGTGCTCTGGGCCATGCCCCACATCCGCCTGCCCGAGGACGCTGCCGGCATACGTTCCGACAGGATCGAATGGGATCAGGAGAGCACCGACCTGATGTTTTTCGGCGCGCAAGGCACGCTGCCGCGCGTTCTGGGCGGCGTGGCCCAGCCTTATGCCTATGGGCTGGTAGAGCGCGACAGCCCCGATCGCCTGACCCGCAATCGCCGACTGGGGACGGTCGGCCTCCGGCTGTTCCGCGCGCCAGCTGCGGGCAAATGGGATCACGACGTCGAAGGCGCCTACCAGTTCGGCAAGGTCCGTCGGACGGCCGCTGTCGCCGACATTGCCGACCTCGGTGTTTCGGCCTGGTTCACCCACGCCGAACTCGGCCGGACAATCGCCGCGCCATGGAAGCCGCGCTTTGTTGCAATGTTCGATGCGGCCAGCGGCGATGGCGGCAAGGCGGGCAAGTTCAGCCGCTTCGATACGCTTTATGGTGCGCGGCGGTTCGAATTCGGTCCCAACGGACTCTACGGCCCGTTCAGCCGCGCGAACATCATCTCGCCATCGCTGCGGCTCGAGGTCGCCCCGTCAAAGCGCACAGACGCCTTTGTGGCGTTGCGCAGCGCCTGGGCGCAGACCGTGCGCGACAGCTTTGCCTCCACCGGCGTGCGCGATGCGACCGGTGCCTCCTCACGCCTCGCCGGGCATCAGATCGAGGCACGCCTGCGCCACTGGATCCTGCCCGGACGGCTGCAGATCGACACTGGCGGCGCGGTTCTGTTGAAGCGCGGATTGCTGCGTGATGCTCCGGGCGCGCCTGCGACCGGCAACACGCGATACGGCTATGTCGATCTGCTGCTGACGCTCTGACGTTGCGCGATTGCCCGCAGAATCGCGTGCTTCTCGGCAATGCTGGCCCGCGGCCAGGCTGCTATCTCGTCAAGGGAACGGGCGCAGCCGCGGCAGAGATCGGTTGCCGGATCGATGATACAGATGCGGTTGCACGGACTGGGCGGCTCGGGCTCGCGCGATGAAGGACCTGGCGGCGACATAGCCTCTGCATAGGCATGCCATTTGCGCGCGCAACTGCCGCTTCCGCGAATTTCCTTGCCTTTCGCTCACTTCGCACCTATGTGCGCTGCAGCAAGACCGGCGGCGGGTACCGCTGCAATCCGGGTGCTGGCGTGAGATTCCGCTTCAATCGCAGGAATCCGCCCCGGACGAACGGTCATTGCCCCGCCCGCTTCCCCTTTCACGCATGGGTCGCACGATCGACCCCGCTCGCCGGTTTTCCGGCGCTGCGCCCAGCGAACCTATATCGCGCGTCGGCTGCATGGCCGATGGGCTTCCATGAAAGCATTCTGCATGTCATTTTTCTCTGATCTCGGCCTTGCCGAACCCATCCTGCGCGCGCTCGAAGCCAAGGGCTATTCCGATCCCACGCCGATCCAGCAGCAGGCGATCCCCGCCCTGCTCGAAGGCCGCGACCTGCTCGGCATCGCGCAGACCGGCACCGGCAAGACCGCCGCTTTTGCGCTGCCTTCGCTGCACCGCCTTGCCGCCAATCCGGTCGATCGCAAGCCGGCTTCGTGCCGCATGCTGATCCTTTCGCCGACGCGTGAACTCGCCGCCCAGATCGCCGACAACATCGAGGGCTATGCCAAGTACCTCAAGATTTCGGTCGCCTGCGTGTTTGGCGGCGTGCCGATCGGCAAGCAGGCCCGTCGCCTCGTTCCCGGCATCGATATTCTCGTTGCCACTCCCGGCCGCCTGCTCGACCTGATCGACCAGCGCGCACTGACGCTCGGCCGCACCGAGATCTTCGTACTCGACGAAGCCGACCAGATGATGGACCTCGGCTTCATCCATGCGCTCAAGCGCGTGGCCAACCTCCTGCCCAAGACCCGCCAGAGCCTGTTCTTCTCGGCGACGATGCCCAAGGCGATCGAGGACCTCGGCAAGCAGTTCATCGTCAATCCGGTGCGCGTCGAAGTCGCCCCGAACTCGACCACGGCCGAGCGCGTCGAACAATACGTGACCTTCATCAACCAGGCCGAGAAGCAGGCGCTGCTCACGCTGCGCATCCGCACGCTGCTGGCTTCGAAGGAGCTTGACCGCGCGCTGGTGTTCACCCGGACCAAGCACGGTGCCGACCGCGTCGTGCGCCATCTCACTTCGGCCGGGATCGATGCGCGCGCCATCCACGGCAACAAGAGCCAGGCCCAGCGCACCGCCGCTCTTGAAGCATTCCGTCAGGGTTCGTGCCCGGTACTCGTCGCGACTGACATCGCCGCGCGCGGCATCGACGTTTCGGGCGTGTCCCACGTCTTCAACTTCGAACTGCCCAACGTGCCCGAGCAGTACGTCCACCGCATCGGCCGCACCGCGCGCGCCGGCGCCGATGGCATCGCGATCAGCTTCTGTGCGCCTGATGAGAAGCCCTACCTCAAGGACATCGAAAAGCTGACCCGCATCAAGGTCGATACGATGGCCCTACCCGAGAACTTCATGGCCGAAGCCGCCAAGCTTCCCGCCCCCAGCCGCAAGCCGGCCGAGGAAGAACGCGATGCCCGCCACGACGCCCGCGCCCAGCGTGGCAACGGCGGTCGCGGTGGCAATGGCGAGAAGCGCGGTGGCCAGGGTCGCAATGGCGGCCACAGCCACGGTGGCCGTGCACAAGGCCGTGACGGTCGTCCGCGCGACGCCAGTCCGCACCAGACGAGCCCGCGCCCCGATCGCCGTGACGGCGAACGCGGCCCGGTCCGCAATCCCGTGAACGGCGAGCGCCGCGAAGGCGACGCAGCCGGTGCGGAGCGCGACGGCAACAAGCCCCGCACCTTCCGCCCCCGCGGCGCTCCCGGCGTCGGCGCCCACAAGAACAAGGTTCGCCGCGCAAGCTGAGCCAGTGAGGCAGCCTGCCCCACGGCAGGCCAGCCTCTGATGGCAGCGGCCCTGCCCCAAGGCAGGCCACCCTCTGACTGTTCAGCCCTGCCCCAAGGCAGGCCACCCTCTGACTGTTCAGCCCTGCCCCAAGGCAGGGCTGTCCCTTCCCCGCAAAGCTTGGCATAGCGCGTGGCATGAACACTGCCGCAGCTTCCGCCATTGCCATGACAGTGATCGTCGCGCTGCGCTACCTTGCCACCAGCGGGTTCTTCGCCTGGGCCACGCACAAGGTGCGGCCCGGCCATTATCACGGACTTGAGCGGCAGATTCGCTCCGAGATCGCGTGGAGCCTGGCCACTGCCGCAATCTATGGCGTGCCCGCAGGCATTGTGGCGTGGGGCTGGCAGCAACGCGGCTGGACCCGGATATACACCGACCCGCAAGCCTACCCGCTGTGGTGGATGCCGCTTTCGCTGCTCGCCTATCTCGTGATTCATGATGGCTGGTTCTATTGGACGCACCGCTGGATGCACCGGCCCGCCGTGTTCCGCGCCATCCACGCGATCCACCATGCCAGCCGCCCGCCCACAGCCTGGGCGGCGATGAACTTCCACCCCATCGAGGCCGCGATCGTCTCGCTGCTTATTCCCGCGCTTGTCTTCATCATCCCGATTCATGTCGGCATGCTGGGCCTTGTCCTACTGGTCATGACCGTGATGGGCGTGACCAACCACATGGGCTGGGAGATGTTTCCTCGCGCGCTTGTTCACTCGCGGTTGGGCGGTTGGCTGATAACCGCCAGCCACCACAACCGTCACCACGAACTCTACCGCTGCAACTACGGTCTCTATTTCCGCTTCTGGGACCGGCTGTGCAGCACCGACAAGGGACTGTCCGCCCCATGACGCCACGTGCCCTGCCACTCCTGCTGTTGCCCGCCCTCCTGCTCGGTGCGGTCCCTGCGCAGACGACCGTGACGGTTGACATCACCGGCCTGCGCAATGCCAACGGTACGGTTTACCTGTGCATGACCGGAACACCCAAGCTCTTCCCCGAAGGCTGCGACAAGGACCCGGCGCGGCGCATCGCCGCGATCAAGGCAAGCGACCAGGGAACCCTTGTCCTGCGCGACGTGTTGCCCGGACGCTATGCCGTTGTCCTGCTGCATGACGAAAACGGGAACAAGAAGATGGACAAGAAGCTGTTCCTGCCAAAGGAGGGCTTCGGCTTTTCGCGCGATGCGCCGATCCGCATGGGTCCGCCCAGCTTCAACGCCGCCGCGTTCGAAGTCACCGCGGGCAAGCCGGTGCGCATGACGATGAAGGTCCGCTACATCTAGTGCCAGACAGTCCTGCCCAGATGCCGTCGCCACAACCTTCCGGAAGCGCGCTCGCTCCATTCCGCTACCCGGCTTTCCGTGCAATCTGGACGGCCAACCTGTTTTCCAACATCGGCTCGATGATCCAGTCGGTCGGCGCGGCCTGGCTGATGACCGACCTGACGAAGTCGCATCTGCTCGTCGCGCTGGTCCAGGCGTCGGCCACTATCCCGATCCTCCTGCTCGGCATGTTTGCGGGCGCCATCGCCGACAACTACGACCGTCGCCGCGTCATGCTGGCCGCCCAGTCGGGCATGCTCGTCGTGTCAGCGCTTCTCGCGGTGCTGGCCTATACCGGCAACATCGGTCCCTGGTCGCTGCTCGCGCTGACCTTGATGGTCGGCATGGGCACCGCGCTCAACGGGCCGGCGTGGCAGGCCTCGGTGCGGCTGCAGGTGGCCCGCCCCGACCTGCCGCAGGCGATCTCGCTCAACGCCATCTCGTTCAACCTCGCGCGCAGCGTCGGCCCTGCGCTGGGCGGCATTCTCATCTCGCTGTGGAGCACCAGCCTGGCCTTCGGGCTCAACGCGGTGAGCTACCTCGGCATGATCGTGGTGCTCTCGCGCTGGCGCCCCGAATCGCTGCCGCCCATGCGCGAGCCGATGCTGGCCGCGATCGGGCGCGGTCTGCGCTTCTGTGCAAGCTCCTCGCCGATCCGCAAGGTTCTGTTGCGCGGAGCCGCCATCGGCTTTGGTGCCGCCGGGCTGCAGGCGCTAATGCCGAGCATTGCGCGCGACATGCTGAACGGCAGCGAGCTGGACTATGGCATGATGCTCGGCGGCTTCGGCATCGGCTCGATCGTCACCGCGCTGTGGATTTCGAAAATACGTCGCCATTTCGGCAGCGAAGCAGTGGTTACCGTAGCCACGCTTATCTTTGCCTCCGCTCTTTTCCTCATGGCCTCAGCCCAGAGCGTCCCGATGGCCGTCGCTGCGGCCTTCATCGGCGGGATGGGCTGGGCCAGCGCCATGACCAGCCTCAACGTCGCCATGCAATTGCGCAGCCCCGAGGACATTCTCGGGCGGTGCCTGTCGATCTATCAGGCGGTGACCTTCGGCGGCATGGCACTCGGCGCATGGGCCTGGGGCACTGTGGCCGACGTGACCAGCCTGCCCACGGCGCTCCATGCTGCCACGATCTGGCTCCTCGCCTCTCTTGCCATGCACTTTTTTGCCCCTATGCCGACGCGCGAGGAAGGCCGCCTCGATGTCGTACCGGAGAGCAGACCGTGATTGATGACCGCCCCTTGCGCTCGCTGCTCTACATGCCCGCGAGCAATGCCCGCGCGATGGCCAAGGCACGCAGCCTCGATTGCGATGCGGTGGCGCTTGACCTCGAAGACGCGGTCGCACCTGAATCCAAGGCTGACGCCCGCGCGGCGCTGGTCGCCGAGGCGCAGACCGGCGGTTTTGGCCATCGCCGCCTGATCGCCCGGATCAACGCGCTTTCCACACCCTGGGGCCATGACGATATCACCGCCCTGGCCGCAGCCCCGCTCGACGCGGTGCTCGCCCCAAAGGTCGATGATGCGGCCGATATCGAAGCGCTGAGCATGGCGATGGACGCTGCAGCCTTCGCTCCGGAGGTTGCCTTGTGGGTAATGATCGAAACACCGCGCGCCGTGCTCGCGCTAGAACGCATCGCCGCCTGCGCTGCCACCACGCGCCTGCAGGGCTTCGTGCTCGGCCTCAACGATCTTGCCAAGGACAGCGGCATTGCCCAGCTTCCGGGCCGCGCCGCGTTCCTGCCGGTCCTCACCATGGCCGTGCTGGCGGCCCGCGCCCACGGTCTGATCATCCTCGACGGCGTCTGCAATGCGATCGATGACCCCGCACGGCTTGAGGCCGAATGTGTCCAGGCCCGCGATTCGGGGTTCGACGGCAAGACGCTGATCCACCCGGCGCAACTTGGGGCCTGCAACACCATCTTCGCCCCATCCGAATCGGATATCGCCGAAGCGCAGGGGATTGTCGATGCTTTCGACGATCCGGTTCACGCCGGAAAAGGTGCGATCCGCCTCAACGGTAAAATGGTGGAATTACTGCACCTTGAACAGAGCCGAAAGTTGCTTGCCAAGGCGCGTGCCATTGCCCTGCGCCAATAGGCACCGCACCGTCACTGGCGCAACTTAAGCACATTTTTACAAAGTTGCGCCAGACCGGGCCCTGAAGAAGGGGACTTGGTGAGCCTGATGGATACCTTGCGCGGATTTGACCGGGACGATGTCGATGCCGAACTCGACCTCTCGGGTTTCGAGGACGAAGTGGCGAGCGAACCGCCGCCGCCGGTCGGTCAGGACGAGCGCCGCATGCAGGTGCGCGCCTACAACTATTGGGCGGGTCTGCTCGGCCAGAACACCTTTCCGCCCGTCACCACGCTGCTTGAGGGCGTCTATCCGGACTTCGCCGACAACGCGGTGCTGCTGCACTTCGACGAAGGCATCGAGGACCCTGCGATCTCCTTCGTCGGCGGCAAGCTGGCCGAAGAATGCGGCACCGAGACCTCGATCGAACGGCTGAGCCAGGTTCCCGGCCGGTCGCTGCTCTCGCGCATCACCGACCACTACATGCAGATCATCGCCAATCAGGCGCCGATCGGCTTCGAGGCCGAATTCGTCAACCAGCACGGCCGCACGATCCTCTATCGCGGCATCCTCCTGCCGTTCTCGTCCGATGGGTCGGAGATCGACTACATCATGGGCGTGATCAACTGGAAGGAACTGGCCGACCAGTCGACGACCGACGAACTTCTCCTCGAGATCGGCCAGGCGCTCGACAAGGCCCCGATCAAGACCCAGCCGCGCCGACCTTTGATCGAGGCGACCGAAGCCTGGGCAGATGGTCCGGCCGCGCTCGACATCGACAGTTTCCCCGAGCCTGCCTTCGGGCTCGATGACGACATTTTCCCGCTCGCTCCGGCAGCCGAAGCCCAGCACGAACCCGAGGAACTGGCCGACTGGCTCGCCTCGGCGCGCGAACTCGCACTGGTCGCCAATTCGAGCGAGGACCGCACCCGCAGCGCGCTCTACGCCGCGATCGGTCGCGCATGGGACTTCGCGCTTGCCGCCCAGGGCAGCCCCGAAGACTTTGCCGAACTGCTCGAGGACGCGGGCCTCACCATGCAGGACCGCGCCCCGATGACCCCGGTAGTCAAGCTCGTGTTCGGTGCAGACTACGACAAGACGCGCCTTACCGAGTATGCCACTGCGCTTACCCATGCGCAGCGCATCGGCCTCGGCCGCGGCGAACTTGGAGCCTACCTCTCCGATGCCTCAGGTGGCCTCAAGGGTGTGGTCAACACCGAGCGTCGCCTGCGCCGCGAGGAAGCTGGCAAGGCCTTGGCCAAGCGCGGGCCCGAGGCGCTGGTTGAATCGCTTCGCGCCTTGGCTCCGCGCAAGATTACCGACATCGCCCCCGCTGAAGGCGCCGAATTCGCGCTGGTCATGGTTCGCCGCCTCGAGAATGGAGACATCGTCGCTCTGGGTGAAGTGGCGGAAGACGCGACCCTCTTCGAACGCGCGGCCCGCAACCTGATCGGTCACTGACCGGGCCTTGAGGCCCCTTTCCGCGTTGGCCATCGCCTGCTAGCCGTGCCGCATGGCATGGTTCTCGAAAGGCAGGCTGCGGATGGGCTGGATCGGCTGGACGCTCGTCACGCTGATCCTGCTCGGCGGGCTTGGACTGGTCGCTCTGCGTCACGCGATCAGAACCAACGGCGTTGCCGTACTCGATGGAACCGACAAGCTGCTGAACGGTGGCGATGGCGCGATCCGCCAGGTTGCCGCCACGCGCTTCGGCTCCGACCCTGCCCAGAAGCTCGAGATGTTCGTGCCGCAGGGCGCAAAGGGAAACCTGCCCGTCGTCGTGTTCATCCACGGCGGCAGCTGGGCAACTGGTGACCCGCACGATTACCGCTTCATCGCGCGCACGCTCTGCGCGCAGGGCTATGCCGTCGTGCTTGCGGGCTACCGGCTCTACCCGCAAGCCCGCTTCCCGGCGATGCTTGCCGATAGCGCTGCGGCGCTACGCTGGGTCCACGACAACGCAGCAAGGCTTGGCGCGGATCCGGCGCGGATCGCGCTGATGGGCCACTCCGCCGGGGCCTACAACGCCGTCATGCTTACGCTCGACCGGCAATGGCTGGCAGGCGTCGGCCTTGATGACAGCATCATTCGCGGCACCGTCGGGCTCGCCGGGCCGTACGATTTCCTGCCGCTGGACAAGTCGTCCACGATCAACAGCTTCGGAAAGGCGCCCGATCTGGCCAGCACCCAGCCGGTCAACTTTGCGCGCGGCGATGCGCCGCCGCTGCTGCTCGTCACCGGCGATGCCGACACGGTCGTCAAGCCACGCAACTCGCAGGCTCTGGCCCGGCGGATGACGCAAGCTGGCGCGCCGATCGCGCCGATCCTTCTTGCGGGCGTCAGCCACGAAGCCATCATCATGCAGTTCGCGCGTCCGTTCTCGCGCGATACGCCCACGCTCGATGCCGTCCTCCCGTTCCTTGCCAAAGTGACCGCGCCGCAAGGTGCCCGTACGGCTTCAGTTGCCGTTCAGGCAGCGGGGCGATAGTCCCGGCACCGTGAACCCGGCCTCGCTCTTCTCTCGTTTCCTTGCGCGGCTCGCTGCAGGCCTCGCCGCGCTGGCGCTGTGCATACAGCCTGCCGCCGCGCAATCGGTTCTCCGCGACGCCGAAACCGAGGCGCTGTTCCGCGATGCAGCCGCCCCGATCTTCAAGGCGGCAGGCTTCGATCCGCGCGCGGTCGATCTCGTCCTGCTCAACGATGGTTCGATCAACGCCTTCGTCGCGGGCGGGCAGGCGATCTACATCCATTCGGGGCTGATCGGCGCAGCGGATGACGTCAACGAGCTGCAGGGCGTGATCGCGCATGAATTGGGCCACATAACCGGCGGCCACGTCATCCGCTTCGACGAGGCAATGAAGCCCGCCACCGGTATCACCGTGCTCAGCCTGCTGCTTGGCGGGCTCGCCGCGGCGGCAGGATCGCCCGATGCCGCGATGGGCGTATTCATGGCGGGCCAGCAGGCCGCGCTGGGCAAGGTTCTGGCCTTCAGCCGCGCGCAGGAATCCTCGGCCGATGCCGCTGGCGCGCAGTTCCTGTCCAAGGCCGGTATTTCGGGGCGCGGCTCGATCGATTTCTTCAAGAAGCTGCAGAACCAGGAATTCCGCTACGGCTACAACGCCTCGAAGAATCCCGACGCCGAGTTCTACAGCACCCACCCGATGACCTCGGATCGTCTGGCCACGCTGCAGGACACCTATGAGCAAGACCCGGCGTGGAATACATCGCCACCTGCCGATCTGCAGGCCCGGTTCCTGCGCGTGAAGGCCAAGCTCTACGGCTATCTCGCCGAGCCGCAGGACACGCTGCGTGCCTACCCAGAATACCTGACCGACACCGCCGCACGCTATGCCCGCGCCTATGCCTTCCACAAGGAGGCCTATGCAGACAAGGCGCTCGAGGAGACCAAGGCGCTGATCGCGCAGGACCCGGCCAATCCCTATTTCCTCGAACTTGAAGGCCAGATCCTGCTGGAATCAGGTCGCCCCGCCGAAGCGCTCGACCCACTGCGCAAGGCAACGGCCGTTACCAACAACGAACCGCTGATCGCAACGACCTTCGGCCATGCGCTGATCGCCACGGAGAACGCCGCCAACTTCGCCGAGGCGGAAAAGGTCCTCAAGGCTGCCGTGATCCGCGACAAGGACAACCCTTTCACCTGGTACCAGCTCGGCGTGGTCTACGAAGCAAAGGGCGACATTCCCCGCGCGCGCCTTGCCAGTGCCGAACAGCAACTCATGAACATGCAGCTTCCCGAAGCGCTGCGCAGCGCCGAAGCGGCAGAAGCCGCGCTGCCAAAGGGCACTCCCGACTGGCTGCGTGCGCAGGATATCGCAATGTCTGCGCGGGCGACGCTGGAACGCCAGCGCAAGTCACGCTAGGCACGAGGCCAATGGCAGATACCCAACCCCGGCGCGTCGGCGCCTTCGTTCTCGTTGCAGCCCTTTTCGCCGCTGCGGGTGCAGGCCTTGGCTGGTGGTATGAAAGCCACCGCTCGGATGCGGCATCGGGCAACGATGCCCAGCTCGAAGCCTCGCTTGCGAACGCGGGAATCGATGGCAAGGAACGCGCCGCGATCGAAGGCCTGGTCCGGTCCTACATCCTCGAGCACCCCGAAGTTTTGCCGCAAGCGATGGAGCGCCTGCAACAGCGCGAGGCCGCCGCGCAGATTGCGCCGATGCGCGGCGCGCTCGAAACGCCGTTCCCCGGCGCGGTACTGGGCAATCCCGATGGCAAGGTCACGCTGGTCGAGTTCACCGATTTTGCCTGCACCTACTGCCGCCAGAGCGTGAAGGCGCTGGAAGGCCTGATTGCGAAGAACCCCGACCTTCGCGTCGTCGTGCGCGAACTGCCGATCATCGCGCCTGAAAGCGCGCCAGCGGCGCGCATGGCGCTCGCTGCCGCTGCGCAGGGCAAGTATCCGGCCTACCACAAGCTGATGTTCGAGGGTCCCCGCCCCAGCGAGGAAAGCATTGCCGCGGCCGCAGGCGCGGCCGGCGTCGACCTTGCCGCTGCCCGCACCTTCGCTGCCCGCAGCGATGTCGAAGATGAACTCAAGCGCAATCTCGAGATGGCGCGCCAGCTCGGCGTCAACGGCACGCCCGCCTGGGTGATCGGCGAACGCATGATCCACGGCGCGGTCCCGTCCGAGGAGCTGCAGGACGCCATCGACACGGCGCGCAAGGGCTGACCTTGCGCAGGGTCCTTCCCTTCGTATCGGGCAAAGGCTAGCTTCGCTCATCGCTAACCGTTACAAACCTTTCATGGCCGCGCTGCCGTTCCGCCCGACGCCGTTCTTCGGCAACAAGAACCGCGCCTTCTGGCGCCTGCAGTTCCTTGGCTGGGGCGGCGCGATGCTGCTGCGCGCGATGTCGTCGATCGCCAATGCCCAGCCATGGTCGTTCCTCGTCATCGTCGTGATCGCCACGATCACCGGCTTCTCGATCTCCTCGATCATGTCGGTGATCTACCGGGCGGTGATAAACCGCCGACCGATCGTCACCTGGGGCGTGACCGCACTGGTCCTCTCGCTCGCGGTGGGGCTTTACGCCTTCATCGATTCGTGGGTGATCAGCCTCTATCGCGCAGGGGGGGATGCCAGCTTCGCGCAGCTGTTCGTCGGCGTGTTCTACCTCGACCTGACGCTGCTGATCTCGTGGACCGGGCTCTATTACGCGATCAACTTCTTCCTTCAGGTGGAAGAGCAGAACGACCAGCTGATGCGGCTCGAAGCACAGGCGACCAGCGCCCAGCTTGCGATGCTACGCTACCAGCTCAATCCGCACTTCCTGTTCAACACGCTGAACTCGATCTCCACGCTGGTCCTGCTCAAGCAGACCGAACCTGCCAATGCGATGCTCTCGCGCCTGTCGTCGTTCCTGCGCTACACGCTGGTCAACGAACCCACTGCGCGCGTCACCGTCGCTCAGGAGATCGAGACGCTCAAGCTCTACCTCGACATCGAACTGATGCGCTTCGAGGAACGCCTGCGCACCGATTTCCGCGTCGAAGATGCCGTGCGCAACGCGCTCATGCCCTCGCTCCTGCTTCAACCGCTGGTCGAGAACGCGATCAAATACGCGGTCAGCCCGCTCGAATACGGCGCCGAAATCACTATCGAGGCGCAACTCGTCGGCCCCATGCTGCGGGTTACCGTGTCCGATACCGGTCCGGGCTTGCAACCGGGCACCGACCCTTCGACAGTGTTCGGAGCAAGCACTGATTCAACCGGCATTGGCCTTGCCAATATCCGTGACCGTCTGGCCCAGGCCTATGGCGAGAATCAGCGCTTCGATATCTCGAACCGCCCGGAAGGGGGATTTCAGGTCGTACTCGAATTGCCGTTTGAGCCGCGTGAACCAGCACCCGCCAGTATTCCGGCCCGCCGTCCGGCCGGAATTCCCAGCGGGGTGACGGCATGATTTCGGGAACCTGTCGCCCGTTTTGCCGTCCTGCCATTGGGCACGCTCCAACGGGGGAACCGTCACGGGGGCAAAACGTGATCCATAAGGGAACCGCATGACCATCCGCACGATCCTCGTCGACGACGAGAAACTGGCCATCCAGGGGCTGCAGCTGCGCCTCCAGGCCTTCCCCGATGTCGAAGTGATCGACACCTGCTCGAACGGCCGCGAAGCCATTCGCAAGATCAAGACCGAAAAGCCCGACCTCGTCTTCTGCGACATCCAGATGCCGGGCTTCGACGGCTTCTCGGTCGTCAAGGGCGTGATGGAGATCGATCCGCCGCTCTTCGTGTTCGTCACCGCCTATTCGGAACACGCGATCAAGGCCTTCGAGGCCAACGCAGTCGACTACCTGCTCAAGCCGGTCGAGGAAGACCGCCTCGCCGATGCGCTCGACCGCGCCCGCACGCGGCTTGCCGAAAAGCGCAGCCGGGAGGAGGCCGACAAGCTCAAGCTCGTGCTCGCGGAAGTCGCGCCCGATTCGATGCCCGAGATCGAGGATGAGGGCGAACCGGTGGCAGGTCGCTTTGAAAAGCTCATCAACATCAAGGATCGCGGCCAGATATTCCGCGTCGATGTCGACACGATCGAACGCATCGAGGCCGCGGGTGACTACATGTGCATCTATACCGGCGACAATTCGCTGATCCTGCGCGAAACGATGAAGGACCTCGAACGCCGCCTCGACCCGCGTGTGTTCCAGCGCGTCCACCGGTCGAAAATCGTCAATCTAGACCAGGTCCGCCAGGTGCGTCCCCACACCAATGGCGAATGCTTCCTCGTCCTGGATTCCGGTGCCGAGGTTAAGGTCTCGCGCTCATACCGCGACGTTGTGGCGCGCTTCGTTCACTGATCAACGCTGCGAAGGGGCTTTCGGGTTCACGCAGAGACGCGAAGAACTTGAAACGCGGGGGTGACGACGTGCGGCTCTCTCTGCGCCTCAATTTCCTTCTCGGCGTTTCTTGCGTGAATCCCTTTTTTCTTCCGTTCGTGTCGCGCGAAGTCGAGACACCGCGGACCGTGTCTCGACTTCGCTCGACACGAACGGAGGGCATGATATTGGGCTGCATATGAGCAGCTTTTCCATTCCCGGCTTCGATCTGGGAGCCTTCGTCGCAACAACGCTTGCCGAGGATCTGGGCGAAGGCCTGCCTGGCGGCGGGCACGACGTCACCAGCGAGAGCGTGATCCCGGCAGATGCGCGCTTTACCGGCGTGATGGACAGCCGTGATGCGATCACCGTGTGCGGACTGCCTATCGCCGCCGCGTTCTTTCGCGCGCTCGATCCGGCCATGACCATCGAGATCCTCGTCGAGGAGGGCGCCCACGTCGGTGCGGGATCGGATCTCATGCGGCTTCAGGGCAACGCCCGCGCCATGCTCACCGCCGAACGCAGCGCGCTCAACACGGTTCAGCACCTTTCCGGCATTGCCACGATGACGCGCGAATATGTCGATGCGATGGGCGAGACCAAAGCCCGGCTTCTGGACACGCGCAAGACCATTCCCGGCCTGCGCCATCTGGAAAAATACGCTGTCCGCACCGGCGGCGGCACCAATCACCGGATGGGCCTGTGGGATGCCGCGATGATCAAGGACAATCATGTCCTCGTCGCAGGAGGTGTCGGCGAGGCCGTTCGCCGCGCGCTCTCGGCAGGTGTCCGTGACGTCATCTGCGAGGTCGACCACATCGACCAGATCGAACCCGCGCTTGCCGCAGGGGCAACGCGCCTCCTGCTCGACAACATGGGCCCCCACCTCCTGCGCGAAGCCGTTGCCCTCGTCGCAGGCCGCGTGCCTTGCGAAGCCTCGGGCGGGGTCCGGCTCGACACGATCGGTGCAATTGCCGCTTCAGGCGTGGACTATGTCTCGGTCGGCCGCCTCACCCAGAGCGCGCCCGCTGCCGACATCGGCCTCGACTTCACGCCGCTTGGCTGACAGTCTGCACGGGCAAGGCATCAGACAGGCCAGCCAACAGGGGGAATTTTCATGCGTCCAGCGTCGATCCAATGGTTCGAACGGCTTTATCTTGGCAGTCTCGGGCTCGGACTCGTCAATCTGCTGGTCCATTACAATTCGCTCAAAGTCGCGCTTGGCAGCACCGGCGGTCAGATGGGGTTTGTCTTCCTCAGCTTCCTGGTCGGCATCGCGATCTCGCTGATGTTCTGGTATCTGGTTGCCCGCCGCGCGAGCAATCTGGCCAAGTGGTTTCTTGTCGCGCTCGTCGTGATCGGCCTGATCGGGCTGCCCGGATCGCTGCAGATGACCGAGATGCTCGGCACCGCCTATATCGCGATCGGTGCCCTTGCCACACTGGTGCAGGCAGCGGCCGCCGGCCTGCTTTTCACCGCAGAATCGCGCCGCTGGTTCGCGGCCAAGGGCGCTCCGCCCAGCCCGGACGTCTTCGAGTAACCCCATGCGCCGCGCGTTCGCGCTTCTCGGCATGGCCTTTGCCGCCCCCGCACTCGCGCAAGGGTGGCAATGCCGCGTGCCGCCGCAAGTCTCGGTCCCGCCCCTGCCCGAGCCCGACGCGCCGCCGCGCGTAGTGCCGGTGACCGGCTATACCCTCGCGGTCAGCTGGTCTCCCGAGTTCTGTCGCACGCGCAAGCGCGATCCCGCCAGCGCAACGCAATGCTCGGGCGCGATGGGGCGCTTCGGCTTCGTCCTGCACGGACTCTGGCCCGAAGGCGTGCGCGGAGCCTATCCGCAGTGGTGCCCGGTGCGCCGCATGCCCGATGCGCAGACCCTGCGCCGAAACATGTGCACCACGCCCTCGGCTTCGCTGATGGTTCACGAATGGGCCAAGCACGGCAGCTGCATGACCCGCGATCCCGCCGCCTATTTCGACAAGGGCCGCACGCTGTTCCAGGCCATGCAGTTCCCCGACATGGCGCGGCTTTCCCGCAAGGAAGGGCTGGACGCGGGCACGGTGCGCGAAGCCCTGGTCATTGCCAACCCGCACCTGCGGCCCGAGATGATCAAACTCCTGCTCGGCCGCGATGGCTGGCTGCGCGAAGTCCACGTCTGTCACGCACGCACGTTCAAGCCCACGCGCTGCCCCGGCGGAAATGGCCCCGGCGATGGCGTTCCCGTAAAGATCTGGCGCAGCTTTTAGCGTCGCGCCCGGAAGAAGGCGCGCAGCATCTGCGCTGCCTCGTCCTCGCCCATGCCCGAATAGACCTCGGGACGGTGCAGGCAGGTCGGTTGGTCGAACACGCGCGCGCCATGCTCCACCGCGCCGCCCTTGGGGTCTGACGCCGCGTAATATACCCGCGCAATCCGCGCATGGACGATCGCGCCTGCACACATCGCGCATGGCTCGAGGCTCACCCATATATCGCAACCGTCAAGCCGCTCTTGCCCCAGCGCCTGAGCCGCAGCGCGAATCGCCAGCACTTCGGCATGGGCGGTGGGATCGCACAGGGTGCGGGGCTGGTTGTGTGCCGCGGCTATCACCTTGCCGTCCTTGACCACGACCGCGCCGATCGGCACTTCCCCTGCGCATTGCGCAAGCAACGCCTCATCAAGCGCGGCGCGCATCGGGTCGGGCAGGGGCCAGCGGGTCATCGCGCGGGGTATAAGTGCCGGAACGTCGCTTTCAAACTCCGAATCCTTGACTTCGTGCCGTGAATCGATAAGAGCCGCGCCTTCCCGATAGGTATTATCGAACAAGCGAAGCGAGTTTTAGACATGTCGCGTATCTGCGAACTGACCGGTAAGGGCCGCCAAGTCGGTCACAACGTAAGCCACGCCAACAACAAGACCAAGCGCCTGTTCCTGCCCAACCTGCAGAACGTGACGCTGATGAGCGAGAAGCTGGACCGCAGCTTCAAGTTCCGCGTATCGACGCATGGTCTGCGTTCGGTCGAGCACAACGGCGGCCTCGACAACTGGCTGCTCAAGCAGTCGGACACGAAGCTCTCGGCCCGCGCGCTCAAGGTGAAGCGCGATCTGGTCAAGGCCTCGGCTGCCTGATCCAGCCTCCCGCAAGGGACTGCTGATACCAAGGCCCTCTTTCCCTCGCGGAAAGGGGGCCTTTGGTCTGTCCGGCGTCAGCGCACCTTGCCCAATGCCACGCTGTCGACTCGCAGCTTGATCAGCTTGGTCTGCTGGCTGGCAGCACCGTTGTCGTCCGACAGCAGCCAGACCGAAGTCCCCGCCCCGTCCTGCTGGACCACCATGGCTTCATAGTTTTCGCGCAGGTCCCGATGCGTGATCCGCGCCAGTTCCCGCGTTCGGAAAGGCCGGTCGGGATCGAGGCGCGCAAAGTCGGCAATGACCAGACCGGATTCGAAGTGTGGCGGCAGATACGACAGTCGCCGCGTCAGGATGAGCATCCGACCATCGGGCAACGGAGCCATGTCCACCGGATCGAAGCCCGCAGGAAGCACGATACCGAACTCACGCGGGGGAGCGATGCCCGGATCGGAGGGAAAGAGCAGGCCGAGATGCAGGCCACCCCGGCGCGGGCCGCATGTCTCGCACAAGATCGCCCAGCGCCCGTCGGCCATGATCGCCATCGCCTCGGCCCCGCCATTCACGGGCCAGTCCTTCATCTGCGGGACCATCACGAAGCTTCCGTGATGCCGATCGGGTGCAATGCGGATCAGCCGGGCGTCATCCTCGGTCCCGAACCAGAACGTCCCGTCCGGCCGCAGCACCACGGATTCGATGTCAAGTTGCGCAAGACTCCTGTCCGCTCGACGGGCATAGACCGCGCGCATGATCACGGTGCTGTGAAGCCCCCGAGGCCGCGGCCCCGTAAATCCGGGCGGGGTGAAGCGCAGCCGCGTGTTTCTGTCACTGAACGCCATGAAAGCGCCGCTCGGCATGACGGCCAGCGCGGACCATCCGGAGAAGAACGAATTTGGACTGGCCAGTTGCCACAGACCTTCGACACGGAAGGGGCCAAGCGGCGCGAGCGCGCGAATGCGATCGGGCGACAGCATCGGCGTGACCTTCAGGATCTGCCGGTGGTCGCGGTGGACAGATCCGTCCCACCCCCAAGTGACCCACAGGAGGGGCAACAACAGCAGGAAAAAGGCGATCCCCCGACGCACTTGCCTGCGTTGACACGCGTCAGGGCTACCACCTACGGACTAATGGTCCGATACGGTTGTTTCTGACTCTGCTCTCAGGCCGGGCGGAACTTCAACGCATCGCCGTTGATGCAATAGCGCAGCCCGGTGGGCGCAGGACCATCATCGAAAACGTGGCCAAGATGCCCTCCGCATTGCGCACAATGGACTTCCGTCCGCGACATGCCGAGCGAACGGTCGGTGGTCGTGCCCACGGCCCTGGCGATCGGCCTGAAGAAGCTCGGCCACCCGGTGCCGCTCTCGAACTTGGTGGAAGATGCAAACAGCGCGCTGCCATCGGCTGCGCAGACGAAAGTGCCCTTGCGCTTTTCGTGCAGCAGGGGCGAGGTCCCGGGCCGTTCGGTCCCTTCCTGGCGCAGGATGTAATACTGATCAGCGGTCAGCACGCGCTTCCACTCGGCTTCGCTCTTCGCGATCGGGAAAGTGCCCTTTGCAGCGGATTTGGCACTGCAGGCACTGGCTAGCGGCAACGCGGCGCTGGCGCCGAGAAGCACGATGAAGCGCCGACGGGGAAGGTCCTGCGTGCCGGTAACGTCGATTGTATCGGGGATCATGGCTAACCTCGGTGTCCTGTCGGCGGGCCGGGAGGGCAGGTGCCCAATTGGGGGCGGGGACCCACCGACAGGAACTGGCTTTGCTTAGCCCGACCTGCCCGACGCATTCGTGACGCAGGTCATAGGTGAGGCTTAATCAGCGCTTTTCAAGCTCCACCTCAAGCTTGCGGAAGCCGTGGACGAAGTTTGCACGCACGCGTTCGACTGCGCCGGTCACGCGCACGCGCATCCGCCGCTCGTGCATTTCTTCCAGCAGGATGCGCAATTGCAGTTCGGCGAGGCGCGCGCCGACGCAGCGGTGGATGCCGTGCCCGAAAGCAAGATGCCGCCGGGCGTTGGGGCGGTCGACGATCAGCTTGTCGGGATTTTCGAACACGGTCTCGTCGCGATTGGCCGAAAGGTACCACAGCACCATCTTGTCGCCCGCCTTGATCTGCTGCCCGAACAGGTCGGCATCAGCGGTTGCGGTGCGACGCATGTGCGCCAGCGGGGTCACGAAGCGGATGCATTCCTGCACCGCATTTGGAATCAATGAGGGATCGCTGGCCAGCAGGTCGCCCTGGTCGGGGAAGGTATCGAGCGCATGGACGATGCCCGACATGGTGTTGCGCGTGGTGTCGTTGCCGCCCACGATCAGCAGCACGAGATTGCCCATGAACTCCTGCGGGCTCATGTGGTTCATCGCCTCGGAATGAATCATCATCGAGATGAGGTCGCCCGAAGGCTCGGCGCGCATCCGCTCGCCCCACAGCCGCTGAAAATAGTGCGCCATCTCTCCAAGGAAGCCGAAGCGCATGTCGGCCAGATCCTTGGCAAGCGTCAGCTCGACATCGCCCGCCCAGTCCGACCAGAACGTGAGCAGCCGGCGGTCTGCCCAAGGGAAGCCGAACAGGATCGCCAGCATTCCGGTGGTCAGTTCGATCGAAACCTTGTCGACCCAGTCGAACTTCTCGCCCCATGGCAGTGAATCGAGCACATCGGAGGTGCGGCGGCGAATCTCGCGCTCCATGTCGACCATCTTGGCCGGAGTAAATGCAGGCGCGACGGTGCGGCGCTGCCCGGTATGGTCGGGCCGGTCCATCGCGATGAACATCGGCAACTGGCGCTCTGCCAGTTTCTGCGGATCGATGTCGGCCGGGGGATCACCGATCGTGATGCCGCCATATTGCCACGACGACGAAAACAGCTCGGGCAGCGATTCGACATGCGTGATCGCCTTGTGGCTGACGACGTTCCAGTAGGCGCCATAAGGCGATTCGGGCACGTGGTTGACCGGAGCCTGCGCACGCATCTGCGCAAAGATCGGCTGCCAGCGATCCTCGACATAGATGTCCGAGCGGCTGACGTCCCAGACATGTGAATTGGCTGGAATTGCTTGGGGATTTTCCTTCAACCAGGCGTCAAAGGCCTGCGTGGCGGTCGGTGCGGTATGGTAAGTGAACGCAGGCACTTCGGGCGCAAGCTGGCTGGCCATGGCAATCCTCCGGCGCGGCCGCGCTTTGAATGGCGGTCCGCTTCGAAGCTCAGCCTGCCACAACCTACATCAATGTCAATAAGGCTTGCGCCTGAAGCGGCTGAACAGTCCCTTGCGCCCGGCCTTGGGCTGCGAGGGGCCCGATTTCATCACCGTGCGGCGGAACAGCTGCGCGCCTGCCCGGACGATGATCGCCACCCACAGCACCTGCCAGCACAGCGCCAGAACATGCGGCCAGACTTGCGGCTGCTGCGCCGCGCGGGCGAGCATTGCGTAAGGCGAACTGACAGGGAAGATGATCGACAACCATTCGACCCACGTACCTGGCGTCGTCAGCGCATAACTGGAGAAAAAGAACATCATCAGCTGGAACATCGACACCGGCATCGACAGGGTCTGCACCTCGCGAACGGTCGAGGCCATGCCGCCGATCGAGAGAAACAGCGACCCCATCAGCAAATAGGCCATCGAGAAATAGAGGAAGCCGAGTACGAGGAACAGCGGCCAGCCCACTGCGGGCACTGCCAGGGCGGGCATGTCCCGCGCCCCGAGCAGCACGATCCCGCCGCCGACGCCGCCCCAGACAGCGATCCCGACAAGGCTGACGCCGAGCATGGCAAAGAGCTTGCCAAGGAACATCGCGTCCATCGGGATGGCGGCGGCCAGCACCTCGATGATCTTGTTGCCCTTTTCCTCGACGAGATTTGACAAGACCATGCCCGCCAGCAGCATCGTAAGCAGGAACAGCAGCACTTGTGCCCCTTGCGCGGTGTAAGCCTGCCCGCTGCGCACCTTGGCGACGCTGGTGGTCACTTCCTCGACCGCGACGTCGGGATAGCGCATCACTTCGCCCGAACGGGCGTGCGCCGCCAGATTGGAGACGAGGCCGGTCCATTGCCGCACACGATCTGACGGGCCGGTCAGGGTCGGAGCGTCAAGTGTGCCACCCATGACCACGGTCACCTGCCGGTCACCATCGGCTAGCGCTGCGCGCGCATCGAACGATTCGCCCGGCGTCACGCGCTTCAGCACCTCGATCGCCGGCATTGGCCCTGCCAGCCTCCCGTCGAGTTCCTCCCGTGCCGCGAGCACGCGGTCGGTGTCCGGCACGCTCAGGGCAAGCCCGAGCGTCGGGCGTTCGACGTTCTGCTGGACCTTGGCGCCGATGTTCCCGGCGAGCCCTCCCACCAACACCGGGAACGCCGGGCCGATCAGGAAGAAGATGAAGGTCTTGGAGAAGATCACGGCCACGAAATCGCGGCGGGCGATGACCAGCGCGGCGCGCAGCTTTTCGGCAATGGAGATCACTTGGCTTCTCCCGCGCTTTCCTCGAGCGCCCGTGCCGCGGCCTCGCCGGCGATCGCGACAAACGCATCGTGGAGCCCTGCCCGCTCGATCGACAGGCTGAGAATGCCAGCGTCGCCTTCGATCAGCGCGCGCAGCAGAGGCTCGATTCCGCTTTCAGGCAGGGTGAAATACCAGAACGCGCCTTCGTGCCGCACCTGTTCTGGAAGTGCGGCGCGCCACGGCCCATCCTGCGCGCGCGTTTCGAGCCGCACTTGCGGTCGCAGGCGGTCACGCGCGACATCGACCGGTCCGGCAAAGGGAACCTTGCCGCCTGCGATGATAGCCACCTGATCGCACAGACGTTCGGCGTGGGCGATGACGTGGGTCGAGAAGATCACCGTGGTGCCCCGCGCCGCGAGCGCCCGGATCATCTGCTCGAGCTTGCCCTGGTTGAGCGCATCGAGACCAGAGAATGGTTCGTCGAACACGACAAGGTCTGGCTGATGGACGAGCGTACCGAGCAACTGCACCTGCTGCGCCATGCCCTTCGACATCTGGCGGATCTGCCGATCGGCGGCATAGCCCAGGCCGTTTTCCTCCAGCAGTTCGCGCCCGCGACGTCGCCCTTCCTTGAGCGGCACGCCGCGCAAAGCGGCCAGAAACGCGATCGCCTCGTAGGCCTTCATCGCGGGATAGAGACCGCGCTCCTCGGGCAGGTAGCCGATGCGGCGCGCGACGTCGGTGGGATGCTCCGCGCCCAGCACGCGCCGGTACCCGGAGTCGGGATCGATGATGCCGAGCAGCATGCGCAAGGTTGTGGTCTTGCCCGCGCCGTTCGGCCCGAGGATGCCGTAGATCGAACCCCTGGGCACCGAAATGTCGACGCCGTCGACGGCGGTAAAACCATCGAACCGCTTGACCAGCCCGCGCGCCATGATCGCGAGATCATCGCCCGCTTCAATCCCGTTGCCGGACAACGGCCATTCCCCTAGCTCGATCTTCATGGTTCATGCCCCTAAGCCTAGGCGATGAACGAGCGAGGCAGCAAGCTTGGTTAATGGCGCAGAAGGACTTGTCGCGGAACGGTTGAAGGCAGAGGCATCGCGCCTTGGTTTTGCGGCCTGCGGTATTGCGCCTGCGACCGACGATTCCGTGGCGAGCGAGCGGCTGGAGCAATGGCTGGGCGAAGGCGCGCACGGGACGATGGAATGGATGGAGACGCGCCTCCACCACCGGCGCGGCCCGCAATCGTTATGGCCACAGGCACGCAGCGTGATCGCACTGGGCATGAGCTACGCTCCGGCCGACAACCCGCGCAAACTGGAACAATACCCGGATCGCGGGCGCATCTCGGTTTACGCGCAGGGCGGCGACTACCACGATGTGGTGAAGCGCAATCTCAAGGCGCTGGCGCGCTGGCTGGTGGCCGAGGTGCCGGGCGCAGAGGTGAAGGTCTTCGTCGATACCGCGCCGGTCATGGAAAAGCCGCTGGGACAGGCGGCGGGAATCGGGTGGCAGGGCAAGCACACCAATCTGGTCAGCCGCACGCACGGTTCGTGGCTGTTCCTCGGTGCGATCTACACCACGCTCGATCTGGCGCCCGACGCGCCACATGCCGACCGCTGCGGTTCCTGTTCCGCCTGCCAGACCGCCTGCCCGACGCAGGCCTTCCCTGCGCCTTACCGGCTCGATGCACGGCGTTGCATTTCCTACCTCACGATCGAGCACAAGGGACCGGTGCCGGAGGAATTCCGCGAGGCGCTGGGCAATCGCATCTATGGCTGCGACGATTGCCTGGCCGCCTGCCCATGGAACAGCTTTGCCAAGGCCGCGCAGGCCAACCGCGCATTCCTGCCGCGTGCGGAGCTTGCTGCGCCCAAGCTGGCAGAACTGCTGGCGCTGGACGACGCGACCTTCCGCAAGGTGTTTTCAGGATCACCGATAAAGCGCATCGGGCGTGATCGCTGGGTGCGCAATTGTCTGTACGCGGCCGGAAACAGTGGTGACCCAGCGCTCCTGCCCATTGTGCAGGACCTGACAGTCGATCCCGATCCGGCAGTGGCCGATGCCGCGCAGTGGGCGCTCGCGCGGCTTTCCGATCAGGCGTGATCCTGCCAGTCGGAAAGTTTCCCGAAGGAAACAATCCAACAGCATTTCAATAGGAAAGCCTTGCCCGAGAGAGGCTTAGGCCACCATTTCCTTCAATGGCACGCTCGCGTCGGCCAAGGCTTCAGGTGCGATCTGCGCGCGTGCCTCGACCAGCTTCTTGCCCTGGACGTAATCCTTGACCATGTTAACGCAATCGAGCGCGACGACCTTTCCGCCCTTGAGATACACCACCGAAAACGAGCGGGTCGCCGGGTCGCCCCGCAGCACCGCGTTGTCGTGTCCAGTGGAAAGACCGACCGTCTGCAGCTTGAGATCATACTGGTTCGACCAGAACCACGGCGTCGCCTTGTAGGGCACGGGCGCGCCACAGATGTCCTTTGCGGCAGTCGTCGCCATGTCGTTGGCGTTCTGCACCGATTCGAGGCGGATCACTGCGCCATCGGCAAAGTCGTTGGCGTGGGCGGCGCAATCGCCGATCGCGTAGACGTCGGGCAATGTGGTGCGGCAGAATTCGTCGACATCGACGCCGTTGCCGCCAGCCGCGCCTGCGGTGATGAGCGGGCCGATGCAGGGAATGATGCCGATGCCGACGATCACGATATCGGCTGGCAGGACCGAGCCATCGGCCATCTTCACGCCGGTCACCTTGGCCCCGTCGCCCTCGATGCAGTCCATCGCCGCGCCGGTGCGCAGATCGACGCCGTGGGTGCGGTGTTCGGCCTGGTAGAATTCGGAGAGCTGTTCGCCCGCGACGCGCGCAAGCACGCGCGGAAGCGCTTCGAGGAGCGTGACAGATACATCGAACTTGGTCAGCACTGCGGCAGCTTCAAGCCCGATGTAACCGCCGCCGATCACCACCGCGCGCTTCGCGCCCGCGTCGAGCTCGTGCATCAGGCGGTCGGCATCTTCCTTGGTGCGCACGGCGTGGACGCCGGCAAGATCGGACCCCATGCACGAAAGACGTCGCGGATCGCCCCCGGTGGCCCAGATCAGCTTGCCATATTCGATTTCGGACCCGTCATTCAGCTTGACGGTGTGAGCCCCAGCATCGAGCGAGACGACTTCGACGCCGAGCTTCATCTCGACGTTCTTGTCGGTCCAGAACTGCGCGGGACGGATGCAGATGCGCTCGAACGTCTTTTCGCGGGCGAGATATTCCTTGGACAGCGGCGGGCGCTCGTAAGGGATTTCCGGTTCGCGGCCGATAACCAGCACACGACCTTCGAAACCGTTCTGGCGCAGCGCGATCGCGGCCTGCGCGCCGCCATGACCCGCGCCCACGATGACAACGTCCGCACGATCAAGTCCACTGGCCATTTTGAATCCTCCGCTTGGCACGCCCGATTTGGCCAAAACTTGCGGCGCGTCAACCGATCGTGATCAAAAAGACCGTTTCACCCAAGCGAGAACCGGATGCCGGTTTCCCGGATCAAAGCTCGACGATCGATCCCGCCAGCCGTTCGACTTCCGCGCGATCATGGCTGACATAGAGGATCGGCAGGCGCACCTCGTCGCGCAGACGCTCAATCACCTGCAGTACTTCCTCACGACGCGCGCGGTCGAGGGCGGCGAGGGGTTCGTCCATCAGCAGGAAGCGCGGGCCCGAGAGGAGCGCACGCCCGATCGCGACGCGTTGCGCCTCTCCGCCCGAGAGCGTGCGCGGCCAGCGATCGAGCAGATGCGCGATGCCGAGAAATTGCGCCGCGTCGTCGAGCGTCATCAGCCCGGTGCTTGCCGCCCGCGCCGCGCCATAGGTGAGATTGTCGCGCACGCGCATGTGCGGGAACAGGCGGCCATCCTGGAATACGTAGCCTGCCCGCCGGTCCTGCGGCGGAATGTCCATGGCGGCGGCACTGTCGAACAGAATCTCGCCATCGACCGCGATGTACCCGCTGTCCGGGCGGAGCATTCCTGCGACCATATTGAGGACTGACGTCTTGCCCGCGCCCGACGGGCCAAACAAGGCGGTGAGGCCTGCCGGCGTAGTGAATTCTGCCGCGATGCGGCTGTCACCGAGCTGGCGCGCGACACGCACTTCAAAGGACATGGCCGCCCCTTCCGCTCCGCCGCGCCAGCGCTTCGGATGCGACCAGCGCGCCGAGCGAAAGCAGGACCGAAATGACCGCCAGGCGGGTGACTTCGCCTTCCGCCCCCGGCATCTGAAGCGCACTGTAGATTGCGAGGGGAAGGGTCTGCGTCTCGCCGGGAATGTTCGACACGAACGTGATCGTCGCGCCGAATTCGCCGAGCGAGCGCGCGAAGCCGAGGACAGCGCCTGCCACCACGCCCGGAAGCGCCAGTGGCAGGGCAATGGTGCGGAACGTGCGCCAGCGCGATGCGCCGAGCGTCATCGCGGCCTGTTCAAGCCGGGGATCGACCGCTTCGATCGAGAGGCGCATGGCGCGGACCATCAAAGGCAGGGCCATGACGGCGGCGGCGAGCGCGGCGCCGGTCCAGCGAAACATGAAGGTCAGGCCGAGCGTGGCCTCAAACCAGCGACCGGCGGGGCCTGCGGGACCGAAGGCGAGAAGCAGCAGCCATCCGGTGACGACCGGGGGCAGGACCAGCGGCAAATGGACAAGCGCATCAAGCACGACCTTGCCGGGAAAGCGGCCACGCGCCAGAGCCCAGGCGAGTGCGAAAGCAACCGGCAGACAAAGGACCACGGCGACGCAGCTGACCTTGAGCGAAAGGCGCACGATTTCCCATTCCGCCGAACCCATTCAGCGCGCTCCGAAACCGCGACGGGCAAGAATGGCGCGACCCTCGCGAGAGATCAGGAAGCGGCGGAAGGCTTCGGCCTCGGGATGGACCGAGGCCTTGAGCCGCGCGACGGGGTAAGTGATCGAGGGATGGCTGCTGGCGGGAAACGTGCCGACGACGCGGACTTTCGCGGAGGCCCGGGCGTCGGTCAGATAGACGACGCCGAGCGGCGCCGCGCCGCGTTCCACCAGAGCCATGGCGGCGCGGACGTTTTCGGCAGGCGCGATCCGGCGTGCGACCGTGGGCCAGACGCCGAGGCGTTCGAGCGCGGCCTTGCCATAACGTCCGGCAGGGACGCTGGCGGGATCCGCCATGGCGAGGCGTCCTGATCCCAGCGCGCGGGCAAGGGCGAAGCGCGGCGCGATGCGCAAGCCGATCCTGCTGGCGGCGGGCGCGATCAGGACGAGGCGGTTTTCGGTCAGGCGGGCGCGGGTGCCTGCAACGAGCAGCCTCTTTGCCTGAAGGTAATCCATCCACTCTTCGTCGGCCGAGACAAACAGGTCAGCCCCGGCCCCGGCTTCGACCTGCCGTGCAAGCGCGGACGAGGCGGCGAAGGACACGACCGGTCGCGCATGGCCGTTGGCGGTCCAGCGGCTGGCGGCATCCGTCAGCGCTTCGCGCATGCTCGCGGCGGCAAGCACCAGCGGCCCACGGCCCTGCGCCATGGCAGGGGCCGCGCCGAGCAGGATGCATATGGCAAGGACTGGCCCGCGAAGAAATTGCAGCATCGGGACTCCGGGAACAAGGCTGTATACACGCGTATATAGGAGCTACACGCGCCGTCCAGCCCGGTTCCTGCCTGTTACCGGCGCAGCAGGATCACCGCCCAAGCAAGGTCCGGGCCTGGCTCGCAACCTGAGCGAGCATCGCGGGGGCAACTGCCGGCGCCGCTTGCGCGCGCGCGACGAGGCTGCGGAACTGGCGCACCGCCGCCGCATTCGTCCCGAGCCAGTCGGACGCGAAGGCATCGGGGCCCTTGCCCTGCGACCGCGCGAGGAAATCGAGCCGCATCTGCTGGAAATCGCGCGCAAGGCCCGCGACGAGCAGCCGTTCCCACGGATCGGATGGATTCATGCGGCGCGCGGCCTGCTGCGCCCAATCAAGACCGAGCGCGGCCCCGAGATCGGCAAAGGCGCCGGTAAGCGCACCGGCATCGACGTTCAGCTCGCCGGCAAGGTGCGCCAGGCCAATCGCGCCGTCCATGTCGAACAGGTGGACAATGCGTGTGCAGATGTCTGCAGGGACGCCTGCGCTGCTAAGTTCCTGCGCCATCTGCCTGGCCTGAGTGCGCGCCTCGCCACGCAGCAGTTCCGCCGCGGTGTGCGAGAGCAAGGCGACGCCGCCGAAAAGATCCTCGATCAGGGCGGCGGGCTGCATCGTGCCACGCCCGGCGCGCAGGACATCGGCGATGTGGCCGCGAAGCCCCTGCGCGATGCGTTCGAACAATGCGAGGCGCAGCGTCTCGGGCAACGCCGCCTCATCGAGCATCGCCCATGTCGCGCGCAGATCGAGCAGGCGCTCGGCCGCGACGAATGCAGCGGCGACCTGTGCGAGGTTGCAGCCTTCCTCCTCGCACAGTTCGAACGGATGGACCGGGCCCATGCGGTTGATCACGCGGTTGGCGAGCTTGGTTGCTATGATCTCGCGACGCAGACGATGGTGCGTGATCTCGGTCTCGTAGGCTTCCTGCATCGGCGGCGGGAATGCCGCGATCAGCTCTTCCTCGAGCACCGGATCGTCGACCACCGGGCTCTCTTCCAGTTCGCGCTGGAGCACGAGCTTGCTGCTGGAAAGCAGGACCGCAAGTTCAGGCCGCGTAAGGCCTTGCCCCGCAGCGGCGCGGCGGGCGAAGTCCTCTGCGCTGGCGAGCCCCTCGGTCTTGCGATCAAGATCGCCGCCTTCCTCGAGCACGTCGATCAGCCGGGACCATGCCGGCATGGCCGTAGCACCGCCGCGCTCCGCGATCGAGAGGGCAAGCGCCTGCAGGCGATTATCCTCGAGCACGAGATGGGCGACGTCGTCGGTCATCGACACGAGCAGATCGACGCGGCCTTCCTCGGTCAGCTTGCCCGAGCGCTTGGCTGCGGCCAGCGCGATCTTGATGTTGACCTCGTTGTCCGAGCAATCGACGCCCGCAGAATTGTCGATGAAATCGGTATTGATGCGGCCACCGTGTAGCGAAAACTCGATGCGGGCGGCCTGCGTGGTGCCAAGGTTCGCACCCTCTCCGATCACCTTTGCCCGCGCTTCATTGGCCGAAACACGCAGCGAATCGTTGGCAGGATCGCCGACATCGACGTTGTTCTGGGTGCTGGCCTTTACGTATGTGCCGATGCCGCCGAACCACAGCAGATCGACCTGCGCGCGCAGGATCGCCGAGATCAGCGATTCCGGATCGATCTCGGCCACATCCAGCCCGAGCATCGCCTGCGCCTCGGCGCTCAAGGGGATCGCCTTCATCGAGCGGGGGAACACGCCGCCGCCCTTGGAAATCAGGCTCTTGTCGTAATCGTCCCAGCTAGAACGGGGCAGCGCAAACATGCGCGCGCGTTCTTCCCAGCTTGCGGCAGGATCGGGGTCGGGATCGAGAAAGATGTGGCGGTGATCGAACGCGGCCACGACCTTGAGTGCCTTGGACAGCAGCATGCCGTTGCCGAAAACGTCGCCCGACATGTCGCCGCAGCCAGCCACGCGGACCGGCTGGGTCTGCACATCGACGCCGAGTTCAAGGAAATGGCGGCGCACCGAGAGCCACGCGCCCTTGGCGGTGATGCCCATCGCCTTGTGGTCATAGCCCTTCGAGCCGCCGCTGGCGAAAGCATCATCGAGCCAGAAGTCCTTCGACTCCGCGATGGCGTTGGCGACGTCGGAAAAGGTGGCAGTGCCCTTGTCGGCGGCGACGACGAAGTAGGGGTCCTCACCGTCGCGGATCACGACATGCGCCGGATGAACGACTTTGCCCTCGACGATGTTGTCGGTGACAGAGAGCAGCGTGCGGATGAAGACCTGATAGCTGGCCTTGCCCTCGGCCAGCCAGCCCTCGCGGTCCTTGACCGGATCGGGCAGATGCTTGGGATAAAAGCCGCCCTTGGCGCCTGTCGGCACGATCACCGCGTTCTTCACGCGCTGCGCCTTCATCAGACCGAGGATTTCGGTGCGGAAGTCATCGCGGCGATCGGACCATCGCAGGCCGCCGCGCGCAACTGGTCCGGCGCGCAGATGAATGCCTTCGACGCGCGGTGAATAGACCGAAATCTCGCGCCAAGGCACCGGCTTGGGCAGACCGGGGACGAGCGCAGAATCGATCTTGAACGCCAGTGCCTCGGCAGCGGCAGGCGCAAAGGCATTGGTGCGCAGGATCGCGATGACGAGCGCGTGGAACTGGCGGAGCAGGCGGTCGTCGTTGATGGCGGCAACGCCAGCAAGGCCTGCCCTGATCCGGTCCTCGGCCCGGGTGAAAGCAGCCTCGCGATCTCCTGCAAAACCCGGATCGTGGCGCGCGACGAAGGCCGCGATAAGGTTGCGCGTGACTTCGGGCGCATTCTTGAGCGCTTCGACCACGGTGTGGATACCGAAGGTCATGCTCGCCTGGCGCAAGTAGCGATAGAAGGCGCGCAGCCAGTTGGCCTCCTGCGCGCTGAGACCCGTGGCGACGATCAGGCGATTGAACGCATCGTCCTCTGCCACGCCATTGAGCACCGCAGCAAGCGAGGTTTCTATGGCATCGGCGCGGCCGAGAAGCTCATCGACGCTGCTGTCAGCCGTGTGCGCGACGAGGAAATCGTGGACGAAGCCGAGGCGGCCGCCGTCGAGCGGGGTCGGCACTTCCTCCAGCACGCGGAAGCCGAAGTTTTCGAGCACCGGCACGGCATCGGACAGGATGATCGCGCCTTCGCGCTGATAGAGCTTCAGGCGCAGCGCAACTTCGCCCATGTTGCGATGGAGGCGCACGGCGCGGCGCGGCGCGTTGCTGCCCGAGAGCGTGCGCAGGACGCGAATATCGCGCGCGGCCTCGGCGGGGCCGGCATTACGATAGGCCAGCGGGAAGGCATCGGCATAGCGCGCGGCGATGGCGGCAGCGCGCGAGGGTTCCTCAGTGGCGGCAAGCTCGGCTTCCACAGCGCCTGCCCAGCCCCGCACCATGGCCTGAAGGCGCATGTCCAGAGCGGCTTCGTCGGCGCGCGATTCGCGTTCGCGGACGTCGAGAACGAAGCGCAGCATGGCAAGCGTGCTGCCTTCGACCTGTAGCGACCAATCGAGCACGTGCGCTCCGGCACCGGCTTCGAGCATGGCCTGAATCGAGAGGCGCACTTCGGTGGACAGCACGTCGCGCGGCAGCCAGACGAAGGCGAAAAGGTGGCGCGCCAGCGGAGCCTGAACCAGCGCGAGACGGGGGCGGGGCCGGTCGACCAGGCTCATCATCGCGGTGGCGACGCGTTCCAGATCGGCATCGGCGAAACTGACGAGCAGGTCGTGCGGCAGCGCGGTCATCGCGTGGACCAGTGCCTTGCCGGCATGGCCATTGGGCGCAAAGCCGAACTTGTCCATCAGTTCGGAAAGCTGGGTGCGCAGGCGGGGAATGCGGTCAGGCGCGGCGGCGAGCGCGGCGCTGGTCCAGACGCCGGCATGGACCGACAGAGCGGTGACCTTGCCTGCCTCGACGCGCGGCACGATGAACAAGTCGAGCGGCACGCGGCGGTGGACGTTGGCGATGCGGTTGGCCTTGACGATCAGCGGCACGCGGCCCTGCCCGTCGGTGCCGGCTTCATCGAACCAGCGGAAAGCCCGGTCGAACGAGGCGGCGGCAAGGATCGATTCGGCGCTGGCGCGGCAGATGCCGAGCGGGTTTTCGTATCGACCGTCACGATGGCGCGTGACGCAGCCCAGTTGAGTCAGCATGCCGTCCGCCAGCCAGCGCAGCAGGGCGGCACCTTCGGGATCGGCAAGATTGGCCGCGTCCTCGCGCATGGCCGCCTGCATCAGCGGCCAATCGGCGACGGCGGCGCGGACATCGGCAAGCGTTTCATCCAGCGCAGCGGCAAGCGCGCGGCGCTGACGCGCGTCGGCACGTTCGGTTTCGAGATAGACCACGGATTCGCGGCGTTCGCCTGCGGCATCTCCCTCCGGGAAGGCCGTGAGCGTCCCGGATGCATCGCGGCGCACTGCCACGACCGGGTGGACGAGCCGGTCGATCGCAAGGCCCTGGCCTGTAATCGTCGAGGCGATCGAATCGACAAGGAAGGGCATGTCGTCGTTGACGACCGCGATGCGCAGATGGCGCGCCCCGCTTTCCGAACCGCTGACGCTTTCGATCGCAATGGCGGGCTCGCTGCCGTTGCGGTGAGCGGCGGCGGCAGTCACGAAGCGCGCCGCTTCGGCAAGACGCGGGGCATCGAAGTCGCGCGCCTCGTCGGGTAGCAGGGCCGCTCCGAACCGGGCGGCAAGCGCTTGGGCGAGAGGATCGGACATTTGACGGGTGGTGTCCGGCACGCCTGCTGATCCGGCGGTGGGGACATGCGATTCGACTACGGACTTCGACGCCATGCGCTTGGTTCCCGGCTCTCCTGCAAGAGATTGTTTCACCCTCTTGTAATTATATACTACAGTCTTGTAGCATTTTTACGGATGGTAATCCAGCCATTGCCCGCCGACAAGTCCGGTTGAATGGCGCGAGCCGGTTAACCCGCCGTTGTGAACGCCCAGTTCGGCAGGTTGTGCCGTAGTTTCGCATCAGGCGCAGACTTCACCGCAAACTCACGCGGCCACGAGCCCCCGCGCGGCCTGCATGGCCAGACGAAGCGAGCGCAACCGCGCCGATTGATCGAAGATCGAGGCTGCGACGATAATCTCGTCAGCGCCCGTCCGCTCGGCAAATGCGGCCAGACCCTGACGCACGGTCTCGACACTGCCAGCCGCGCTGACCTGGCGGACGTGCTCAAGCATCCCGAGCGCGGACGGCGGCAGGCTTTCGCGGTAACCGGGAATCGGCGGCTTCAGTTTGCCAGGATTGCCGGTACGCAGCGCGACGAAAGCCTGATCCATCGACGAGGCGAGCAGGAGCGCTTCCTCGTCGGTATCGGCGGCGACGACATTGATGGCAGCGGCGCAATAGGGCTCGGCCAGAGTATCGGAGGGCTGGAAGCGTTCGCGATAAAGCGCAAGCGCAGCATCGAGATGATCGGGCGCAAAGTGCGAAGCAAAGGCATAGGGCAGGCCGAGCATTGCGGCGAGCTGCGCCCCGAACAGGCTCGATCCCAGAATCCACATCTGCGGATTGGCGCCCTTGCCCGGAGTGGCATGCAGCGGCACGCGCGGATCGCCCGCGAACAGCGCGCGCAGTTCGACGACATCCTGCGGAAAGTCCTCGGCGGCGCGGTTGGTGTCCTTGTGCAGCGCGCGCATGATGCGCTGGTCGGCACCGGGCGCGCGGCCCAGCCCCAGATCGATGCGGCCGGGAAACAGCGCATCGAGCGTGCCGAACTGCTCGGCAATTACCAGCGGATTGTGATTGGGCAGCATGATCCCGCCCGATCCGATGCGGATCGACGATGTCGCATGGCCGATGTGCGCGAGCGCGACCGATACGGCTGCGCTGGCGATGCCTTCCATGCCGTGGTGCTCGGCGACCCAATAGCGTTCGTAGCCGCACTCCTCCGCAACCCTGGCGGCAGCGGCGGCATTGTCGAGCGCATCGCGGACCGTTCCGCCCTCGACCACGCTGACCAGATCGAGGACGGAAAGTTTCATGGGTTCGGCTTCTCTGTTGCAGGGGGTGCAGCAGATGTAGGCGCGGGGCCAATCTGTTCAAGGTAGCTTTTTGCAACCTTTCCCGAATCACCTTGCGGATCGGCCGAAACGACCGACTCCCACGACTTGCGCGCTGCGTCCTCGCGTCCGTCGAGCACGGCGATGACGCCAGCTTCAAGTCCGACGCGGGGATCGCGCGGGGCGTACTTTGCGGCAATCTCGATGTCGCGCTGGGCGCGGGGCAGATCGTTGTTGCGGCGGGCGAGCGTGGCCGAGAGAAGCCAGCCTTCGCCGTCTTCGGGCGCAAGACGGTGCGCTTCGTCGAGTGCACCTCCAGCTTCGGCCATGCGCCCCAGCGCGACGAGTGCGCGCGACCTGTCTGCCTGAACCGCGCCCAAGGCGGCGTTGTCGGCATAGCCCTTCACGGCAAGGGCGCGGTCGAACCAGTCGAGCGCGGGTTGTGGCTGGCCTCCTGCAAGCGCAGCGTTGCCGGCCATCGCCATGAGCGGGACGGCGGCAATTTCCTGCTCTTTCGGAATACCCGAGACGGCTTGCCCGAACGCTTCGAGCGCGCCTTCGAAATCCCCGCCGTTCGACAGGACCAGCCCGAGGCACTGGTTGGCCCGGACGTTCTGGCCCGCGTCTGCCCCTTCGGCTACCCAGGCCCTTGCCTCGACCAAGGCGGCCTGCGGATCGCTCGCCGCCTTGGCGATGCAGGCGGTGAGGCGGTCCTGTTGCGGAAGATCGGGACGGATCATGCCGGCTTGCGCCTCGGTTTCGGCCTGCTTGCGCCGGCGGGGGATCGGCAGGGGCGAGGTTTGCCCCGGCGAAGGATTGGGACCGACCTGCATCAGGCCGGGCTGCGGCTGGCCAACCGCTTGCGCCATCTCGACGGCAAAGAGCGGCGCGGGCAGATCGATCATCGGCTTATCCTTCAATTCCGGCCAGCTCGCGCAGCAAGAGGGCGATATCGGATTCGCGCGAAAGCCGGTGATCGCCGTCCTTGATCAGATGGACCTGCACATCGGCTGAACGCAGCGCCTGCGCCAGCCGCAGCGAGACTTCCCACGGCACGTCATCGTCGTTCTGGCCATGGAGCAGACGCACCGGACCATCGAAGGCGATGCCAGATTTCAGGCGCTTGTTGCGCTCGCCATCGGACCAGAACAACGCATGGGTGGGCGTCGGTTCGGGCCCGTAGGGGTTATCCTTGTAGATCGTGCGGCCCGCCGCCAGTTCGATACGCTGCGATTGCGACATGCCCCATTCGGTGAAATCGGGTGCGGGTGCGATGCCGACGAGCGCCTCTGCCCTGTCGCCCAGCGCTTCGGCCACAAGCAGCATGAGCCAGCCCCCCATGCTCGAGCCGACGAGGTGCACACTTGCAAGGCCGAGGTGCTCGACCAGCGCCACGATCTCGTCGCGCCATTGCGACAGGCTGCCATCGGCGAAATCGCCGTCGCTCTCACCGCAGCCGGAATAGTCGAGCAGGAGGCAGGCCCGGCCGCGATCCTGCGCCCAGTCCATCACCGCCAGCGCCTTGCTTCCGCTCATGTCCGACATGTAGCCGGGGAGGAAGACTATGGCCGGCATTCGGCCGGGTGACCAACGATAGGCCATCTGCTGGCCCGAGGGCAGGGTGAAGCGCGATACATTCGTCATGGGCAAGTCATGGCCCGCCGCCCCCGCCGGGGCAAGGTCAGTTGAGCGGGAACGTGAGCGAAACGCGTGGCGGGATCGCTTCTGCGCGGACAGTCGAGATATGCGCCTTGCGCGGCTTGCTCGATGACATCGAGGCGGCGGTGATGGCAACTGCGATAGCCGTCCACATCGCAAAATTGCGGGTTCTCCGAAGGCAGCTCATGGTCATTCTCCTTTCTCGAAGATTGCTTCGATCGGCAGTCCGAACAGGTCGGCGATGCGGAAGGCGAGCGGGAGCGAGGGGTCGTACTTGCCCGTTTCGATCGCGTTGACCGACTGGCGGCTGACCTCGAGCTTTTCGGCCAGATCCGCCTGGCTCCAGTTCCGTTCCGCGCGCAGGACCTTGAGGCGGTTCTTCACTTGCAGCCTCCGTCCCAGCCGGCGTCGCCCAGCGTCAGCTTGTTGAACAGTGCGCCAAGTCCGAGGCCTGCGAACCAAAAGAACGCCGCGCCGAAGCCGCCGTCGCCTGCCGGGATCAGGTCGAAGTTCTGAAGCCATTCGCGGATCGTGGTAACGAACAGCGCAAAGCCTGTTGCAAAGAGGCATTGCCGCACCAGCAACATGCGCAGGTATTCATCGGTCTGTTCGACAAGCAGGCGCATGACCGCCCAGAATACGCCGATTATCGGCAGCGCGGGCAGAAGGGCGAGCGCATAGGCCCAGCCGTCCTGCGCAAGGCCCTGCTTGAACATCCATTTGGCGAGGACAAGGAAGAGAACATAGGCCGTCATCAGCACGAAAAGACGGACGGTATAGCGGCGGGCGGCGGGGTTCTTGATTTTGGCGGACATTGGTCAAGCCTCCTTGATCTGATGACAAGCTTACTTGACTACAAGCACATCAATGTCAAGTGTCATTGTCATCGTGTCGATGGTGCTTGTCACATTCGATCCTGCACAACGCTATGTTTACCCGCAGGCGCTAGGCCGATCGCATGATCGACCGCCTTTCCCGCTCGCTCGCTTGGGTCGCCACCAGCCGCAACACGCTTCTGGCGCTGTTTGGCGTGTTCATCGCGCTGCGCCTGTTGTCGATCGCCTGCATGGTCGAGCCGAGTTCGGACGCGGCGTGGTACTTCAGCCGCGCGGACATGCTGGCGCGCGGGCTGGGCTATCAGGGTGACCATGGCGAGCCGACCGCCTACTGGCCGCCGGGCTGGCCGCTGACGCTTTCGGTGCTGTTCCGCGTGACAGGAGCCTCGGTCCTCGCCGTGGGGCTGCTCAACCTTGCGACAAGCGTGGTGGGCGGTTGGCTGACGCTGGATCTGGGACGCAAGCTGTTCGGCAGCGAAGGCGCGGGTCGGCTGGGGCTGGCGCTGCTTGCGGTCTATCCCAATGCGATCCTTTACGTGCCGCTCGCACTGACCGAGGTGTACTATACCGCGCTGCTGCTGGCGGGGTGCTGGCTGCTGATCGTGAAGAAGGGTGCAGGCCGGATCGTGATCGCGGGACTGGTGTTCGGGCTTGCCACGCTGGTCAAGGCGCAGACCATGGTCGTCGTGCCGCTGATCTTCGCGATCGGGCTGTGGCGCGAGGGCGACGTCTGGCGGCGTTTTCCGGGAATCGTCGGGCGCTTTGCCATCCTGATGGCAGCGGCGGCGCTGGCGGTCGCGCCGTGGACCTTGCGCAACCATCGCGAGATGGGCGCATGGATCGCGGTTTCGACCAATGGCGGAATTACCCTGCTGACCGGCAACAACGATAGCGCGCGCGGCACCTTCACGCCCGAGGACCCGGTTGTCGTGGCGCTCGATGCCCGAACCGACCTTGACGAGATGGCATACGACGCCGAGGCCAAGCGGCTGGGCACCGAATGGATAAAGGCAAACCCGGGCCGCTTTGTGCAGCTCATGCCGCTGAAGCTGCTGCGACTGTGGGGGCCGGATGGCGAGGCGCTGTGGTTCTATGATGGCTATTCGCCCGCGCATGACGCCGCGCCGATGTTGTTCCTCGGACTGCGCGCGGCGAACCAGCTCTGGTATTTCGGCTTGCTCGGGCTGTTTCTGGTGGCGGGCGTGGTGCAGGTCCGGCGACGGCTTGCCACCGGTGCACCGCTGATCGACTGGTGGCTCCTGCCTTATGGGATTGCCGCCTACCCCAGCGCGATCGCGATGGTCTTTTCCGGGCAGAGCCGCTTTCACTATCCGGCCATGCCGTTCGTCTGCATGGCGGCGGGGTGGCTGGTGTGGGACTGGCTGCAAAAGCGCGAGCGCGACGGGGTGGCGGCGCGCGATTCGATAGGCTAAGCGCTCGGCACGCGTGGCGGATTCCCGCCGCGGTCGATCCCGATGGCCAAGAGAGTCCCGATGTCCGAGCTGCTCAAGATCACCCTGCCCGATGGCTCGTCACGTGAGGTTGCGCCCGGCACTACTCCGGCCGACATTGCCGCTGCGATCGGACCCGGCCTTGCCAAGGCGGCGCTGGCGGCAAAGGTCGACGGCGAACTGGTCGACCTTTCGCGCCCGTTCACGACTGACGCACATCTGGCGCTGGTGACCGCCAAGGACGAGGCCGAAGCGCTCGACCTTGCCCGGCACGATTTTGCGCACATCATGGCCGAAGCGGTGCAAACGCTGTTTCCGGGCACGCAGATCACCTTTGGCCCGAGCACCGACGACGGTTTCTACTACGACTTCGCGCCAAAAGACCGGCCCTTCACCGATGAAGACCTGCCCGCGATCGAGGCGCAGATGCGCAAGATCATCGCCGCCAACAAGCCGCTGCGCCGCGAGGAGTGGAGCCGCGAACAGCTGATTTCGCGCTGGAAGCAGCAGGGCGAGAGCTTCAAGGCCGAATGGGCGGCGGAACTGCCGGGCGACGAGCCGCTGACCGTCTACTGGTCGGGCGACGACTGGCTGGACATGTGCCGGGGGCCGCACCTGCCCTCCACCGGCAAGCTCGATCCCAATGCCTTCAAGCTGACGCGCGTTTCGGGCGCCTATTGGCGTGGTGACCAGAACAACGCGATGCTGAGCCGCGTCTACGGCACCGGCTGGCTCAACAAGAAGCAACTTGATGCACACCTGACGCGTCTTGAAGAAGCCGCCAAGCGCGACCATCGCAAGCTCGGCAACGAGATGGACCTGTTCCATCTCCAGGCCGAAGCCCATGGCTCGGTGTTCTGGCACCCCAAGGGCTACCTGATCTGGCGCGAGCTTGAGGCCTACATGCGCCGCGCGATCGATGGCGCGGGCTATCGCGAGGTCAAGACCCCGCAGGTAATGGACGCGCGCCAGTGGGAGCAGTCCGGCCATTGGGGCAAGTACCGCGAAAACATGTTCGTCATTCCCGACGAGGTCCCCAACGTCGACGATGAAGGCCCGGTGATCTCGGGCGAGGCCGACTGGATGGCCCTCAAGCCGATGAACTGCCCGGCCCACGTGCTGATCTTCCGCCAGGGCCTCAAGTCCTATCGCGATCTGCCGCTGCGCCTGTACGAGAACGGCTGCTGCCACCGCAACGAGCCGCACGGCGCGCTGCACGGGCTGATGCGCGTACGCCAGTTCACACAGGACGATGCGCACATCTTCTGCCGCGAAGACCAGATCGTCGCCGAAGTGCAGGCGTTCTGCGAACTGGCCGACCGCATCTACAAGGACTTCGGCTTCACTTATTCGATCAAGCTGGCGCTGCGCCCGGAAAAGCGCTTCGGCACCGAGGAGATGTGGGACAAGGCCGAGGCCGAACTGCGCGCCGCCGTGGTACGCGCAGGCTTGGCGACCGAGGAATACGGCTGGGAGGAGCTTCCCGGCGAAGGCGCGTTCTATGCGCCCAAGCTGGAATGGCACCTGACCGACGCGATCGGCCGCACCTGGCAGGTCGGCACGATCCAGTCGGACCGCGTTCTGCCCGAACGCCTCGATGCAAACTACGTTGGCGAGGATGGCGAGAAGCACCGCCCGGTCATGCTGCACCGCGCGATCTTCGGCAGCTACGAACGCTTCATCGGCATCCTGATCGAGCACTTCGCCGGTCGCTTGCCGGTGTGGCTGGCCCCGGTGCAGGCCGTGGTCGCGACCATCGTCTCTGATGCAGACGACTACGCAAAGGACGCGCTGTCGAGACTCAAGGCGGCGGGCATCCGCACCGAGACTGACCTGCGCAACGAGAAGATCAATTACAAGGTGCGCGAACACTCGCTCCAGAAGGTCCCGTACCTGCTGGTGGTGGGCAAGCGCGAGGCCGAGGAAGGCACCGTGGCGATCCGCATCCTCGGGCAACAGCACCAGAAGGTCATGCCCTTGGACGAGGCGATCTCGCTGCTGCGCGGCGAGGCGCTGGCGCCGGACTTGCGGTGATTTCGGCGCAGGTGCTTCGGCAGGCACACCACGAACGGGTCCCGGTGATCGCCATTACCAAGCTCCGTTCGTCCTGAGCCTGTCGAAGGACGCGCGATGCTTCTTGGCATCCCCATTCTTTCCCTCGCCCTCTGCGCGCTGGCGGCTTTAGTGGCCGCTTTCGTCCGGGGCCTTGCCGGGTTCGGGATGGCAATCCTCCTGGTGCCGCTCATCGGACTGGTGATTGCGCCGGGCGAGGCCGTGGTCGTGTCCAACATGCTGGGCCTGCTGATCGGCATGGTCGGCGCTCGCAAGGTGTGGCGGGAAGGCGAGACGAGCGCGGGCGTGATCGGCGTCCTGGCGATGCTTGTCACGCCGCTCGGCTTGCTGGCGCTGTTCGCGACGCCTCCGGGGATCGCGCGCGTGGTGATCGCGCTCGTGGCGATCGCGGCCTTCCTGCTCATGCTGCTGCCACCAAGGGCGGGACATGCGCCGGGAACTGCCGAAACCTGGCTCACCGGTGCGGCGACGGGCGTTCTCACGGGATTTGCGGGAATGCCGGGGCCGCCGGTCGTGCCCTATTACCTGCGCCGCCCGATCCCGCGCGCGGTCGCGCGGGCCTCGATGCAGACGGTGTTCCTGCTGACCTCTGTTACAGGCACGGTAGCCGCTTTGGCACTGGGGCTGGCCAGTTGGCGCGACGCGCTGTTCGCGTTGCTCCTGTTCGGGCCGGTGCTGGCGGGCAACCATCTGGGCGCAAAGGCCTTCGGAAAGGTGAGCGATGCCGCATGGCGGGGCTTCGTCGGTTTCCTGCTGGCGATGTCTGCGCTGATGGCGGTCGTACGGCTGATAACGTCAAATTAAGCGGTTTCCCTTAGGTCCGTTCGGAATTGGACGCATGAGGGACTTACGCCATGACCCTGCAATTCCGCGCCTTGGCCGCGCAAGCAGCCGCCGACGGTGCAATTACCGCAGAGGAAATCCTCGCCTTGCGCCAGACCGCATGGCCCGATGGCAGGATCGATCCGGAAGAGGCCGAGGCGATCTTCATCCTCAACGACCAGATTGGAGAACCGACGCGCGAGTGGTCTGACTTCTTCGTGGAAGCGCTGGTCGCATTCGTGGTCGATGGCACCGAACCGCGCGGGCACGTCTCGGACGACAACGCGCGGTGGCTAATCGAGCGGGTCTCGCACGATGGCAAGGTCGGCAGCCTGACTGAGCTGGAACTCATGGTGCGCGTTCTGGAAAAGGCACTTTCCGCCCCTGATGCGCTGCGCCATTTCGTGCTGGAGCAGGTCGAGCGCGCCGCGCTGACCGGCGAGGGCCCCACCCGCGATGGCGGCGCGCTTCGCCCCGGTTGCATCACTGTTGCCGAATGCGCGCTCATCCGCCGCACGATCTTTGCTTCGGGCGGCGATCGTCCGGCGGGAGTGAGCCGGCTCGAAGCCGAGATGCTGTTCCGCCTCAAGGACGCGGCGCTGGGGGCAGACAATGCGCCCGAATGGCAGCGTCTGTTCGTGCAGGGCGTGGGCAATTATCTGCAAGGCTGGAGCGGCGCGACCGGCCTGACGCGTGAGCGGGCGGGTGAACTGGAAACGTTCATGAACAACCGCGACAGTCACGTCGGGCGATTCTTCGGGCGAATGGCGCGCACGAACACCACGGGATTTGCGCAAGCGCTGCGGGAGGTCGGATTTGGCCGCAAGCAGCCGGAACGCAATACCGCGACCGAAGCCGCGCAGGATCACGCCGTGACCGATGCCGAGAAGCTGTGGCTCGAAGCGCGGCTTGACGCGGACGGGCAAACCGATCCGCTTGAGCAGGCGCTTCTCGACTTTCTGGCGGAAGGTTAAACCGTAAAGCTCTCGCCGCAGCCGCAACTGCCTTTGGCGTTGGGGTTCTGGAAGACGAATCCGGCGGTGAAATCGTCCTCCTGCCAATCCATCGTGCTGCCGATGAGGTACAGCACCGAGGCGCTGTCGATGAAGAACAGGCCGCCGGGTGTTTCGATGCGTTCGTCAAGCGGGTTCGCCTCCGTCACGTAGTCGACCGAGTAGGCAAGACCCGAGCAGCCGCGACGCGGCGTAGACAGCTTCACCCCGATCGCATCGGCAGGCGCGTCGGCCATCAGCTTGGCCACGCGCGCCTCGGCCGAGGCCGTGAGGATGACGGCGGCGGGGCGCGGACGGCGGACTTTTGTTTCGGTGGTCATGGTCACACCTATATGGGGCCTGATTCGGAAATTGTCAGAGCATGCCCAGTTCGAGCTTGGCTTCATCGCTCATTTTCTGCGGGTCCCACGGTGGATCCCAGACGAGATTGACCTCGGCATCGCGCACACCAGGCACCGCGCTGACGCGCAGTTCGACTTCCGCAGGCATGGATTCGGCCACGGGGCAGTGCGGCGTGGTCAGCGTCATGGTCACGGCGACATGGGCGTCGTCGGCCACCTCGACGCCATAGATAAGGCCAAGATCGTAGATGTTGACGGGGATTTCCGGGTCGAAAATCTCCTTGAGCGCCGTGATCACGCCTTCGTAAATGTCGCTACCGGGCTCGCCTGCGCCGACGCCTTCCGGCTTGGCCGCGAGAAAGCCCTCGAGATAGTCGCGCTTGCGCTCGAGCTTCTCGGCGGGCGTCTCGGCCGGCTCGGGAATGTCGTCAACCCGTGCGCGGCGCGGTGCGTTCACCTCGGCCACTTCCTCCACGGCGAATTTGGGATCGTTTTCACTCATCCAAAGATCCTCTTGGTCCTTTCGATCCCGCGCACGAGCGCGGCGATATCGCTTTCATCGCTGTAGATGCCGAAGCTGGCGCGCGCCGTGGCGGGAATGCCAAGGTGCTCCATCAGCGGCTGGGCGCAGTGGTGACCTGCGCGGATTGCCACGCCTTCCTCGTCGAGGATCGTGCCCAGATCGTGCGGGTGCACGCCTTCCATCGAAAAGCTGACGATCCCGGCACTGTCCTCCGGCCCGTAGAGACGCACCGAGTTCATCCCCCGCAGCGCCTCGCGCGCCTTGGCGACGAGCGTGGTCTCATGGGCGTGGATGGCACCAAGGCCGATGCCGGTCACGAAATCTGCCGAAGCACCAAAGCCGATGGCCTCGACGATCGCAGGCGTGCCTGCCTCGAATCGCTGCGGCGCGGGGGCATAGGTCGTCTTTTCAAAACTGACCCGATCGATCATCGCCCCGCCGCCCTGCCACGGCGGCATGGCATCGAGGATCTCCGGCTTCGCCCAGAGCGCGCCGATCCCCGTAGGGCCATAGAGCTTGTGCGCGGAGAAGACGTAGAAATCGGCGTCGAGCGCCTGCACATCGACCGCAATGCGCGCGACCGACTGGCAGCCGTCAAGCAGGATCCTGGCGCCGACGCCGTGGGCGAGACTGACCGCACGCGGCGCATCGAGGACCGAGCCGAGCACGTTCGAGACATGCGCGAAGGCCACCAGCTTGTGCGCGGGGGTCAGCATGCGTTCGGCGGCGTCGAGATCGATCCGGCCATCCTCGGTCAGAGGGCAGACGTCGATATCCACGCCGGTCCGGTCGCGCAGCAACTGCCATGGCACGATGTTGGAATGATGTTCGAGCTGCGAGAGCAGGATGCGGTCACCCGCCTTGAGATTGACCTGACCCCAGGTCTGGGCGACGAGATTGATCGCCTCGGTCGCGCCGCGCGTGAACACAAGTTCGCTCTCGCTGCCGCCGATCAGCGCGGCGACCTTGCGGCGCGCAGCCTCGAAGGCGAGCGTCATGTCGGCCGAGCGAGCATAGACGCCGCGATGGACGGTGGCATAGTTCGCGCCGAGCGCAGCGGTCATCGCATCGATCACCACTTGCGGCTTCTGCGCGGTGGCGGCGGTATCGAGGTAATGCCAGCGGCTCCCGTCCGGGTTGACGAGGCCGGGCCAGACCGCCTCGCGCGTAAGCGTGGCGGTCGTCACAGGATCGCCTCCAACGCTGCCAGCGCCGCCTCGGTCAGGGCTTCCTCATCCGCCGCGCCGACGAAAGCTTCGGCGATGAAAGCCTGCAACATGAGCTTCTTGGCCTGCGCCGGGGTAAGGCCGCGCTGGGCGAGATAGAACAGGCCCTGCGGATCGAGTTCGCCAACCGCGCAGCCGTGCGCGCACTTGACGTCATCGGCGTAGATTTCGAGCTCGGGGCGGGCATTGGCCGTGGCGGTGCGATCGAGCAGCATCGCGCGGATCGATTGCGAGCCGTCGGTGCCGATGGCCCCGCGCGCCACGGCAACCTTGCCAAGATAGGTGCCGGTGGCATGGCCGCCAAGGACCGAACGCACGATCTGGTCAGATACGGCGTCGGGTTCGGCATGGGTGACTTCGGTGACGATCTCGACGGTCTGGTTGGCGCCTGCGATCTGCGCCGCGCCGAGGTGGAACCTCGCAGCCTTGCCCAGCGTGACGCTGACCGAGATCCGGCCATAGGCCGAGCCTGCGTTGAGCAGGTGCAGGTCAAAGGACGCGCCATCATCGAGCGTGACCACGATGTCGCGCGCATCGGCTGTCGCGCCGTCGAGCACCAGTGCCAGCGCGCCGGTCTCCCCCGCAGGCACATGGATCGCCTGCGTCGCCAGAGGCCAGAGCGCTTCGAGCGAGGCGAGGTCCGCATAGCGGAACGCCTCTTGCCTGCGGGTGGGAAGGGCCAGCGTATCGGTCACGCCGCGACCGCCTCGTAGCCCTGCTCTTCGAGTTCGAGCGCGAGTTCTGCGCCGCCGGTGCGAACGATGCGGCCACCGGCCAGCACGTGGACGTAATCGGGCTTCACGTAATCGAGCAGGCGCTGATAGTGGGTGATCAGCAGAACTGCCTTGTCAGGCTTGCGCATGATTGCATTGATGCCCTCGCCGCAGATGCGCAGCGCGTCGATGTCGAGGCCGGAATCGGTCTCGTCGAGGATCGCCAGCTTGGGATCGAGGATACCCATCTGGACCATCTCGGCGCGCTTCTTTTCGCCGCCCGAAAAGCCGACGTTCACCGGGCGCTTGAGCATGTCCATGTCCATGCGCAGGAGTCCTGCCTTCTCCTTGGCCAGCTTGAGGAATTCACCGCCCGAGAGCGGGGCTTCCCCGCGCACCTTGCGTTGCGCGTTGGCAGCTTCGCGCAGGAACTGGACGAAGGAAACGCCGGGGATCTCGACCGGGTACTGGAAGCCGAGGAAAAGGCCTGCCGCGGCGCGCTCGTGCGGCTCCATCTCGAGCAGGTCTGCGCCGTCGAAGCTGACGCTGCCGCCGGTCACGTCATAGCCCGGACGTCCGCCCAGCGTGTAGCCGAGCGTCGATTTGCCGGCGCCGTTCGGCCCCATGATCGCGTGGATTTCGCCCGCGTTGATGGTGAGCGACAGGCCCTTGAGGATCGGCTTGTCGGCGACGGTGGCGGAGAGGTTTTCGATTGTCAGCATGGGTTTCTCGCTTAGCGCCGGGGCGCACCGTAGGAGCGGCTCGCAGGCCGGGCCGGGCGCGACTGGGCGCGCAGGGAATCGTAGCGGGCCTTCATCCGGTCGACCGTGGTGCGGGCGGCACCGGCGGGGTCGGCCAGGACTTCGTCCGCAGTGAAGCGGATCACCTCGATGCCGACTTCGATCAGGCTCTTGTCGCGGCGATGCTCGATCTCGGGGGCGACATCGCCCTCGGCAATCAGCACGACCAGCTTGAGCGGCTGGCAGGCAAACGCCGCGATGGCCGAGCCGATCACGGCGTAGGGCTTGGGCTTGTACTTGCCGAGGTCCTCGTGCGCGAGTTCGGCCGAAAGCGCGTCATGCGCTGGGCTGGGGTTGCGGCGCAGTTCGCGCGCCAGCTCGTGGATCGCATCGAGACGCGATTCCGCGATGGCCCAGCCACGCCCCTTCTTCTGAAGCTTTGGCGCTTCCTCGCGCTCTTCCAGCGGGCGCAGGGACAGGGTCTTCTTCATTTGTCGTCCCTCTTGGGGTTGGCGCAATTGGCGAGGAAATCGGCGCGTGCCTCGTCGAACAGGTCGCGCCAGGCACGTTCGATCGCTCGGGCATCGTCAAGCTGCTTCTGTCGCGCATCGACCTGCAGCAGCGCGGTGTCAGAACTCGCCTGTCCGGCCGGGGTGATGGCAGCCGGCATCACCAGCAGCGCCGCTCGTTCAGCCGCGATCGCACGCTGCTCGGCGTAAGCGGCTGCGGCAAACTGGGTGCGGCGGTGCGGCTCGCCCTTGATCATGCTGCGAATCTCGGCGCGGTCACACGTTTTCACCGCCTCGATCACCGGCGAAGCATCGGGCACGTCGACCGCCAACGCCAGAAGCGGCAGGGCGATCATCCCACGCTCCCTTCGAGGCTGATGCCGAGCAGCTTCTGCGCCTCGACCGCGAATTCCATCGGCAATTGCTGCAGTACTTCGCGGGCGAAGCCGTTGACGATCAGGGCGACGGCGCTTTCCTGATCGAGGCCTCGCTGCATTGCGTAGTAAAGCTGGTCGTCGCTGATCTTCGAGGTGGTTGCCTCATGTTCGATCGTCGCGGTGGGGTTGCGCACTTCGATATAGGGCACCGTATGCGCGCCGCACTCGGCACCCAGCAGCAGGCTGTCGCACTGGGTGAAGTTGCGCACGCCATCTGCGCCCGGCGCCACGCGGACGAGGCCGCGATAGGTGTTGTTGCTCTTCCCCGCCGAAATTCCCTTGGACACGATGGTCGAGCGGGTGCGCTTGCCGTTGTGGATCATCTTGGTGCCAGTATCGGCCTGCTGATGATTGTTGGTGACGGCGACCGAATAGAATTCGCCGACCGAATCTTCGCCGTTGAGCACGCACGAGGGATATTTCCACGTGATCGCCGAGCCGGTCTCGACCTGCGTCCACGAAACCTTGGACCGCGCGCCCTGGCACAGCGCACGTTTGGTCACGAAGTTGTAGATGCCGCCAAGGCCCTCGGCGTTGCCGGGATACCAGTTCTGCACCGTGGAATACTTGATCTCGGCATCGTCCATCGCGACGAGTTCGACCACGGCGGCGTGAAGCTGGTTCTCGTCGCGTTGCGGCGCGGTGCAGCCTTCGAGGTAGGAGACGTAGGCACCCTTGTCGGCTACGATCAACGTGCGTTCGAACTGGCCGGTGTTCTCCGCATTGATGCGGAAATAGGTGGAAAGCTCCATCGGGCAGCGCACGCCTTCGGGAATGTAGACGAAGGTGCCGTCCGAAAAGACCGCGCAGTTCAGAGCCGCGAAATAGTTGTCGTGCATCGGCACGACCTTGCCCAGCCACTTCTTCACCAGATCCGGGTATTCGCGGATCGCTTCGGAGATGGAGCGGAAAATGACGCCGGCGGATTCGAGTTCCTTGCGGAAGGTGGTTGCCACCGACACGCTGTCGAACACGGCGTCCACGGCAACCTTTCGCGCACCCTCGACGCCAGCGAGCACCTTCTGCTCCTCGAGCGGGATGCCGAGCTTTTCGTAGATGCGCAGGATTTCCGGATCGACCTCGTCGAGACTGCCCAGCTTGGGCTTCGTCTTGGGTGCGGCCCAGTAATAGGCGTCCTGATAGTCGATCGGCGGAACGTTGAGCTTGGCCCAGTCGGGCGTCGGCATGGTCAGCCAATGGCGATAGGCCTTGAGCCGCCATTCGAGCATCCACTCAGGCTCGTCCTTCTTGGCCGAGATATAGCGAACGGTGTCCTCGTTCAGGCCCTTGGGTCCGTATTCCTGCTCGATATCCGAGGACCAGCCATGCTCGTAGTCGGCAACCCTGGCGGCGGCGTCGTGCGCAGCCTGGTCCTTGATCTGTACGTTCTCGTTCATGCAAGCACCTCCGCCGCTGGGGCAACCGGGCGGGACAACTGGGTAAGCGGAATACCGGCCAGCGCGCCGCGCAACGCGGCATCGACCGCGGGCCAGTGCGGACGGATCGAGCACGCCGCTTCCAGCGTGCAATCGTGGCGCCCATGCTCGCTGCACGGGGTGAGTGCAATAGGGCCTTCAACCGCCTCGACGATATCGGCCAGCGTGATCGCGGCGGCAGGGCGGGCAAGCTTGAGCCCGCCATGCGCACCGCGCACCGATTTGAGCAATCCGGCGGCGGACAGCTTGCTCACGAGCTTCTGGACCGTCGGGGCAGGAAGCCCGGTTTCGTCAGCCAATTGCTGGGCGCAAACGCGGGCCTGCCCGCAATGGCGCGCGGCGGCACTCATCGTCACGACGGCATAGTCGGCCATGCTCGAAAGGCGCATCGTCTGAGCTTCCCGGGAGGGTCTGAAAAAGAAATCAGACCGAATCACTCCGGTTATCTAGGCGCAGGTGGTGTGCGATACAAGGAGCAAGGGCATGACCCTGAGGGCAGGCCAAAAAAAGGGCGGCTGAGCCCCCGCAGGGTCAACAGCCGCCTTTAAGTCGAGAACCCGATACATCGCTGCACCGAGCCCTTCGGGTCGCAGGAGTCAGCTACGCAGTTGTGCGTGCGGTGAATTGTATGGATTCGACAAAATCGGTGGCAATCGGGCAACATCAGGGTTCAAATCGATTACAATTGCTGTCAGATTCGAGAAGATCGGACTTGGCCTTCGCTTCCGCTGGGGGCAAGAGGAGTTCAAACGCGGTACTGGCAGCTTCTGTGGAGCAACTGCCGCGAATCAATCAGCTTTCTGATCCGGAACCGATTGCCTGTGACCGCCTTTTCCCTGTTGCGCCCTTTGCTCTTCCGCATTCCTGCAGAACCCGCCCACCGCCTGACGATCAAGGCGCTGGGACTGATGCATTCAGGCAACCGTGCGGCACCCACGCCAAGTCTGGCGCAGCGCATCGGCGGCATCGCCTTTCCCAATCCGGTCGGTATGGCGCCCGGCTTTGACAAAAACGCTGAAGTGCCCGACGCCATGCTAGGTCTGGGATTCGGCGCTGTCGAGGTGGGTACGGTCACGCCCCTGCCACAGGAGGGCAATCCGCGCCCAAGGCTGTTCCGCCTGACCGAAGACCGCGCCGTGATCAACCGCATGGGCTTCAACAATGAAGGCGCGCAGGCCGTCACCAACCGCCTCGTGCGCCGGCGTGAAACGGGTGCGCACGGGCTACCCGGCATTGTCGGCGTAAACATCGGCGCGAACAAGGATTCGCCCGACCGGATTGCCGACTATGCTCAGATGACGCGGATCATGGCACCGCTGGCATCGTACCTGACGGTAAACATCTCTTCGCCCAACACGCCGGGCCTGCGCGCACTGCAGGACGAAGGCGCGCTTTCGGCGCTGCTCGACGCCGTGTGCGAGGCGCGCGGCAACATCAACACACCGGTGTTCCTCAAGCTCGCGCCTGATCTGGAGCCAGCTGACATCGACGGGATCTGCCGCATTGCGCTGGAAAAGAAGCTTGCCGCGCTGATCGTGTCGAACACCACGGTTACCCGCCCGAACCTTCGCTCGGCCCACGCTACCGAAGCGGGCGGTCTTTCGGGCGAGCCCTTGCGCGAGCTGGCGCTGCAGCGGCTGCGCGATTTCCGCAAGGCGAGCGGCGGGGCGATCCCGCTGATCGGTGTCGGCGGCATCGCCACGGTAGACGATGCCTGGGCCCGCATCCGGGCAGGTGCCAGCCTGATCCAGATCTACAGTGCGATGGTCTATGAAGGACCGGGCCTTGCCAGACGGCTGGTTTCCGGACTTGAAAGAAAGGTGCGCGAGGCGGGTCTCACTTCCATTGCGGAGGCCGTCGGCAGCGAATAACCTGGGGCCCATGGACTTCCTGCGCCCGCTTCGCTTCTTCCCAATCGCCGCAGCCCTGCTGGCCAGTGCCTGCGTCCCGCCGCCGGGCGCGCCGCTGCCCGCGCCGCCACCGCCTCATGCCACGACAGAGGGCGTGCCGGAGGACAGCCCGGGTCTGGTCTCTGCCGCCGATCCGCGCGCGGCCGATGCAGGCGCGCAAATGCTGCGGCTGGGCGGCAGCGCGACCGATGCCGCGATCGCGACGATGCTTGCGCTGACCGTGGTCGAGCCGCAGAGTTCGGGGATAGGCGGCGGCGGGTTCCTCGTGACGGGCGACGCCGCAGGCCGCGTCGAAACGATCGACGGCCGCGAGACCGCGCCAAAAGCCGCAGGACCCCAGTGGTTCTATGCGGCGGGCAAGCCGCTTTCCTATGGCGACGCCATCCCCGGCGGGCGCAGCGTGGGCGTCCCGGGCAATGTCCGGCTGGCGGCGCTGGCACATAACAAGCACGGCAAGCTTTCGTGGCGTACGCTGTTCCAGCCCGCGATCCGCCTGGCGCGCGAGGGCTATGCGATCACGCCCCGAATGCGCGCATCGCTCGCTGGCGCTTCGCGCACCGGCGCTTACGATCCGGCAGCACGGGCCCTCTTCTATGGAGTGGATGGGCAGCCCCTGCCAGTGGGGACCGTGGTCAGGAACCCGACGCTGGCAGCGACGCTGGAAAGCATTGCCGCGCGCGGGGCAGACAGCTTCTACAGCGGCGACAATGCAACGACGATCGCTGCCAAGGTCGGCACAGCGCCCACAAATCCCGCGCCGATGACTACGGCTGACATCGCGGCCTACAAGGCCGTGGAAAGGCCAGCGGTCTGCGGCGACTATCGCGGCTATCGCGTCTGCGGCATGGGGCCGCCGTCCTCGGGCGCGACCACCGTCTTTGCCATCCTCAAGCAGCTTGAGCGCTTCGACATGAAGACGCTCGGGCCCGCGAACGCAACTTCCTGGCACCTGATCGCCGAAGCACAGCGCCTCGCCTATGCCGACCGCGACCAGTATCTGGCCGATTCCGATTTCGTGAGCGTGCCGGTGACCGGCCTTGTCGACCCTGCTTACCTGGCAAGGCGATCGGCGCTGATTTCTGCCGACGCGACTATGCCCACCGCAATGCCGGGGACGCCGCCGGGAGCGAAAATCGCCCTCGCGCCAGCCTTGGCGCAGGAGGAACACGGCACCACGCACTTCGTCGCGGTCGATCGCTGGGGCAATGCCGCCAGCTACACGTCGACCGTCGAGGGGCCGTTCGGATCGGGACTGATGGTGGGCGGCTATTACCTCAACAACCAGCTGACCGACTTCAATATCATGCCCGACAAGGACGGAAAGCCGACCGCCAACCGGGTGGAAGGCGGCAAGCGTCCGCGCAGTTCAATGTCTCCGACGCTGGTCTACGGTCCGGACGGCAAGCTGCGGCTGGCGATTGGCGCAGCCGGTGGCTCGACGATCCCGGCGCAGGTCGCCAAGGCGATCATCGGCGTGCTCGACTGGGGGCTTTCAGCGCGCGACGCGATCGCGAGCCCCACGATCTTCGCGCCGGGCGGCGATGTAGTATTCGTGGAACAAGGCACCATGCTCGAGGCGATGATCCCGCAGTTGCAGAAGCTGGGGCACGCAAAGGTCATCGCGCGCAGCCCCTCGTTCAAGGCCAACGCCATTGAACACATCGGGGGCATGTGGCGCGGCGCTGCCGATCCCCGCAGCGAAGGTGCCTCTGTCGCGCCCTGACCTGTTGCCGTAACGGAACTGCGCCACTAGGTTCGGGTGAAACGAACGGGAGCCGGACATTGCGCCGGCATCCCGGAATCCCGGGCCGAGGAACGATACGTGCAGCTTTCCGACTTTGCAGAGTTTCCCAATCTCGTCGCGATGTTCCTCGATCGCGCAGCCACGCGCGGCGACAGCCCGTTCCTCTGGGCCAAGCGCGAAGGACAATGGCATTCGCAAAGCTGGGCGCAAGCGGCGCAGAAGGTCTGCCTGCTTGCCGAGAACCTGCGGGCATTGGGGCTGAACCCCGGCGACCGCGTTGCACTCGTATCGGAAAACCGGCCGGAGTGGGCCATCGCTGACCTTGCGATCATGGCAGCGGGGCTGGTGACCGTGCCGACCTACATCACCAATACCGAACGCGATCACCTGCATATCCTCGAAAACTCGGGCGCACGGGCAGTGATCGTCTCGACCTCGAAGCTGTCGGCCCCGCTGTTGCCCGCCGCGCTCTCGGCGCCTTGTGTCGAGCACGTGATCGGTATCGAGCCGCTGCGGCAGATGCAGGCTGGCAAGCTTGCGTTCCACGACTGGGGCACGATGACCAGCGGCGATGCTGTGGCAGCGCGGCGCGCGGTCGATCAGCGGCTGGTGGCGATGGGCCGCAACGACCTTGCCTGCCTGATCTACACCAGCGGCACCGGCGGTTCCCCGCGCGGGGTTCGGCTGCACCACGGATCGATCCTGTGCAATGTCGATGGCGCGGCGCGAATCCTTGCCGAAGATTTCGGCTGGGGCGAGGAAGTGTTTCTCTCGTTCCTGCCGCTCAGCCACGCCTACGAGCATACCGGCGGGCAATACCTGCCGATCGGCATGGGCGCGCAGATCTACTATTCCGAGGGCCTCGAAAAGCTCGCTTCCAACATCGAGGAAGTGCGCCCGACGATCATGGTGGTGGTACCGCGCCTGTTCGAAGTCCTGCGCACGCGGATCATGAAGCAGGTCGAAAAGCAGGGCAAGCTGGCCAACTACCTGATGGATCGCGCGCTGGGCATCGGCACGCGCAAGGCAGCGGGAAGGAAACGTCTGATCGATGCGCCGATGAGCCTGATCCTCGAACGCACGTTGCGCCCGAAGATCCGAGCGCGCTTTGGCGGGCGAATGAAGGCGATGGTCTCGGGAGGGGCGCCGCTCAACCCCGAGGTCGGCGTGTTCTTCGACGCGATGGGCCTGACCATGCTGCAGGGCTATGGCCAGACCGAAGCGGGGCCGGTGATCTCGTGCAACCGCCCGAAGGTCGGCCTCAGGATGGACACGGTCGGCCCGCCGATGCGCGGGGTCGAAGTGAAGATTGCCGAGGACGGCGAGATTCTCGTGCGCGGCGAACTGGTGATGCATGGCTACTGGCACAATGATGCCGAGACCGCGCGCGCCATTCCCAAGGACGGGCCGAACGCGGGCTGGCTTCATACGGGCGACATCGGGCATCTGGATGACAGGGGCCGGATCGTCATCACCGACCGCAAGAAGGACATGATCGTCAACGACAAGGGCGACAACGTCTCACCCCAGAAGATCGAAGGCATGCTCACGCTGCAGCCCGAAATTGCGCAGGCGATGGTGAGCGGCGACAAGCGGCCTTACATCGTCGGCCTGATCGTGCCCGATCCCGAGTGGGCGCTGGAATGGTCCCGCAAGCAAGGCGAACACTTCGATTTCAAGGAATTGCAGGACCTGCCCGCGTTCAAGAGCGCCATTCGCGCGGCGGTGGACCGAGTGAACAAGGACCTGTCAGTGATTGAAAAGGTCCGCCAGTTCGCCTTTGCCGACGAGGCGTTCGGGATCGACAACGAGGAAATGACGCCGAGCCTCAAGATCCGCCGGCACAAGATCCGCGAGCGCTACGGCGCGCGGGTGGATGCGCTGTACAAGGCGTAAGCATGTTCCCCTGCGGGGAGGTTGACGATCACCGCCCCGCCATCGCCTTGACCCGTGCCAGATAAGTGCGGCCGATGCGCTGGACCGAACCGTCGACAAGTTCTGCCGACCAGACGCCGAGGCCGTCGTGCTTCAAGCCCGCAATACGGTCGCGGCGCACGATGGACGAACGGTGCAGGCGGATGAAGCATTCGGGATCGAGCCGCGCCTCGAGCCCCGCGATCGTGTGGAGCATCATGTAGCTGCGGCTTCCGACGTGCAGGCGGACGTAATCGCGCTCGGCGTCGATCCGTTCGAGATCGGCGGCGGCGACGCGGATCAGTTCCGAGCGATGCGGGACCCAGAATTCCTCGATCCATTCGCTGGCAGGCTTTTCGGGCGTGAGCGAGGGTTCGGCGGGTGCGGCACGACGGACCTGCGCGCGTTCGACCGCGCGTTCCAGCCGCTCCTGCGCAACCGGCTTGAGGACATAGTCGACCGCATCGCAATCGAATGCTTCGACCGCGAAATCATCGTGCGCGGTGACGAAAACGACGGCAGGGCGATTGGGCTGGCCCGACAGCGCGCGAGCAACGCCGAGGCCATCGACTTCCGGCATCGTCATGTCGAGCAGGACGAGATCGGGCGTCAGCGCCTCGATCAGGCGCAGCGCCGCCGCGCCGTCGCTGGCCGTGCCGACCACCTGGAGCGCGGGGATGCGCGAGCACAGGATCTGCATGCGCTCGACGGCCAGCGGTTCATCGTCAACGATCAGCGTGCGCAAGACATTCCCCCTCAACATTCATTTCGCACGACCGGCAGTGTCAGCACCGTCGCATATCCACCCGCCGGCAGCGGGCCGCTTTCGACCCTTGCCACGTCTTCGCCGAAGCGCGCGGCAAGACGGCTGCGCACGTTGGCAAGGCCGATGCCCGTGCCGCCATCGACGAAGCCCTCGCCCGGGCCGTCGTCGGAGACCGACAGGATCAGGAAGCCACCTGCCTCGCGCGCGGAAATGCGGATCGTGACAGGGCGGATCGTGGTCGAGACGGCATACTTGATCGAGTTCTCTACCAGCGGCTGCAGGATCATGCCGGGCACGCACGCGCTCATCAGATCCTCGGGAATATCGAATTCGCACTTGAGCCGCTCGGGGAAGCGCACCGCCTCGATATCAAGATAGTGGCGCTGCAGCGCGATTTCGTCCTCGAGCGGCATGTCGGAGGTCGGGTCGCCCGCGAGGCTGTGGCGGTAGAAGCGCGAAATCGACTGGATCATGCGCTCTGCCTGCTCACTGCGCCCGACCATGACGAGCGCGGACAGCGAATTCAATGTGTTGAACAGGAAATGCGGGTTTACCTGATAGCGAAGCGAGCGCAGTTCGGCCGCCTTGGCTGCGCGGGCATAAAGGCCTTCGCGATATTCGGCGGCACGCAGCTGCTCGCCATTGCCCAGCGCAAGATAGAGCGCGGCCCAGGCGATCAGCAGGAAGTAGCGCCCCAGCGCGACATCGGTCAGCTGCCGCCACAGGCCTTCGCTTTCCATCGACTTGCGGATGATCGTCACGTGATCGGGTCCGCGCAGGTCTTCGGTGACGACATCGGACGGCGATGGCTCGGGCGCGTCGGGCGTGGTCGCCCTGGCGGGCTTGGCACGCTCGACCCTTGTGGCAATCTCGGCGCGCAACCGCGCCAGCGCCTGTGAATCGCGCAGTGCTTCGGCGGCAGCACGCTGTGCGGCAGCGCGCGCCTTGCGCACCTCGGCAGACGAGACTGCCGGTGGGGCGGGCGGCGCAGGCGGTGTGCCAGCCTCGGGCGGCTCGGGCGGTTCTGCAGCCTCGGGTGGTTCGATCGGCTCAACCGACTGGACCTCGTCATCGGCATCGCTGCGGATCAGGTAACCGCCGGTGCGTACTTCGGACGTGCCATCGGCGAAGCGACGCACATGGAGACCCGGCTGGGTGATGACCATGCTGCCGTCCTCGTTCTCGACGATCTTCGTGTTCTTCAGCGCCTCGACCGCCGCGCGATCGCCGAGCGCCTCGAGCTCGGCGATGGTTTCCTCGTCGAGCACCGGCTCGGGCGATGCCGTCGGCTTCGCGCGGGGGGCCGGGGCCGCCTTGGGGGCAGGGGGCGGCACTGGCGGAAGCGGCGGGACGATGCCTTCGTCGAGCACGTCGACCAGCACGTTGCCCGCCATGTCGTGGCGGATCTGGACGTTTGGCGCATCGTCCTCGCCACGCACGGTCACCTGCCCGGTGGTCTGCGAATCCGCATCTTCCTGCGAAATCCGCTCGATCATCCGCTGCTCGACCGGGGCAAAGGCCCACTGGTTGATGGCAGCAAGCGCCAGCGCGGCAGGAAGCATGATGACGAGCGCGGCGGCAATGCGCACGGCAAGCGAACGACCGTCAAACCGGCGCAGCAATGGCCAGCAGGCGACCGTGACGACGATCCCCGCCACAGTGACCGCGCCGCGCCGCCAGAGCAGATCGCCGAAATCGCCCAGTTCGACGACGAGGCCGCGCACGGTAATCAGCAGGAAATAGCACAGCCACAGCGCGCAGGCGGACAGCACGACCTGCCGCGCCGGCACGCGCGGGATGCCCGGATCGATGGTGTCCAACGTCATGTCAGGCAGCTTAGACGCGAACGGCCCGACGCACCATAACGGTGGTCGGGCCGGATATGCGGTTTATCGACGATCAGGCTGGAAGCAGGCCCTCGTCCGCTATCTTCTTCTTCCACACCAGTGGAGCGAGCTGGTGGACATTGTTGCCCTCGCTGTCGACGGCGACGGTGACCGGCATGTCCTCGACCGTGAATTCGTAGATCGCTTCCATGCCGAGGTCTTCGAAGCCGACGACCTTGGCCTGCTTGATCGCGCGGGCGACGAGATAGGCTGCGCCTCCGACGGCCATGAGATAGGCCGACTTGTGCGCGGCAATGGATTTGGTTGCAGCCGGACCGCGCTCGGCCTTGCCGACGCTGGCGAGCAGGCCGAGGTCGAGCATCAGGTCGGAGAAGCTGTCCATGCGGGTGGCGGTAGTGGGGCCAGCCGGGCCAACCACTTCCTCGCGAACCGGATCGACCGGGCCGACGTAGTAGATCACGCGGCCTTTGAAATCGACGGGCAGTTCCTCGCCTTTCGCCAGCATGTCCTTGATGCGCTTGTGCGCGGCGTCGCGACCGGTGAGCATCTTGCCGTTGAGCAGCAGGCGGTCGCCCTGCTTCCAGCCCTGTACTTCTTCAGCCGTCAGCGTGTCGAGGTTGACGCGCTTGGCGGCGCTGTCGGGCGCCCAGTGGACCTGCGGCCATTCATCGAGCTTGGGACGTTCGAGATAGCTCGGGCCCGAACCGTCGAGCGTGAAGTGCGCATGGCGGGTGGCGGCGCAATTGGGGATCATCGCCACTGGCTTGCCCGCGGCATGGCATGGTGCGTCCATGATCTTGACGTCGAGGATGGTGGAGAGCCCGCCCAGCCCCTGCGCGCCGATGCCCAGCGCGTTGACCTTGTCGAAGATCTCGATGCGCATGCGCTCGATATCGGTCTGCGGCCCGCGCAACTTGAGCTGCGCCATGTCGATCGGTTCCATCAGCGCCTTCTTGGCGAGCAGGACGCAGTGTTCCGCCGTGCCGCCGATGCCGATGCCGAGCATACCGGGAGGGCACCAGCCAGCGCCCATCTGCGGCAGCATCTCGATCACCCAATCGACGATCGAATCGCTGGGGTTCATCATCTTGAACTTGGACTTGTTTTCCGAGCCGCCGCCCTTGGCCGCGACATCGACGGTCACCTTGCTGCCCTTGACCATCTCGACATGCAGCACGCAGGGCGTGTTGTCGCGGGTGTTGCGGCGGGTAAACGCGGGGTCGGCAAGGACCGAGGCGCGCAGCTTGTTGTCGGCGTTGTTGTAGGCGCGGCGCACGCCTTCATCGACGACGTCCTGCAGCGACATCTCCGATTCGAGCCGACAATCCTGGCCCCATTCGATGAAGACGTTGACGATGCCGGTGTCCTGGCAGATCGGGCGATGCCCTTCGGCGCACATGCGGCTGTTGGTAAGGATCTGCGCGATGGCGTCCTTTGCGGCCGGGCCCTGTTCAGCCTCGTAGGCGTCACCCAGTGCGCGGATGTAGTCCATCGGATGGAAATAGCTGATGTACTGCAGCGCATCCGCCACGCTCTCGATCAGGTCCGCTTCCTTGATCGTGACCATTTCCGCCATGTTGCCGACTCCCTCCGATGCCAGTGACCTTGCGGAACGCCCTTACGCGGCAATTTGCGACAAGCAAACATCTTGGAAACGGCAGGTCGATAATCTACAGGCACTTGGCACACAGAAATGGCCGTCCCCTGCAAAGGGAACACCGGCCCCGTGATCATGAGGGTTTCGATGACCGTGGTTGAAGACCGTCCGGCTGCTGACGAGATGCTCGTTGCGCGCCGCGCGATGATCGATAGCCAGCTTCGCGTGACCGGCGTCAATTCGCCGGCAATCCTTGCCGCGTTCAACGCCGTGGCGCGCGAGGAGTTTGTCCCCGCCGAACGCCGCGCAGTCGCCTATGCAGACCGTGCGGTCCCGCTTGGCGATGGCAAGGTGCTCTCGCCTGCGCTGACCTACGGGCAGATGCTCGAGGCTGCGGCCCTTACCGCCGATGACAACGTCCTCGTAATCTCGGGCAACGGCTATCTTGCCGCACTGGCGGGCCATGTTTGCGGCAATGTCGCGCGGACCGAAAGCCTCGCCGCTGCAGCGAGCGGGCCGTTCACGGCAGTGCTGATCGATGGCGCGGCCGAAGTGCTGCCCGAAGCGATCGCCGCCCTGCTGGCGGATGATGGCCGGGTGGTGACTGGTCTGCTCGAGCGTGGCGTGACGCGCCTTGCCGTGGCGCGCAAGGCCGCGGGCAAGGTCATCCCGACCGCGCTTGCCGAAGCAGACTTTGCAATCCTGCCGGAATTCACTGCACCGAAGACATGGAGCTTCTGAGGCCCATGCCACTGGTGCCCATGCGTTTGGTGAAAACGTCGCGCCTCCTGCTGACGGCAAGCGCCGCCATTGCCCTTGCCGTACCTGCTCAGGCAGACGACCTGCGCGAGGCGCTGACCAGCGCGTACAACACCAATCCCACGTTGCAGGCGGCGCGGGCCAACCAGCGCGCGACCGACGAAGGCGTGCCGCTGGCGCGGTCAAACGCCCTTCCCAGCCTTTCTGGCAGCGCCAGCTACACCGAATTTCTCAAGAAGACGCCGAACGCCTTCACCGCGCCCGACCGCGCGCTTTCTGCCGATCTCAGCCTTGGCGTGCCGGTCTATGCCGGCGGCGCGGTCAAGAATTCGATCCGCGCCGCGCGCACCCGCGTCGAGGCGGGGCAGGAAGACCTGCGCGCCACCGAATCGGGCGTCTTTTCGCAGGTCGTGGCCGCCTATATGGACGTGATCCGCGACAGTGCGATCGTCGGCCTCAACCGCAACAACGTCGAAGTGCTCGAGGTCAACCTCAAGGCGACGAGCGACCGCTTCGAGATCGGCGACCTGACCCGCACCGACGTCGCCCAGTCGAACTCGCGCCTTGCACTGGCCCGTGGCGACTTGCGCAACGCCGAGGTCAACCTCGTCGCAAGCCGCGAGCGCTACATCCAGGTGGTAGGCAAGGCGCCTGTCGATCTCCAGCCGCCGCCGCCGCTGCCGGGCCTGCCCGCCACGCCCGACGAGGCGGTGAACTTTGCGCTCGAAAACAACCCCGACCTTCTGGCTTCGCGCGAGCGGAGCAAGGCAGCCGGTTTCGACGTACGCGTGGCCGATGCCGCCAAGCTGCCCACCGTCTCGCTGTTCGGCGGGGGCAACTACACCGATTACTTCAATACGCTCGGCGGTTCATCGTCGGCGGCATTCGCGCAGCACCAGAGCACGGCCCAGGCCGGTGTGCGCGTTTCGATCCCGCTGTACCAAGGCGGCGCGCCAGCCGCTCAAACCCGCCAGGCCCAGGCGCGCGAAAGCGCCACGCTCGAGCAGGAAATTGCGGTCGAACGCGACGTGATCGCCTCGGTGCGCTCGTCCTTTGCGTCCTACCGGGCCGCGAACGACATCATTGCTATGAATCAGACCGCGGTGGACGCCGCGGCCTTGAGCCTTGAGGGCGTGCGCGCGGAGAACACCGTGGGCAATCGCACCATCCTCAACATCCTCGATGCCGAGCAGGAACTGCTGCGTGCGCAAGTCCAGCTCGTGGCGGCGCGGCGCAATGCCTATGTCGCCGGGTTCAACCTGCTGGCGGCGATGGGCAATGCCGATGCGCGCGATATCGGGCTCGACGGCGGCGCGCTCTACGATCCGCAGGTCAACTTCGACCGCGTGAAGAACCGCATCTTCGACTGGGACCGCGATCCCGATCCGAAGCCGGTCTCCACACGCACCGTTGACACGCCCGCGCAGGATGCGACAATCGCACCCACGCCGCGTCCTTAAGAGAATCGGCGCCAGGGCTTTACGCCAAGGGGTTTATGGGGGTCAGGAATTTCGATGCGTCAGGCCGGTGAACCGTCTGTCGAGGAAATCCTCGAATCGATCAAGAAGGTCATCGCGCGCGACAATCGCGCCGAAGCCCAGACCCGTGCGCGCGCTGAAACCGCACCCCGCCCCGCCCCGCGCCCTGCTGAAGTCCTCGAACTGACCGAAGCCGCCGAGGAAGACGAGCCCGCCGAGGAGCATGGCCTGATCGCCGATGCGGCCACCGCCTCGATGCGTGAATCGCTGGCAGCGCTCTCGATGCTCTCGCAGCCGGGCATGGCGCCGCAGATCGTGCGTTCGGGTGAGACCTCGCTCGAAGGGCTCGTCCGCGACATGCTCAAGCCGATGCTGGCCGACTGGCTGGAAAAGAACCTGCCGGCAATGGTCGAGAAGATGGTCTCGGCCGAGATTGCAAGGATCGCCGGGAAGCGCGGCTGATTTTGCGGTTTGCGCCGGGGGTTTGAGGCGCTAATCCGGTTTCCATGAAAACTTGTCCGTTGCTCGCGGCGACCGCGTTCGCCGTCGCTTTCACTGCTCCCGCGCTCGCTCAGCAGGCCGCTCCGCTCTCCCCGCAGGACCTCGTCACGCTGCCCCGGCTTGGCGGGACGGCGATATCGGCCGATGGGGCCCAAGCGGCCTACATCCTGACCACGACCGATCCGGTCAGCTTCAAGCGTACGCCATCCTTGTGGGTGAAGCCGACCGCCAAGGGCGAGGCGCGCCGGATCGACATCGGCGGCAGCGTGAGCGATCCCGCATTCGGTCCGGACGGTTCGGTCTACTTGCTGTCCGACCGCAAGGTGGGCGAGAGCGAAAAGACGCAAGTATGGAAGGTCGATCCGGCCAGCGGCGTGCTGACGCAAGTGACGGCCTTTGCCACCGACGTTTCGGGCTTCGAGATTTCGCCCGATGGCAAGCGCATCGCGGTGTGGGGCGATATCGCCCGCACCTGCCCGACTTTCGGCTGCGAGAGCGATGGCAATACCGCCCTGCCCGGCCCCGGCACCGGCCGACACTATACCGACGGCGCGGGCTTCGTGCGGCACTGGGATCAATGGGAAACACCGGGCAACTACAGCCGCGTGTTCGTCTTCGACCTGGGCGCAGACGGCAAGGCTTCGGGCAATGGCGTGGCGCTTGACGGACCAGTCGGCACCTTGACCGGCGACAGCCCCGGCAAGCCCTTCGGCGGAGGGGAGGACGTGGCCTGGGCCGCTGATTCCAGATCGGTATTCTTCGTGGCGCGTCAGGCTGACCGCAACGAGCCGAACTCGACCAATCTCGACGTGTGGCAATCGCAGCTCGACGGCGCGCCGCCGGTGAAGCTGACGGCGGGCAACAAGGCCACCGACAACACGCCCGCCCCCTCGCCCGATGGGAAGTGGCTGGCCTATGCGGCCATGGCGCGGCCCACGTATGAAGCCGACCGGCTGGTGGTAAACCTGATCAACCTGAAGAGCGGCGAGCGGCGCGAGCTGACCGGCGCCTGGGATCGCTCGGTAGCGTCGCTGACCTGGACGCCCGATAGCAAGGCCCTGATCGCCACCGCCGAGGACGTGCTCGATACGCCCGCGTTCCGCATCGATCCGATGAGCGGCAAGGTCACGCGGTTGGTACTGAACCCCAGGCGCGAAGGGCATATCGGTGCCGTTGTCCCGCTCAAGGACGGGCGCATGGCCTTCACGCGCGATTCGCTCGATGCTCCGGCAGAACTCTACATCGGCAAGCCCGGCAAGGCCGGGACGCCGCTGACCGACGTGGCCAGCACCGCGCTTTCCGCGCGCGCACCTGTCGTCACCCAGCGATTCAGTTTCAAGGGCGCCGACGGCGATACCGTGTGGGGGCAGATCACCAAGCCTTCATGGGTCAAGGGCAAGATGCCATCGGTCCTGTTCGTCCACGGCGGGCCGCAAGGGTCGTACAACGACAGCTGGTCCAACCGCTGGAACCCGCGCGTCTGGGCCAGCCAGGGCTACGCGATCGTCTCGGTCGATTTCCACGGCTCCACCGGGTACGGCCAGAAGTTCACCGACGGCATCAACCGCGAATGGGGCGGCAAGCCACTGGAAGACCTCCAGAAGGGCTTTGCCGCCGCGATCGCGCTCGACCCGCAGATCGATGGCGACAATGCCTGCGCGGCAGGCGCGTCCTACGGCGGCTACATGATGAACTGGATCGCAGGCAACTGGCCGGACCGCTTCAAGTGTCTGGTCCAGCATGACGGTGTGTTCGATGCGCGCGCCATGGCCTACGAAACCGAGGAACTGTGGTTCGACGAGTGGGAACACGGCGGGCATCCCTATTACGAGGCGCCCGAAGAGTTCGAGAAGTGGAACCCCGTCAATCACGTGGCCAAGTGGAAGACGCCGATGCTGGTGATCACCAGCGAGAAGGACTTCCGCATCCCGTACACGCAGGGACTGGCTGCCTTCACTGCGCTGCAGCGCCGGGGCATTCCGTCCGAACTGCTGGTCTTTCCCGATGAGAACCACTGGGTGCTGAAAGCGAAGAACTCGCTGCAGTGGCACCAGACCTCGTTCAAGTGGCTGGAGCGCTGGCTCAAGCCATGATCGCGACGCAGGAAGGCATTGAACAGGCAGAGCGCGCGCTGGAACTGCTGGGCGGCTTCAATCCGCAACGCCACATCCTTTTGTGCGCGGGGCCGGAGAAGGACAAGTGTGCCCCGCGCGAGGTCGGCGATGCGGCGTGGAACTATCTCAAGAAGCGGCTCGGCGAACTGAAGCTTGGCGGCGCGCAAGGCGTGTTGCGCAACAAGGTCGGTTGCCTGCGCGTGTGTCTCGTCGGCCCGGTGGCGGTCGTCTACCCGGACAACGTCTGGTACCATTCGTGCACGCCGCCGGTGCTCGAACGGATCATCCAGGAGCACGTGATCGGCGGGGTTCCGGTCGAGGAATTCCGGCTGAGGCCACCTGCGGGCGCCGAGCCTACCCCGCTCGTTGCATCACCTGCGGGATGAAGGCGAGCAGTTCGCTGGCAAGGAAGCCGAGCGGGCCGATCGATTCGGCGCAGCGCCGTCCGGCCTCGCCATGGAGCCAGACCGACCAGAGCGCGGCGGTCAATGGCGGCGTGCCGCGCGCGATCAAGGCTCCGGCTATGCCCGCCATGACATCGCCCGAGCCGCCTGTGGCCAGCCCGACATTGCCGCCGCTGTAACCAAAGACCTGTCCATCGGGCGAGGCAACCAGGCTGACCGCGCCTTTCAGCACGACGATCGCACCATAGCGTGCGGCACATTCGCGCACGGCGGCTTCGCGGTCCTGCTCGATCAGGGGGGCATCGCGCTCAAGCATCGCCGCGATCTCTCCGATATGCGGCGTAAGCACGGCAGGGGTTGTCCGGCGACGCAGCGCCTGCAGGTTCTGCCCAAGTGCCATCAGCGCCGCAGCATCGACGACCACGCCGATACCGCCGGCCTGCGCGAGAACCGACCGGGTGAGCCTTGCGCCCTGATCGGCGCAGCCCATCGCCGGACCGACGACGACCGCGTCCGCCTTGGCAATGAATGGGTCGAGCCGCGCCTGACCGGCGTCGATCTCGCCCTCGCCATTGGCCTTGAGCGGAAGGACGGCGATCTCGGGCAGGAACGCGCCAAGCGTTACGGCAGCGGCTTCGATCGTGGCGACCTGCACCTTGCCCGCGCCTGCCCGGAGGGCCGCCTCGGCCGTAAGGCGAACCCCGCCCGGGACGGTCAGGCAACCACCGACCACCACTACGCGGCCACGCGCATTCTTGTCGGCCTGCTCATCGGGCTGGGGCAGCGGATTGGCGCGGAGCCAGGCACCGTCGAGCGTAGCGGTATTACCCACGGGCGGCCACCATCTGATCTGGCGCACGCGTCGCCTCGGTGCCCTCGCGCGTCATCGGCGCAACGACGTTGTAGCGTTCGAGCACGAGCGCGCCATCGCCATTGGCCGACGGGTCCCAGCGGTATTGCGTGACCGCGCAGTTGGCGACATCGGCCTGCTTGTCGATCGCCAGGATTTCCGCCTCTGTCATGTGTTCGATGATGTAGCGCAGGCACAGGACGACCACCTGATGCGCCACGATCATGACGCGCTTTCCGGCATAGTGCAGCGAAACGGTATCAAGCAGGGCGCGCAGGCGGAAAATCACGTCGACCCAGCTCTCGCCGCCGGGCGGGCGATGGTAGAACTTGCCCAGCACCTTGCGGAACTGCGCCTGTTCGGGCTGGAAATGGTGGATGCCGCTGGTGGTCAATCCATCGAGCACGCCGAACTCCTTCTCGCGCAGGCGCTCGTCGATGCAGATGCGCAAGGCCGGATCACAACCGCCGGCCTCGCGGAACAGTTCGGCGGTTTCGATGGCGCGGACATAGGTGCTGGCAAGGATCACCTCGGGCCTTGCGCCTTCTTCACCGCTGGCAAACCAGTGGCCGAGCGCGCGGGCCTGTTCGCGGCCCAGTGCCGACAGTGGAACATCGACATCGCGGTGATCGAGCGCAATCCGATGCAGCCCCCGCGCCTGCGCCTCGTCACGCGCGACGTTGCCGGCGCTCTGGCCGTGGCGGATCAGCCAGAGCGTGCTGGGCCAGCGAAGATGCGAGGAAGAACGGTATTCGCGATCGGTCATATGCTCCCAACCCGCGAGAGGCGTTCACCGTTCCGCAAGGAGCTCCGGAACCCCTTATCAATCAGGGGATTATGGGGGCAAGCACCATCCACAAAGGACGCTCACCATGGCCCAACCCAGCTATACCGACGCGATTGCCCTGCTCAAGGCCGACCACCGCACGGTCGAAGGCCTGTTCGAGAAGTTCGAGAACGCCAAGGACGACAAGAAGCAGGGCATCGCCCTGCAGATCTGCAACGAGCTCAAGATCCATACCGTGATCGAGGAGGAGATTTTCTACCCCGCGCTCAAGGGCAAGATCGAGGAAGAGACCTACACCGAAGCCTATGTCGAGCATGACGCGGCCAAGATGCTGATCAACGATATCATGGCGTCATCGCCCGACGACGAATTCTACGGTGCCAAGGTCAAGGTGCTGAGCGAAGAGATCAAGCACCACGTCCATGAGGAGGAGGCCCGCTCGGAAGGCATGTTTGCCCAGGCGCGCGAGGCCGGTCTCGACATGGTCGCGCTGCGCGACGAAATGCTCGCCCGCAAGATGGAACTGATGAAGATGGCCAAGACCGAGCCCCTGCCTGAAGCGCAGATGCGCGTGGTTCAGGCCTGAGGCAGATGACAGTCCCCGTGCCTGCGCATTGACGGAGGCACGGGGTCAAGTCCACGCGACTGGCGCATTCTCCGATTGGCCGCATGCGGATTTCGTGTACGAATCCGCCGCGCGATGATGGTGCAGCAGCTTTTTCTACACGGCGGGGCGCGCAGATGAACCGCGCGATTTCCTTCGTCGAGGTCGGCCCGCGTGATGGCCTGCAGAACGAAAAGACGCTCGTCTCGACGGCCGACAAGCTCGAACTTGTCCGCCGGAGCATAGCTGCGGGCGGGAGGCGGATCGAAGTGACCAGCTTCGTCAATCCGCGGCGCGTGCCCCAGATGGCCGATGCAGAGGACGTCTGCGCCGGACTTCCGCGGATCGACGGCGTGAGCTTTATCGGGCTCGTCCTCAACCAGCGAGGGGCTGAACGGGCTATCGCTACGTGCGCACTGCATGAGCTCGGTGCGGTTTGCGTTGCGAGCGATAGGTTTGCCGTCGCGAACCAGGGGCAGACCAGCGCCGAAACCGCCGCGACGGCCACGGATATCGTCGCAATGGCGCGGCAAGCCAGGTTGAACGGGCAGGTCACCATCGCTGCCGCTTTCGGTTGTCCATTCGAGGGCGACGTTGACGAGGACCACGTCGTGGCGCTCGCCTGCCAGCTGGCGCAAGCTGACCCGATCGAGGTCGGGCTGGCAGACACGATCGGCGTGGCCAACCCTGCGCAGGTCCACCGGATGGTGTCGCGCGTGACCAGCGAAATCGCGCCCGTGCCGGTCCGGGTGCATTTCCACAACACGCGCGGAACCGGGCTCGCGAATGTCTGGGCTGCAGTCGAGGCCGGGGCGAGCGTGGTCGATGCAGCGCTAGGTGGTCTGGGCGGCTGTCCGTTCGCGCCGGGCGCGGCGGGCAATGTCGCGAGCGAGGACGTGGTCTACATGCTCGAGCGCGCCGGTGTCGCGACCGGGATGGATCTCGCCGCGCTGATCGAGGCCAATCGCTGGCTGGCAGACGTGATGAACCGCAAGCTGCCTGCCATGGTGGCGCAGGCACCGGCCTATCCGCCGGTGAAATGAAGCTCAAGGGAGTAGACATGGCGCCGACGATTAACGGGCCGAAAGCCAATCGCGGCCCATTGCGCGACTTGCGCGTGGTGGAGATGGGGCAATTGCTCGCAGGGCCCTTCTGCGGTCAGTTGCTGGGCGACATGGGCGCCGACGTTATCAAGATCGAGCCGCCGGTTACCGGCGATCCGCTGCGCGAATGGGGCCAGGGCGAGGACAAGGTCCAGTGGGAAGTGATCGCGCGCAACAAGCGCTCGGTCAGCGCCAACCTGCGCGTGCCCGAAGGTCAGGCGCTGGTGCGCAGGCTGATCGCCCATGCCGATGTGGTGGTCGAAAACTTCAAGCCGGGAACGCTGGAGAAGTGGGGGCTTGGCCCGGACGTGTTGCTGGCCGAACAGCCCGGCCTGATCATCGCACGCATGTCCGGCTATGGCCAGACTGGCCCCTATGCGGACCGCGCCGGGTTCGGCGGAATCGGCGAGGCCATGGGCGGGTGGCGCTACATCGTGGGCGAGCCTGACCGGCCGCCGAGCCGCATGGGCATCTCGATCGGCGACACCCTGACTGCCACTTACGGTTGCATGGGGGTCCTCGCCGCATTGCACGAACGCGACCGCACCGGACGCGGGCAGGTGATCGACGCAGCGCTTTATGAATCGGTACTGCAGGTAATGGAAGGTCTCGTGCCCGAATACGACCGCTCCGGGATCATTCGTGAACGCTCGGGCTCGGTACTCAAGGGCATCGCGCCCTCCAACGTCTATTCGTGCAAGGACGGCGAATTCATGATCGGGGCGAACAAGGATTCCCTGTGGAAGCGGCTCGCCAGCGCCATGGGACGTCCGGAACTGGGCGACGATCCCCGCTTTGCCTCGCACCTTGCACGCGGCGAGCGGCAGGACGAACTCGACGCTTTGATCAACGCGTGGACGAAGACGCTGACGATCGACGAGGTCGATGCGCTGATGGTCGCCCACTCCATCCCTGCAGGCCGCGTCTATCGCGCGCCCGACATGCTGGCGGACCCGCACTTCGAGGCGCGCGAGGCGCTGATCGAGGTCGAGACCGAACGCTACGGTCCGCTCAAAATGCAGTCGAGCTTTCCGAAGTTCTCGGCAACGCCCGGCTCGGTCCGCCGCCCCGCCCCGGCGCGCGTTGGACAGCACAATGCCGAGATCTACGGCGAACTGCTCGGCCTTAGTGAAGCGGAGCTGGCAGACCTCGCCGGGAAGCGCGTTATCTGAAGGCGGACCTTCAGGCCCCCGTTTCCTCGCGCTCGATCTCGCGCCAGCCGATGTCGCGGCGGCAGAAGCCTTGGGGGAAGCTGATGGCATCGACCGCCGCGTAGGCAAGGTCACGCGCAGCTTTCACGCTGGGGCCCTTCGCGGTCACGTTGAGCACGCGCCCGCCGCTTGCCGAAAGCACGCCATCGCCCGAAAGCGTGGTGCCCGCGTGGAAAACCTTGGCACCGTTCGCCTCGGCAGCCGGGATATGGTCGATGCGCCCCCCCTTTTTGGGCGTGCCAGGATAGCCTTCGGCGGCCATGACCACGGTCATCGCCACGTCGCCCGAAAAGCGCGGAGGCGCGATGCTCGACAGCTTGTTGTCGGCGCAGGCAAGCAGGAGTTCGACCAGATCGCTCTCCAGGCGCATCATCAGCACCTGGCATTCGGGATCGCCGAAGCGGGCGTTGTATTCGATCAGCCTGGGCCCCTGATCGGTCAGCATGAGGCCGGCATAGAGCACGCCCGAGTAGGGCATGCCTGCATCGGCCATGGCCTTGACCGTGGGCCCGATTATCCGCGACAGGGTCTCGGCCTCGAGCTCTGGTGTGAGCACGCGCGCAGGGCTGTAGGCGCCCATGCCGCCGGTGTTGGGGCCGGTATCGCCATCCCCCACGCGCTTGTGGTCCTGCGCTGAACCGAAGGGCACGATCGTCGCGCCATCGGTCAGGGCAAAGAAGCTGGCCTCCTCGCCGGTCATGAATTCCTCGATCACGACTTCGGCACCGGCCGCGCCGAAAGCGCCGTCGAACATGTCGTCGACCGCAGCCTCGGCCTCGGCCATCGTCATCGCGACAACGACGCCCTTGCCCGCCGCAAGCCCATCGGCCTTGATCACCACCGGCGCACCGAACTGCGCCAGCGTGGCGCGTGCCTCCTCGAGCGACTTCGCACGGACATAACCGGCGGTCGGAATATCGGCGCGAGCGCAAAGGTCCTTGGTAAAGCCCTTCGATCCTTCAAGCTGCGCGGCTGCGCGGCTGGGGCCGAAGACCGAAAAACCGGCAGCGCGCAGCGAGTCCGTGAGGCCGTCGACCAGCGGCGCCTCGGGACCGACCACGACCAGCCCCACGCGGTGGCCTTCGCAGAAGGTCACGACAGCGGCATGATCGGTCAGGTCAAGACCGACGATCTGTGCATGATCGGCGATGCCGGGGTTGCCGGGAGCGGCATAGAGCTTGCCCGTCAGCGGCGATTGGGCCAGTTTCCAGCTCAGGGCATGTTCACGCCCACCCGATCCCAGCAGCAGGATATTCATGGCTTTCCCTTCCGCGCCGTATGATGACGATAACAACGGTCCGGGCGGGCTCCTAGCGAGGGAATCGGCCGGCGACAACGCTCCGGCCCTCTCGATCTCCGAGATTTCCGCGCTGCTGAAGCGCACGGTGGAAGATCGCTTCGGTTTCGTGCGCGTGCGCGGCGAGCTTTCGGGCGTGAAGCGCGCCGCCTCGGGGCATCTCTATCTGTGCCTCAAGGACGAGAATGCGAGGCTCGACGGCGTGATGTGGCGCGGCGGCGTGCAGCGCCTGAGCTTCCGCCCCGAAGATGGCGTAGAGGTGATTGCCACCGGCAAGCTCACCACCTACCCCGGCCGCTCGAACTACCAGATCGTGATCGACCGCATGGAGATCGCGGGCGAGGGCGCCTTGCTGGCGCTGCTCGCCAAGCTCAAGGCGCGGCTTGAGGGCGAAGGCCTGTTCGATGCGGCGCGCAAGAAGCCGCTGCCGTTCCTGCCACGCACGATCGGCGTGGTGACGTCGCCCACCGGCGCTGTGATCCGCGACATTCTCCACCGGTTGAGCGACCGCTTCCCGACGCGGGTGATCGTCTGGCCGGTGCTGGTGCAGGGCCAGGGCTCGGGCGCGCAGGTGGCAAACGCTGTGCGCGGTTTTTCGAACCTGCCCGAAGACGGGCCGATTCCGCGCCCCGACCTTGTCATTGTCGCGCGCGGCGGCGGCTCGATCGAAGACCTCTGGGGTTTCAACGAGGAAGATGTCGTCCGCGCGGTTGCCGAATGCACGATCCCGATCATCAGCGCGGTCGGCCACGAGACCGACACCACCCTGTGTGATTTCGCGGCCGATCTGCGCGCACCGACGCCGACCGCCGCTGCCGAACTTGCAGTGCCGGTGCAGGCGGAACTTGCCGCTTTCGTTGCCGACCTCAACGCCCGCCAGCGCCGCGCGCTCGGGCGGCAGTTGTCGCAGGCCAGGGAACGCCTCGAGGCGCGCAGCCAGCGCCTGCCGCAGCCCCAGGCGCTGCTTCAAGGTCAGGCGCAGCGCGTGGACGATCTGGGCGAGCGCCTGCGCCGCGCCCTGCTCCATCGCACCGAGATCGCCGGATCGGTGCTCGCGCGCCATGCCGGTGCCTTGCGGCCCGCGCTGCTTTCGTCCCGCGTGGCGCGCGAACGCGAACGGCTCGCCAGCCAGCGCCTGCGGCCCGAGACCCTTCTCCAGCGCATCGATCACGCGCGCGGCAAGGTCGATGCGCTCGACCGTCTGCGCCGCTCGCTCGATCCCGAGGCCCCCTTGGCGCGCGGCTATGTGCTGGTGACCGATCGCGAGGGCCTTCTCGTGAAAGACCGCCAGTCGGCCGAGGAGCGGGGCAACCTGACGCTCAAGTTTGCCGATGGCACGGTCGACGTAACCACCGGAACCGCGGCCGCGCCCGGCAGACCGGCGCCCCGTTCGCGTTCGGCTGCATCGCCTCCCGGTCAGCAGGAATTGTTCTGACGCGCTGCAGTCGCTACATTGGCCAGATGTTGATGTCCCAGTCCGGTCGCCTCGCGCGGCTTCATTACCTTCCCGGCGGCTTCCGCCAGCTTTCGGCGGGCGACCATGTCGTCTGTGCCGTCTCGGGCGCAGAGATCCCGCTCGACATGCTGCGCTACTGGTGCGCCGAACGGCAGGAGGCCTATGCCACCTGCGAGATTTCGGTGCGTCGGCACCTTGAGGGCCAGTGAGGCCCGACGGCCGACTGACCGACCGTCGCAGCTTCCTGCAGGCAGGCGGCGCAGCCCTCACGGCTCTCTCGCTCGGCAACACGCCCCTCGCCCCGATCACGCTTGAACCCGGTGGCCAGCAGACCCAGGGCGGCTGGCTGCGCAGCCGGGTCCAGCCCGGCACGCGGGCATTGGCCCTCGACGGAAAGCCGGTTCCTTTCGCGCCCGACGGCCAGTTCCTGGTGGCTTTCGATCGTGATGCCGGCCCCGAAGCCCGGCTGCTTGCCATCCTTGCCGATGGTGCCACCTTCGCCCTCCCGATCGCGATCGCGCCTCGCGCATGGGCGATCGAGCACATCAATGTGGCAAGGAAGCCCGCAGGCGTACCCGACGAGGACTATCAGCGCATCCGGCGGGGTGAACTGGCGCGCATTGCCGCCGCGCGTGCGCGGGAAAGCGATGAACAAGGTTGGCGGCAGGACTTCGTCCGGCCTGCGCCCGGGAGGTTTTCGGGCCGCTTCGGCGCGCAGCGTATCTACCGGGGTGAGCCGGCTGCCTACCATTCGGGCCTGGACATCGCTGGCGGGGAGGGAACAGCGTACGTCGCTCCGGCTGATGGCATGGTGATTCTTGCGGCCGAAACGCCGTTCAGCCTTGAAGGAAAGCTCCTCATGCTCGACCACGGCATGGGTCTGAACAGCGCTTTTCTCCATGGTTCCCAGCTACTTGTAAGCGAAGGGCAGATCGTCCGACAGGGGCAAGCGGTTGGTCTCATCGGCCACACGGGGCGTGCAACGGGGCCGCACTTGCACTGGTCGGTGAAATGGCGGGAAAACCGGCTCGATCCCCTTCTGCTGCTGCGCGACATGGTATCATCGGCAACCCGTTGAAGACGGCGTTTGCAACCAAGTGTTTCACGCCAACCCGTCACCATTGAAATTATTGGCAAGCCATGAGCGGCTTGGTGTTATTTCCGTGCACCACCTGTAAACTGCCGTAAAATCTGGACCTTCGCCCTGCCCCAAAGGCGGTGTGGCACTTTTGATACACACGTTTCGGATTCAATTCGCAACTGTCATTCGTGTTTGTAACAAGCCCGATGTTTCCGCCAAAAAGAGCCATCTTTTCCCGCGCGTCAGTGGGCGATGCCGCAAAGCAGTGGGCAATGCGGCAAAATACGGGACGCTCGGGAAAGTGCCTGCATCAGCTTTCAAGCGAAGGGTGCAGGCGGACAGGACATAGGGGACTGGACAAGTGAATAAGAAAACTTTCTCTGCGCTCCGTGCGAGCGCCGCGCCTCTGGCGCTGGTCGTTGCCGGTTTTGCCGGTTCGGCTGCTTTCGTCGCACCGGCCATGGCGCAGGACTATACGCGTGGTAACCTCGTCGGCGAAGTGCTCGACGCAAGCGGCGCTCCCGTTGCTGGCGCCGAAGTGAAGATCCGCTCGAACGAGCAGGGCTTCACCAACACCGTCACCACCGATTCCAGCGGCCAGTTCCGCGCCACCGCGCTTCCCACCGGTTCCTACTCGGTCACCGTCACTGTCGGCGGCGCCGTTGTCGTTCAGGACAATGCCGCGTCGGTCGTCGCCGGTGCCAACAACTCCTACCGTTATTCGACGGGCGAAGCCGCTGCCGGCGACGCGATTGTCGTGACCGGAACGCGCGTGAAGACCAACGACTTCGCGCAGACCACCTCGGGCATTTCGCTCGACGTCAGCAAGCTTGCCGACAGCATCCCGGTCGCCCGCTCGCAGTCGGCCCTGATCCTGCTCGCTCCGGGCACGAACGCCGGTGACGGCCAGTTTACCGATTGCCCGGACTGCGTCAGCTTCGGCGGTGCCTCGATCGCCGAAAACAGCTACTACGTGAACGGTCTGAACACGACCAACTTCCGTACGTTCGTCGGCAACAACATCGTTCCCTTCGAGTTCTACCGCACGTTTGACGTCAAGACCGGTGGCTGGTCGGCCGAATACGGTCGTGCGCTCGGCGGCGTGACCTCGGCGGTGACCAAGTCGGGTTCGAACAACTTCCAGTATGGCGCGGTGATTTCGTATCAGCCGGATGCGCTGACCTCGGATTCGCCGAACACGTTCCAGGACACCACGGGAACGCTTAAGGCGCGCAACGACAAGGACTATCGTGAGTCGGTTGAAGCCAACTTCTACCTCTCGGGTCCGCTGATCAAGGATCGCCTGTTCTTCTACGGCCTGTTCACGCCGCGCTACCGCGTTCAGGAAGACACCACGCCGGGTGCCGGCTACCGCACCCGTTCGCACTCGAACACCCCGTTTTACGGCGGCAAGGTCGACTTCATTCCGTTCGACGGTCACCGCATCGAAGGCACCTTCTGGTCCGACGAACGCACGGTCAACTACGATTACTACAACATCGATGGCCTGGGTAACGATCGCCAGGGCACGCTGACGGGTAACGTCAAGGAAGGTCGTGAAACGAACAAGATCGGTGGCAAGAACTGGATCGTCCAGTACACCGGCCAGTTCACCGACTTCTTCACGCTCTCGGGCGCTTACGGTGAAAACCGCTACACCCGCAGCGACGTCGTTGCCGGTGGCGCTCTCGCCGGTCCGATCGTGCAGACGCAGCTGGCGTTCGACGCGAACGGCAACAAGACCACGGTGCTCAACACGATCGCCGGCGTCCCGCTTGCTCCGACCGATGGCCGTGACCTGCGCAAGGTGATGCGTCTCGATGCGGACCTCTATGTGAACCTGCTCGGCTCGCATCACTTCCGCTTCGGCTTCGACCGCGAAGACCTGTCGGTGACCGAAAACACCTTCTACACCGGTGACCGGATCTATCGCTTCACCGCGAACTATATCCGCACGCGCACCTACCTCAACGAAGGCTTCTTCAAGACCCGCCAGACCGCGTTCTACGCACAGGACAGCTGGGACCTTCTCAATGATCGTCTCAACCTGCAGCTTGGCATTCGCAACGACCGCTTCGAGAACTTCTCGATCACCGGCGCCAAGTATGTCGACATCAAGAACCAGTGGGCTCCGCGTATCGGCGCTTCGTTCGACGTGTTCGGCGACAAGCTGACCAAGATCAACGCGTTCTGGGGCCGCTATTTCCTGCCGGTCGCCACCAACACCAACATCCGCCTCGGCGGTGCAGAAACGTTCTACGAGCAGCGCTTCGGCTACGCTCCGGGCGTCGTTGGCGGCAACTACGACTCGCGCGGTATTCCGATCGGCCAGCAGTTCGACGCTTCGGGCGCACCTGTTCTGGGCGCGCTGACGGGTGCCAACACCCTGAACTGCCCGAACTTCGGTCCGGGTGCCGGTTCCAAGTGCCGCACGGTCTTCTCGGACGGCGTTGCCGGCGCGACCGACACGCTGGTCTCGCAGAACCTGAAGCCGATGTATCAGGACGAAATGATCTTCGGCATCACGCACCGCATGGACGACTGGACCTTCGGTCTGCGCTACATCAACCGTCGTCTCAAGCAGACGCTGGAAGACGTCGCGATCGACGCTGCAGTCAACAAGTACTGCGCCAGCAAGGGCCTGTCCTGCGCAACGTCGTCGGGCAGCCCGATCTGGTCCGGCTTCCACCAGTACGTTCTGGCCAACCCGGGCGAGCCGATCACCGTCCGTCTCGACGGCGATCCCTCGATCCCCGGCACGACCGACGTGGTCACGCTTTCGGCTGCCGACCTCGGCTACCCCAAGCCGATCCGCAAGTATGACTCGGTGGAGTTCACCGTCGCAAAGGCCTTCAACGGCACGTACGGCTTCGACTTCAGCTACACCTACCAGAAGCTGCGCGGTAACTACGAAGGTTCGGTCAAGTCGGACAACAACCAGGACGACGCCGGCCTGACGCAGGACTTCGACCAGCCCGGTCTGAGCGATGGCTCGTACGGTACGCTCGCCAACAACCGCGAACATACCTTCAAGTTCTTCGGCTCGCTCCAGCCGGTTGACTGGCTGCGCATCGGCGCCAACCTGACGGTCCAGTCGCCGCGCAGCTTCAGCTGCATCGGCGTCCACCCGACCGACGCGTTCGCGCAAGGTTACGGTGCGGCTTCGTTCTTCTGCGCCAATCCGCTCGGCAACGGCGGTTCGGCCAACAGCACGATCGTGCCGCGCGGCACGGCGTTCAAGAGCGACTGGTCGACCAACCTCGACCTGGGCTTCCAGTTCAATCTGGGTGACTCGCTGCCAGGTTCGAGCTTCCGCGTCGACGTGTTCAACGTGTTCAATTCGAAGTCGAAGACCGACTTCGTGGAATTCGGTGAAACCGACTCGGGTGCCCTGCGCTCGGACTACCGTCTGCCCACCGGTTACCAGGCTCCGCGCGCCGTGCGCTTCACTTGGACCATGCGTTTCGGCGAGAACGTCGGCCAGTAATGGCGGATTGTCCGGCTGGACAGGAACGGGGGCGTCCTTCGGGGCGCCCCTTTTTCTTTGGGGGGCTCACGCCTTGCGGCGGGTCCGAGGCCCCGGCATAGACACTGACGAATGACCTCGATCCACGATCTCCTGCAGGCGCGCACGACAATGACCGAAGACCAGGCAATCACCCAGTTGCGCGCGTTCGTTGCCGCCCTCGAAAGCGGAAACCGGCGCGGCGCCAATGCCGCGGCATTCGCCCTTCTGCAGGGCAATCCGCCCTTGGGGGATCGCTGGCAGTCCATCGCCAAGGTCATGCAGACCAACGGCGAATACAGCGCCGCGCACCTGGCGATGGAGCGCTATGCCGCGCATCGCGCGAACGATCCCCATGCGCGCTTCCTCCAGGCCGCGATGCTGGCGCAAACCGGCAATCTCGAACAGGCGTGGACGCTGATGGGGCAGGTGCCCTTCGGCGTGCCTACCGTATCGGGCCACCAGTACATCCGCGGCACGATTGCGGTGAATCTCGGGCTTGTCGAGGAGGCAGAGCGCAACCTGCTGGCCGCGCTCGACACCGATCCGCAGCTTGGCCAGGCGATGCTGTCGCTCGCTGCCGCACGCAAGCGCGTGGCCGGCGATCCCATCGGTGACCGCATCGTCGCGGCTGAGGCGTCGATGATCGGTGCCCCACCGCTCGAGCTTGCGCACTACCATTATGCCGCAGGACGCGTGCACTTCGACCGGAAGGAGCCCGAAGCGGCGTTCCGGCACTTCGCTACGGGCGCGCAGCTGGTGAAGGGATGGCGTCCCTTCGATCTTGCCGCAGACAAGCGCGATGCAGCCGAGGCGCGCGAGGGATATGACCGCGCCTTCGTCGAAAGCGTGAACAGGCAAGTGACCGTGCCGACCGACGCGCCGATCTTCGTGACCGGCCTGCCCCGCTCGGGCACCACGCTGGTCGAGCAGATTCTCGTCAGCCATTCGGCCGTCTCGGGCGGTGAAGAACTCGGGCGCATGGCAGTCGTCGCACGCGACCTGCCTTCGATCAGCGGGACGGGGTTGTCCCGCTACTTCAAGGCCGGTGGCAAGGCTGACGATCTTGCCGCGCTCTATGTCCATCTCGGGCAGGAGCGGTTCGGCAAGCACGGGCGCTTCGTCGACAAGGCGCTCAACACCAGCCGGTTCATGGGACTGATCGCCGCGCTGCTGCCACAGGCACCGGTGATCTGGATGCGGCGCGACCCGTTGGATTGCGCGTGGTCCGCCTATCGCACCTACTTCATCCACGGGCTCGACTGGAGCTGGGACCTTGCGGACGTAGCCGCGCATTTCGCGCTGGAAGACCAGTTGTTCCAGCACTGGAGCGCAATGTTCCCCGACCGCATTCTCGTTATGGATTACCAGCAGCTGGTGCAGGATCCGGAACTGCAGATCCGTCGCATTCTGGCGCATTGCGGGCTACCCGAGGAACCACAGGTATTCCGCCCGCATGAGACCAAACGTGTGGTCTCGACCGCGAGCGTTATGCAGGTGCGCGAACCGATCAATACCGGAGCCGTTGGCGCCGCCGACGCCTATCGGACAATGCTGGAGCCCTTCGTCGCCCGCTACGAGGCACTTGTCCCCTCCTGATTGTGGCTTCGCAGTGAAAGCCGCAGCTCGGCAGTTTGCAGGGCACCTTTCGATTCCGATTCAGCTTCATGGCTGAGGCAAGGTGCGGGCTGGCCTGGCACCGGGTTGGTTTCGCGCAGGCACGATGCGGAAACATTAAATTTTGCTGTCACGCAGGAACAGCCTGCATGTGGGCGCGTCTGACTCCCGTGGAGTGGGGCGCTGCACGTATCAAAAGTTTGTGAGCACCTGCGGATAACGTCACAATTGAAATTAGTTTCACAATAAACGAAGGTTAGCTGATATTTTGTTTCAAAATGGTTGGTTTTGCATATTTTGACAGTTTATCATTTTGTAACAATGCGATGTGGCGGTTTTGATACACTATCTTTGGATTAGTTCAGCTTCCGACTTTCGCGTTCGACAGCAGCCGATTCCCTCCGCCAAACAGGCGCATCTGTTCCTGACCGCACATGGACCGCGCCGCACTGCGGCCGTCGTTGCTGCGGTCGGGAATGAGCCTGCTCCCTAATTTCGCGGGTCAGGCGGACAGGACAAAAGGGACTGGACAACGTGAACAGGAAAAACTTCTCTGCGCTGCGTGCGGGCGCCGCACCGCTGGTGATCGGCATGGCGCTGATCTCCACGGCTGCTTCGGCACAGGACACCACGACGACCGCCAGCCAAAGCGTCGACTGCAACGTGCAGCCCGATGATCCGAGCTGCGGCGGCGGTGCCGATACGATCGTCGTCACCGGTTCGATCCTGCGTCGTACCGACGCCGAGACCGTCTCGCCCGTCACCACCGTGACCGCCGAGAACCTCGACCAGCGCGGTATTTCGACGATCCAGGAAGGCCTCCAGTCGATTGCAGCCAACAATGGCCCGGCGCTCACCAACTCGTTTTCGGCAAACGGTGCCTTCGCTGCGGGCGCCTCGGCAATTTCGCTTCGCGGCTTGTCCACGAACTCGACCCTGGTCCTGTTCGACGGCCTGCGCGCTGCCTATTACCCGCTGGCCGACGACGGTTCGCGCAACTTCGTCGATCTCAACACGATCCCCGACGACATCGTCGAAAAGGTCGAAGTCCTGCGTGACGGTGCTTCGGCATCGTATGGTGCCGACGCCATCGCCGGCGTGGTCAACATCATCACCAAGCGCGAATTCAAGGGCGTTCGCGCCCGTGGCGAAGCGGGCATTTCAAGCCGTGGCGATGCCGCGCAGTACCGCCTTTCGCTGACCGCAGGCGTCGGCGACATCGAGGAAAATGGCTACAACGCCTACGTCTCGGGCTTCTATTACAAGAGCAAATCTTTGATGAACCGCGACCGCGGTTATCCGTTCAACACCGATGACCAGACCGGCGTTTGCGGTCCGGACGGCACTTGCGGAAGCGACGATCGCTTGAACTCGCCGACGGCCGCAAGCTTCACCGGCGCTGGCGGTCCGCTGCTGGTTCGTCCCTACGATCCGACCAACACGACACCGCTCGGCCGTTTCCAGCTGCTGAACAACACGGGCTGCGACAGCGCATACAACCTGACGCCGGGCCAGCTTGCTGCAAGCGCTGCCGCGCCGCTTTCGACCTGCACGATCGACATCACCCGCAAGTACGGCGTGATCCAGCCCGAGATCGAACGCTACGGCATCTCGGCTCGCGTTACCGCGGCTGTCACCGACAGCATCGAGGCCTACGCCGAGTTCAACTACCTGCAGAGCCGCGTATCCTACACCGGCCTGCCGGAGCAGATCGCTCGCAACGCCAACGCCGGCATCCTCTTCCCCGGCTTCTCCACCTCGAACAACTCGGCCGTTCGCGCCCCCGGTTCGTATGCCCTGACCCTTCCCGTCTATGTCTGCGCCAACGGCGTGGGTGATGCGAGCGGGTTGAACACGGGCTGCAATGCTGCCAACGGCACGCTCAACCCGAACAATCCGTTTGCCGCGCAAGGCCAGATCGCCCGTATCCAGGGACGTCTGTTCGACCAGGCGACCTACAACGAGACGCGCAACCGCGCCTATCGCGGCGCCATCGGCGTCAAGGGCGACCTGACCGATACCATCAACTTCGACTTCGGCGCGACGGCGATGCATTCGGACCTGCAGCGCACGCAGGAAGGCTATGTCTACATCGCCAACCTGCTCTCGGCGATTGCCAAGGGCACCTACAACTTCGTCGATCCGACGAAGAACACCCAGGCCCAGAACGATTTCATCCGGCCGACGCAGGTGCTCAACGCCACGTCCGACCAGGTGCAGTTCCAGGGTTCGCTCGGTGCAAGCCTGATGGATCTGCCCGGTGGTCCGCTCCAGCTCGCAGTCGGTGCAGGCGCTCGCTACGAAGCCGTCAACGCGCCTTCGGGCAACGCCGACACATTCGGTCCGACGCAGCGCTACTTCACCCTCAATGCTTTCGGCACCAAGGGCAGCCGCTGGGTCTATTCGGGCTTTGCCGAACTCAACGCGCCGATCATCGATCAGCTGGAAGTCAATGTCTCGGGCCGCTACGACAAGTACTCGAGCGGGCAGAATGCCTTCTCGCCCAAGGCAGGCGTGAAGTTCAAGCCGATCGACCAGTTGCTGATCCGCGGGACCTACTCGCGCGGATTCCGCATCCCGTCGTTCGGCGAGGCCAATGCCCTTCCGACCACCGGGTTCGTCACCAATTCGGCCGCTGCGTTCAACGACAACTTCCTCAGCCAGTATGGCTGCACGGTCGCCACGTTCAGCGCTTGCCCGACCTACATCCGTTCGGGTTCCTACGGTCAGACGACGCTGGCATCGCCCAACCTCGAGCCCGAAAAGTCGCGAAGCTTCACCGCTGGCATCTTCTTTGAGCCGATCCGCAACTTCAGCTTCTCGGTGGACTACTACAACATCAAGAAGACCGGGGTGATTACCCAGCCTTCGAACACGCCGGCACTGCTGGCCTATTACCAGGGCCAGGCAATTCCGGCTGGCTATACCGTGATCCCTGATGCGGTCAGCCCCGACTTCCCGAATGCGACGCCACGCATCGCCTTCATCCAGTCGCAGCTGATCAATGCGAACACCCAGCGCGTTTCGGGTCTGGATTTCGCGATCGACGGCAAGGTCAATCTGACCGACAACATCCGCTTCACCAGCCATCTCGAAGCCAGCTACATCATCAAGCTGGAATCGGACCTCACCGCGAGCGGTGGTGGCGTGGAGCGCTATGACGGCACGCTCGGCAACTTCAACCTGACGGCAGGTTCGGGTACGCCGAAGTGGCACGGCTACTGGCTGAACGGTCTCGAGTTCGACGACAACCTCGAGATCAACACCACCGTGAACTACTTCGGTGGCTACAACCTCTCGGCGATGGACCAGGGCACTGGCTACAAGGATTGCGGCCTTGACCCGGGCTACAGCCCTACTGGCTGCGATGTGCCGCGCTTCATCACCTTCGACCTGCAGACGCGCTTCAAGGTCAACGATCGCTTCACGCTCTCGCTGACCGCGCTGAACCTGTTCGACAACATGCCGCCGGTCGATGTGGTGACTTATGGTGCCTACCTGTACAACCCGATCCAGGGTGGTCAGGGCATTCTCGGCCGCTACTTCAAGGTCGGCTTCCAGGCAGACTTCTAAGTCTGCAGGGATAGGCTCAAATCGGGGCGGCTTCGTCGGAAGCCGCCCCTTTTTTGTGTCGAATGGCTCAAGCCACGGGACGGACGCGCCAGGCGCTGATCCCGCTTTGAGGTGCCAGAGGCACCGGTTCGAGCCAGGACGGGATCTGCCCCTTGACCAGATGCGCCATGAAGCCATCGGGAGCGAGACGGCGGTAGACGCTGCCCTCGCCTCCACGAGCGCAGACGATGACCATCGTGGCACCGCGGCGGGCCATTATGGCGCGCGCTCCAGCGTCGGGGCCGAGGAAGGCGACGATCGTGTCGCGCATGGCCGCGCTCGCACGGTGATGGCCGGTTGCCACGACCGTATGCGGCGTGGTGACGAGAATGGATGGCCCCAGATCGAGGCCGGCAAGGATCGTCGTGTGCGGTTGCTTCGCAAGCGCGGGCAGGAATTCGGGCAGTTTGCAGGAATCGACGGCTGCGGGCTGAACTGGCTCCTTCCTGACGGCATCCCCCGCCATGCCGACGAGGGCTCCGGGCACCACAAGAAAGATGAGCAGCAGCATCCGCGCGAGCCGGCGCACCACAAGCGGGTCTGCCCGCCAGGCCCGCGCTTCGCGCTGGAACTGCCAGGCGGCCGGAATCGTCGCAAACAGGCACGGCACGGCAGCTGCGCGGGCGACCAGCAGGCCAATGACAGTCGCCCCTGCCAGCAGCAGGGTCATGTCCGTCCACCAGTCCCTGCTCGCCTGATCCTGCGAAGCATTGCTCAGGCGCAGGCAGGCAATCAGGCCGAGAAGCGGCACCAGCACCATCGTGGCACCGAGGACGAGGCCCTGACGCCACACAGGACGCCCTTCGGCAACGGCATCGAGCCAGACCTTCCTGACCAGCGGGTCGAGCGCCGCGAACGCGTCCGGTCCGGCGCATTGTGGTGCGCGTGCCATGATGATGGCAATGGCCCCAAGCCCGATCGCGGCAAGGGCAACAAGGCTGAGGCCGGGAGGGCGGTGCCGCAGGCGCGGCAGGCCGAAGGCGCAGGCAACGGCCACCCAGACGAGCGCCATGACATGAACGGGCGAAAGCGCATCGCAATGATCGAGAAGGTCGGACGGGCCCCGCGTCGCGAGCAACAAGGCGAAACTGCCGAGGGCGAGTGTAGCCATGAAGGCGGCAAGCCATTCTCGCTGCCCGCGCATCATCCTCAGCGTGCACACGCCTGCGAAGACAGCGACCAGCGGCAACGATTCAAGCGAGATCGCGAGCGCAACAGCGAGCGCCAGTCCCGCAACCGCACCGCCGACTTTCGGTGTGCGTGACGCCATGCCGTTCAGCGCAACGAGCGCAAGGACGAACTGCCAGGCGTGGTGGTCGATGCGCATCGGCATCATGCGGAACGATGCCGGGATGGCCACGACTACCAGAGCGGCCGCGATGATCGCGGCTCCCTTGCCGAACTGGCGCGCAGCCAGACGCGCGGCAAGCAGCATTGCGGCAAGGAGCGAAAGCAGCGGCACTACCGCGATCGCGACGATTTCTGCCTGGCCTTGCCCCAGGAGCGGGCGAAGCAGCGCGATGACCGCGGCAATCGGCAAGTCGACCAGCCGCGTCCAATGCATCGCCACACCATCGGGCGGTGCGATCCGGTATTGGTGGAGATCGAACCAGCCCTGACCGGCGAGCAGATCGCGCACCTGCTGGAGCCGCAGGGCATCATCGCCGTCTGCGAAATAGGCAGGACCGATGCGCCCGCCGCTTGCGAAAAGCATCAGCGCAGCCGTCAGCAGCCATGCGAGCAACACACCGGCAAGCGGGGTCTGTGCCCGGCGATCGCCGGGAGGGGCGCCAGCCTGCAGGGCTCTCATTGAAAGACGACTCGCCTGCGCAGAAGCCATGTGACAGTGAAGCTCGCTCCGATCGCGATCACCTTGGACAGTCGCGAATCAAGCCCCATCGCGGTCCCGGCTCCGACGATCAACGTGGTCAGGGCAAGGCCGATCAGCGCCGATCCGACGAACAGTGCCTTTTGGCGTGTCCGTGCCAGGCGCTCTTCGGCCACGCTGTCGGTGAAGACAGCGCGGCTCGACAGGAGCCAGTGCGCGACGATGCCGAGCGTGTACCCTGCGGCCGAGGCAAGCACCGGCATGACGCCAAGCGCGAGCAATGCCAGGAACGAGCCCATGTCGACTGCAAGCGCTCCGACGCTGGCCAGCAGGTAGCGCAGGAGCACGATGCGGCGGAGACGGTCGATCATCGGAAGGAAAATCCCGGTCATTGCGCGGTCAGGCGGCCTTCACGGCAGGCGCGATGCGCTCGGGCACGTCGCGCACCGAAGCAAGAGCCGCTGCCTGGTCCTCGGTGATCGCCTGACGCGCCGGGATCGCGGCTTCGGCACCCTCGTCGCCCGCCTCGTGATATTCGGCATCCTCGTTGACGCACCAGGTGTCGTAGACACGCGCGCCGGCAGCGATGTTCTCGACCGTGAGCATCGCGGTCATCATCGCGTGGTCCTGGTTGTTGTAGCGGTGCATGCCATTGCGGCCGACGAGATGCAGCGTGGGATGCGCCGCCTCGAGTTCGGTACGCATGGAAGCAACATTGGCGGCATATTCGTCGTCATAGACGGGATAGGCCTTCTCCTGGCGCACTACGACACCGCCGATGACCTTCTCGGGGCTGACGAGGCCGAGGATAGCCATCTCCCGGGTGGCCAGCGCGACGAGGTCATCGTCGCTGGAATCCCACAGGTCATCACCTTCGAAGCAGAAGTATTCTAGGCCGACGCAGGCTACACTTTCATCAGGCACCATTTCGGGCGACCACGAGCGGAAATTCTGAATGCGGCCGACCTTCACCTTGCTGTCGTGAATGTAGATCCAGTTGTCGGGGAACAACTCCTCCGAGCGAATCTTCAGCGCAACGGTGAGGAAGTCGCGATACTTGAGACGGCTGCCTTCAAGCGACGTTGCGGGCAAGGGATGCAGGCGCGCACCGAGTTCGCGCATCGGTGCCGAACTGATGGCGTGGCTCGCCTCGATCACCACGTCGCCCTGCGGGCCCGTGGCGGAAAGGCGCCAGCCACCCTGCCCGTCTGCGGCAAGCTGCTTGAAGGCATGGCCCATGAGGACCTCGCCCTTGCCGGTGGCAATAATCTTGTCGCGCGCGGCATCCCACATCATGCCCGGCCCAAGGCGCGGATAGCGGAACGTTTCGAGCAGGGTCTTGGTCTGCATGCCGTCGTTGGGACGCTTGTTCAGCCCCAGGCTGCGCTTGAGGCCGTCGGTGACCGCGCCCCACAGCGAAAGTCCCTTGATGCGCTGCGCCGCCCAGTCTGCGCTCATCTCGTCGCAGGGCATGCCCCAGACCTTCTCGGTGTAGGTCTTGAAGAAGATCGAATAAAGCTTCTGCCCGAACTGGTTGACGGTCCAGTCCTCGAAGCTCTTCACCTTTTTGTTGGGAAACGCCTTGGCCTTGGCAAAGCTTGCCATGCACAGCGTCGAACGCACCAGCCCAAGGTTCCACAGCGCCTCGAAGGCGCGCAGGGGATAGGAGTAGAACTTGCCCTCGTAATAGATGCGGCTCATGCGCGGGCGCTGGATGAAGTCGTCCGGCAGAATCTCGTTCCACAGGTCGACGACCTGCTTCGACTTCGAGAAGAAGCGGTGACCACCGATATCGAAGCGGTAGCCTTCATGTTCGACCGTGCGGCTGATCCCGCCGACATAGGTGTGATCCTTCTCGATGATCGCGACCGAAAAACCGCGCTTGGTGAGAAGATATCCCGCGGTGAGGCCGGCGGGGCCCGCTCCGATGATTGCCACATCGACCTTGCGACCCGTGCCGCCCTGTCCTGCGCCAACCTGCCCGCCCTGCGTCCCGTTAACCATTGAAGCCCCCGTTCAACCACAATCCGTTGAGGCAAGGAGTGAACAAAAATGGCTAAGGCTTGGTTAACGACGATCGCGGGATTCGCGAAATCTGCTTGCGGTCAGACGAAGCGACCGCTGCGGTGCTCGCCCGGATGATGATCGCTGTGCGACGATCCGTGCTCACCGGGCTGCAATGGCGCAGCGATATGGGCCAGTTCATCAAGCTTGAAGGTCTGTTCGAACAACAGACCGTAGCGCGGGTGGCTGCGCCAGCGCACCTTGGCATAGATCGCGGGCAGGACACCCGTTTCGACCCGGACAAGCTCGTTCATCAGGAGCCACTTGTCGCAATCGATGCAGGCCCCCTGCTGGGAGATGTCCTGGAACGCGACCCGCACCGCCTCGCCGCCCGAATGGAGAATGGCATCGAGCTGGATGCGCAGACGCACCTGTCGCTTGGGAAATGCACCGTGGGCCTCATCGAGCAGGCGCGCGATATCGACTTCGTCGACGAAGCGGAAACCGGCGTATTCGCCTTCCTGCCAGACCATCTCGATCCGGTAGCGCTCGCCATTGCTCATTTCGAGGCACAACGAGGCATGGTCCGGCAGCGGATTGAACAGGCGGATCTTGATGCCGCTGCTCGATACGTCCCGTACGACGCAGAGAAATTCGCCAGTATCGTCGACGATCAGCTTGGCAGCACGGATGAGCAACGTGAAGCGCGGCGCGGAGCGCTGCTCCCCGTCCTTGCCTCCGTCTGCCGGCGTCACAAGCCGTTCATCGTCTTGGGCCAAGCCCGGTCCCCTTGCGCGAATTCCCCGAACCGACCGGAATCACGCAAGTTCCGATCATGTCGACCATTATCGCGCAAGTCCTACCGTGGAGTTACCAAGGTGTTTTTAAGACGATTTTAGGGACCCGTCGGTGTGCAGGGTCACGAACTCCAACAATTCGACTGCTTTTACACCTGTGGTACAAGCCGAATTGGGGATTTGGTGCGGACGGCGGGACTCGAACCCGCACGATCAAGGATCAAGGGATTTTAAGTCCCCGGCGTCTACCATTCCGCCACGTCCGCACTGAAAGTGCGCCTGCCACAGCACAAAGGGCGCCGCAACGGTGGTTGCAGCGCCCCTTGCCTTGAATCTGGAATATCCGCTCAATCGGTATTGAGGCGCTGGCGCATTTCCTTGCCGGCCTTGAAATAGGGCACGCGCTTGCCGGGCACGTCGACGGTTTCGCCCGTGCGCGGGTTGCGGCCCTTGCGCGCATCGCGCTCACGCGTCGAGAAAGCGCCAAAGCCCCGCAGTTCCACGCGCCCGCCTTCGGCAAGCCGCTTGGCGATCTCGTCAAAGAAGACGTCGACGACGCGTTCGATTTCCTCGCTGCGCAGTCCAGGACTTTCCTTTGCGAGCGATTGCAACAGCTCCGACCTAATCATGTGCTACCCTCCGTCAGACGTCCTGAGCGACGTCCCCCTTATGACGATCCCATGCACCCGAACCCCCGTTTAGGTGCAAGGTCCCATCCTGCCACGCGGGAACCGTTATTACAATCGGTTGATGTGGCGGCCTGGCAGCCAAATTTAACCGTTTCAGGTCAATTCGCTAAGGTCGGCGACGCTGATCCCGATGCGGCGCATCCGTGCGGCAATTTCCGGCCAGTCGTTCTCAAGGAAGGATTCGCGTTCCTTTCGGCGCAAGGCCCCGACCGCACCAGGCGCGACGAACATCCCGATACCGCGCTGGACGATGACCAGACCCTCGTCCTGAAACTGCTGATAGGCCTTTGCAACCGTGAGCGGGTTGGCGCCCTGCTCTGCCGCGAAGGCCCGCACCGAAGGCAGCATGGACTCTTCCGGATAGCGTCCATCGAGAATGCCCGCACAGATTTCGTCGCGCAGGCGCAGATAGACGGGGCGGCCGAGATTGGTCATGGGTGATGCACTGCCATAATACAGCGAGGCGCACAACGCCCGCATTCAAACGCTATGCCGCCTGCCCATGGACATATTGCAGGTCGGGATTGTGGACTGGTTACGGTTGAAAATAGTTTCTTGCCACGCCCGTCCATGCCACTAAGGCGCATCCATGCTGCACGGGAGAGGTGCAGCGCCCCGGAAACAACGACGAGATCGCCGCCCGCATGGCCCACGAAACCTTGAATGCCGCCACTCCTCCGCAGCAGGCCTACGGAGAATGGTTCGGTCACCCCGCGCAACTGAAGCGCCTGTTCACCACCGAGATGTGGGAGCGGTTCGGTTACTACGGCATGCGGGCGATCCTGACGCTCTATCTCGCCAAGCACTTCCTGTTCAATGACACGACCAGCACAGGTATCTACGGCGGGTTCACCGCACTGGTCTATCTCACCCCCCTGATCGGCGGGCTGATCGCCGATCGCTATCTTGGCTCCAAGCGCTCGGTGAAATTCGGCGCGATCCTGATGGCGCTGGGATATTTCATGCTGTGCTTCGGCGGCGAAGCCGCCAAGCCCTATGCCACGATCGAGGGCCAGCGCTACGAAGTGACGGTGGCCGAGACCAACGGCACCGAAGTCCGCTCGCTCGAAATGGGCGGGCAGCGGCTGGAAATCGTCGGCAACGAGGACAAGTCAGTCTCGCTTAAGGCAGCCGATGGCAGCGAGGCCAGGCGCATCCCACCGGGCGGTTTCGAATCCGATGGCGAGCGTTCGCCCTTCTATGTCGGCCTGCTGCTGGTCGGCCTCTCGATCGTCACGGTGGGCAACGGCTTCTTCAAGCCAAACATCTCAACCATGGTCGGCACGCTCTATGCCGAGGGTGACCGGCGACGCGATGCGGGGTTCACCATCTTCTACATGGGCATCAATCTCGGCTCGCTGATCTCGCAGTTCTTCTGCCCGATCCTTGCGGAGTCCGTGGGCTGGTGGGCAGGCTTCGGCCTTGCCGCGCTGGGGATGACCTTTTCGTGGGTTCTGGTCCAGTTCAACGGTGGCCGGCTCGACGGCTATGGCGAGCGCCCGGAAGGCGCCGATCCGCGCAAGGACTGGTTGATCTATGGCGCGGCGCTGGTCTGCGTGCCGCTATTCTTCTTCCTGTTCATGAACCTCATGGCCTATGTCCCGCCCGAGGCGGGCGAAGGCCTGCTGGGCTATTTCCTGGGCCTGCCGATCATGGGCAAGCTGATGTTCGGCACCTTCCTCATCGCGGTGCCCGGCATCCTGCTCTGGGCACTGGCGGCAGGTAACCGCGTCGAATTCCAGATGATGGTCGCGGCAATGGTGCTGATCGTGTTCAACACCGTGTTCTGGACCCTGTTCGAACAGGCGGGCTCGTCGCTCACCCTGTTTGCCGAGCGCAATACCCAGCTCGAGATCGGCTGGACCCGACCGCTCTTCGCGATGTTCCGCGCCAGCGAGGCGAGCTACTACCTGTTCTTTGCCCTTCTGCTTGGCGGGCTTGGCTGGCTGCTCGCGTGGTTCTTCGGCCAGGGCGAGTCTCCGTCCACCCGCCGCAAGATGAACATCGGCTTTGGCATTGCCATGCTCGCCGGCTTCCTCGGCATGCTCTACGCGCGCTCGCAGGGCTTCGGCAACGAACCGGTCTACGTCATGCCGGCAGGCCAGACGCAGATCTTCAACGCTTTGTTCATCGTTGCGCTGGCGCCTGTGTTCAGCGTGATGTGGAACGCGATGGCGCGGCGGGGCATCGAACCTTCGATCCCGGTCAAGTTCGCGCTCGCGCTGATGGGCGTGGGCGGCGGCTTCCTCCTGCTCGTCTGGGGATCGCAGTTCGCCGATGCGCAGTTCAAGGTCGGCCTGTTCTGGCTGGCGGGGCTCTACCTGATCCACTCGATGGCAGAACTGTGCATCTCGCCGGTCGGCCTTTCGATGATCACCAAGCTGTCGATGGCGCGCATCGTGGGAATGATGATGGGCGTGTGGTTCCTGTCCATTGCCGTGGCGCAATACGTGGCCGGCATGGTCGCTCAGGTCGCGAGTGTCGAAACCGTCGGCGGGCAGGTCACCAACCTCAAGGTCAGCCTCGATACCTACGTCGGCGTCTTCGCCACGATCGGGTGGATATCTGTCGGTATCGGCATTGTCCTGCTGGTGGTCGCAGTGCCGTTGAGGAGGCTGATGCACGGCGTCACCTGATGGTCATGGCGACGCGCGACATCGGAAAAATACACGCTTGGAATTTGATTAACTAAGCGCTTAAACCGGGTGCGACAAACGCAGGGATTCGCAAGGCCAAACCGCAAGGTGCCCTGCGAACGCTCTGCCGCCCGGTTTGAGGATGTTTTGATGAGCGCGCCAAATCCCGGCATGGACCAGGATGTTTTCGAACAGTTTCTCGATCAGTTGAAGCGCTACGTCCGCGAACGGCTCATTCCGGCAGAGCCAGAGGTGATCGCTCAGGACCGCATCCCCGACGACCTGCTGGCCGAGATGCGCGAGATGGGCCTGTTCGGCCTGACCATGCCCGAGGAATACGGCGGCGCGGGGATGAACATCACCCAGTATATCGAGACGATCCACACGCTCAGCTATGCGATGCCCGCCTATCGCTCGATCACCTCGATCAATCTCGGCATGGTCTGCTCGGCGATCAAGAATTCGGGCACTGCGGAGCAGAAGGCCGAGTGGCTGCCCCGGCTGGCTGCGGGCGAAATCGCCTGCTTCGGCCTGACCGAGCCGGGTTCGGGTTCGGATTCGGCGGGCCTGCAGACCACGGCCGTGCGCTCGGGCAATGGTTACATCCTCAACGGCACCAAGCGCTACATCACCAATGCGCCTTTCGCCAAGGTCGGGCTGATCATGGCGCGGACCGCGAAGGAAACCCTGCCCAAGAACGGGCATGTCTCCGCCTTCATCGTCCCGCTCGACACGGCGGGTGTGACACGGGGCAAATCTGACAAGAAGATGGGCCAGCCCGGCAGCCACATCGGCGACATCATCTTCGAGGACGTGTTCGTTCCAGGCGACGCGCTTCTCGGCGGAGAGGAAGGCAAGGGCTTTGCGACGGCAATGCAGAGCCTCGACAACGGACGGCTTTCGGTTGGCGCGGCCAGCACCGCCTATGCCCGGCGCGCGCTCGATACCGCCCTGCGCTATGCCAACGAGCGCAAGGCATTCGGCGAGCCCATTGCCAACTTCCAGCTGATCCAGGCCATGCTTGCCGACAGCCAGGCCGAGATCTACGCCGCCGAATGCATGATGCGCGATGCCATCCGCAAGGCCGACGAGGGGCGCAAGATCCAGATGGAAGCGGCGGCCTTCAAAATGTTCGCGTCCGAGATGTGCGGACGCGTGGCCGATCGCTGCGTCCAGATCCACGGCGGCGCAGGCTATCTCGCCGAGTACGAGGCCGAGAGGTTCTTCCGCGACAGCCGTATCTATCGCATCTACGAAGGTACCACGCAGATCATGCAACTGGTCATCGCCAAGCAGATGCTGCGGGACTTTGCCGCAGGCGTTCAAGGATAGCCGAGGCCATGTACGAACTGCTCGGCAATCTGTCGCTGGTCGAGGTTTCCTCATTCGTCGCCTCGCCCTCGATCGGCCTCTACTGCGCGCAACTTGGTGCCGAAGTCATCCGGGTGGACCAGATCGGCGGCGGGCAGGATTTCCATCGCTTGCCGGTCAATGACCGCGGCGACAGCTTCAGCTGGGAGAACCTCAACCGGGGCAAGCGCAGCGTGGCGCTCGACCTCAGGCATCCCCAAGGTCGTGAACTGCTCGTGGAACTGTGCCGCAATGTCGGAACTCTGGCGACCAACCTGCCGGTCGGCGGTTTTCTTGCGCACGACAAGCTGGCGCAAGGCAGACCCGACATGATCTCGGTACGGGTGATGGGTTGGCCGGACGGGGCGATCGCGCTCGACTACACCGCCAATGCCGCGGTCGGTTATCCCGCCATCACTGGCCACGGCGAGCAACCGGTGAACCACTCCCTGCCCGCCTGGGACCTGGTCACCGGATCCTATGGCGCATTCGCGCTGCTGGCAGCGGTGCAGCGCCGCTCCGCAACCGGACTTGGCGCCGAGATACGCCTGCCACTGACCGACATCGCCATGGGAACGGTCGCCAATCTCGGCCGCGTGGCCGAAGTGCTCTACACCGGGCAGGACCGGCCCCGGCTCGGCAACGCGGTCTATGGCACGATCGGGCGCGATTTCGTTACGGCCGATGGCGAGCGGGTGATGATCGTGGCGATCAACGAACGACAGTGGCAGGGGCTGGTCAGAGCCCTGGGCATTGGCGACGCAATCGGCCGGATCGAAGCGGCGCATCACGTTTCCTTCGCTGATGACGACGGCTTGCGCTTCGAGCATCGTGACGCGATCTTCGCCGCAATCGAGCGTGCCGTGGCTCCCCTCACCCATGCCGAGCTTGCATCCCGTCTCGATGCCCAGAGCGTCACCTACGGGCCTTACAAGACACTGCCCCAAGCCATGGAGGACGAGCGGTTGTTCAGCGCCAATCCGATGTTCGCGATGAGCACCGGCAACCCCAGCGGTTTTTCCTATCCCGCTGCCGGAGCCTTCGCCACGATCCCGCAGATGGAGCGTGGTCCAGCGGTCAGTGCGCCACGCAATGGTGAGCATACCGAGCAGGTACTTGCCGACCGCCTTGGGCTTTCGTCCGGTGAGATCGCCCGTCTGGTCGAAAGCCGCATTGCCGGACTTGCCCGATGAGCAGGATTCGTCGCGCCGCGATTGTCGCACCGCTGCGGACGGCTGTCGGCAAGTTCGGCGGAGCGCTGTCCTCGCTCACTGCCGGCCAGCTGGGCGCGGTCATTCTCAGGTCGCTGATCGAGCGCACCGCAATCGACCCCGAACGCGTTGACGACGTCGTCTTCGCACAAGGCTATGGCAACGGCGAAGCGCCCTGCATCGCGCACTGGTCCTGGCTGCTTGCAGGATTACCCGAGGCCGTTCCGGGCTATCAGCTTGACCGCCGCTGCGGATCGGGGCTTCAGGCGATCATCAACGCCGCAATGATGGTACAGACCGGCGCATCTGACGTCGTCGTCGCCGGCGGCGTCGAAAGCATGTCGAACGTCGAGCATTACTCGACCGACATTCGCAAGGGCGTCCGCGCCGGGGGGCTGACGCTGCATGACCGGCTGACGCGCGGACGCGTGATGAGCCAGCCGATAGAGCGCTATGGCGTGATCAGCGGAATGATCGAGACGGCCGAGAATCTTGCCCGTGGCTACGGCATCTCGCGCGAGGCCTGCGATGCCTATGCCGCACAGAGCCATCAGAAGGCCGCCCGGGCCTGGTCCATGGGGCTGTTCGATGATTCGGTCGTGCCGGTAGCCGTCCCGCAAAGGAAAGGCGAACCGGTCCTGTTTGCGCACGATGAAGGCTATCGCGCCGATGCAACGGTCGAATCGCTGTCACTGCTGCGACCGATCGAGGGCGGTGTGGTGACGGCTGGCAATGCCAGCCAGCAGAACGATGCCGCGGCGGCCTGTCTCGTCGTGGCAGAAGACAAACTCGACGAACTCGGTCTCGAACCCGTCGCATGGCTCCATTCGTGGGCCGCGGCAGGGTGCGATCCCAGCCGCATGGGCATCGGCCCGGTCCCGGCGACCGCGCGCCTGTTCGCGCGCAACGGCCTGACCTGGTCCGATATCGATCTGGTCGAACTCAATGAAGCGTTCGCGCCGCAGGTTCTGGCGGTCTTGAAAGGCTGGGGCTGGTCGCAAGACGACAGCCGGCGCGATATGCTGAACGTAAATGGTTCCGGCATCTCGCTCGGCCATCCGATCGGGGCCACGGGCGGGCGCATTCTTGCGGACCTGTCGCTGGAACTGGCCCGACGCAAGGGGCGCTTCGCTCTGGAGACGATGTGCATCGGCGGTGGGCAGGGGATTGCGGCCATTTTCGAACGCGCAGCCGGATAGCCGAAAAACTTCTTCGAAAAAGCGTCGAACCTAGGCACGCTGACGACCCGCATCGGGATCATGTCCGAAGCGGATGCAGAAATCGTTTGATGCAGTCTCGTATAAGTATCAGAATGTGTCTAAAGAATACGAAGAGGTCGTAATCAAGACAGGCGATACTCAAGCTCGTCACCGTCAGGTCATATTTGGCCTGACCTTGAAGGTCTGGGGTCTCGTTCGTCCAATTGCATAAGAAGAACAAGCAATGGACTGGGGCAAGGATACAATCAATCTCGCATTGGCAATGACAGCCTTTGCGGTAACGCATTTCGTGATGTCGGGATTTTTGCGCAGAAGCCTGCTCGTTGCGCTGGGCCGGCAGTTCTTTTTGCTGCTCTACTCGCTGGTTTCCCTATGCTTGTTTTCTTGGGGCGTGGTGGCTTTCGACCGTGCACCGGCGACAGTTGCACTGTGGGACGGCACCCATCCTGTGGCCTGGATTGCAGGAAGCATTCTCTCGATTGCCGCCCTTGCGCTTTTCCTGCCTTCCTTCATGGGAAATCCGGCTCTCGCCGGAAAGAAGTCGGCCGGGGTCAGCAACATCATTCCTTCAGGCGTGTTCACGATCACCCGTCATCCCATGATGTGGGGCATCTCGCTCTGGGCTCTTTCGCACATCGTTGTCGCACCAGAACTGCGCGTGTTCCTCTTCATGGGCACACTTGTCGTGGTGGCGCTTCTGGGGTCCTATTTGCAGGACAAGCGGAAAGTCTCGTTGAACAGCCGCGAGTTCACTCCCTGGATGCGCCGCACCTCTTTCCTGCCTGACCCGACGAAGTTTGGCAGGATACCCTTCGTCTGGACCATCGCGCTGATCGTCTGGTTTCTGGCAACAACCATCCACTGGCACTTCTTCGGCATACCTGCCGGCCTATGGAAGTGGATCGGCTGAGCAAATGGAGAACAGCCGCTTTCAGGCGTGATCGGTTCAGGCCCGCGCTTCGCTTACCCCGGCGCTGTTGTGGCGCAAAGCCTTGAGCACGGTATCGACGATCTGCGGGGCATTCAGCCCGGCCTCGTCATACTGCTTTTCCGGCGCATCGTGATCCTGGAACACGTCAGGCAGGCGCATTGTCCGGATCTTGAGGCCAGCATCGGTCAGGCCCTCGTCGCTCGCCATGGTCAGCACATGTGCGCCGAGGCCTCCGATCGAACCTTCCTCGACCGTGACGATGACCTCGTGCGTCGCCATCAGGCTGCGGATCAGCGCTTCGTCGAGTGGCTTGGCAAAGCGCAAATCGGCCACTGTCGTGGACAACCCGCGCGCCTCGAGCTGGTCGGCGGCCTTGAGCGCCTCGGCAAGACGGGTGCCCAGCGATAGCAGCGCAACCTTGGAGCCCTGTCGGACGATCCGACCCTTGCCGATCTCGAGCCGCTCGGGAACGTCGGGCAGCGCCACGCCCGTGCCATTGCCGCGCGGATAGCGGAATGCAATCGGCCCGCTGTCATGGCACGCAGCGGTATAGGTCATGTGGACCAGTTCGGCTTCGTCGGCCGCCGCCATGACGACCAGATTGGGCAACGTGGCGAGATAGGTCACGTCGAACGAACCGGCATGGGTCGCGCCATCCGCGCCTACCAGCCCGGCGCGATCGATGGCGAAGCGCACCGGCAGGTTCTGGATGGCAACATCGTGCACGACCTGGTCGAAGGCACGCTGGAGGAATGTGGAATAGATCGCGCAGAACGGGCGCATGCCCTCGGCGGCAAGGCCTGCTGCAAAGGTGACTGCATGCTGTTCGGCAATTCCGACGTCGAAGCTGCGCGTCGGATGGGCCTTGGCGAACTTGTCGACGCCGGTGCCGCTGGGCATGGCAGCGGTGATTGCGCAGATGCGCGGATCGCTGTCGGCAAGCTTTGCCAGCGTTTCGCCGAACACGTTCTGGTAAGCGGGCGCGCTCGCCTTGGCCTTGACCTGTTCGCCGGTGATCACGTCGAACTTCTGCACGCCATGGTACTTGTCTGCGGCTGCTTCGGCGGGACCGTAGCCCTTGCCCTTCTGCGTCACGACATGGATCAGGCATGGCCCTTCGGCCGCATCGCGCACGTTCTCGAGCACGGGAATCAATTGCTCGATGTTATGCCCGTCGATCGGTCCGACGTAATAGAACCCGAGTTCCTCGAACAGGGTGCCGCCCATGGCCATTCCCCGCGCGAACTCGTCGGTCTTGCGTGCGGCTTCATGCAAGGGCCGAGGCAGCTTGCGCGACAGGCGTCGCGCAATGTCGCGCAGGCCGAGGAACGGGCGGGACGATACCAGCCGGGCGAGATAGGCCGACAGGCCACCAACCGGCGGCGCAATCGACATATCGTTGTCATTGAGGATCACGATCAGACGATTGCCCGCGCCCTGGGCGTTGTTCATCGCCTCGTAGGCCATGCCAGCGCTCATCGCGCCGTCGCCGATGACCGCGATCCCCTTCCCCGGGCGATCTGTCAGCTTGTTGGCAATGGCAAAGCCCAGCGCTGCCGAGATCGAGGTTGAGGAGTGCGCCGTGCCGAACGGATCGTATTCGCTCTCACTGCGCTTGGTGAAGCCCGAAAGGCCACCGCCCTGGCGCAGGGTGCGGATACGGTCGCGTCGCCCGGTCAGGATCTTGTGCGGATAGGCCTGGTGGCCGACGTCCCACACCAGCTTGTCGTCAGGGGTGTTGAATACATAGTGGATCGCCACGGTCAGTTCGACCACGCCAAGCCCCGAGCCGAGATGTCCGCCAGTCGTACCGACGGCAGAGATCATCTCGGAGCGCAGCTCATCCGCCAGTTGGCGAAGCTGCGACGGCGCGAGCTTGCGAAGATCTGCGGGCGTATCTACCGTGTCGAGCAACGGTGTTGCCAGGTCCTGACTCATCCCACCGCCCTTACACGCATGCGTGCGCGCTGTCGAACGCGATCAAGCGCCCCCCGCCTTCCCCATTGTCCGTGGCATTGCCAAGGCGGACAGGACCAGAATCAGCGCGGCAAGAGCGAAAAGGTAGCCCGGCGCCGCAATATCTCCGGTCTTCGCTACATAGCGCGTCAGCAGGACAGGCGTTGCCCCGAAAGTGACCGCCACGATCGCGCCGTAACCAATGCCGACCAGCCCTGCCCGATGCCGTTTGGGCGTGGTCTCGACGAACGCCGCATAGGCCACCGCTGCAGAGATCGTGGCGAGCAGCAGCAGGATGGCAACCGCCGTGACGAACTGGGCCGGCGGCCCAGGAGCGATCCCCCATCGGAACACCGGCACGGAAACGATGGTCGCGACCAGCGCAAAGACGAGATTCACCCGGCGCCGGCCCAGCCGGTCTCCAAGATAGCCGCCGATCAGCAGCCCCACGATCTGCGTCGCCGCGCCTGCCATCTGCATGAGATAGCCATTGGTCACCTGGATCTTGAGGAATGTCACGGCGTAGACGAACATGAAGTCGCCTGTCGCGCCCGCCAGCAGGAAACCGAACACGCCGACAAGCGCCGCGACGTAGGCCCGCAGGTCGAGCCTGACCACGACATTCGGTCCTGCTTCCGGCAGGTGCAGCGTCTCATCGAGTCGACGCCGCAGGACAAAGGCCAGCGGCACGATTCCCGCGCCGATGGCAAAGGCGATGCGCCATCCGAAGGCATCGAGCTGCGCGGGCGTGAGCAGGCTCGCCAGCACAAGTCCGACCAGCCCGCTGGCCAGCACGCCAATACGCATCGCAACGAGCTGCAGCGCGATCAGCAGTCCGCGCCGTGCAGGCGGTGCACTTTCGGCCAGAAATGCCGTGGTTGGGCCAACATCGCCGCCTGCGGCCAGGCCCTGCAGCAAGCGCCACATCACGACGAGAACAGGGGCCAACACCCCGATCGCTGCGTAATCGGGGGTAATGGCCATGCCGAGCGCACTAACGCCCATCAGTGCGAATGTGGCGAGCATCGTCGGGCGCCGCCCGATCCTGTCAGCCATCAGCCCGAACAAAATTGCCCCAAGCGGGCGGGCGCCGAACCCTGCGCCGGCGGTCATCAGAGTGAGCAGCAGCGCGCTGCCGGGAGCGCCCGCTGGAAACATCACGCGCGAAACGTTGACGGCAAAGAAGCTGAAGCTCAGGAAATCGTAGAATTCCAGCGCGTTGCCGGAAATGACTGCCACGAATTGCCGCCACGTAGGCAAGTGTCGCTGTTCGTGCATTGCGCCCTCCCCCCACAAGAGAAGGCCAGCTTAGCCCAGTATCGCAAAGGCGCTAGGCCAATTCGCCCTGCGCGCACTCGGCGCAATGACCGCGAATCTCCACGACCGGACGCACTTCGGCAAAGCCCGCGCCCTGGGCGGCACTGCGCAGCGCGCCGGTCAGGCGGTCATCGTCGATGTGCACCGCCGAACCGCAGACATCGCAGATCAGGAAGATGCAGTCATGGCGGCAGCCGGGGTGACTGTTGGCGACATAGGCATTGGCGCTTTCGACCCTGCGCGCCAGATTGGTGCGCACGAACAGATCGAGAATGCGATAGACCGAATTGGCCGCAACCCGTTTGCCCCGATTGCTGCCAACGCTTTCGGCAATGTCGTAGGCCGAGGCCGGCTTGGTCCGGGCGGCAAGCGCCTCGAATACGTCGGCGCGCATGTCGGTCCATTGCTCACCAGCATCGAGCAGCGCCTTGCGCGCCGCCTCTACCAGCTTCTCGCCTGCGAAATCGTGGTGATTGTGCCCCGCCATGATCGATAGATAGGATCGCGCAGGGCGATGCGCAAATCAGTTCCGCGTAAAGGCGGGCTTGTAGAGATCGGGGAACATTCGCTTGAGCGCCGCAACCTTGGGCGCATCCCAGCGGCGGATGTATCCGTGCTCTGGATTGTTCGCCATGAAATCCTGATGGTATTCCTCTGCGGGGTAAAAGCCCTTGTAGGATTCCGTCGCGGTCACCAACGGGCGCTTCCACAGGTCCAGCCTGCGCAGTTGCGCGAGGTATCCTGCTGCCACGCGAACTTGCTCCTTGTCCATCGGCACGATGGCATTGCGATACTGCGAGCCGTGGTCGGGACCCTGATAGTTGAGCTGCGTGGGATTGGTGCCCACTGCAAAGAAGATGCGCAAGAGCTGGTCGTAGCGGACCTTGGCCGGATCATAGGTAACGCGGACCGCCTCGGCATGTCCGGTATCGCCATTGCCGACCTTTTCGTAGGTCGCGTCCTTCCTGGCACCGCCATGATAGCCCGAAACGACGCTGGTCACGCCCTTGACGTGGCTGAACACGCCTTCGATGCCCCAGAAGCAACCGCCCGCAAAGACCGCTACCTTCTTGCCCGGCGTCTCGTTCGCTTTGACCGCCGCGTCGGGCGTTGCCATCACGTCTTCGGCGAGCGCCGGACTCTGGCAGGAAGCGGTGGCAAACCCCACCGCAGTCAGAACGGTGAGGAATGCGCGGTTCATGTTATCGGGAGACCTCGTGCGTTTCGTCGGTGGACGCGAGCGCGGTTGCACCCACAGTCATGCCCATCACGGCTGTACCCATGATGAACCCGAATGCCAGAGCGCGGAAGAAGTCAGGCTTGAACAGGCCCATCGAATCACTTTCGGAGAAGCTGAAGAGGAACTTGGCTTAAGAGCTTCGGCCCTCTTGCAAGGCGGCCCCTTAACGCGGTGTGACGCCATGCACAGGTCGGCGTTCATGCCGACGACATTTCCGCAGACCGTTTCGCACTTGCGGCAAACCGTTAGGGCGATTGGCTAGGGGTTGCGCAAGGTGACCCAGATAGGCGCGTGATCGCTTGCTTTCTCGCGCCCGCGATAGGCCTTGTCGACACCTGCCGCGATCAGGCGATCCGCAAGATCGGGCGAAAGCAGAGCGTGATCGATGCGGAAGCCGTGATCGCGCTGCCATGCCCCTGCCTGATAGTCCCAGAACGTCCAGACCCCGCCCAGCGGATTGAACAGGTCGATCGCGTCGGTCCAGCCATCGTTGAGCAGGCGGCGGTAGGCGTCGCGCGATTCGGGCTGCATCAGCGCATCGCTGGACATGGCGCGGACCGAATAGGTGTCCTTGTCCTCTGGGATGACGTTGTAATCGCCGATGACCAGCGCGGGCAGTTCCTGTGCGGCAAGTTCGGCCATGCGCAGGCGCAGGCGCTCCATCCACCGCAGCTTGTAATCGAACTTCGGGCCTGGCTGGGGATTGCCGTTGGGCAGATAGATGCACACGACGCGCAGGCCGTAGACATCGGCCTCGAGGTAGCGTGCGTGCTCGTCTTCGGGATCGCCGGCAAGCCCGCGATGCGCTTCGACCGGCTTTACCCCGTCAGCCAGGATGGCAACGCCGTTGAAGCCCTTCTGTCCGTGCCAGATCGCGTGATAGCCGATCTTCTCGAATTCAGCGAAAGGAAAGCCTTCGTCCTGCGTCTTGATTTCCTGCAGGCAGGCAACGCTCGGGCGTGTCTCTTCAAGCCACTCGAGCAGGCGCGGAAGGCGGGCCTTGATCCCGTTGATATTGAACGAGGCGACCTTGATCATATCGCGAAGCTGGCTCCGCAGCCGCAACCGGACGCCGCTTGCGGGTTGCTCACCCGGAACGCCGCACCGCCCAGCGATTCGACGTATTCCACCACGCTGCCTTCGAGCAGGCCGAGGCTAACCTCGTCGACCAGCAGCCGGACGCCATCGGTCTCGGCGATGGTGTCGCCATCCTCGGGCGCCTCGGCCAGGCCGAACTTGTACTGGAAGCCCGAACAGCCACCCCCTTCAACCGAAAGGCGCAGGATTGCAGGTGCGCCCTGCCTTGCGGCAATCGTGGCGACGCGCGCGGCGGCGCTGGGGGCGAGCGTGACTACGGTTTCGGACATCGCTTCTAGATAGGCACTGCGCACGCAAGACTCAACGCCCCTTACCGGTTGCGCTCGTCTTCCAGCGGGTCCTCGATCGATTCATCGTGGCCCGTGCCGCTCGAAAGGAACACCAGCCCCATCAAGGCGGCCATCAATAGCATCGCCAGACCAAGGCCCAGCGCGGTGGCAATATAGAAGTGGATCGAGACGAAGCCGACCTGCCGGTACATCACCGCCAGCACCAAGCCGACGACGGCTCCGGTAAACGCTGCCATCCACTTCATGATCCTGCGATAGCGCGCCCATGCAAAGCTCGCATTGCGGGGATCGTCGAGGGGAGATCGGCCAGTCATGAGAAAGGTCCCTTGCGCCTCGAAAATGGTGCAGGCAAATGCTTTCGCAATGGCCAATTCGATGGCATGATCCGCACGGGAGACCGGCGGAACGCAAGACGTCACAAAGGCCAAGATCACGAAGATGCGCGGCCATGACGCAGCTATCCGCGAACCGAATGGAGGATGCCATGACGATTGCCCAGGTCATTGCCGGACGCGGTGAAGTGTGGAGCTGCAGCGCCGACGATAACGTGTCAGATGCGGTCGACATGCTCGCCAGCCACAGGATCGGCGCGCTCCCCGTGCGCGACGGGCAAAGCGCGGTGGCCGGCATCTTTTCGGAACGTGACATGATGCGTTGCCTGCACAAGCATGGCGAGGCGGCGCTGCACATGAAAGTGCGCGACATGATGACCGCGCCGGTCATCACCATCACCCCGCAGACGACCGTGCTCGAAGCGCTGGCCCTGATGACCCAACGGCGTTTTCGCCATTTGCCCGTGGTCGAAGGCGGCAAGATGGTCGCGTTCGTGTCGATCGGCGATCTGGTGAAGCATCGGATCGACAAGATCGAGGCCGAGGCCGACGCGATGAGGGTCTATATCCAGCAGGCCTGACCTTCTTGACGCCTGGCCACGGGCCCGGTCGGCTGTCGTCAGTGTACCGGCAATCGTCATTCGTCGATTAGCGCTCCCCTTTCATCTGAAACCATCTAGGTTCGGTGAAAAAGGGGGACTGCCATGTATCTGAACCGTCGCATGCTGCTTGCTGGTGCTGCTGCCAGCGCCGCTATCTCGATAACGGTGCGCGCGCAGGTCCTGCCTCCCGCAGGCTTCGGCACGCCAGCAGGCACCTTCCCCTTTTCGGCAGACGTCTATCGTGAGCGCCGCGCCCGCCTCATGGCCACGCTCAAGGACGGCGTCGCGGTGATCCACGGTGCCCGGCGCGATTCCACCAGCGGACCGGTGAGCCCGCCGTTCTACCAGAGCGGCGACTTTGCCTGGCTGACCGGAATTGTCGACGAGCCAGGCGCCGTCCTTGTGCTGGCACCAGCCGAGCGCACCTACCGCGAGTTCCTGCTGCTGCCATCGCGCGATATCGAGACCGAGCGTTGGGATGTCGAGCGTTTGCCGCTCGGCTCGCAGATCGAGGCGCGCACCGGCATCCAGCGCGTGCGTCGGGTCTCCGGGCTCGATGCGCTGGTCACGGGAATCGCCGCGCGTTCGCGTACGCTGCATTTCATGGGGCCGATCGCCAGCGCAGGCAGTCCGGTTCCCCCCGCGCTCGATCTTTACGGCCGGATCATGGCGCGCGTTCCCGGCTGCGAGATCAAGGACCAGAGCGCTCTGCTCCCATCCTTGCGCACCGTAAAGGAGCCGCGCGAGCTTGACCTCATGCGCCGCGCGACCGCTGCCACCAAGGCGGGCCATCTTGCTGCGATGAAGGCCGTCCGCCCCGGCATGACCGAGCGCCAGCTTACCGCCGTCCTGGAAGACGGCTTCCGCGCAGGCGGTGGCGAGGGGCTGTCCTACGATTCGATCGTGGCCACCGGCCGCAACGCTGCCTCGCTGCATTATGCCCACGGCAATGCGCTGATCGGTGCGCAGGATCTGGTGCTGATCGACGCGGCGGCATCGGTCGGCACTTATGCCTGCGATGTCACCCGCACTTTTCCGGCCTCGGGCAAGTTCACCCCGGCCCAGCGTGCTGACTACGATCTGGTGCTTGCCGCGCAGGAGGCGGCCGCGCGCATGCTCAAGGCCGGCGTCATGCACGAGGACATGACCGAGGCAGCCAATGCCGTGTTCCGCAAGGCCGGACGCATCGACGACTTCACGCACGGGCTTGGCCACTTCGTCGGCCTCGATGTCCATGATGCGGGCGATTACAGCAAGCCCCTCCCCGCAGGCGCTGTGCTGACGATCGAGCCGGGACTCTACAACCAGCAGTCCAATCAGGGCATCCGCATCGAGGATCTCTATCTCGTGACGGCCACGGGCGCCGAAAGGCTGAGCACCGGCATTCCGCGCACCGTCGCCGAAATCGAGGCGTTCATGGCGCGCTAGAAGTCGCGCCGTTTCGAGGGCTTTTTGGCAGTGCGGCTTGCCGATTCCGCTTGCCTCGGCTGCGGCCCTTGCCATGATCGCAGGCCAATCGGGGGAGTGCATTCGCGATGTCTGGGCTTCTTGCGCCCGAAAACCAGCCGTTCGCGGTGGCGCTGGCGCTGCTCGCGCTGCTGGTGCTCGTGCAGGTTACCGGCTTGTCCGATCTGCTGGGCGATGCCGATGGTCCCGATGCCGATCTCGATGCAGGGTCGGCGCTTGCCAGCATTGCCGGGATTGGTTCGCTCCCCTTCATTGTCTGGCTTTCCTTCCTGCTGGCGATCTTCGGACTTGTCGGCCTTTCGTTGCAGGAGCTGGTGGCATCGATCTTCGGCGCGCCATTCAGCCCCCTGCCCGCCATGGCGATGGGCCTTGCCGCCGCGCTTCCGGTCAATGCCGTGGTGACCCGCGCGATCGGCCGCATATGGCCACATGACGAGACGACCGCCGTCCCGGTCGATGCGCTGATCGGACGGCGCGGGACGATCGCCGTCGGGCGTGCCTCGCGCAACAGCCCTGCCCGCGCCAACGTGCGCGACCTTCACGGACAGGTTCACCTCGTCATGGTCGAGCCGCACGAAGACGGCGCGACACTGCCGGAGGGCGCCGAGGTGCTGCTGGTGCGGCGCGACGGCGAACTGTTCTACGCGATCGATGGCGAAGGCCCGATCCGCCTGTCCAACTGATCCACTTATTCAAGGCCCAAGCGGGAGAATCCAATGAACCAGCTCGTTCCTATCGCGATCTACGCAGGCACCGGATTTGCGCTGCTGCTGGTGATCGCGTTGACGCTGACCCGACTGTACCGGCGCGCGACCAAGGAAGTGGGCTTCGTGCGTACCGGCTTTGGCGGCGAAAAGGTCGTCATCAACGGCGGCGCGCTGGTCCTGCCGGTTCTGCACGAAACGATGCCGGTGAACATGAACACCGTGCGCCTTGCGGTAGAACGCAAGAACACCGACGCGCTGATCACGCTCGACCGCCTGCGCATCGACGTGAAGGCCGAATTCTACGTGCGCGTGCGCCCCGATGCCGGGGCCATTGCCATGGCCGCGCAGACCTTGGGCATGCGCACGATGCAGCCCGAAGCCTTGAAGGACCTTGTCGAAGGCAAGTTCGTCGACGCGCTGCGTTCGGTCGCGGCGGGGATGACGATGAACCAGCTCCACGAACAGCGCGCCGACTTCGTGCAGAAGGTGCAGCAGGTTTCCTCCAACGACCTCGCCATGAACGGGCTGGAACTGGAGTCGGTCTCACTGACCGGACTGGATCAGACCAGCATAGAACACTTCAACGCGAACAACGCCTTCGACGCCGAGGGTCTGACCAAGCTGACCGAGCAGATCGAATTACGCAAGAAGGCGCGCAACGACATCGAGCAGGACACCCGCGTCCAGATCGAACAGAAGAACATGGAGGCCGAGCAGCTTTCGCTGAAGATCGCGCGCGACAACGAGTTCGCCCGGCTTGAGCAGGAGCGCGAGGTCGAAATGCGCCGCGCCGCCCAGTCTGCCGAAATCGCGCGCGAGCAGTCGATCCGTACACAGGAAGCCGATGCCGCGCGGATCGAGGCCAAGAAGATGGTCGACAGCCAGCAGATCGAGGCCGACCGTGCGGTGCAGCAGGCGCGTATCGCACAGCAACAGGCCATCGAAATCGCGCGGCAGGAACAGCAGATCGCGATCCAGAACAAGAGCCGCGAGGAAAGCCAGGCCAAGTCCGAAGCCGACGAAGCGCGCGCCAAGGCTGCCGCAGCCGAGGAGCAGGTTGTCACCGCGCGTGAAACCGAAGTGGCCGAGCGCGGCAAGCGCATCGAGCTGATCGAGGCAGCCAAGGTTGCCGAGCGCAACGCCATCCGCGTCAAGGTCGAGGCCGAAGCCGAAAAGGCCGCCGCTGCCAACCGCGCCGAGGCCGTGCGCCTCGATGCCGAGGGTGAGGCCGAGGCCGAAAAACTGCGCGCCGAAGCCGCCCGCGTGCGCTTCGAGGTGGAAGCGGCGGGCCAGCGCGCGGTCAACGAAGCGGCGAACCTGCTGTCATCGGATCAGATCTCGCTTCAGACCAAGCTCGCGCTGCTCAAGGTCCTGCCCGAACTGGTGCGCGAATCCGCCAAGCCCTTGGAAGCGATCGATTCGATCAAGATCGTACAGGTCGACGGGCTCACGCGCTCTTCGGGCGGCGGGGGCGAGGGCACTGCAACGGCGAACGGCAACCTGGCCAGCGATGCGCTGACGGCGGCGCTGAGCTATCGCGCACAGGCCCCGATCATCGATGGCTTGATGAAGGAACTGGGGCTGGACGGCGGATCGCTGGAGGGGCTGGTGAAGGGGGCACCGCACAGTGCCCCGGTTATATCGGCCCCGCTTTCCTCCGAACCGGCGCAGCAGAAGGCCGAGGACTGACCATCACCCCAGCCGCTTGGCGACCAGTTCCTTGAGGTCCGCTTCGGGGCGGGCGCCGTAGTGGGAGATGATCTCGGCGGCGCAGACCGCGCCGAGGGTCAGGCATTCGACGAGCGGGCGTCCGCGGACATGGCCGAACAGGAAACCGGCGGCGAAAAGGTCGCCGGCGCCTGTCGTATCGACGACCTTGGCGATCGGTTCGGCGGGGACTTGCGCGTGTTCGCCATGGCTGATGGCGTGGGCACCGTTCTCGCTGCGGGTGACGACCACGGTCGGCACCTTGGCGGCGAGCTGTTCGATGCCGGCATGGAAGTCCTCCACCCCGGTCAGGGCGGCCAGTTCGTGTTCGTTGGCAAACAGGATGTCGATCTGGCCATCCTCGATCAGCGCACGGAAATCATCGCCGTGGCGCGAGATCACGAAGGCGTCGGACAGGGTGAAGGCGACCTTGCGCCCTGCGTTGCGGGCTGCGGCAATGGCGCGGCGCATGGCCTTGCGTGGCTCTTCCGGGTCCCACAGATAGCCTTCGAGATAGAGCACGCTGGCCGCAGCGATCGTGGCATCGTCCAAAGCCTCGGCGGGCAGGAACTGCGAGGCCCCGAGAAAGGTGTTCATCGTGCGCTGGCCATCCGGCGTCACGAAGATCAGGCAGCGAGCGGTCGGCGGCTCTTCGGCGCGCGCCGCGGTATCGAAGGCGATGCCCCCGGCGCGGATGTCGTGGGCGAAGACTTCGCCGAGCTGGTCGTCGGCGACCTGTCCGATGAACGCGCATTTCGCGCCGAGCGCGGCAAGACCCGCCAGCGTATTGGCGGCGGACCCTCCCGAAATCTCGCGGGCCGGGCCCATCGCGTCGTAAAGTTCGCGCGCGCGGTCGGTATCGATCAGCGTCATTCCGCCCTTGGCAAGACCCAGCGTCTCGATCTCGGCATCATCGCACGGAGCCATAACGTCAACGATCGCGTTGCCGATTGCGATGACGTCAAAAAGCGGATCGGACATGCAGGGAATGCTCCATGGAAAGGACGGGGTCGCGTTGGCCTAGCGCCATCGCTGCGTTGCAGCAAGCGCCCGGCTGCGCACCTCGCGCGACGGACAGTGCGCCGGATCGTTGACGCAAAGGGTGGGGCGCTGCATGCCACGGTCGTGACCAAGCTCTTTTCGCGCGCCCTTGTGCCATCGATCGCCCTGCTTCTTGCCTCGTGCGGGGGCGAGACGGTGAACTCCGTCGGCAAGCTGCCGGTGCGCTCCACCCCGCCACCTGTCCGGACCACGGTGCCGCGCCCGGCACCCGTCACGAGGCCGTCCGCTCAGGTCCAGATGATCCCCGGCCTCGAAAACGTGATCGGAGCCGATGCGCTTCAGTTGGGCCGACAATTCGGCGCGCCCCGGCTTGACGTGATCGAGGATGACGCACGCAAGATGCAGTGGACCGGCACCGCCTGCATTCTCGACGTCTATCTCTATCCCCAGCCAGGATCGAACCGCGCGACCGCGACCTACGTGGACGCGAGAAGGGGCGATGGACGGGACGTGGATCGCGCGGCCTGTGTCGCGGCGCTCAGGAAGGCGCCGTAACCTCGCAACCGGGCGAGGCGGGCAGCATGGTCCAGGGTGCAAAGGCCGGAACGCCCTCTTGCGCGATGTCGGCCAGCGAGTGGCGATCGAGCACTGCAAGAAACGCATCGAGCGCTTCGGCAAGCACGCTACTCAGCGCGCAATCCGCCTTGAGCGCGCAGCGTGCGCAATCGGCAAGGCGCATGCCGCGCTCAAGCTTGCGCACCACTTCGCCCACGCTGATTTCCGCAGCCGGCCGTGCCAGGGCTATCCCGCCGCTGCGCCCGCGCTGCGAAACGGCAAGGCCTTCGCGGATGAGCGCCTGCGCCACTTTAGCGACATGATGGTAGCTCAGCCCCTGCTGTGAAGAGAAGGCGGGCAGCGGAAGGGCCCGCCCGCTGCGGGCAAGCACGATCAGAAGGCGCAGGCCGTAATCGGTATGCTGGGTCAGCTGCATCTTTTCCTGATCGATATTTCGCTTGCCGGAATCAAGTAATTTAAATACCGGTAATTCAGTTACCGGATTGGAGATCCCCCATGCGCACCGCATCCGAACAGGCAAGAACCATCGTCAAGGCCACCGCTCCCGCCCTCGAGAAACATGGCGTCGAGATCACCACGGCCATGTACAAGCGCCTGTTCCAGAACGAGGATGTGAAGACCATGTTCGACCAGGCCGCACAGGAAAGCGGCGAGCAGCCGCGCCGCCTTGCCGGCGCGATCCTTGCCTACGCAAAAAACATCGACAAGCTCGAAAACCTCGGGCCCGCCGTGCACCGGATGGTTGCACGCCATGTGGAGACCGGGGTCAGGGCCGAACATTACCCGCTCGTTGCCGACGCCCTGCTCCCGGCGATTCGCGATGTTCTTGGTGCTGAAGTCGCCACTGACGAAGTGCTCGGCGCCTGGGGCGAGGCTTACTGGATGCTTGCCGACATCCTCATCGCCGCCGAAGCCGAGGCTTACGCAGAGGCTGCCTGACGCGTCATGATCTGCGACGTCGGCAACCGGTGCAGAGCCGGATTGCCGACGCTGTCCATGATTCAGTGCTCCACCGCAAATTTGATTTCCGCATGCGCCTGCAGGCGGGATACCAGCGCCTCTCCCAGCAATGATCCGGGCGTTCCGATGCCACCGGGCGCTGCGCTGCCGAGCAGCGCGATGCCCGTTTCTGCAATCATCCGGCTGGTAGAGCCATAGCCTGGATCATAGCGTCCCTTGACGCCGAAACGGATCGTCCGGCCATCGGGCATCTCGCCCAGGAACAGCACATCGTAGAAGCCGCTTTCGCGTTCTTCCTTCGATGGCCCTTCGCCCGGCTGCGGATCGTCAGGACGACCGATCATCGGCGTTCTTGCCATGTGGTCGGCCACTGCCTTGCCCTGCTCGCCAGGGCCGGTCAGTACCATCTCGTCATAGACGAATTCTGTGCCCCACGGATGTCCGAGAATGGCGTTGGTGCGGTGGACGTTCTTGGTGTTGATCGCCGCCATGATGAATGGCGCCTCCCAGCTCGCCAGCGCATCGTCATGCTGCACCCTGTCGCCCGCAGGCTGGGTTGGCCCTTCGAAACCGGGCGTCAGGCAGAACGGGCTGGTCATCAGCGGAATCAACGAGGGGTTCTTGCCCAGCGCGGCAAGCGTTTCCTTGAGACTGGCCGCCGTACCACCCGAAGCACCGCCCTTCATGCCGCGCACGCGACCTTTGATACGCGGGGCAGGGCGACCGAACCGCGCGACCGCCTCCTTCTGCAACATCAGCACGCCAAGATCGAACGGGATCGAATCGAAGCCTGACGAGAAGCATATCCGCGACCCGCTGCTTTCGGCCGCGTGCCCGTGCTTGTCGATCATCTGGCGCATCCAGACCGGCTCGCCACACAAGTCGGCATAGTCGGTCCCGGCGGCAATGCATGCCTCGAGCACCGGCTCGCCGTATAGCTGATAAGGCCCGACCGTGGTCAGGACGACCCGCGTCTGGCCGGCCATTTCGGCAAGGCTGGCCGGATCACCGATGTCTGACACGATCAGGGGCGTGTTCTTGGGCGCATCGATCAGCGCGCGCACTTCGGCAAGCTTGGCAGCGCTGCGCCCGGCCATGGCCCAGCGCGGCCCTTCCTGCCCGTAATGCCGCGCAAGATATTCCGCGACCAGCCGCCCTGTGAACCCCGTCGCTCCGTACACGACGATGTCGAAGGGCCTCTCTGCCCTGTCCGGTTGTCCTGCGCCCATTTGCCTCTCCGCCTCGATTGTTCTGGTCGAAGCTTGGCGAACTCGCTGGCGAATGCAACCGGATTTAAGTGAGGGGTTAAACTGGCGAGGTCACAGCCGCGGCAGCGTCACCCCGCGCTGCCCCATGTACTTGCCCGCACGGTCGGCATAGCTGACTTCGCACGGTTCGTTGCCCTGCAGGAACAGGAACTGGCAGGCGCCTTCGTTGGCGTAGATTTTCGCGGGCAGGGGCGTGGTATTCGAGAACTCGAGCGTGACATGGCCTTCCCAGCCGGGCTCCAGCGGCGTGACGTTCACGATGATGCCGCAGCGCGCATAAGTGCTCTTGCCCAGGCAGATCACGAGAACGTCGCGCGGCACGCGGAAGTATTCGACTGTCCGCGCAAGCGCGAAGGAATTGGGCGGGATCACGCAGCAGTCGGTCTTGCGGTCGACCAGGCTTGCCCCGTCGAAGTTCTTCGGATCGACAACGGCCGAATCGACGTTCGTAAAGATCTTGAACTCGTCGGCCACGCGCGCATCATAGCCATAGGACGACAGGCCATAGCTGATGCAGCCATCGCGCTTCTGGCTCTCCACGAAAGGCTCGATCATGCCTTCGGTCAGCGCCTTGTTGCGGATCCATTTGTCGGAAAGAATGGCCAAGTCTGCTCCCCCTCGGGTTTGTCAGGCCAGATTGGCGGGCCCGAAGGCGTTGGGCAATAGCACCGACAGGCGCATTTCCACCACTTCATGCGCGCCAACGCAGATCACCAGCGGATCGGTGCCGCCAAGCGCAGCCAGTTCGTTGAGTATCTGGCGGCAGCGTCCGCAGGGGCTGATCGCCGCTTCGACTGTGCCGGCCATCCCGCCGAGCACGGCCACGGCCAACAGACCGCCCCGCCGGCCGGCATGGGCGGCGATCGAACAGGCGACCGTTTCGGCGCAAAGCGAAAGGCCGTAGCTCGCGTTCTCGAAATTCGCGCCAGTGACAATGGCGCCATCCTCGAACAGGAGCGCTGCGCCGACATGGAATCCCGAATAGGGCGCATAGGCGGTGCCCATCGCGGTTCGCGCGGCAGCAACGAGCGCCTCGCGCCGGGCGGCAAGCAGACCGGTTATGGTCAGAGTCATGGCTGGACGACCACCCAGCGCAGCGGGCCGGCGGCAGCGTTCAGGCGAAGGCGCCCGGTGGCAGTCCACATCACCCACGGCCGTCCGGCATAACCGGGCTCGAGAAAGTCCTGCGAAGCCCAGATGTTGCGGTCAATCATCGCGGCTAGATGATACTGCTTTTCCAGACCCTTCGAAACCATCAGGATGACCGGCTTCTCGGCGTGCTTTTCCACCTGGTTGAGGAAAGTGGTCAGCTCGCTCTGCATCTGCGCCTCGCCGGGAGCCTCAGGGCAGGTGCGCGAATCGATGTCGAGCGCAATCGCGGGCGGCAGCAGGTCCTTGTCGCGCGGCACGATCGTGACGAAATTCGCCGCCTGCCGTTCGGCCGGGGCGCACAGATCATAGACGTGGACTGCGCCGACCTGCATCCCCCGCTCGCGCGCCGCCTCGAGCCCTTCGGCGAATTTTGCATCGCGCGTGGAGATGCCTTCGCTGGCGGTAAGGTAGGCGAAGTCTGCGCCCGCTGCGCGCAGCAGGCGCCAGTCGACCGCGCCATCGTCGTCGCTCAGCCAGATGCCCTGAACCGGATAGGCATCCCGATCGGGCAACCAGGTTCGCGCCTTCCACCAGCCGAACCCGGCAAGGATGAGCGCCAGCAGCAGCAATGCTGCAGCCATGCGCCTGCGCGCCGTATTCCGTTTCCTGGCCATGATGAAGGTTTGCGATTCCCGAGTCTTGTATCAGCCCCTGATATGCAGCACGCAGATCAGGGTAAAGAGCCGCCTCGCGGTGGGAAAATCGGTTTCGATCTTGCCCTCCAGCCGCTCCAGCAGCATCTCCGCCGCGTCGTTGTGGACGCCGCGACGCGCCATGTCGATGGTCTCGATCTCCGATGCGGTGGCTTTGCGGATCGCCTGGTAATAGCTGTCGCAGATCGCGAAATATTCGCGGATCGGGCGGCGGAAGCGGCCAAGCCCGAGAATCACCGTTTCCAGCGGTTCGCCGCCATCGTCGGCAATCGCCAGAACCAGTCGACCATCGTCGACGGAAAGCTTGAGGCGGTAAGGACCGCCGTGACCCGCCTCGGTCGCGCGCAGGGGTTTGAAGGTGTTTTCCTCGATCAGATCGAAGATCGCGATGCGGCGTTCCTGCTCGATATCGGCGTTGCGCCAGATGATCGTCGCTTCGTCCAGCTCGATATGCGAGATGCGCGGGTCGGCCATTAGGCCCCCTGTGTTGCAGACGCTTGGGCGGCGGGCAAGGGGATTGGTGGGAGGCAGGCCCTGCATTGGTCCATGGTCCGATGGCCGCCAGCTCTTGGGCCTGCCGGCAACACTCCCCGCTATTCACAGCCCCGTGCGATTGCCGTGACGGGCCGCCTGATGCACAATGCGCGTCATGTCAGCCAGCGAAGCCATTCTTTCGCGCGAACCCAACGAGATTCGCGCTCTTCCCTCCAACGTCGAGGCCGAGGCCGCGTTTCTTGGCGCGGTTCTGATCGACAATCGCATTCTCGAGGAATTGCAGACACCGCTGCGGCCGGACCACTTCTTCGCTGCAGTCCATGGCCGCGTCTACGAACGCATCCAGACGCTGATCGATCGCAAGGCCGTGGTCACGCCGGTCACTCTCAAGCCCTATTTCGAGACCGACGAGGGCCTGAAGGAACTTGGTGGCACCGCCTATCTCGCCCGCCTGACCGCCGACGGGCAGGGCCTGCTCAACCCGCGCGAACTGGCCGAGCAGATCTACGACCTCGCCCTTCTGCGCGAACTGATCAGCGTCGGGCGCAATCTTGTCGAGGGTGCGCTCGACACCAGCGATTCGGTCGCCCCGCTCGAACAGGTCGAAAAGGCCGAAGCGGCACTCTATGCCGTGGCCGAAGGCGCGCAGACTGGCAGCGAAGCGCAAAGCTTCGGCGTCGCCACCCGCACATCGCTCGAGATGATCGAGAAGGCCCTGCTTTCAGGCGGCCACATCTCGGGCAAGACCACGGGCCTGACCTCGGTCAACGAGAAGATCGGCGGCCTCCACGATTCGGACCTCATCATCCTTGCCGGGCGTCCGGGCATGGGCAAGACCTCGCTCGTCACCAACATCGCCTTCAACGCCGCCGATCGCCTGAGACGCGATCAGGCCGACGGTATCGCGACCAAGGATTCGGTAGGCGCCGCCGTCGCGTTCTTCAGCCTCGAAATGAGCGCAGACCAGCTCGCCACGCGTATCCTTGCCGAACAATCGGGCATCAGTTCCGAATCGCTGCGCATGGGCCGCATCAGCCGCGAGGATTTCCAGCAGCTTTCGTTCGCCAGCCAGCGCCTCGCCGAATTGCCGCTGTTCATCGACGATACGCCCGCGCTCTCGATCAGCGCCTTGCGTGCCCGCGCGCGCCGCCTCAAGCGCCGTCACGACATCGGGCTGATCGTCGTCGATTACCTTCAGTTGCTGCAGGGATCGGGCCGCGCCAGCGACAACCGCGTCAACGAAATCTCGGAAATCTCGCGCGGATTGAAGACTCTGGCCAAGGAGCTTTCGGTTCCGGTTATCGCGCTTTCGCAGCTCAGCCGCGCGGTCGAGCAACGCGACGACAAGCGCCCGATGCTGTCTGACCTGCGCGAATCGGGCTCGATCGAGCAGGACGCCGACATGGTCTGGTTCGTGTTCCGCGAAGATTACTACGTCATGGCCAAGGAGCCCAAGGTTCCGCAGGGCAGCGACGATTCGAAGATTCAGGAGGCCCATGCCGCGTGGCAGGCCGAAATGGAGCGGGTCTATGGCCTTGCCGAACTGATCGTGGCCAAGCAGCGCCACGGTTCGACGGGCAAGGTCCGTCTGCGCTTTGAAGCGCGCATTACCCGCTTCTCCGACCTTGCGCCGGACGACATGCGCGCCAACGCCTATGGATCGGACGAATAGTGCAGCTTCACACGCCACCGCGCACAACCTCATTTTCTTGACTTTTCCACACCCCGCGCCTAGCTGCCGGTCTTTCCGTCTTTCCAGTATATCGGAGTGCCCGCATGGCGCGCGTTACCGTCGAAGATTGCGTCGACAAGATTCCCAACCGTTTCGATCTCGTCCTGCTGGCCGCAGAGCGCGCCCGCGCGATCTCCGGCGGTGCGGAACTGACGGTCGACCGTGACCGCGACAAGAACCCGGTCGTGGCCCTGCGCGAAATCGCGGAAGAGACCGTGCGTCCGACTGTGCTCAAGGAAAACCTGATCCAGTCGCTGCAGCGCGTCCTGCCTGACGACGATGATGAAGTCGATGAGATCGGCTCGCTCTCGCAGTCGGCCGAAGCGCTGCGCATCACGGCTGCGGCCCCCGTACGCAATACCTCGCTGGGTGCCGACTACGACGGCTGATTATTCTGCAAGATCAATGGATTAAAAACCCCCGGCCGCAAACCGGGGGTTTTTCGTGTCAGGTGTTTTCCATCTGCTCGGCCATCAACTGCCAAACCTTGTTGATCGCCTTGAGCGGGCGCACCATGACCTTGAAATCGACGATCCGCCCTTCGAGATCGAAGCGGATCAGGTCGATGCCATTGACCTGGATTCCGTCCATCTCGCATTCGAACTCAAGGCAGGCCTCGGGCCCGTCCACCAGCTCGCGCACGTAGCGGAAGGTCCCATTGCCGAAGACCTGTCCCGCCGCGGTCAGGTACATCAAGACCTTCTCGCGGCCTACTTGCGGCGAATGGACTACGGGCGAGTGGAAGACGGCGTCGTCCGCAACCAGTTCCTCGAGCAGCTCGGAATCGCTGCCCAGCATATAGCGGTGCCAAGCCGCCAGTCCAAGTTTCATGCCGCGTCTCCCGTTTCGTGGTTGCCGTATTCTGCTGGATTTCCTCATCTGGGGCAGGGCAGGGGGACCGGCATTGATCCGGCGCAACCCCTGCCCGGTCACCTCTGATTCCGATTACCCCAGATGCTGTGCGAAAAAGTCCCTTGTCCGACGATCCGCCAGCGCCGCGCCGTCCTCGCTGCGACGTTTGCCCATTTCTGCGGCAAAGCCATGATCGAGGCCCTCGTAATCGTGCAGCGTGACCTTGGGATGTGGATCGAGCGCGGCATGGATCGCGGCTTGCGCTTCGGCCCCCACGAAATGGTCAGCTGTCGGAATGTGCAACATCAGCGGATTTGCGATGGCATGCGATTCGCCCAGCATCTGGTCGATCATCACCCCGTAGTATCCGACCGCGGCATCGATATCGGTGCGCGTTGCCGCCATGTAGGCCATGCGGCCGCCAAGGCAGAATCCGACCAGGCCGACCTTGTCGATTCCCTCGTAGCCGCGCAGGAAGCGGATCGCGGCCTCGATATCCATGACGCCCTTGTCGGCATCATACTGCCCGAAGTACCCGAAGGCTTCCTGCAGCTGATCGGGCACGTCCGGGTCAAGCTCCACGCCCGGCGCGAACCGCCAGAAAATCTCGGGCGCAAGCGCCATGTAGCCCTGATCCGCCCACGCATCGCACTTGTGCCGGATGCCGGGATTGACGCCGAAGATTTCGGGAATGACGATGATCGCGGCACGGATCGGACCAGCGGGCGTAGCCAGGTAGCCCGGGATCTCGCCTTCTCCATTCAGCGCCGCGAACGTGATCTTCTCACCCATTGCTGCTCGTCCTGTTCATTGTAATCATTGGTCGAATGCCATGTTGGCCCCACACGTGGACTTTGCCAAGCGTGCATGACAGTCTGCGAAATGTTCATACGAAGGATGCCGGCATGAAAATGACCATGGAAGTCGATTGCACCCCGGAAGAGGCTCGCCGCTTCCTCGGCCTGCCCGATCTGTCGAAGGCGAACGACATCTACGTGGAGAACATCGCCAAGGCGATGCAGGGTGTCACCAGCATCGACCAGCTTCAGGGCTATGTGAAGCAGATCGCGCCGATGGGCGAGATGGGGCTCAAGATGTTCCAGCAGTTCATGGAGCAGGGCGGCATGGGCGCGTTCTCGGGCAAGAAGTCCAAGGACTGACGCACCGCAGACGATCGTGTAGGGCAGGGTTCGTGACCGAAACGATCTTTGCCCTCTCATCCGGCCCGCCGCCCGCCGGTATTGCCGTCATGCGCATCAGCGGCCCTCAAGCAGGCGATGCGCTTACTGCGCTGGCCGGACGATGCCCGCCGCCACGCCGGGCCACCTTGGCAACGCTTGCCGACCCGGGGGACGGCACGCATCTTGATCGCACCATGGTTCTGTGGCTGCCGGGCCCTGGCACGGCAACCGGCGAGGACAGCGCAGAGCTTCACCTCCACGGCGGGCGGGCGGTCGTGGCAGCGGTTGAATCCGCGCTGATCAGGATGCCCGGCCTCCGCCGCGCGGAAGCAGGCGAATTCACACGGCGCGCCTTCATCAACGGTCGCATCGATCTGGCCGAGGCCGAGGGCCTGGCCGACCTGCTGTCAGCCGAGACTGAATTGCAGCGCCGCTCGGCGCTGGCAATGGCAGAAGGAGCGTTGTCGCGTCAGGTCGAAGCCTGGCGCAGCGATCTGCTGCAGCTCTCTGCCAGCCTGGAGGCAGCACTCGATTTCTCGGACGAGGATGATGTCGGGGAAGGGGAGAGCCTCTTGCCTGCGGGCTTCGTGTCAGGATGCGATCGGCTGTCCGCCAGCCTCGAGGCCGTGATCGAACGCCCCCGGGCAGAGCCGCTCAAGGACGGCTTTCGCGTCGTGCTGGCAGGGCCACCCAATGCCGGAAAGTCCACGCTCTTCAACGCGCTTGTCGAGTCCGAAGCGGCGATCACCGCGGCTGAACCGGGAACCACCCGGGACGTCCTAATTCGTGCCGTCGCGCTCGATGGCATCGCTTTCACTTTCGTCGACACCGCCGGGCTTCGTGATGAAGGCGCGGGCGAAATCGAGCGCATCGGGATCGCGCGCGCCCGAGCCGCCGCGGAGCAAGCTGATCTCATCCTGTGGCTGGGGCCGGAGGGCCAGGGCCCGCAAGGTCGCCCGACATGGGAAGTGGCTGCGCAATGCGATGTCCCATCAGCGCTGCAAAAGTCAGACACGGCACTGCGCGTCTCGGCGCGAACGGGCGAGGGCATGGCGGAACTGCGAGCTGAACTAGTGCGATTTGCCCGCACGACACTCCCGGCGCCCGGCGAAGCGGCTCTGAACAAGCGGCAGCATGCCCTTATCTGCGACGTCGCAATCGGCGTGCAAGACGCCAGTCACCAGTCGGACCCGTTGCTCGCAGCCGAACATCTCCGGCTGTCCCGCCGCGCACTGGACCAGTTGGTCGGTCGCACCGGAACCGAAGACATGCTCGATGCGCTGTTCGGACGCTTCTGCATAGGCAAATAGTGTTTCACGTGAAACACACTGGGCTGCACAGTCGTCGTTGTTTCACGTGAAACATGAGATGTTTTTGACCGGCGCGCGCAAATCTCCTATCGCGCTGGCCATGCATCAGTTCGACATCATCGTGGTCGGCGGCGGTCACGCCGGCGTCGAGGCGGCCGCAGTTGCCGCGCGAATGGGCGCGCGCACCGCACTTGTCTCCTTCGATCCCGCCACAATCGGCGCAATGAGCTGCAACCCTGCAATTGGCGGGCTGGGGAAAGGCCACTTGGTTCGCGAGGTCGATGCCTTTGACGGACTGGTCGCGCGCGCCGCCGATGCAGGCGCAATCCACTACCGCATGCTCAACCGTTCCAAGGGCAGCGCGGTGCAGGGGCCTCGCGTGCAGGCCGACCGCGTGCGGTTCAAGGCGGCGATCCAGGGAATGATTGCTGCGCAGCCGAACCTGACCGTGATCGGTGGCGAGGCAGCCGCGCTTCACATGGAACAGGGCCGAGCCGCCGGGATCGATCTCGCCGATGGCACGCGTCTTGGGGGAAGAGCTGTCGTGCTCTGCACCGGCACGTTCCTTGGCGGGCGACTGTTCCGGGGCGAGGAGCGCATGGAAGGTGGGCGCATCAATGAGAGTGCGGCCCACACGCTGGCGCAGCAACTGCGCGCAGCCGATCTGCCCATGGCCCGACTCAAGACCGGTACGCCCCCGCGCATCGACGGGCGCACGATCGACTGGGCACGCCTGCCGGAACAGCCGAGCGATGCCGATCCATGGACCATGTCGCCACTGACCTCGGCGCGGCCCTTGCCACAAGTGTTCTGTGCCATCGCCCGGACGAACGAGCGAACCCACGCCATCATCCGCGCAGGCCTCGATCGCTCGCCGCTTTTCACCGGGGCGATCGGCGCGCAGGGACCGCGCTATTGCCCGTCGATAGAAGACAAGATTCATCGCTTCGGCGACCGCGATGGGCATCAGGTCTTCCTCGAACCGGAAGGGCTGGACGATGCGACCGTCTATCCCAACGGCGTCTCCACTTCGCTTCCGACCGACGTGCAGATCGCCATGATCCGTTCAATGGAAGGTCTAGAGAGTGCCGAGATCACCGTGCCAGGCTATGCAGTCGAATACGACCACATCGATCCGCGCGCCTTGCGACGCAGCCTTGAGGTCAAGGCAATCCCCGGCCTCTACTTCGCTGGGCAGATCAACGGCACGACCGGCTACGAGGAAGCTGCGGCGCAAGGTCTGGTTGCCGGCGTGCATGCGGCTGCTGCTGTCCTCGGACGCGACGCGCCCGAGATGGATCGCGCCAACTCGTACATGGCCGTAATGATCGACGACCTTACGCTGCACGGCGTCAGTGAACCCTACCGCATGCTCACGGCCCGCGCGGAGTATCGTCTGCGGCTTCGTGCCAACAATGCCTCGACCCGCCTGACACCGATAGGAATCGCGCTCGGATGCGTTGGCGACGAGCGTCGCTCGTGGTTCGAAGCGCGCATTGCGCAGCGCGACCGTCTGGAGGCGGCATTGCTGCAAGACGTGACCGCTGCCGAGCTCAGTCGCGCGGGGATGCAAGTCAGGGCAGATGGAAGCCGTCGACCCTTGAATGAGTGGCTGCGCTTTCCCGAGGTGAGCATCGCAGCGATGCACCCTTGGATGGGCGACGAAGTCCTCGATCCGCTCCTCGTGGAGGAAGTGGAGGAAGACGCTGCCTACGCCCCATATCTCGCACGCCAGGATGCCGAGCTGCGAAACCTGCGCGCCTCCGACCATGTCGCGCTGGGCATGGGCTTCCCTTATGCCGAGGTTCCGGGGCTCTCGCGTGAAATGGTTGAGCGGCTCGAAAAGGCGCAGCCCGACACGCTGGCGACGGCAGGCCGTATTGCCGGCATAACGCCTGCTGCGCTGGCGAGCCTGCTGGTCCACGCACGCAGACAGGTGGCGGCATGATGCTCGAGACCGAAACCGATGCTCGCGACTGGCTCGCCGACAAACTCGGCCCGAATCAGGATGCGATGGTGCGGCTGTCGCAACTTGTGGATCTCTTGCTGGATGAGAACGAACGCCAGAACTTGGTGGCGCGCGGCACCCTGCCGCACGTCTGGGTGAGGCATATCGCAGACTCCGCGCAGCTTCTCCATGTTTCACGTGAAACACTTCCCGCTGGTCCGTGGCTCGATCTTGGAACAGGTGCAGGCTTCCCCGGCCTCGCCGTCGCGGCAATCGAGCCCGATCGACCTGTCACACTCGTGGACTCGCGTCGGCTTCGCACCGAATGGCTGCAACGTGCCGCCGACGCTTTGGGCTTGGTGAATGTCCGCGTCGTGTTGTCCAGGGTTGAAGACCTGCCAAGCGAACCGCACGCCGTGATTTCGGCACGCGCCTTTGCCCCGTTGGACAAGTTGCTCGAATTATCCGCCCGCTTTTCCACACCCGACACGGTCTGGCTGTTGCCGAAAGGGGCAGGGGCGAAGCATGAATTGGAAATGCTTCCCGAATCATGGAGCCACCTGTTCCACGTGGAACAATCGCTGACTGATCCGTCGGCGGGCATCGTGGTCGGGCGGCTTCTAGGTGGCAATCCGCCATCCCGTAAATCGTCCCGCAAAGGCAAGCGTCCATGATCACCATCGCTGTTGCCAACCAGAAGGGCGGGGTCGGCAAGACAACCACCGCGATCAATATCGCCACGGCACTGGCAGCTACGGGCTGGAAGACGCTGCTGATTGATCTTGACCCACAAGGGAATTGCTCGACGGGCATCGGGATTTCGGCGGGCGAACGCGAGTTCTCCTCCTATGACCTGCTGATCGATCAGGCATCGGTTTCGGGCTGCATGATGCCGACCCGCATTCCGAACCTCGATATCGTGCCCGCAACGGTCGATCTATCCGGGGCTGAAGTCGAACTTGTCAGCGTCGATGATCGGACGCACCGCCTGCGCAAGGTTCTGGCAGAAGATACCGGACACGACATCTGCCTGATCGATTGCCCACCTTCACTCGGCCTGCTGACGCTCAATGCCCTGACGGCGGCTGATTCGATCCTGGTCCCGCTGCAGTGCGAATTCTTCGCGCTCGAAGGCCTCAGCCAGTTGCTGCAGACAGTGGAACGCGTGCAGGAACGCTTCAACCCCGATCTGGGCATCCTCGGCATCGTCCTGACCATGTTCGACAGGCGCAACCGGCTGACCGATCAGGTCGCCGACGACGTACGTTCATGCCTGCGCGACCTCGTGTTCGAGGCCGTTATCCCGCGCAATGTGCGCCTGTCCGAAGCGCCCAGCCACGGGCTTCCCGCGCTGATTTACGACCACGCCTGCCCGGGTTCGCAGGCCTACATGAAGCTGGCACGCGAGCTGATCGCGCGCCTGCCCAAACGGAGAATTGCGGCATGAGCGGCGAGGAAGCAGTGAAGGTGCCGGCCCGGCGTACCGGTCTCGGTCGCGGCCTCGGTGCGCTGATGGGCGAAGTCCGTCGCGAAGAGCCGATCGCACGCGTTTCGGTTTCGGGCGAGAATGCCGAGCCGCGCGACGGAGGCCTTGCCTTGCTGTCGGTCGCAACGATCGAGCCGCATCCCGACCAGCCGCGTCGCCACTTCGACGAAGAAGCGCTGGAGGAGCTGGCGCAGTCGATCGCGGCGCGAGGTGTGATCCAGCCGGTGATCGTGCGTCCGCTCGGGGGCAATCGCTATCAATTGGTTGCCGGCGAACGGCGCTGGCGGGCGGCGCAGAAGGCACGGGTCCATGAAATCCCGGCAATCATCCGCAAGCTTGACGAACGCGAGGTCGCGGCACTTGCGCTGATCGAGAACCTGCAGCGCAAGGATCTCAACCCGGTCGAAGAGGCGCGCGCCTATCAGCGGCTGGCCGACAGCGAAGGCCTGACGCAGCAGGACATTGCCAAGTTCGTGGACAAGTCGCGCAGCCACGTGGCGAACATGATGCGCCTGCTCGGGCTTCCCGAAGACGTGCTCGACATGGTCATGCGCGACGAATTGTCGATGGGCCACGCGCGCGCGCTCATCAACGCGCCCGACCCGGCGTCGCTCGCCCGCGAAGTGATTGCCAAGGGATTGTCGGTTCGTGATGCCGAGCGCCTCGCACGCAAGGCGGCGCGCCCTGAAGCCGGGCGGCGCCAGGCACGTGCAGGAAAGGACCCGGTCGGCGGGGCAGACCTTGCCGCAATCGAGCAGCATCTCGAGGACTTCCTCGGGCTCAAGGTATCGATCACGCCCGATGCCGATCCGGCAAACGGGGCCGTGACGATCCGGTACAAGACGCTCGATCAGCTGGATCTAATCTGTCAGCGCCTCACCGGCGGAGAATTCTGAGGCAGGCCTGATTGCCCGAACAAGCATTAATTAGTCGATTAAAATGTCGTTGACCGTGCGGCTGCGTGGCGCTTACCCTGTGCCCAACAAAGAACCGTACGGGAGAATGCCATGTCACTCGATGCGATCCCTCGCACCGCATACAACGAAGATCACGAGGCCTTTCGCCAGTCGGTGCGGCGCTTCCTGCTTGATGAAGTCGCGCCGAATGCCGAGAAGTGGGCCGAGGACGGAATCGTGCCCAAGGCGCTCTGGCCCAAGGCCGGTGCGCTTGGCATGCTCTGCCCGACAGTGCCCGAGGCATACGGCGGGCTGGGCCTCGATTTCGGCTACAACGCCATCGTCGACGAAGAAAGCAGCTATTACGGGCGCGCGGCGACCGGCTTTTCGCTACAGTCGGACATCGTCGCGAACTACCTGGTGTCCTATGGCTCCGAGGAGCAGAAGAAGGCCTGGCTGCCCAAACTGGTCTCGGGCGAGGTTATCACAGCCATCGCGATGACCGAGCCGGGCACCGGCTCCGACCTTCAGGGCATGCGCACCACGGCGCGCAAGGATGGCAACCATTATGTCATCAACGGGTCGAAGACCTACATCACCAATGGGCAGAACGCCGATCTCATCCTGGTATGCTGCAAGACCGACACCGACATCCAGCCGGCATGGAAAGGCGTGTCGATCGTGCTCGTCGAAGCCGATCGCGAAGGGTTCAAGCGCGGGCGCAACCTCGACAAGATCGGGCAGGACGAGGCGGATACCTCGGAACTGTTCTTTGAGGAGGTTCGCGTGCCCATCACCAATTGCCTGGGCGAAGAGGGCAAGGGCTTCATCTACCTGATGAGCGAACTGCCGCAGGAACGCCTGTCGATTGCGGTGAGTGCACAGTCCTCTGCCCAGAAGGCGTTTGACGACACGGTGGAGTTTACCCGCGAACGCAAGGCCTTCGGCAAACCCATTCTGGACTTCCAGAACACCCGCTTCACGCTCGCCGATCTCAAGGCGAAGCTGCAGGTGGGCTGGGCCCATCTCGACTGGGCGCTGACCCGCCATCTTCGGAAGGAACTGACGCCGGAAGAGGGCGCGGCAGCCAAGCTCTGGCACACCGAACTGCAGTGGGAAATCATGGACAAGTGCCTCCAGCTTCACGGCGGGGCAGGCTACATGAACGAATATGCCATCGCCCGTGCCTGGCGCGGTGCGCGGGTCATGCGCATCTTTGGCGGCACCAACGAGATCATGAAGGAACTGATCGGGCGCAAGCTTTAAAAAGTTTGCAGAAAGTCCGCACCTAACTTCGTCATTGCGAGCGCAGCGAAGCAATGACGCGTGATCCTGATTTGCTGCAAGCCGCCTTAGCGTCCGAACGGAACTGGCAAAGCAAACGGCCCGCCTCTCAAAAGGCGGGCCGTTTCACGTGGAACACGCCCAATCCTGATCAACCGGTGTAGACGCGCTTTTCCTTTACGCGCTTGTCGCGATAGACCGGCTTGCGCGGAACGTGGCGATGACGGATCGGCTCGGTCACCCAGCGTTCGGTGACGACCGTCTTTTCTTCGCAGGGCTGCGATTGCGGTATCATCACCGGCACCATCACATAGCCATAGGGCGCGTACCCTTGCGGACCATAGGCAGGGTAGGGGGCATAAGCGCCACCCTGCTGCACCGAGCGCGCGTAATCGTCGCATTCGGCCCGCAGCTCCTTGCCTTCGGCCTTGTCGATCGCAGTGCCGACGACAGCGCCGACTGCGGCGCCAGCCACTGAGCCGAGCACGCGGTTACCGCCGGCCAGACGATTGCCAGCCACGCCGCCGATCAGACCGCCGAGCAACGCGCCGCCGATCCCTTTGTCGCCATAGACCTTGCGGCAGCGCGCTTCCATTTCGTTCCAGCGCGGATCGACCGAGGGGTAACCCTGCGGGTAGTGCTGCTGCGGATAGGCCTGTTGCGGATAGGTCGACTCACCGTTGATGGGTTGCACCATGACCGTCGTGGGCCAGGGAGCGCCGACCATTGGCGGATAAAAGACCGGACCCTGTCCGAAAACCTGACCATGACCATAAGTCTGACCCTGCCAGTGCCCCGGTCCGCCATGGTGATCCTTTGCCTGGACGGGCGTGGCGGCAAGGGCGGATGCGACCAGCGCAATGCCGGCGAGTCCGGAAAAAGTCTTGAGACGTAGCATCTTGCGGTTCCCCCAAAGGGTCCGGCGCGGGCAGCACCAGGAATTAACCGCAAACTTACCATCGAAAGCCGCAGAAAACCAAGGTTCCGCGGATGCTTGAGTCCGGCCTGTCCCGAATCGGGTCAGGAATCAGACGCGCTCGGCAAGTATCGCGGCCAGGGCTTCGATTCCGCGCGCGTCGTCTTCGTCGAAACGGGCAGGCGAAGGGCTGTCTAGATCGATCACGGCAATGACCTTTCCGTCGCGAATCACCGGCACCACCAGTTCCGAACGACTGGCCGCGTCGCATGCGATGTGCCCGGGGAAGGCATGAACGTCGGGCACCAGCTGGGTCTCCCCGCTTCGGGCGGCAGCACCGCATACCCCCTGGCCCAGCGCGATGCGGATACAGGCCGGTTTTCCGATGAACGGTCCAAGAATCAGTGCGCCATCGACCATGCGATAGAACCCCGCCCAGTTGAGATCGGGAAGGAACTGCCAGATCAGCGCCGCAACGTTGGCCATGTTGGCCACGCTGTCGGGCTCGTCCTGCACAAGCGCAGTGGCCGAAGCGCAAAGCTCGGCATGGAGATCGGCCTTGGACTGGCCGGGAGAGGGGGCAAAGCTGAACATCGCGCCGTTCTAGCGAAGCCATTCGGAAAAGTCGCGCGGCGCAACTTCCGGCCTTTTGCAGGCATTGCTCTTGGCGCTGGCGAAGCATAGATTCACGACCATGAACCTTATCAAGAAGATCCTGATCGCGATCCTCGTGATCATCGCCCTCGTCGGCGGCTACATTGCTTGGTCGATCCACGGGAAGTCCGCGCAATTCACGCTCGACGAGACCACTGGCCCGCGGCCCAAACTGGCCGATCCGGACGAGCAATCGATTCCGACCATCCGCACCGCCGATCCGATCGGATGGAAGGATGGCGAAACCCCCGTAGCGGCGCAGGGCCTGCAGGTGACCCGATTTGCCGACAAGCTCGACCATCCGCGTACGGTCGTCACGCTGCCCAATGGCGACGTTCTCGTCGCGGAAACCAATTCGCCTCCGCGTGGCGATGGCGGTGGGATCACCGGCGCCGTTATGGGATATCTGTTCCGCAAGGTCGGTGCAGGCGGTCCTTCGCCCAACAAGATCGTGCTGCTGCGCGACGGCGATGGCGACGGCAAGGCGGAACAGCGCTTCGTCATGGAAAACCCGGCGCTGGATTCTCCCTTCGGCATGGCGCTTCGCGACGATCGCCTGCTGGTGGGCAATCACAACGCCGTGCTCTCGTTCCCCTACAAGCTTGGCGATACCGCGCTGACGGGCAAGCCCGAGAAGCTGATGGACCTGCCGGGCGGTGGCAACCACTGGGCGCGCAACCTGATCCTGAGCCCTGACAACGCACTGCTCTACGTCACGGTCGGATCTTCATCGAACATCGCCGAGAATGGCATCGATGCTGAACAGGGCAGGGCTTCGATCCACGAATACGACTTTGCCAAGAAGCGCTCGCGCGAATACGCGTCCGGCCTGCGCAACCCCAACGGGCTTGACTGGAATCCGAACAGCGAAGAGCTTTGGACGACAGTAAACGAACGCGACATGCTCGGCTCGGACCTCGTGCCCGATTACCTGACCAACGTCCCGTTCGGCGCTAATTACGGCTGGCCCTGGGCGTACTGGAAGAAGAACATCGACTGGCGCGTCGAAGCACCGATGCCGCAATACCTGATGGAATATGTCCGCAAGCCCGAATACGGCCTCGGTGCGCATGTCGCGCCGCTCGGCCTTGCCTTTGCCAAGGGTGGAAACCGCATGGGCGGCAAGTTTGCGAGCGGTGCATTCGTTGCACGGCACGGTTCGTGGAACCGCCGCCCGCTGGCCGGTTACGACGTGGTCTTCGTGGCCTTCGACGACCGCGGCAATGTCCTGAAGCAGCCACCGGTCCCGGTGCTGACCGGCTTCCTCACCAGCGACGAGAAGGCCCGTGGACGCCCCACCTGGGTTGCCTTCGCCAAGGACGGCGCCTTGCTGGTCAGCGACGATACCGGCGGCGTGATCTGGCGCGTGATCGCACCAGGGGCGCAGGCCGCCGCCGCCGCTGTCACGCTACCCAAGCGCACGGCGCCGCCGCAGCCCAAGGGGACCGGCAAGTTCATCATGCGGCCCAATGCCGATTCGGATCTGGTGAAGCCCAAGCCCTGATCAAGCGCGGCCGGTCGCTCAGAGGGAGCGGCCGGCCCGTCCGGCAAGCTCGTTGACATATTGCCACGCCACCCGGCCCGATCGGCCGCCGCGGCGCTTGGACCATTCGAGCGCGTCGGACTCATCGAACGCCAGCCCGTAGTGCGCAGCATACCCCCCAATGATCGCAAGATAATCGTCCTGCGTGCAATTGTGGAAACCGAGGCTCAGGCCGAAGCGGTCTGCCAGCGCGAGTCGGTCGTCGATCACATCACGCGGATTGATCGGGTCATCCTGCTCGGACAGGTGACGCTCCACGATGGCGCGCCGGTTCGAGGTTACCGCGAGACGGACATTGGCGGGTCGTGCTTCCACCCCGCCTTCGAGCCACGAGCGCAGCTTTCGCGCGCCCGAGGTATCACCGGCGTCGAAACCCAGATCATCGAGAAACACCAGAAAGCGCCGGTCCAGCCCTCGCAGCGTGGTGAAAAGGTTCGCGAGCCCGAGATCGGGGCTGGCCTGGATCAGCGCAAGCGCACCCGGTCGGGTCATCTGCGCTGCAAGCGTCGCTGCACGCAGCAGCGCGGACTTGCCCATGCCGCGTGAACCCCACAGCAACATGTCGTGCGATGCAGCGCCTTGCGAAAGCCGGGCGACATTCTCGACGACAGCATGTTTCTGCTGGTCGATGCCCTGCATCAGTTCGAGCGGCGGTGCCTCGAGCCGGTCGATGCCCCGTGCGGTCTTGCCGTCCCAGACGTAGGCCGGGAACGCCAGCCAGTCTGCCGAAATGACGGCAGGCGGTGCCAGACGCTCGAGCGCATCGGCGATCCGGCTCAGCAAGGCTTCGCTCATCCGGCGAGGGCCTCCGCATCGAGCGCATAGAGCAGCGCGGCTCCTGCCATGGCCGACGAGCCAAGCCCGCGCGCTTCCGGCACGATCACCCGGTTAAAGAACTTCGTTACGGCAATCTTGGCATCGAGCCCCGATGCTCGGGACTGCCGACCCAGTTGCCAGCCCGCCACGGCGACAGCACACATCGTTGTGAAGGGCACCGAACCTGCCAGCTTGTCGTCGAGCGAAGCGCTGGTGCTCATCCACTGGCCGATTGCCGCAGCATCTCTGGCCAAGGTGGCAACTTCGGGCACATCTTCCATCTCGGACGCAATCTGCGCCATCAGGGCCTGCAACACGCCGCCCCGGATTCCGTCAGCCTCGTAGCCGAGCTTGCGCGTGACAAGGTCGGCGGCCTGGATACCGTTGGTACCTTCATAGATCGGCGCAATGCGCGCGTCGCGATAGTGCTGGGCAGCGCCTGTTTCCTCGACGAAGCCCATACCGCCGTGGACCTGGATGCCAAGGCTGGCAACCTCGCACCCGATGTCGGTGCCCCAGGCCTTGAGCATCGGCACGAGCAGTTCGGCCCGCTTCTGCGCCTCGGCATCGCCCAGCGTGCCGCGATCGACCTGCCCGGCTGTATAGTAAAGCAGTGCGCGCGCGCCTTCTGTGAGCGCTCGCATCCGCATCAGCATGCGCCGCACGTCGGGATGTTCGATGATCGCCACGGGACTGCGGTCGGGCGATCCGGCGCGTGCCGACTGGACGCGGTCGCGCGCATAGGCCCGCGCCTGCTGGAACGCGCGCTCGGCGATCTGCACTCCCTGGCTGCCGACGTTGATCCGCGCGGAATTCATCATCGTGAACATCGCGCGCAACCCGCCGTTCTCATGCCCGACCATTTCGCCGATGCACTCGCCATTATCGCCATAGGACATGACACAGGTCGGCGAGGAGTGGATACCCAGCTTGTGCTCAATCGAGACGCAGGTGACGTCGTTGCGCGGTCCGAGCGAGCCATCAGAATTGACGTGAAACTTGGGCACGACGAACAGCGATATGCCGCGCGAGCCTTCAGGTGCACCGGGCGTGCGGGCAAGTACGAGGTGGACGATATTCTCGGCAGCGTCGTGCTCGCCGAAGGTAATGTAGATCTTGGTGCCGGCGATGCGGTACTTGCCCGCGTGCGGGCCGTCCAAGATCGGCGTTGCTGTCGTGCGCAGCGCGCCGACGTCCGAGCCTGCCTGCGGCTCGGTCAGGTTCATCGTGCCCGACCATTCACCGCTGATCAGCCTGGGCAGGTAGAGCGCCTTTTGCGCATCGCTGCCGTGATGATCCAGCGCCTCGATCGCGCCGACCGTCAGGATCGGCAGGAGCGTGAAGCCCATGTTGGCCGCGCCGAGCGTTTCGAGAACGGCCGTTGCGAGCGTGAAAGGCAGGCCCTGTCCGCCGAAGGCTTCCGGGCCCGCGATCGATCCCCAGCCTTGATCAACGAACGCTCTGTACGCTGCATCATATCCGGAAGGGAGCGTCACCACGCCAGCGTTCCACTTTGCCCCGATCTGGTCGCCCACGCGATGCAAAGGGGCCCATTCACCTTCGGCAAATGCGCCGATACCCTCCACGATTGCTTCGACAAGGTCTGGCGTTGCAGCGGCAAATCGTTCGCTCGCGGCAATCTCGTCGAGTCCGGCACTTACCGTGATGGCAAGGATCTGGTCCGCAGTGGGCGCTGTAAAGGTCATGGGCTCGCTCTCCTTTGCCGCAGCGCTTGCGCGGTCCGGCGCGCCCCCTATAGCGAGAACCCATGGTGCCGACAAAGCCTTCCAAGGTGCAACTGCCCGACGATTCCGGGCTTGCCCGAGCCGCGCAAATGCTCATCGCAGGGGGCACCGTCGCCGTGCCGACCGAGACGGTCTATGGTCTTGCGGCTCGCGCTGACGATGATGACGCGGTGGCGGGAATCTATCAGGCGAAGGGTCGGCCCGATTTCAATCCGCTGATCGTGCACGTGCCCGACGCTACGACAGCCGAGAGTCTCGCCCACTTCGACGAGCGCGCCAGAAGGCTGGCCGCAGTCTTCTGGCCCGGTGCGCTGACCATGGTTCTGCCACGTCGCGAAGACGCAGCACTGGCCGCCGCGGTAAGCGCGGGACTACCGACTGTTGCGCTGCGTTGCCCTGCACATCCGGTCATGCAGGCCCTGTTGAAAACCTGTGGATTGCCGCTGGCGGCACCATCGGCCAACCGCAGCGGCGGGGTGAGCCCGACTTCTGCCGAACATGTGCGCGATTCGCTGGGCGACCGAGTCGATCTCATTCTCGACGGCGGACAGACCCGGCAAGGGATCGAATCCACCATTGTCGGTTTGCGTGAAGATGGCACGTGGGCATTGCTTCGGCCGGGGCCGATCACGGAGCAGCAGATTGCCGATGCAATCGGCAGCCAAAGCGCCGCCATGACGTCATCAAAAATCGAAGCTCCCGGGCAGTTGGCGAGCCACTATGCCCCTGGCAAGCCGGTGCGCCTGAATGCGACCCACGCGCAGGATGGCGAATACATGATCGGTTTCGGGCCGGTCGCGGGCCATGTCTCGCTCTCGGAGTCCGGCGATTTGGCGCAGGCAGCGGCACGGCTTTACGCGTGCCTTCACCATGCTGCGGCGGCGCCCCAAGCGCTGATTGCCGTCGCGCCCATTCCCTCCGAGGGGATCGGCTTGGCGATCAACGATCGGCTCAAGCGAGCGGCGGCTTAGTCCTAGTTCGGCTCGGAAGGGAGCGAACCGCGCATGGCGTCCATCTCGGCGTAGATGGCGCGTGCGGAATCGCAGGCCTCGTCGTCACCCCGGCTGCAGTCCCGGCGGGCCCGATCATAATCGCGCGACAGCTTCCCGTAGCGCTCCTCGCGCTTGCGGATTTCACGCCCGCGCTTTTCGTCACGTTCGGACTGGCTGACGGTTACACGGTCATAGACGTCCGCGGTCGTGTTGACCGCACGGGCGCCGACGCGCACCGGAGCCGTGGCCAGGTCGAACGCGCTCTTGGCCACGCACCCCTGCAGCAGGGCAAGGCAAGTCATGAGCAAGGCGGTACGGCGCTTCATCGGATTCTCCAGAACGCCAACGAATTCCATGGCGGACTGCCCTTGGCAAGTCTCGCCATGGATTCAATGCGATGAAGCGTTGTCGCGGTCTTATTGCGCTTCGGCCGCCTCGCTCGGATCGTCCTCTGGCGTCACGCCATTTTCGCAGACGAGCTTGCCCGACCCCATGGCGGATACCTTGCAGGTGGCGCGGCCGAATACGCGCACTTCGCCCGACCCCATGATGTTGGCATTGACGTGGCCGTTCGAAGCAAAGCGTGCATTGCCGGAGCCTGCGACGTCGACCTTGACGTCATCGACCGTCAGCCCATCCATCTCGGCATCGCCGCTGCCGGCCACGGTAAGCTTCATTTCCCTGGCCTTGCCCGCCGCGCGCAACTTGCCCGAGCCGACGACGTCGATGTTGAGCTTGGGCGCATCGATCGCGCGAGCCTCGACGAGGCCTGAGCCAGCAACCACGATCTTGGCTTCAGACCCACCCATCTGGTCGGTCACGAGATTTCCCGATCCCGCCAGCACGACTTCGCTGAGCACGGGAACCGTGACGTTAATGGTAGCGGCGTTCTGCGCCTTGCCGATCTTCCAATCCTCGCGCGCGATGCCGAGCTGGCCTTCAGACAGGGCGAAGCGCAGATTGTCGGTGGCTTCACCTTCCACCGTGATCGCCAGCTTGTCGCCGCGCGTCACGCGGACGTTGTCGGGGCCAAGCAGGGTGATCGTGGTCGGTGCAGGGCCGTTCATGTCGAGCTCTGCCAAAGGCACGCCCTTCTTGCCGTTGAACGAAATATCGGCGCCGTCACAACCGCTCAGGGCTGTTGCGAGGCCGAGGACGGCAACGCCGGCAAGGGCACGAACGAGGGATTGCAGCATGACGATGTCTCTCCTGACTGTATTGCCGTTATAACACGGTGATACGATCAGGGCCAAGTCGTTCGTGGACGACGCCATGCGTTTCGTCGGTTGGCGGAATGAAAAAGGCCCCCGGTTTCCCGGAGGCCTCTTTGCAGCGCCAGTCTGACGAAACGGTCAGGCCGTCTCGTAATACTTGGGCGCGTATTCGTTGAGGATCGCGAGGATCTTCTTGAGCGCAGCAGGCTCGTCCGTCTTTTCCATGGCGGCGAGTTCGCGAGCGAGACGCGAGGACGCGGCTTCGAAGATCTGGCGTTCCGAGTAGGACTGTTCGGGCTGGTCATCGGCACGGAACAGGTCGCGCGTCACTTCGGCGATCGACACGAGATCACCCGAGTTGATCTTCGCTTCGTATTCCTGGGCGCGGCGCGACCACATGGTGCGCTTGACCTTGGGCTTGCCCTTGAGCGTATCGAGCGCTTCACGCAGCGTCTTGTCCGAAGACAGCTTGCGCATGCCGATCGATTCAACCTTGTTGACCGGAACGCGGAGAGTCATGCGTTCCTTTTCGAAGCGCAGCACGTAGAGTTGCAGCTTCATTCCGGCAATTTCTTCGTCCTGAAGCTCGACCACCCGGCCGACACCATGCTTCGGATAAACGACGTAGTCCCCAACATCGAAGGCGAGAGCCTTGACTGCCATTGGTATTCCTTTCGACGCCAAGCAGGACGAGCGATGGATGCAAGATGCTTTTTCGGGGAGAAAGCGGCAAGCAACCGCCGGTCAGGCGGTCTTGCGATGTCCTGCGATCCGTTTGCTGTTCTTGTCCTGCCGTTTCGTGGTGAAAAGACGCCAGGCAGGCACGAGCCCACCAGCGCTTGGAGGCCCATATATCACTTCGGCAATAAAATTACCAGCCCCGTGAGTGTGCACCGCACAGGAAATCGTTTGTTGCCACCGGATCGGTAGCAACAAACGTCAACTGGGTCTCGACTGCGGGGGCGCAGGACGCCCCTTGCGATCAGTCGCCTTCGCCGGGCTCGGGCGAGAAGTACTTGTCGAACTTGCCATCTTCGCCCTTGTGCTCGTCGGCATCGGCCGGAGCATCCTTCTTGGCGGTGATGTTCGGCCATTCGGCAGAGAACTTGGCGTTGAGTTCAAGCCACTGCTCGAGACCGGATTCGGTATCGGGCAGGATCGCCTCGGCCGGGCATTCGGGTTCGCACACGCCGCAGTCGATACACTCGCTGGGATTGATCACCAGCATGTTCTCGCCCTCATAGAAGCAGTCGACGGGGCAAACCTCGACGCAGTCCATGAATTTGCAGCGGATGCAGGCGTCAGTGACGACATAGGTCATGGCGGATTTCGTCCCTCAGGTATCTCTTTCAGGCCGTGCTAGAGGCGTTGCACCCGGATCGTCAAGCACCCGATAACAGCCTTGCGCTTCGAGCGAGGGTCCGCGACGCTCCGGAAGCGTCAAAACCTCGATCACCTTGACGGATGTGCGCATGGGCAGGACCAGCACATCCCCACATTTGACGTCGGCACTGGCGCGTTCGATACGGCGACCATTGATGCGGATATGGCCATCGGCCACCCAGTCCTGCGCGAGGCCTCGCGACCCGGCAAAACGCAGGAACCACAACACCTTGTCGATCCGCAATTGGCGCTCTCCCTCTATCTCGTGACCAGTTCTGCAAGGGCTGCAAAAGCACTGTTCGGCGCTGCACTGACAACTGGCGCCACAACGGGCGCCGGGCGTGCCGGGCGCCATTCCCACAGCGGGGGCGCCGCCGGTCCGCACGCCCCTTCGGGCAGGGATCGCCCGATGTGCACTCGGAAACCTGCTGCACGCAGCAACGCAGCAAAGCTTGCGGTCGAAAGTCCCATAGATCGCGCCAGCGCAGGATCGATGAAAAAGCGCCGGCCTCTCGCTGCGATCCGTGTTGCGTGCGCAGCATGGAGAAGCTTTTCGGCCAGATCGACGCGCAGATTCTCCAATCCGAACCGGCGATAACCCGCGGGCGCAACCTTGCCGTCGATCACGGGGCTTGCCGAAACGGGCGCAGCAGCAGGACAGGCGCCCCAGATCCTTGCAAGCGCGCTCCACAATTCCAGCGGCGCGGGACGAAGCATGGCGGGCACGAAAAGATCCAGCGCCCCGATTCTGACGCCGATTGCCTTAAGTCGCTCACGCTGGGGTGGATCGAGCCGGTCGAGGCCGGCGCCTTCGCGCGCAAGCACGCCGCCTGCCTCCACCAGTTGCAGCAGCAAGGCCCGCAGGTTTGCGCCGGATTCCCTGGCGCGGCTCGCATCCGCCAGCTTGGCGAGAGGACCAAGAAGACGTGCGATCCGTGCAGCGATCCAGTCCTGCAGCTCTTCGCCGACGCGAGTCTTGAGCTGGGGAGTAAGCCGGTCGAGCGCGGCATCCGTTCGGACACGGGGCTCAAGCAGGCTTCGTCCCCGTTCAAGCCGGGCAACCGTGATTCCTTGCCAGGTCACCACATCGTCCTGCAATGCGATGTCGGTGCCTGCCTCGAGACTGCTCACGAGCCCTGCGGCACGCGTGTCGAGCAGGGCGGGCAGGTGGCGCTCTGCTGCGGCCAGAAGCAGCTTTCGGTCGGCCGCGCGCGCCAGGGGATCGACGATGAAACGGAAGCCTTCGAGATGGCCGATGGGCTCGTCATCGACGAGCACCGCGCCCGAATCGCTCAGGCGAACGGGCAGCAGGCCCACGTCGGCACCTGCCTTGCGCATCAGCACGGTCGTGCGGCGATTGACGAAGCGTTCGGTCAGCCGCGCGTGCAGCGCATCGGACAGCCGCGCTTCGACAGCGCGCGCGCGAGCCGACATCTCGTCCTTGGCCAGAACCCAGTCGGGTCGCTGGGCAATGTAGGACCATGACCGGATAGCGGCGATGCGGCCCTGCAAGGTGTCGATATCGCCCGAGGGCACATCGAGCTGGGCAATCGCCTGCGCGACATAGTCGGCACCGAGATAGCCGTGACGCAAGTCCTGCCAAAGGCGTGCCACGAAGCGACTATGCGTCTCCTCGCCCTGCTGCCGGAAATCGGGCAGGCGGCAAACGTCCCAGAAGCGCTGGACCATGCGAGTGCCTCGAACGTCCGGGGTCTCCGGGTCTTCGGCAAGGCGCTTGAGCACGGCGAGATCGATCGACTGCGGCGGCGTTGCCAGTTCAGCACGCGGCGGCAGGCTCTCGAGATCCTCGATCAGCGTCCTCAGGCTGTCGAAGCGGGGCTCGGCCTCGCGCCAGAACAGGCGCGTAAGCGGCGGAAAGCGGTGTTCTTCGATCGCGTATACTTCTTCCGGCGTGAATTCCGGATCGTGCCCGCCCCCGATCGATCCTTGGCCCGAGAGCGTGCCGAACGTACCATCGCGCTGATGGCGGCCTGCACGCCCGGCAATCTGCGCCATTTCCGCTGTGGTCAGCCGGCGCTGGCGATGGCCGTCGAACTTGGAGAGCCCGGCAAAGGCGACATGATGAACATCGAGATTGAGGCCCATGCCGATGGCGTCGGTCGCTACCAGGTAATCAACCTCGCCCGACTGGTACATCGCGACTTGGGCATTGCGCGTCTGCGGCGACAGCGCGCCCATGACCACGGCCGCACCGCCGCGAAACCGGCGCAGCATTTCGGCCATGACATATACCTGCTCGGCACTGAACGCGACGATCGCACTGCGTGGCGGAATGCGCGAAAGCTTCTTGGCGCCCACGTGAGTCAGTGTCGAAAAGCGCGGGCGCGAAACGATTTCCGCCTCGGGCACCAGCGCCTTGATCATCGGCTGCAGCGTGGCCGAGCCCAACAACATCGTCTCTTCCCGGCCGCGCGTGTGCAGCAGGCGATCGGTGAAGATGTGGCCGCGTTCGGGATCGGCCGAAAGCTGGGCTTCGTCGAGCGCGACAAAGGCCAGATCGGGGCGGGAAGGCATGGCCTCCACAGTGCACAGGTGCCAGCGCGCGTCGCGGGGCTCGATCCGCTCCTCGCCGGTGATCAGCGCAACCTTGTCCGGTCCCTTGATCGCACAGACGCGGTCATAGACCTCGCGCGCCAGAAGCCGCAGCGGGAAGCCGATAGCGCCCGATGAATGCGCGCAGAGCCGTTCGATGGCGAGATGGGTCTTGCCGGTGTTGGTGGGGCCAAGCACCGCCTTGACCACCCCGGTATGGGCGGTCTGGCGAGGGCGCGCGGGCGTGCGGTTGGCCATGACAGGCAATGTGGCGGCCAAGGTGGCCTGAAACAAGCAAGGGCGGGGAAATTATCCCCGCCCTCGATCTTCATGCCCTTTTTGCCGGGCTTGCTGATTGCCGGACCTACTGATTCATCGTGGCGAAGAAATCTTCGTTGGTCTTGGAATCCTTCATCTTGTCGAGAAGGAACTCCATCGCATCGATCGTCCCCATCTGCATGAGAATGCGGCGCAGGACCCACATCTTCGAAAGCTGTTCCTTCGCAACCAGCAGTTCTTCCTTGCGGGTGCCGCTCTTGCCCACGTCCAGCGCAGGGAAGATGCGTTTGTCGGCAACCTTGCGATCAAGGACGATTTCGGAGTTGCCGGTGCCCTTGAACTCTTCGAAGATGACTTCGTCCATGCGGCTGCCGGTATCGATCAGGGCCGTGGCGATGATCGAGAGCGAACCGCCTTCCTCGATGTTGCGTGCCGCACCGAAGAAGCGCTTTGGACGCTGCAGGGCATTGGCGTCGACACCACCTGTCAGCACCTTGCCCGAGCTTGGCACCACGGTGTTGTAGGCACGGCCAAGACGCGTGATCGAGTCCAGCAGGATCACCACGTCGCGCTTGTGCTCGACAAGGCGCTTGGCCTTTTCGATGACCATTTCGGCAACCTGCACGTGGCGCGTGGCGGGCTCGTCGAACGTCGAGGAGATGACCTCGCCCTTCACGCTGCGCTGCATGTCGGTGACTTCTTCCGGGCGTTCGTCGACCAGCAGGACGATCAGGAACACCTCGGGATGATTGTCGGTGATGGCCTTGGCCATGTTCTGCAGCAGTACGGTCTTGCCGGTGCGCGGCGGCGCGACGATCAGCGCGCGCTGGCCCTTGCCCTGCGGGCTGACCAGATCGATCACGCGGGCTGACTTGTCCTTGACCGTGGGGTCGAGGGTATCGAGACGCAGGCGCTCGTTCGGGTAAAGCGGGGTCAGGTTGTCGAAGTTGACGCGGTGACGGACGGCATCGGGCTCGTCGAAGTTGACCTTGATCAGGCGCGTGATCGAGAAGTAGCGCTCGCCATCCTTGGGTGCGCGGACTTCGCCTTCGACGGTATCGCCGGTGCGCAGGCCCCACTTGCGGACCTGGTTGGGCGAGACGTAGATGTCGTCGGGGCCGGCAAGGTAATTGGCTTCGGGGCTGCGCAGGAAGCCGAACCCGTCGGGCAGGACCTCGATCGTGCCGATGCCGAGGATTTCCTCGCCGTCTTCGGCCATTTCCTTGAGGATCGCGAACATCAGGTCCTGGCGGCGCAGCGTGCTGGCGCCTTCGACCTCGAGCTCTTCGGCCATCTGGACCAGCTCGGCGGGAGTTTTCTTCTTGAGGTCTTTCAAATGCATAATACTGGTATCCAAAGCAAAAGCTGGAAATGGCCGGAAGCCTCTTAAGGGGCTTGGAGAAAGCGAGAGGGCGGCTGCATCGGGGCAGCACATCTGTTTCCGGTCGGTCGCGGGGATATGCCCGTGCAGCCCGATAGTCAATTGCGGAAACCAACGCCGCGCCAGTGCGTTCCGGCCCGTAGAGCCGGACCCTATCCGGCCATCAGCGAGAGGCTTATCCCATGATCAGACTGCCACGCCATCGCCCGTCGTTTCCCCGCAGCGTAACCGCCGCACCCCGGGAAAACGCCTGGGGATCACAGTGGATGCACTTGCGCCAACCGGCAACGCTGGTCCGCAATGCGATGCGCGGTACCTTGCGCACCTTGCGCGGCTAGAACGGCTTCACGATCACCAGGATCACGATCAGCGCGGCGGCAATGCCGGGGATCTCGTTGAGCAACCGCAGTTTCCGACCGGTCAGCTTGCGCTGGCCTGCTGCGAGCAGCTGCGCGTAGTTCGCCAGCCAGAAGTGGTAGGCGGTGAGCGCGAGGACGAGCGCCAGCTTTGCGTGGAACCACCCTTGCGCAAACGCGCCGATATTCATCGCCAGCGCCAGGCCAAGCACCCAGACGACAACCAGCGAAGGCCACATGATGATTTTCATCAGCTTGGCCTCGCGATCGATCCAGACCGCGTTTTCCGGCGATCCTTCCGGCGCTTCCTGATGATAGACGAAGAACCGCGGCAGCATGAACAGGCCCGCCATCCAGAAGATCACGAAGATGAGATGGCCGGCCTTTAGCCAGAGATAGATCATCGCCAATACCTGCTGCATGTGTTGCGGTTCCGCGTCGCCTGCTTCGTCGCCCCGGCGCTATTTCGGCGCAGCGCCAGGACTTTGCAAGAGGCGCGAAAGGGGCGGACTTAGCGCGACCAGCCCCGGACGATATTCAACAACGCCTCGACATGTTCGATCGGGGTGTGCTGGCCGATACCGTGGCCGAGGTTGAAAACATGCGGCCGGTCGGCAAAGGCCTCGAGCACGCGGATGGTCTGGGTTTCCAGCTCCGGCCCGCCCGAAAGCAGCAACAGCGGATCAAGATTGCCCTGTACCGGCATGCCCGCAGGCAATTCACGTGCGGCCCAAAGCGGATCGATGGTCTCGTCCACGCCAACCGCATTGACGCCGGTTTCGCGGGCATAGGCGGCAAGCTTTTCGCCAGCACCCTTGGGGAAGCCGATCACCGGAACGTGCGGATAGCGGCGCTGCATTTCAGCAGCGATCCTGGCATTGGGCGCGATGACCCAGCGCTCGAATTGCGCCGGTGCAAGGCTGCCCGACCATGAATCGAACAGCTGCAGGCCTTCGGCGCCCGCCTCGACCTGGCCCGAGAGATATTCGATCGTGACATCGGTGATCGCGTCGATGATCGCCTGGAATGCGCCCGGATCGCGATAGGCCATGGCGCGGGTGTCGTGATGATCGCGGCTGCCTTCGCCTGCGACCATGTAGGTCGCGACCGTCCACGGACTCCCTGCAAAGCCCAGCAAGGTCGTCTCAGGCGACAACTGGGCCTTCACCTTGGCCACCGTCTCGTAGATCGGGGCAAGACGCTCAGGCACGGCCGTGAGGCTCTTCAGCGTGGCATCGAGCAGGCGGGGCGAAAGGTGCGGACCTTCGCCTGCAAGGAACTGCAGGTCCTGCCCCATCGCGTAAGGCACGATCAGGATGTCGGAAAACAGGATCGCGCCGTCAAAGCCGAAACGTCGGATCGGCTGCACGGTTACCTCGGCCGCGGCGTCGGTATCGTAGACCAGTGCGAGGAAGCCGCCGCGCTCTGCCCGCAGTGCGCGATATTCGGGCAGATAGCGCCCGGCCTGGCGCATCAGCCAGATCGGACGACGGGCAAGATTGGCACCCTTGAGAGTCTCGAGAAGCGGGCCGGGCATCGCGGGTTTCGATCCATTCTACTTAAACTAGATTCTTAGAATCAGGTTGATGGTAATAGTTGGCCCTGTGGAAAGCGGGGATTGCGGCGCTCTGCCTGATTTGTGAGTCAGCTTCCACTGTTTTTGCGCGGTCCGACTCTGCCCGAACGTGCGTCAAGAACAAGTTCTCAACGCTCTCCACAGGCTGGGGAAAAGCCTGTCCACCTGTCCACAACCGGGGGTGGGGATGGCTGGAAAGAAGCATGGAATCGCGGGTTCAACTTGTCCCCGGTTCTCTCCCGTGGTTTATCGGACCTGTGTCCACAGGCCTGTCCCGGCCTCGGTAAAAAGGCGCGTGAATGCAGCGTTTGCACCTGCACCTCCTGTCGGATTCCACCGGCGAGACGCTGGAAATGATCGCCAAGGCAGCCCTTGCCCAGTTCGACGGGGCCGACGTCGTGCGCCACTTCTGGCCGATGGTGCGCTCGATGCAGCATCTCGACCGTATCATGGGCGAGATCGCCGCAAATCCGGGCCTTGTGCTTTATACACTGGTCAATGCCGAGACGCGGGCACGGCTCGAACAGCGCTGCGTCGCCCTGGGCCTGCCACGCGTGGCGGCGCTCGATACGGTGACCGACGCCCTGCAACAGCAGCTTGGAATCCAGGCAAAGGGTCGCCCCGGCCGCCAGCACATGATGGACGAGGCCTATTTCGCCCGGGTCGACGCGATCCAGTTCACGATCGCGCATGATGATGGCGTGAACTGGGAAAACTGGGAAGAAGCGGACATCGTGCTTGCCGGCGTTTCGCGCAGTTCCAAGACGCCTACCTCGATCTATCTTGCCAATCGCGGCTACAAGGTCGCCAATATTCCCGTCGTGGTCGAAAGCCCGCCACCGCCGATGCTGTTTTCGCTGCGGCGGCCCATGGTCGTCGGGCTGACGACAAGTCCGGAACGGCTGATAGCAGTGCGCCGCAACCGCTTGCTTTCGCTCAACCAGGCCCCCGAAACCGCCTATGTGGATAACGAGCAGGTGACGCGCGAAGTGCAATATGCGCGGCGTATGTTTGCCGATAACGGCTGGCCCGTAATCGACGTGTCGCGCCGGTCGATCGAGGAGACGGCGGCAGCCGTGATCAATCTTTACAATGAACGCACCGCAGCGGGTGGCAGCACAGACGGAGTGAAGCCGATATGACGCTTGTGCTGGCAAGCCAGAGTGCCTCGCGCAAGGCGATGCTCGAGGCAGCGGGCGTGCCGTTCGAGGCACGCGCTGCCGATGTTGATGAAGGGGCGATCAAGCGCGAACTGATCGGCGTGCCACCGGCTGACATCGCCATGATCCTTGCAGAAGCGAAGGCGCTGGCGGTGTCGGTTGCGGCACCCGGGCGCCTTGTCCTGGGCGGGGATTCGCTGGTCGAGGTATGCGGCCGGATATTTGACAAGCCCGTCAGCCGGGAAAATGCCGCAGAGCACCTTGCCTTTTTCTCGGGCAACGAGATGCGCCTGCATTCCGCCGCGGTGCTGATGCGCGACAACGCCTGCGTCTGGCGCCATGTCGAGTGTGCGCGGCTCAAGGTGCGCCGCCTTTCCGACAGTTTTATCCAGAGCTATCTCCACAGGGAGTGGCCTGCGGTTTCGGGCTGTGTCGGCGTGTTCCGGATGGAGGCGCTGGGCGTGCAATTGTTCGAGTCCGTCGAAGGCAGCCACTTCACGGTTCTGGGAATGCCGCTATTGGCGCTGCTCGGTGCGCTGCGCGCCGAGGGGGAACTGGACGCTTGAGCCTCGCCTATGCCGAAGTGATCGGAGACCCGATCGCCCAATCGAAATCGCCGGTCATCCATGGCTTCTGGCTCGAGAAGCTTGGGATTGCCGGCGACTACCGCCATGCGCATGTCCGGTCGGATGAATTGGCCGATTACTTCGCCGCGCGTCGCGCAGATCCCGACTGGCGCGGGTGCAACGTGACCATGCCGCACAAGCAGGCGGTCATTCCCCTGATCGACCGGCTCGATCCGCTTGCCGAAAGGATCGGCGCGGTGAACACCGTGGTGCGCGAAGGAGGCATGCTGGTCGGCTACAATACCGACGCGCCGGGTTTCCTCGAGCCGCTGCAGCCACTGCTGCGCCAGACACACTATTTCCGCATGGCGCGCGTATTGGGCACCGGTGGTGCCGCGCGGGCGATCGTCGCGGCGCTGGCAGGACAGAACATGGTGATCGTCCTGGCCGGCCGCGATATCGGAAAGGCACGGGCCCTGCTCGATGACATCGATCCGTCAGGCGAACATCACGTCGTCTCGCTCGATCATTTTGCCGATGTCACCGATTTCCCGTTCGACGATCGCGAAGGTTGCCTCGACCTGATCGTCAACGCCTCGTCGCTCGGCATGAGCGGGCAGGAGACGCTGCGCTTCGACATGAGCCATGCACCGCCGGGATCGGTGTTCTACGATATCGTCACCAGTCCGCTCGAAACGGATTTTCTCAAGGCCGCAAGCGAGGCCGGGTTCCGCACCGTCGATGGCCTTTCGATGCTGATCGGGCAGGCCGACCACGCCTTCCGCAAGTTCTTCGGCGCAATGCCGCCACGCGGCGCGGCGGACAACGCGTTGCGCGAACGGTTGCTAGCATGAGCCGCCCGTTCATCGCGGGGCTGACCGGTTCGATCGGCATGGGCAAGTCCGCCGTGGCACTGATGCTGCGCGAACTTGGCGTGCCCGTGTTCGATGCCGATGCCGCCGTCCATCATTTGCAGGGGCCGGGCGGCGAGTTGCTGCCTGCTATCGAAGCGGCCTTTCCAGGCACGACCGGGACCGATGGTGTGAAGCGCCAAGAGCTGGGTGCAAGGGTCTTTGGAAATTCCGAAGCACTCGCGCGCCTCGAAGCCATCGTCCATCCCGCCGTGGCGCGAATGCGCGAGGCGTTCATGATCGAGCACATGGGCGAATCGCTGGTCGTGTTCGACATTCCCCTGCTGTTTGAAAAGGGACACGGAGCCGATCTCGATGCCGTCCTCGTCGTCTCGGCCCCTGCCGCGACCCAGCGTGAGCGCGTGCTGGCAAGGCCCGGCATGACCCCTGAGAAGTTCGCGCACATCCTCTCGTTGCAGGTGCCCGACGCCGAAAAGCGCGCGCGCGCGACGCATGTCATCGACACCGGCGTGCCGCTTGCGCAGACCGAGCGCCAGGTGGCGGCGATCGTCGCGGCAATCCGCGAAAAAAACCGGCGGGACTGATCCCGACTCCCCTTGCCAGCCCCGGCGCAGGGGTCCACATAAGTTCCAATGCGTGAGATCGTTTTCGATACAGAAACGACCGGCCTCGACCCCAGATCGGGGGATCGACTGGTGGAAATCGGTTGCGTCGAGATGGTCAACCGGGTGCCCACAGGCGCGGTCTACCACGCCTATTTCAATCCTGAGCGAGACATGCCTGCCGAGGCCGAGGCTGTTCACGGCCTCTCGATCGCGTTCCTTTCCGACAAGCCCCGATTTGCCGAAAAAGCGGCGGAATTTCTCGAATTCATCGGTGATGCGCCAATGGTTGCGCACAACGCCGGGTTCGATTTCGGTTTCATCAACACCGAGCTTGAAATGTGCGGTTTCGAACCCGTCAGCCGTGATCGCATGGTCGATACGGTGGCGATCGCGCGCCGCAAGCACCCCGGTGCCAAGCTCAGCCTCGATGCCTTGTGCACGCGTTACGGGATCGACCGCAGCCACCGCACCAAGCACGGGGCCCTACTGGATGCGGAACTGCTCGCGCAGCTTTATGTCGAGCTGCAGGGCGGAAGGCAGATCGGTCTCGAACTCGCAGCCGATGCGATGGGCTCTGCCCGTGGCACCGTGATCGAGGAGACCATGGCCATCACCTCGACGGTGACCCGCATATTCCGTTCCCCACGCCCGCATGCCGCGAGCGTGGAGGAATTGGCCCGCCATGCCGAATTCATGGCGGGTTTCAGCGAGCCGATCTGGTCACGCTAAGGGCAATGCCCGAGAGCTGCCGGCCCGGTTTCGCGAGAATGCACAGGAGAAGTGACTTATGGATATTCGCGTTTCGGGACACCAGGTCGATACCGGCGCTGCTCTGCAAACCCACGCTGAAGAGCGCCTTTCCGCAATCGTCGACAAGTATTTCTCCCGAGCGCTTTCCTCGCATGTCACATTGGGGAAAGCCCCGCACGGCGGTTTCCGCTGCGATATCGTCACCCATGTGACCAACGGCCTGATCCTGAAGGGCAGCGCGATCGCGCAGGAGGCGCATAACGCGCTCGACCAGTCGGCCGACAAGATCGAAAAGCAGCTGCGACGTTACAAACGCCGTCTCAAGGACCGGCACGAAAACGCCGATCATGCGCGCAAGACCGATGAGTCCAACCTTGTCGTCCAGGACGCGGCCTATACCGTGTTCGTCCACGACGAGCAGGGCGAAGAAGAGCCGGCCGATGCGCCACTGGTCATTGCCGAAACGCGGGTCGACGTTCCTACCGCATCGGTCTCCGACGCAGTGATGATGCTTGATCTGCGCAACACCAACGCGCTTCTGTTCAAGAACGCAGGGACCGGCACGCACAACATGGTCTACCGGCGTGGCGACGGGTCGATCGGCTGGGTCGAACCCAAGTAACATTCGCAAGGGCCGTATCGGTCAACGAAGGGGGGCGCGATTGCGTCCCCCTTTTTCGTTGGCAGGAACCGCGCGATGACTTCGCGCTTTGGACTTGCGTTCGCCCGCATTCAGGCGCATTGCGCGCCCCAATTCACCGTGCCTTTGCACTTTTGTGATCAATGTTTCATCCGCTATGACGGTTCTCTTCACACTCGATCAACAGGCCGTGCGCATGGTCCGCGCCGACAGCAAGCAGCAGATCCTCGCCGATCTCGCGCACTGCTTCGCGGACGTATACGCGCTTGACGCCGCCACGGTGGTCGAAGGGATCGAAGAGCGCGAAAAGCTCGGCAGCACCGGTTTCGGACGGGGCGTTGCGATTCCCCACGCCCGGATCGACGATCTCGAACGCCCGGTCGCGGCGTTCTTCCGGCTCGAGCATCCGGTTGAATTTGCTTCAGCCGATGGCATGCCGGTCGATTGCGTGTTCGGTTTGCTTTCGCCATCGCAGGCCGGCGCAACCCATCTCCAGGCCTTGGCCGCGATCTCGCGCCTCATGCGGGACGAGCGCATGCACGAGCGGCTGGTCTCGGCGCCCGATGCCGAGGCCCTCTACGGCCTGCTGGTCAATGTCATCGACCGTGACGCCGCCTGATTCGGCTGGCCTGCGCGAAGACAGCGCAGCTTTGCACTGGCGGGCGCTGGAAGGACTCTACGCCTCCGCACCGGTCAACAGCCTGTTTGAATCGCGGTTGGAGGTTCTGGGCGAAGGCCACTCGCGCATCCACTTCAATGTCACGCCCACATGTTATCATGCGGCAGGCGCGGCGCACGGCACGATCTATTTCAAGATGCTCGACGATGCCGCGTTTTATGCGGCGAACACACTGGTGACCGATCGCTTCCTGCTGACCACTTCGTTCAACCTGCTGTTCACCCGCCCGATCGAGGCAGGCCCGCTGACGGCCGAGGGACGCTGGGTTTCAGGCCGACGCCGCGTTCTGGTGGCCGAAGCGCGGCTGCTCGACGCCGATGGCGAGGAAGTGGGGCGCGGAACGGGTACGTTCCAGCGCTCGCGCATTCCGCTCTCAGGCCTCGACGGCTACAACGCAGGCCTACGCGCGGCGCTTGCGTGACATGAGCCAGAGGCTCCCCGCGCACATCGAAGTCTCTGGTCTCTTGCGTACCGCACAGGCCGGCGGGGACTTTGGCATGGTGCTCGCCAAGGGCGAAGCGGACGCCGGAACCGTGCTGGTTGTTCTGTTGGATAATCAAGGCCTTGGGGTGCTGTACGAGCGAATGCCTGACCGTGACGGCGCGCGTAAATGGACCCATGTAAAGTCTCAAGTAGCTGATAATAAAAACGAATTTGATGACTATCTAAGCCGTCGGCAAGGGCAGGACCCGGACATGTGGATAGTCGAACTGACTGTCGCGGATCGGGAACGGTTCGTCCGGGACAACCTGTCCCTCAGCTGAACACGGGTTGACTCTACCGCAGCGCACAATAAAGGCACCTGACCGATTTTGCGCAGGCGGTGAGGGAACGCAACCAAGCGAACTCCACTGGCACGCAGACGGGGGGCAACCGACATGGCCCTTCGGCATCCAGCCCTCGTGCGGGTTTTCTCGCACGACAGGGCTTTTTGTCGCGCCATGACCGGAAGCTCACCGCACATTGACGAATTTTGATGAGCACCAAGTTTCGCTACGCCGCATCGATAAGCCTCGCTGCGACATTTGTCACAACCTTGCTCAGCACGGGCGGTTCCCACGCCAATGCGCAGGGTTTGAATGCTCCCGTCGCCGCCGCGACGACTTTTATCTCCCAGCCCGTCATCCAGGCCGTTGCCACTGCGCAGGCCGATGAAGTGACCGCCGAACCGGATGCGATTGCCGCCGCCGCTTCGCTCGCTGAGCTGGTCGAGCAGACCGAAATTCCCGCAAACCTCTCCGACGAACTCGAGTGCCTTGCAGGCGCCGTGTTCTTCGAAGCGAAGAGCGAATCGCTGGCCGGGCAGCTTGCCGTCGGCCGCGTCGTCATCGCCCGTTCGCAGTCTGGCCGCTTTCCTGCATCCTATTGCGGCGTGGTCTACCAGCCTTCGCAGTTCTCGTTCATTCGCGGCCGCTCGATGCCGGCGATCAACCGTTCGAGTCGTGATTGGCAGGATGCCGTGCGTATTGCCGTCATCGCGGATCGCGGTGCCTGGAAAAGCCCGGTCGAAGGCGCGATGTTCTTCCACGCCGCGCACGTTTCGCCGCGTTGGGGCAAGGCGCGCATGGCGCGTATCGACGGTCATATCTTCTACCGTTGATCGGCCCAGGATCGTGACATGAAAAAGGGCCGGCCCCACAGGGGACCGGCCCTTTTTCACGGCCGTTGCGCCGGATCAGTGGCGGAAGTGGCGCATGCCGGTGAAGACCATGGCAAGGCCTGCCTCGTCGGCCGCCTTGATCACGTCCTCGTCACGGATCGAGCCACCTGGCTGGATCACGCAGGTCGCGCCCGCTTCGACGGCTGCCATCAGGCCATCGGCAAACGGAAAGAACGCGTCCGATGCCACGGCAGAGCCGGTGGTGCGCACTTCGCTGAACCCGTGCGTCTCGGCCGCTTCCCTGGCCTTGGCTGCAGCAATGCGCGAGGAATCGCGGCGGTTCATCTGGCCCGCGCCGATTCCGGCGGTGACGCCATCCTTGGCATAGACGATCGCGTTGGACTTCACGTGCTTCGCCACGGTCCAGGCAAACAGGGCGTCTGCCAGTTCCTGTTCGGTCGGCGCGCGCTTGGTCACGACCTTGAGATCGGCCTTGTCGATCTTGCCGTTGTCGCGATCCTGCACCAGCAAGCCGCCCGCGATCGGCACGGTGACCAGACCCTTGCGGTCGGCATCGGGCAGGCCGTCCACGAGCAGCAGGCGCAGGTTCTTCTTGCGGGCAAACGCATCCTTCGCGGCATGGTCCGCGCCCGGTGCCACGACGACTTCGGTGAAGATCTCGCAGATGGCGTTTGCGGTGGGGCCATCGAGCGGCACGTTGGTGGCGACGATACCGCCGAACGCGGAAACCGAATCGCATTCCAGCGCGGCCTTCCACGCATCGAGCAGCGTGTCGGCCGTCGCCACGCCGCACGGGTTGGCGTGTTTGACGATGACCACGGTCGGCTTTTCACCGGTAAACTCGGCAACCAGCTCAAGCGCTGCGTTGGCATCGTTGTAATTGTTGTACGACAGTTCCTTGCCCTGAACCTGCGTCGCCTGCGGCAGGCCTGTGACCGCAGGGTTGCGCGGTACGTAAAGCGCGGCATCCTGGTGCGGGTTCTCGCCATAGCGCAGGGTCGTCACGCGGGTGAACGCGCTCGCCAGGACCGGCGGGAAGTGCTCCTGCTGGTCGACGGTCGCGAACCACTGCGAGATCGCCGAGTCATAGGCTGCCGTTGCGGCATAGGCCTTGGCGGCCATCTTGCGGCGGAAGGCGAGCGTGGTTGCGCCATCGGTCTGCGACAGTTCGCCGAGGAAAGCGGCGTAATCGGCAGCATCGGTCAGGATCGTGACATAGTCGTGGTTCTTCGCCGCCGAGCGCACCATCGACGGGCCGCCGATGTCGATGTTCTCGATCACCTCATCGCGCTCCGCGCCCTTGGCGACGGTCGCTTCGAACGGATAGAGATTGACCACCACGAGGTCGATCGCGCCGATCGCGTGTTCTGCCATCGCGGCCGCGTGTTCGGGATTGTCGCGCACGGCAAGCAGGCCGCCGTGGATCGTCGGGTGCAGCGTCTTTACCCGGCCGTCCATCATTTCAGGAAAGCCGGTGTGTTCGGACACGTCCTTCACCGTCAGGCCTGCATCGCGCAGTGCCTTGGCCGTGCCGCCGGTCGAGAGCAGCTCGACACCGCGCGCGGCCAGCGCCTTGCCCAGATCGACAAGGCCGGACTTGTCGGACACCGAAAGCAGTGCCCGCTTGATGGTAACTTCGGTCACGTGAAGTATTCCTATCTCATCTTCTTGAGCAGCCAGGAGAAGCTTTCTCCGCTGCGGGGAACCTTGGCCGAGATGACCAGCTGGCGCGTGCCCAGCGGTCGTCCCTGGCCATCTGCCCAGAGGCTTTCCTCAACCGAAATCGCATCGCGGCCGGAGCGGAACTGCCACAGGCTGCCATCGGGCAGGGCGAGCGTAACACCTTTCCCGTCCGAACTGACGGCAAGCTCGATATGCGGACCGAGATGGAAGCGCAAGGCAACGCCGATCATGCCGCGTTTTCCCTTGCGCCCGGCAGGCACGAGCAGGTCTTCGCCGCGCAGTTCGCTACCGTCGTCCCGCAGGATGAGGATGCGGCGATGGACCAGGCCATAGCGCCCGACGTAACCGTTGTGGCTGGCTTCGATCCGGGTCGCGCCCGCGCCGGACGCGTTGGGGCCAGAACCGTCCGCGGAGAGCGTGCGGCGATCCACTTCGACTTCCGACACGCCCGAGCCAAGCCGTCCGTTGATAAGGACGGCGGTGGAATTGAAGTCGTCGATCGTCAGGGTCGAATGCGCGGCCGTGGCCCGCAGCCCCTGTTCCAGACGCAGCGGGATCAGCCCGCCGGCAAAGGCAGCCCCGCCACAGTTGACGATGAGCCGGTCATGGCCGTGGCTGAATTCGAACGCCAGCGTCGAGGCGCAACCATCACGCGCGTGCCGCGCGACCGGGGGTGGCCCGGCATCGAACTGCACCACCGACTTGCCAGCCGTCGCGCGCTGGTATCCCCACTGGCGTGCATCGCGCAAAGGCCGCGTACGCACTCCTGTGATCTTGATCAAAGCGTCGATGCGGTCATGGCCGACAGCGCCGGCCCCTTGCCAGTTGCCAAGGCCGCCATCGCCGTGGAGCAGCGCCAGCAGCGGCGGCACGAGCAGTCCGAGCATCGTGACGATCTGCGGCAGGGGTTCGGCACGAACGGCCTCGTAGCAGGCGCGCAGCGCGACCAGCAGCTCGATCGCCTCGATCTGGCAAAGCGGGCTGCGCGACAATACGCCGCCATCATCGCTGACAAGTTCGCCCAATGCGCGAACAAGTCCTGCTTCGCTGAACAGGCAGCGGGCCTTGCCATCGGCCATGATCAGACCGGCGGCGACCAGGGCACACCATCCGGCGACTTCGGACAGGCGGTCATCTGCCTTGGTCACATTGCGATCGAGCCAGCGTGCGGTCTCGTCGATCGTGCGCAGGAATTTGCCCCGGAATGCGCGATCGTTTCCTGACAGCAGCAGCGGCGCATGTACCAGCCAGTTGAGCAGGCGATGGCCGACATTGCCGACGTCCCAGGCCGGCGTGGGATCGGGCTTTGGATTGGCCGCCATCCACGTACCCAGAATGCGCTCGGCCACTTGCGTGCACTGGACGCGCTGACCGCCCGATTCCAGATCGCGCAGCCAGCGAAAACCGTGGACCATTCGTTCAAACGACGGTGGCAGACGGGGCCCGGAAAAAGCGGTGTCGGCAATAGGTGATTTGAAGCCGTGGACCAGGAAATGACCGGCGCGAAGCGCCTTGCCCGCCGCCGGATCGCCTGGCAACGGATTGCTGACCGTAGCGGTCAGGCGGGTCTTGGCCCGTTTGCGGAACGGATGGATCGCGCTGGCAGGAAGGCCGAGTCGGTAGGCAAAGCGAACCAGACGATCGCCCGCGCCCAGCGAAGGCGGCGCGAAATCGGCCAGCGCGAGTGAGCGACCCGGCTCGAGAGTGGTGGAATCCGCCAGCGCCGAGACGTCCAGCTCTGCGGTGCCCAGTTCTGCGGAGTCCGGGTGAAGGGCGCGGTCGTCGGGTTGGGCCAACGGTTCCTCCTTCGTCGCATTCAGCGGGATTGCAGGACGGGTGGACGGCGAAGCGGCCGCCGGGCGGCTTCCGGTGAGGGAAGAGCCGCCGTCCCGCATATCAGCCCAGGGCCTTCAGTGCAGCGATATTCGTCGCATACTCGCCCGGCCCGCCGCGAAATGTCGCGGTGCCCGCGACAAGCACGTCCGCCCCTGCGTCCACGCAGGAGCGGATGGTCCTGAGATCGACCCCGCCGTCGACTTCGAGGTGAATGTCACGGCCTGACTTGTCGATCATCTTGCGCACGGCCTCGATCTTGCGAAGCTGGCTGGAGATGAAGCTCTGCCCGCCAAAGCCGGGATTCACGCTCATCACCAGGACCAGATCGACGTCATCGATCAGGTAATCGAGCATCTTGGCAGGCGTTCCCGGGTTCAGCGATACGCCGGCCTTCTTGCCCAGGCCCTTGATCGCCTGAACGGTGCGATGAATGTGCGGTCCGGCTTCGGGATGCACCGTGATGATATCGGCACCCGCATCGGCAAAGGCCTGAAGATAGCCATCGACCGGCGAAATCATCAGATGCACGTCGAACGGCTTGGTCGTGTGCGGACGCAGCGCCTTCACGACCATCGGTCCGATCGTGATGTTGGGAACGAAATGCCCGTCCATCACGTCGACGTGAATCCAGTCGGCACCGGCGGCGTCGATCGCGCGCACTTCCTCGCCGAGGCGGGAAAAATCGGCAGACAGGATCGACGGAGAAATCAGCGGGATCATCGGATGACTTTTTCCTGCAGCCCGGGCAGGCGACGCTTGCGCCCGGAACGGCGCTGGCAAACCGCCACCCCACGCCTTGCGCTTAGCTTTCGCGAATCAGGGGAACAAGCATTTTGGCGGTGCTTATCCACACGGAATGTCCCGCATCGGACCCGATTCGCGCCCGGATTCCGGGCGGTGGTTCGATGAACGGTTGATCGCAGCGCAATTCAGGACGCATTCACGGCACGAATCATACTTAACGACAGCGAAAACTGCCGGTATGCCATCGGCAGGGGACCAGGAAGGCTTCGCATGACGCCGTTGTCCGCTTGCGGGCCGATGTTGCGAATTGCTGGAAAGACACATCGATTTTGGGGCTTTTGACCATGACCAAGCCGAGACGTTTGTACGCCACGGCCATCGCCTTTGCCGCTGCTGCCGCCGCGTTGACCGGAGGCAGCACAGCAGCAACCGCCAACGGACCGAATTGCGCAGGCCCCGTCAGCGACACGCATATCAACGTGACGATCGACGGCGTCCGCAACGGCAACGGCCTGATGGCCGTTACGCTCTACGCGGATGAATCGCGCAAGTTCCTTGTCAAGCATGGCTCGATGTACGTCGGCCGCGTCGATGCCTCTGCGCCCGAAACGCGCATGTGCCTCTACGTGCCCAAGCCCGGCGTTTACGCCCTTGCGGTGTATCATGACGAGGATTCGAGCCGGAACATCAAGCGCAGCGGCGTGCTGGGGCTGCCCGAGGAAGGCTTCGGCTTTTCCAACAATCCCCCGACGATCGCGAGCATTCCCTCGTTTCGCTCGGTGCGTCTGAACATCGCGAAGTCGGGCCTTTCGACCCGCATCCATCTCAAGTATCCATAACCTGCGGGAGCGCTGCGGCGCTCCCGTCCGGGCCTTCAGCCCTCGAAGGTCGAAGTCTGGATCGCCGCGAACGTGCGCGCCAGATGCCAGGGGGCCATCTCCTCGGCCAGCGCATGCGCGCGCGGATCGTCGACATCGAGCCACCAGGCGTCTTCGATGTCCATCGTTCCGGCACGGCCGGCATCGGCCAGCCGCTGCATGCCATCAGACAGGCTTCCCGACTTGCCGTCCGCAATCGCATCGCGAATGGCGAGCGCCAGTTCGGGGGTGGCGAGGAATGCACCGCAATCAACCGCGTCATATTGGCTGATCGACTTGCCGATCGCGGTAATGCGGCCCTCGGCATCGGTTTTGACCCAGGTCGCGTCCTCCGGATCGACCAGCGGGTTGTCGAGACGGCGATCGATCGCCAGCGTGACACCCCGCGCGGGCCTGTCCTCAAGCATCAGACGGGCAAGTATGTCGGCCTCGAACATGTGGTCTGCCATCATCAGCAGGTAGTTGCCGTCGCAGCGCGTGGCGCCCGCCATGACCGACAGCCCGTTGGGTGTCGACCAGTCGGAAAGGCGCACCGGCACGATCTCGATCCCGGCACGCAGCGACAGGTCTGCAAGGAAAGCCTCGAGCATATCCGCACGATGGCCGGTGACCACGACCACGCGCGTAATCCCTGCCTCCATCGCCTGCCGCACGCCGATCTCGATCAACGGTACGCCGGCGACAGGCGTCAGGGGTTTGGAGGGTGACAGGTCGGCGAGGCGACTGCCGAAGCCTGCGGCAATGATCAGGGCGTCCACGGGGATCTCATCAAACTGTCGGCTGTATCCAAAATACGAAAAGGCCGACCAGACGATCCGCCCGGTCGGCCATTTTCCGTCGCGTCAGGCGGCTCGCTTATTCGGCGGCCAGCTTTTCGACCGAGGCATATTCCTCGACCATCTGCGCGGCAACGTCATCGTTGAACTGCTGCGGCGGGTGCTTGCAGAAGTAGGCCGACGGGCCGATCAGCGCACCGCCTTCACCACGCTCGAGCGCAACCTTGCAGCAACGGATCGCGTCCATGACGCAGGCCGCCGAGTTCGGGCTGTCTTCGACCGAGAGGCGAAGTTCGAGGTTCATGGGCACGTTGCCCCACTGCTGGCCTTCCATGCGGATGAAGCACAGCTTGTTGTCCTTCTGCCAGGGAACATAGTCCGAAGGACCGACGTGGATGTTCTCGTCCTCGAGGCGCGTGGCAAGCATGGCCTGCACTGCTTCGGTCTTCGATTCCTTCTTGCTGCCCAGACGCTGGCGGTCGAGCATGTTCATGAAGTCGGTGTTGCCGCCGGTGTTGAGCTGGTAGGTGCGCTCGACGTTGACGCCACGTGCCGCGAACAGGCTCGACAGGACGCGGTGGACGATCGTCGCACCAACCTGGGCCTTGATGTCGTCACCCACGATCGGGATGCGCTTCTCGCGGAACTTCGATTCCCATTCCGGGGTCGAAGCGATGAACACGGGCATGCAGTTGACTACGGCAACGCCGGCTTCAAGCGCACATTCCATGTAGAACTCGGTGGCTTCCTGCGAACCGACGGGAAGGAAGTTCAGGAGGACTTCAGCGCCCGATTCCTTCAGAGCCTTGACGATGTCGGCCTGGGTGGCTTCCGGCTGGTCAGCCACGATGAAGCCCTTTTCACCGACCGAGGTCATGTGGGCGGCAACACCGTCCGACACGCGGCCCATGATGACCTTCGCGCCGGTCATCGGGACGCTGGCCTGGAACACCGTGGTGTTGTTCGGAGCGGCGAAAATCGCCTCGGCAATGTCCTTGCCGACCTTGCGCGCGTCGACGTCGACGCCGAGCACGAAGTCAACATCACCAGCGCCGTAGCCACCGATCCGGTCGTGGATCAGGCCCTGCGACGAGTTGTTGTTGCGATAGTAGGCAACCCCTTGCACCAGCGAGCTAGCGCAGTTGCCCACGCCGATCACGGCGACCTTGATTGGCTTCATGAATAACGATCCCTTCACACAGGCGCCCCAGGGCGGCTGTAATCAAACTGCCTCACAATACCGAAATGCCGCCGAATGCAAGTCGATTCCTCTGCCAGTCACGACGGACCGGAGGACAGGCAGCACCCACCAACCAGTCACCTGCACTCCTGTCATTTGCGCAGCACCCTTGAAAAGGCGGCGCAAAAAACAGCAACTTTCGATGGGATGCGGCCCTTAACCGAAAAATGCGTCACGCGATAGTGCGTTTGCGCAAGTGCGGCGACACGTCCTCAACCGATTGCCGAAACCGTGGCAATAACGCCACCAAGTTCGGCCAATGACGACAGCGTCCGGGTGCCGGGTACGGCCCGTTCGAAGTCGGCGTGCACGAATGCATCGGTCAGGAGGGCGCGAAAGCGCACGCCTGCAGCCCGCGCGATGTGGGCGTCGTTCGGTGAATCTCCGGTGAACAGGAACGCCGACCGGTCAAGGCCGAAGTGCTGCTCGAGCGCCCTGAAATGGGGCTCGCCCTTGGCAAAGCCGGCGTCGCCGTCGGATGGAGCGCGATATCCCAGCGCGCAATCGACCGGCCAGTCGCGCGCCAGTCGCTCGACATAGATTTCGAGGTTGTTGGACGAGATCGCTACGAAAAAGCCCTGTGCTCGCCATTCCTCCAGAAGCCCGGCGACTTCCGGCGAGATCGCGATTCCAGCAAGATAGCCGTCCTTCCACGCCTCGAAACGCTCGGCCACCGGATCGGTGTCCTGCCCCGGATAGAGCTGACGCAACTGGCGCTCGAAAGGCAGGCCGGAGGTATCGAAGTACGATTTGCGCGCCTCGGCAAAGGGCGTGCCGAACGCTTCTGCCATCAGTTCCGCCGCGCGATCGGCGTAGTCTTCCATCGTCGGCACCAGCGTGCCGTCGAGATCGAATACCAGCAGCCGGATCGCTCCTTCACTTGCCGCGGGGATCACGCAGACAGGCTTTCGCGCGCCACGGCGAGATCTTCAGGGGTATCGACCTCGAACCACTTCAAGCCCGAAAGCCAACGCACCTGTGGAGCCGCCGCATCGTGCCGGGCAAGTTCGTGCAGAACCATTTCAACCGATGCCGACGCAAGGTCCTCGGTCTGGTGGACGCGATCGAAGGCCGACCAGTAGGCCGGGCAGCAGCGCGATCCCACGCTCGTTGTGCCGATGTAGGCACCATCGTATTTCGGCAAGGTCTTGGAGATCGCCAGCAACCGGCCGTCGCGTTCGATCACCTTCATTTCGTCCGGCAGCACCGGCCGTTCGCGCTCGCAGGCGATCTGCAGGTCGGCTGATCCCGGCGAAAAATGGCGCGTATACATGTCGGCAGGAAACAGGTGATCGGCGTTGGTCAGGACGAAGGCTGAATCACCGATCTTCGTACGCGCCGCACCAAGAGACGTCAGGTTGCCAGCCTCGAGATCGGCATTGCGCACGGTAACCACGGGGGCCGCTGGCCATTCGCGCGCAATGTGGTCCTCGATCAGCTGCGCGCGATAACCGGTGACGACGATGACCTCGTCGGCCACCGCCAGGAGGGCTTCGATCGCAAAATCGATGCACGCGCGTCCGCCGACCGGCATCAGCGGCTTGGGCAGAGATTCGGTTGCCTCGCCAAGCCTGCTGCCTCGGCCCGCAGCCAGGATCACACCCTTCATTCGTTATCTCGGTCCCAGTTGCGCACGACGTCCCGTTCAATTTGGGGGAACGTGTTGCGTCGCGCAAGGGGGGCAAGGTGCAAGTTCCCGCACAAAGGCGGGGCCGGGGCCATGTGCGGGTAGGGGGTGGTGGTCAGATCTGGCGCATGTGCGGGGGCAGGAGTTCGCCCTCGCTGTCTGCCAGGATCAGCGGAGCACACCATGCGACCGCACCCAGCCAGATCAACAGGCCACCCAGCAGCATGCCCGGCAGAACCCACGAGAGATGGGCAAGACAGAAGACGCAGGCGATCATGACGTAGACGTCGCGCTTGAACAGTCTTTCGAGAGTCAGGGTCACCTTCTGCAGCACCGGTCGTCCCTCGAGCCGGCGCGTCAGCGCTGCCCTCAGCACGTCGAAGCTGCCCCGCTTCGGGCCCAAGCGCACGAGGATGCTCATTGCCGCAATGCCGCAGACCAGCAGCACCACGCACGCCAGCGCGACCCAGCCGAAGCCCTGGCCATATGTGCGGATCACGCCGGTCATCAGGCCGACCACGAAGCCGAGATTGGCTACCGTATCGCAAGCGGTATCAAGCAGCGCTCCGCGTCGGCTCATCGCCCATGAAACTCGCGCAATGTCGCCATCGACGCAATCGGTGACCGAGACGGCCTGAAACAGGAAGCCGCCGAGCGCCAGCCATTCGGGCCCGCCATGGGCAAGCACGACGGCCATGACCATCGCCAGCGCAAGGGTGAACCACGTAATCGGATCGGGACCGAGCCCCAGCCGCAGCGCGAGGGCGGACATGCGGAACGAGATTGGCCGGTTGATCCAGCGACCGACCGGGCCCTCGGTCGGCTTCAGCGTGGCGCGAAGGAGAGACATCACCGTAGCGTGATTGCTGTTCCCGCGGACGAGGCGCGGATCGTCGGGCGCGAACACCAGCGCAGGATCGGCGCGCAAGGCTTCAAGCGCCTGCTTCGTTGGCAGTGCATCGGCAGGGATCAGGGCGGTGCCGGGCGGAAGGTGCGCCACATCCGGCACGATCGTTACCTGCGGAAGCGGCCGTGCGCGCATCGTGAAGCTGCGGCGCCAGTCTTCCGCGACGGGCCTGTCGGCCACGATGAAGATGCTGTCGGCTCCGGTCACGTCGGCGAGGATCACGGCCCGGGCGATTCCGGTGATGCCGCCAATCGTGCGGCGCAGATAGGAACTGGCCGGAATCGCAACGGAAAATGCCGTATTCAAGCGCGTCTGCCTCTTGCCGGGCATCGCAGGCCCTTTCCACCGCCTATAGACATGGCTACCGCATGCGCCAAGCGGGGTTTGCGCGGAGGGGTTGGCAAGGTGGGTGCGGTGAACACGAAAAGGACGATCGAGCGTCCGAAGCGCCCGCGCGAGCTGCAGGATGCCCTCAATTTCTACCTTTACCACCCGCTTGCATGGCGGCTGGCCAAACTGCTTTCGCGCACGCCGCTGACACCGAACATGGTCTCGGTCATGGGCGGACTGCTCGTGGTCATGGCGGGCGTCGTCTATTTCAACATGGATTCGACAGGCGGCACCTGGGCGCTGGGCTGGCCGTGGGGCCCGCTCCTCGGCCTGGTGCTGCACATGAGCTGGCACGTGGTCGATGGCGCGGACGGCGACCTTGCGCGAATCACCGGCAAGTCGAGCCCGATTGGCGAAATGGTCGACGGCATCTGCGACTACACCAGCCACATCGTCGTCTACGTGCTGCTGGCTTTCGTGCTCACGCGGCAGATCGGGGCGGGACCGGCCTGGGCATGGACGCTCGCGGCGGGCATCTCGCACATCGTCCAGTCGAACCACGTCGAAGTGCAGCGCCGCTTCTACCAGTACTGGACCTACGGCGTGCCCTGGCTCAACAACTCGCGCGAGAACGGCGCAGGGCTGTTCGGGGGCAAGACGCTGTTCTCGCGCCTGTTTGAACCGATTGCGCGCGGCTATCTCTACATGGCCGCGGGGATGACGCCGCACGCGCGCCGCATCGACAGCGCGGTCAGCGACGCGATGGCAAGCAACGACAGCGCGCAACTTGGCGCGATCCGCGCCGAAGTGGCGCGCGAACAGAAGCCCTTGCTCAATTTCCTCAAGCTGCTCGGACCCAATCCGCGCGCGATCGTTCTGGGTCTGGCGATGCTTGCGGGCAGCCCGGTGTGGTATTTCTTCTATCAGGCGGTCGTGTTGAACGTCCTGCTGCTGATATCAGTGCAATTGCACAATCGCGCCGCCAAGGTCACCGCCAGTCGGGTAGATGCGCTCCAGGCCGTGAACTAGCTGACGCGGAAGCGCTTGAGCGAAAGCACGCCCGGCTGCATCCGCCGCCAAGCCATGACGATTACCACGTAAAGCACGAGTGCAAGCAGCGGCGATACCGCTTGCACGACGCCATGTGGCGCGCCCTGCAGCACGGTCATGCGCGCGATCCATCCGCCGTAGATTCCGAAACCGACCGAAGCGGCCGCAGCCACCATGGGCACCGCCGCGTGCAACGGATGGCGCTTCACGCCAAGGCCGGCAAGCCAATGGCGCCGCAGGAACGCTGCAAGAACGGCGGCAATCAGCATCGCCAGCGACGCCCCGAGAATGTCGTAGCGCGGTGTCAGCAGCGGAATGGCAGCGGCGGCTATCGCGATCTGAATGAGGTTGACCTGCAGCGCGATGGCAGGGCGGCGATAGTACAGGATCAGTTCGGACACGCCGAACGCACCGTTCACCGTCTCGGCCAGGACCATCGCGACAAGCGCGGCATAGGCCGAAGCGTAGTGCGCGCCGAACAGGTCGAGCAGGGCATCGCCCGTCGCCGCCATCAGCAGCACGACGCCCAGCTGGATCGTCAGGATCACGCGCGTTGCTGCAGCAGTGGCCTCGCCCGTGGTGACGTCGCCATCGGCATTCATCGTGCGCGCGGTCAGTGGGGTGAGGATGCCGTCGAACGACTGGCGCACCTGCAGGATAGGCGTGCGCAACTGGCGCAGCACGCCATAGACGCCGACAGGTCCGTCGCCCAGCAGGAAGCCGACGAGATAAAGATCGATGCGCTGCGCGAGCGCGGTCAGGAGGTCGCTGCCGCTGGCTGGTACGAGCGCCCTTGCCCTCGCGGCGAGAGCCCTGGGATCAGGCCGCCAGCGCCGCAGGTGGAGCGAGCCGAGGCAGTGGCGCGCGCTCCAGATCGAGAAGGCGGCCAGCGCGATCGATCCCGCCCAGTAGCCGATCAGCATGCCGCTCTGCTCGAGGCCCAGATACCATGCCGCCAGCGCAACGCCGGTCAGCACGTAAGGTTCGACCAGGCCGCGCGCGATGACTTCGTACCGCATCTTGTGCGTCCACCGGGTCGCGGCGAGCGCGATGTCGCCGAAAACCTGGCCCAGCACCGACGGCGCAAGCAGCATGAAAGCGAAGCGCAACTGTTCGGATACAAGGGCCTGCGGCAGGACCTCCGAACCGAGAATCACCAGCAGCGAGACGGCAAGGCCCGCAACCGTTGCCAGAAGCAGCGCATCGAGCAGCACGTGCGTTGCGAGGCGCGCCGTGGGCCCTTGAGTCTCCTCTTCCAGCCATGGGAAGATCATGCGCTTTAGGCCGAGGCTGGCGAGCGGAACCGCCAGTTCCACCAGCGCGCTCGCCATCGTGAAAACGCCGTAGTTCACCGCGCCATAAAGCCGCGCGCCGACATAGAGGAATCCGGCACGCGCCGCGAAGCGGATGACGAAGCTCAACGCATTCGAACCGGCACCGCGCGCGATGACGTTACGGGAAGTGCTCGCGGCCGACATTGGGCGCGATTGGCGGCAAATGGGCGGATTGGCAAGGGGCAGGCGCGCAAGCCCTCAGGCCGGATCCTTCTCCATCGAGAAGAGGCAGAGCGCGACAACTACCAGGGCCAGAAGCTCCATCGTTCCCCAGGCGAGCCATTGCGAATGGTTGTAGAACCACACCCCGATGGCGGGTGCCGCAATGTAGCCCGCGCCGTTTATCGACGCGACGATACCCGCTGACTGGCCCTGTTCTCGCGGCGATACCGCGAGGCTCGCTCCCGAAGTGAATCCCGGCCGGAACAAGCCATAGCCGAGCGATGCCACTGCAAAGCCCAGCGTGATGCTGTGCAGGTCGTTGCCGAGCGCCACCGGAATGACGCCGATCACGGCAAGGCTCATGCCCCACAACGTCGACGTGCGCGGACCGAGCGCGAGCATGGGAATGAGGCCCCACTGCGCCAGCAGCGTTGCAAAAGCGCCTGCCATCAGCACCAGGCCGACCGGCCCCGCCCCCGCATTCGGATCGCCGCGAAGGCCCAGCCGGTCAAGCAGCAGGAAGCCGATCACGCCCAGCAGCATCGCCTGTGCGTGGCCTCCGATCAGACCGGCCAGAAGCCACGGGCGCAAGCGGGTATCGGTCCAGCGCAGGCGATCGGCACCCTCGTGCTGCGGCTCGGCGGCCGGCAGTTCGTCGGGTGAGGCATCGGGTCGGTCTTCGACCATGCGCGGATTCGACGAAGCGCTGAACGGCGCGGACATGACCTCGCCGCGCGCCTCGAAGCGCGGGTCGTCATCGGGCAATCGCGTGCGTAGCAGAACCAGGACAATGATGCCCAGCAGCGTGAAGATCGCGAATGGGCCGACCAGACCGAGCCCCGGTACGACCATCAGCGGCGCGAGCGCCGGCCCGAGAACGGTGCCGAGGCCGAAGCTCGACGCCACCAGCGAGAGCGCCTTGACCCGGTCCGCGCGTCCGGTGCGGCTGGCAACATAGGCCTGGACCGCAGGTGGCGCGGCCGATCCGAAGCCTCCGTAGAACGAGCGCGCCAGTGCAAACAGCGCCATCGTGAGTCCGGCGCTGAACCAGTTCTCGAGCCCCAAGTGGAGAATCGCGCCACACAGTGAAAACGACAGGATGAATCCGATCACGCCGAGCGCCATCATCGCCTTGCGCCCGCGCCTGTCCGAGCGGCGTGCCCAGAATGGCGCGAAGACGACCCACAGCAGCGCCGACCACGAATAGGCAAGGCTTACCCAGACGTCGGCAATCCCCAGCCGCGTGCCGATCGAAGGCATGACCGACTGCATTGCGGTGTTGCCCGCTGCGGTCACGAGCATGACCGCAAACAGCAAGGCCATGCGTTCGCGCGGCAGGCGGACCGGGCTTTCGCTCACGGCTTGTTGCTCGCTGTTGTCCACGACTGGTTCATTCGAGTTGGGTAAGGGCCAAGCACGGCGCTTGCAATGCTGCAGCAAATTTGCGACCGCCACATCCAAGCTTGACCGGCAGAGGACCATTTCCTGCAATGACTTCGACCCAGGCGGCGCGTGCGCCCTTACTCCAGAGGGCAAAACGCAAGGCGGAACGCGTGCTTGGCCCGGCCGGCATATTCTTTAAGGGCTTCCTCAAGCACCCGGCCATGGTCGGTGCCATCGTGCCGTCGTCCGGGCGCACGATTGAGCGCGTCCTGTCGAAAGTGAACTGGGAAGAGTGCCGTCTCTTCGTGGAATACGGCCCTGGCGTCGGAACCTTCTGCCGCCCCGTCCTCGAAAAGCTGCGCCGCGACGGCCATCTGATCGTGATCGATACCAACCCCGATTTCATCGAATATCTCTCGAAGACCATTGGTGACAGCCGCTTCACTGCGGTTCACGGCTCGGCCACCGATGTCGAGGAAATCGTGCGGGCCCATGGCTTCGACCATGCTGACTACGTGCTTTCGGGCCTGCCGTTCTCGACCCTGCCCGAAGGCGTCGGCCCGGCTATCATGGGCGCGACGCATCGCGTTCTGCGCCCGGGCGGCGCATTCCTTGTCTATCAGTACACGGCGCGTGCGCGCGATCTGATGAGCCAGTTCTTCCGCAATATCGACAAGGGCTTCGAGCCGCTCAACGTGCCGCCCTGCGTGATCAGCTGGGGCTGGAAGGAGTAGGTTCGAAGGGGCGGTCTTGCCCTATTCGAAGATCCCTGCCGTTTCGTCGATCGGTGCGCCCGCTAGCTGGCGGTACACCGCCGCCAGCATCGCGATGAAATAGACGAGCGCGCCCGAAGTGATCGCACTCGAGATGGCGGCTGTCAGCACGTGCTGCACCTCGCCGCCGGTGGTCAGGACGAGCACGACGCCCACCAGCATCATCACCAGCCCGTAGATGACCGCGAACAGTAGCCCGGCCAGCACGAAGAAGCCGAGCAGCCTGCCCGAATTACCGCGTGTCAGATACCATGACCGGCGCAGCGCCTGCACCGGATTGCGTTCCGCCTCGATCGCCAGAACCGGTGCGACCAGCGCCATGCGCAAGCTGCACCAGATCATGGCAAGGAAAGCCGCGAGAATTGCGAAAGCGGCGAGCGCCTGAAGGCCGGTCATTGTGGCGCCGGTCACCACGATCAGAAAGCCCATGCCCAGCACCGCGCCGACGATGATCTGCGCAAGGACGTAGGGGCCGAGCGCCTGAAACCCGCGCCGTATCGCCTGGCTCACCGTAGGGCGCGCAGCATCCGTCATGACGACGAGCGTGGTCACCGTGCCCGCCATCTGCAGCAGGGTGACCAGGACCAGCAGCGGCAGCGATGAGGTCCAGGCATCGGCCATGATCTCCATCATCTCCTGCGGCGGAGTTCCAGGTGCCATCTGCGGTTCAGGCACGAAGACCGAGAACGCAAGGCTGGGCAGAAGGAAGAACACTCCCGCAATCGCCATCAGCATGTCGCGATTGGTCGAGACGAGGCGCGTCGCGGTTTTCCAGGCGAGGCTGCTGTCGAGGCGTGGCGTCATGCCAGCTTCCTAGCAGCGAACCGCCGCGTGTCGAACCCCGATTGCGCAAGCGTCAGGACCGTGGGGCGGACCGGACTCACTTGCCAGCGGCGCATGGCCGCGCCATGCGATGGCGATGAGTGCGAATGACAGCATCGAAATCCGGCGCGCGACGGCGCAAGTCCCTTACCGTGACGCGCTCGACGCCATGGCGCAGCGCAATGCCGCGATCGCCGATGGCACGGCAGGCGAACTGGTCTGGCTGCTTGAACATCCGCCCGTCTACACCGCAGGGACCAGCGCCGCACCCGATGAGCTGCTCGATCCCCGGTTCGAGGTGGTCGAGGCAGGGCGCGGCGGTCGCTACACCTATCATGGTCCCGGGCAACGCATCGGCTATGTCCTGCTGGACTTGCGCACGCGCGCGCGTGACGTCCGCGGCTTCGTCCATGCGCTTGAGGGCTGGGTGATCGAAACGCTCGCCGGTTTTGGCGTCGAATCATGGCGTGCCGAAGGCCGCGTCGGGATATGGACCAACGGACCGGACGGGCGCGAGGCGAAGATCGGCGCGATCGGCGTGCGTATCCGTCGCTGGGTCACGATGCACGGCTTCTCGGTCAACCTCTCGCCCGACCTGTCGCATTTCGGCGGCATCGTCCCTTGCGGGATCGAGGAATTCGGCGTGACCAGCCTTGCCGCATTGGGGAAAGATGTGACACCCCAAGCCTGGGACGAGGCGCTTCTGGGTAATCTCGACGCTTTCCTTGCCCGCCTTGAAACGCCCTGCCCTCCGGAGGCTACCGCATGACCATCCGTTCCGCCGCGCTAGTCCTTGGCCTGACTTTCACCCTGCCGCTCGCCGCATGTGGGAAAAAGGACAGCGATGAAAAGGCTGCCACCGCCGGCAGCGAAGTGCTGCCCGGCAGCATCAGCGACGACATGATCAATCTCGACACGTCGACCGCTTCGCCGCCGATGGCGCCGGTCAAGGCCGAAGCCAAGGCGAAGACGTCGGCCAAGCCGGCGGATGCCGAAGAGCCCGATGACGCCGAAGCGCCGGCCCCGGTTGCCGCCGAAGCGCCCGCCCAATCAGGCGATACCGAGTAACTGCTTCGCCATCCTGAGGTGAGGCTGGTCGATCATCCGGCCATTGTACTGCAGCGTTCCCGAATAGGGGTTGGCGGCAAACAGGCCGACGATTGCATGCGCCTCGGCAAGTTCTTCCTCGGTCGGCGCGAACGCTGCGTTGATGATCGGCACCTGCGACGGGTGGATTGCCAGCATGCCGGTAAACCCGTCCGCGCGCGCGGCTTCCGCTGCGTGACGGGTGCCGTCCTCGTCGCGGAAATCATCGTGGAGCGTATCGATCGCCCAGACGCCCTTGGCATGGGCGACAAGCAGGCACTGCGCGCGGATGAAGCGGAAGGCATCGGTCCAGGCACCGTTTCCGTCCCGTTTGCGCGTCGCTCCCAGAACCGCCGAAAGGTCTTCGGCACCCCAGGTGAGCCCGGCAAGCCGGGGCAGGGGCTCATCGACGTAGGAAGGAATGGAAAGCGCCGAGCGCGCGGTTTCGCTCACCAGCGGCAGGATGCGTGTGGCGCCGTTGGCGATGCGGTTGCGCTGTTCCAGCTCATAGATCTCGGCGGCAAGCTGCCGGATCTGGTCAGGGCCTTCACACTTGGGCAGCATCACCCCGTCAGGGGCCCCGGCCATGACGACCTGCAGGTCGTCGCGCCACATCCCGGTATCGAACGCATTGATCCGCACCCAGCGCGAAACCGGGCGGTTCTCGGTCACATGCTGGCGGTGGATCGTCAGCCAATCGCGCGCCAGCACGCGCGCCTGGGGCTTGGCGGAAGGCGCAACCGCGTCTTCCAGATCGACAATCACCGCATGCGCGCCCGTGGCCATCGCCTTGCCCAGTTTCTTTTCGCTGTCACCGGGAACGAAGAGCCAGGATCTGGGCGGCATGCGGCAATACTCCTCACCTCAGGCTGATGCGGTTTCCTCCGCCAGCGTCGGATAGTCGGTATAGCCAACTTCTCCGGGGAAATACCATGTTTGCGGTACGCCCTTGTTCGGATTGATGGGCGCACCCTGGCGGATGCGCTCGACCAGGTCCGGATTGGAGATGAACGGACGGCCGAAGCTCACGGCATCGGCACGCCCGGACTCGATGTCCGCTACGGCCTGTTCGGCGGTGTAATCGCTGTTGAGCACGAGCGGGCCGGTGTAGATCGAGCGGATCAACGCGTCCTGCTGGGGGACGTCGGTCTGGCCGAAGGTGCCTTCCGGTCCCGGTTGGCGCAGTTCGACGAAGCCCACGCCCAGTTCCTGCAGGACTCTGGCCGCCTCGCCGAACGTGGCGGCGGGATTGCTGTCGTCGGTCCCTTGCGTCTCGCCATTGGGCGAAAGGCGGATCGAAACGCGATCCTTGCCCCAGACCGCGATCAGCCGCTCGAGCACTTCACGCATCAGGCGCACGCGGTTCTGCGGGCTGCCGCCGTAGGCATCCTCGCGCAGATTGGTCGCGTCACGCAGGAACTGGTCGATCAGATAGCCATTGGCGCCGTGCAACTGCACGCCGTCGAAGCCTGCCTTTTTCGCGTTTTCGGCGGCGCGACCATAGTCCTCCACCACGCGCGGAATCTCGTCGAGGCGCAGCGCCCGTGCGGTCACGTAGTCCTGCGTGCCTTCCGGCGTATGGGCATGGCCCGGCGCACGCGTTGCCGATGCCGACACCGGCGGCTCACCGCCCAGGAAGTAGGGATGGACGACGCGGCCCATATGCCAGAGCTGCAGGATGATCCGTCCGCCCGCAGCGTGGACAGCCTCGGTCACCGGCTTCCAGGCCTCGACCTGCTCATCGTTCCAGATGCCCGGCGCACTCGGCCAGCCGAGCCCTTCGCGGCTGATGCCGGTGGCCTCCGAGATGATCAGCCCGGCACTGGCGCGCTGCCGGTAGTATTCGACCATGATCGGGGTCGGCACGCCTTCGCCCGAGGCGCGGCCGCGGGTAAGCGGGGCCATGACGATGCGGTTGGGCGCAACGATCGCGCCAAGGTGCAGGGGCTGGAACAGCGGGTCATGCATGCTAGGGATGCTCCTTGATAGGGTCGCGACACCACTCGGTTTCGCTTTGCAACTGGATTAAGCAGGGCCGATGGCGATTTCAAGTGACGCAAAGCCGCCATTGCGGCCAAGTCCGAAGCATTTCCTTGCGCTGCTGACAGGAAACATTGCCTTGGCGCTTGGTCCCTGGTTCGTGCGGATCGCCGACAGCGGTCCGGTTTCGGCGGGTTTCTGGCGCCTGTTCCTCGCCCTTCCGCTGCTCGCCCTGTTCGCCCGCGCGGCGCGGGAGCGAATGACAGGCTTTGGTGCGCGGGACTGGTGGATACTGGCGGGTGCCGGCCTCGTCTTCGCGCTCGACCTTGCCTCGTGGCATGTCGGGATCGAGATGACCAAGCTGGGGAATGCTACGCTGTTCGGCAATTCGGGCAGCGTTATCCTGATGGTCTGGGGTCTCGTGGCAATGCACCGCCGCCCGCACTTGCGCGAATATGCTGCCGTGGTGCTTGCGATTGCGGGGGCCGGTCTGTTGCTCGGCCGGTCGATGGAGATCGATTCACGGACGCTTTCGGGCGATCTGTTCTGCATCCTCGCCGGACTGTTCTACGTCGTCTACATCCTGTTCGTGCAGAACGTGCGCGGCCGCGTCGGGTCGTGGAGCCTGCTGTTCTGGTCGAGCCTCGCCGGCTGCCCGGTCCTTCTGGGCACCGCGCTTTTCATGGGCGAGCCGGTCATCCCCACCAACTGGCTCCCGGTCGTCGGCCTGATGATCGCCAGCCAGATCGTCGGACAGGGCCTGCTCGTCTACGCCATAGGCCATTTCTCGCCACTGGTGATCGGACTCGTCCTGCTGACCCAGCCGGCGGTATCCGTGCTCGTCGGCTGGCTGGCCTTCAGCGAGACGCTCGCGCTGCCTGATGCTCTCGGCATGGGCATGGTCGGCGCAGCGCTGGTGCTGGCGCGCCTTGCCGAGCAGCGGTCAGCCCAGCCCGAGTCTCCGCACGGGGCCCAGCCAGAGGCTTAGCCTACGAAGGGCCGCGCCCCCAGATCGCCCATGCCGACCGTGCCGCTGGCCATGTCGAGCATGCGGTCGAGGCTCTTCTTGGCGGCGAGGCGCAAGGGTTCCTCGATCTCGATGCGGGGCTGGAGGTCGCGCAGCGCGATGTAGAGCTTTTCCATAGTGTTGAGCGCCATGTAGGGGCAGATGTTGCAATTGCAGTTGCCGTCCGCACCCGGCGCACCGATGAAGGTCTTGTCGGGAATGGCGAGCTGCATCTGGTGGATGATGTGCGGCTCGGTCGCCACGATCAGCGTATCGCCGGTGAAGGTCTTGGCGAACTGCAGGATGCCGCTGGTCGAGCCGACGTAATCGCAATGATCGATGATGTGCGGCGGGCATTCGGGATGGCCGGCCACCGGCGCGCCGGGGTGTTGGGCCATCAGCTTGAGCAGCTCGGTTTCCGAAAATGCCTCGTGCACGATGCACACCCCGGGCCAGAGCAGCATGTCGCGCCCGAACTTGCGGTTGAGATATCCGCCCAGGTGCCGGTCAGGGCCGAAGATGATCTTCTGCTCTGGCGGAATCTGCGCAAGGATCGTCTCGGCGCTCGATGACGTGACGATCACGTCCGACAGCGCTTTCACCTCGGTCGAGCAGTTGATGTAGGTCAGCGCGATATGATCGGGGTGCGCCTCGCGGAAGGCCTTGAACTTGTCGGGCGGGCACGAATCCTCGAGGCTGCATCCGGCATCGAGATCGGGCAGGACCACGATCTTTTCAGGCGAAAGGATCTTGGCGGTATCGGCCATGAACTTCACGCCGCAAAACGCGATGACTTCGGCATCGGTCGCCGCTGCCTTGCGCGAGAGTTCCAGCGAATCCCCGACGAAATCGGCAAGATCCTGGATTTCGGGACGCTGATAATAGTGCGCAAGGATCACCGCCTTGCGTTCGATCCGCAAGCGGTCGATCTCGGCGCGAAGGTCGAGTCCGGCAAGGTTGGTCGGCTGCGCAGTCATCACGGTCTCCCGCCCAGCGGACCGTGCCGGGTCGAGAGGCGGACTTAGGGGCCTCAACCGCCCGCTGCAATACCTTCTGCCAGCGAAACGAACGGCGGGAAGATCGAAAGGGCGTGAACCAGCACGGCCACCAGCACGACCGCAAGGGCCGCAACGCGGGTTGCCGGGTGAATGCGTCGCGTCTCGCGCAGATCGTGCCGGGCAATCAGCGCGACGACGGCGAGCTGCAGCACGACTTCCAATGCGGCGGTCAGGTTCGGACCCAGCAGCGGCGCAGGCAGCAGTCGCCCGAACGCCGGCTCCATTACCAGCACGGTCGCACCCAGCATCAGCCGGCGGTGCCATTGCGTTTGCCGACGCATCGCGATCCCCGCGCCGACCACCAGCGCAAAGGCGACGGCTTCGACATGCGTCAATGCGAGGAAATAGGGGTTGGTGAAGAACGGCGGCACGCGGTGCAGTTCCACCGCCATGCGCCCGGTGAACATGCCGAGCCCGGCAATGACCAGCACAAGTGCGAGACCCAGCCAGCCAAGCTTGCGATGGAGCGCGATATTGCCCGCGCCGACGAGCACGTTCTGCGTAACGAGCAGTCCCAGCCAGGAAAGCATCGCCAGCCCATGCAGATGGACCCAGATCGGCACCGTGGTCGGCACGACGAATCCGCGCAACGCCCACTGCGCAAAGCCGAAGACGATGAACGCGGCCATGCCGGCTGCCATGCGCGTGAAGAAGCGCTGGTCGCGGGAATAGGGGTAGGCATTTGTTATTGTTGCAGTTGCCATGAACAGTCTCCCGCCAATCCCGGCGGGCTGTTACCTGCCAGGCTGCTCTGCTCCAATGACGCCCGTCACACTGGATTGGATTATTGGTCGAACGTTACCACGACTTTGGCCTTCCCGTAACCGGCAACCTGCAGCGGGATCGAGAGGTTCTGGCTGATCGCCTGCCTGGCCGCTTCACGCGCGAGGTTCATGAGCACAGGATTGGCGGCCTGCTGCACCGCCTGAGCTTCGGCAAGGCGGGTGTTGTCGCGCGTCAGCTTGTCCTGCGCCTCGCGGCTGATCCAGATGCCGTCGCGCAAATATTGCGCGCGCGCTTCGTCGAGATTGGGACGGCTTACGCTGAGCGAGGGCAGGCGCACGCCGAGAGTCTGATCGGCCGCATTCCAGGTCAGGCGTTCGCGCCCCACTTGCGCAAGGTTGATCGTATAGTCGACCCGCGCCGGGATCACAGCGACCTGCTTGGCATTGACCAGCCCGAACAGGCGTGAATCGTCGCTCGACACCACGGGCGCAAGCTCGGCGCTGAACACGGTCAGCTTGTCCTGTTTTTCGAAGGCGACAAGGCTCGTCGCCAGCGGATCGCCGATGTCTTCGGGCTGCCAAAGCTTCCACCCGAGGAATGCTGCTGCGGCCAGCGCGACGAGAAACAGGCCCCACGGTAGCATCGAGACGCGCGCAAGCGACGTCTCGCGGTGGGGCGCAATTGTCGGGGCGGGCTTCGTGGTCAGGTCAGGATTGTCCATCGTTCGCCCTCAACGGCCACGCGACCCTGCCGTTCCAGATCGATCAGGTGCGCGAGCACCGAACGCCCCGCCGCGCCGTTTAGCCGGGGATCGAGTCCCTTGTACATCGCGGCCACGAACTCGGGAATGGCGTGTGGTCCGTGGTCTTCCAGCACCCTCAGGATCTGCCGCTCACGCTGGCGGCGATGACCCAGCATCCCCCGCACGAGCTGGCGCGGATTGTCAATCTGCGGCCCGTGCGCCGGATAAAGCACGCGGTCTTCGCGATCGTGGAGCTTCTGCAGGCTTGCCATGTAGGCGGCCATGTCGCCATCGGGCGGAGACACGACCGAGGTGGACCATCCCATGACATGGTCGCCCGTGAACAGCGCGCCACTTTCGAGAAGCGCATAACACAGGTGATTGCTGGTGTGCCCCGGCGTGGCCACCGCCTCCAGCGTCCAGCCCTCGCCCGAGATGCGCTCACCATCGCCAAGCACGCGGTCGGGAACGTACTCGGCATCGAATGCGGCATCGGCACGCGGGCCATCATCGTCGAGCGAGAGCGCGGCGCATCCGATGATCGGCGCGCCAGTCGCCGCCACCAGCGGGCGGGACGCGGGGCTATGGTCGCGGTGCGTATGCGTGCAGACCACGGCCACGATCTTCGCATCGCCCACTGCCTTCAGGATCGCCTCGACATGGCCCGCGCCATTGGTGTCGGCATGGCCGGATACGCCCGTATCGTCAGGGCCCGGATCGATCACCGCCACCTCGCGACCGTTACCCACGATGTAGGTTTGCGTTCCGGTGAAGGTGTAGGGCGAGGCATTGGGCGCAAGCACCCGCCGCACAAGCGGTTCAAGCTGCTCCGAAAGTCCGGTGGGCCAGGATGCGCGGTCGGGGATGGGGGGCAATTGCGCCATGGCAGATGCTATGGGGATTGTCCGCAGGTCACGCAACCTTGCGCAACGCCTCTGCCCGATCCAAGGTGTGAGTGATGGAGACCCCATACGACCTTGCGGTGATCGGCGGCGGCGTGAATGGCGCTGCCATCGCACGCGATGCCACGGGGCGGGGGCTTTCCGTCCTGCTGCTCGAACGCGGCGATCTGGCGCAAGGCACCTCGTCTGCTTCAACCAAGCTGATCCACGGGGGCCTGCGCTATCTCGAGCATCGCGAATTCGCGCTGGTTGCCGAGGCCCTTCATGAACGCGAGATCCTGTGGCGTCAGGCGCCGCACATCATCTGGCCGATGCGCTTGGTCCTGCCGATCGTGCCCGAGGGCCGCCCCTGGTGGATGCTGCGCACGGGGCTCTGGCTTTATGACCGCATCGGCGGGCGCAAGACATTGCCGCCAACCCGGCGCGTGAAGCTCGATGGCCGCATGGGGCTGCAAAGCGATGTGCGCCGGGGATATGAATATTCCGATTGCTGGGTGGACGATGCGCGACTGGTCGTCCTGCTCGCACGCGATGCCGCCGACCGGGGCGCCGAAATCCGCACGCGCTGCGCTGTGACGCGGCTCGCGCGCCAAGGTCATCTCTGGCGGATCGAGGCCGGGCAGGAGACTTTCCATGCCGCCATCGTGGTCAATGCAGCAGGGCCGCAAGTGGGGCAGGTGATGGACCAGGCGCACGCGCCGCGCCCGGGCCTGCTACGGCGAGTGCGCGGATCGCACATCGTCGTTCCCCGCTTGCACGACGATCCGCGCGCGCTGTTCCTGCAATTGCCCGATGGCCGCATCTGCTTTGCGATCCCGTGGCAATATGCCTTTACCCTGATCGGCACGACCGACAGCGAGGAAGGCGCCGATGCCGACCCGCCAAAGGCAAGCGAAGCGGAAATCGCCTATCTCCTCGATGCGGCGAACCATTATTTCCGCCGCAGCCTCAAGCGTGAGGACGTCGTGTGGACTTACGCGGGCGTGCGGCTGCTCGCCGACGATGGCTCGGGCAGGCCCGAGGCGGCGACGCGCGGCTACCGGTTCGAGCTTGACCGGGGAAGCGATCACCATTCCGCGCCGCTGCTTTCGGTGCTCGGCGGCAAGATCACTACGCACCGCACCTTGGCCGAGGCCGCGCTCGAGCGCCTTGGCGTCATGGACAATGCCGGCTGGACAGCCACGGCGCCGCTTCCCGGAGGGGATTTCACGCCCGACGGGATTGACGAGGCGGACAACCTCGCGCCGGTCGAACAGGAGATCGTGGCGCAGGCCCAGCATCTTTCGCACGCCACGGTTCACCGGCTGGCACGCGCCTACGGCACCGATGCCCTCGGCTTCGTGCGCGGGGACATGGGCCGGCACTTCGGGCAGGGCTTTACCGAGGCCGAACTCGATCACCTGACCACGCGCGAATGGGCGATGACGGCGCAGGATGTCCTGTGGCGCAGGTCCAAACTGGGGTTGTGGTTCAGCAAGGACGAAGTCGCCGCGCTCGCCCTTGCTCTCGGGGAGGAGGGGCGATGACGGACGATCTCGTGCTGGTGATCGACGCCGGAACGACGTCGACCAGGGCCTTGCTGTTCGACCGGTCGGGCCGCTGTCATGACGTCAGCCAGGCCGAGTTTCCCCAATACTATCCCGAGCCCGGCCGGGTCGAACATGACGCATCCGAGATCTGGCAATCCACCCTCGATTGCATTCGCGCCGTGGCGCGAGCGGCAGGCCGTGGGCGGATCGCCGCGATCGGTGTCACCAACCAGCGCGAGACCGTCGTTGCCTGGGATCGCCTGACCGGCGAGCCGCTGGCGCGCGCTATCGTCTGGCAGGATCGCCGCACCGCGCCGATGTGCGAGCGCCTGCGGTCCGAAGGAGCCGAACCGCTGGTGCAGTCGCGCACCGGGCTGATGCTCGATCCCTATTTCTCGGCAACCAAGATGCGCTGGCTGCTCGATCACGAACCCGCCGTCCATGCCGCTGCGCAGGACGGGCGGCTGGCGCTCGGCACGATCGAATCCTGGCTGGTCTGGAAACTGACCGGCGGGGCGCGGCATGTCAGCGACGCCAGCAATGCCAGCCGGACGCTGCTGCTCGCGCTCGACGGTGCAGACTGGGACGACGATCTGCTTGCGCTGTTCGGCGTGCCTCGCGCGGCCCTGCCGCAAGTCACCGACTGTCTCGGTGATTTCGGCGAAGCGCTGCCGCAGTGGCTGGGTGAAGCGATCACGATCAGAGGGCTTGCCGGTGATCAGCAGGCGGCCACGATCGGGCAGGGCTGCCTCGCACCGGGTCAGGTGAAGGCAACCTTCGGCACCGGTGCCTTCGTGCTTGCGGCAATGGGCGATGCCGCGCCGCGCTCTGGCCACCGCCTGCTTGGCACGGTGCTGCTGCAGGACAGGGGCCAGCGCCGTTTCGCGCTCGAAGGTTCGGTGTTCGTTGCCGGAAGCCTGATCAAGTGGCTGCGCGATACGATGGGCCTTGTCGGATCGGCCGAGGAAACCGCAGCGCTTGCGGCCTCGGTGCCCGACAGCGGCGGGGTCGTGCTCGTTCCGGCGCTCGCGGGGCTTGGCGCGCCGCACTGGCGCCCGGATGCGACAGCGAGCCTTACGGGGATGACCTTTGCCACGACCCGCGCCCACGTCGTGCGCGCCGCGCTTGAGGCGATGGCCCACCAGACTCGCGACCTGATGATCGCCTTTGCCGCCGACCGCGCGCCGTGGGCATCGCTCAGGATCGATGGCGGGATGAGCGCTAACGACTGGATGGCGCAGGATCTTGCCGACTTGCTCGAGCTGCCGGTCGAGCGGCCTGCCATGGTCGAGACCACGGCGCTCGGTGCCGGAATGCTTGCCGCAACGGCTTCGGGATGGTTCGGATCGCTGCACGAGGCGGCCGATGCCATGCGCGGGCCGCTTGTCCGGTTCGAGCCGAGCATGACCCCCAGTGTCCGCGATGCCCGCATCGCGCGCTGGGATGCCGCGCTGGCGAAGATCTAGGCTGCGTTGACCGCGCTGGCGAGACGGTCGCGCAGTCGGCGCACCGCGCTGTCGCCCTGCGTGCCGTTGGTCCGCCAGGCATCTTCCAGCCGCTGGATGCGCTGGTAGAGCCGCTCGCTCTCATGGACGAGGAACTGCACGTCGTCCGGCAGCGATGCAACGACATCAGCCTCGCTCGAAGGGAAGTTGGCAATCAACCGGCCATGGCGACGCAACTGCAGCTCGGACAGTTCGCCTGCAAAATGGGCGCGGTGATTGAGCAGCCAGGCAAGGCAATGCATGACCCGCGTGGTGGTGCGCAGCGCCTCGCAGGAAATCTGCACCCGGTGCAGGTCTTCGCCGTCTTCCACGCCCGAACCTTGCGCGGCTTCATGGCGCAACCGCTCGAACCGCGTGCGAACCATGTCGGCAAGGTTCAATGCCTCGGCATAGAGCGCTTCGACGATGCGCGGATTGAGGCTGGGAAGAAGGGCCATGCCAGAGCGCATAAAGCGGTGCGGTGCAGCGCGCCAGCCACCCGACACCTCCGAAGCGGTCCAATCCCCGGACGTTTCTTAACGGGACATGTTGCAATGCGGCGACATTCGCCCGGCTGGCGAATCATCGCATTGAAATCACGCGATGATATCGGGGATCAGGTAATCCTCGATCATCGCGATCTGATCGCGCAGCAACAATTTGCGCTTCTTCAGGCGAGCAATCTGCAACTGATCCCGCGCTCCTGCCAGCGTAAGCGCATCGATTGCTGCATCGAGATCGCGGTGTTCAAGGCGCAGGGCCGCAAGCCGCTTGCGCATTTCCTCTTCGGTCACTGTCCGCAATACTCCCAGAAACGCTTTGCTACCGCGATGAAACGGGGCAGCCATACGTCTTACGGTCCAACCCGTAGCGCATGCGTCCCGACGCGGTTTGGCTTGCAAGATACGGCGAATGTGGGAGCATGACAACGCGCTGACTTGCCGAGTCGAGTAACGCGACTGGCAGATGGCGCCGCCCCGCACGGGGATGGCCTGTGCGGGTTTCTGACGGGGGCATTCGACCCGTAAGGAGGACACGCATGGAATCGACGCACATCAGCGCTCTCCAGATGAAGCACGCCGGACTTGAACGGCAGATCGAAATGGAAATGACCCGGCCTCTCCCGGACGATACGCTGGTGGCTCAACTCAAGCGAAAGAAGCTGAAGATCAAGGAAGCGCTGTCGCGAACACATTGACCTTCACCCTTATCAGAAAGCGCAAAGAGCCGTCCGACCGGGCGGCTCTTTCCTGTTGGCAGGGCGCCGTCGTCGCTCGGATCTCAAATTACGCATACGAATGAGCCGCAGATTGCAGCCCCCGATCCGTTCGCGCGCAACATTCCCAAACCCTGTTCACTAGGGTAATCCTCTGCCCATGCTCACAGCCGTCACCGCCGCTCGCCAGATCCTCACTTCGCTGCACGAGGTCATGGCGTCGCGCGCCGGGGCGCAGGCCAAGCTCAACCAGATCGTCGAGGTGATCGGCGAAAGCCTCAATTCCGAGGTCTGCTCGATCTACCTGCTGCGCGAAGGCATGCTCGAACTCTTCGCCACCCGCGGACTTAACCAGGCGGCGGTCCACGTCACGCGGCTCGCGGTAAGCGAAGGTCTGGTCGGCACGATTGCCGGCAATGTCGAAACGCTAAACCTTGCCGAAGCGGCAGCGCATCCGGACTTCGCGTTCCGTCCCGAAACGGGCGAGGAAAAGTTCCATTCCTTTGCCGGCGTTCCCATCGTGCGGCGCGAACGCGCGGTCGGCGTGGTCGCGGTCCAGCATGTCGAGCCGCGCCGTTACGAGGAAGTCGAGATCGAGGCGCTGCAGACCGTCGCGATGGTCCTGTCCGAACTCATCGCCAACGCCGAACTGATCGACGACGAGGAAACGCTGGGCGTTCCGGCGCACCTGACCGGGCCCGACCGGCTCAAGGGCCTGACCCTGGTCAAGGGCCTCGCCAGCGGCGTTGCCGTCTTCCACCAGCCGCGCGTGACGATCGAGCACGTCGTGGCCGAGGATACCGAAGCAGAGCGCCAGCGCGTCTATCTCGCCTTCGACAAGATGCGCGAGCAGATCGACCGCATGTCGAGCCAGGCCGAATTCGGCGTCGGCGGCGAACACGAAGAGGTGCTCGAGACCTACCGCATGTTCGCCTACGATGAAGGCTGGTCCCGGCGTATCAACGAGGCGATCGATTCCGGCCTCACCGCCGAGGCCGCGATCGAGCGCGTCCAGCAGCGCACGCGCATGCGGATGCGGCAGATCGACGATCCGCTTCTGGCCGATCGCATGCACGATCTGGAGGACCTGTCGAACCGGCTCTTGCGCATCGTCTCGGGCCAGCTCGGCACCGCGGCCAGCATGGGGCTCAAGGGCGACGCCATCCTGATCGCGCGCAATCTCGGCCCCGCAGAACTCCTCGAATACGATCGCCGACGTCTCAAGGGCGTGATCCTCGAGGAAGGTTCGCTCACGGCGCACGTGGTGATCGTGGCGCGCGCGATGGGCATTCCCGTGGTCGGCCGCACCCGGGCGCTGCGCGGAAAGATCCGCGAAGGCGATCATCTCCTGCTCGATGGCGATCAGGGCGTGGTCGATGTCCGCGCTGCACCTTCACTGATCGAGGCGTTCGAGGCACGCTTTGCCAAGAACCGCGAGCGCCAGCTCCACTACGCCGCCATGCGCGAGGTCGAGCCGTTCACGCGCGATGGCACGCGCATCGCCGTGCTGATGAACGCCGGCCTGCGCGACGATACGCCGATGCTCAATCTTACCGGCGCGGATGGCATTGGCCTGTTCCGCACCGAATTCCAGTTCCTCGTCTCGGCCACGCTCCCCTCGCGCGAGCGGCAGACCCGGCTTTACCGCGATGTGCTCGAGGCCGCAGGCGATCGGCCGGTCGTGTTTCGCACGGTCGATATCGGCGGCGACAAGGTGCTTCCCTATCTGCGCCACAACGATGGCGAAGCCGAAGAGAATCCCGCAATGGGCTGGCGCGCGCTGCGCGTCGCCCTGGAGCGCGGCGGCCTGCTCAAGGTCCAGGCGCGCGCGCTGCTTGAAGCGGCGGGTGGGCGCACGTTGAATGTCATGTTCCCGATGGTGACCGAACCCTGGGAATTCGATGCGGCCAAGGCGGTGTTCGACGGCCAGCTCGCCTATCTGCGCCAGCAGAAGAAGCTGCTGCCCGAGGCGATCCGCTACGGTGCGATGCTCGAAGTCCCGGCACTGGCCGAATGCCTCGACATTCTCGCGCCCAAGCTGTCCTTCCTGTCGATCGGCACCAACGATCTTACGCAGTTCCTCTTTGCCGCCGATCGCGCCAACCCCAAGCTGGCCGAGCGCTACGACTGGCTCAGCCCTGCGATCCTGCGCTTTCTGCGCCGCGTGGTGACCACTGTTGCCCCCTTCGGCACCGACGTCACCGTCTGTGGCGAGATGGGCGGGCGCCGGCTCGAGGCTCTGGCCCTGCTCGGACTTGGCATCACTCGCCTGTCGATCACCCCTGCAGCCGTCGGTCCGGTCAAGGAACTGGTGCGCAAGGTAGACATCTGCGAGATTCGGGCAGCGATGGACGGATGGCTGGCCCATCCCCCGCAAGACATGCGTGCGACACTGGCCGAATGGGCATGTTCGAAGGGAATCGAGTGCGACTGACGTCTTGAAGCGGTCATTTCGTCGCGCAATCGGGACCATTGCGGTGCAAGGCCGTTGACTTTGGCTGCGATGCAGCGAACCCATGGCGAAGGGTTCGCAATAGCTAAGAAGCAAAAGACGGGAGTTACCCTTGGCGGAAGCCGGCGGTCTGCAGGACATCACGAATACCGACAACACGGCCATCCCGGCAGGCGAACCACGCCGCCCGGGTGTGGGCGAAACCTTGCGCGCAGCGCGCGAGGCGGCGGGACTCGACATCAAGCAACTGGCACTGCGCACGCGTGTGACCGTGCGTCACCTCGAGGCGCTGGAGGCGGGCGACTATGCGGCGTTGCCGGGCCGGCCCTATGCCTTGGGTTTTGCGCGCAGTTATGCCCGCGTAGTCGGCATTGATGACAAGGCCGTTGCGGATTCCGTAAGGGCCGAGCTCGACCGCCAGGCACCGCCACCACCACCGCGCGCACTCAACCAGTTCGAAGTCGGCGATCCGGCGAAGACGCCCACGCGCCTGACTGTCTGGCTCGCGCTGGGTCTGGTCGTGGCGATCGCGCTTGCCGGCCTTGTGTTCTGGCGCAGCTATTATCTTCCGTCAGCAGAACTGCCCGCGCTGATCGGACCCGAAGAGGCGGCACCTTCCGCCTCTCAGATTGCCGTCGTGCCGCTGCCGGCGGCGGCACCGAACGGGCCGGTCACGTTCACCGCCACCGAAGATCGCATCTGGGTCAAGTTCTATGATGGCCAGGGCCAGCAGATCCTGCAGAAGGAACTGGCCAAAGGTGAGGCCTTTACCGTGCCTTCGGGTGCGCAGGATCCCAAGCTCTGGACCGGACGTCCGGATGCGCTCGCGGTTACGATCGGCGGCCAGCCGGTTCCGCGCATCGCTGATCGCGAAGGCATCGTGAAGGACGTGCCCGTCAGCGCGGCTGCCCTGCTGGCCCGCACGCAGGTGCCCGCTCCGGTGGCCATAGCGCCGACCGCTGCTGCTCGTGCGCCCGAACAGCGCGCTCGTCCGCGTCCCGCAGTGACGCGCCGTCCGGTTTCGGAGCCGACGGCTGCCCCCGTTGCAGACCTGCAGCCCATGATCGCCGCAGATAATCCGCCCGCATCCACCAGATTGAATTAACGCTGTCTCGACTTGTCGGGCGGCTTGCGGCAATCTACGCAGCGGAACGGGGTTAACGGCGCTTGTCCAATGGTTTGCCTCCTGGCTTTCCATGGTCCTTGCATCGCTGCTGCACGGGAATGACCATGACGATTTCACTTCGCGGCGCACTGCCGCTTGTTGCCCTTGCCCTGGCATTGAACGTGCCGACGGCCGCGCCGGTGCTCGCGCAGGCGACTGCCAAGACAACGCCGCAGGTCGATCCGGAAATGCGCCTTCGCCGGATGGAAGCCGAGATCCGCGCGATGCAGCGCAAGGTCTTCCCTGACGGTGCCGGCAAGACCTTCGTGCCCGAGATTACCGCAGGCCAGACAGCCGCTGTGCCGACGGGATCACCTGCATCATCGGCGGTGACCGATCTTCTTGCGCGGATGGACGCGGTCGAAGCGCAGCTTACCCGGCTTACCGCGCAGATCGAGGAAGGGCAGAACCGCTCGGCCAAGGTTGAAGAGCGGCTGGCCAAGCTCGAACTTGCCGCAGCCCCGCCTCCTGCAGAACCCGAAGCGCAGCCGGCCGCAGCCCCTGCCGCGCCCAAGCCCGCGCCTGCTGCTACGACACCGGCGCCCAAGCCGGCAACGCCAGCACCGGTCGCGGCCGCTACGCCCGCGAAGCCTGCAGCGGCCAAGCCCGCCACTCCGGCAGCCTCGCGCGTCGCCGCGGTCCAGGCGATAGAGAAGCCATCGTCTGGCGACGCCGGAGCGGATGAATACATGTATGGTTTCCGCCTGTGGGAGGCCAAGTTCTATCCCGAAGCGCAGCAGCAGTTGCAGATTTTCGTGGACCGCTATCCCCGTCACAAGCAGATCAGCCATGGCCGCAATCTGCTGGGCCGCGCATGGCTCGATGACGGCAAGCCGGGCACGGCGGCGCAGTTCTTCCTCCAGAACTACCTTGCCGACAAGAAGGGTGCCCGTGCGCCCGACAGCCTGCTCTATCTTGGCGTGGCCATGGTCAAGCTGAAGGATACCGAGAAGGCATGCGGCGCATTTGCCGAACTGGCGGCAACCTACCCGGACGAAGTCGCTGGCCGCATCAAGACCCAGTACGACAACGCCCGCGCGTCGGTGAAGTGCAAGTGATGGCAGGCGACATATGCTCGAGGTCGGCCAAGGCCTGACCGCGCGGTTCGCGGCGGACTGGCAGGCGCTTGCGCCTCCCGGTCCCGTGGGCCTTGCCGTCTCGGGCGGGCCCGACAGTCTGGCCCTGATGGTCCTGATGCACAAAGTCGCGCCGCGCAACTTCGCGGTGGCGACGGTGGACCATGGCCTGCGGCCCGATGCTGCCGACGAGGCGCGGATGGTTGCCGATGTCTGCAAGGCTTCGGGAATTGCCCATCACACGCTGACACTGGATCTCGCCAAAGGCAGTGCCGTCCAGGAACGAGCCCGTGCCGCCCGCTATCGTGCACTGGCCGACTGGGCCTGTGAGAACGGTCTTGCGGCCATCGTCACCGGGCATCATGCCGACGATCAGGCCGAAACGATGGCGATGCGGCTCAATCGCGGCTCCGGCTTGCGCGGTCTCGCCGGCATGCGGCCGGTGTCATCCGTTCCCGGCGCGACGGCTCTGCCGCTGCTGCGCCCGTTGCTGTCCTGGCGAAGAAGCGAGCTGGAGGGCGTTGTTCGCAAGGCGGGCTTGACGCCCGCTGAAGACCCCTCGAACCTTGATCCCACCTACGAGCGCGTCCGCATTCGCGGCGTCATGACGTCAAGCAATGTCCTTAATTCCGGAGGTTTCGCAGCGAGCGCGCGCCACCTTGCAGAAGCAGACGCGGCGATAGAATGGGCTACAGACCGGCTCTGGGCCGAGGTTGAAGCAACCGCACAGGGTTTCACGTGGAACGCCGCTCCGGACCTGCCTCGCGTCCTTGCGCTGCGCATCCTCGAACGGATCGTGAGCGCGTTCGAAAAGCCTCCGCCGCGCGGGACCGACCTCGCAAACTGGCAGGCAACGCTGAACAGTGGCGGTGTGTCGACACTCGCCGGAATCAAGGGCGATGCGCGCCGGGGGCCATGGCGCTTCACGCGGGCGCCGGACCGCCGGACCTGACCTCAAGACACATCGCTGAAAAACGGGCGCTCCGTTATATTGCGATTCACCCGGCCCGTCCTACATTGGCCCATGCAGCGTCGTGCAAGACGCGAATCCGGAAAGACTTTCGATGAACGACGATCAGCCCCAGGGTAACCCGTGGATCAAGAGCCTCCTCGTCTGGGGCGGGATTTTCCTTGCTCTGCTGCTGGTGGTCTCGATGTTCGGCTCGCGCACCGACCAGTCCGCCACGACCATTCCCTATTCGGCCTTCCGCAGCCAGGTCAGCGAAGGGCTGGTAAGGTCGGTCGAAATTTCGCCGGAACGCATCACCGGTTCGCTCAAGAACGGCGGCCAATTCGCCACCGTCCCCGTTCCCGGCGATTCAGACCTGCCCAAACTGCTGCAGGACAATGGCGTGACATATGCGGGCAAGGCGGCCGAGCAGCCGAACATGCTGATGTACATTCTCGTCAACTCGCTGCCGTTCCTGCTGATCCTGGGCGTCGCGTTCTTCGCGCTGCGCCAGGTGCAGAAGGGTGGCGGATCGGGCGCAATGGGCTTTGGCAAGTCGAAGGCCAAGCTCCTGACCGAGCGTTCGGGCCGCGTCACTTTCGATGACGTTGCCGGCATCGACGAAGCGCGCGAGGAACTGGAGGAAATCGTCGAATTCCTGCGCGATCCCTCGCGCTTCTCCAAGCTCGGCGGACAGATCCCGAAGGGCGCGCTGCTGGTCGGCAGTCCCGGCACCGGCAAGACCCTGCTCGCCCGCGCGATCGCAGGCGAGGCGGGTGTGCCGTTCTTCACGATCTCGGGATCGGACTTCGTCGAGATGTTTGTCGGCGTCGGCGCGAGCCGCGTGCGCGACATGTTCGAACAGGCCAAGAAGAACGCGCCGTGCATCGTATTCATCGACGAAATCGACGCGGTCGGTCGCCATCGCGGCCACGGTCTCGGCAATTCGAACGACGAACGCGAACAGACGCTCAACCAGCTGCTGGTCGAGATGGACGGCTTCGAGGCCAACGAAGGCATTATCATCATCGCGGCGACCAACCGCCCCGACGTGCTCGATCCCGCGCTGCTGCGTCCGGGCCGCTTCGACCGTCAGGTCGTGGTGCCGATCCCCGATATCGAGGGGCGCGAGAAGATCCTGTCGGTCCACATGAAGAAGGTGCCGCTGGCGCCCGACGTCAATCCGCGCACGATCGCGCGCGGCACGCCGGGCTTTTCGGGCGCCGATCTTGCCAATCTCGTCAACGAAGCCGCCCTGCTCGCCGCGCGCCGCAACAAGCGTCTGGTCGCGATGCAGGAGTTCGAGGACGCCAAGGACAAGGTCATGATGGGCGCGGAACGCCGCAGCATGGTCATGACCGACGACGAGAAGAAGATGACCGCCTATCACGAAGCCGGCCACGCCATCGTCTCGGTCAACGAACCGGCATCGGACCCGATTCACAAGGCGACGATCATCCCGCGCGGTCGCGCGCTGGGCATGGTCATGCGCCTGCCCGAGCGTGACAGCTATTCCTACCACCGCGACAAGATGCACGCGAACCTCTCGGTCTCGATGGGCGGTCGCGTCGCCGAAGAACTGATCTTCGGGCACGACAAGGTGTCGTCAGGCGCCTCCTCGGACATCCAGTACGCAACCTCGCTCGCGCGCTCGATGGTCACCAAGTGGGGCATGTCGGACAAGCTCGGGCCGCTCCAGTACGAGGACCAGCAGGAAGGCTATCTCGGCATGTCGGGATCGCAGCGCCTGTTTGCCTCGGATGAGACCAACAAGCTGATCGATACCGAAATCCGCACCCTGGTCGATGGCGCGCACGCCCGCGCCACACAGATCCTCAAGGAGCACGAAGACAAGCTGCACCTGCTGGCCCAGGCCATGCTTGAATACGAGACGCTGACCGGCGACGAGATCAAGGATCTGATCGAGAGCGGCAAGATCGACCGTCCGCAAAGCCCGAGCGGCTCCGCCCGTCCGGTCTCGGCTCAAGGGTCTGCCGTGCCGCGTGCCGGCAAGAAGTTCGGCGGATCGGCCAGCCCGCAACCGGCCTGATCGATTTTGGTTCAATGAGCAGATGAGGGGCGGAAGGAAACTTCCGCCCTTTTTGTCATGCGCCTGCTTCGACAAGGATCAGCAGCGCGAACAGCATCAGCGCGGCAAAGGAAAACATGCTCAGCAGCCACGTGCGCCACCACGCGCCGAACTTGGAAAGGCCGTAGGTCCCGCGCAATTGCAGGAACATGTGCAGCGGCGGAATGAATGCCCCGGCCACGGCGACGCTGGGCAGCCCGAACTGGCTGGCCATTGTCAGAACGATCGCAAGCAGCGTCATGAAGCAGAGCGAATAGGTGACGAACACCGTGTGGTCATAGATCCCAAACCGGCGGCTGAACGGAAACAGCAGCCACAGGAACGGAACGGAGATCGGGATCAGTGCCCAGCTCAGCTTGTAGCTGTAGGTTTGCACCTTGTAGAGGGCGAGGCCGGGATTCTCCTTCGCGTTCTTTACCGCATCGTTGATCCAGCCGATGTCGCTGGCAGTCTCGAAACCCGTCGTGTCGATGTTCGAAACCTTCACGCCGCTTGCCTTGAGCTTTTCCATCGCCGCGATGTCGTCACGCGATTCGGCAAGGGCAGCATCGATTTCCGCAATCTTTGCAGCATCGCCTGCGGCTTCCTTGCGGTGGGCCTCCAGTTCGACAAGATCGGCACGTTCCTTCTGCAGCGCCTCGTCCACGGTCACGTTCACGTTCGCCCCGATCCCGTCGCTGAACGCGTTGAACGTGGTGAAGAGCAGAAACACGCAGAACAGGAACAGCGCGATCGGCGAAACATAGCTCGCACGGCGGCCGTCTATGTATTCGCGCGTCAGCTTGCCGGGGCGGAAGAACAGCAAGGGCAAGGTGCGCCATATCTTGCCTTCGAAATGAAAGACCCCGTGCAGGAGGTCGTGGAAGAACGCGCTCAGCGTCTTGTGCACATGCGCGGCCTGCCCGCAGGCGTGGCAGTGCGAGCCGACGAGCGCGGTTCCGCAATTGAGGCAGGCGCTCTCATGCGTGTGGCCGGCCGACTGTTCCCCTGCATGAGGCTCGACCGCGCGGGCCGCTGCCAGTGTTTCGGCCAAGTCGCCCAGAAGCTGCGTATCGCTCAAAGTCAGTTCCCCGTTCCGTCACGACAGCATAGCCAGCAGGTCGCGCCTGCGCCACACCCTTGAGAAGCCCGGGTTTCACCGAACATTAACCTTGAAGGTGCAGTCCGGATCACAACAGGGTACAGGACGGGACGTGTACACAGCCACTGCCCCCCGGGGCGATCAGATCATGGGCTTTGCCGGCACCGGCCCGGTAGCGCGACTGCGCCAGCGCAGCGCCGTGCCCGCTACACCGGCTCATCCCCCCGTGCCCAACCGCGCGCAAGCCATCATTCGCTCGCTCACGGCCAGAATTGCCCCACATTGGCGGCGCAATCGCGCACGCTTCGAAAGCTGGTTCGCCGCGCAGGACTTCACGCCCGATCTCGCCGAAGATATCGGCAGCGCCCGCTGGTTCCGCGGGTTTGCAACCATGCTCGGCCTTGGCGCGGCGGCCGTGATGCTCTGGCCAAGCTTTGCGCCGCTTCAGGCAGCGCCCCTCACAGCGCTCGACGATGCAGCCCAGTCGGAACTGCGCGTGCAAGGCCTGCGTCCGCTCGCCTTCGGTGCAGACAATGGCCGCCACATGATCGCGACGGCCGCGGTGATCCCGCTGGCCGCAGCGCCCGAGCGCCCGAGCATCGATCTCACGGCAACGCTGGGCGCAGGGGACAGCTTCCCCCGCATGCTCCAGCGCGCGGGCCTTGCCAGCACCGATATCGTGCGCGTGCTCGATCTGGTCACCTCGCAGATCAAGCCGGGTGCAATCGAAGCGGGCACGCGCTTCGCCATCCGGCTCGGCGCACGCGTTTCGCCCGCGCAGCCGCGCCCGCTCGAACAGCTTTCGTTCCGCCCCCGCTTCGACCTCGCGCTCGACATCCGCCGCAACGGTGGTGGTCTGGCGCTTGCCGCGAATGCCCTGGCGATCGACACCAAGCCCATGCGCATCCGTGGCATCGTGGGTGGCAGCCTCTACCGCTCTGCCCGCGCCGCCGGTGCGCCGCCCACCGCCGTTCAGGATTACCTGCGCACGATCGATCAGCACATGGCGTTCGAGGAAATCGCCCCCGGCGACGAATTCGACCTCGTCTTCGCCAATCGCCGCGCTGCCAGCGGCGAATCCCAGCCCGGAAACCTGATCTACGCAGGCATCGTGCGCGCAGGAAAACCGATGCTGCAGCTCCTGCGCTGGGGCAATGATGGCGAATTTCTCTCGCCCCAGGGGATGTCCGAAGGCGCGCAGGAGACCACGGGCTTCTTCGGCGCGCCGGTCAACGGGCGTGTGACCTCGGGCTATGGTGCAAGGCGCCACCCCATCCTCGGCTACATGCGGATGCACGCCGGCATCGACTTCGGCGCGGCATGGGGCGCGCCAATCTATGCTACCGCCGATGGCCGCGTGTCGTTCGCCGGCTGGCACGGCGGGCATGGCAACTACGTGCGGCTCGACAATGGTGGCGGCATCGGCACCGGCTTCGGGCACATGAGCCGCATCGCCGTGTCACCGGGGATGAGTGTGCGGCGTGGCCAGGTGATCGGCTACGTCGGGTCGACCGGCCTTTCGACCGGGCCGCATCTCCATTACGAAATGTACCGCAACGGGCAGACCGTGAATCCGCAGTCGGTCGGTGCGATCACGCGGAGGGCTGCGGTCGATCCTTCGCAATTGGCGGCCTTCAAGGCAAAGCTGGCGCAAATCACCGCGATCACGGCCAACGCCGCCATACGGTGATTGTGCGAAGGCGTCTGGCCGGTTAGGCCTTCGCCATGTCCAGCTATCCCCAGACTCGCCTGCGCCGCACCCGCTCCACCGCATGGAGCCGCGCGATGCACCGCGAAGTGCTCGTCACGCCCGCCGATCTCATCTGGCCGCTGTTCGTGACCGAGGGCGCGGGCATCGAGGACCCGATCGCATCGCTGCCGGGTGTGTCGCGCTGGTCGGTCGACGGGATCGTCGCGCGGGCACGGGAAGCTGTCGAACTTGGCATACCTTGCCTCGCCCTGTTCCCGAACACGCAGGCGGACCGGCGCAGTGAAGACGGGCGTGAGGCGCTCAATCCGGACAACCTGATGTGCCGCGCGATCCGCGCGATCAAGGACGCCTGCGGTGACAGCATCGGGGTGCTGACCGATGTCGCGCTCGATCCATATACCAGCCACGGGCAGGACGGGCTGATCGATGACGCGGGCTACGTGCTCAACGATGCCACTGTCGATGTGCTGGTCGGCCAGAGCCTCAACCAGGCAGTGGCGGGAGCCGACATCATCGCGCCGTCCGACATGATGGATGGCCGCGTGGGCGCGATCCGCGAGGCGCTGGAAGGCGCAGGCCACGCCAACGTTCAGATCATGTCCTATGCGGCGAAATATGCCTCCGCCTTCTATGGCCCGTTCCGCGATGCCGTCGGCTCGCGCGGATTGCTCAAGGGTGACAAGAAGACCTACCAGATGGACCCCGGCAACGCCGAGGAAGCGCTGCGCGAGGTAGAGATGGACCTTGCCGAAGGCGCCGACAGCGTCATGGTAAAGCCGGGTCTGCCGTACCTCGACATCGCGATCCGCGTGAAACAGGCTTTCGGCGTACCGGTGTTCGCCTATCAGGTGAGCGGCGAATACGCGATGATAGAAGCCGCCGTGGCCGCTGGCGCAGCTGATCGGGACGCGATGGTCCTTGAAACGCTGGTGGCGTTCAAGCGCGCAGGCTGCTCGGGCGTCCTGACCTACCACGCGGCTCACGCCGCCCGCCTGATGGGGGCCTGAAACCTGTGGGTATGCATCCGGACGTGTCGATCATCACGCTCAACGGCAAGACGCCCCGCATCCATGAATCGGCCTTCATCGCGCCAGGGTGCCGCATCATCGGCGACGTGGAGATCGGGCCGGACGTGTCGATCTGGTATAACTGCGTTCTGCGCGGGGACGTAAATCACATCCATGTGGGCGCGCGCAGCAATATCCAGGACGGTTCGATCATCCACTGTGACAGCCCCGATGCAAAGCATCCGGCAGGCTTCCCCACGATTATCGGCGAGGACGTGCTGATCGGCCACATGGCGATGATCCACGGATGCACGATCGATGATCGCGGATTCGTCGGGCTTGGTGCAATCGTGATGAATGCCTGCGTGATCGAAAGTGACGCCATGCTTGCTGCTGGTGCCCTGCTTACGCCGGGCAAGCGGGTAGGGTCGCGCCAGCTATGGAGCGGTCGGCCCGCCGCCTACATGCGCGACCTGACAGATGATGCGATTGCCGACATGCAGCGCGGCGTACAGCACTACGTGGTCAACGGGAGGGCCCACAAGGCAGCAGTGCTTGGCCAGACCGAAACCTGATCTACCGCATGCGTCGACCCTGCGCGCGCTGGTCGATGGCGAAGGCCGGCTGGCCGTCCATGTGACGCCTGGTGCCCGCAGCGAAGCCATCGCGATCGTGGATGGGCGCGTGGCTGTGAAGGTCCGCGCCAAGCCAGAGGATGGGAAGGCCACCGCTGCTGTTCTCGCGCTCATCGCGCAGGCGCTCGAAGTCGCGCCATCACGGGTCGATTTGTTGCGCGGCGCAACTTCGCGCGAAAAGCTGTTCAGGATTCCGCCGGAAGCCTGAGCGCGATTGCGGTCATGAGTGCCGACCATGCCGCCGCGATCTACAGGCATCCCATCGGCAGGCGATCCTGCAGGAACGCGCCGAGCACCGCACCCGCGAGCAGGCCCGCCCACAGGGCTGCCCAGGACGTCCATCGCGTGTCCTTCTCTTCTGACAGCGCCGCCGCGATGCCCTGGCCAAGCTTGACCAGCGCGCCGGTCATGTAGGTCAGACCGACGGTCACTTCCCCGCCGCGCTGGAAGGTGTTGTTGAGCGCCCCCATCGCGAAGACCATTCCGCCCAGCATGATCGCTGGATTGCCCCAGGCCCGTCCCATCGCAGCCATCACAAGCATGGCTGAAACGACCGACAGCACAGCCGCCTTGCGCCATGCGCCTGCCCATCTGGCAGCCAATGCCCCCGCTATCACCCCGCCGAGAAAGCCGACTATCAGCAGGCCGGGCATCGCCGCATGGAGCGGGTCCGTACCGAGAGCCACGCCGAGCCGGGTCGAATTTCCCGACATGAACGACACGAAATAGCCATTGGCAGAGAGGAAGCCGACCGAGTCGACAAACCCCGCCATTGCCGCAAGAGCGACTGCAAGGCGGCGGCGCTGGCGATCGTATTGAAGCACGATGCGATGTTAGCGGGACCGGGGCCGTGCGGGCAATCGATCAATCAGGCGATCAATCAGGCGATCAATCACGGGCCATGCCGCGCGCCATCTGCGCGAGTACCTCGCTCAGAGCATTGGCGATCTCGGTATCGGCGGGCGCGACATCGGCAATCGCGCGGGTCATCGCCTCAGCCCACTGCTCGGCCGTTTCGCGGGTAATCGCAAAAGGCTTGTGCATCGACATCATGCATTTGCCCGGATTTGCATCGAACCAGTCGCGCGGTCCGCCCGCCCATCCGGCAAGAAACCCGGGAAGCGATTCGCGCATCGGAGCAAGATCGGGCGCATGCATCGCGCGCAAAGCCCGGAATGCGGGATCCTTGTCCATCAGATCGTAGAATCGGTCTGTGATCTGCCGAAGACCGGCAATGCCGCCGATGCGGTCGTATGGGCTGGCAACAGGCGTCTGCGCGGCTTGGGCGGCCAAGACAATGCTCCGGAATAAGGGATCGGGAGCATCGCTCCTAGCCTGATCGGGGCAAGGGCGAATTGATCAGCGTCAACCGCGCCAGGGCAGGGCCTTGACCGCAAGGCTCGCAGCTGCGCTGCCCAGAACCGCGCCGATCGCCAGATTGGTCGCTACCGCGTCCCATTGGTCATGGCGCGTCCATTCGCTCCCGGTCCGTATCGATGTCCAGGCGAGCTTTCCCAGCAACACGGCTGGAACGGCGAGAATGAGGTTGCCCATGTGCGTCGTCTCCCGGCATTTTATCGCACAACCGGCCTGTGCCGATGCGGTTCCTCAGTCCGCTATGAAGCCTTTCAGTGTCTCGAGTCTGTCCGCTTCGTGTGCAGGCTTGTCGCTGCGAATGCGGCTTATGCGGGGAAAGCGCATGGCAACGCCCGACTTGTGGCGCTTGCTCGCATGGACCGAATCGAAGGCCACCTCGAGCACCAGTGACTTGTCGGTTTCGCGCACCGGCCCGAACTTTGCGACCGTGTTCTGCCGGACATGACGGTCGAGCCATTTCAGCTCCTCGTCGGTGAAGCCGAAATAGGCCTTCCCCACAGGGAGCAGTTCGGCCCCCTGATCGGGATCGCCGTTCCAGCAGCCGAAAGTGAAGTCCGAATAGAACGAGGAGCGCTTCCCGCTTCCCCGCTGCGCATACATCAGCACGCAGTCTATCAGCAGCGGGTCGCGCTTCCATTTGTACCACAGGCCCGTGCGCCGACCGGCCACATAGGGACTGTCGCGCCGCTTGAGCATGACGCCTTCTATCGCCTCATCGCGGGCGCGGGCGCGGATTTCGGACAGGTCGTCGAAGTCCTTGGCCGGGATGATCTGCGAGATGTCGAACAGGCCCGGATCGAGCCGGGGCACCAGCGCCTCGAGCCGGACGCGGCGCTGCTCCCATGCCCACTCGCGCAAGTCTTCGCCGTCCTCGATCAGCAGATCGTAGAGCCGCACGAAAGCAGGATAATCGCGCAGCATCGCTTTCGACACGGTCTTGCGTCCCAACCGCTGCTGCAGCGCGTTGAAACTGGCCGCCCCGCCCGCTTCTCCGCCCTGATGCGATCCGCGCACAAGCAATTCGCCATCAAGCACCGCAGGTGTCGCAAGCGCCGAGGCGACCTCGGGAAAGGTGCCAGAGATATCATCGCCGCTGCGCGAATAGACGCGCGTCTCGCCCGCCACGTGCACGATCTGCACCCGAATGCCGTCCCATTTCCACTCGGCGGCGAATTCCGAAAGGTCCAGGCTTTCCGCCTCGAGCGGATGGGCGAGCATGAACGGCCGGAACAGCGGCAGCAGATCGGTGCGCGGCGGTGGAGCGCCCTCTGCCGCCCACTGGAACAGCGGCAGATAGGGCGGCGCCTGCCCGTGCCAGTACTCCTCGACGTCCTCGACGCTGACTTCGAACGCCTGGGCAAAGGCGACCTTCGCCAACCGCGCCGAGATGCCGATGCGCATCGCGCCGGTCGCAAGCTTCAGAAATGCATAGCGACCGTTGACGTCAAGACGGTCCAACAGTTCGGCAACAACCTGCGGCGCGGTCGCGCGGGTCGTCGCGTGCAGGGTTTCGACCACTTCGGCCACGCTGGGTGGCGCAAGGTGGTCACCCATGGGCTCTGGCCAGAGCAGGCTCGCGGTTTCCGCTGTATCGCCAACGTAATCGCGGCTCAGCGTCCAGAGCACCGGATCGACTCTCGCGGCCAGAAGGCTGCGGATCGTGCCGGCCTTCACGGCGGTGAAGTCGAGGCCATCGGTCAGCGCCGCCAGCGCCCAGCCGCGATCGGGGTCGGGCGTTTCGCGCATGTATGCCGCAAGCAGCGCCAGCTTGGCATTGCGCGAAGGCGTGAGCACGAGCGCGTCGAGAAGGGCGGCAAAGCGCTCCATCAGTCGTCCTCGTCCTCGTACCCGACCAGCGCCAGAGCGCGCGCCTTGCGCTGGGTCAGCTCGCACCAGCGCAGCAAGGCTTCCTCGCGCCCATGCGTGATCCAGGTCTCTGCCGGGTTCACTTGCGCGATGGTTTCGGTCAGTTCGTCCCAGTCGGCATGGTCGGATATGATCAGCGGCAGTTCGACGCCGCGCTGCCGCGCTCGCTGGCGCACGCGCATCCAGCCCGACGCCATGGCGGTCACGGGATCGGGCAATCGACGGCTCCAGCGATCGTTGAGTGCGGAAGGGGGGCAGATCACGATGCCGTTCTCCAGCGCAGTCTTTGGCATGCCCGCCACGGGCTTGAGATCGCCCAGATCGATGCCGTGGTCCTCGTACAGGCGGCACATCCGCTCCATCGCGCCGTGAAGCCAGATGGTTTCGCGGTATCCCGCCGCGCGAAGTTCGGCGATCACGCGCTGCGCCTTGCCCAGGGCATAGGCGCCCACCAGCACGCAGCGCCCGCCATCATTCTCGCGCGCGTCTAGCAGCTTGGCCATTTCCTCGGCGATGGGAGGGTGCCGGAACACGGGCAGCCCGAAAGTCGCCTCGGTCACGAAGACATCGCAGGGCGTTACCTCGAACGGGGGGCAGGTGGGATCGGCGCGGCGCTTGTAGTCGCCGGTGATGACGACGCGTTCACCGGCATGTTCGAGCAGGATCTGCGCCGAACCCAGCACGTGGCCCGCAGGAACGAATGTCGCCCGCACATCGCCGCGCAAGGTGACGGTCTCGCCATAGCCGACCGGCTGTGAACCGGCTTCGACCACGCCATAGCGCAGAGCCATGATCGCAAGGGTCTCGGGCGTCGCCACGGTCCGGGCATGCCCGCCGCGCGCATGATCGGCATGGCCATGCGTGACCAGCGCCAGATCGACCGGACGTGACGGATCGATCCAGGCATCGGCTGGCGTGATATGGAGCCCGTGCGGCTCGGGGCGCAGCCATGAGAACGGTGGGGCCATGGATCACACAATGGCCGGAGGCGCACTCGCGTTCCAGTGCCCATTGGGTATGGGCGAAAAGTTGCGCGGCGCGACTTTGCCCAAGCATGCGTTTTTCTGTCTACCAAAAGAAAAAGGCCCGCCCCAAGGGGCAGGCCTTGATCCATAACGCTTGGCGGAAGCCTATTCGGCCTCATCCGAGCTTGATTCGGTCGCAGGACTGCCGGCCTTGCCCTTGCGCGCCTTCTTCTTGACCAGCTTGGGCGCAGCCGGCGTCAGTTCGAACGACAGCGCGCCGTCCTTGCCCTCATCGGCTTTGAGGCTGACGTGAACTTCGCCGCCATTGGCGAGCTTGCCGAACAGGAGTTCCTCCGCCAGCGGCCGCTTGACCTTCTCCTGGATCAGCCGCGCCATCGGGCGCGCGCCATAGAGCTTGTCATAGCCCTGGCGGGCCAGCCACGCGCGCGCATCGGCATCGAACTGGATGTGCACGTTCTGGTCGGCCAGCTGCAGTTCGAGCTGGAGCACGAACTTGTCGACCACGCGGCTGACGACTTCGGTCGGCAGGTAGCTGAATGGCACGATAGCATCGAGGCGGTTGCGGAATTCGGGCGTGAACATCTTCTTCACCGCTTCGTCGCCCGCATCGGCCTTCGAAACGTCGCCAAAGCCGATGCCCTGCCGCGCCATGTCCGACGCGCCCGCATTGGTGGTCATGATCAAGACCACGTTGCGGAAATCGACTGTCTTGCCGTGGTGGTCGGTCAGGCGCCCGTTGTCCATCACCTGAAGCAGGATGTTGAACAGGTCGGGATGCGCCTTCTCGATTTCGTCGAGCAACAGCACGCAATGCGGCTGCTGGTCGATGGCATCGGTCAACAGGCCGCCCTGATCGAACCCGACGTAGCCCGGAGGCGCACCGATCAGGCGCGATACCGAGTGTCGCTCCATGTATTCCGACATGTCGAAGCGCTGCAGCGGAATGCCCATGATCTGGGCAAGGCTGCGCGCGACCTCGGTCTTGCCGACGCCGGTCGGGCCGCTGAACAGGAACGAGCCGATCGGCTTGTCCGCATCGCGCAGGCCTGCGCGGCTGAGCTTCATGGCCGAAGACAGCACCTCGATTGCCTTGTCCTGACCGAACACCAGCCGCTTCAGATCGCGGTCGAGATGTTCGAGCACCTTCTTGTCGTCGCTCGACACCGACTTTGGCGGAATGCGTGCCATCGTCGCGATGACCTGCTCGATCTCGCGTGCGGTGATCGTCTTCTTGCGCTTCGAGGGCGGCACCAGCATCTGCATCGCGCCCACTTCGTCGATCACGTCGATCGCCTTGTCGGGCAGCTTGCGGTCGTTGATGTAGCGCGCCGAAAGCTCGACCGCGGTCTTGATCGCGTCGGGCGTGTACTTGACCTTGTGATGGTCCTCGAACGCGGTGCGCAAGCCCTTGAGGATCTTGATCGTGTCCTCGATCGTCGGCTCGTTGACGTCGATCTTCTGGAACCGGCGCAGCAGCGCGCGGTCCTTCTCGAAGTGGTTGCGGAACTCCTTGTAGGTGGTCGAGCCGATGCAACGGATCGTGCCGCCCGAAAGCGCGGGCTTGAGCAGGTTCGATGCATCCATCGCGCCGCCGCTGGTGGCACCGGCACCGATCACGGTGTGGATCTCGTCGATGAACAGCACCGCGTGCGGCATCTTCTCGAGTTCGGAGACCACCTGCTTGAGGCGTTCCTCGAAATCGCCGCGATAGCGGGTGCCTGCCAGCAGGCTGCCCATGTCGAGCGAGTAGATCACCGCTTCGGACAGCACTTCGGGCACATCGCCTTCGACGATCTTGCGCGCCAGACCCTCGGCGATCGCGGTCTTGCCCACGCCCGGATCGCCCACATAGAGCGGGTTGTTCTTCGAACGGCGGCACAGGATCTGGATCGTGCGGTCAACCTCGGGTCCACGCCCGATCAGCGGATCGACCTTGCCGCTCAGCGCCTTCTCGTTGAGATTGACGCAGAACTGGTCGAGCGCGGTTTCCTTCTTCTGGCCCTTGGCGTCGGCCTTCTCTTCCTGCTGCTTGGGCGCTTCTTCCTCGGCGCCCTTGGCGGTGCGGCCATCGACCGCACGGCCACCCTTGCCGATGCCGTGACTGATGAAGCTCACCGCATCGAGGCGGCTCATGTCCTGCTGCTGGAGGAAATAAACGGCGTAGCTGTCCCGCTCGGAAAACAGCGCCACGAGCACGTTGGCGCCGGTCACGGTGTCCTTGCCGGAAGACTGCACGTGCAGGATGGCGCGCTGGATCACGCGCTGGAATCCGGCAGTCGGCTGGGGATCTGCCTTTTCCTGCGTCTTGAGCGACTGGTATTCCTGATCGAGGTACTGGCGCACGACGTCACCCAGATCGCCCAGGTCCACGCCGCAGGCCTGCATCACCTGCGCGGCATCGGCATCGTCGATCAACGCCAGCAGCAAATGCTCCAGCGTCGCGTACTCGTGGCTGCGCTCGGACGCGTTGGCGAGCGCGGTATGCAGCGTTTTTTCGAGACTCTGGGCGAAACTGGGCATGGATCTACTTTCTGGCTTGCGCCGGTGGGTTCCCGTGAAGGGAGAGTGCACCCGCGCGATTAACCAAGGCTAAACCACGGCGGAGTGCGATAACAGATGCCCACAGGACGGTGGCATCGGATACGATATGGGAAGGCCGCCCGGCAAAAGGAAGGGCGGCAGCCATCATCCCGCGTCGCCCGCAGGCGGCGGCGTTCGAAACAGCGCGTCCGCGGCTGCTCGATGCGCGCTGGCCTTGTCGCGGTGGTCAACGGTGCGCATTATTTCGAGCTCGAGCAGACGGATACGCTCGTTCAGTTCGTCATGGGAATAGGGGTCGAGCACTTCGGCGGCCAGCTGGCTGGCCAGATCCCCTTTCGGGCGAGGGCGCTCGTCTATGTCCATTGCGGTGCACAATGTGCCCGCGAATGCCTTGCTGTCAACGCCTTGCGTGCGCTAGCATCACCGAATTGGTATTCCACGCAATTCAGGATTTTGGATGACCGCCATTCCCGATACGATGACGGCCATGGGCTGGGACGCGCCGGGAGGCCCCGAAGTCCTGCGCCCTGAAACGGTCTCCGTGCCACGGCCCGGTCCGGGACAAGTGCTCGTCAAGGTCGCCTACGCCGGAGTGAACCGGCCGGACGTGATCCAGCGGATGGGAATGTATCCGCCTCCGCCGGATGCATCGCCACTGCCGGGACTCGAAATTTCCGGGCAGGTCGTAGCCATGGGCGAGGGCGTAATCGTACCCTTCGTTGGTCAGTCGGTCTGTGCATTGGTGGCCGGCGGCGGCTATGCCGAATACTGCCTGGCCGAAGCCGCGCAGTGCTTCGATGCTGGCGACGTGCCGCTGGCCGAGGCCGCCGCCATTCCCGAAACGTTGATGACCGTGTGGCACAACGTGTTCGAACGCGGGATGGTGGCCGAGGGCGAGACGATCCTCGTCCATGGCGGCACCAGCGGCATCGGGTCGATGGCACTCCTGCTGGGCAAGCTGTTCGGCGTCACCGTCATTGCAACCTGTGGCGGGCCTGAAAAGTGCGCGCAGGCAATCGCGATCGGTGCTGCACACGCCATTGACTACAAGGCCACCGATTTCGTCGAGGAAGTGGCGCGGATCACCGGTGGGAAGGGCGTCGAGATGGTCCTCGACATGGTCGCTGGCGATTATGTCGCGCGCAATCTCAAGTGCCTGGCCGACGATGGCCGCCATGTGACGATCGCGGTGCAGGGCGGAGTCCGCGCCGAGATCAACATGGCCGAAGTCATGCGCCGCCGCCTGACGATGACGGGATCGACGCTGCGCCCGCGCTCCAGGGCGTTCAAGGCGGCTTTGGCCCAGGAAATCCGAGAAACGGTCTGGCCGCTGATCGCCGAAGGCGAACTGCGCCCGATCATGGACCAGTGCTTCCCGCTCACCGAAGTCGCTGCAGCCCACGCCCGGATGGAACAGGGTGCACACATCGGCAAGATCGTGCTGAAGGTCGGCTGACACGAAAAAGGCCGCCCGTTGCGGGGCGGCCTCTTCATTCCACGTCCGGCCAACTCAGCTGTCCGAAATGCCCTCGGCGCGGCGTGCGGCCAGCCATGCGGCAGCCTCTGCTTCCTGCGCGGCTTCCGAGGCAGCCTTGGAGTGCGCGTCACGCTCGGCCCGCAGTTCCTCGATCAGTGCTTCGCGATCCGAGCCCAGACGAATGGCAGCTTCACCATTGTCCTCGAACCCGGCCTTCTTCGCGGCCTTCGCCACCAGCGCATCGAGTTCGCGCTGCGAACACAGGCCCAGCGTGACCGGGTCCTTCGGGTTGATGTTGCTGATGTTCCAGTGGCTGCGATCGCGGATCGCGGCGATGGTCGTGCGCGTGGTGCCGATCAGCTTGCCGATCTGCGCGTCCGAAACCTCGGGGTGGTTGCGCAGGATCCAGGCGATGCCGTCGGGCTTGTCCTGACGCTTCGATACCGGCGTGTAGCGCGGCCCCTTGGTGCGGCTGACCGAGATCGGTGCGCGCTGCATCTTCAGGCGGTATTCGGGGTTGTCCTGGCCCTTGTCGATTTCGGCCTGGTTGAGTTCGCCCGAGTGCAGCGGGTCACGCCCGGTATACTTCTGCCCCGCAAGGTCGTCAGCCATCGCCTGGACTTCGAGGATATGCAGCCCGCAGAAGTCTGCGATCTGCTCGAACGTGAGCGCGGTATTGTCGACGAGCCACGATGCGGTCGCATGCGGCATCAGCGGATACGTGGGCTGGGTGCTCACGGGTGGTCTCCCGAAAAATGTCAGACGCCAAAAAGGCAGATACAATAAGGGCCGCCCCTTGCGGAGCGGCCTTGCTTGATCGTGATGTAGGCGAGGATGCCCGAATCGGCAAGAGTTGAGTTTCGGACCCCGCTGGACCGTCAGCTCACCAGCGTCAGCGCGGGTTCCTCCCCGGCATGGACGCGATGCGCGAACTTGCCGTCGACCTGCGCGCCCTGTTCGATCGTCAGCGCGTCATAGGTCACGTCGCCGTGAATGCGCGCCGACTTGAGAATCACCAGCTCGCCCGCCTCGATCGAGCCGTGAACCGTGCCGGAAAGCCGTGCGCTCTGCGCCTTGATCGCTCCGGTGATTGTGCTCTTCTCGCCCTGCACCAGTGCGGCGCAAGTGATGTCGCCCTCGACATTGCCGTCGATGTGAAGGTCTGCGGTGGCGCGAAGATCGCCCTTTACCGAGACGTCGGTGCCCAGGATCGAGAAAGTGGCGGCCATCGTGTTACCCCCGGTTGGCGCGCGATAGTCCGGCGCTGGCTTCTTGTTGAACATTGCTGGCTGCCTCAAGGAAGGGGCGCGGGTTGACCGGACGGTCGTTGATCCGCACCTCGAAGTGAAGATGGGGGCCGGTGGAGCGGCCGGTGCTGCCGATCTTGCCGATTTCGGCACCGGCGTCCACTTTCTCGCCGACGCGCGCGCCGGTCCGTGACATGTGGGCGTAGCGCGTCATCAGGCCGTTGCCGTGGCTGACTTCGACGCAATTGCCGTAGCCCTGCTTGACCCCGACGAAGCTGACGGTGCCAGCCGCTGCCGAATAGATCGGCGCGCCGATCGGCCCACGGAAATCGAGGCCCGCATGGAACGCCGCGCCGCCATTGAACGGGTCGGAGCGATAGCCGAACCCGCTCGAGATATATTCGAGGCTGGCGGGCAGGGTGTTGGGAATGCGGGCGAGGCCCTTTTGCATTGCCGCCATGCGTTCAAGGCTGGCGCCAAGTCGCGCAAAGCGCGGATCGACCGAATCGTCGCTTCCGGTGAACAGGCGGATCAGCGGACCACCTTGCGCTTCGCGTGCGCTGGCGCGCAGCATGGCGGGGTTGAGGCCGACGCGACGGATCGCGGTTTCGGCTGCGGCCGAGCGTGCGTCGGCATAGCGCGTCAGGCGTTCGATGAAGGCCAGCTGGCGCGCCTCGATCTCGGCCAGGCGGCGAGCCTCGGGCAGTTCCATCGAAATCTTGCGCACGGTCTTTTCCGCCTCGGCGCTGCTGTCCGATACGGTGCCCTGCGGCAGGTCGTGTGGCAGATCGCCGATCGTGCCCTGAATGGCCTTCTCGATGAAGTCCTGCCGGCGCGCCAGATCGTCGGCGACGCCTTCGAGCCCACCGCGATACTTCTGAACGCGGCTCTCCGCCGAGGCGACGGCAGCTTCGCGCTCGAGCAATGCGGCGTGATCCTGCGCGGCGGTGAACTGCGAGACGAGCGCAGCCGTCATCATGCCCAGCCAGAGCAGGATCGCAGCAGCAATCCCGCCGGCGACAGACATCTGGAGGCGTGGCGAGAAGCGGATGAAACGGACCTGGCCGTGCGAGCGCATGAAAAATTCGCGCTCGGGAAACCAGCTCCTGATCCGGGCCGCAGCCTCGGCGAGCGTGATGGTTGGCAAGACTTGGCGACCCCCGTCGTGTTTTTAGTCTGATCCCGTTGCCGCGCGCGTTACCTGCGGGAACCAATCATGGCGAATCGCATTTGGCCCATGCGGGGTGAAGCGTGTGAGTCGCCCGATGAATCGTTTGCAAACATGTGAGCGGTCACATTCCGGCTCGATTCTCGCGGGCTGGCCGAGTCGCGTCGCGGGCATGACAACCGGCCTGTGCAATGGTAGGGGCTCGGCCCATGTCCACGCAGCTTGCCCCGTCCGCCCAATCCGTCACCGACATGGTCGAAGGCCTCGCCCGCGCCGCTCGCGCCGCACAGCGCAGCCTGGCGCGCATGGATTCTCCGGCCAAGGAACGCGCGCTCAAGCTTGCGGCAGCGGCAATGCGTGCCGCGTCGGACGATATCCTTGCCGCCAATGCGCAGGACATGGCCAATGGCGCCGCGACCGGGCTTTCACCTGCCATGCTCGATCGCCTGAAGTTGACGCCCGAACGACTTAGCAGTGTGGCCGATGCGGTCGAACAGGTTGCCTCGCTGGCCGATCCGGTCGGGGAAATGATCGGCGAGAGCGCGCGGCCCAATGGCATGGTGCTGCAGCGCGTGCGCATCCCCGTGGGCGTGATCGGGATCATCTACGAAAGCCGCCCCAACGTGACGGCGGATGCCGCCGCGCTTTGCGTGCGTTCGGGCAATGCCACGATCCTGCGCGGCGGATCCGAGGCGGTCCATTCGAATCGCGCGATCCACGCGGCGCTGGTCAAGGGACTGGTCGAAGGCGGCGTGCCTGCAGATGCGGTCCAGCTTATGCCGACGCAGGATCGCGCCGCGGTCGGTGCGATGCTGGCAGCAGCGGGCCTGATCGACATGATTGTGCCGCGGGGCGGCAAGAGCCTTGTCGCCCGCGTCCAGGCCGATGCCCGCGTTCCCGTGCTCGCGCACCTCGATGGCATCAACCACACCTTCGTCCATGCTGCAGCCAACGCGGACATGGCCCAAGCCATCGCGCTCAATGCCAAGATGCGGCGAACCGGCATCTGCGGCGCAATGGAAACGTTGCTGATCGATGCAACCTATCCCGATCCGCACGGCCTCGTCGAACCGCTGCTTGCCGCAGGCTGCGAACTGCGCGGCGATGCCCGAGCCTGCGCGATCGATCCCCGCATCACGCCTGCAAGCGACGAGGACTGGGACACCGAATATCTCGAGGCGATCCTCTCGGTGGCGGTGGTTGACGGCATCGACGGAGCACTTGCCCATGTCGCGGCCCATGCCTCGGGCCATACCGATGCCATCGTCACGCAGGAGCAGACCGTCGCCGACCGCTTCCTTGCCGAAGTGGACAGTGCGATCGTGATGCACAACGCCTCGAGCCAGTTTGCCGATGGCGGCGAATTCGGTCTGGGTGCCGAGATCGGCATTGCGACGGGCAGGCTTCACGCGCGCGGTCCGGTCGCGCTCGAAGGCCTCACGACCTACAAGTGGCTGGTGCGTGGGTCCGGGCAGGTGCGCCCCTGACGCTGACCGGCCTTCTTGGCGGAAGTTTCAATCCCGCACACGGCGGCCACCGGCGCGTCACGCTCTTCGCGATCGATGCGCTTGGCCTCGACGAGGTCTGGTGGCTGGTTTCGCCCGGTAACGTGCTCAAGCCTGCCCAAGGCATGGCACCCTTGCCGGCGCGGCTGGCCTCGGCTCATGCGCAATCGCGCAATGCCCGCATTCGCGCCACCGCAATCGAGCGGGAACTGGGCACTCGCTACACCGTCGATACCCTGCGCGCGCTCAGGCAGCGCTATCCACGACGCCGCTTCGTCTGGCTGATGGGTGCGGATAATCTTGCGCAGTTCCACCGCTGGAAAGACTGGCGGCAGATCGCGAAGTTGATGCCGATTGCGGTGATCGCGCGTCCGGGTTATGATGCTGCTGCCTTGGCAAGTCCTGCCATGGCCTGGCTGCGCCGCTGGCGTCAGCGGCCCGGGCAGTTCGTCTCCGGCGCAATGCGGAGCGCTCCGGCGCTGACCATTCTTCGCTTCGATCCCGATACCCGATCGGCCAGCGCGATTCGTGCCGCCGACCCCGACTGGTCCGGCGCGATTGCCACGGCCAGCCTGCGCGACAGCGTCACGCATCGCGCGATCGCACCCTCGCCGGAACGAGGGAAATCCTGACTACGCAAGCCCATCTCGCGGTTGCGCGCAGCGAGCGTCGCCCCGAAACACTTGTGCCGTCTGATCGTTATTCCTTGACTCTTGAGCCACGGAGGCCATTTCGCGCGACATGACCAGCGTTCAACCCCTTTCGTCCTCGGCTTCGGCTGCGGCCGACAAAGCCAGCAGCACCCAAACCCGCACCGCCGCCTCGCTGCACGATCTTGTGCTGGCGTCACTCGATGACGATCAGGCGCAGGACGTCGTGTCGCTCGCGCTTGAGGGCAAGAGCTCGATCGCCGATTACATGGTGATCGCCTCGGGCCGTTCGACCCGCCAGGTCGCCGCGATGGCGCAGAAACTGGCCGAGCGCGTAAAGCACGGCGGCTACGGCCATGTCCGCATCGAGGGCTTGCCCGCCGCAGACTGGGTGCTGATCGACGCAGGCGATGTCGTCGTGCACCTGTTCCGTCCCGAAGTGCGCACGTTCTACAACCTCGAGCGCATGTGGAACTTCGGGGACGCCGGCGCAGCCTGACAGGCTTTCGCGCCGAACGATTCTGCGCGTACCCTTTAGTTTGCGCCGGGGGATTCATTTCCCGGCAAATCCCGGCTAGATCGCCGGGATGCTGCTCCACGTTATCGCCCGCGGGAAGATTGGCCGTTCGCCCGAGGCGGAGCTTGTCGAGCGCTACGCCAAGCGGATTTCGTGGGGCTGGAAAGTCACCGAATTGCCCGATCGTGCCAGCGACAAGGGCGGCACCGTGCCGCCGCCCTCGCAAACCCCATCGCGCACGGTTGCGATGGACGAACGCGGCAAGCAACTCACCTCGAGCGAATTTGCGGCAATCCTCGGCCGTTGGCGCGATGACGGTGTGCGCGAGACGCGGTTCCTGATCGGCGCGGCAGACGGCCATGACGACGCCCAGCGAGAATCTGCCGACCTGCTCATCGCTTTCGGGAAGGCGACATGGCCGCACATGATGGCGCGGGCCATGCTCGCCGAACAGCTCTGGCGGGCAACCAGCATTCTTGCTGGGCATCCCTATCACCGCGAGGGATAAGCGCCGTCATGACGTCACGCATTGCCTTTCTCTTCGCGGTCCTGGCATTGGCTTGCGTGGCAGGCTGGCAGGCATCCGCGCAGCAGGAATCGCCGTTTGCCGATGCGGGCGAGGCGGGCGAAGCGCTGCGTCGCGCCGGGCAGTCATTGGCGGTAACCCGCGCCCGCGCGGAAAAGCTAGAACGAGCCGCGCGTAGTGCCACCGCAGAGGCCGATCGCACCGCGCGCGAAGCCGCCGCCGTCGCCGCGCGCATCCAGCAATCCCAGGCCGAAATCGAACTGGCGCAGGCCAGAATCGCCCTGATCGATCGCCAGCGCGAGCAGTTGCGCTCGCGCATGGCCGAGCGGCAGGAGCCGGTCGTGCGCCTGACCGCAGCGCTGCAGATGATGGCGCGTCGCCCGCTCGCCTTCGGTCTCGTGCGTTCCGAGTCGTTGCGCGACACGGTCTATCTGCGTGCGGTCATGGAAACGATGCTGCCCGAAGTGCGGCGTCGCACCGCCGGCCTGCGCGCCGAAATCCAGCGCGGCCGCAAGCTGCAGGACGACGCGCGCCTCGCCACCAGCCAGCGCCGTAACGGGGAAAAGTCGCTCGCCGCGCGGCAGGTCGAACTGGCCGCGCTCGAAAGCCGCCAGCGCCTCGCCTCGCGTGCGGCGCAGGGTGTTGCCAGCCGCGAGGCCGATCGCGCCATGGCACTGGCCGAACAGACGCGCGACCTCTCCTCTCTGATGGGCGAACTCGAGAGCGCGGGCACATTGCGCAAGCGTCTGGCGGCGCTGCCCGGACCGATCCTTCCGCCAAGCCGTCCGGGCGAAGTGCTGATGGTGGTCGATGCCCGGCCCCCTGCCGCTCCAGCCCCGGCAGACGGCATCGCCTGGATCATTCCGGTCGCGGGCCGTCTCGTCTCTGGCTTCGGGGAACGTCGCGAGGTCGGGCTCACCACCGGCATCCAGCTTGCCGCCAGCGCAGGCGCGCAAGTCGTGTCCCCTGCCGACGGTCGCGTCGCTTTCGCCGGGCCCTACCGCGGCTATGGCCGGATCGTGATCGTCGAGCACGAGAGCGGCTGGACAACGCTCGTTACCAATCTCGGCCGGATTGCCGCGAGCGTGGGCGAAAAGGTCGTGCAGGGCTCACCGCTCGGCAATGCGGGCCCGGGGCGTCCGGTCCTCTCGATCGAGCTGCGGCGGGAGGGCACGCCGGTCAATCCGCTCGAGCAGGTGCGTGGCTGACGCCCGTCGGGAGCGTTGTGTCGTTCGTCGAACAGCGCATGTCCTGCCCCAAAACCTCATCTGGCGTTAATTCAGCTGCGGTTATAGAACCCCCACATGCATGCCTCTTCGCGAAAGGCCCCAAGGGCAATGAAGCTCGCCCACCTGCTGCGCACCACCGCGCTCGTCACTGCCGTTGCCCTGATCCCGGCCGCCACCGCCGGCCTTGCCGCGGTTGACGCGCGCTCGGGCCCCGAGTTCGGCAAGCTTATCGCCGTCTATGAGCGCGTGAAGGCGAATTACGTCGAGCCGGTCGACGACGACAAGCTGCTCAAGGGCGCGATCGACGGAATGCTCGCCACGCTCGATCCGCACAGCTCCTACCTCGACGCCCGCGATTTCGAGAACCTGCGCACGCAGACCGAAGGCTCCTACGGCGGCCTCGGCCTCTCGGTCACGATGGACGATGGCGCGGTCAAGGTCATCGCGCCGACCAAGGGCAGCCCTGCCGATCTCGCCGGCGTCAAGGCCGGCGATTATATCACCCACCTCGATGGCAAGCTGATCTATGGCGGCTCGCTCGATGAGGCGGTTGATCAGATGCGCGGCGTACCGGGCACCCAGATCCGCCTCAGCGTTTTCCGCCCCGGTCGCGACGAACCGTTCGACGTGACCCTGACCCGGCAGATCATCGAACTCAAGCCCGTTGCGCTCGAAATGCAGGGCAATGTCGCGGTGATCTCGGTGTCCAGCTTCAGCACCGATGTCGGGGCCGCTGTCATGCGGTCGTGGAACGAGGCCAAGGCAAAGAGCGGCGGCAAGGTCAGCGGTCTCGTGCTCGACCTGCGCGGCAACCCGGGCGGCCTGCTCGATGAAGCCGTCGCCCTGTCCGACCTGTTCCTGGATCAGGGCACGATCGTTTCGCAGCGCGGCCGCTATGCGCGCGACAACGAGATATATCCGGCCGAAGTCGTCACGCGCGGCGATATCGCCAAGGGCGTGCCGATGATCGTGCTGATCGATGAAGGCTCTGCTTCCGCCTCCGAGATCGTCGCCGGTGCCCTGCAGGACCAGCATCGTGCGGTCGTCATGGGCCAGCGCAGCTTCGGCAAGGGCAGCGTGCAGACGCTGATTCCGCTGACGCGCGACACCGCGATCAAGATCACCACTGCCCGCTACTACACGCCTTCGGGCCGCTCGGTGCAGGAGGGCGGAATCGATCCCGATATCGCCGTGCCGCAGATTTCCGACCCCGATCTGCGCAAGCGCGCGATGCGGTCGTATCGCGAAAGCGATCTGCGCGGCCATCTGATCAACGAGATCAAGCTCGACGACAAGGATCTCGAAAAGGACAAGATCGACGATCCGCGCTTCAAGATGACGCCCGAGGAACTCAAGGCGAAGAACATCAAGGATTTCCAGCTCTATTACGCGGTGCAGACGCTCGGCCGGACTGCGCCCCGGAGTGCACTTGCGGCAAAGCTGAAGCGGTAATAGGGCAGGGCCCATGACGCCTGCCCGGAACAGAAACGCCGCTTATGCGCTCGCGCTGATCGTGCCTGCTGCCCTGATGGGTGGAGCGCTGATCTCGCAATACGTCTTTGGCCTTTACCCTTGCCAGATGTGCTGGTGGCAGCGCTATCCGCACATCGCTGCGATCGTGCTGGCGCTGCTCGCCTTCACCATGAAAGGAAAGGGCGCGGGCGACATGACCGTGATCCTCTCCGCGATCTGCATCGGCGCATCGGGCCTGATCGGCGGCTTTCATGCCGGTGTCGAATATGGCTGGTGGGAAGGTGTCACGTCCTGCGCCACGGTTGCGGGCGGCGGCGATCCGCTCGATGCGATCATGAATGCGCCGGTCATCCGTTGCGACGTCGCGCCCTGGACGCTGTTCGGGGTCAGCCTTGCCGGATTCAATTTCCTCATTTCGCTGGCCGGGGCGGCGTTGATCTTCGCGCTGCTCGGCAAGGGCCGAAAGGGCACCTGACATGTCGAAGTCGTCCGAAATGCTGCGTGTCGATCAGGCGGGCGAATTCGGCGCGACCCGCATCTATGCAGGGCAGCTCGCCGTCATGGGCGATCGCGCACCGCACTCGGCAGAAATCGCCGCGATGGCCGCGCAGGAAGCCGATCATCGCAAGCGCTTCGACGCGCTCATCGCAAAACGCGGCGTGCGCCCGACCGCACTTCAGCCGGTATGGTCTGCAGCAGGCTTCGCGCTCGGCGCGGCGACCGCGCTGATCGGGCCCGAGGCCGCGATGGCCTGCACCGCCGCGATCGAGACCGAGATCGACCGGCACTATACCGAACAGCTCGAGGAACTGGGCGACGAAGACCCCGAACTTGCCGCGATGATCCGCGAGTTTCGCGATGACGAGCGCGAGCATCGCGATGCGGCGCTGGCCGCGGGCGCGGAAAAGGCCCCGGCCTATCCGGTGCTGTTTCACGCCATCCGCCTTGGCTGCCGCGCCGCGATTGCGCTGAGCAAGCGGATCTGAAACCTGTACGAACGGATGTTGTCGCGGGAACGTCCACCTTCATCTACCATTCAGCAGGTGGGCGGCCTATATCGGGGCAAGCCTGTCGGAGATTGTAGATGAAGCGCCTGATTTCTGCCGCCCTCGTAGCCGCCAGCGCTTTTGCGATCCCGGCCCACGCGCAGGATGCGGGCCTCACCGATCCGGGCGGCGAACGCGTCAACCAGATCATCGTCTATGGCGACGATCCCTGTCCCGCTTCGGCCGATGGCACGATCACGGTATGCGCGCGCAAGGAAGAGGCCGAGCGCTTCCGCATTCCCAGGCCGTTTCGCGACAATCCCAACGCCCCGGTCAACCAGGCCTGGTCCGAAAAGGTCCGGGCTTACGAAACGGTCGGCGCATCGGGCGTCAATTCGTGCTCTGCGGTGGGCTCGGGCGGCGCGTCGGGCTGCCTTACCCGGCTGATCGATCGTGCCTATGCCGAAAAGAAGAACGCGCCCGACGTGCAGTTCGGCAAGATGATCGAGGATGAACGCGCCAAGCGCCTGCAGTCGATCGATGCAGATGCTGCCGCCGAACAGGGGCGCGTCGAGCAGATCGAAAAGGAATACGAAGCTCGCCTGAAGCGCGAGCGTGAAGCCGCTGGCGAGGCGCAGCCAACCGCTCCGGTGACGCAACCCTGAATTGCAGGGCCCGGCAGGCCGAGGAGTTCACGCAGGGGATTGTCACGCAGGGCATGGAGGGGAGCGCAGAAGACGCGGAGATGTTTCTCCATGCTCTGCGCTCTCGATGTTCACCGGGTCTCTGCGCGAGACTATGCTATTTCACCCCAGCGCGATATCCGGCGCGTCTTCCTGCTTCATGCCGACGGTGTGATAACCCGCATCGACATGATGGACTTCACCAGTCACGCCCGATGAAAGGTTGGACAGGAAATAGAGCCCTGCACCGCCGACGTCCTCGATCGTCACATTGCGACGCAGCGGGCTGTTGAGTTCGTTCCACTTGAGGATGTAGCGGAAGTCGCCGATGCCGCTGGCGGCAAGCGTCTTGATCGGTCCGGCGGAGATCGCGTTGACGCGGATGCCCTGCGGCCCGCAATCGTTGGCAAGATACTTGACGCTGGTTTCGAGCGCGGCCTTGGCCACGCCCATGACGTTGTAGTGCGGCACGACCTTTTCCGCGCCGTAGTAGGTCAGCGTCAGGATCGATCCGCCGTCCGGCATCATTTCGGCCGCGCGCTTGGTCACCGCGACCAGGCTGTATGCCGAGATGTTCATCGTCATCAGGAAGTTGTCGAGCGTGGTGTCGTAGAACTTGCCGCGCAGCTGGGTCTTGTCCGAATAGCCGATGGCGTGGACGATGAAGTCGATCGTGGGCCAGCGCGCCTTCAGGGTCTCGAACGTCTGGTCGAGCGCGTCCATGTCGGACACGTCGCATTCGATCAGGAAATCGCTGCCGAGGCTTTCGGCCAATGGGCGCACGCGTTTTTCCAGCGCCTCTCCCTGATAGGAAAAGGCCAGTTCCGCGCCGTGCTCGCTCAGTTGCCTGGCAATGCCCCAGGCAAGCGACTTGTCATTGGCGAGCCCCATGATCAGGCCGCGCTTTCCCTGCATAAGTCCGGTCATGCGTTCTCGTTCTCGCTACTAGTCGTCGTCTCATGAACCGCGCCGGGATTGCTTTCCCGTGCACGATCGTCAGCCTGGCCCAACATGTCGCGCTCTTCCGGTGTTTCGGCCAGCGCGGCGTTGAGTTCGGCCCCCACGACCATCCCTAAGCCGACAAGCCAGAAAAAGAAAAGAGCGATCATCATTCCGGCAAGGCTGCCGTAGGTCAGATCATAGGAGAAAAAGGTCCGAAGCACGGTCGGCAGGGCAGTCGTCACCCCGATCCACCACAGCGTCACGAACAATGCGCCCGGCCATTTGGGATAGTTGCTCCCCCTAAATGCGCCCGGGGTCAGCGAGGCGAATAGCAGCCAAAGCGCGCCATAGAGGACGAACGCGGGGGCGAAGCGGCTGATCGCCAGCATGTCGATCAGGTCGTTGAACTGGGGCAGCCAGGCCTCGATGATCTCCTGCGCCGTGCCGATCATCACCTGCACGATGATCGACAGCAGAATGAGAATGACCGATGCGAGCGTAATGCCTGTCGATGCGAGCCGATAGCGCCAGAAGGCGTGCTCCCAGCGCGTGCCATAGGCGCGGCGCAGGATGTCGCGAATCGTCTCGACGAGACTGCCGACCGTCCACAACCCGAAGAATCCGCCGATCCAAAGCAGCCATCCGCTGCGGGCCTCGATCACGCTGCGCGCGACCGGTTCGATCACGTTGGCGACGACAGGCGGGACCGCGATCAGCACGGTGTTGATCGCGGCGGCTCGCTGGCTGGGCTCGCCCACCACCGAAAACAGCGCGGCGGCCGTGATGAAGAACGGAAACAGCGCGATGATCATCATGTAGGCAAGATTGCCGGCATGGATCGATCCGTCGTTGTAGGCACCGGTCCATACGCGCTTGGTTACTTCCCACGCGCGGCTGCCCGGGCCGAGACGCTCTCGTGCTTCGGAAAGTCCGGCGCGCCAGCGCAACGCCTCGCGCCGCCGTGCCTCGGGCGAGAGGTCGGGGACGTCGACGAGCGGACGAACGCCCGGCGGGAGGTCAGACACCTAGCTTGCTTCGAAGGTCACGCATGTCCTGCCAACCATCGAGACGGGCAATAAGGTCCTGATCTTCTGCGGGAAGATCAATTTGCAGCGTCACCAGTTGATCGCCACGGGTGCCGTCCTTGCGCGTGAAGCCCCGCCCCTTGAGGCGCAAGGTCCTGCCGCTCGAACTTCCCGGTGCCACGGTGAGCATGACCGGACCGTCGACGGTCGGCGCCTTCACCTTCGCACCACCAAGTGCTTCGGAAAGGCTGATCGGCAGGTCCAGCCGGATGTTGTCGCCATCGCGCTCGTAGAAGGGGTGGCTGCCGATCTCGATCGTTACGATGGCATCGCCATTGCCGCCCGGGCCCGGTTCACCCTTGCCCCCCAGCCGCATCTGCTGGCCGTTCTCCAGACCCGCAGGTAGCTTGAGGTCGATCGTCTTGCCGTCGGACAGGGTGATGCGCTGGTTGGCGCGCGTCGCCGCATCGACGAACGAAACCTGCAACCGGTAGTTGACGTTGGCGCCCTTGGGCGGAGGACCGCGTCGCGCACCGGCACCTCCGCCGAAGCCGCCGCCCATGCCGCCACGCCCGCCGAACAGACCCTCGAAGATGTCGCCGATGTCGACGCCTTCAGCCCCGCCACCGAAGCCGCCCTCGAACCCGCCGTCATGGCGGAACCCGCCCTGATTCCCGCGAAAACCGCCGCCGCCGCCGCCGAAGCCGCCGCCAAACGGGCCGGTCGGATTGCCGTCGGCATCGATTTCGCCGCGATCGAACTTGGCCCGCTTGTCCTTGTCGGACAGCAGGTCATAGGCGCGCGTCACCTCGGAGAAGCGCTCCGTGGCGCGAGGATTGTCCTTGTTGGTGTCCGGATGCAGTTCCTTGGCAAGCTTGCGATAGGCGGACTTTATGTCCTTCTCGCTCGCGCTGCGTTGAACCCCCAGGATCGAATACGGATCGGCCATGCGCCCTAGCTAGGATTTACCGGGCCTGCCCGCAAGGTTGCCTTTCCTACATGGCTTCGCGAGAGTAGTCCGTTGCCATGCAATTGATCCCGGTCATGGCGAAGCCGTTCGAAAGCGAGCAGCCAGATGCATGGGTCGGTGGGAGGCAGCCAAAGTCTCTCTGGACAGTGTAAACCGTGTAAACCCTCGTCAGGAATCTCCCGTGAAGTCTGAACATAACGCCGACGCCATCCCCCACGCCGACCCCCTCGCGATCTTCGAATCGTGGTTTGCGCAGGCGCAGGCAAGCGAACCCAACGATCCGAACGCCATGGCGCTCGCAACCGCCACGGCGGGCGGGGTTCCGTCGCTGCGCATGGTTCTGCTCAAGGGGCACGGGTCCGATGGCTTCGTGTTCTACACCAATTTCCAAAGCCGCAAGGGCGGTGAACTGGCCGCCAACCCCAACGTGGCACTGCTGTTCCACTGGAAGTCGCTGCGCCGCCAGATCCGCATCGAAGGCCCGGTCACCGAAGTCTCCCCGGCAGAAGCCGACGCCTATTTCGCCAGCCGCCATCCGGAATCCCGGCTCGGCTCGGCCGCGTCAGACCAGTCGCGCCCCTTGCCCGATCGCCAGGTCTATCTCGATCGCGTCGCCGCGCTGCGCGAACAGTATCCTGACGGCAACGTGCCGCGCCCCGCGCACTGGTCAGGCTACCGCGTGAAACCCGATGCCATCGAATTCTGGCAAGACCGCGACTACCGCCTGCACGAACGTCGCCGTTTCGTGGCGGATGGGAAGGGCGGCTGGACCAGCACCCTGCTTTACCCGTAAAGGCCATGCCGATGGACACGACTACGACCAACCTGCACAACGACCTCAACCGCAAGGCCGCGATGGCGAGCATCTCGGTGGCGGTTCTGCTCGTCGGCCTCAAGGTCTGGGCAGTTTTCTCGACGGGTTCGACCGCAATGCTCGGCAGCCTTGCCGATACCGCGCTCGATCTCGTGGCGAGCCTTGCGACGCTGCTCGGCGTCTGGGTCGCCGCGCAGCCCGACGATCACAACCACCGCTTCGGTCACGGCAAGGCCGAGGCATTGGCGGCCATGTTCCAGGTCGTGCTGATCTCGATCTCCGCGATCGGCCTGGCGTTCCGCGCGGTCGGCCAGTTCCTTGGCGGCGGCAAGGTGGCCGAGGCCGAATCGGGCGTGATCGTCTCGACGATTGCGCTGGGGGCCACGTTCGCGTTGCTCGCCTACCAGCGCTACGTGATCCGCAAGACGAACAGCCTCGCGATCAGCACCGACAACGTCCATTACAAGTCCGACCTGTTTCTCAACCTGGCGGTAATCGCCGCCTTGTTGCTCGACACCTACGCCGGCATCCGTGGCGCTGACGCGGTCTTCGCATTCGGCATCGCACTGTGGCTGGGCTGGGGGGCTTGGGGCGCATCGCAAGTGGCGATCGAACAGTTGATGGACCACGAATGGCCGCTGGAAAAGCGCGAGCGCTTCCTTGCAGTCGTGGCGCAACACCCTGAACTCCGTGGCCTGCACGACTTGCGCACCCGCACCAGCGGCAATCGCGATTTCGTCCAGTTCCATGTCTGGGTCGATGGCCGCATGACCGTGACCGAGGCCCATCGCGTGATGGACGAGATCGAGGACAAGCTGACGGCCGAATTCCCCGGCGTCGAGATTCTCATCCATCCCGATCCGGAAGGGCTGATCGATGAAGGCGCCATGGGAGCGGAGAATCTGCTCGCGCCCGGTCCTGACGGAATCAGCCCGGCGATTCTTGCGCAAGGAGCGCCCACCGCGTGACCGATTCCCGCGTTCCCTATTTCCATGTCGATGCCTTCACGGCGACCCCGCTCAAGGGCAACCAGGCGGCGGTGATGATGCTCGAGGCCTGGCCGGAGGATGAAGTCCTGCAGGCGATCGGCGCGGAGAACCTGTTTGCCGAGACCGCCTTTCTCGTGCCCGATCATTCGGGCGCGGCGGATTTCGAGCTGCGCTGGTTCACCCCCGCGGTTGAAGTGGCGATGTGCGGCCATGCGACGCTGGCCTCAGGCCATGTCGTGCTGGCGCAGGACCCGATGCGCGGGCGCGTGACCTTTTCCACGCGCAAGGCTGGTGTCCTCGAAGTCGCGCGGGACGGCGATCGCTATGTGTTGTCGCTTCCGGCGGTGCCCACCGCGCCCGAAGCCCATGACGAGGCCGCCGCAATGCTTGGTGCGGCCCTGCCGCAAGCTGTCTGGCGCTGCGCGGATGGCTACAACCTGTTCGTCTATGCGACGGCAGACGAAGTCCAGTCGCTCTCGCCCGATTTCAAGGCCTTGCTCAAGTTCGGCGACGCGCAATTCATTGCCACGGCACCGGGCGAGGGCCACGCGTCGGGTGCAGATGTGGTGAGCCGCGTGTTCGTGCCGGGTGGGGGGATCGACGAGGACGCGGCAACGGGCTCCGCTCATGCCGCGCTTACGCCCTACTGGGCGCAACGCTTGGGGCGCAACGCCTTCTCGGCCCATCAGGCTTCCGAGCGCGGTGCGGATTTCGCGTGCCGACTCGACGGGAATCGCGTCCTGCTCGGCGGCGATTGCGTGACGGTCGTCGAAGGCTTGTTCCGGCTGCCCTAGCGGTAGAGCGCGACGATGTCGGCCAGGGCGTCGACCACCGGGGCGAGCTTGTCGTCCTGAGTCTTGCCCAGACGGACCACGACCAGTCCGCGGCTCGGACTCACCAGGACATATTGTCCGAGATGGCCGATGCAGGCGTAGAGGTCCTTCGGGCCACGATCCGGAAACAGCGATGCCTCGCCATTCGTCGGCGCGCGATTGAGCCAGATTTGCGCGCCGTACTGGGCCTCTCGTGGCGAAGGCGTCACCATGAATTCGATCCACTGGCGCGGGATTATCTGCGCCCCGCGAACCGAACCCTTGTTGCGCAGAAAATCGCCGAAGCGTGCCCAGTCGCGCGCCGTCCCGTGGATCAGTGACCCGCCGACAAGTGTTCCGGCCCTGTCAAACTCGGGAAGCATCGACGTCATGCGCGCGGGTTCGAACAGGCGCGTGCGCAAATAATCCGAAACCGCGCGGCGACGGCTTTCCGGATCGGGCGAAGGTGAGAGCACGCGCGCAGCCAGATCGGCGAGAATCACGCTGCTGGCCGTCGAATATTCGAACTTCCGGCCCGGCTCTGCCTCGAGCGGCTGATCTTCGGCATAGCGCGCCATGTCGTCGCGCCCGTCGAGGAACAGCATGCGCACCTCATCGGCCTCATAAACCGGATCGATCGCTTCGGCATGACGAAGCCCTGAGCGCATCTGGAGCAGCTGGCGCAGGGTAATCTCGCCGCGCGGATCGCCCGATCGCTGCCATGCAGGCACGGGCGCGGTTTCATCGAGGCGCAGGCGACCGTCCGACACGAGCATGCCGATCATCACACCGGTGACGGACTTGGCCATCGACCAGCTCACGAACCGGGTGTTCTCGTGATGGCCCTGTGCATAGCGCTCGGCGACGATGCGCCCGTTCTTCATGACGATGACTGCACGCGTTTCGCCCGCATCGTCGGCGAACAGGGCATCGACCGCGCGCGCCAGCTTTTCGCGACTGGTGCCGGGCTCCTTGACGACGGCCTTGAGCGCCTGCTCCGAGATGGGTGGCGGTGCGTCGGCGGCATTCTTCCCCTGCGAACATCCGGCCAGCACTGGCAGGAGCGCAAACGTCAGGATAAGGGGAAGGGTGCGACGGGCCATCTGGCCTGTCCTTTCGACCAGAACGCGTATCGATGGCAACCGGCAACAACCATTCCCCCACAGCTCCGTCACTGACGATAGCGCCGCGCCGCAACTGGCGCCTGCGCGCGGGCCTGCTTGGACTGGGGCTGATCGCGGTGGTGGTGGCGGTATTTCTTTCGCCCATCCGCAGCTATGCGACCACCGGTGCCAGCTACGGCGCGCGGGTTGCATGCTCATGCCGGTTCGCAGGCGGGCGCGAGCTATCGGATTGCGCCAGCGATTTCGAGCCAGGGATGGAGCTGGTCAGCCTGAGCGAGGATGTCGAAGCACGCAGCGTGACGGCCCGATTCGCGATGATGGCGAGCGAAACCGCAACCTATCGCGAAGGCTGGGGCTGCGTGCTTGAGCCATGGAAATAGCCGCTCTAGCTGTCCTGCGGCCAGCCTTCTGTCGTTTCGATCCAGCCACCGCCGACGACGCGCTCTCCGGCATAGAGAACGGCGGCCTGACCGGGGGCGACGCCATATTCGGGCTGGTGGAACCGGATCGCCGTGCTCGCCCCTTGGCCGAACGGGCCTTCGAGCGTCACCGGCACGGGCTTGGCCATCGAACGGACCTTGGCGGTCAGCGGTAGATCGGGCAGCGGGCCGATGCGGTTGGTTTCGGTGATCGTCGCGCGACCGACGGCCAGCATCGTGCGCGGTCCCGCAAGGACGCGGCGATTGGCAGCATCCAGCCCTATCACGTAGAGCGGTTCGGGCTGGCCACCGATGTCCAGGCCGCGGCGCTGGCCGACTGTGTAGTGGATAATGCCGCGATGCGTGCCGAGCAGCGCGCCCGTGGCGGCGTGGACAATCTCGCCGGGCGCATCGCCTTCGGGTCGTACTGCGCGCACGATCTTGGCGTAATCGCCATCGGGCACGAAGCAGATGTCCTGGCTGTCGGGCTTGGCAGCGACGGCCAGGCCGAGTTCCTCGGCGATGCGACGGGTCTCGGCCTTGGGCAGGCCACCCAGCGGGAAGCGCAGGAAGGCGAGCTGGTCTTCGGTCGTTCCATAGAGGAAATAGGACTGGTCACGCGCCGGATCGGCGGCGCGGTGCAGTTCGGGACCGGCGGGGCCGGCCACGCGCTGAACATAATGCCCGGTGGCCAGGCAGTCCGCGCCAAGATCGCGCGCCATCGCGAACAGATCGGTGAACTTGGGCCCCATGTTGCAGCGGACGCAAGGGATCGGGGTACGTCCGGCAAGATAGTCGTCAGCGAAGCGTTCGACCACTTCCTCGCGGAAGCTCGATTCGTGATCGAACACGTAATGGGCAATGCCGAGCCGGTCTGCGACGGCACGCGCGTCGCGGATATCGTCGCCAGCGCAACAGGCACCCTTGCGACCCGTCGCGGCGCCATAGTCATAGAGCTGCAGCGTGATCCCGATCACTTCGGCACCGCTGGCCGCTGCGATCCCGGCAACGACCGAACTGTCGACACCGCCCGACATCGCCACGACGATGCGGCGCGCGCCGAGCGGTACCGGCAGGTCGAACAAGCTGGGAAGGTCGGGCAATGAGGAAATCGCGGCCATTTGACGCCCTTAGGCCTTTTCGCGGGCGAGGCAAAGTCGGGCGGCAAATGCGCGCGACTGGCGGCAAGTGAACCCTGAACAAAAGTTAAATGTGCCCTTTACCGGACCTTAGCCCTCTCGCGCATAGAAGGGTCGGCGATGGACATGAGCTTCAACGATCCCGGCCCGTTCGCCCCGGCAGATGCCGGAGCCGGCCTGCGCCTGATGACATGGCACGAACTGTGTTCGCGGATTGCCGCGGTGCAGGATCTCCGCCGCGTCTTGCTGGCGGCAGGAAGCGTTGACCAAGGCTCGTCCAGCGGAAGCTTCGACAGTCGTACGGCGCGAATCATTGCGTCGGGATTTGCAGGCGCTTGGGCGCAATCGGGGATCGATGAAGGCTACGTTAACCCAAACTCTTCAGTGAATGGCAAAGCACCATCCGGCAGACCGGATACCACTGATGGCCGCCCTGCGGCCGAGCCTCGCTGACCTACGAGACGGACATGATCGAAAACCAGAAAATCCGCCCGGCTCAGGTTATCGGCCCCCTTGGGGAGCCGCTGACGCTGGACAATCTTCCGCCCCCTACGACCACCCGCTGGGTCGTGCGCCGCAAGGCCGAGGTCGTGGCTGCGGTCAATGGCGGCTTGCTGACGATCGACGAAGTCTGCGAGCGCTACAGCTTGACGCTCGAGGAATTTGCGTCGTGGCAGCGCGCCGTCGACCGGTCGGGCATGCAGGGCCTGCGCGTCACGCGCATCCAGCACTATCGCGATCTCTACGAGCGCCAGCTCAAGTATTGAAGCAACTCCATCCGCTTCATCCGCGACGGCCGTCTTCCGCAAGGAGGGCGGCCGTTGTTCTTTTGGACATCTATCCTTCTGGACAGCACCAGTTCTTTGCCCGTCAGTCGCGAGACGTTACAAAAAGTTACAGGTGCAAGAAAGACACGGCCTCCGTTTCGGCATAAGTCCTTTGACGAGACGGAATTGCCACTCGTCGTAACCAAGTCTATTGCAGCCGCTTGACCCGTCACAACGGTGGCGCCGCAGTGCTTGCGACAGGTGCGTTGCCGTAGTAACACACCAACTTGAGCAGATACATCAGCTTGAGCAGGCAGGGGCCCGCCCTCGCACCGGCACGGGACGAAGGCAGTGAAGAACATGAATTACGAAACGACCATCGATTCCCAGGGTGCCCACGCTTTCGGTCCAGCCGACGATTCCGGCCTCGAGCCCGTGCGATCGCGCCGCAAGTGGATCATCGGAGCAGTCGCTGTGCTCGGGGTGATTGCAGCGTGGTGGGCGATGCACGGCATGGGCGGATCGGCCGATGACGCGGCGCCGGCTGCGCAGGCGCAAGTTGTGACGGTGGTCGTTCCCGGCAAGACGACGATCGTCGGCGCGATCACGGCCAGCGGAACGATTGCCGCGCGGCGCGAGATGCCGGTGGGCGTGGCCGGCGAAGGCGGTCAGGTCGTTCAAGTGCTTGTCGATGCCGGAGACTGGGTGCGTGCGGGGCAAGTTCTCGCCGTGATCGATCGTTCGGTACAGAGCCAGCAGATCGCGAGCCAATCGGCCAACGTCGCAGTCTCCGACGCCGACGCGCGTCTTGCCCAGGCAAACCTCGATCGCGCGCTCAAGCTGGTCGAAAAGGGCTTCATCTCCAAGGCAGACATCGATCGGCTGACCGCCACGCGCGATGCGGCCAATGCGCGCGTGCGTGTGGCGCGTGCCAGCCTTGGTGAACTCGGTGCCCGTGCAGCCCGCCTGAACATCGTTGCTCCGGCGGCAGGTCTGGTGCTTACCCGTGCGGTCGAGCCCGGACAGGTCGTCGGCGCGGGCAGCGGCGTGCTGTTCTCGCTCGCGCGGGACGGACAGATGGAAATGCAGGCTCGCCTTGCCGAGGCCGATCTTGCGCGGCTTGCGGTTGGCAACATCGCCGATGTCACGCCGGTTGGCACCACGCGCGTGTTCACGGGCGAGATCTGGCAGCTCTCGCCAACGATCGACCAGCAGACCCGCGAAGGCGTTGCCCGCATCGCGCTCGCCTACGATCCGGTGCTCCGACCGGGCGGCTTTGCCAGCGCCAGGCTGCGCTCGGGCACGGTAACGGCACCGCAACTGCCCGAATCCGCGATCCTGAGTGACGACAAGGGTACGTTCGTCTACGTCGTCGGCAACGACAAGAAAGCCCAGCGCCGTGATGTGAAGACCGGTGAGGTGAGCCAGAACGGCATCGCCGTCATCCAGGGCCTTTCGGGCAACGAACGCGTCGTTCTGCGCGCGGGCGGCTTCCTTAACCCGGGCGATCCGGTGGAACCGGTCGTAGCCAAGCCGGCGGCGAAGTAACCCTCAATGAACTTCCAGAACATCTCGTCCTGGTGCATTCGCAACCCGGTCGTTCCGCTTGTCCTGTTCATCGGGCTGACGCTCGCCGGTCTGCTGTCGTTCATGCAGATGAAGGTGCAGGACAACCCGGACATCGAGTTTCCGATCGTCATCGTCTCGATCTCGCAGCCGGGAGCAGCCCCGACCGAAATCGAGAACCAGATTACCCAGCGGATCGAGTCCGCGGTGCGGTCAATCGCGGGCGTGGACACGCTGACCTCGACCGCGTCCGAAGGCAACAGCCAGACGATGGTCCAGTTCAAGATCGGGCAGGACATCAATGCCGCGGTCAACGAGGTCAAGAACAAGGTCGACCAGGTGCGCAGCGACCTGCCCGAGGGTATCCTCGAGCCGCAGGTGTTCAAGGTCGAAACCTCGTCGGAGCCGATTGCCTACTTCGCGGTTGCTGCCGATGACATGACGCTCGAGCAGCTGTCGTGGTATATCGATGATACCGTCGCAAAGCGCTTGCTGACCGTTCAGGGCATGGCCGAGGTCAGTCGCTCTGGCGGCGTCAACCGCGAAATCGCGGTAACGATCGACCCGATGCGCATGAATGCGCTCGGCGTTACCGCCAGCCAGATCAACGCGACGCTACGTCAGGTGAACATCAACGCAGCCGGCGGACGCACTGAAGTGGCCGGTTCGCGCCAGTCGGTGCGCGTGCTCGGCAATGCTCGCACCGCCTATGACCTGTCGCAGACGGAGATCGGCCTTTCGAACGGGCGCACGGTGCGCCTCGCCGACGTTGCCGAAGTGCGCGACAGCTACAGCGAAATCACCTCGATCGCGAAGTTCGACGGCAAGCCCGTGGTCACCTTCGCCATTTCGCGTGCGCGCGCCGAGTCCGACGTTTCCGTCTATGACGGCGCGGTGGCCGAGATGCGCAACCTCGAGGCCGAACAGGGCGGAAAGGTGCATTTCGTCGAACTGTTCACTTCGGTGAAGTACACCAAGGACCAGTATCGCTCGTCGATGAACGCCATGGTGGAAGGTGCGGTACTTGCGGTCATCGTGGTGTTCTTCTTCCTGCGCGACTGGCGCGCGACGATCGTCTCGGCAATCGCCATCCCGCTCTCCTCGATCCCGACGTTCTGGGTGCTGAGCCTTATGGGCTTCACGCTCAACCAGATGTCGCTGCTGGCGCTCGGCCTCGTGGCGGGCGTGCTGGTGGACGATGCCATCGTCGAGATCGAGAACATCGTGCGCCACATGCGCATGGGCAAGTCTGCCTACCAGGCGTCGATCGATGCGGCCGACGAGATCGGCCTGGCCGTTGTCGCGACCACATTCTCGATCGTTGCGGTGTTCTTCCCGGTCTCGCTGATGCCTGGCGTTTCGGGCCAGTTCTTCAAGAACTTCGGCATGACCGTGGTGATCGCGGTGCTGTTCTCGCTGCTTGTCGCGCGCATGATCACGCCGATGGTCGCGGCTTACTTCCTCAAGGCCCAGGGCGAGGCCGAACACGGCGGCGGGCCATGGATGGACCGCTATGTGAAAGTGCTCGGCTGGTCGCTCGATACGTCGAAAGCGCGTGCCTATCGCGAGGCTCATCCGCGCCGCCGGTTCCGCGCGAGGTTATATGACCATCGCGTATGGATGATGGGCGTGGGGCTTGGTGCCCTGTTGCTGACCGTTCTGCTCGGCTCGGTCATACCGGCGCAGTTCTTCCCCGACACCGACAGCGATTCGAGCCGTGTCAGCATCGAGATGGTGCCCGGCACGACCCTGAAGCAGACCGAGGCGAAGGTCAGCGAGATCGTGGACCTGCTGGGCAGCGAACAGGAAGTGAAGTCCTCGCTCGAATCGGTGCGCGAAGCCAAGGCAAACATCTACCTGAACCTTCGCGAAGATCGCGTGCGCACAAGCCTCGATTTCGAGCGCGAGCTCACGCCGAAGCTGCAGCAGATCCCCGACGTCCGGGTCAACTTCATGTCGAACGGGCCAAGCGGGCCTGGTGGCGGCTCGGGCCGCCCGATCAGCGTGATGCTGGCAGGCTCCAATCCCGAACTGCTGCAGAAGACCGCACAGGCGCTGGTCGACCAGATGAGCCAGCTCAAGGAAGTCGTCGCTCCGCGCATCAGCGCCGACCTGCGCCGCCCGGAAGTGATCATCAAGCCGCGGCTGGATCTGGCCGCCAGCCTGGGCGTGACGACGCAGGCGCTCAGCCAGGTCATCCGCATCGCGACCCAGGGCGAAATCGACCAGAACAGTGCCAAGTTCTCCTTGTCAGACCGTCAGGTGCCGATCCGCGTCAAGCTGCCGGAATCCTCGAGGCAGGACCTGTCCACGATCGAGAACCTTCCCGTACCGACAGCGTCGGGTGGCTCGGTTCCGCTCTCGCGCGTGGCAGAGATCACGTTCGGTTCGGGTCCGACACAGATCCAGCGCTACAACCAGAACCGGCGCGTATTCGTGGGTGCCGATCTTCAGCCGGGCGTGGTCAAGGGCACGGCGATGGCTGCGATCATGAAGCTGCCGATCATGCAGAACCTGCCGCAGGGGGTTTCGAACACCGCGGCAGGTGAAGACAAGTTCCAGGCAGAGCTGATGGTCAACTTCGGCATTGCGCTCGCTTCTGGCGTGCTGCTGGTCTTCTCGGTGCTGGTGCTGCTCTACCACCGGTTCATTTCGCCGCTCGTGAACATGGGGTCGCTGTTCCTTGCACCGCTTGGTGGGCTGATTGCCCTCCTGCTGACAGGACAGGCGCTGTCTCTTCCAGTGTTTATCGGCATTCTCATGCTGTTCGGCATCGTCGCCAAGAACTCGATCCTGCTGATCGACTTTGCGATCGAGGAAATGGCTGCGGGCAAGGGCAAGCTGGAAGCGATCATGGAGGCCGGACACAAGCGTGCGCAGCCGATCGTGATGACGACCGTCGCGATGGTTGCTGGCATGATCCCGACCTCGGTCGCGATTGGTGGCGATTCGGGCTGGCGCGCGCCGATGGGCATCGTGGTGATCGGCGGTCTGACGATGTCGACGCTGCTTACGCTGCTGATCGTGCCGGCGGGCTTCAGTCTAGCCGATGGCCTCGAAAAGCGTATCGGCCCGTGGCTTGCCCGCAAGGTGCTGGGCTACGAGCCGTCGCACCGGAACGATCCCCTGTCCGAGGCATTCCCGGCGGAGTGACCGCGAACCCGACAGAGACAGCCGAGGACCTGCTCCCGGCCCGAAATGGCGAAGTCCATCGCGCCAAGATCACGCGCGCATTGAGGCAAATTGCCCCGGTGACAGTGGACCGGGCGCGGCGGATGCGCATCATCGCCACCTGCCTGCTTGTGGCCATGGCCGCGATGTATGGCGTGGCGCGCCACTTCCAGGACGTGCATCCCGCATTCGGCTTCGTGCGCGCCTTTGCCGAAGCCGCGATGGTCGGTGGGCTTGCGGACTGGTTTGCCGTGACCGCATTGTTCCGCCATCCGCTCGGTCTGCCGATCCCGCACACGGCGATCATTCCCGAAAACAAGGATCGCATCGCCGATACGATGGCCGCGTTCCTGCAAAGCAATTTTCTCACGCCGCAGGTCGTCGCGCGGCGGATGGGAGCGGTGAATGCGGCGGCTGCGGCCGGTGCTTTCCTGGCAGATCCGCGCACGGGCGAAAGCCGCCTGCGCGATGGCGCGGCGGGGCTAATTGCGGATATTCTCGAATCGCTTGACCCCGAAGAACTTGGCGGCATCGCCAAGGGCGCCTTGCGCCGCCAGCTCGAGAAAATGGAGCTTGCGCCGCTGCTTGGACAGCTGCTCGGCGCAGCCATCGCCGATGGGCGGCACATGGCGGTCATCGAAAGCGTGATCCGCAAGGCGGCCGAGACGATCGAGGCGAACGAGCCGCTGATCCAGGCGATGATCCATGAGCGCGCCAACACGATCCTGCGCTGGACGGGCCTCGATGAGAAACTCGCCAATGCCGTGCTTGACGGCATCTACAAGCTGCTCGCCGAAACGCTCGTCGTCCCCGACCATCCCCTGCGCCGGAAGATTGAGGAGGGACTTGAAACACTTGCCCACGACCTCGTTCATGACGACGCCATGCGCGCTCGCGTCGAGCAGATGAAGCTCGAAGTCCTTGGCAATCCGGCATTCGCGCGCTGGCTTGACGGATTATGGGAGCGCGGTCGTGCGCGGCTGCTGCAGCTTGTCCGCAATCCCCAGGGCGCGCTGGGTGGTCAGTTCGGGGCAAGCCTTGCCGAACTGGGCCTGGCACTGCAGCGCGACATGGCACTTCAGCGGGTGGTCAACCGCTTTGCCCGCCGCACGATGGTCGGCGTCGCAACGCGCTATGGCGCACAGATTGTCCGGCTGGTCTCGGAAACGGTCAAGCGCTGGGACGCGCGGACGGTTACCGACCGCATCGAAGGTGCTGTCGGTCGAGACCTCCAGTTCATCCGCATCAACGGCACGCTGGTGGGCGGTCTGGTCGGACTTGCGCTCCACGCCGTGGACATCGCGCTTTGACCAGGACGCCGCTCGTCGGGACCGAACGTCTCGTCCTCGCCGTTCCGGAACGCGAGGACTACCTGCTTCTGCGCGACCTTGTGTCCGACCCAGAGGTCCATCGCTATCTGGGACCGCGCCCCGAGGATCCGACGACCGACATGTTCGCGCGTGCACTGCGCGCGGCAGGGTCATGGCAGCTTTACGGCTATGGTCTGTTTCTGGCGCGCGAGAGGTCGACTGGGGCTTTCGTCGGCCAGATCGGCGTGTTCCGGTCGATGCGCGGCTTTGGCAAGGGCATGGATGACGTTGCCGAGGCGGGATGGATTCTGGCCCGGGATCACTGGGGCAAGGGATATGCCAGCGAAGCGATGCGGGCCGCCTTGCGGTGGTTCGACGCGGCACACGGGCCACAGCGCGTTGCCTGCATGATCGAACGCGGCAACGACGCTTCCGTTGCCCTCGCCGGAACGCTCGGCTTCGAGCGTTATGACCAGCACGAATTGCCCGATGGTGTCGTGGTCGATCTGTTCGAGCGGATCAGGCCGACAGGCTGACGCTTTCCAGCAAGGCAACCGCGCGCTGCTGCAGGTCGTCGATTGCAAAAGGCTTCGTCAGGACCGCAGTGCCGGGCTCCATGCGTTCGCTTTGAAGCACGGCGGTATCGGCGTAACCGGTCACGAAAAGAACCTTGAGCCCGGGCTGGCGACGCCGGGCCTCGTCGGCAATCTGGCGCCCGTTGGTCCCGCCGGGCAGGCCGACGTCGGTGACAAGCAGGTCGATGGTTGGATTGATGTCGAGCATCGCAAATGCCGATGCGCCGTCATGCGCCTCGATGCATTCGAACTCCATAAATTCGAGTGCATCGATCATCATCATCCGGACAGTCGGCTCATCATCCACGACCAGAACGCGGGCACCTTGCTGCGGCGTTGACAGGGAGATGGCGGAACCAAGCGCATTGTCCTGCGCCGGTCCATCGTGCCGCGGCAGATAGATGCGCACCGCGGTGCCTTGGCCCGGCGTCGAACGGATGCGGACCAGTCCGTTGCTCTGGCGCGCAAAGCCGTAGACCATCGAAAGGCCAAGGCCGGTGCCGCGCCCCATCGGCTTGGTCGTGAAGAAAGGTTCGAAAACGCGTTCGAGGTCTTCGGCGGCGATGCCGACCCCGCTGTCCTTGACGGTAACGGTGATGTAATCGCCCGGCGTCATCCCGCGCTCTTGCGCAGCGGACTCGTCGAGCGTGACGTTGAGCGTCTCGATCTTCAGCGTGCCGCCGTCGGGCATGGCGTCCCGCGCGTTGATGCACAGATTGAGCAGGGCGTTCTCGAGCTGGTTCGCATCGACGAGGGCAGGCCACGCTTCATCATCGGCAATCACCGTAACGGTGATTTCCGGTCCGACCGTTCGACCCACGAGTTCGACGAAGTCCTCGAGCAGCGTGTTGACGTTGGTCGGCCGGGGCGAAAGCGTCTGACGCCGCGAGAAGGCAAGCAGGCGATGGGTCAGCGACGCCGCGCGCCGCGCGGCGCCGAGACCTGCACTGACATAGCGTTCGGCGTCGGGTGTGCGGCCCTGTTCGAGCCGCCGTGCGATCATCTCGAACGAGCCGGTGATTCCGGCCAGAAGATTGTTGAAGTCATGTGCAAGCCCGCCGGTGAGCTGGCCGACCGCTTCCATCTTCTGTGCCTGCCGCAAGGCCATCTCGGCCTGTTCGCGTTGGGCCAGCGCATCCGCAACGCGCTGTTCCAGCGTTTCGTTGAGCTGGTGCAGCGCCTGTTCGGCGCGCACCTTCTCGGTGACGTCCTTGAACAGCACGGCGACGAGCCGGTTCTCGAACGGCCCGAGCCGGAACGAGGTCACTTCGAGATGACGGCCGGTAGCGACAAGCTCGTTGCGGAAGCGGATAGGCTCGCCGGTGTGAAGGACCTTGCCGTAGAAGGCAATCCAGTCATCGGCTTCATCGGGGACCATTTCTCGCAGGCGCTGGCCCACGACGTCGGGAATGCCGGTGTGACGCTCGTAAGCGGCATTCGCGACGATGTGCAGGTAGTCCGAGAGCGGACCATGCGGGCTGTCGCAGAACTCGATGACGCAGAAACCGTCATCCATGTTCTCGAAAAGCATCCTGAAGATTTCGCTGTCTGCAACGACTGAGGGCAAGACAGTCACATTCGACGATGAGTGCCCCGTCATAGGGGGCCGACCAGTTCACTCGCGCCTTGGACGATTTTCATCTTGCCGATAATTCGCGAGGAGGGGCTTGGTTCCGCCGAAATCGCAAAAAAAGGGGCTGGACGGTTTCCCGTCCAGCCCCGATTTCTTCGGCGTCGAAAGGCGCGGACTTAGAAGTCCATGCCGCCCATGCCGCCCATGCCGCCACCCATCGGGGGCATTGCGGGCTTGTCGTCAGGCTTTTCGCTGATCGCCGCTTCGGTGGTGATCAGCAGGCCCGAGACCGATGCTGCGTCCTGAAGAGCGGTGCGCACGACCTTGGTCGGGTCGATCACGCCGGCAGCCTTCAGGTTTTCGTAGACGTCGGTCGAGGCGTTGAAGCCCTGGTTCTCGTCGTTTTCGCGCAGGAGGTTGCCTGCAACGACGGCGCCATCATGACCGGCGTTCTGCGCGATCTGGCGCAGCGGCGTCTGGATCGCGCGGCGCACGATGTCGATGCCCTTGGTCTGGTCGTCGTTGGCACCCTTGAGCCCGTCGAGAGCCTTGGTTGCGTAGAGCAGAGCGGTGCCGCCACCGGGGACGATGCCTTCCTCGACTGCAGCGCGGGTTGCGTGGAGAGCGTCATCGACGCGGTCCTTGCGCTCCTTCACTTCGACTTCCGTCGCACCACCGACCTTGATCACGGCAACACCGCCAGCGAGCTTGGCCAGACGTTCCTGCAGCTTTTCACGGTCGTAGTCCGAAGTGGTGACTTCGATCTGGGCACGGATCTGCTCGACGCGGGCCTTGATTTCCTCGGCCGAACCGGCGCCATCGACGATCGTGGTGTTGTCCTTGTCGATCGTGACCTTCTTGGCCTGGCCAAGCATGCCGAGCGTGACGCTCTCGAGCTTGATGCCGAGGTCTTCGGAGATCATCTCGCCGGCGGTCAGCGTGGCGATGTCGCCCAGCATGGCCTTGCGACGGTCACCGAAGCCGGGAGCCTTGACGGCAGCGATCTTGAGGCCACCGCGCAGCTTGTTGACCACGAGCGTTGCGAGCGCTTCGCCTTCGATGTCTTCGGCGATGATCAGCAGCGGGCGGCCCGACTGCACAACCGCTTCGAGGATCGGCAGCATCGCCTGGAGCGACGAGAGCTTCTTCTCGTGGATCAGGATGTACGGGTTCTCGAGTTCGACCGTCATCTTTTCCGGGTTGGTGATGAAGTAGGGCGAGAGGTAGCCGCGGTCGAACTGCATGCCTTCGACGACATCGAGTTCGAATTCGAGGCCCTTGGCCTCTTCAACGGTGATCACGCCTTCCTTGCCGACCTTGTCCATCGCTTCGGCAATCTTGCTGCCGACTTCGATGTCGCCGTTGGCCGAGATGATGCCGACCTGGGCGATTTCCGACGAACCCGAAACCGGGGTCGAACGCGCCTTGAGGTTTTCGACGACCTTGCCGACGGCGATGTCGATGCCGCGCTTGAGATCCATCGGGTTCATGCCGGCGGCAACCGCGGTCATGCCTTCGCGGACGATCGCCTGGGCAAGAACGGTGGCGGTGGTGGTGCCGTCACCGGCTGCGTCGTTGGCCTTCGAGGCCACTTCGCGCAGCATCTGGGCGCCCATGTTCTCGAACTTGTCCTTGAGCTCGATTTCCTTGGCGACCGAAACACCGTCCTTGGTGATGCGGGGCGCGCCGAAGCTCTTGTCGATCACGACGTTGCGACCCTTGGGGCCCAGCGTGACCTTTACGGCATCAGCGAGAATGTCGACGCCGCGCAGAATGCGTTCGCGGGCGTCACGGCCGAACTTTACGTCCTTGGCTGCCATGTTGTGTTCCTTTGGATGTCTGGATTGGTAATTCGGAAAATCCGGGTGATCAGCCGATCACGCCGAGGATGTCCGATTCCTTCATGATCAGCAGGTCTTCGCCGCCAACCTTGACTTCGGTGCCCGACCACTTGCCGAACAGGACGCGGTCGCCGACCTTGACGTCCATCGGGGTGATCGTGCCGTTCTCGGCGCGGGCGCCGGTGCCGGTGGCAACGACTTCGCCCTCGGCGGGCTTTTCCTTGGCGCTGTCGGGGATGATGATCCCGCCAGCGGTCTTTTCCTCGGCTTCGACGCGGCGAACCAGCACGCGGTCGTGCAACGGACGGAATGACATGGGTTGCTCCCTCTTCCAATTTAAAATGGGGCTTGGCACTCTCAGGGGGAGAGTGCCAGCGGGCGGGATATGGGAGTAGGGCCAGAGGCCGTCAATGGTCTGGGCGAAGAATCTTTTCGCGCATGTGAGCGAAAATTCTCAGCCGGGCAGAAGCCCGAGCCGGGCGCGGTTCTTCCAGCGCCACAGCATGAGGCTGGCTACGACGACGAGCCCGACCATCAGTCCGATCCACACGCCGAGGCCTGCCAGCGGCGAGTAGAGGCCCAGCCCCACGGCCGTCCCGATGCCCGGCACCCAATAGCCGAACAGCGCGTAGCCCATCGGCACGCGCGTGTCCTGCAGGCCGCGCAGGAGCGAGGCGCCTACGGCCTGCGCGCCGTCGAAGAGCTGGAACGCGGCAGCGACCGCCATGTATTGCACCGCCAGCACGACCATTGCGGCATTCTGCGGAGCGTTCGGATCTATGTAGAGATGGAGGATCAGGTGCGGCGCGAACAGCATGATGCTGGCGGTCACGATCATGAAACCCATGCCCAGCAGCATCGCAACGCGTCCGGACCGCGCGATCGCGGCGCGATCGTTGCCACCAAAGGCAAGGCCCACGCGGATCGTCGCGGCCTGCGCCACTCCGAAGGGCACCTGGAAGGCGATGGCCGCGAACTGCAGGGCGATGGTATGGGCGGCAAGTTCGGTCTCGCCGATCCGGCCCATGATGAAGGCCGCGCCATTGAACATCCCTGCTTCGGCAATGATCGTGCCCATGATCGGCAGGCCGACGCGCAAGACGTCGGCAAAGCGCTTCCATTCGGCCTTCCACCAGCGGCCCATCAGGCGATAGCGGCGCAGGCGGCGATCCGTACGGATCACGATGACATAGGCTGCGACCATCGCGACAGTCGTGATGATGCTCGAGATCGCCGAGCCCGTGAGGCCCATCTCGGGCGCGCCGAGGTTGCCGAATACAAACAGCCAGTTGCCGAAGGCGTTGATGCCCACGGCCATGCCCGTGATGACCGTGCCGATCGTGGGGCGGCCGAGCGTCGCCACGAACGTGCGGAGCAAGGCCGCGATGGTCGAGGGAATGGCCGCCCACATCAGGACCTTGAGGAAGGGCACCGCCAGCGCGATCACTTCGGGCTGCTGTCCGGTCACGCGCATCAGTGGTCCGCCAAGCAGGCAAACGCCCATGGCAACGGCACCGGCAAGGACACCTGCCCAGGCGGCCATGCGCACGGTCCGGCGCACTTCGCGGACCGCATGGTGGCGATTGCCGAGCTCGGCCGCGATCAGGGGCGAGGCCGCACCGACCAGCCCGGTCAGGCTCCAGACCAGCAGTCCGAACAGCGAGACCGAGAGCGAGGACGCTGCCAGCGCAACCGGCCCCAGGCGCGCGACGAACACGACGTCCACCGCAAAGACCGCCATCTGCAGCAGGTTCGCGCCAACCATCGGCGCGGCGAGCCGAAGCATCGCGCGCAGTTCCTGAGTGTAGCTGGAGGACGGCTTTTCAAACATTTGGGAACGGGCCATAGGGCGGGCGTGGCTGAATGGAAAGCGACCTGCTTGGGCAGGCCAGGAAACGGAGCGCGATTGCATCGCGCGCTGCTCGGGAAGGAATAATGACGATGCGCGCTGCAACATGCATCACGATCGTCGCGATCGCGCTGGCATTGTCGGGCTGCGGCAGTGATCCGGCGGCCTCGGAAGCGCGTTCGGGCAAAGGGATCGATGGCTCTGCACCCTCGGCATTTTCGATCTGCAAGGCCTGCCACTCGGTCGAGCCCGGCAAGACCGTTATCGGGCCGAGCCTGCATGGCGTGTTCGGCAGGAAAGCGGGCAGTCTTGCCGGGGCGAGTTATAGTCCCGCGATGGCCGGATCGAGCCTGGTCTGGGACGCGGCAACGCTCGATGCCTTTCTGGCGAGCCCGATGGCGAAAGTGCCGGGCACGCGCATGGCCTATGCCGGTCAGGCCGACCCGGCGAGGCGCGCGGCGATCATCGCCTATCTCAAGACGCTGAAGTAAGCTGGCAATCCATCAGGTGGCCGAAGCCGCGAGATTGCGCAGGCTCTGCCGGCGGCGGGGCGGCACGTCATTGCTGGTCGCGCGCAGTTCGTGCAGTCGTGCCTCGGCCTTGCGCAGCGCGTCGGCGACTTTCTCGTCGGGCAGCGCGGCAATGCATTCATAATCCTCGATAATGCTGCGCACTGCCTGGGTCGTGCGCTTGAGCGCGCTCTGGTAGGCGTCGCAATTCAATCCTCGGTGCAGCGCCACGGCTGCGGCACCGACGAAACTGAAGAGTGGGACCAGCGTGGAATCCGCGCCCAGGTCTGCGATCGAGAATGATCCGGCGGCCACCGGGAAGACGATGCTGATGAGTTGCAGCGGCCAGCTGCCGAGCCGCACGAACAGGAGCCATTGGCGCAAGCTGCCGTCTTCGTGTTCCAGCTGATCAACGCGCACTGCCGCAAATGCGCGATAGCGCCCGACATCCCCACCCATGATCATCCCCCGTCTGTTCGATCGGGCAATCATGTCGGGTCGTCACGCGACCTGCAAGATGCGCGCAGCAGGCAGGCGAAGGTGCAAACGAAAAAGGCGGAGCCGAAGCCCCGCCTTTCCCATCCGCGAGTGCTTCAAGACACCCGCGAAACTTGTAGAGAAGATTACTTGATTTCGACGGTGCCGCCGGCTTCTTCGATCTTCTTCTTGATGTCTTCGGCTTCAGCCTTCGACACGCCTTCCTTGACGGCCTTCGGAGCGGCTTCCACCAGCGCCTTGGCTTCGGTCAGGCCGAGCGAGGTGATCGCGCGGACTTCCTTGATGACCTGGATCTTCTTGCCACCGTCGCCGGTGAGGATCACGTCGAACTCGGTCTTTTCTTCAGCGGCTTCGGCAGCAGCGGCCGGAGCGGCAGCAACGGCAACGGCAGCAGCGGCGGAAACGCCCCATGCTTCTTCGAGAGCCTTGGCGAGTTCAGCGGCTTCAAGAACGGTCAGCTTCGACAGTTCGGCAACGAGATTGGCGATATCAGCCATGGTATTTCACTCCTGATGTGGTGGCGTCCGGCGACTGCGCCGCCGGGCGGAATTCGAACAGTCTTATGCGGCTTCCTTGGCGTAGGCGCCGAAGACGCGAGCCAGCTTGGCTGCCGGAGCAGTCGTGAGCTGGGCAATCTTCGTGGCCGGAGCCTGGATGAGGCCGATGAGCGTGCCACGCAGTTCGTCGAGGCTGGGCATGGAGGCGAGCGCCTTGACCCCTGCTTCGTTGAGAACCTGCGAACCCATTGCACCACCGACGATTTCGATCTTGTCGGTGGTCTTGGCGAACTCGACCACTGCCTTGGCGGCAGCAACCGGATCGGCGGACGCCGCGATTGCGGTAGGACCGGTGAGCAAATCACCCAGACCTTCGTAATCGGTGCCCGCGATGGCAAGCTTGGCAAGACTGTTCTTCGCAACCTTGTAGGTAGCACCCGCTTCACGGATCTTGTTGCGCAGGGCGGAGGACTGGGCCACCGTCATGCCGAGGTTGCGGGTGATCACCACCGCGCCGGCCCCGGAAAAGACCTCGTTAAGGAATGCGACCGATTCGGCTTTCTGCGAACGATCCATGCCTAACTCCTTCAAAATGACCGGTCGGGTTGCCCCGCACGGTCGGCTACGTTTGTCGATGCCCGAGGCGGGCACCGGCGAGTCCGTTGACGAAGGGAAGGAGGTACGCCCGGAAACGAAAAGTCCGTCAGCGCGAGTGGCACCACGGTCCAGAACAGGAGCGAAGGGCCAGAAACTCTTTTCCCCGCCTAGGTTGGAGATTAAGTGCGGGCATATCCCGCACGCCAACTGTCTCGGACGGATGATCGGAAGGCCCATGAGGCCCACCGGTCGGGCGGGCCTCTGTGGGATTCGGTGCTGGAAGTCAAGCTTTATGCGGGTTCGGCGATATCCGCCTCGTAGCCAAGAACGTCGCCGGGCTGGCAATCCAGCTCCCGGCAGATCGCCTCGAGCGTCGAAAAGCGGATCGCCTTGGCCTTGCCGGTCTTGAGGATCGAGACATTGGCAAGCGTGAGGTCGATGCGTTCGGCCAGTTCGGTCAGCGTCATGCGGCGGGCGTGGAGCAGGTCGTCGAGTTTCACCACGATCCTGGTCGGGTTTTCGGGTGCCATCACACCGTTCCTTCCAGATCTTCGCGCATCTGCGCGCCGGTCTTGAACACGCGGGCAAGAATGAACAGCACCAGCGCCAGGAGCAGACCGTTGGTTGAGACATCGGCCGTGACCTGCACGTCGCCCACTTTCTCGGTGACGTTCTCGAGCCAGTTGCCGACCGCGTCGATCGGAATGGCGACGAGCTGGATTGCGAGCGCGAGCCAGGCCATGGATCGCAGGCGGGTGGCGTTGTCGGGAATGAACGGATCGCCCTGCTCCACCGTGATGACGATGGCCCGCAGGTTCTGGGCAAAGCGATACGACAGCATCAGCATTCCCGCCAGCAGTGGCAACATCGCGAGGATCGCCCAGTAGGCTTCGGCAGGGGCGCCGTTCTCCACCAGTTTTGCAACGGCGATGCCTTTCATCGCGATGAGTGCAGCGGCGGCCAGCCCAACCGCGACAAGGGCGAAAATGAAAACCGCCATTGTGAAGGTGAGCAGGGCCTTGGCGATCCCGAGCAAGGGGTCGGTACGGAATTTCGACATCATTTCCCTCCTGTCAGACTTGGGTCAGGCCGCCAGCGGCATTGCGTAAGTGGTGGCGACAGGACCGTCGGCCACGGCGAGCGAGGCGTTGCTGCCGACCGTCACGGGCAGCCACAGCGTGGCGGCCAGCAGCAGCGGGATGATCGCGGCAGCGGCGTGATGAAGGCGGGGCATTGATCGTTCTCCGATATGGTCGATATCGGTATTCAATAAATGCGATTCGCCTTATCGTCAATCAATAATATCGAAATTCGATATGGCGCGCTGACGACGGCAAAAAGAACGGCCCCACCCGCGCGTGCGAGTGAGGCCGAGCTCTTCGCCACGACGTGGCGACGGGCGAAGCGGATCAATAAGCGGCGAGGACGCGGTGATCACGCAGCGGGCGTTCCGCAAAAGGCGCTGCGCGCGACGGAGCAGGTGTGCCGGCTTCGCGTCCCATCGACTGAACGATAAGGCGGGCCCGGCGACGGCGTGCCTTGGCCGAGGTGAAGGGGTTGCGCTCATCGGGCGGCGAAGCGACCATGCGATCGATGAGTTCGGCGCGCTCGTCTGCCGTCGTGCCCGCAGTCGGGTTCGCAAATGGCGATGGCACCGCGACATCGGGCGCGGCGAAGACCGGACGATCGACGGCGGGGCGCATCCCGGGGCGCTCCACAACCGGCGGTACGAAGTCGGCATCGGCCTCCCACACGCGGCGACGGCGGGTGGCGGCAAAGGCTACGCCGCCGAGCACGAGCAAAGTTGCAGCCGCACCGACCGGAATGGCCCAATCGGCCGCGTCGTTATCCGCATACGTCGTACCGGCTGCCGACGGGAGAGACGTCGTGGCAGTCAGCTCGTTTGCGCTCCGGGCCGGAAGCGGTGCGATGGCCGGCTCAGACGCCGCGGCCTGCTCCGAAAGGACTGCCACCGGCGTGCGATCGTTCGATCCACTGGCCGGGGAAATCGCAGGCGCAGCTCTCGTCTGTCTGGGAGTCGCAGGGGCCGGGACAGCGCTGGTCACACGCTCGGCTTGCGTGCTCTGGGCACTCGACGTTGCGTTGGCGACCTCAGGTGCGACAATCGCCGGTGTTGCCGGTGTTGCCGGCGCGATTGGCGGAATGACGATCGTCGGAGCCGGCGCGACAGTTGTTTCAGGCGCGACGTCCTGTGCGTGGGCCATTTCGGCCGAAAGCAGCAGCATGGCTGAAATCGCCATGGTGGTGCGGGGCGATATGTTCGAATGTCTGGTCATGAAATCAAAACGCGACGAAACGATGTTTAGGTTCCGGCAACACGACGAAGCGACAGGATATTCATGCTGACTTGACCAAAGTCACTGGCCCGCCTCGATTTGTTCATCGCCTCTTAAGCAAATCGTTCATCGGAGGGACAGGAAGGCGCTTCGGCTTGAGCGGGGCCCTCCAGCAATTATTGTCCGTGCCATGCTTTGACTTAGTCTCCGTGTCGGCCTATATGCCGCCCCTGTCCTCGCTTCGAGCAAGGCTTCCCCAAGCGCAGGGGGCGGCCACGGAAGGAAGCGGTCGGCAATCCATCTGACGCAACAGGCTGCTGGCCATGATCATTCCGTTGAACGGAATCCATGCGCTGTGCGGCCTTTTGCCGTTTGGTGGCGCCACATGCTGCGCGTGGCAGATTTCCGCCGGTTTTCCGGCACAGTACTTGAAAGAGGCGCGTAACCTTTATGGCTACCAAAGCTCCCAGCCGTCCAGGCCTGAAGAAGCGGATCCGCAAGATCTTCGGTGACATCCACGAAGTCGTGCAGATGCCCAACCTGATCGAAGTCCAGCGCGAATCGTACGAGCAGTTCCTCCGCTCCGATCCGTCGACGGGCTATGTCTCGGGTCTGGAAAAGACGCTTCGCTCGGTCTTCCCGATCCAGGATTTCGCCGGCACCGCCAGCCTCGATATCAAGGAAAAGGACGGATACGTCCTCGAAGCGCCCAAGTATGACGTGAACGAATGCCGCCAGCGCGGCATCACGTATGCGGCGCCGATGAAGGTCACGCTCAAGCTCGCCACGTTCGAGGTTGATGCCGAGACCGAGACGAAGTCGCTCATCGATATCAAGGAGCAGGACGTCTACATGGGCGATATCCCGCTCATGACCGAGAACGGCACCTTCTTCATCAACGGCACCGAGCGCGTCATCGTTTCTCAGATGCACCGTTCGCCGGGCGTGCTGTTCGACCATGACCGTGGCAAGACGCACTCCTCGGGCAAGTACCTGTTTGCAGCCCGCGTCATTCCGTACCGCGGTTCGTGGCTCGATTTCGAATTTGACGCCAAGGACATCGTCAACGTGCGCATCGACCGCAAGCGCAAGCTGCCGGTCACCGCTCTGCTGCATGCGCTGGGCCTTGCCGACGACCAGATCCTCGACTTCTTCTACGAGACCGTGACCTGGACCCGCGCCGAAGCCGGCTGGAAGGTTCCGTTCGTGCTCGAACAGTGGCGCGGCACGAAGCCGACCTTCGACATCGTCGATGGCAAGTCAGGCGAAGTGATCTTCCCGGCCGGGCAGAAGATTTCGCCGCGCGCTGCCAACAAGGCGTTCAAGGACGGTCTTGAAGAGCTGCTGATCCCGACCGAGGAAATCTTTGGCCGTTATGCCGCCAAGGACCTGATCGACGAGTCGACGGGCCGCATCTGGATCGAAGCCGGTGACGAAGTCGGCCCTGAGAACCTTGAAGTTCTCGATCGTGCCGGCATCGATCATCTCGAGCTGCTCGACATCGACCACGTGACCACCGGTCCGTGGATCCGCAACACGCTCAAGGCCGACAAGTCGCCCGATCGCGATCACGCGCTGGCCGATATCTATCGCGTCATGCGCCCCGGCGAGCCGCCGACGCGCGAAACCGCCGAAGCGCTGTTCGACGGCCTGTTCTTCGATCCCGACCGCTACGACCTTTCGGCCGTGGGTCGCGTCAAGCTGAACATGCGCCTCAGCCTCGACTGCGAGGACACCGTCACCACGCTGCGCACCGAGGACATCCTCGCCGTGGTCAAGGAACTGGTGAGCCTCAAGGACGGCAAGGGCGAAGTCGACGACATCGACAATCTCGGCAACCGCCGCGTGCGTTCGGTGGGCGAACTGCTCGAGAACCAGTACCGCGTCGGCCTGCTCCGCATGGAGCGCGCCGTGAAGGAGCGCATGAGCTCGGTCGACGTCTCGACCGTCATGCCGAACGACCTGATCAACGCCAAGCCCGCCGTGGCCGCGGTGCGCGAGTTCTTCGGTTCCTCGCAGCTCTCGCAGTTCATGGACCAGACCAACCCGCTGTCCGAAGTGACGCACAAGCGCCGCGTCTCGGCGCTCGGGCCGGGCGGTCTCACGCGTGAGCGTGCAGGCTTCGAAGTCCGCGACGTTCACCCGACGCACTATGGCCGCATCTGCCCGATCGAAACGCCGGAAGGTCCGAACATCGGTCTGATCAACTCGCTGTCGACCTTCGCCCGCGTCAACAAGTACGGCTTCATCGAGACGCCGTACCGCAAGGTGATCGACGGCAAGGTGACCAAGGACGTCATCTATCTCTCGGCGATGGAAGAGCAGAAGCACACGGTGGCGCAGGCTTCGGCCGAAACCAACGCCGATGGCTCGTTCGTCGAGGAACTCGTCTCGGCTCGCCAGAACGGCGAATTCGTGATGGCTCCGCGCGACACCGTCACGCTGATGGACGTCAGCCCCAAGCAGCTCGTCTCGGTTGCCGCCTCGCTCATTCCGTTCCTGGAAAACGACGACGCCAACCGCGCGCTCATGGGCTCGAACATGCAGCGCCAGGCCGTTCCGCTGATCAAGGCCGATGCGCCTTTCGTCGGCACCGGCATGGAAGAAACCGTGGCGCGCGATTCGGGCGCTGCGATCTCGGCCCTGCGCGGCGGCATCGTCGACCAGGTTGACGCCACGCGTATCGTGATCCGCGCCAGCGGCGATATCGAACCTGGCCAGTCAGGCGTCGACATCTACCGCCTGCAGAAGTTCGAGCGTTCGAACCAGTCGACCTGCATCAACCAGCGTCCGCTGGTGAAGGTGGGCGACATGATCGAGAAGGGCGACATCATCGCCGACGGTCCTTCGACCGAGTTCGGCGAACTGGCGCTCGGCCGCAACGTGCTCGTCGCGTTCATGCCGTGGAATGGCTACAACTACGAAGACTCCATCCTGATCTCCGAGCGGATCGTGAAGGAAGACGTCTTCACCTCGATCCACATCGAGGAGTTCGAAGTCATGGCCCGCGACACCAAGCTCGGGCCTGAAGACATCACGCGCGACATCCCGAACGTCGGCGAGGAGGCCCTGCGCAACCTCGACGAAGCGGGCATCGTCTATATCGGTGCGGAAGTTCACCCCGGCGACATCCTCGTCGGCAAGATCACCCCGAAGGGTGAATCGCCGATGACGCCGGAAGAAAAGCTGCTGCGCGCGATCTTCGGCGAAAAGGCCTCTGACGTTCGCGACACTTCGCTCCGCCTGCCCCCGGGCGTTGCCGGAACGATCGTCGACGTGCGCGTCTTCAACCGTCACGGCATCGAGATCGACGACCGTACCCGCGCGATCCAGAACGAGGAAATCGAACGCCTCGCCAAGGACCGCGAGGACGAGCGCGCTATTCTCAACCGCGCAACCTTCAACCGTCTGCGCGACATGCTGCTGGGCCAGGTCATCGCGGCCGCGCCCAAGGGCATCAAGAAGGGCGTGGAGATCGACGAGCAGGTTCTCGCCGATGTCGAGCGCCATGAATGGTGGAAGTTCGCGGTTGCGGACGACGCCCGTCAGGCACAGCTCGAAGCGGTGAAGGCGCAGTACGATTCCAGCGTCAAGGCGATCCAGGAGAAGTTCGAGGACCGCAAGGAAAAGCTTGAACGTGGCGACGAACTCGCCCCGGGCGTGCTCAAGATGGTCAAGGTCTTCGTTGCCGTGAAGCGCAAGCTTCAGCCGGGCGACAAGATGGCCGGCCGTCACGGCAACAAGGGCATCATCAGCCGCATCCTTCCGCAGGAAGACATGCCGTTCCTCGAGGACGGTACGCCGGTCGACTTCGTGCTCAACCCGCTGGGCGTGCCCTCGCGCATGAACGTCGGGCAGATCTTCGAAACGCACCTTGGCTGGGCCGCTCGCGGTCTGGGCAAGCGGATCGGTGATGCGCTGGATTCATGGCGCGAAGCGAACCCGAACCCTGAAGCCGGTCAGCCGCCGGAAGCGGTTCGTGAACTGCTCTCGGAAATCTATGGCAGCAACTATACTGCCGAGATTGCCGCGCGCAGCGACGAGCAGATCATCGACTTCGCACAGTCGGTCCGCCTCGGCGTGCCGATGGGCTCGCCGGTGTTCGACGGCGCGGTGGAAGCCGACGTGACCGACATGCTGCGTCTCGCAGGTCTCGATGAATCGGGCCAGGTGACGCTGTTCGACGGCCGCACGGGCGATGCTTTCGATCGCAAGGTGACGGTGGGCATGAAGTACGTGCTCAAGTTGCACCACCTTGTCGACGACAAGATCCACGCACGTTCGATCGGGCCGTACAGCCTCGTCACCCAGCAGCCGCTGGGCGGCAAGGCACAGTTCGGTGGCCAGCGCTTCGGTGAAATGGAGGTCTGGGCTCTCCAGGCCTACGGCGCGGCCTACACGCTGCAGGAAATGCTGACGGTGAAGTCGGACGACGTGGTCGGCCGCACCAAGGTCTACGAAGCGATCGTCAAGGGCGACGATACCTTCGAGGCCGGCATTCCCGAAAGCTTCAACGTGCTCGTCAAGGAAATGCGCTCGCTCGGCCTCAACGTCGAACTCTCGTCGCTCGATAACACCGACGACGACGATTTCGCGCAGGCAGCCGAGTAAGCCGAGCCGATTTCTCCCCTCCCGCCTGCGGGAGGGGTCGGGGGAGGGCCTGTTAGGGCAGGCATTTCCCCCGGAGACAACAAGCCCTCCCCTAACCCCTCCCGCCAGCGGGAGGGGAATGGAGCGAAAAAATGAACGACCTTACCAAATTCACGAACCAGATCGCCAAGCCCGAGACGTTCGACCAGATCCAGATCGGTCTGGCGTCGCCTGAGCGCATCCGCTCCTGGTCCTTCGGCGAGATCAAGAAGCCGGAAACCATCAATTACCGCACGTTCAAGCCCGAGCGTGACGGCCTGTTCTGCGCCCGCATCTTCGGCCCCGTGAAGGACTACGAGTGCCTGTGCGGCAAGTACAAGCGCATGAAGTACAAGGGCGTCGTCTGCGAAAAGTGCGGCGTCGAGGTGACCGTGACCAAGGTCCGTCGCGAGCGCATGGGCCACATCGAACTGGCCGCGCCGGTGGCGCACATCTGGTTCCTCAAGTCGCTGCCTTCGCGCATCGGCCTGCTGCTCGACATGCAGCTCAAGATCCTTGAGCGCATCCTCTATTTCGAAAGCTACGTGGTCATCGAGCCGGGCCTGACCCCACTCGAGAAGTACCAGACGCTGACCGAGGACGAACTGCTCGACGCGCAGGACGAGTATGGCGAAGACGCCTTCTCGGCTGGCATCGGTGCAGAAGCCGTCAAGCACATGCTGATGAACCTGGACCTCGTCCAGGAGCGTGACGATCTGATGGAAGAGCTGCGGACCACCAAGTCCGAACTCAAGCCCAAGAAGATCATCAAGCGCCTCAAGGTCGTGGAATCGTTCATTGATTCGGGCAACCGCCCGGAATGGATGATCCTCGACGTGGTGCCGGTCATCCCGCCCGAACTGCGCCCGCTGGTGCCGCTCGACGGTGGCCGCTTCGCGACCTCGGATCTCAACGATCTCTATCGCCGCGTCATCAACCGCAACAACCGCCTCAAGCGCCTGATCGAGCTGCGCGCGCCGGACATCATCGTCCGCAACGAAAAGCGCATGTTGCAGGAAGCCGTTGACGCGCTGTTCGACAACGGCCGCCGTGGCCGCGTGATCACGGGTGCCAACAAGCGCCCGCTGAAGTCGCTGTCCGACATGCTCAAGGGCAAGCAGGGCCGCTTCCGCCAGAACCTGCTCGGCAAGCGCGTCGACTATTCGGGCCGTTCGGTCATCGTGACTGGCCCCGAGCTCAAACTGCACCAGTGCGGCCTGCCCAAGAAGATGGCGCTCGAGCTGTTCAAGCCGTTCATCTACGCGCGCCTCGATGCCAAGGGTCTGTCGATGACCCTGAAGCAGGCCAAGAAGTGGGTCGAGAAGGAACGCAAGGAAGTCTGGGATATCCTGGACGAGGTGATCCGCGAACACCCGGTCATGCTCAACCGTGCGCCCACGCTGCACCGTCTCGGCATCCAGGCGTTCGAACCCGTTCTGATCGAAGGCAAGGCGATCCAGCTGCACCCGCTCGTCTGCTCGGCGTTCAACGCCGACTTCGACGGTGACCAGATGGCCGTCCACGTGCCGCTTTCGCTGGAAGCCCAGCTCGAAGCGCGCGTGCTGATGATGTCAACCAACAACATCCTCAGCCCAGCAAACGGCAAGCCGATCATCGTGCCGTCGCAGGACATGGTCCTTGGCATCTACTATCTCTCGATGGACCGCGCAGGCGAGCCGGGCGAGGGCATGATGCTGGCCGACATGGCCGAAGTGCATCAGGCGCTGGAGGCCAAGGCCGTCACGCTGCACTCGAAGATCGTCGCCCGCGTCCCGCAGACCGACGAGGACGGCAAGCAGTACCTCAAGCGTTTCGAAACGACGCCGGGCCGCATGCTCATCGGCGAATGCCTGCCCAAGAGCCACAAGGTGCCGTTCGACATCATCAATCGCCTTCTGACCAAGAAGGAAATCGGTGACGTCATCGACCAGGTCTATCGCCATACCGGCCAGAAGGACACGGTGCTGTTCGCCGACGCCATCATGGCGCTGGGCTTCCGCCACGCGTTCAAGGCCGGCATCTCGTTCGGCAAGGACGACATGATCATTCCTGACAGCAAGGACGCCCTTGTTGCCGAGACCAAGGAACTGGTTGCCGACTACGAGCAGCAGTACCAGGACGGCCTGATCACCCAGCAGGAAAAGTACAACAAGGTGATCGACGCCTGGAGCCGTTGCGGCGACCAGGTGGCCAACGCCATGATGGAAGAGCTGAAGGCTTCGCCGATCGATCCGGAAACGGGCCGTCAGAAGCCGATCAACGCGATCTACATGATGTCGCACTCGGGCGCCCGTGGCTCCCCGGCACAGATGAAGCAGCTCGCGGGCATGCGCGGCCTGATGGCCAAGCCTTCGGGCGAGATCATCGAAACGCCGATCATCTCGAACTTCAAGGAAGGCCTGACCGTCCTTGAGTACTTCAACTCGACCCACGGCGCGCGCAAGGGTCTGGCCGACACCGCGCTCAAGACGGCAAACTCGGGTTACCTGACCCGCCGTCTGGTCGACGTGTCGCAGGATTGCGTCGTGATCGAGGAAGACTGCGGCACCGAGCGCGCGCTCGAGATGCGCGCCATCGTCCAGGGCGGTTCGACGATCGCCTCGCTGGGCGAGCGCATCCTCGGTCGTACGCTGGCCGAGGACATGGTCGAAGCCAAGAGCGGCGAAGTCGTGGCATCGAAGGGCGATCTTCTCGACGAAGCCGCGATCACCCGGATCGAGGCTGCCGGCTTCCAGTCGGCGCGCATTCGTTCGCCGCTGGTCTGTGAAGCGACGATGGGCGTTTGCGGCAAGTGCTACGGGCGTGACCTTGCCCGCGGTACCCCGGTCAACATCGGTGAAGCTGTCGGCGTTATCGCCGCGCAGTCGATCGGTGAACCTGGCACGCAGCTGACCATGCGTACCTTCCACATCGGTGGTGCGGCGCAGGTCAACGAACAGTCGCACCTCGAGGCGATCAGCGACGGTACCGTGGTCTACCGCGATATCCCGACGATCACCGACAAGCGCGGCCGTCGTCTGTCGCTGGCCCGCAATGGTGAAATCGTGCTCATGGACACCGATGGCCGCGAACGCGCGATCCACCGCGTGCCCTACGGTACGCACCTGCTGCACGAGAACGGCGCGATCGTCACGCAGGGCGATCGCCTGGCCGAGTGGGATCCGTTCACCACGCCGGTCATCACCGAAAAGCCTGGTATCGTCCGCTATCAGGATCTTGTCGACGGCAAGACCCTGACCGAGCAGACCGACGAAGCGACCGGCATGACCAGCCGCGTCATCACCGAGAATCGTTCGATCAACCGCAGCAAGAAGGAGGACCTGCGTCCCCGTCTGACCCTGCTCGACGACGATTCGGGTGAGGCCGCACGCTATCTGCTGGCCGTGGGCACCACGCTCTCGGTGGAAGATGGCCAGCGCGTCGAGGCGGGTGAAATCCTTGCCCGTGCCTCGCGCGAAGCTGCCAAGACCCGCGACATCACCGGTGGTCTGCCGCGCGTTGCCGAACTGTTCGAAGCCCGCAAGCCGAAGGACAATTCGATCATCGCCAAGATCGCGGGCCGCATCGAATTCGTGCGTGACTACAAGGCCAAGCGCAAGATCGCGATCATCCCGGAAGAGGGTGAACCGGTCGAGTACCTCGTGCCGAAGAGCCGCGTGATCGACGTGCAGGAAGGCGACTACGTCAAGAAGGGCGACAACCTGATTTCCGGTTCGCCCGATCCGCATGACATTCTGGAAGTGATGGGCGTCGAGGCTCTGGCCGAATACCTCGTCGCGGAAATCCAGGAAGTCTATCGCTTGCAGGGCGTGAAGATCAACGACAAGCACATCGAAGTGATCGTTCGCCAGATGCTGCAGAAGGTCGAGATCACCAACGGTGGCGACACCACCCTGCTGGCAGGCGAACAGGTCGATCTCGAAGAGATGCTCGAAGTCAACGCCAAGCTCGAGGACGGCTTCGCGCCGGCCGAGGGCAAGCCGGTGCTGCTCGGCATCACCAAGGCCTCGCTGCAGACGCGCTCGTTCATCTCGGCCGCTTCGTTCCAGGAAACCACACGCGTGCTCACGCAGGCGGCGGTCGAAGGCAAGAAGGACTCGCTGATCGGTCTCAAGGAGAACGTGATCGTCGGGCGCCTGATCCCTGCCGGTACTGGCGCTGGCATGAATCGCCTGCGCGTTGCCGCAAACTCGCGCGACGCGGCGCTGCGTGCCTCGTATCGCAAGCTTCAGGAATCGCTGATCGCTCCGGCGACCGCAGCCGAAGAGCATGCGGCCGAACTGGCCCAGGGCCCGGAAGCTGCCATCGGCGACGATCCGCTGGCGGCAGTCGAGGGTGAAACCCACGGCACCGACGCCGATGCGGGCGATTACCTGATCGAGGGCAGCGAGGACTGATCCTTCGCAGCCTGAGGAAAACACCAAGCCCCGCCGGAGCGATCCGGCGGGGCTTTTCCTTGGCGTGCTCATGCGCAGTTTTGCGAATGGCCCGCCAACGCCCAAATTAACCGCGTCACGCTAGTGCGAAGGACCATTGTCGCCGCAAGGAGCGCGTACGTGATAAAGGACCAGACCTCGCGAGGGGCTAAGCTCGTCATCGGCTTGATCCTGGCCGGCATCGCGATAGCCGCGACCGGTATCGGCTACATCCGCTTCGGCGGCCCCCTTCACCGGCAGAACCTGCTGCAGGACGAGTTGCTGGCTGACATATTGCCGCCGCCCGCCTTTGTGGTGGAACCCTACCTTCATGCCACCTGGGTCCTTGCCGATCCCCAACATGTGGACGGTGCGCTCAAGGAATTGGAGGAAGAGCACGCGCTTTTTCGCCAGCGCCGCGCCTATTGGGCCGAGGCGGACGTGCCGCAGGAATTGCGTGACGAGGTAACCGCCACGATCGGCACGGCCGACGCATTCTGGACCGCGATCGACAACCGCTTCATCCCGGCGATGAAGGCGGGCGATATGGTCACCCTGAAAGAGGTGCACGCAACGGAACTGACTCCTGCCTATCAGCGTCAGCACGATGCGGTGAGCCACCTGGTCGAACTCTCCGGCGAGTATCGGGCAAGCCTCATGGATCGCGCCTATCGGGTTGTCGGAGTGCTGGTCGCGACGTTTGTCGTGATCGCTCTTCTGATTATTACGGCCATCAATCTGGCTGCCCGTGCAATCCGATCGAAGGTCGTATCGCCGCTGGTCGATACGGCAGGACTGATGCAGCGCATGGCCGAAGGCGACTACGCCGGCGAGATTGACGGGGTGGACCGCCCGGACGAGATCGGAACGATGGCCCGCGCCATCCTTGTCTTCCGGGAAAACGGCCTGGCGCGTCAGGCTGCCGAACAGGACCAGCGCGCGGTGGTCGCTGCGCTTTCGGCAGGGCTCGACTGCATGGCCCGGCAGGATCTCGAATTCCGCATCAACACCGCCTTTCCGAGCGGATACGAGGAACTGCGCGGCAACTACAATACTGCCGTCGATGCCCTCGCCTCAGCCCTGCGAACGGTCCGCGTCGGCTCGACAAGCGTGATGGGAGCCATTTCGGAAATCCGGGCCGCCAGCGATGATCTGGCCTATCGCAACGAGCAGCAGGCATCGAGCCTTGCCCAGACCGCCATGGCGATGAACAACGTGACCGGCAGCGTCCGCGAGACCGCAGCCGGAGCACGCAGCGTTCAGGACGCCATTGCGCTGGCACATGATGAAGCGAGTGCCGGTGGCGACGTGGTCAGTCGCGCGGTCGCCGCGATGGCAAAGATCGAAGCTTCCGCGCAGGAAATCAGCCAGATCATCAGCGTGATCGATGGCATTGCCTTCCAGACCAATCTGCTGGCACTCAATGCCGGGGTGGAGGCGGCGCGAGCGGGCGAGGCGGGCAAGGGCTTTGCCGTGGTCGCGACCGAAGTGCGTGCCCTTGCCCAGCGCTCGGCTGAGGCAGCACAGAACATCAAGACCCTGATCGAGACCAGTACCGCGCAAGTGAGTGAAGGCGTGAGCCTTGTCGGTGAGACAGGCACGCGCCTGACCGGCATTGTCGAGCATGTTGCCCGCGTTGATGGTTTGCTCTCGCGCATTGCCGAGACCGCCGCCGAGCAGGCCGAAAGCCTTGCCAGCGTGAACATTGCCGTGGCTGAAATGGACAGGATGACGCAGGCCAATGCGGCTATGGTTGAGCAGTCTTCAGCTGCGACGCACAGTCTCTCGCTCGAGGCTGAGCGACTGACCAGCCTCGTTGCCAGTTTCCGGACGCGAGACAACGACGCCCGTCCCGCCCACGCCGCAAACGCCGGGACACTTCGCCGAACATCCGCCCTTCAAGGCGAGCGGTCCGGTCGGAGGCTTGCCCTGGCGTCAGGCGTCGGCTGATCGCCCTTCGCCGCTGTCCAGCGTTCCATCCTTTTCACGCTTCTCGAATTCGTCGTTCGACATCTGGAGCAGCTTGCGCGCGCCTTCAGAGTTTCGCGCATCGATCTTCTCGATCGCAGCGCGAATACGAGCGGCACTGACCGGCAGGTGCGGATCGCGCATCAGCATGCGCAGAGTCGCCTTCGCCTCATCGAATTGCGCGCGCGCGATCTGGCTGATGGCCACTTCTTCACGCAGGCTGCGATCGTATGGTGCAAGCTCGAGCGATCGGTGCAGCGCCTGCAGGGCGTTGCCGGTCGGCTTGAAGCCCTGGTTGAGGTAGGAAAGATAATAATAGAGGAGCGGCAAAGGGTGGTCGGGTTCGATTGAATTCGCCTTGAGGAATGCGGCGCGGATCGCATTCCATTGCGTGCCGTTAGCGCCTTCCTTCCCGGCCTTTGCGAGCATCGCCCGGCCTTTGAGGAGGTGGGCTTCGGTCGCCTGGGGATCGATCGCAAGGGCGCTTTCGGCAGCGACCAGAGCCGCGTCATGATGCTCGGCGGTATATTCGGCAAGTGCCAGCACGGTCTGGACAAAGGCGGACTGCGGGTAACGTGCGGCGACGGCGCGGGTGTCAACGGCAAGCGCTTCAGCGTCCTTTTCGGCCACGCCCCGCCGAAGCCTTGTCAGCAGGGGGATGACTTCGCTCGATCCCGCGTCGAGCTCGCGCACGGCCACGGTTGCGACGGGCAGGGTTTCCCCCTTGATCAGGTAATAGGGCATCGAGACCTTGCGTCCATAGGACTGCAGATCGAGTTCGAGTTTGCGAAGATCCCCGAAGGCCGCCAGGGCAGCGTCGCGGTCATTCAGTCCGTTAGAGAGTGCTCTCGCATAGGCATAAAGCTGGCCGTCCCGCGTCGGCTCGAACGTCAGCATGTGATAGAGCAGCCACGAGCGCGGATAGAACTGGTCAAAAGCCAGTTCGCGCCGATTGAAATAGGCCTGGCTGTCTACGAGCATTTCCGCAGGGACGGTGACCTGATGAGTCAATTGCCAACCGCGCCATTGCCCGACCAGACCCAGACCGATCGATCCGTTCTTTTCAAAACGCGCGGTCGAGACGAACTCGGCAAAGCCTTCGTTCAGCCAGAGCGGATAGAGGACAGACTGGTTCTCCGAGACAAAATGGTGGGCATATTCGTGCAGCAGCACGCCTTCTTCAAAGCCGTTCTCACCCGTAGCCTGGACGAGGAAAGGCGGGACGATGGCATAGGAGCCGCCGGCAATCGAGGAATAGAAACCGCCGACGTAAGCCCCGCCCTTGCCGAACAGGCGCGACACCTCGATCTGGCTCTGCACCATGAAGATGGTCACGCGGTTAGCGGGTGAAACGGGCTCGTCCGGACGGTTGGTCAGCTGGCGCAGCGCGGCGTCGAAGCGTTCGAGCTTGGTCGCCATGATGCGGGACTGATCCATCCCGCGATCGGAATAGACGACGAAGTGCTTGCTCGATGCCTCGAACCACTTTGCCTGCACGCTCGGAGCCAGCGTGAACAACGACGCCACGGCCAACAAGCTTTTGATAAATAGGCGCACGCATCCCCCGTTCGCTGCGATTGCGGCTGACCTTATCGGGATGGCGAGGCGGGACAATCCCTTTTCTCGCGGAACTGGAAGCAACCGAAGGCCGCCGTGCAAGCGGCCTTCGGTGTCATTGTCTGTCGTGAAGCGCTTCCGCTCGCTCAGCGGCCCTTGCGGTGCTCACCCTTTACCCAGCGCACTGTGCCCGAAGAAGCGCGCATCACCACGCTTTCGGTCGTCATCACGCCGTTCTTGTGTACCTTGACGCCCGAAAGCAGCGAACCGTCGGTCACGCCGGTCGCGGCGAAGATGCAGTCGCCCTTCGCCAGCTCGATCAGGTCATACTGCTTGTTGAGATCGTCGATGCCCCATTTGCGGGCACGCGCCTTTTCATCCTCGTTGCGGAACAGCAGGCGTCCCTTGAACTGGCCACCGACACAGCGCAGGGCGGCTGCCGCCAGCACGCCTTCGGGCGCGCCGCCGGTGCCCATGTACATGTCGATGCCGGTGTCCTCGTTGGTCACCGCAATCACGCCGGCCACGTCGCCGTCGGGGATCAGCGCGATGCCGCAGCCCAGCGAGCGCAGTTCCGCGATCAGGTCCGAATGGCGCGGGCGATCGAGGACACAAACGATGATGTCGCCCGGAGCGACGCCCTTTGCCGCGGCCACGGCCTTGACGTTCTCGGCGGGCGACTTGTCGAGATCGATGATGCCGTCGGGATAGCCGGGGCCAACCGCCAGCTTGTCCATGTAGACGTCCGGGGCATTGAGCAGACCACCTTCTTCTGCCACGGCCAGGACCGCAAGGGCGTTCGGGCCCGCCTTGGCAGTGATCGTCGTGCCTTCGAGCGGGTCGAGTGCAATGTCGATCTTGGGACCGCGACCGGGCGCTGCGCCGACCTTCTCGCCGATGTAGAGCATCGGCGCCTCGTCGCGCTCGCCTTCGCCGATCACGACGGTGCCGTCCATCTCGAGTTCGTTGAACGCCGCGCGCATGGCTTCGACCGCTGCGGCATCGGCCGCCTTTTCGTCTCCGCGACCGATCAGCCGCGACGCGCCGATGGCGGCCGCCTCGGTGACGCGGACCATTTCGAGCACGAGCACGCGGTCCAGAACTTGCGACGGAGCGGGGATGGTTGGCTTGTCGGTCACGGTGTTTCCCTAATGATCGGGGCCCGGATCAGTCGTCCGGGAGGAGTGTTCAGCCAGTGTGCAGGATCTCACCGGCAGGACCGGCTCGACGCGGCGCACTTGCTGTGCGAAGATTGTGCAAACGTATGCGTGAACTTCATAGTCTTGGCGTGGCAGCATTGCATGGCACAGGTGACGTGGGTGTGACCTAGGCACTAGACGCGAGGGAAGGGTCTTGTCGAGACGAAGAGTAACGGTTTTTGGCGGCCTCGCGCTTCTTTTTGGAGGCGCACCTGCGCTTGCGCAACAACAGGCAGTGTCTTCAGCCCCGATGCAGGGGCCCGCGGCACCTGTTGGTGCGACTCCACAGGACGATGCCGCCATGTCGCAGCGACTGCTGACCGGGGCGCAGGCCGAGCGCTGTCGCCCGATGCAGAGGTCGGACGGCACGATCGTGGTCTGCGGCGGCAAGGAGGCGAGCGAGAAGGAGCGCATCCCGCTGCGCGACGAAACCGATAGCGCCAAATCCACCAACGACGGCTTGCCGCGTGCGCCCAATGTCTCCGGGCTGAGGGATTGCAGCCGTGGTTGCATTGGCCTCGGGGGCGTGCCGCCGCCGGTCTATTACTTCGACATCAAGGCGCTGCCGCCGCCCCCTCCGGGATCGGATGCCGATCGCATTGCCAAGGGCGAGATTCCCGCGCCCTGACCTCTGCGGCTATTCGCCGAGGATGTGCATGACCAGCGGAGGCTCTGCCAGCGCGGGCGAGCCTTCGAGCAGGCGCAGCGCCTCGGTTATCGCGCTTTCCGGTCCTTCATGCGTGACCATCGCGACCATGACCTGCGCATTGTCCGAATTGCCCTTCTGGATCAGGCTTTCGATCGACACGCCGGCATCGCGCATGGCGGCGGTGATCTCGGCCAGCACGCCGGGGCGATCGGCCACGTTGAAGCGGATATAGGCCTTGCCGGTGCGGTGCCCGACGTCGGCTGGCGCGGCATGATCGAGTTCGGCCACGGGGATGGAGAACGGCGCGCCGATGTCGCCGCGCGCAATGTCGATCAGGTCGGCGACCACGGCGCTTGCCGTAGGACCGTCGCCGGCACCGGCACCCTGGAAGAGCAGGCGGCCCACGAAGTTGCCCTCGGCCACGACTGCGTTGGTTGCACCGTCGACATGGGCGAGGGGGTGATCGCGATGGACGAGATGGGGGTGGACGCGCTGGAACAACCGGCGGTTGCCTTGCGCATCAATCTCGGTCTGCGCCATGCCGATCAGGCGGATGTAGTAACCCAGCGCATCGGCCTGCGCGATGTCGGCGGCCAGAACGCGGCGGATGCCGGTCGCAGCCACGGGCTTGAAGTCCACGGCGGTGCCGAACGCGATCGACGAGAGGATCGCCAGCTTGTGCGCCGCGTCGATGCCGTCGATGTCGAATGTCGGGTCGGCTTCGGCATAGCCCTTGGCCTGCGCCTCAGCGAGCACGTCGGCAAAGTCGCGACCGGTGTCCTCCATCGTGGAGAGGATGTAATTGCAGGTGCCGTTGAGAATGCCGTAGACACGCGCGATCTCGTTGGCCGCGACGCCTTCTTTGAGGCCCTTGATCACCGGGATGCCGCCAGCAACCGCAGCCTCGAACTTGAGCGCGACCTTGGCTGCCTCGGCCTTGGTGGCCAGTTCGACGCCGTGATGCGCGATCATCGCCTTGTTGGCGGTGACGAGCGCCTTGCCCGCCTCGAAGGTTGTGCGTGCCAGCGCCAGGGCAGGACCGTCGGCGCCGCCCACGAGTTCGACGACGACGTCGACGTCGGGGCGTTCGCCGAGAATGACCATGTCGTCTTCCCAGGCATAGCGCGAGACGTCGAACCCGCGATCCTTGTGGCGATTTCGGGCGCTGACCGTGGTGATCACGATCGGTCGGCCCGCGCGGCGCGCGATAAGGTCGGCATTCGCCTCGATCAGCCGGATCACGCCGCCACCCACTGTTCCCAGTCCGGCCAGCGCGATGCGCAAAGGTTCGCTCATAACAGTCCCGTCTACCTCAATACCCGCGCGCGCCTTAGGGGACCGGGCGACGCGGAGCAACAACGGGATGTATCAGCGCGCAACCGCCGGACGCGTCCGCGTACACGGCCCCAGCTGCGCAAGAACGAAGGCGTAGTCTTCCTGCGCCGCCGCGTGCTCGGCCGCGTTGCCGGAAAGCGAAGCGCCTTCAGGTATCGCGGGTGGAAGGAAGCAGGCGAGACGATACCACGTCAGCGTGTCGGGAACCGGAGGGCGCGCGGCCTGGTCGACGATCTCCGATAGACTGACGCCCCAGGTGCGTTCCATGCCCGGTCGGCGAACCACCGAAAGAGAAACCGGCGCGCTGGTCTCGGTCTGGAGAAAGACCTGCGTCTCGCCTTCGCCGGCAAGATTTCCGGGCACGAACAGGACCTCGCGCAGGGCCTTGATCCGCGGAGCAGCCTCGGGCGCGAGCAGTTCGGTCAGGATCGCGCGCGTGCGTGTCTCGCTTGCGGTCGACCAGGGAAGCTGCGCACCGCCGTCGACGAGGCGCAGTTCACCCACACGGCCCGGCACGGTGCGTGCGAACAGCATGACCTGCGCCTTGCCCAACTTGGGCACCTTGCCTTTCGCATCCAGCGGCACATCGGTGAGGTAGCGCACGGACTCGCCCATCGCAGGTCCCGACAGGACGGCCAGGGTCTTCGCTTCGATCAGCAGGCGCGCCATTCCCGGTGCAAGTCCGGGGGTCTGCTCGGGCTTGAGGCGGTTGATCTTGCGCACCTGGGCGCGCAGGACGACTTCAGATGCATCGGCAAGGCTGGCCAGATCGGCATAGGTCAGTTCGTCCGCAGCGCTTGTGACAGCGTTGCCAACGCCGCGAATCAGGGGTTGCTGAGCAGTTGCAGCATTTATGCCTGCCGGCAGGGGCGCGCAGGCAGCCAGAACCAGCAGCGGTGTGAAAATCGTTCTAGATAGGTACATTTGTAATCTCCGGCGGCTTCGCGCGGGCCGCACACCGTCACTTTTCGGGCCATTCCAGCAGGTGGAACCATGAATCGCCAGTTAACGGATAAAGCATTTGCGCGGATATGGCTTCGCCGTTAAAGATGCCAGTCGTTCGGGCAATCCAAAAACAAGCAGCCCGACGCTTGCCGCCGCCAGCCCACCCGGGTTGATGTCGGCGGACCGGGTTGCCGGCAGGGTGGATTGAAATTTGCTGGATTGGCCTTCGGGCAGGACGGTGATCCTGCGCGCAGGGCTCCACCTTGGTCAGGGCCGCGTTCGCGTGCTCCGGGCCCAGGTGGGCGATCAGGAGTATTGGAGCTGAATGGCATACGCTGACCAACAGATGAGCGGTAACAAGATCACCGCGCTCATCATCGTTGCGATCCTTCATGTCGTCGTCGGCTATGCGCTGGTCACTGGACTTGCGTACGAGGCGATCAAGAAGGTGAAAGAGGTAACCTCGGCGGTCAACATCGAGGAAGAGAAGCCGCCGGAAGAACCGCCGCCGCCTCCTCCTCCGAAGGATGACACGCCCCCACCGCCGATCGTCGCGCCTCCGCCGCCGATCAGCTTTAACGCGCCCGCTCCGCAGGTGCAGACGGTGAATCAAGCACCGCCGATTCCGGCTCCGCCGGCACCGGTTGCGCTTCCTGCGCCGCCTGCAGCTCCGCCGGCACCGCGTTTCCAGCCGAAGGCCGCTGCCCCCAAGGGCAATCCCGGTAACTGGGCGACGTCGAACGACTACCCCTCGCGTGCGCTTCGCGAAGAGCGTGAAGGCACCACGGGTTTCCGTGTCACGGTCGGAACAGACGGCAAGGTTACGGACTGCCAGATCACCAGATCTTCAGGCAGCACCGATCTTGACGATGCGACTTGCGCCAACGTCCGCCGCCGCGCGCGCTTTGCGCCTGCGATGGATGGCGAAGGTCAGCCGACCACGGGCTCGTATTCGAACTCGATCCGCTGGGTCATTCCGAAGGATTGATCCAGCCGGGCGGAAACGCCTGAAATTGACACGAGAGCCCGGTCAAACGGCTTTCACGCACTTTGATTTGAATTGAAGAGGAAGACTCGCATGTTCATCTACAACCTTGCCGCCGGGGCCGCCAACGCCGCGCCGCAGAACAAGTTCGGTTTCGCCGAAGCGCTTCAGCAGGGCGGTTTCATCGCCTACGCAACCGTGATCATTCTCGGCATCATGTCGTTCGGTTCGTTCTTCATCCTGTTCACCAAGTTCTTCGAACAGAACAAGATCCTCGGCCAATACAAGGCGATCCGCAGCACCTTCTGGCGCGCTCCCTCGCTTCGGGAAGGCGCTGCCAAGCTCGACAAGAACTCGGCATGGCGCCAGCTCGTCGACGACGGCATCGCCGCTGAAGACCAGCACGCCAAGATGACCGACGCCCTCGAAGCGCACGACTGGCTGCACGGCTCGCTCGCCCGCTCGGAAGCTTCGATCAACTCGCGTCTGGCTGGTGGTCTTCCGTTCCTTGCAACCGTGGGCGCTACCTCGCCGTTCATCGGTCTGTTCGGTACCGTGGTCGGCATCTATCGCGCTCTGATCAATATCGGCCTCGCCGGGTCGGCCTCGATCGACAAGGTCGCAGGTCCGGTCGGTGAAGCTCTGATCATGACCGCGCTCGGTCTGCTCGTCGCCGTTCCGGCCGTGCTTGCCTACAACTGGCTGCAGGCTCGCAACAAGAAGATCGGTGAACTGCTCTCGGGCTTCTCGACCGACCTTCTGGCGAACATCAACTCGAAGGGTGCGGTCAAGCCGGCGGTTACCGCTGCTCCCGCCACCCCGGCCGCTCCGGTCAAGAAGTAAGTCAGAACCGGGCTGGCGGTTCGCCGCTGGCCCCTTTCCGGACACGCGGGCTTCTGCCGGAGTTTTCCCCTCGGGGACGCTCCGGCACCTCCCGCGGATCAGAACGGATAGGATGTAACCCATGGCAATGTCTGTAGGCGGCGCTGGCGGTCAAGAACGCCCGATGTCGGACATCAATACCACGCCGCTCGTGGACGTGATGCTGGTGCTGCTGATCATCTTCCTCATCGCGGTGCCCGTCGCGATCCAGACTGTCGAAAAGCTCAAGGTGCCCGTCCTTCCCAGCGAGGAATCGCAGGACAAGGTCGAGAACCTGATGCTTTCGGTGGTCGCGACAGACGCTGCAGGTCGTAGCCCGAAGGAGCCCGGTTACGAGGGTTCCTCGCGCACCGGCCAGTGCCGCGTCTATTTCAACAACACGACCCCGGTCGACAACCAGGAGCTGTACCAGCAGGCTTTCAATCGCCTCGATGCGATTGTGAAGCGTGAAGGCGGCGCCGCCAACATGGATCCGGAGAAGATCCCCGAAGTGCAGATCCGCGGCGACGTGAACGTCCCCTGGAAGTGCATCGCCGGGGCCATCTACAACGTCCAGTCGGCTGGCTATCCCAAGGTCGGCTTCATCTCCACCCCGGTTGACCCCAACGGTTAACGCCGCTCGGAGCGGTCGGGTGGCTTCCGGGCACCCCGACCGGCCGACCGGGTCAGAGAACGAACAGGAGTACCAAACATGGGTATGAGCGCCGGCAAAGATGATGGCGAGCCGATGATGGAAATGAACACGACGCCGTTGATCGACGTCATGCTCGTTCTCCTCATCATGTTCATCATCACCATCCCCGTGGCGACCCACGCGGTGAACATCGACCTTCCGCAGCCTTCGCAGGTTCCGAACAACGTCACCGTCGATCCGATCAAGAACAAGCTCGTCCTGACGATGTCGAACCAGATCCTCTGGAACGGCGCCCCGATCAATTCGGGTCAGCTTGTCTCGATCCTCGAATCGACCAAGGCAATCGATCCCGAGCCGGAACTTCAGTTCCAGCCGGAGGAATATGCGAGCTATGAGATCGCGAACCAGCTGATGAAGATCATCACGGATTCGAAGGTCACCAAGTTCGGCTTCGTCGGCAACGAGAACTTCGCCACCTTCCAGAAGTCTGGCCAGTAAGTCTCTCGCACGCTGCGAACGAAAAGATCAGGGGAGCGGAGCGATCCGCTCCCTTTTTCCATGCCTTCAATCCGCCCGCATAGCTGCTGCGGCAAGGCTCTCGGCTTCGACCAGCAGCTCATCGTCCGCCGCGCCAGCGGGGAGTGTCTCGCGGCCGATCATCACCAGCACGGGCACCGCAAGCGGGGTAACCCGATCCAGCTTCACGTGGACAAGCTGGCCCTCGGCGCGATCGAGCAGATCACCCAGCCGTCCGACGTCGGTCATGCGCGCCCGCGCGTCGGCCCAAGCGGCCTGGATCAGCAAATGATCCGGCTCGTATTTGCGCAAAACATCGTAGATGAGGTCGGTCGAAAAGGTGACTTGCTTGCCGGATTTGCGCTTGCCCGGGTGCTGGCGCTCCACCAGCCCGGATATGACTGCCACCTCGCGGAAGGCGCGGCGCAGGAGATGCGATTCCTGAACCCATTCTACGAACTCGTGTGCCAGAATGTCGGGTGACAGGAGCGGCCCAGGATCATCGACCGGCCGCACGCCCCAGACGGCCAAAGAGTAATCGTTGGCAACGAAGCCCAGCGGCATCAGTCCGCGCTCATTCATTCGCCGAGTGATCAACATGCCCAGCGACTGGTTCGCGTTCCATCCCTCGAAGGTGTAATAGACCGTGTAGTGCCGACCGTTGTGCGGGAAGCTCTCGGCCAGAAGCTCTCCGGGGCCGGGCAAGCGGCTCCGCCAGTCCTGCATCTCCAGCCATTCGCGGACGTCATCGGGGAACCGCGACCAGCCGGGCCGGTCGACCATCAGTTCACGAACGCGCTCGGAAAGATGCGTGGTCAATGGCAGGCGCGCACCCATGTAGCTGGGGATCTGCCCCGGCTTCTTGGCCGCGCGAACGATCAGTTCAAGATCGCGCAAGCCTTCGACCTCGAGATCCATGCCGGCAAAGCGAATCGTGTCGCCCGGTGAAAGCGTCGCGCCGAAGGCCTCCTCGACCTTGCCGAGGCTGCGCCCATTGCGGAAGCGCACTTCGAGCATCTCGGCATCGACAATGATCCCGGCGTTCAGGCGATGGCGCGCGGCGTGTTCGGGATGGGCCAGTCGCCAGGTGCCCTGCCGATCGCGGACAATGCGCTTGAACCGGTCATAGGCCCGCAGCGCGTAGCCCCCGGTCGCAACGAACTCGAGCACGCGTGTCCATTGGGCGTCGTCGATCCAGCGATAGGGATGGGCCGAACGTACTTCGGCGAGCAGGGTAGTCTCGTCGAAAGGCCCCGCACAGGCGCAGGCCATGACGTGCTGGGCAAGAACGTCGAGCCCGCCGGGCCGAAAATCCTCACCATCGCGCTGGCCTTGCTCGACGGCTTCCTGAGCTGCGAAAGCCTCAAGGAATTCAAAGCGATTGCCGGGGACAAGAAGCGCACGACTCGGGCAATCGAGGCGGTGATTGGCACGGCCAATGCGCTGGAGCAGGCGCGACGAACCCTTGGGCGCGCCCATCTGCACGACCAGATCGATGTCACCCCAGTCGACGCCGAGATCGAGGCTTGCGGTGCAGACCAGTGCGCGCAGCTCGCCCCGCGCCATGGCCCCTTCGACCTTGCGGCGCGCTTCCTTCGACAAGGATCCATGGTGGATGCCGATGGGCAGCTTGTCGTCGTTCACGTCCCACAGCAGCTGAAAGATGTATTCGGCAAGGAATCGCGTGTTGGTGAAGATGAGGGTGGTCCGGTTGCGCCGGATTTCGTCATAAAGCTGCGGCACGGCCCATGCCGCCGCATGGCCACCCCACGGCACGCGCTGATCGACCGGGTTCAGAATCGAAACCTCGGGTTCGGCCCCGGCCTCGCCATCCACCAGCCTGACGGACTTCGCCTCACCATCGGGCGCGAGCCATGCGCGGAACTCGTCGGGTATCGCTACGGTGGCGGAAAGCGCCGCGCGCCGCACGTCAGGTGCAATCGCCTGAAGCCGGGCGAGCGAAAGCGCCAGCAGATCGCCGCGCTTGCCCGTAGCGAAGGCGTGCACCTCGTCGATGATCACGCGCTTGAGGCTGGCGAACATGGTCGCTGCCTCGGGATAGCTCAGCAGCAGCGAGAGCGATTCGGGCGTGGTGAGAAGCACGTGCGGCGGGCGCGCACGCTGGCGGGCCTTGCGATCGGACGGTGTATCGCCGCTGCGCGTCTCGATCCGCATGGGCAAGCCGATGTCGTCGACCGGTGTCAGCAGGTTGCGCTGGACGTCGTGCGCCAGCGCTTTGAGCGGCGAGACATAGAGCGTGTGCAGACCGTCGCCGGGCGGATCGTCCCCGGCAAAGTCGGCCAGTGTTGGCAGGAACCCAGCGAGCGTCTTGCCAGCGCCGGTATCGGCCACGAGCAGCGCGTGCTCGCCCGCGCGGGCCGCCTCGAGCATCTCCCACTGGTGGCGGCGGACGCGCCAGCCCCGCGCGGCGAACCAATCGGCTATGGCGGGAGGAAGCGTCATCCCGCTCAAGATAGGGACTGTTCTACAGGACCGAAAGGATGGCGGGGCGCTCCTTGCCCGGCCAACGCAAGGTTGCATCGATCATTGCGATGATCACGGCGCACTGGTCGGCGTCCGACCCCTTTCCATCCATCGCCTGGCGCACCCGTGCCTCACCAATGCCGGTATTCTCCATGACCTTGCCGACCAGTTCGCCCGGCACGCTGACCCGCCCCGGCGCAATCCGGGCCGGCGGTCCAAGCTGGTGTGCGTCAAGCATACGCCGGGCCAGATCGCCCTCGCGCAGCAGCACGCCTGTGCCGACGGTTACTTCCGGGGCGAGCCGCCGGGTGCGAACATAGCTCATGCACTGGGCAGCACCTGCCTTGCGCGCAGCCCGCAGAACATCGATTCGGACGCGCTGCACATCGTCGAGAAGCGGCCCCTTCATCACGCGTGCTGTCATGTACATGCGCTCGCGCACCAGATCGCGGACCTTGGCGATATAGGCATCGTCGCTGTCCTTCTCCGACCGCGCGATCGTGCGATTGGCCGAGAACAACGCGGCGAGATCGGGCTGGCGGGCCTGGACCTGCTCGAACGTCACGGACTCGCCGAAAATGCTGCTGACCGCGCGCGCTATTATTGCAGTGTCGTTTCCGGCCTGCCCCGCCTCGACCGGTGGCGGAGCGTAATAGGGCTGGGACTCCCGATCCGATCCGGCATAGCGCGCGATTTGAACCAGCAGGATTGCCGCGAAAATCGCGATCCGCGACTTGCTCCACCAGCCGTCCGATGCACCGGCTGGCTGCCGTTCCCACAGCGCAACGCGCCAGGGATCGAAGTGATGTTCGATTTCGGGGAAATTCTTGCGCACGCCTTCCAGCAGTTGCTCAACCTCGCTGCGCTTCACGAACCAGCCCCGCCGGCTTCCCTGCTGGGCGGGCGTCGTCAATTCGGTCCAGGCCTTGTGAAGGGGATGACCCGGAGCTTCGACTTTCTCGCGGAATCGCAGCCCGCGCAGGCGCGCGTTGAGGAAGGCCACAGCAGGCCGCTCGCTCACCTGCCCGCGCTCGCTCTCCCATCCAAAGACCGCGGCCGCAGGCTCGAGCAAGGGGGCCGAGCGCGGCCATGTGCGGGCAAGCAGACCCGCCAGCCAGTTGTCGATCTCATCAAACGCGGTGACGCTTACCGTTTCGGCATTGTGGAGCACGGCCTTGAGGTGACCGCGCGCCATGGCTTCTTCCCACCCTTCAAGCGGTGGCATGTCCTCGCCGCTCCCTTCGGGCAACAACAGGCGATGCAGTGCCTGCTCGTGGGCCCACGATGGCATGACCGCGTCGGCATTGTGTTCGAGCCCGAGCAGCACCGGCCGCGCGAAGGGGTCGCGCGCAAAGGCGATGGCCTGTTCGGCTGGCGCTTTTGCCTGCGCGAACCCCGGCGTGACGTCGAGCGATTGGGTGCTTTGGCCGAGACGGGTGGTCAGGGTCGGATCGGCCGTGCCGGTCGCTTCCGGAGCGGAGTAAAGCCAGCTTGAGCTTTCAGGCGAGGGGCCGTCAGGCTCGGCCGCTTCTCCCCTGTCCAGCGGGGCAGCCGGAACTTCGGAATCGATCGTTTCGACTTTGGGCGCGCCCTGCATCCGCGCCCAGCGCAAGGCGGTGTCGCGGGCATCGCGCAGGCGGGCATAGCCTGCCACATCGCGATCGACGTCCATTGCCTTGAGCTTGTCGGCATAGGCGCGACGAATCGCGGCGACGTCGCCCGTCTTGGCAAGACCGAGTGCGCCAAAGGCTTGGGTGGGTGTCACCTGGCGCCCCTCATAGCGGCGAGCGCGCTTCGAGCATGTCGAGCAGGCCGGCAAGGCTGGCAGCGGCATCGGCGATGCGGCGCGGGTCCTGGCTGTCGAGCGCAGACGTGAAGGCCAGCGTGCGTTCGCCGACCATGGCTCGGGCATCGCCGAGGAATTCCTCGAAGCAGCGCTCGGCGCGCGCGAGCAGTGCCTGGTTTGACGCTTCCTCGCGCGGATGATGCTTGAGCGCGGCCAGTGCCTTGCGCCGCGCATCCAGATCGCTGGTGGCCCGGCGGTCTTCCTCGTCGATGATCATCAGATTGTGCCTGGCGCCGGTAAGCGGCACCTCCACGTCCACCTCGAGCAGGCCGGAGCTGTCATAGGAAAAGCGCACGTCGATGGCGACTTCGCCCTCCGGGCGCGGCGGCACCGGCACCTTGAGCGTGCCCAGCTTGACGTTGCCCGCAACCTCGCGGGCCTCGCCCTGATAGATCGAGACCTCGATCTGCTTCTGGTTCTCGCTCATCGTGCTGTAGACGCCCGATCGGCTGACCGGCACCGGAGTGTTGCGATCGATGATTGGCGAAAACAGCCCCTGCTGGATCATGCCGCGCTGGGTGCGCTCGGCGGTTTCGATGCCGAGCGTGAAGGGGCAGACGTCGGTGATGCGGATCTCATCCAGTCCGCTGTCGCGCGCGATCAACCCGCCCTGGATCGCCGCGCCAAGGGCTACGGCATGGTCGGGATGGACCGAGGAGTTTGGAAAACGGCCGAACAGGCGGGTGATCGCCTTGCGCACCACGGGCATGCGCGTGCCACCGCCGACCAGAACGATTTCGCTGAGCGAAGCGGCATCGATCTGCGTATCGCGCAGCGCTCGCACCACCGGATCGCGCAGGCGACGGATGAGACCCTCAGCCTGGGCTTCGAATTCGCTGGTGGTGACCGTGACACAGAGGCGCTGTTCCCCCACCGTCACGGCGAACTCGGCCTCGGCAGCATCCGACAGCGCGCGGCGGGCCCGCTCGGCAGCCTGTTGTAGCAGAGCGTCAGCCTGCGCCTGCCCAAGCGCCGAAAGCCGGTTTTCGGGATCGAGCCGTCCCCGGACTGCAGCCACCAGCGCGGCGTTGAAATCGTCGCCACCCAGCCGGTTGTCGCCCGCCGATGCGCGCACTTCGACAATGCCCTCGAACATCTCGACGATCGAGACGTCGAAAGTGCCCCCGCCAAGGTCGAAAACGAGGAATGGCTCGCGCTCGGCCTTGTCCTGCAGACCGAAAGCAAGCGCGGCGGCGGTGGGTTCGTTGATAAGGCGGCGGACGGTCAGCCCGGCGAGCTCGCCCGCACGCCGTGTCGCCTTGCGCTGGCGGTCGTTGAAATAGGCCGGGACGGTAATCACCGCCTCTAAAGGTCGTTCGCCAGTGAGCGCCTCGACATCGTCACGCAACGCCATGAGCACGAGTGCCGAGAGGTCCTCGGCCGAAAAGTCCTTGCGAGCGAGGCGCACCTTGCGGTCGGTGCCCATCAGGCGCTTGAAGCTGGTGGCGGTGGCGCCGTCCTTCAACGCCATCCGATCGAGTGCGGCTGCGCCTACCAGCGTGGTGCCATCGGGCAGGACCGAGACAGCCGAAGGCGTCAGCAAGGCGCCGAGCGCATTGGGCACCAGCTGCGCCTGACCATCCTTCCACAGGGCCACCGCAGAATTGGTGGTGCCCAGATCGATCCCGATGAGCATTCTTCTGAAAATCCTTCGCGAAGCCTGATGCGACAGCGATATCCGACTTGGCAAGGGCAAAGCGGCACCGATCCGCAGATCGCCCGCGACGAAGCGCCTGTGCGGTGCGACCAGCGCTTGCGCCAAGGCAGGCTCCGGCCCGTTTCTTCAGCATGACAACACCTTGCAAGGAGAGATGCGATGAATGACCGTAATGACTGGGACGCGCGTGATCGCTGGCAGGACGAAGGACGCAGCAATCGCCCGCGAGACAATTCGGGTGAGTTCGGCCGCGATCGCTGGAGCACCTCGGGCACCACCGGCGCGCAGACACCGCGCAGTGGTACACAGTCAGGCCGACAGGACATGCGCGGCGACCATCGCACGCATGATTGGGAAGTTGGTGACCGCCACTACAGTGGCCCGACTGCCCTGCGATCGAGCAACATGGACCGGGGCAACGCGTCCTACTCCGGGGCGGATTACTTCACGTCGCAGGACTATGGTGGCGGTACGCGCGCCTGGGCGGGCCCCGGACAGCCCGGAATGGGCGCTGGGTCAATGCCGTCCTATGGCGGGTACAGCGGGCAGGGGCGCTATGGTGCCGACGACGGACGAGGGTTCATCGATCGCGCGGTGGATGAAGTTCGAACCTGGTTCGGGGACGAAGACGCCGAACGCCGCCGCGAGGAAGATCATCGCGGGCGCGGGCCGAGCGATTACATCCGTTCGGACGAGCGCATCCGCGAGGATGCCAATGACCGGCTCACCGAAGACCCCCGGCTGGATGCGCGGCAGATCTCGGTCATGGTGACCGAGGGCGAAGTGACGCTCACCGGCACGGTCGGCAGCCGTTCCGACAAGCGGCGCGCAGAAGACTGCGTCGATGCGATCTCGGGCGTGAAGCATGTGCAGAACAACCTGCGCGTTCGCGCGGGCAGTTCGCTCGAAGGACAGGGTGGCACGCTCGGCTGGGGCGGCGGGGACAGTTCGGTCACGCCATCGGCATGAACTGGATGGAGGGCGTCAAACCCGACGCCCTCCCTCTCAGTGTCCGAACTGCTCGCCTCGCTCGATACCCGATAGCGCGAGTTGCGCATCGACCTGCGCCAGCAGGCGTTCTAGACCTTCGCGGCTGCGGCTTTCCGCTCTTGCGACAAGGACATCCTGCGTGTTCGAGGCGCGCAGCAGCCACCAGCCATCTGTAGTGTCGACCCTAATGCCGTCGATTTCGCTCATCTTGGCCGCCTCCTCGCGCAGGCGGTTACGGACCTCGTCGACGACTGCGAACTTTCGAGCCTCGTCAACCTGGAAGCGCAGTTCGGGCGTATTCACCTTATGCGGCATCGCCCCGCGCATCTGCGTTACCGATTTGCCCAACCTTGCGGTAGCGGCGATGAGTCGGACTGCCGCGTAAAGTGCGTCGTCGAACCCGTAGTAGCGGTCGGCAAAGAAGACGTGGCCGCTCATTTCCCCGCCCAACGCCGCACCAGTTTCCTTCATTCTGGATTTTATCAAGGAGTGGCCGGTCCTCCACATCTCGGCTTTGCCGCCCAGTTCGGCGATCCGGTCGAAAAGCGCGCTGCTCGACTTGATATCGGCGATAATCGTGGCTTGCGGCGTGGTGCTGAGGACGTCTTCGGCAAAGATCGACAGGAGTTGATCGCCCCAGATCGTCCGTCCGGTACCGTCGACTGCCCCGATCCGGTCACCGTCGCCATCGAATGCCAGTCCGAAATCGAGCCTTCCTTGCAGGACAGCCTCGACCAGATCGGCGAGATTCGCCTCCACAGTCGGATCGGGATGATGGTTGGGAAAATGGCCGTCCACGCGCGTAAACAGAAGGACATGGTTGCCGGGAAGTCGCGCGGTGAGCGCTTCGACCACGGGGCCGGCCGCGCCGTTTCCGGTGTCCCAGCCGATCCGGATGCCGGCGAGCGCGGCGGGATCGACGCCGTCGAGGCCCTGCAGCAGCCGCTCGACGTAGGCGTCCATGATGTCGACGGTCGTGGTCTGGCCGCAACCGGAAACCCAGTCGCCTTCGTGGGCGATCCGCCCGAGATCGACTATGTCGGCACCAAAGAACGCTCGCCCTTCAAGTACCGCCTTGAAGCCATTGTGATTGGCGGGATTGTGGCTGCCGGTTACCTGAATGCCGCCATGCACCTCTGGAATTGACGCGGCCGCATAATAGAGCATCGGGGTCGGCCCCATGCCGATGCGCACCACATCGATCCCGCTGGCGTTCAGCCCCTCGACCAGTGCATGCTCGAGCAGCGGCGAGCTGATCCGCCCGTCATAACCTACGACAACCCGCGATCCGCCAGCGCGTGCCACGCGGGTGCCGAAGCTGCGCCCGATTGCGCGGGCATCGTCCGGCCCCAGCGTTTCACCGAAGACACCGCGGATGTCGTATTCTCGCAGGATGGTCGGATTGAAGGTATGGCGCATGCCCTTGCTCCTTCTTCCGCCGTTGCAGCGGCGCGTCTAGTTGCGGCTGTCGCCCAATCGCGCCAGCAGTAGGTCGCGGGCGGCGTTTGCCTCGTGCACGGCCTCGTTCGATCCGCCGCGATCGGGATGCACCCTCGCGATCAGTCGGCGATGGCTCTCGATCACTTCATCGTATCCTGCTTCGGCGGAAACACCGAGCAGGTTGCGGGCTTTCGCTTCGCTGGCCGAACGCGGATCGCCCGACAGCAGTTCCCACGGCCAGCGTCCGGCGAGCAACTTGCAGGCAAGGCTGACCAGAAGCGCGAGCGTGAGCAGCTTGATCATCAGGCAGCACTTTCCAGCGGGGCTGGCGGCTGCGGTGCGGTCTTTGCGGGCACGGGCAAGTTGAGCCCCATGACCAATGTGCGCAGTTCCTGCCGCGCGACGAGGTGGCTGGTTCCCAGCTCGCCCAGATGGCCCTTGTCGAGCAGGGTAAGGCCGCTGGGGAACAGTTCGCGATAGATCACGCGTTCGGACAGGCCGCTGGCGATGCGGAAGCCGACGCGCTTGGACAGTTCGGTCAGGGCCTGGTCGATGCGGCGCTGGTTGCGCGCTTCGGTGTAGCCAGTGCGGTTGCGGACGACGACCCAGTCCATCTCGCGCCGCGAATCCTTGATCGTGGCCATTGCCCGCTTCTTGCGCGCTTCCCAGATCAATTCGGCGTAGAACGACAGGCGGCGGACCTTGAACGTCTCGGCATCGACCTGACCGATAAGATCGAAGTCGACGAAGCTGTCGTTCAACGGGGTGACCAGCGTATCGGCGCGCGTGGCGACATGGCGCGCCAGAGGATCATCGCGGCCGGGCGTGTCGAAGACGAGAAAGTCGTGGGTCTGCCCAAGCCGTTCGGCCATGGCATCAAGCTCTTCGACATTCTGGCCTTCATATACCTCGAACGTCGCGGTTGGCAGCGCAATCTGGCGGCGGCGCATCGTCTCGGCGCGGTTCTCGAGATAGCGATGCATCGTGCGCTGACGGGAATCGAGATCTATCGCGGCAACGCGGGCGCCCTGGTAGGCCAGCGCAACGGCAACGTGCACGGCCGTCGTGGACTTGCCTGTCCCTCCCTTTTCGTTGGCGAAGACGATGCGATGCGGGCCAGTCGACAAGGAACGGTTCTCTCTGCTGCGATGCTGTTGGTCGGGCTTGCGAGAGGAAGTGCTGCCCCCTATCGCCCATGTCCCCGGACTTAGTGGAGAGGCCGCCAACGTGCAAACCATCAATCGGCTCGAACAGCTGCGCAAAGCAGTCGATGCGCTTAAAATCGGGGGAAAAACGATCGCACTGGTGCCGACCATGGGTGCCCTTCACGAAGGCCACCTGACGCTTGTACGTCAAGCACGCGAACGAGCCGATCATGTCGTCGTCTCGATCTTCGTCAACCCGCGACAGTTCGGTCCCTCAGAAGATCTCGACGCCTATCCGCGACGGCTGGCCGCTGACGCTGCCCTGCTCGAGGCCGAGGGTGTGGGCGTGCTATGGGCGCCCACGGTCGATCAGATGTACCCCGATGGCTATGCCACCAACATCTCGGTCTCGGGCGTGAGCGAGGTGGCGTGCGGGGCCGCCCGTCCCGGCCATTTCGATGGCGTGGCGACTGTGGTGTGCAAGCTGTTCAACCAGGTCCGGCCGGAAGTGGCGCTGTTCGGTGAGAAGGACTGGCAGCAGCTGGCGGTGATCAGGCGCATGGCGCGCGATCTCGACCTGACCTTGCCGCATGTCGACGCGATCATCGGCGTGGCGACGGTGCGCGAGCCGAGCGGCCTCGCCATGAGCAGCCGCAACCAGTACCTCAGCGACGCCGAGCGCGAAACGGCAGCAGAGCTGTCGGTGGCGATGCGGCGGGCCATCGCGCGGATCGAAACAGGTGCGAATGTGGCGGCCAGTCTTGCCACGCTTGAGGCCGAGGTACTGGGCGCAGGGTTCCTTTCGATCGACTATGCCGATTTGCGCGATGCCGCAACGCTTGTGGATTTGCCTGTCTATGACGGCCGTCCGGCGCGCCTGCTGGTCGCCGCCCGCATCGGCGGTGCGCGGCTTATAGACAACATGGGCCTTGGCCGCAGTTGATCAGTGGACCGGTGGATCGACCGCCGGGACCGCGCCGACCGGAGCGACCGCTTCGCCTTCCGTACGCGGGGGCAATGCGTTCTCGGGCACATCGTCGATCTGCATGTCGCGCGTGGGCACGTGTTCGAGATTGCGCACCCGCACTTTGAGGCTCTCGCCATCGAACGTCAGTTCGTTGAAGCTCGGCGGGGTCGAACGCACGCGTTGCGAGATCGTGCCTGCGCCGATCATCCGGATCGGACCGTTCGGCGTCGGGTGAATCAGGTCGAACGGGTCGTGGACATGGCCGGAGATGACCGCCGCGACATTGCGCCGCGCCAGTTCGGCCAGCGCATTGCTCCCGCCGCGCGTGAGAGCCTTGCCGCGCGTGCCGGCTTCGACCAGCGGATGATGGCAGGCGACCACTGCGCGTTCGCCCGGCGGCAACGCGTCGATGGCTGCGAGCGTCTGGGCGAGTGCTGCCTTGCCGACCGTGCCTTTCGACCAGTTCAGCCGCCACTGGGCGCGCGCCGTCGTCTTCAACGGCACGATCGCCACACCGGGCAAGTCGATCTCGCGTTCCAGCAGGGCCTCAATCGCGCGGAACCGGCGATAGGGATCGATGAATCGTTCGATCAGGTTGAAATAGGGCAGGTCGTGATTGCCGACCTCCACCGTCACCGGCACGCCCAGCGCGCTGATCCACTGGCATGCCGCGCGGAATTCGCGATGGCGGGCCCGCATGGTGAGATCGCCGGTGATCGCCACCGCATCGGGCATCTCGCGAGCAATGCACTGCGCCACCCAATCAAGCGCGCGACGATCTTCCAGCCCGAAATGGATGTCGCTGACATGGAACAGGCGAAGCGGGGTGTTCGTCATCTCGGCAGGGTTGATCGACGTTCCCGCAGCACCGGTCAATCCCTGCCCGGCTGCGTCGAGATGAAGTCCACATCAAATTCCTCGCACACGAAGTCTTCGCGCGTACCGCCTTCGCGACGTTCTCCATCGATCATCAGCGCGATCGGTGCATCGCTGCTGCACCTTGCCCGCTCGAAGGTGCCAAGGTGATCGTGCGGGCCCTGCCGGAAGTCGCGCTTGACCAGCATGGCGAAACCCTGGGCAGCAAGATCGGCAAGGTCGGCGAAGTCATAGCCATCGGCGTCCATCGAGCACTCGCCGGGCACGAAGCGGATGGCGCGATAACCTTCGGGTTTGCCGGCCGCAGGTTCGGCCAGCACCACGCCGGGGCCTTCGCGCGTCTCGCGCATGGCGTTGCCGAAGGTGTCGGCGATTGCACCAAGGTCGAAATCGCGCAGGCCTTCGCGCACGTCTGCCCACAGCGCACCGGGACCGACCAGCACCTCGCACAGCGCCGCGCCATGCGACGTGCGCACTGCGCGGCGGCGAACACGGCGATAGCTTGCTGCAGCAAGCGCTCCGGTGATGGCTTCGGCCGGCACATCGCCATGAAGCGCCTTGGACAGGAGGTTCTGCGTGCCGCCTGGCAGGATCAGGATCGCGCCACCCCATGCTTCGAGCTTCGATGCGGCGCTGTTGGCGGTGCCATCGCCGGTAAAGATCGCAATCGTCGCGACCCCGGCGGCGTCTAGCTCGGCGCGGTCTGGCAGTTCTTCCTCCGGAAAGCGGATGATCCGGGCAGGGGCGCAGCCCGCTGCATCGAGGGAAGCGGCTACTTCATCGACGGCGGCGTCGCTGTTGCTGCCGCTTGCCGAGTTGGTGACGAGCCAAAGGGGGGAAAGGTTCATGGTTCCCGACAAACCGGCAGCCCGGCGTCCGGTTCCTCAAACCCGATCCGTCAGGATGAGCCAGGCGGAGAAACTGTTGAGCACCGAATAAATCACGTAGGCGATCGGGCCGCTGACATTGCCCTCCGCAGCGAAGGTAAGCGCCGCCACCAACAGCAGGAATTCAAGGATCAGGGTGATCCGTCCGCCCAGCAGGTGGACGAACCCCGGCATGCGACCGAGCAAGGGATGGCCGCTGTCCATTACTGCGCGGTGAAGGGCGAAATTGCCGACGCCCAGAAGGAAGGTGATCAGAATCGGCATGCGTTCGGACGATATGGCGTCGTTCGTGAAATGTCACATGTGCAGTTCGTGGACCTGCGAAAGCGGTTCGTCGGCGCAGGGCTGCGCTGGTCGGACGCTACGGAAAGCTGGTCGAGGCAGAGGTGCTTCATGCGACTGGTTTGCCTAGGGAAAATGCATGCAGTGGCCAGGCGGGCCTGTCCAGATGGCCAGAAACGCAAAGGTCGGTTGCTGCAGTTTGTCCCACCGCCGGTTTGCCCGGCCACAAATTCAGGAAGACGCCATGAGCCACAAGTCCATGATCGCCGCCGGCCTCTTCGGCCTCGCCCTTTCCATCACCCAGCCCGCTTTCGCTGGAACGCGCAGCGTCGGTTATGCGGACCTCGATCTGACGACCGAAGCGGGACACGCCACGCTCAACGCGCGCATCAAGGACGCTGCGCGGGAAGTGTGTGGCCTGACCCGCAAGGATGCTTCGGCCGCTGAAGTCGAGGCCGGGCGCCAGTGCTTCGCCAAGGCCTATGCCGATGCGCGCAAGGCGAAGAACGAGATCCGTCCGACGGCGCTCGCCGCCCGCTGAGCGGAGCAGGTTTGCCCGGCGGACCTCCAGTCCCCCGTCCGGGCCAAACTCCAGGGGTCGCCGGGTAGCCGGCGGCCCTTCTTTTCGCGAGGTTCTAGCGAGCCTCGCGCAACTTTGCCGGGCCTTGTCCGGCCTCGATCTCGCCACGCTCACGCCAGCTCAGATCTTCGGGCTGAAGGCGGCGGCCGTCCTGCGCATGAATGCCGATGGCAGCGATGGGCAGGCCGTCTCGCGCGTCGCACAAGACAGGGTTTGCAGGCACGCCGAGCTGCCACTTTTCGCCCCACTGGCGCAGCGCGAGCATCGCGGGGAGCAGGTCCAGGCCTTTCGGCGTGAGCCTGTATTCGATCCGGCGGCGATCATCGGCGCAATGCTCGCGCTTCAGGATGCCCACTTCCACGAGGCGCGAAAGGCGATTGGACAGGATGTTGCGGGCAATGCCGAGTGCCTCGAGGAAATCCTCGAAATGGCGGACGCCGTTGAAGGCCGCGCGCAGGATCATGAAGGACCAGCGTTCACCCATCGCTTCCAACGCCAGAGGGAGGCCGCACTGGGCGATTTCGTTCAGAGGTTCGCGAAGCTTTTCCATGTCCGAATTGTCATAGCCCATCTGCTTCGCCTATTTAAGTTTCTAGTTGCAACCTGAAACCTACAATGATAGGTAGTGATTCGCAACGGAAATCGCATCCTCTCCAAGACTGCCAGTTTCCGTGGCCCCAAACGGACAAAATTCAGGGGAAGAACCATGATGATCTCGAACCGCTCGGGCGCAATGCGCCAACTCGTTCCCGCAATCCTCGCGCTGGTCGGCACGGCCGCAAGCTTTGCGATCACAGCCGCTCCGGTGCGCGCTGCCGCCACCGGCCCATTCTATTCGGCGACACTCTCGCGACCGATGGACGGCGCACAGAAGCTTATCCAGAAGGGCGTGCTGTGGACCTGCGAAGGCGCCAACTGCAGCGCCCCGCGCGATACCTCGCGTCCGACCATCGTCTGCGCGCGCCTTGTCCAGAAGGTTGGTCCGGTTGCCCGCTTCGCCACGCCCAAGGGTGATCTCGAGGCTGAGGACCTTGCACGCTGCAACGAGTCCGCCGCCAACTGACCGATCAATCCACCTGACCGGAATTCAGCTCTCCGGTCCTCCAGCGCGTGCCTCGCTGCATCCTGCCCCCGTTACCCGCGCGAGCGCACGCTAACACTAGATGGCCGCGAACAGCAGTCTGTTCGCGGCCTCTTTTTGCATCTAGCGTGGCGTCATGCGCCTCCCTGCAATCCTTGCCGTCCTCACCCTCGCCCTGGCTCCGGTGGCGGAGGCAACAACGCCGCCTGCCGGTCCTGACCTGTCGCGACTGACCGGGGAGCACCACGCCGCCTTGCGCTGCGCCGCCGCCTTCGCCGTGGTCGCAACCGAACAGTCGGGCGGGGACGCGCTCGAAGGCTGGCCGCCCCTGGCAGTACGCGGCAAGCGCTACTTTGCCGATACGGGTGAGCGCGTGATGAAGGAGGCAGCGCTCGGTCGCGAAGCCGTCCGCGATCTGATCTCTTCTCAAGTGCGCCAGCTTCAGACCGCTGCCAATCCCGATGCGGCGTTGTCCGCATTGGCAAAACCCTGTCTCGACCGGCTCGATGCCGCGGTCCCGCCGCTTGTCACGCCCGACCTGCGCAAATGCGCGGCGATCCTCGCGCTGGCCTATGACGAAGTCCACGGGCGCGAAGGGCTGACCCCTGCCGCGCGCGATCTCGGTACGCTCGCTGCCGTTCTTGCCGCGCGCGACCGCGAAGCGCTCGTAGCCGCAGGGCGCAGCGGCGACGAGGCCGACCGCATCTTGAGCGAGGCGCGCGAAGCGATGGCAAGCGAGGCAGCAGACGACATGGGCGGCATCGACAAGTACGACGTCGCCCATTGTTACGATCTCGCAAAGCCCGCCGAGAAATCCCACTATTGAGGCGCGGCCGAGGCTCCCCATATAGGCGGCCACAGGAGATCCCCCATGTCCGACAAGCTCAACCTTACCGAAGCCGAATGGCGCGAGCGTCTTTCGCCCGAACAGTACCACGTCCTGCGTGAAGGCGGCACCGAACGCGCGTTCACCGGCGCCTACGAGAAGAACAAGGCAGAGGGCGAGTATCACTGCGCCGGTTGCGGCGCGCCGCTGTTCACCTCTGACACCAAGTACGACAGCGGTTCGGGCTGGCCGAGCTTTTACGCGCCGGTCGAAGCCGAAGTCGTGGACGAGCATCGCGACGTGACGCACGGCATGGTTCGCACCGAAGTGCGCTGCGCGCGCTGCGACGGGCACCTTGGCCACGTCTTCCCCGACGGACCGAACCCGACGGGCCTGCGCTACTGCATGAACAGCGCTTCGCTCGAATTCACGCCCAAGGACTAACGGCATTCGTCGGGCCCTGCACGGGGCTCGACGATTTGCAGTTAACCCTGCGTTGCGATTGTCCTATGCATTAGGCTGCAGGGTTACGCAGGCCGGTTTGATCGTGCCTGCACCAGATTGAGGGAAGCGGTAAAAGACTGATGGCCAGAAGGGATATTCCCCGCCGCCCCGAGGGTGGCCGGTCCTCTCCGCCCCCTGCATCGCAGCCTTCGGCATTGCGCCGCTGGATCAGGCGGCTGTTCGTGTGGGGCACAGGCTTTGCCCTGCTGGGCGCGATCGCCCTGGTGGTTGCGGTCGCGGTGACCGCCCGCTCGCTTCCGGGCTACCAGGAACTGAAGTCCAGCCAGACCGGTCAGATGATCGTCGTGCGCGCCGCTGACGGCTCCGAAATCGTCACCTTGGGGCCGAGCTACGGCAAGTGGGTGCCTTACGAACGCATCCCGCAGGTGATGAAGGATGCGATGATCTCGGTCGAGGATCGTCGCTTCGAAAGCCACTGGGGCGTCGACCCGATCGGCATCGTGCGCTCGATCATGGTGCGCGTGGAAAGCGGTTACTGGAAGCAGGGTGGCTCGACCATCACGCAGCAGCTTGCCCGCAACATCTTCCTCAACAATACCAAGACTTTCGGGCGCAAAGCGCGCGAATGGGTGCTGGCGCTGGCGCTCGAACAGAAGTTCACGAAGCATCAGGTGCTCGAGCTTTACCTCAACAAGGTCTATTTCGGCGGCGGCGCCTATGGCATCGATTCTGCCGCGCGCAAATTCTTCGGCCATTCGGGCGAGGAAATCTCTCTCCCCGAGGCTGCGATCATCGCGGGCCTCGTCAAGGCACCTTCGCGTTATTCGCCCACTGCCGACGCCGATGCCGCTGTCGGTCGCGCCGGTGTCGTGCTGCAGACGATGCAGGAAAACGGCGTCATTTCGGCGCAGGAGGCCGCCGCCGTCAATCTCAAGAAGGTCAAGATGGTCGAGGACCGCGCGAGCCAGAACTCGGCGCGCTACTTTACCGACTGGGCACTGCCCCAGCTCGACCTGATCCTGCCGGAAAATGACCAGCCGATCGAGGTCTGGACCACGCTCGATCCTGTGATGCAGCGCGCTGCCACCAGCGCCATCGCCGGTTTTGCGCCGAAGGGCGCACAAGGCGCGCTGGTCTCGGTCGACCGTGACGGCGCGGTGCTCGCGATGGTCGGCGGCACCGATTACGTCACCTCAAACTACAACCGAGCGGTCAACGCCGTGCGCCAGCCGGGTTCGGCGTGGAAGCTGTTCGTCTATCTCTCCGCGCTTGAGGGCGGCTACACGCCCGACGATCGCGTGGTCGACGAGCCGGTTACCATCGACGGCTGGACCCCGCGCAACGACGGCGCGCGCTATGCCGGTGAAATCGATCTGCGCACCGCCTTTGCCTATTCCAAGAACACGGTTGCGGCCCAGCTTGGCAACGAGGTCGGCTTCGGCACGATCGCCAACATGGCGCGGCGCTTCGGCATCACCACGCCGATCAACACCCTCCCCTCGATGGTCCTGGGCTCTTCCGAAGTGCGCGTGATCGACATGGTCCGCGCCTTCGCCTCGGTCCAGGCCAAGGGCATGTCGGTGACCCCTTACGGAATCCGCAAGGTGACGACGACGGATGGCGAAGTGCTGTATCAGCACCGCGCCGAATCCTCGCAGCAACTGGTCCCACCCTATGTCGCTGCGGGCATGACCGATCTGATGCAAACGGCGGTGAATATCGGCACGGGCCGGGCCGCACAGATCGGGCGGCCGACGGCAGGCAAGACCGGCACGACCAGCTCGAACAAGGACGGCTGGTTCCTCGGCTTCTCGAGCGGCATCACGACGGGTGTGTGGATGGGACGTGACGATGCCAAGGCCGTACCGGGCCTGCAGGGCGGCACGGCGCCTGCCCGCGCGTTCGCGGCCTATATGCGCGTGGCCACGGCCAAGCGCCCGGTCGAGAAGTTCGATACAGAACTGAAGCTTCCGCAGTGGCAGCTCGAGCCCGATGACGAGGCGATGCTGCAGAACCCCGACGATTACTTCTACGTGGACGAGCAGGGCAATCTGGTCGATCCGTCGCGCCGTCAGAGGGACGTCGCGCCCGAAGTTTTCGACGATCCCAACAGTCCTCCTGAAGGCGTTCCCGACGACGTGCCACAGGCGGCGAACGACGATTTTCTCAATCGCGCCACGGGAAGGCCGCAGCAACGGCCCGCCCCGCCACAGTGACATTGCGGCACATTGCGATGAACCAAATCGCTCAGTGATCGTTGGCTGTCCGATGGGAGGCTTCTGCCTCCCGCTGAGGAGACAACCCATGAGCCTGTTGCAATGGGCCGCCATCGGCGCGGCCGGATATGCGATCTATCGCACTGTCCAGAAACAGAAAGTCGAAATGGCACCCGCGGCGTTTGCCGATGGCGAGATGACCGACAAGAACTTCGCGCAAGTCCGTTCTGCTGGCGTCGAGGGCATGCGTTCGGACCCGAAGCGCTGGGACAAGATCGACCAGGCTTCCGACGAAAGCTTTCCGGCCAGCGATCCGCCCTCGACTTACTGACCTCGAGCCAACAAGAAAGGGCCGCTCCTTCCGGGGCGGCCCTTTTGCTTTGTGCCAGCAAGCTTGGTTCAGCGCAGGCGCACCGGCATGTAGATCGGTGGCTGGCCCCGACGCTGGATGCGCAGGAGAACAGCTTCTCGGCCATCGGTCTTGGCGCTGCGCACGATGCGTTCGAGATCGGCCAGCGTGGTGACGTTGATGTAGTTGGCCGAAAGCACGATATCGCCGCGCTGCAATCCCTTTGATGCGGCGTCCGCCGATGCATCGACGGCAGTGATGACCACGCCCTTGGCATCCTCGCCCGCGCCAAGCTGGCGGGCGATTTGCGGCGTCAGCGGAATTGCCGCGATGCCAAGCGATGTCTGCAACACGCTTGGCCCCTGCGGCTGCTGCTGACCCTTGCCGGCAAAGCTGTCATCGTCCTGCTGCGCATCGGGATCGAAGCTCTGCTGGGCCAGTTCTTCTTCGCTGGGGCGCTTGGCGACGACCGCCTGAACTGTGAGCCGCTGACCATTGCGCACCAACTCGATCGGGATGCGCTTGCCCGGGGTCGTGTTCGCAACGATGAACGACAGGGTCTGGTCAGGGGTGACGTCCTTGCCGTCGACCTTGACCACAACGTCGCCCTGCTGGATCCCGGCCTTGGCCGCAGCCTGACCCGGTTCGACGCGCTGGATGAATTCACCGCGGTTCTTGGGCAGGCCGAGCGAGGCCGCCAGATCGTCCGAAAGTGGCTGGATGCCAACGCCCAGATAACCGCGATCGATCGACTGTCCGGCACGCAGCTTGTCCACAATCGGCGAGGCGATTTCTGCCGGGATGGCAAAGCCGATGCCGACCGAGCCGCCCGTAGGCGAGAAGATCGCGTTGTTGATGCCGATCACGTTGCCCGCCATGTCGAACATCGGGCCGCCCGAGTTGCCCCGGTTGATCGAAGCATCGGTCTGCAGGTAACGGTCATAGGCCGAACCGGTGCCGGTAGCGCGGTACACCGCCGATACGATCCCCTGCGTCACCGTGCCGCCAAGCCCGAACGGGTTGCCGATGGCGATGACCCAGTCACCCACGCGCGCCTTGCGCGAATCGCCGAACTTCACGAACGGGAATGGCGAGGGGCGGGTGATCTTGAGCACGGCAAGGTCCGAGGCGGCATCCTTGCCGACCAGCTTGGCAGGATATTCGGTGCCATCGGGCGTCGTCACCGTGATCGATTCGACTTCGCCCTGGCCGTCAGCCGTGATCACATGGTTGTTGGTGACCACATATCCGTCAGCCGAGATGATGAATCCCGAGCCCAGCGACTGCGCCTCGCGCGTTTGCGGCGCGCCACCGCCCTGGCCACCACCGAACAGGTCGCCGAATGGCGTGCCCGCGAACGGATTGTTTGCCTGTACCTTGACGCGCTGGCGGGTGGAGATGTTGACGACTGCCGGCTGCAACTGCTGGGTCAGGTCGGCAAAGCTCGACGGCGCGCCCGCGCGGGGCACCACCGTGCGCATTTCGGACTGGTCGTTCTGCGCAACCTGTGCACCTGCCGGAAGGCCTGTCACCAGGGTCAGCGCGCTGCCAGCCAGCAGCAGCGCGGAAGTCACACCATAAGCATATCGCACGTGGCCTGGTCCTCTTTGTCTAATCTGGCGCGCCCAAAGGGAGCACCGCTATCTTTTCATCGCCGATTCACGCCGTTCTGCCTGAACGGATTTTGAATGGCTGTGTTCCTTTGCATTCAGAAAGGGCAAATCATTTGCCCTTGAACTGCCGGAGATATTCGTTGTCGGGCGAAAGCACGATCGACGTGCTCGAACCCTGATCGGCAAACACCGCATCATAGCTGCGCATCGCCCGGTAGAAATCGTAGAAAACCGGGTCCTTGTTGAAAGCGTCCGCGTAAGTCTTGGCCGCATTGGCCTCGGCCGTGGCACGGATGATCTGCGCCTGCTTCTGGCCCTGCGCGCGGATCGTGGCGGCTTCCTGCTGACGCGCCGTGGCCATGCGGGTGAATGCGGAATCGAGCGGAGAACCTTCGGGAAGATCGGCGCGCTTGATCCGCACGTCGATGATCTGTGCACCATACTCGCGCGCCTCTCGGTCGAGCCCAGCGCGGATCTGCTCCATTGCCCTGCCGCGATCCGCGGTCAGCAACGAACCGAACGTGCGCTTGCCCAGTTCCTGTCGCAGCGCGGAATTGAGGATGGGTTGCAGCTGCTCGGCCACACGCTCGGTCGTGCCTGCGGTTTGCACCATGCGCACCGGATCGATGATCCGAAAGCGCGCGAAGGCGTCCACTTCGAGACGGCGCTGGTCGGCCGAAAGCACCTGCTGGCGTTCCATGTCGAGATCGAGGATGCGGCGGTCGACTTCGACCACCTGTTCCATGAACGGAATGCGCCAGATCAGGCCTGCGCCGGTCTGCCCGAAGTCCGTATTGGGCTTGAAGCGGTTGACGACGCGTTCCGGCTGGCCAAGCCGGACCACGACTGCCTGGGTCTTCTCGTCCACGACCTTGACGCATGAGGCTGCCGCAACAAGCGCGACAGCGACGGTGATGATCGCGGCCTTCTGTTCGGTCCAGAGGTTCTGCAGGAAGGTCATCTCAGTTTCCTCCCTCGGCGGGCTTGGCCGGTTGCGTGCGCTTCATCTCGGGCAAGGGCAGATAGGACTGCACGTTGTTGGTCTCGAGAATGACCTTGTCGGTCTTGCTCAGCACGCGCTCCATCGTCTCGTAATACATGCGGCGGCGGGTCACTTCCGGTGCCATCTTGTATTGCTCGTAAACCTTGTCGAACGCAGTGGCCTCGCCCTGCGCGCCAGCGGTCAACTGCTGCGCCTGCGATTGTGCCCGGTTGATCGCGCTTTGCGCATCCTGCTGCGCGGCCAGCACTTCCTTGAAGGCATCGACCACCTTGGTCGGCGGATCGGTCTTCTTGATGTCCACGCCCTGGATCGAGACGCCCGAACGGTAGGCGTCGAGCACCTTCTGCATGCGGTCGCGCACGTTCTGCTCGATCTGCTGGCGGCCCGATCCCATCGCGTCGTTCAGCGTGACCTCGGCGATCGACTGGCGCATCGCGGCCTCGGCCACTTCGCGCACGGTCTGGTCCGGCTCGGCCAGCTGGAACATGTACTGCTTGAGATCCTTGATGTTCCAGCGGACCAGGTAGGTCAGGTCGACCAGGTTCTGGTCGCCCGTCAGCATCAGCTTCTCGCCATCGACCTCGGGGATGGACTCGCGGCGGATCGAGGTAACGTCCTGAACGCTGACCGACTGGATCGGCCAGGGCAGGGTGACGGCCATGCCGTTGTCGATGGTGCGCGAATAGGCGCCGAAGGTGGTGACGACACCCTTTTCCTGAGGCGCAATGCGGTGGACCATCGATGCGCCCAGCCATAGCGCGACGATTACGGCGATACCGACCGGTGCCCACGACTTGCCGTCGGGGCGCTGCGGCAAGCGGGGCATGGTCGGGCCCTTGCCGCCGCCGCCGCCATTGCCGCCGCCCTTGCGGGCACGGAAGATGTCCTCGATGTTCGGCCCACGCTTTTGCGGGGTATCAGTCGATTGCGGCGGAAGCCATGGATTGCGAGGGCCCTCGGTGGGCGGCGTCGGCTGGCCGGGAGCATCGCCCTCGGGCGCGCTGCCTTCGCCGGCCGGGGACGTGTCCTTTCCGCCCGAACCCCATGGGCTCTTCTTGCCAGTCATGAAAAGGCCCCGATCACGGCCCAGTCTTGCGATCCATCCACCCGGTAATGTCATGCGCCTTGTTATAGGAAGCGTTGACGCGAAAAACAGTGTCCTTTCCCTAAAATTCATCTGCTAGGAGGCGCTCATCAACAAGGCAGGGAACAGGCGTTGAGCATTACCGAACAATCGTTGCGCGAGACGGTGCAGGCAGCGGCGGGCGACCGCCTGCAATCGTTGAAACTGGCCGATGGCGTGGCAACGGTGATGCTCGAGGTCGGCGGGCTGGAGCGGCTCGATCGCGACAAGCTCGAGATGGCCGTGCGCGATGCCGTCCGTCAGGCAGGCGTCGGTGAAGTGCGCCTCGGGATGACGGCAGACCGCAAGGCGCGCGTGATCATCGCGGTCGGCTCGGGCAAGGGCGGTGTCGGCAAATCGACGCTCTCGGCCAACCTTGCCGTGGCCATGGCGCGATTGGGGCGCAAGGTCGGGTTGGTCGATGCCGATATCTACGGTCCCTCCCAGCCACGCCTGCTTTCCACCGAAGGCCGCCGGCCCGAAGCCGAGGGCAACAAGATGATTCCGATTCAAAGTCCCTACGGCGTGCCGATGCTGTCGATGGGCCACCTCGTACAGCCGGGGCAGGCGATCGCATGGCGCGGGCCGATGGCGGGCAATGCGCTGGGTCAGCTGATCGACGCGCACTGGGGCGAGACCGAGATCATCGTGGTCGATCTGCCCCCGGGAACCGGCGACGTGCAGCTGACCATGCTTGCCAAGCATAAGCCCGCAGGCGCGGTGATCGTCTCGACGCCGCAGGATCTTGCCCTGATGGATGCCACCCGCGCGATCGGCCTTTTCGAACAGGGCCAGGTCCCGTTGATCGGCATGGTCGAGAACATGGCGGGCTACATCTGCCCGCATTGCGGCGAGGAGAGCGATCCCTTCGGTCATGGCGGTGCCGAAGCGGCTGCCAGGACGATGGGCCTGCCCTTCCTTGGCCGGGTACCTCTCGACCTTGCGATCCGGCAGGAAAGCGATGCGGGCAATCCGCCCGCGGCAGGCGAAACGCCGCAGGCCGAGGCGTTCCTGTCGATCGCAAGCGGCGTGCTTGCCTGGCTCGACGCGAAGCGCTGACCCGATGCGGCTGACGCGGCGAGGGTTGCTTGTGGGCGCAGGGATCGGCGGCGCGCTGCTGATCGCGTTCCCGCTCATCCCGCGCCGCCACGGCATTCCCCTGCTGGCCGGCAAGGACGAACACGTCGTCGACGCCTTTCTCAAGGTCGGCAAGGTCAAGGGCGTTGGCGGCAAGGCCGATTGCATCCTGACGGTCGCTGTCCCGTTCTGCGAGATGGGGCAGGGGATCACCACGCTGGTCGCCCAGATCGTTGCGGACGAGGCGGGCGCGGACTGGCGCAAGGTTGCGGTGGAAGCCGCGCCGATCAGCCCCGCTTATGTCGACCCGATCCTGTCCGCGCGCTGGGCACCTTTGTGGATGCCGGCGTTCGCCTCCCTGGGTGACGACCCGGCTGGCCTGCTTCCGCGCCTCCACGCCGAACGCGAGCCGTTGATGATCACGGCGGACGGCACCGCGCTGGCCGCGTTCGAAACCCCCTTGCGCGAGGCAGGTGCTGCCCTGCGCGCAATGATGGCGCAAGCCGCTGCCGAAAAATGGGGCGTCGGCTGGGAGGAATGCGAAACGAAGGACAGCGTCGTGACGCACCAGAAGAAGCGCCTGTCCTTTGCCGACTTGCTCGACACTGCAGTCGAATACGATCCCCCCGATCCGGCCGTGTTGCGTGCCGAGCCGCCGCGGGAACGTCCCGGCCAGTTTCCCGAAGGCGCGCCTGCCCGCCATCCCCGGCTCGACCTGCCCGCCAAGGTCGATGGCAGCTTCACATTCGCGGGCGACATCCGCCTGCCGGGCATGGTCTTTGCCGCCATCGCGCACGGTCCGCAGGGGGCCAGCGTGCTCTCGAGCCATGACAAGCAGGCCGCGGCTTCGGTGCGCGGTCTCGTCGGCGTGGTCCATGCAAAGCGCTGGCTCGCCGCTGCGGCCACCACGTGGCACGCGGCCGACAAGGCAGTGCGCGCGATGGAGCCGCGCTTCAAGGCTGATGGTCCGATTGCCGACAGCGAGAAAGTGCTTCTCGCGCTCGACAAGGCGCTGACCAGGGGTGAGCCTGTCCGGCTTCTGGCCGAGGGCGATCCGGATGCGCTGCTGGCCAAGCCCGGATTGTCTGCGCGTTATGACATCGAGCCGGCGTTTCATGCTCCGCTCGAAACCGCCAGCGCCACCGCGCGGATGCGGCAGGGCAAGCTCGAACTGTGGATCGCGACGCAGGCGCCCGAACGCGCACGGCGGGCAGCGGCGCGCGCGGCTGGCCTGTCGCGCCATGACGTGATCGTCTACCCGCTGCACGCCGGCGGCAGTTTCGACGCGCGGCTCGACGTGCGCATCGCCGCCGAAGTGACGGCCATCGCGACCACGCTCGGCAAGCCTGTCCAGTTGACCTATTCGCGCTGGCAGGAATCGCTGGCAGGGGTGCCGCGCACGCCCCTCTCGGCCCAGCTGGAGGGCATGCTGAGTCCGGACAAGGCGCGAGTGCTTGGCTGGCGCGCACGGCTTGCGGTGCCTGCCACGGCGATCGAGTCCGGCGCGCGCCTGCTCGATGGCCGGGGCATCCGCGATGCGCTCGACCTGCAGGACCAAAGCGATCCGATGGCCTGCGCTGGCGCGATGCCGCTCTATCGCATCCCTGAAAAGGCTGTCGACCAGGTGCCGGTCGCGATCGGCCTGCCGACCGCGCGCTTCCGCGGGCAGGCGCATGGTTGCACCGCATTCCTCACCGAAAGCTTCGTCGACGAACTCGCGCACCTTGCCGGCAAGGAACCGCTCTCGTTCCGCGTCGGCATGCTGGAGGGCGAGGCCCGTCTTGTGGGCTGCCTGACGGGCGTTGCAAAGCTGGCGCAATGGGGTGGCGGGATCGAGGCTTCGGGCCAGGGCATTGCCTGCCATCGCATGGACCTGACCTTGCCCGGCGGAGCGATACGGTCCGGCCAGATCGCAGTCGTCGCGACAGCGCGGGCCGAGGCCGGCGTGGTCCGGGTCGACCGGTTGAGCGCTTATGTCGACATCGGCAGGATCGTGAACATGGACATTGCGCGTCAGCAGATCGAAGGCGGGCTGATGTTCGGGCTGGCCCACGCGGTCGGCGGATCGAGCGGCTATGCAGGCGGGCGTCCGGTGGCGGGTCGCCTTTCGCAGCTTGGCCTGCCTTTGCTCGCCGATTGCCCCAAGGTCGATATTGCCTTTGCCGACAGCAACGAGGAGCCGTTCGATCCCGGCGAACTGGGCATGGTCGCAGTCGCTCCGGCTGTCGCCAACGCCTTGTTCTCTGCCACGGGCGCGCGCTTCCGCCGCCTGCCGCTAATTTCCGAAGGACTTTGATGAACCGCCCCCCTAGTCAGCTGCCGTCTGATCACCCGACTATCCTGACGGGCAAGGTCGGCGTTCTGCTCGTCAATCTCGGCACCCCCGACGCTCCCGATGCCGGCGCGGTGAAGCGCTATCTCAAGCAGTTTCTCTCGGACAAGCGCGTGGTCGAGATTCCTGCGCTCGTCTGGCAGCCGATCCTGCGTGGGATCATTCTCAACACGCGCCCCAAGAAGTCGGCGCATGCCTACAGCCAGGTCTGGACCGACGAGGGCTCACCCCTAGCCGCAATCACCGCTGCGCAGGCGCGCGCGCTCCAGGCACGCCTTGGCGATGCCGCAATCGTGCGCCATGCCATGCGCTACCAGTCGCCCGCCATGGACAAGGAACTCGATGGGCTTTTGGCGGAAGGGTGCGAGCGCATCCTCGTTGCCCCGCTCTATCCGCATTACTCGGGCGCCACGACGGCGTCGGCGCTCGATGCCGTGGCCGACTGGATCAAGGCGCGCCGCCGCCTGCCGGCGCTGCGCTCGCTTCCGCCCTATCACGACGATCCGGCGTATATCGGCGCGCTCCATGCCGACCTCGCGCGACAGATCGCCACGCTCGATTTCGCACCCGAGATGCTGCTGCTCAGCTACCATGGCATGCCCGAGCGCACGCTGCATCTGGGTGATCCCTACCATTGCCACTGTCGCAAGACCTCGCGCCTGCTGGCCGAGCGCTTTGTGGCGAGCCATCCCGGCCTGCTGGTCGAGACCTCGTTCCAGTCGCGCTTCGGCAAGGCCAAGTGGCTGGAGCCTGCAACCGATGCCGTGCTGACGTCCTTGCCCAAGCGCGACGTGCGGCGGGTGGCGATCGCCGCGCCGGGCTTCTCGGCCGATTGCCTCGAGACTCTGGAAGAACTGTCCATTCGCGGGCGCGAGGAGTTCGTTGGCGCAGGCGGCACGCACTTCGCGTCGCTCGCCTGCCTCAACGCAGGCGATGAGGGGATGGCGCTTCTCGAAGCGATGGTGCGCCGGGAGCTTTCGGGCTGGATTTGACTCTGCTGACATGCGTGTTAATTGTTCGGTTAAGACGCAAACGGGAGAGATCATGGCCAGCCTCGCGCCGGACATCCGCAAGGACCTGCACACCGATCGCGCCAACCCGCACTGGGTCCGGCTTGGCGGCGATGACAAGCTCGACCACATTCCGGGTGACGATGGCTGGCCGCTGCTGGGCACGACGATGATGCAACTGGCCGATCCGCTCGGGTTCCAGCGGCGGATGTCTGAAACCTACGGTCCGGTCTATCGCACGCGCAGCTTCGGCAGGCGCGGCGTCAACCTCATGGGGGCGGACGCAAACGAACTGGTCCTGTTCGATCGCGACAAGCTGTTCTCGAACGAGCAGGGCTGGGGTCCGATGCTCAACCTGCTGTTTCCGCGCGGGCTGATGCTGATGGACTTCGAGGCGCACCGGGTCGACCGCCGCGCCCTGTCGATCGCGTTCAAGCCCGAACCGATGCGCGCCTATTGCGGCGTGCTCAATGCCGATATTGCCAGCGCAGTCGACGCATGGGCCCAAGATGCCGAAAAATGCCCGATGCGCTTCTATGACGCAATCAAGGCGCTCACGCTCGATACCGCGGCTTCGAGCTTTCTCGGGCTGCCGCTAGGGCCGGAGGCCGATGCACTCAACAGGGCCTTCGTAGACATGGTTCAGGCCTCGGTCGGCGTAGTGCGCCGTCCACTGCCTTTCACCAAGATGGGCAAGGGTGTTGCCGGGCGCCGGCTGATGATCGAGTTCTTTGGCAAACTGGTGCGTGAACGGCGCGCCAATCCGGGGCAGGACATGTTCAGCCAGTTTGCGCTGGCCACGCGCGAGGACGGTGCGCTCCTGCCCGAAGATGTCGTGGTCGATCACATGATCTTCCTGATGATGGCCGCGCACGACACGATCACCAGTTCGGCCACAGTCCTGTTCTGGCAGCTGGCGACGAATCCCGGCTGGCAGGACCGTCTGCGCGCCGAAGCCCGCGCCGTGACCGGGGGCGATGGCCTGCCACTGGGCTATGACGACCTTGGCCGGATGGAACTGACCGAGATGGCGTTCAAGGAAGCGCTGCGCTTCATGCCGCCGGTGCCCAACATGCCGCGCCGCGCGCTTCGTGCCTTCACCTTCGGGGGCTACACCATTCCGGCGGGCACGCCCGTCGGCATCAGCCCGGCGGCGGTACACGCCGATCCGTCCCACTGGCCAGACCCCGAGCGCTTCGATCCCTTGAGATTCACGCCCGAGAAAGTCGCTGGCCGCCACAAATATGCCTGGGTTCCGTTCGGCGGGGGCGCGCACATGTGCCTCGGCCTGCATTTTGCCTACATGCAGGTAAAGCTGCTGGTCAGTCACATCCTCACCCGCTACGAGGTCGCCATGCAGCCAGGCAGCGAACCTTCGTGGCAAGCCTGGCCGATCCCCAAGCCGCGTGACGGCCTTCGCGTGGAGTTGCGCCGAATCTGTTGACGATTCGGTGCCCTACCGCTAAGGGCGCCGCTTTCCGGCGGTGCTTTGCCGTCAAACCATGAGAATTCAGCGGCCCGTTTCTTGCGGCCCGCCAGAGGACGAGAAACAGAGACACATGGCCAACACGCCGCAAGCCCGCAAGCGCATCCGCCGCAACGACCGCCGCGCCGTAATCAACGGCAACCGCCTGTCGCGCATCCGCACCTTCGTCAAGAAGGTCGAATCGGCGCTCGAAGGTGGTGACAAGTCGGCAGCGGCCGAGGCCCTCAAGGCAGCACAGCCCGAACTGGCTCGTGGCGTTGCCCGTGGCGTGCTTCACAAGAACACCGTCGCCCGCAAGATGTCGCGTCTGTCGAAGCGCGTCGCCGCGCTCTGATTCGCGAATTTCGATTCGGATTGGTGCCGCAAGGCGCCATCGGATCGTAACAGCGTACAAAAGCGGAATTTGGCCGGCGATTTCTCGCCGGCCATTTTCGTTTGTGCCGCATATTATTCGCCACGCGGCGCACGAATGTTTCAATGTGACAGTGTGCAGTTGCAACAAGTCACGGAATCTTCGCGATTCGCTTCTCGAATAAGTAAATTCTCTTATAAATCAGTGCCTTGATGCATTTCTGCGGACCTTGGCGAGTCAAGGGCATTTATTTCAGTTTTTTTGCGGTCGCCCCGCTTGCGCAAGGGGGCTCTCGCCCAATAGACAGTGTGAACCGGGGGCGGGAATCACTGTCACCTGGTGTCACAAGACAACTTTTTGGGCGAAGCCTGCGGCGCAACCGTGCTGCCGGGCGGGGGTAGTTCGTGCCTGTGGGAACCGACCGGTTCGCGCATGGCTTTTTAGTCGGGGCAGCGACGCGTGAAAATTGACGATTTCGCTGGTGGTTCCGCTGGCCGGGGGGCAAGCGCGGATTTCACCGGGCAAGCCAGTGCCGACCGAAACATGACGAACAAGAAAGGGCGGGACAGCACGATGATTGAGGACCAGGAAGCGCTGGATCTGGCTGCCGACTGGGCCGACATCAGTCAGGGCCTGAAAAAGGATCTGGGGCCACAGCTGCACGCGCAGTGGATCAAGCCGATCCAGCTCGGGTCGTTCTGCAAGGACACCGGTACGCTCGATCTGTTCCTGCCGACCGAATTTTCCGCCAACTGGGTCGCCGACCGTTTCGCCGATCGCCTCAGCCTCGCCTGGAAGATCGCCCGGTCCGAAGTGCGCCAGGTGCGCATCACCGTGCATCCGCGTCGCCGCTCCCTGCCGGAACTGCGTGTCGGTGCCGACAGCGTGGCCCAGCCGCGCGCAAGCGCTCATCTGCAGGCATCGCCGGTCATGGCCGATTCGGCGCTGTCGGGCCTCGATCCCTCGCTCACCTTTGCCGAGTTCGTATCGGGCACGGCCAACGTGCTTGCGGTCAATGCCGCGCAGCGCATGGCCGCTGTCGAAACGCCCCAGTTTTCGCCGCTCTATCTCAAGGGCTCGACCGGGCAGGGCAAGACGCACCTGCTTCACGCGATCGGCCACGCCTTTGCCGCCAACAAGCCGGGCGCGCGCATTTTCTACTGCTCGGCCGAGCGCTTCATGATCGAGTTCGTCCAGGCGATGCGCTCGAACGAGATGATCGAGTTCAAGTCGCGCCTGCGCGGCTTCGACATGCTGCTGGTCGACGACATCCAGTTCATCATCGGCAAGGCGAGCACGCAGGAGGAATTCCTGCACACGATCGATGCGCTGATGAGCGCGGGCAAGCGCCTCGTCGTCGCCGCCGATCGCGCGCCCCAGGCGCTTGACGGGGTGGAGCAGCGTCTGCTCTCGCGCCTTTCGATGGGCCTTGTCGCCGATATCCAGCCGGCCGATATCGAACTGCGCCGCAAGATTCTCGAGCACCGCCTTGCCCGGTTCAGCAACAATCAGGTTCCCTCGGACGTCATCGAGTTCCTCGCCCGCACGATCAACCGCAACGTGCGCGAACTCGTCGGTGGCCTCAACAAGCTGATCGCCTATGCCCAGCTCACCGGCCAGCCGGTATCGCTGCAACTGGCAGAAGAACAGCTGACCGACATCCTCTCGGCCAACCGCCGCCGCATCACGATCGACGAGATCCAGCGCACGGTTTGCCAGTTCTACCGTGTCGATCGCACCGAGATGGCCTCGAAGCGCCGCGCCCGCGCAGTTGTCCGGCCGCGCCAGGTCGCGATGTACCTCGCCAAAGTGCTCACGCCGCGCTCCTACCCTGAAATCGGACGCAAGTTCGGCGGGCGCGATCACTCGACCGTGATTCACGCCGTGCGCCTGATCGAGGAACTGCGCACGCGCGATGCCGACATGGACGGCGACGTGCGGACGCTGCTGCGCCAACTCGAAGACTGACAGGATTTCCACCGGTTTTGCCGGTGTTGCGCACAACGATGCCGGGATGCGTGTGACCCTCGCATTCCGGCATTTTTGTGCCTAGATGCGCGCCATGACGCCAGACCGCCTAGACCGCTTCGCCCGCCATATTGTCCTGCCCGAAGTCGGGGCGGTTGGGCAGGCGCGGCTTGCCGGTGCCCATGCCGTTCTGGTCGGCATGGGCGGAATCGGCTCGCCAGCGCTGCAGTATCTTGCGGGGGCTGGCGTCGGCAAACTGACACTGATCGATGACGATGTCGTCGAAGCCTCGAACCTTCAGCGCCAGACGATCTTCGGCGAGGCCGATATCGGCGAGCCCAAGGCAACCGCCGCAGCCCTGTGGGCCGGCAAGTTCGATCCCGCACTCGACGTCGTGCCGCACATCGTCCGCATTTCCCGCGACAATGCCCCCCGCCTGATCGAAGGGGCTGACGTCGTGCTTGATGGGTGCGACAACTTTGCCACGCGCCTCGCCGTGTCCGATGCCTGCGTGGCCGCGGGCATCCCGCTCACCTCGGCTGCTCTCGGGCGCTTCCAGGGTCAGGTTGTCAACTTCGCCGGCCACCGCGAAGGGCATTCGTGCTACCGCTGCTTCGTCGGCGACGCCTTCGATGCCGAGGACTGCGATACCTGTGCCGATCTGGGCGTGCTCGGCGCGATGGTGGGCATGGTCGGTGCGTTCGGCGCGATGGCCGCCATGCGCGTGCTGCTAGAAGGCGTCACCACGCTGGGCGACCCGCAATGGGGACAATTGCATGTGCTGGATGGATTGAAGCCCGGCCTTCGCACGATGCGGATTGCCAGGGATGCCGAGTGCCGGGGCTGCAATTCGGCCCGATAATCAGCCCAGCAGTTCGTCCACCCATCCAGGCACCACCTCGCTTGCCGGGCCAAGCCGCGTCTCGTGGAACCACGCCGATCCCTGGCTCCGCTCGAGATTGAGCTCGAGCGTCTGCAGGCCGAGGTCGCGCGCGGTTCGTACCAGACCGGCGGCAGGGTAGACCGCGCCCGAGGTGCCGATCGACACGAACAGGTCCGCAGCCGAGAGTGCCTCGTAAATCTCGTCCATCCGATAGGGGATCTCGCCAAACCAGACGATGTCCGGGCGCAGCGATGGCGTGGCGCATGACGGACAGGGTGGCCGGTCGATCAGGGGGGCGGTCCAGCGATGGCGTGCATCGCAGGTGGTGCACCACGCGTTCAGATGCTCGCCATGCATGTGCAGCACGTTGAGCGCCCCGCCGCGCTCGTGCAGATCGTCGACGTTCTGCGTGACGATCAGCACCTCGCCGCCGGTTCGCTTGGGCCACTCGCGATCGAGCTTCGCCAGGGCAACGTGCGCCGGATTGGGCTGCTTGGTCTGGATCGCGGCGCGGCGCATGTCGTAGAAGCGCAGGACAAGCTCGGGATCGCGCGCGAAGGCCTCTGGCGTGGCGACGTCCTCCACCTTGTGCTGTTCCCACAGGCCACCGCCGCCGCGAAAGGTATCGATGCCGGATTCGGCGGAAATTCCCGCTCCGGTGAGAACGACGATATTGCGTGGACGTTTCATCGCGACCATGAAGCACGCCTGCAAAGGGACAGGCAATGACCAGAATCGCAAGACGCATCGGAATCATCGGCAGCGCAGGACGAATGGGCAATGCGCTTCGGGCGGCCATTGCGGCGGCAGGCCACGACTTTGCCGGCGGGATCGACAAGGGCGGCGATCCGCTGGCTCTGGCAAGCCTGAGCGATGTACTGGTTGATTTTTCCGCTCCGGCCGCCCTCGAGTTCAATCTCGACGCCGCCATCCACGCGGGCGTCCCGATCGTGATCGGCACCACCGGTCTCGAGGAGCGCCACCACTGGCTGATCGATGCCGCAGCCGTCAGCATTCCCGTGCTCCAGACCGGCAACACCTCTCTCGGCGTCACCCTGCTGGCGCATCTGGTCAAGGAGGCCGCGATGCGGCTGGGCGAGGACTGGGACATCGAGATCGTCGAGACGCACCACCGCATGAAGGTCGATGCGCCATCGGGCACGGCGCTGCTGCTGGGCGAGGCTGCGGCCAAGGGACGCGGCGTCGATCTGGCGGAGGAATCAGTGCGCGGGCGCGATGGCATCACCGGCGCAAGGCAGGCCGGCACGATCGGCTTTGCGGCGCTACGCGGCGGTAGCGTTGCAGGGGATCACTCGGTCCATTTTCTTGCCGACAACGAGCGCCTGACCTTCTCGCACCTCGCCGAAAATCGCGCGATCTTTGCCAAGGGCGCCATCCGCGCAGCCGAATGGCTTCTGAGCAGGGAGCCAGGCCGCTACACCATGCAGGACGTGCTCGGGCTCTGACATGAACCGGGCAGACGTCTTCGAGTTCTTCCGGCGCCTTGCCGAGGCCAATCCCTCGCCCGAGACCGAGCTCGAATACGGCAACGTCTATCAGTTGCTGGTCGCGGTGACACTTTCGGCGCAATCGACCGACGTCGGCGTCAACAAGGCGACGCGCAGGCTGTTTGCGCAAGTAAAGACGCCGCAGGACATGCTCGATCTGGGCGAAGCCGGGCTCAAGGATCACATCAAGACCATCGGCCTGTTCAATTCCAAGGCCAAGAACGTCATCGCCATGGCCGAGATACTGGTAGCGCGCCATGGCGGCGAGGTCCCCGCAGACCGCGATCTCCTGACCGAGCTTCCGGGCGTCGGGCGCAAGACCGCGAATGTCGTGATGAACTGCGCATTCGGAGCGGAGACCTTCGCAGTCGATACGCACATCTTTCGTGTCGGCAATCGCACGGGGCTGGCCAAAGGCAAGACGCCACTCGCGGTCGAGAAGGGCCTCGAAAAGAAGGTGCCTCAGCCGTTTCGCGTGGGCGCACACCACTGGCTGATCCTGCACGGCCGCTACATCTGCAAGGCGCGCACGCCCGAATGCTGGCATTGCCCGGTCATTGACCTTTGCGCCTACAAGTCCAAGGTGCTGGACAAGGGGGCCAAACCAGCCCCGCAGCCCACGAAGGCAGCGGCCCGAAAAAAGGAGAGCATGACATGAAGCGCATGACCCTGATCCTCCTGTCCGCAGCGGCCCTTTCCGGCTGCGCCGCGCAAGAGCCCGGCGCGACCTCGAGCAACGGCCATGGCAAGGATGTCCCGGCGGCCCGGGTCGTCGGCAATGCCGTCAGTTGCATCCCGCTCCAGTCGATCCGCGAAAGCCGGGTAAGAGATGACTGGACGATCGATTTCCGCACCGATGGCAACCGCTGGTACCGCAACACTTTGCCGCATCGCTGCAGCAGCCTCGGTTTCGAGCGGGCCTTCGCTTATTCAACCTCGCTCACGCGGCTGTGCAATGTCGATATCATTACGGTCATTGCCAGTAGCGGCGGCCCCGGCCCGATCAATCGCGGATCGTGCGGTCTTGGCGAATTCACGCCGGTAGAGCTGGCGAAGTAAAGCTACTTCTACCGGCGTGCAGAATCTGCACCGCACTTCGTCATTGCGAGCGCAGCGAAGCAATCCAGAGCGGCACCACATGGCCCTGGATTGCTTCGCTGCGCTCGCAATGACGCGTGACTCTGATTTACCGCATGCCGCTTTAGCCGTTGGCCTGCGCCTTGAGCTGGTAGAGCAGGTCCAGCGCCTCACGCGGTGAAAGTGCGTCGATGTCGAGGCCGTTCAAGCGCTCGCGCAAGGCGTCGACCTTTTCCTCGGCGGCTTCAATCGCGGCGGCGAACAGCGGCAGGTCGTCCAGGCCCGCAGCGAGGCCTCCGGTCGCCGCGCGACCCTTCTCGAGCTTGTCGAGCACAGACTTCGCGCGCTTGACCACGGGTGCGGGCACGCCCGCCAGTCGCGCTACGGCAAGGCCGTAGGACTTGTCTGCGGGGCCTTCGGCCAGTTCGTGCAAGAGGACAAGATCGCCCTTCCATTCGCGCGCGCGAACGTGGTGCAGCGACAGCGCATCGCAGCTTTCGGCCAGCCGCGCGAGCTCGTGATAGTGCGTGGCAAAGAGGCAGCGGCTGCGGTTGATCGAGTGGACCGTCTCGACAACCGCCCAGGCCAGCGCAAGCCCGTCATAGGTGGACGTGCCGCGCCCGACCTCGTCGAGGATCACGAAGCTGCGCTCGGTCGCCTGGGAAAGGATTGCGGCGGTCTCGACCATCTCGACCATGAAGGTCGAACGGCCGCGCGCGAGGTTGTCGGATGCACCGACCCGGCTGAACAGGCGGTCGACCATGCCGATCGTCGCGGCCTGCGCAGGCACGAAGCCGCCCGCCTGTGCGAGTAGCACGATCAGCGCGTTCTGGCGCAGGAAGGTCGATTTACCGCCCATGTTCGGACCGCCGATCAGCCAAAGGCGGTCCGTTGGTGCGAGCCGGCAGTCGTTTGCCACAAAGCGCTCACCCTTGGCGGCAAGCGCTGCCTCCACCACCGGATGACGGCCGCCCACGATCTCGAGGCAGGGCTCGTCCACCACGCGCGGCAGGGTCCATCCCCCCTCGGCCGCGCGCTCGGCCTGCCCTGCGGCAACGTCGATGCGTGCTAGTGCGGCGGCGGTCGTGGCGATTGCCTCCTTGGCGCGTACGGCTTCGCCCACCAGCTCCTCGAAGTGCGCTTCCTCGGCGGCGAGCGAGTGGCCGCCGCTTTCGGCGATGCGGCTGGCTTCCTCGTGCAGGGCAAGCGCGTTGAAGCGCACCGCGCCGGCCATGGTCTGGCGATGGGTGAAGCCCGATTCGGGCGCCATCAGCCGGTCGGCATGGCGGGCAGGCACTTCGATGAAATAGCCGAGAACGCCGTTGTGGCGGATCTTCAGCGCGGTGACGCCGGTCTCGTCGCGGTACTTCGCCTCGAGCGCGGCGATCGCGCGGCGGGCATTGCCCGACATGCGGCGCAATTCATCCAGCGCGGCGTCATAGCCCTCGGCAATGAATCCGCCCTGCGAACGTTCCGTTGGCGGGGTCGGAACAAGCGCGCGGGCATAGAGATCGACAAGTGCGCCGTGCCCGGCAAGCGCGGGCAGCAGTTCATCAAAGGGCGCGGGCCGGTCGGCGCGTGCGCATAGCAGGTCGTGGAGCCGGCGCGCCTCGGACAGGCCATCGCGCAGCTGCCCGAGATCGCGCGGGGAACCGCGTCCGGCGACCACGCGGCCGAGTGCGCGGCCGACGTCGGGGAGCGAGCGCAGGATTGCCCGCAAATCCCCGCGCAACAGCGGATCGTCGTGGAGCCAGCTTACCAGTTCCAGCCGCCGGTAGATTGCGCGCGAATCGGTGAGGGGGGCAGACAGGTCTTCGGCCAGCAGGCGCGCGCCCGCGCCCGTGACGCAGCGATCGATTGCTTCGGCGAGACTGCCCCGCCGCGTGCCACTGGTGCTCGTCAGGATTTCGAGGCTGGCACGCGTCGCCTCGTCCATCGCCATGTGCGTACCCGCTTCGCGCAGCACCGGTGGCAGCAGCAGCGGCAGGCTGCCACGCCCGACGTGGTCGAGATAGGTGATCAGGCCGCCCGCTGCGGCAAGCATGGCGCGGGTGAACTGGCCGAAGCCGTCCAGCGTGGTGACGCCGTGGACCGTCTTGAGCCGCGCCTCGCCCTCATCACTCGAGAAGGACCGATTCGGGCGCTCGACGCATCCGGACGGCGCTTCGCCCCAGGAATCGGGCGCCACGATCTCGCTTGCGCCAAGCCGGGCAAGTGCTGCGCCCATCTGCTCGGAGCCGCATTCCTCCAGCTCCATCCGGCCCGTCGAAATGTCGCAGGCGGCGATGCCGATGAGCCCGCGCACTTCGCAGACCGCGGCCAGCATGTTTGCGCGGCGCGGCTCGAGCAGGGCCTCCTCGGTCAGAGTTCCGGCAGTGACGAAGCGGACGATGTCACGCGCCACCAGTGCCTTGGAGCCGCCGCGTTTCCGGGCCTCCTCGGGTGTTTCGACCTGTTCGGCAATGGCGACGCGGCACCCGGCCTTGATCAGGCGGGCAAGGTAGCCCTCGGCCGAATGCACGGGCACCCCGCACATCGGAATGGGCGAGCCGCCATGCTCGCCCCGGCTGGTCAGCGCGATGTCGAGAACCTGCGCTGCGGTCTTCGCATCGTCGAAGAACAGTTCGAAGAAGTCACCCATGCGGTAGAACAGCAAGCAGTCACCAGCCTGCTGTTTCAGCGCAAGATATTGCACCATCATCGGAGTTGGGGCATTAGGGGTCACGCGGTGGTGGCTAGACCAGCCGCGCGTGTTTCTCAAACCATCGACACCGGGATATCCGCAACTCCGCGCCAAACGGCTGGAGACGGGTCCGGTCTTGTGGGGGTATGTACGGTTTGACGCAAGTCCGCGAGAAAGACTGGATGGCAGGGATCAAGGCCCTGTGGGCGCGTGCAGGCGCGCTGCCGTGGCTGTCTGGCCCCGGCATCCTTATCGGCGTGCTGCTGATCTGCCTGCCTTTCGCGCTGGTCGATGTGCCGCCCCTGATCGACGTGCCGGGCCACATGGGCGCTGCCGCGATCGAGGCTGCGGGCCCGGGCAATCCGCTTGAGAAGTATTTTACCTGGAAGTGGGTGTTCACGCTCAACATCGGCGGTGGCGTGCTGATGAAGGTGCTGGGCGCACAGTTCGGCATTCTCGCCGCAGGGTGGTGGAGCACCGTCCTGGCAACCGGCCTGTTCGCAGGCGGCTGCCTGTGGACGATCCGGATGCTCAACCCCAGGGGCGGGCATGCCGCGGCCTGGTCGCTGATGTTCGTCTTCAGCTTTCCGCTGCTTACCGGCTTCCTCAACTACATCCTCGCCACCGGCCTCTCGTTGACGGCGTTCGGCGCCTCGCTCTGGCTCGAGCAGAAGAACCCACGCTACCGCGCTGCCATGCTGATCGTGGCGCAACCGGTCGCGATGCTGTGCCATGCCATCGGCGGTCTGCTCCTTGCGATGCTTATCGCCGCGCACGCCTTTGGCCGTGCGATGGATGAACTGCCCGAAGGCTGGCGCTTCCGCGACTTGACCAACCGCCAGTGGCTCAAGACGCTCGACTGGAAGGCCATCGGCCTGCGCCTGTGGCAGACCTGCTGGCCGCTTGTGGCGACGCTCGTCACAATCGTGCTGTGGAAGGCGTTTTCGCCCGAAGCGAAGTCGATGAACATCTGGCGCTGGGACCAGAAGGCCTGGTCCTTCGTGCTTACCCTGCGTGACCAGAACCAGATTCTCGATGCAGGCACAACGATTGCAGCCTGCCTGCTCGTTCTTGCCGGCCCTTTCCTCGGCGCCCGCTGGCGCTGGCGGCAGGGCCTTCCGGCGCTGATCGTCTTCGCGCTGTTCCTCGCTATCCCAAGCGACATCAACGGATCTTCGTTCGTCGACATTCGCCTGCTCCCGGTCGCGGCGATGCTCGGGCTTGGGCTGCAGGACTGGAGCGGCGCGCGCAAGGCGCAGTGGGCAAAGATGGTCGCTTACGCAGGTATGGGCCTGCTTGCGGTGCGCCTCACGGTAACCGCGGTCAGCTTCTCCGACTATGCCGAGGACTACAACAAGCAGCTTGCCGCACTGACCCATGTCGAGCCGGGCAGCCGCGTGCTCGCCTTTGTCGAGCATACCTGTCTCGATGAATCCTGGCGCAACACCCGCCGCGATCACCTTGCCAGCCTCGCCAGCCTCTATCGGCAGGCGTGGGTGAACGACAATTGGGCCGTGCCGGGCCTGCACATGGTCGTGCCACGCTTCCGTCCGGGACGAAATTTCACGGCGGACCCGTCCGAATTCGTTTGGTCGCGCGGCTGTGCCGGCGGCTGGCGGCGCAATGTCGACAGCGCGCTCAAGGCTGCCCCGATCGAACGCGTCGACTATGTCTGGCTAATCGATACCGGGATGCCGCATCGTCCCGATCCGCGCCTGCAGCTCGTCTGGCAGGAAGGTCGCAGCCTGCTGTTCAAGGTGCGCCGCCTCGGCATCCCGACCTGGAAGCCGCGCGACTTCTGATCGCGCGCCGCATTCCGGTGAGGTCACCGGTGATTTCGCCGGTCGATTCTGTGTAATCGGTGCCTTGCTATCGATTGGAAGGCGGCTGCGCGCCTTGACGTAGCGTCAAAGGTCGGACAGTGCCTTTGTGCCTGACAACGGCGAGTTTACGGGGGATACCATGTCCGAGGAAAGCAACGTCCGCTTCACCGAACGCGAGGCGCTTTTCTACCACAACACGATCCGCCCCGGTAAGATCGAGATCATCGCCTCCAAGCCGATGGCGACTCAGCGCGATCTTTCGCTTGCCTACTCGCCCGGCGTTGCCGTGCCTGTTCTTGCCATCGCGGAAAATCCTGCGGACGCCTACGAATATACCACCAAGGGCAATCTGGTGGCGGTAATCTCCAACGGCACGGCCATCCTTGGCCTCGGCAATCTTGGCGCGCTTGCGTCCAAGCCGGTGATGGAAGGCAAGGCGGTGCTGTTCAAGCGCTTCGCCGACGTCGATTCGATCGACATCGAACTTGACACTGAAGATGCCGATGCGTTCATCGAGGCAGTCGCACTGATGGAGCCCAGCTTCGGCGGCATCAACCTCGAAGACATCAAGGCGCCCGAGTGCTTCATCATCGAGCAGGCGCTCAGGGAGCGCCTCAAGATCCCCGTGATGCACGATGACCAGCATGGCACCGCGATCATCTCGGCCGCCGGCCTTCTCAATGCCTGCCATCTGACCGGACGCCGGCTCGACGAGGTCAAGGTCGTCGTCAACGGCGCGGGCGCTGCCGCCATCGCATGTACCGCGCTGATCAAGGCCATGGGCGTGCGTCACGATAACGTGATCATGTGCGACCGTTCGGGCGTGATCTATCGCGGCCGCGAATCGGGCATGGACCAGTGGAAAAGCGCGCACGCGGTCGATACCTCGGCGCGAAGCCTCGAGGACGCTCTGGTCGGTGCCGACATCTTCCTCGGCCTGTCGGCCGCCGGTGCGCTCAAGCCCGACTGGGTGACGAAGATGGCGCCGCAGCCGATCATCTTCGCGATGGCCAATCCCGATCCCGAGATCACTCCGCCCGAAGCCAAGGCTGTGCGCCCGGACTGCATCGTCGCCACGGGCCGTTCGGATTATCCGAACCAGGTCAACAACGTGCTCGGTTTCCCGTTCATTTTCCGCGGTGCGCTCGACGTGCGGGCAACCGCGATCAACGAGGAAATGAAGATCGCCGCAGCCGAGGCGATTGCCCAGCTTGCGCGCGAGCCTGTGCCCGAGGAAGTGGCTGCCGCTTATGGCATGAACCACACCTTCGGCCTCGATTACATCATCCCGGCGCCGTTCGATCCTCGCCTGATGGAGGTGGTCTCTTCGGCCGTCGCCAAGGCGGCGATGGATTCGGGCGTGGCGCAGAAGCCGATCGAGGATTTCGACGCCTACCGCAACAGCCTGAAGGCGCGCCTCAACCCCACGACGTCCGTGCTGACCAACGTCTTTGCCCAGGCGAAGGACAATCCCAAGCGGGTGGTCTTTGCCGAGGCAGAGAACGAGGTGGTCCTGCGCGCCGCAATCCAGTTCAAGGACTTCGGTTACGGGACACCCGTTCTGGTAGGTCGCACGCAAGGCGTGCGCGATTTGCTGGCCGAACTTGGCGTCACGGATCCCGATTCCTTTGAGATCCACAATTCCGCCGTCTCGCCGCTCGTGCCCGAGATGATTGCCTTCCTTTACCAGCGCCTGAAGCGTCGCGGCTACATGGAGCGCGACGTCAAGCGTATGGTCAATCAGGACCGCAACGTCTTCGCTTCGCTGCTCGTTGCGCTTGGCCATGGCGATGCGCTTATCACCGGGCTTACCCGCACGTTCGCGCAATCGATGAAGGAAGTGCGCCGGGTGCTCGATCCCAAGCCCGGGCACCTGCCGTTCGGCATCCATCTTATGGTGGCGAAGAACTACACCGTGTTCATTGCCGACACGACCGTGAACGAGCGTCCTTCCGCCGAGGAACTGGCGCATATTGCGCGTGAAACCGCGGCCGTCGCGCGTCGGATGGGTCACGAGCCGCGCGTGGCGTTCATCTCCTACTCGACCTTCGGCAATCCCTATGGTCGCTGGCTCGATTCGGTGCGCGGCGCGGTGGCAATCCTCGACGCCGAGGACCCCGGCTTTGAATACGAAGGCGAAATGGCGCCCGATGCGGCGCTCAATCCCAAGGTCATGGCGAATTATCCGTTCAGCCGCCTTTCGGGACCCGCCAATGTGCTGATCATGCCGGGTCTGCAGTCGGCCAACATCTCTGCCAAGCTGCTGCGCGAACTGGCGGGCAACGCCGTTATCGGCCCGATGCTGATCGGTATGGAAAAGCCGGTGCAGATCGCTGCGATGACGTCGATCGCGCCCGATATCCTTACGCTGGCCGTGCTGGCGGGCGCGGGTATCGCGGGCTGAATCAGCCTTGTGCGGCGGCCTTGGCAACAAGGCCGCCGACCAGCAGCTCCAACCCAGTGGCATAACTCGCATCAAGATCGAACATCTGATCGAGATAGGCGGCCATCGCCGTGTTTTCCCGGTAGAGCGCCCAACCGACCGTAAGCGATAGCACCGAGGCCTGTGCTTCGAGAGCCGCCTCGACGCTGAAGCCGAGATCGCGCAGACCATCTGCCAGCGCACTTGCGCGCTCGGCGTCGGCTTCGCGCGCGGGTGCGGCCACGGCTAGCAGCCTTGCCGCGTCGCGGTGCCCGGACAGCACCCGCGCCAACCCCTTGCCAAGTTCGAGCAGCCAGCCGTGCGCGTCGGCGCAAGTTGCAAGCCCTGCCCGCCCACGCGCATGTATGTCCTCTGCCATCAAGGCGAGCAGGTCTGCCTTGTCGCGCACGTGCCAATAAAGCGCAGGTGCCTGCACTGAAAGCCGCGCTGCCAGCGCGCGCATGGTGATGCCATCGAGCCCCTTGTCCTCGAGCAGCGCGAACGCCGCAGCGAGGATCGCGTCCCGGCTGATCGAGATGTCACGTTGACGGGCCATATCCCCGTTTGACAATTTAACAGTGTTAAGTAAAGTCCGAAGCGCAGTTTGGGAGAACCGCGATGATTCATGTTCGCAATGCCTGGCACGTCGCCTGTTGGTCGATGGACCTCGAAACCGCGCAGCCTTTTGCACTGTCGATCGCGGGAGAGCCCGTCGTGATTTTCAGAACCGCCAGCGGCGCTCTCGCCGCACTCGAAGACCGGTGCGTTCATCGCCTCGCGCCGCTATCGCTGGGCCGGTGCGAGGGTGAGAGCTTGCGCTGCATGTACCACGGCCTGCGCTTTGCCGCAGACGGGCGCTGCGTAGAGATTCCGGGGCAGGACCAGATCCCGGCCGCGGCGCGCGTCCGGGCCTATCCCGTCGTTGACCGGCACAGCTGGATCTGGGTCTGGCTTGGCGATCCGGCAAAGGCCGACCCGGCGCTGATCCCGCAGGCGGTCGGTTTCGATGATCCTGACTACATCCTCGGGCGGGGGCAGCTGGATTATGCTGCCAACGCGCAGCTGATCCACGACAACCTCTGCGATTTCACGCACCTTGCCTTCGTTCATCCGGCCAGCTTCGGCGCCAACGAAGAATGGGCCAACACGCGGCCCAAGGTCACGCAACTGCCGCGCGGCCTGCGCTTCGAACGCTGGGTGCGCAATCAGTCGGGAATGCGCTCAGACGGTGAAGCGGTCGACGTGTGGTCTTCCTACGAATACCATGTCCCCGGTGTGCTGCTGATGCCCAGTGCGTCCTATCCTGCCGGCACGGCCGATGCGCTGGGCGATGCACCTCCGCCCCCCGACATGTTGGCAAGGGGCGTCACGTTCACCAGCCAGGCCGTGACTGCGCTTACCGATACGACAAGTCGCTACTTCTTCAGCTGGGGCCCCCACCGCAATCACGGGGACGAAGCCTTGCGGGATTTCCTGATGGGTCTGGCCGCAATGGCCTTTGCCGAGGACAAGACCATGATCGAGGCGCAACAGCGCGTGATCGACCTTGATCCGGCGCGCCAGCCGATGCCGGTCACCTTCGACAAGGGCGTCGTGCTCTATCAGCGACTGGTCGAACGACTGGCGCGCGAAGAGGCAGGCGCCGAAGCGGCCTGAGGCGTCAGATCACGTCCGTCAGATCAGTCCGGCCAGCGGGCTCGAAGGATCGGCGTACTTGCGCGTCTGCATCCTGCCAGCGAGATAGGCATCGCGCCCGGCCTGCACCGCCAGTTTCATCGCGCGCGCCATGCGGATCGGGTCTTTTGCTTCGGCGATGGCGGTGTTCATCAGCACGCCGTCGCAACCCAGTTCCATCGCCACGGCGGCTTCCGACGCGGTGCCGACGCCCGCATCGACCAGCACCGGCACCTTCGCGCCCTCGACGATCAGTCGCACGGTTACGCGGTTCTGGATGCCCAACCCCGAGCCGATCGGCGCGCCCAGCGGCATAACCGCTACCGCGCCCGCATCCTCGAGTTGCTTGGCCGCGATCGGATCGTCGACGCAGTAAACCATCGGCAGGAAGCCCTCCTTGGCAAGGACCTCGGTCGCACGGATCGTCTCGATCATGTTGGGGTAGAGCGTGCGCGCCTCGCCAAGCACCTCGAGCTTCACCAGATCCCAGCCGCCTGCCTCGCGCGCGAGGCGCAGCGTGCGGATCGCATCCTCGGCGGAAAAGCACCCGGCGGTGTTTGGCAGGTAGGTGATCTTCTTCGGGTCGATGTAATCGGTCAGCATCGGTGCCTTGGGGTCCGACACGTTGACACGGCGCACGGCCACGGTGACGATCTCGGCGCCCGATGCCGCCACGGCAGCAGCGTTCTGCTCGAAGTCCTTGTACTTGCCGGTGCCGACGATCAGACGGGACGTGAAGGTGCGTCCCGCCACGGTCCAGGTATCATTGTCGGTCACGTCCACTTGTCCTCCACCTACGAAATGCACGATTTCCAGTACGTCGCCTTGCGCGATCTGGACATCGGCAAGCGTGCTGCGCGCCACGATTTCGCCATTGCGCTCCACCGCGACCTTGGTGGGTTCGAGTTCGAGGCTGCGCACCAGATCGGCAATCGATCCGGGCGCAGCACGGCGCGGTTCGCCATTGACGGTAAGGGACAAGGTTTCGCTCATGCCGCCCGCTTTAACGAGGGCGGGGCAGGGTGCAAGCGGGAGCTTAGTGCGTGCCCCGGATGTTGATGAAGTGCGCGGTAGCCACAAGGATCACGCCGCACACGGTCAGCACCACTTCAGCATTGCCGTGGCCGACCGCGACCGCGCCCGCCATCAGGCCCAGGCCCGTTCCGCCCACGGCCAGCGGCAGGAAGCGGCCATGACGCAACGCGCCGATGCCGATCGTCGCCGCGCCGATGACCAGTGCAAAGGCGAGGCCCCAGCGATGAATATCGGGGTTCAGCAACGCGGTGCCGCCAAGGCCGAGCATGCCGACAAGGAATACGCCCGCGACGCAGTGAATCAGGCACAACCCCGAAAGGAGTACCCCGATCCGGTCCAGCCGGGCGCGCAAGGCAAGCATGGCATCACTCATCTGCCGCTCATATATGTTATACTGTATCATCCGGCAAGGTGCTGCTCTCGATTGATCGCTGCATGCCCCAAGAGGCAGACGATCCCTCTTGCGATTCGGCAGGCGCAGGAGCAGGGCGCAAGGCCATGAACGGAGCCGTTTTGCCCACTCTTCGCACCAGCCCCATCGCCATTGCCCGGTGGCTGTTCATCGTCGCGCTGATGGTCCTTGCCATCGTAGTGGTCGGCGGGATCACGCGCCTCACCGAATCGGGCGTGTCGATTACGGAATGGAAGCCGGTTTCCGGAACCTTGCCGCCGATCACCGACGCGCAATGGCAGGCCGAGTTCGACGCCTACCGCGCCACTCCGCAGTACCGGCTGGTCAACGGCCCGGCGGGGATGACGATCGAGACCTACAAGTTCATCTTCTTCTGGGAGTGGGTTCACCGCCTGCTCGCCCGCACGATCGGCCTCGTGTTCGCGGTGCCGCTGGCATGGTTCTGGATCAAGGGCCGCATTCCCCAAGGCTACAAACCGCGTTTGCTGGCGCTGCTGGCACTCGGCGCGCTGCAGGGGGCAGTTGGCTGGTGGATGGTCAAATCCGGCATCGTCAACGACGTCAAGGTCAGCCACTTCCGCCTCGCCACGCACCTGCTGGTCGCGCTGTTCACCTTGGCGGGCCTCGTCTGGACGGCGCTCGATCTGATCGGCCTGTCGAAAGGCGAGTCGCGCGCAAGACTTGGCGGGATCGGTGTTGCCGCGCTGGTCATGCTGTTCGTGCAACTGTTCTACGGCGCGCTCGTCGCAGGCCTGCGCGCCGGGACATCGGCGGGCGGCGGCTGGTTCAACCTGGATGCCTGGCCGCTGATGCAGGGGCGTATCTATCCCGAGGGTGTGGACTGGGGAGTGGGCGCTGCCCATGCGCTTCTGAGCGACGTGTTCCTCGTCCACTTCATCCACCGCTGGTGGGCTTGGGCGGTCGTAGCCGTGCTGGTGGTTGTCGCGCGCCGCCTGCGCAAGACCGATCGCAGGGCCTCGGTCGTCCTCCATTGCGTGTTCGGCACGCAGGTCCTGCTCGGCATCTTCACCGTGTGGAGCGGCGTTACGCTGTGGATCGCGGTGCTGCACCAGCTCGTCGGCGCAGTGCTGCTCGCAACGACGGTGTGGTGCGCGCATATCCTCGGATGCCGGTCCGGTCGTGCGCAATGACCGTCGCGCTGATCTGGTGCCCTTTCGGCGACATCGAGACCGCTGAAGCCGTTGCCGGCACGCTGCTCGACGAACGCCTGATCGCCTGTGCCAACATCCTCCCCGCCATTCGCTCGCTCTACCGCTGGAACGGCGAGCGCGGCGAGGGCACGGAAGTCGCCGCCCTGTTCAAGACGCAGGCTGATTTGCTCGACGCCGCCGTGGCGCGGGTCGAGGCGCTGCATCCCTATGATTCGCCGGCCATCTCCGGGTGGCGGTGCGATGCGGTCGGTGCGGCAACCCTGGGATGGCTGAGGACCGATTGCGGGCCGCCGAAATCATAGCGGTATTATTTTACCTCTCTGGAAACCCGCAGTTTGCTTGACTCTGTGCGGCATTTGCAACAAAGGCGCGCTTCCTTCGTCGGGAATGCGGATTTCCGTGTGGCCGACGCACTGAAATCCAGGGAACCGTAGCCATGAAGGCTCTCAGCAAGGTCACCCGGTCGATCAAGCCGGCCGAGGTGGAAAAGAACTGGCATCTTATCGATGCCGAAGGTCTGGTGGTTGGCCGTCTCGCCGTCATCATTGCCAACCGTCTGCGCGGCAAGCACAAGCCGAGCTACACCCCGCACGTCGATTGCGGCGATCACGTCGTCGTGATCAACGCCGACAAGGTGCGCCTGACGGGCAACAAGCTCAAGAACAAGACCTACTACAAGCACACCGGTTATGCCGGCGGCATCAAGGAAGTCACCGCGGACAAGGTCCTCGGTGGTCGCTTCCCCGAGCGCGTGCTTGAAAAGGCGGTTGAGCGCATGATCCCGCGCGGTCCTCTCGGCCGTGCGCAGATGCGCGCCCTTCACCTCTATGCCGGTGCCGAGCACCCGCATGGCGGCACCCAGCCGGTGGCGCTCGACGTCGCTTCGATGAACCGCAAGAACAAGGTGGGTGCATAATCATGGCCGAAACCGAAAACACCGTGTCGAGCCTGGCAGATCTCAAGGATCTGACGGCTGCCGCTCCTGCCGCTGCGGCTCCCGCCGAAGCTGGTGAAGTTGCTGCTCCCGTTGTCCGCACCGGCCCGGCCGCTCCGATCCGCGATCGCGAAGTCGATGCGCAGGGTCGTTCCTACGCCACCGGTCGCCGCAAGGACGCCGTTGCTCGCGTGTGGCTCAAGCCCGGCTCGGGCAAGGTCACCGTCAATGGCCGTGACCAGGAAGTGTACTTTGCCCGTCCGACCCTGCGTCTGGTGATCAACCAGCCGTTCCAGGTCGCCGGTCGCGAAGGCCAGTACGACATCGTCTGCACCGTCAAGGGTGGTGGCCTCTCGGGCCAGGCCGGCGCGGTCAAGCACGGCATCGCCCAGGCCCTGTCGAAGTTCGAACCCGAACTGCGCAGCGCCGTCAAGGCTGCCGGCTTCCTGACCCGCGACCCGCGCGTCGTGGAACGCAAGAAGTATGGTCGTGCCAAGGCACGCAAGAGCTTCCAGTTCTCGAAGCGCTAATCGCTTCGGCTGCAAGGCCAAACGAAATCAGGGGCTGGCCTTCGGGCTGGCCCCTTTTTTCTTGCCTGCATGGCGCAAGCATCTGAAAGAACGGGCGAGAGAGGGTGCCAGCCATGTTCAAGTTTCCCCGACCGACAGCTCTTGGCCAACTCCGTTTCGGCGGGCGGCTGGGTTGGGCGCGCGGGGCCGTCGGCGCATTGTTCGGGGTACTGGTCGCCGCCGCGCTGGGTAGGCTCCTTCCGCAGGCGCAGCACTGGCCGTGGATCGTCGCGCCAGTGGGCGCTTCGGCAGTGTTGGTCTTCGCCGTGCCCGCCAGTCCGCTGGCCCAGCCCTGGCCGGTGTTCGGCGGCAACATGGTGGCGGCGTTGACCGGTCTGGTGGTGGGCCACGTGGTAGGAATGCCCCTGCTGGCGGCGAGCCTTTCTGTCGGCCTTGCGATTGCCGCCATGACCTACGCGCGCTGTCTCCATCCGCCGGGCGGTGCATGTGCGATTCTCGGCGCGCTCGCGGCCACAGCGGCCGGGGGTGGGTGGATGGCGCTGCTGCTGCCGTTGGGGCTCAACCTCATGGCGCTGGTTGGCGCGGGCTGGCTCTACAATAATCTTACCGGACACGCGTGGCCGCACGTGCCGGTGCAGGCGCCGCCGATGCCGAAGGGCACCTGGGCGGGTACCTACGAGACCGCCGATCTCGATGCCGTGCTCGAAGAATGGGACGAGGTGCTCGACGTGAATCGGCGGGATCTCGATGCTCTGTTCCGCGCGGTCGAACGGCGCGTGCTGCGCCGCTGGGAAGACGATCTCAAGTAGTCAGAACAGGCTCGGCTGTGCGGGCAGGGAGTCGGGAATGTCGACCTCGATCATGGCTTCGTCTGAATAGGGCTGCTGCATCGCCGCCGCGCCGTCGCCATCGGCAGTCAGCCAGCGTGCGGCATCTTCCGGCGATCCCAGGATCACCGGCATCGCCTTGGGGTGAATTGCGCCGACCAGCGCGTTGGCCTCGCAGGTCAGGAACGCGAAGCGCGGGCCCTCGGAGGTCGGGCGCCACAGCCCGGCAAAGGCGAACAGGGGCTGGTCCTTCAATGCGAACCAGTGCTTGCGCTTGCGCCCCGTCACAGGATCAGGGGCCTGCGACCATTCGGAGAACTCGGTGACGGGCACAAGGCAGCGTCGCGAGGGATCGTCGAGCGCGCTGCGCCACATCGGCGAGGCGAGATTGCGGATGTTGGTGACCGGGCGCTTCACTTGCCCGAACGGTGGCCAGCCCCAGCGCATCACGCCCATTCTCCTGGCGGGGCCCCGCGCGATCAGGACCGGTGCCTCGGCATCGGGATAGATCTCGTGAAACGCGGGCAGGTTGGCCTGTGCATTTGCCACCGGCGCGAACATCTGCGCGATGGCTTGCGCGTTGCTGGTCATGCGATACAGGTTGCACATAACAACCATACTAACCGGAGAGCGCGTGATGGCTACCCACCTGCGGCCCAATATCGGATGCAGCGATGCCGAATGGCATGCGCGGCAGGAGCTGGCTGCCTGCTACCGCATCTACGATCACCTCGGCTGGTCGGAATCGATCTACAACCATATCTCGCTCAAGGTGCCTGGCGAGGAAGGCGCGTTCCTGATCAACCCATTCGGGCTGCTGTATTCGGAAGTCACCGCCTCGAACCTCGTCAAGATCGACATCGACGGCAACAAGCTCGACAGCAGCGAATTTCCGGTGAACCAGGCCGGTTTCACCCAGCACGCCTATTTCCACCGCCACCTGCCCTGGGCCCACGCCATCGCTCATGTCCACACGACTGAGACGATGGCGGTGTGCAGCCTTCAGGAAGGGCTGATGCCGATCAACTTCTATGCCTGCAATTTCGCCAACCAGCTTGCCTATCACGAGTTCGAGGGCGTTACCGTGCGCGCGGAGGAAGGCGAGCGGCTGCTCAGGAACCTCGGCTCCAAGCGCATCCTCATGCTCCGCAACCACGGCCCGGTCGTACTTGCGCCCACGCTCCAGCAGATGTTCATCATGCAGTGGAGCCTGCAGCGCGCTTGTGAAATCCAGCTTGCCACGTTGTCGATGGGCCAGCCCGTCGCGCGCGTGCCTGACGAGGTGATCGCAGTGCACCAGCGCGACCTGGGGCAGGTCAGCGCGGGCGGTGCCGTCGGCGCGGCAGACTTTGCGGCATGGACACGCCGGATCGACCGGATCGACCGCAGCTGGCGGGATTGATGCAGCGGCAGTTCCCCGGCTAGAGCGGACCCATGGCCCGCCTGACCGTCAACAACCAGCCCGTCCAGTATCGTCTCGAGGACGATACTCCGCTGCTCTGGGCGCTGCGCGACGCGGCAAACCTGACCGGCACCAAGTATGGCTGCGGCACGGGCGAGTGCGGCGCCTGCATGGTCATCGTCGATGGCCAGGCGATGCCCAGCTGCACCCTGCTGCTGGGCGAGGCCGAAGGGCGCAACGTGACCACGATCGAGGGGCTTTCAGGTGATCGTTCGCACCCGGTCCAGCAGGCGCTGGTGGCCGAACAGGCGATCCAGTGCGGCTTCTGCACGCCGGGCATCGTGATGGCCGCCGCCGCGCTGCTGGCCACCAACACCAATCCGACCGATGATGACATCGGCCGCGCGATCACCAACATCTGTCGCTGCGGCGTCTATCCGCGCCTGACCCGCGCAATCCAGCGCGCAGGCCGCGTAATGCGCGGGGAGGAGACGATCAGCGCTGCTCCACCGCCTGCAATCGTTGCACCCGGCGCTGGCTGAACTGGACGATCACGACAACGGAGGTGGCGCTCCCCTCCATGGGCGAATGAGGGGTGGAGGAGAGCGCCGGGGGGGGGTCAGAACTTCGCCTTGATCGACAGGCGTGCGTTGATCGGTTCGCCGGTCGAGATGTTGTTATCGGTGTGCGCGGCCGGGAAGTAGTCGTTGTCCAGCAGGTTCTCGACGTTCAGCTGGATCGAAACGCGGCTGGAGACGTCGTAGAACACCGCTGCATCGACACGGGTGAACGCGGGCAGCGTTACCGCATTGCTGATCGTCGAAAAGCTCTTCGACTGGTGCGTCACGCCAAGCCCGACGCCGATCTGCCCGGTCACGTCATAGCGGCTCCAAGCCGCAAACTGGTGGCGCGGCAGCTGCGCCAGCTTGCGACCGACCGGTGCGGCCGTGGTCTGCGAGCGGACTTCGCCTTCCTGCAGCGTATAGCCAAGGCTCATCTGCCAGTCGGGCAGGATACGGCCCGCGAGCTGGACCTCGATGCCCTTCGTGCGGGTCTTGCCCGAAAGCTCGGGCAGGCCGGTCACGGGGTTGTTGAAGCGCGAATTCTCGCGGTCCAGCCGGTAGGCGGCAGCAGTGAAGGCGAGGGCAGGATTGATGTCCCACTTCATGCCCACTTCGAGATTCTCGAACTGCTCGGGCGCGAGCGTAGCCTGCGTGGCGTCGAGCGCGCCGAACTGGTCGCCGGACTGCGGCAGGAAGCTGCGGGTGAAGCTGCCGTAGAACGACATTTCCTTGCGCGGCTTCAACAGTATGCCGAAGCGTGGCGACCATTTGCGGTCGGTGCGCTGCGCGTTCACGCCATTGATGGCGTTGCGGCCCGAAATGCGGAATTCGTCATAGCGCACGCCGGCCACCAGTTGCAGGAACGAGGCAAACTCTACTTGATCCTGCACATAGGCCGACAGCGTGCTCACGGCCGTGCGACTGTCGGTGACCAGCGCTCCGAACGCGAAGGCGGGCATGACGATCCGTTCGGCGAGCGTCACGGTTGCGTTGTTCGCATTGCGCCGGGTGGCGTGGGTGTCCTGATCCGCCGCCTCGACGCCTGCCAGCAAGGTGTGGCCGATGCCACCGGTGCTGCCGGTCCAGACGAGGTTCGCCTGACCTACCCAGCTGTCGCGCAGGGTGCCGCTTTGGTAGCCGGAGAGGGGAACGGTGTTGGTTGCCGTGTTCACCGCGCCGCTGGCGAAGACGTTGCCATAGAGCTTGTCGGTATGGGTATACTGGCCAAGTACGTTGAAGCTGAGGTTGTCGGCCAGATCGTGGTCGAGACGGACTTGCGCGATGTGCGCCTTCACCTCGGCGAGGTTGAGGTCCTCGGTGCCGAAGAACGTATCGTCATAGCCCGTCAACGGCTTTCCGCCCAGCGAAGGCACGCCGCGGTCGGTCGTGCGGCTGTCGTCGTCGTAGTTGTACGAAACCTCGATGCGCGTGGCATCCCCGGGCTCGAACGCCAGCGTCGGGTTCACGCCGATGAAGCGGCCCTCGAAGTTCTGGCGATGGTTGTCGAATTCCTCGTAAGTCGCGTTGAGGCGACCGGCGATCTTTTCCGACAGCGGCTGGTTGAGGTCGGCAGCGAGAGCGAAGGCGCCGAAGCTGTCGATGTTGATGTCGGCCCCGCCCTTGGTGCGGTCGAGGTCGGGCGTCTTGCTGACGCGGTTGATCACGCCGCCGCCGCCGCCGCGCCCGAACAGGAGGGCGTTGGCGCCCTTCAGCACTTCGACCCGCTCGATATTGTAGAGCGAGCGGTAGTACTGCGTGTCGTCGCGAAGGCCATCGAGGTAGAAGTCGGCGGTAGTGTTCTGGCCGCGCAGGTTGATCTGGTCGCGGTGGCCCTCACCTTGGCCGAGCACCACGCCGGGCACATAGCGCAACGCATCGCCCAGTTGGGTGACGGCCTGATCGTCGAGCTGTTCGCGGGTGAGCACGGTGATCGTCTGGGGAACGTCGACAAGCGCGGTAGGGGTCTTGACCGCGTTGGCGTCGACCGGCCGATAGCCGTCGGCCGTGCCCGTTACCACGATGACCGTTCTTGCCGGATCGGCGTCGAAGGCAGCATCAGCCGGCACGATGTCCTCTGCGAATGCCGCAGTGGGGGCAAGGATGGTTCCGGCAAGCAGCAGGCTCGTAATTCGTGTCACGGCAGTTCCTTGATTCCGATAATCATTCGCAAGAGGGCTGTTATTGCGACCCAATCGCATTTGCAAGAGCTTATTTGAGAATATATCGCAATAACATTGATCAAGCTCAAACCTGAACCTCTTGGAGCCCTTTGTGCCCATCGGATTGCGCGCTAAACGCCGTGGCGTTCCCTCAAGATCAAAGGAGTGCGGCGATGAAAGCAACGATCTGGCACAACCCGGGATGCGGCACGTCGCGCAACACGCTTGCGATCCTGCAGGACGCGGGCGTGGATCTGACCATCGTCGAGTATCTCAAGACTGCGCCGGCCGCCGCCAAGTTGGCCCAGCTTTATGCCGATGCAGGGATCACGCCGCAGGAAGGCCTGCGCCTGCGCGGAACTGATGCCGAAGCGCGTGGACTGCCGCTGGCCGATGATGCCACAGTGCTCGCCGCAATGGCCGCCGAGCCCAAGCTGATCGAGCGCCCGCTGGTCGAAACCGAAAAGGGCGTGCGTCTGTGCCGTCCGAAGGAGAAGGTGCTGGAGATTCTCTGACGACTTCTGCGGTCACATCGTGGTGAATAGCTCGTCCAGGGTGGGCCACAGGGATCCTGCCTTGTCGCGCGGCACGGCATCGTCGGCGTAGTACCACCAGAAGTACCCGCCAACGAAGCGCGAGCCTGCAAGTCGGGCAAGCTCGCCATGCATGCCCATGTAGCGACGTGCAATCCGCTGCTTCTCGGCAAGGTCTGGCTCGGGAAAGCCGTCAGCCTTCCGCTGTGCGCCGATTTCGCCGATCAGCAGGCGGGCCTTGGGGAACAGCGTGCCAAGCTCGGTCAGCATGGCGGCGATCTCGGTTGCGTTCGGCTGCTGTCGGGGTGAACAGGCGGTCTCGTAGATGCTCAGTCCGAGATAGCTCGTGCCCTCACGAATTTCGGCGGGGATCGTGCGTGCAAAGCTCAGCGTCGGCTCCCACGCCTTTGCATAGCAATTGGTTCCGGACCAGTAGTTGAGAGTGATCATGGCGGGCGCATGATGCTGGCGCACGATCACGTCGTAAGCCGCGTCGAGCTTGGCATTGATCGCGGCAGGCCCGCTGCCGACCCATTCGCCGTTCAGCTCGTTCCCGATTTCCCACAGATCGACATCGCTGCCGAATGCAGCGAAGTAGGCTGTGGCGCGCTCGCGCACCTGGGCCGCGCTCATGCCTGCCAGGGCATCCGAATCGACCAGTTCGCCAACGATGAAGGCCCGGGGTCTCAGACGCTGGACGATCGCGTGATATGTCGATGGCGGTTCACCTTTCTGGAACACCAGTCGCACTGTCGGCGCGCGGGCGTGCGCCGAAATGGCTTCGTAAAGGGCATCGCTACGGTCAAGCGTTTCAACCGTCAGGCCACGCAGAGGTTCTGCCAGAACGCGTCCGGCGGCCGCAGGCAGATCGTCGCGGCCACTGGCCGTGGGTGAAGGGCTTGGCGCAGGCGTGGGGCTGGGCGTGGGACTGGGTGAGGGTGTTGGCATCGGCACGATGATGGGGCCGGTGCTTGCACTGTCGCCTCCGCCACAACCGTGCAGGCTGCCAAGCAGCGCCAACATCGAAATCGCGAGTACGGTGGGCCGGCGCATTCCTGACGCTCCGTAATTACGCGGAGCGAAGCAAGCGGTGATGCTGTCAGATTGGAAAGACCGGTTGCGCCGTCAGAACGGCAGCGGCTTACCTGCCATGATCAGCGCAATGGCGCTGCCCAGAACGACAAGCTTGCGCACGAGGTCCTGCAGATCCACCGGCGTGTTGATGAGAGCGATAGCGCGAGCCATTTGTGAACCATGCCCGCCGAGTCCTTAACGCGGGGTAAAAACGGTCAATCCCGCAACCATTCGAGCAACGACGCGAGGCACTCGCGCGCAAGCAGCTTCGATCGCTCGGGGCTCCACCCTTGCTCAGCGCAGGGCAGATCGTCGTTGTCCTTGAACGGCATTTCCAGCGTCATCGCCACGCAGCCGAAGCGTTGTGCCACCTGGTTGGTCGACATCGTCAGGTTCGCGCGGCCTGCTGCGGCGACCGGATAGCCGCGTCTGGTCTGGAAATCGGGGGTGCGGCGTTCGAGAATTGCGCGATAGCGGGCGTAGGCCTCGCCCAGCGCTTCGGTCCAGCCGGGGATGCCTTCGAACCCGGCGATGAAGACATAGGGTATCGCCTCGTCGCCATGGACATCCATCGCGAAATCGACGCCGGTTGCGTCCATCGCGTTGCGGATCGCCAGTACCTCGGGCGAGCGCTCAGGGCTGGGTTCATGCCATTCGCGGTTGAGGTTCACGCCGACGGCGTTGGTCCGCAGGTGGCCGCGGCACGATCCGTCGGGATTGGCATTGGGCACAATATGAAAGCGGCATCGCCGGCGCAGCGCCCGCGCGTGGGGATCGGCCGGATCGGTCAGCATTTCCAGCGCGCCTTCCATCCACCATTCGGCCATGGATTCGCCGGGGTGTTGGCGGGCGTAGAGCCATACCTGCTTGTCGCCTTCGCCTACTGAAAGGCAATCGATCGGCTGGCCTTCGATGCTCGTCCCCAGGCATCGATATTCCACGCCTTCGCAGGCGGCGGTCGCGGCAACCAGATCATGATGCCGCTCCATCGAATAGGGTGCGAAGTAGGCAAACCAGCAGGTGCCCGCTGAAGGCGTGTGGCGGATCGTCAGCGTGCCGCCGTCTTCCTTGGCATCATAGGACGTGTCGGTGCGGCCCCAGAACTCGCGGTTTTCGGAATATGCCGCGCGGTAGGCAGGCCAGCCGCCGGGATAGGCCGATGAACCGAGGCCGGTGATCTTCAGTTCCAGCTCGCGCGCTCCGGCGCCGTCCACGCGGAAATGGAACCACTGGAAAAAGTCCGATTCGCGGTCTTTGCGGATGGCAAGACGGGCGCTTGCTCCGCTGACCGAAAGGACTTCGATGTTTCCGGAATCGAAAGCGGCGTTGATGCGGATATCGGTCATTTGACCGTGATAGTCTCGCCCGACGTTCCGGGGAAGCCCGCGAACAGTGCATGCGCCAGACGGGGCGCGGCCTGCGACGGCGCGGCAGCCTTGTCCTTCGCATTGTCACGCGTCTCGGCGCGGCCTTCCCACAGTGCCTCGCCGGTGCGGCGATCGCGGATGCGCACCGATAGCCGGGTCGTGACAATATCCTTGGGGCCACCGCCCAGATCGAAGCCGAGGCCCACGCCAAGCCCGCCACCATAGCTGCCGGTAGAGCCTCCGACTCCCACGCTCACCGGCCTGCGCGAGCGTTCGCGGCGCAGCGTCTCACGCATAACGTCCACTTCGGCCAAGACGTCGGCTGCACCCGGCGTCGCGCTGCCAAAGCCTGCTGCGCCAAGTTCGCGCGTCACGGCATCGCGCCAGACCCGGTCTTCCAGGCTCGCCGGATCGCTGCCCGGAGCCGATTCCACGATGACCGCAACGCCTTTCAGCCGGGGAAGGGTCTGTGCGGTATGGAACCGCGTGACCTCGACCGGACCAGGCTTTGCGGCAAGTGGCGACGTCGAAAGGGCAAGCAAGGCGAGCGCTGCGGCAAGGGGCTTCATGATCAAGGCATCCATCCGTTCATCGCGTATGGTGGAGCGGCGGCGCCAAGGCCGCAATGCCAAATGGCACGATCTTTCAACCAACCAGCGGGACTTCCGCCGCGTCTTCGAAGCGCGCGAACAGCGCCGTGGCGAGCCGCGCGGCGACTGCGCCATTGTTCAGGCCGTCATCGTCTTCCCGGGTCTGGGCCTCGGCATGTCCTTCCCACAGCACGCGGCCTGTGGCCTTGTCGCGAATTCGGACATCGAGCCGGGTCGAGACGATCGCCTTGCGCGGCTTGGACAAGTCGACGTTGAGCGCCAGCGCCGAATAATTGCCCCGGTTGGACACGCCCACTTCCATCGCGCCCGATACCGGCTTGCGCTTGGCTTCTTCGGGCACGACGACTGCATGCGCCACGCCGATCTGCGCGATCTGGCCGCCCTCGGCGCCACTCACCGCGGTATCGTAGCCAAGCCTGGCCAGCTGATCGACGACGGCAGCCTCGTAGACCGGCAGCTTCCATTCGGCCTCGGTTCCGGGCGCTGCAGCCACCGTTATCGGGCCCTTGCCGAGCAGGGCAGCGGCGTCGACGGCGCGAAAGGCTTCGACATTCACCTTCTTGGCCGGTTCGACCGCGCGCCGTCCATCGTCACCGCGCATGCGCTGGTTCATCATCGGCCGGTCCCGGTCGCCCCCGGGATAGCCCTGCGCCTGCACTGTTGCTGGAATGGCGGCGACGAGCACGGCAAGGGCAAGTGATTTGCGGTTCATTCGTAATTATCCCGTAAGCGGCAGATGTACGACCTGCGCAAGCGGCTATACCTGCAGCGCTGTCGTGAGCATGAACGCAAGGGGATGAACAGGCCCTGCGCACCAAGGAGCAGAACGTCGATGACCAAGGTTCCCGTACTCGTCACCGGAGGCGCAGGCTATATCGGCAGCCACGCCGTGCTGGCGTTGAAGGACGCGGGATGGCCCGTCTGTGTGATCGACAATCTCGTCACCGGCTTCCGCTTTGCGGTGCCGGAGGGCGTGCCTTTCTACGAAGGCGACATCGAGGATGGGGCGCTTGTCACGCAGATCGTGGCTGAGCAGGGCGTGCGCGCGATCATGCACTTTGCCGGGTCCGTGGTCGTGCCCGAATCGGTCGAGGACCCGCTCAAGTACTATCTCAACAATACCGTCAGGAGCCGCGCCCTGATCGAGGCTGCCGTGAAGGGCGGCGTGCCGCATTTCATCTTTTCGTCCACTGCCGCCACCTACGGCATCCCCGAAGTCTCGCCCGTGGCCGAGGACTGCCCGCAGCGCCCGATCAATCCCTATGGCATGTCCAAGCTGATGACCGAGGCGATGCTCGGAGATGTCGCCCGCGCACACCCGCTCAACTTCTGCGCGCTGCGCTATTTCAATGTCGCAGGCGCCGATCCCGAATGCCGTACCGGCCAATCGACGGCGGGAGCGACGCACCTGATCAAGGTCGCGGTCGAAGCCGCGCTGGGCAAGCGCGAATCGGTCGGCGTGTTCGGCACCGATTTCGCGACGCCAGACGGCACCGGCGTGCGCGATTACATCCACGTGTCCGATCTTGCGGCCGCTCACGTACTGGCGCTCGAAGCACTGACCGAGCAGCCGACCCGTTCGCTCACCATGAACTGCGGCTACGGGCGCGGCTTTTCGGTGCTCGAAGTGCTTGATGCGGTAGATCGCGTCACCAACCGCAAGATCGTCCGCAAGCTCGAAGGCCGCCGCGCCGGCGATCCCGACTCACTGATCTCGGACAATCGCCGGATCAAGGCGACGCTGCCCTGGGAGCCGAAATACGCCGATCTCGACACGATCGTCGCGCACGCGCTGGCGTGGGAGCGCAAGCTGGGGTCGATGCGGGGTAACGCTCAGTAACCGGCGTCGAGCGCCGCGCCTGCCTTGCCGAGCTGCGCCTGGAGTTCGGAATAAGTGATGAAGCTGCCATCGGGCTGGCGGAAAAAGTCGCCCTGCGTCGCTGTCGTCCGCGCGATGCTGGGCCAGTTTTCCATCCGGTCGGTCCCGAAATTGAGGCACAGGAACACTGCACGCTCGTCCAGTTGTCCCACCGAGGTCGAATGCCTGAAGTGCGTCCCGAACACGAGCCCCTTGCCGACGCGGTAGGTCAGCTCGCGCATCTCCTGCCGCGCGGTCTCGTAGGTCATGCCAAGGCCGCTGGCGTTTGGCGTGAGCGGAGCCATCAGCGTAAAGGCGTCGTTGCCTTCGGTAAGCCAGTCGCAATGCATGTCGAGCGCTTCGCAGCGGCTGCGCGTGACGAAGAACCCGGCGTATAGCCGGATCTCGCGGTCGTGCGGCACGAACTGGGCGACCATTTCGGCAAGTCCGAGGCGGCGATAGATGTCGTCGAACCAGTAATATGATGCCTCGTCCGCATGGCTCAGCCAGCAGATGTCGCTGCGCCACTTGCGCGGCCGTTCATTGAAGAGACGCAAACCGCCATCGAGCGTGTAGGTCTGGCCCGCTTCCTCCATCGTGCGCAGCGCCTCGGCGTGCTGCTGAAGGTCGGCGAGAACATCTGCCGCCACGTCGATCTCGAACGTGTTGGGCGTCATCATCGCAGGATTGAAGAACACCGGCGCACCCGGTTTGTGCAGAATGCCTGGAATGATGGGCGCGGACATGCTGTGGCTCCGTGGACTGGAAAGGCGAATCGCACGACCGTCGGCCTATGGCAAGAATCTGCGGCGTCAGGCGCATTTTGGTCTGTCGCCCCGCCCGGTCAGGGTTGACTTGCCCGAACGCCGTCTTTAACGGCCACGCTTCAGTTTTCAGCCCGGTCAGCTTCGGGCAAAGGGATTCGACATGAAGATTCGCAACAGCCTGAAGTCGCTCAAGGACCGTCACCGCGATAACCGCGTGATCCGTCGCCGTGGCCGCGTCTATGTGATCAACAAGACCCAGAAGCGCTTCAAGGCGCGCCAAGGTTAATCAGGCGCGCTGATATTTCGCAAGTTTCGGTGCAGTCTCGCGACGGCGGGGCTGCACCGGAAACACGGCAAGCTTCCGCGTGAAGCATGATGCCCCCGCCGAAACGCGGGGGCGCTGTCGTTTCTAGGCATTGGCGTTTGAGGGGCACGCTTTCGTGATCGAAGCCGTCGTCTGGGACATTGGCCGCGTGCTGGTCGAATGGGACCTCTCGCTGATCTACATCGATGCGATTCCCGATCCGGTCGAGCGTCGGCGATTCGTCACCGAAGTCGTGACCGAGCAATGGCACATGCAGCATGATGCCGGCGTGAGCTTTGCCGAAATGGTCGCCGCACGGCAGGCCGAGTTCCCGCAACATGCCAGCCTGATCGCCCTCTACGCCACGCACTGGCTCGATTGCCTCCCGGGGCCGGTCGCAGGCACGCACGAACTTATCGAGCGGTTGGCGCAGCGCGGGGTGCCGCAATATGCGATCACCAATTTCGGCGTCGAGGCATGGGACTTGTTCCGCCCGACCTTCCCGGTTCTGGACCACCTGCAGGACATTGTCGTTTCCGGCGTGGAGCGGCTGGTCAAGCCCGGCGAGGCGATCTTCGATCTGGCGGCGCGGCGATTTGCCCGCTCTCCCGAGACAATGATGTTCATTGACGACAGCGCCGCGAACATCGCGACCGCGCAGGCGCTGGGGTGGCACACCTTCCATTTCACCGGCGATGCGGCCGCTCTCGACCAGCGGCTGCAGAGCCTGGGATTGCTTTCCGCGGCCTGATCCGGGGAACTGCCCACCTTCGAGAGGCGTAGTGCCACTGACTTATCGGTGGAGCACGTCATGACCAAAGCGATCGCAATCAACTGCACTCTCAAGCCCGACGGCGAATCATCGACCGACGCAATGATCGACGTGCTTGCCAAGGCGTTTGGCAAACACGGCGTCACGATCAGCGAGACCATTCGCATCGCCGCGCATGACGTGAAACCGGGGGTGACCTCGGACGAAGGCGATGGCGACGAATGGCCCGGGATCCGCAAGAAGATACTGGCGGCCGACATTCTGGTTTTCGGCGGGCCGGTCTGGATGGGTCAGATCGGCAGCGTGGCCAAGCGCGTGCTCGAACGCATGGACGCCTTCCTGTCCGAAACCGACGATGCCGGGCGCATGCCCAGCTTCGGCAAGGTCGCGGTAGCTGCCATCGTCGGTAACGAGGACGGAGCGCATTTCTCGACCGCGCAACTCTTCCAGTCGCTCAACGATGTGGGCTGGACGATCCCTGCAACGGGCGCAGTTTACTGGGTCGGGGAGGCTTACGGGAAGATCGACTTCAAGGATCTCGACAAGGTGCCCGACAGCGTGACGGAGGCGGCGGAACTGGTCGCGCGCAACGCTGCGCACCTCGCTGGCCTCTTGAGCGCAAAGCCTTACCCGGCCTGACCGATCCTGACGTGGAGGGCGAACGCAGCTCACCCTCCACGCAGCATCTGCATGGCATCAGAAGCCGTCAATCGCCTTGCTGACGAGGACGTTGACCGCCACTCGGCGATTTTGCGCCTTGCCTTCAGGGGTGAAGTTGTCCGCGACCGGATCGGATTCCGCCATCCCGGTCGGGGTGAGCATGCGGTAGGGCTTCCACCGGCAAGCCTGCTGCAGGTAGTTGATGACGCTGGCGGCACGCTTCTCGCTCAGCGTCTGGTTGTATTCATCGCTGCCCACCGAATCGGTGTAGCCGACGACCAGCATCAGCGCATTGTCCATGCCATCGGCGGTAGATGCAGCCTGACACAGCTCGGCCTTGGCCTGTGGCGAAAGCGCTGCCTTGCCCGTGTCGAAATAGACGTTGGTCGTGCTCTTGATGTTGTAGTTGTCGATGTCGCCCATGCGGCTGCGCAGGCCCTCGGTAGCGGCGGTCTGCTCGGCGAAGCCCTGCGCCGTTCCGTTGCGGATCATGTTGGCGGTCTTGAAGTCGCCGTTGCGGAACGTGATCTGGCTGGCGACCAGCGTGGTCCCGGACTGCATTGTCTTGACTGTGACGGGCAAGCCGTTGAGCAGGTTTGTGAGGTTGAGCTTCTTGCTGCCGAACAGGCCGGTGCTGGCCTTTACGGTGGTGGCATCGTTGATGAAGATCACCGAACTTGTTCCGTCTTCGGCGGTGACTTTCATCTTGTCGCCCTTGCGGGCAGTGATCACGCCCTTGATCTCGGGGCCTTTGACCAGACTGGCCATGTCGGGCAGGACTTCGCCCTCGACGATGATGTTGGGATCGCGCGCAGCTTCCTGCGCAAGCAGGCCGGTCGACGACGATGCGGCGAGGGCTGCGAGGAGCACAAGACTCCCGCGCCCGGAATTGATCAATGACATGGCACACGGCTCCTTGGAAACTTTGACGCTGTCGGTGTTGTAGCGAAACTTGCTGGCCGATGAACGGCGCGCGCCCTCAGGAAATGTGCGGGTTATCCGGGCGAGGTCTGCGACAAACCGATGTGGATGTTTCGGCTGAACGCCCTCAGGACGCGTTGACGGCCGGAAACTGGACCGGCTCATCGCCCTCCTGCCACGGCTTGTGCCGTGCCATGACGGCGGCAAACAGGCCAGATTGCAGATGACCCTCGAGCCAGCGCTGGAGATGCCTTGTAGGCTGCGAATCGAACCATGCAGGATCGACGGCAGCGAACTGCCGGACAAACGGGAAAATCGCGGCATCGGCCAATCCGCGCCTCTCTCCGCACAGGTGCCCGCCGCTTGCCAGCCGCGCATCCAGATTGCGAAGGAACGCAAGACCGCCCTCGCGGTGTTCCTGCGGATCGCTGTGATACCGCTCCGGATACTTGTAGCGATCGAGGGCGTGCTTGAAGGCGGTGTCGTTTTGCGCGACCAGTTCAGGATCGTCGCGGTCCAGCCAGCCCTCGGGGTCGCTGCCGCCGAGCGCCCAGCGCATGATGTCGAGGCTTTCGTCGATCACCGCGCCATCCGGCAGAACCAGCACCGGCACCGTACCCTTGGGCGAGGCGGCGCACATCGCCTGTGGCTTGGCCGAGAGCTTGACCTCCCGCAGCTCGCACGACGCCCCGCTGACAGCCAGTGCCAACCTTGCGCGCATCGCATAAGGGCAGCGGCGGAAGCTGTAGAGGATTGGAAGTCGCACGGCGGTCAGGCGGCGCGCAGGCCGATCAGCGAGATCTGCCGTCCGTAGCCCGGCTCCTTGCGATGCGTTGCGCGGCGGAACGAATAGAACCGGGCCTCTTGCGCATAAGTGTCCTCGCCCAGCATCCCGACCTTGCCAACGCCCGCATCGCGCAGGCGCGAGGCGACATAGCCCTCGAGATCGAACCAGGCATGGCCTTCGGCGCCTGCGCGGAAGAAGCGCTCGTTCTCGGGTGCCTGTTCGAGGAAGCGGGTCTCGAACGCCGCATCTACCTCATAGCTCTTCTGGGCAATGCATGGGCCGACCACGGCTGCGATGTTGGCGCGCGTGGCGCCCAGTGCTTCCATTGCGGCGATCGTTGCGTCAGTGACCCCGGTGAATGCGCCCTTCCACCCCGCATGCGCCGCGCCGACGACGCCTGCATGAGCGTCATGGAACAGCACCGGTGCGCAATCGGCCGTCAGCACGCCAAGGACAATTCCGGGCCGGTCGGTGACCAGCGCGTCAGCCTTGGGGCGGTCGGCATCGTCCCACGGTTGCGTCACCGTCACCACATCGGGCGAATGGATCTGATAGCAAGTCTGCAAATGCCCTTCTGGCAGCACGGCCTCGGTCGCCCGTCTGCGGTTCTCGGCGGTGAGCGCGGGGTCGTCCTCGCTGTAACTGACATTGAGCCCCGCCAGATCGCCGCTGCTGACCCCGCCGCGCCGCCCGAGGAAGCCGTGGGCGGCGCTGGCCAGCAGCGGATGGGTCAGTGCCTCTACGCTCACCCCTCGAGGCTCTTGGTCACCTGCTCGCGCACATCGCGCGACAGCGTCGGTTCGGCGGCGATGCGTTCCAACTCGGCCCGCATCAGCGCGGCGCGGCCTTCGTCCACCTTTTTCCAGCGGCCCAGCGGCGGCACGAAGCGCGCCGCCACGTTGCCGTTGATCGGATCGAGCCTGAGGATCAGGTCGGCGATCAGGCGATAGCCTTCGCCGCCTGCGCGATGGAACGCCTGCGCGTTGACCGCAAACGACATCCACAGCGCGCGCACGCGGTTCGGGTTGGCCAGCGTGAAGTCCGGATGGCGGCTCAGCGCCTTGACGTGTTCGGTGGCGTCGTGGTGCAGCGATCCCGCCTGCAACGAGAACCACTTGTCTATCACCAGCATGTTGCCGTCGAACCGCGCATGGAAATCGGCCAACGCCGCCTCGCGCTGCGGGCAATCGAGGCTGCACAAGACCATGAGCGCCGACTGACGATCGGTCATGTTGGTGGCCGCATCGTATTGCGCCTTGGCGCGCGTGGCGGCTTCTGCCGAATCGGCGGGCGCAAGATAGACCAGCGCTTGCGTCTTCAGCTTGCGAGCGCCCCGGGCCGCGGCATCGAGGCTGTAGGGCACCGCACTGCAACGGTCGTGCAGGGCAAGCCACTTGTCCTTCAGCGTCTGGCCCAGCCAGCGCTTGAGTCCCTCGCGTTCGGCGAAGATGCGGGTGGGGTCAGCGCGGGTCAGCTGTTCGGCGAGATAGGCTTCGCCGGGCAGGATAAGCAGTTCGCCGCGCATCAGGTCATCGAGCGCTGCATCGTCGAGGATCGCGCCCATCGCCGCGCCGATCGCACTGCGCCCGGCCTCGCGTTCGGCCTCGGACATTACGCCGGAAACGGCGGCCACCAGATGGCGCACGATCAGCTGCTGCATCGCCTCGTAGCGGGCGAAGGGATCGTCATCGTGCCGGGCAAGGAACACCAGATCGTCGGCGGTCACGGGAGCGTTGATCTCGACTGGCGCGGAAAACCCGCGGTTGATCGAGAGAACGGGCGCCGTGGCAAAACCATCGAAAGTGAAGGTCTGTTCCGCCTCGCTCAGCACCAGCAATTGCTCGCCGTGATGCTTGCCCGTGTCGCGGTCGAACAGGGCGGTGCGCAAGGGGATGACCATCGGCTGCTTGACCGGCTGGCCGGGGGTGGGCGCCATGGTCTGGGACAGGGTCAGGGTGACCTTGCCCCCCTCATGACCCATGGTTACCCCCACCTTGGGAGTGCCTGCCTGCTCGTACCAGCGGCGGAACTGCTTCAGGTCGATTTCCGCACCGTCTTCGATTGCCTTGACGAAGTCTTCGCAGGTCGCCGCCTCACCATCGTGCCGGTCGAAGTAGAGCGTGGTGCCCTTGAGGAACCGCTCCATGCCGGTCAGGACGGTCATCATGCGGATAACCTCGGCCCCCTTGTTATAGACCGTGGCGGTATAGAAGTTGCTGATTTCCTGATAGGAATCCGGGCGGATCGGATGCGAAAGCGGACCTGAATCCTCGGGGAACTGCGCGGCGCGCAGGATGCGCACATCCTCGATACGCTTGACCGGGGCAGAGCCGCGATCGGCGCTGAACTGCTGGTCGCGCAGCACGGTGAAGCCTTCCTTCAGGGAAAGCTGGAACCAGTCGCGGCAGGTGACGCGGTTGCCCGACCAGTTGTGGAAATACTCGTGTGCGACAACGCCTTCGACCGCGTCGTAATCGCCATCGGTCGCAGTTTCGGGATCGGCCAGGATATACCGCGTATTGAAGACGTTGAGGCCCTTGTTCTCCATCGCGCCCGCGTTGAAATCGCTGACCGCTACGATGTTGAAATCATCAAGATCGTACTCGCGGCCATAGACGTCCTCGTCCCACTTCATCGACGCGATGAGCGAGCGCATGGCATGGGCGGTGCGCTCCTCGTCGCCCTCGCGGACATAGATGGCAAGATTGACGCGGCGGCCGGACATGGTCGTGAAGCTGTCACGCGCGGCAACGAGATCGCCCGCAACCAGCGCGAAGAGGTAGGACGGCTTGGGCCAGGGATCGTGCCACTCCGCCCAGTGCGTGCCGTCCGCTCCTTCGCCCGAGGCCACCGGGTTGCCGTTGGACAGGAGGACCGGGAAGGCCGCCTTGTCGCCGGTCATGCGTACCGAATAGACCGAGAGCACGTCGGGACGGTCGGGGAAGAAGGTGATGCGGCGGAAGCCTTCGGCTTCGCACTGGGTGCAGAGCAGGTCGTTCGAGGCGTAGAGCCCGGAAAGCTGTGTATTGGCGGTGGGATCTACCAGCGTCTCGATGCCGATATCGTGCGCATCGCCGGGCAGCGTGATGACCAGGTCCGCGCCATCCATGTGCCAATCGTTATGCGGGTGTCCGTCGACGCTGACAGCCTTGGCTTCGAGCCCGTCGCCATTGAGGCGGAACTCTGCGCTGCCTTCGCCCGCCGGATTCCTGCGCACCTTGAGCGTGGACTGCACCCGCGTCGCATCGAGCGAGAGCGCGAAGTCGAGCGCGATCTGGGGCACCAGCCATTCGGGCGGGCGATAGTCCGCGCGGTGAATCACGGGCGGCGGAGCGAATGGTGCGCTGGAGAGATCGTTCATGAAAACGAACTTAGGAACCCGTGGCGATTGCGGCAATCGCGGTTATGGTTCTTTCGATGAACTACATGCTGATTTTCGGAACGGGCTATACCTCGCAAGTGCTGGCGGCGCGGCTGCGAGGCATGGGCTGGCAGGTCCACGGGACGGGTAGCGCAGGCGACATCGCCTTCGCCGATGGCGCTGCAGTGCGGGCAGCGCTTGGGCGGGCGACCCATGTCCTGTCCTCGGTTCCACCTGCCAGAGCCGGGGGTGATCCGGTGCTGGAGACTTATGGGGCAGATATTGCTGCATGCGACGCGCATTGGATCGGTTACCTGTCTTCGACCGGGGTCTATGGCGATGCCGGCGGGGCGTGGGTCGATGAAAGCGCTCCTGTCGGGCAGGGGCGCCGCACCGCGCGGGCCGAGGCGGATATTGCATGGCAGGCACTGGGTGCGCGGGTGCGGGTCTTCAGGCTGCCCGGCATCTATGGGCCGGGGCGCAGCGCGCTGGAACGCGTGGCCGAAGGACGCGCGCATCGCATCGATCTGCCCGATCAGGTGTTCAGCAGGATCCACGTTTCGGACATCGCGAGCGGGGTGATCGCCTCGTTCTCAGGGCCTGCGGGAGCCTACAATCTGGCCGACAACCTGCCGTGCAGCCAGAACACGGTGATTGAAGAGGCGGCGCGTCTGCTAGGACAGGAGCCGCCGCCGATGCAATCGCTGGAGCAGGTTAAACTGTCGCCCATGGCGCTGGCGTTCTATGCCGAAAACCGCCGCGTGGCCAATGGCCGCGCGCGGCGGCTGCTGGGATGGAGGCCGGCTTTTCCGACCTATCGCGAGGGATTGCGCGCCCTGAGCGCAAGCGTGAGCCCGACCATGGCGAGTGCCGCACCGGTTCCGGCCAGCAAGGACCAGCGATAGCCCTCGAACAGGGTCGAGAGAACCATGGCGATCACGGGCACGAGCACGCCGTTGTAGGCGCCGCGCCCGGCACCCAGCCGCTGCAGAAGACGGAAGTAGAGCGGAAAGGTTACGACCGATCCTATCAGCGCGAGATAGAGAAGCCCGAAGAGATAGCCCGGACGCGTTTCGAACTGAGGTGGGCCTTCGACGACAAAGGCAAAGACCGCGTCCATCAGTGCGCCCATGGCCATCGACCATGCTAGCAGGGGGACCATCGGCTGGCGGCGGGCGGCCGGGCTCGCCTGCAGGACATTGGCGCTCGACGCGCTCAGCAGGGCCGCAGCGGTCAGGGCGATTCCTGTCAGGACCTGACCTTCGGGAGGGGCGATGCGGTATTCATGCAGCAGCAGCAGCGCGATGCCCGCGCCTGCTACGGCCGATCCGCCGAGAAAGCCGCGCGAGACGGGCTGCCGCAGAAAGATCCACGCAAGCAAGGCATTGGGCACCAGCAGCAGGGCAAAGAGTACCGCAACGATCCCTGAAGTGAGGTGCTGCTCGGCGCGATAGACCAGCTGGAAGTTCATCACGAATTGGGCGAGCCCGAGCAGCGCGGCCATGCGCAGTCCGGCAGCGTCGATCCGAAGCGATTCACGGCGAATGACGGCCAGCAGGCCCATGCCCACCGCGGCGATCATGAAGCGCCAGGTCACCGACCAGCTCGGTGGAACCGTGCCGACCTGGTCCTTGATCACCAGCCAGGTCGATCCCCAGATCATTGCGACGATGAAGAACGGCCCGGCGATGTCCCATTGCCAGAAGCGCGCGTGGCCTGGAACTTCCGGCACGGGCTGATCGCTCACAGTGCCGCAATCGCGCGGGCCAGTGCCGCCACATGTGCGGGTTCGCTGTTCCAGGACGTGACCAGCCGGGCCGCGCCCGAAGCGCTGTGGGGAGCGGTCCAATCGTAGAAGTCGAAGCCCTGCGCGCGCAAGGCGGCCTGTTCCTGCGGCGAAAGGATCACGAAAATCTCGTTTGCCTCGACCGGGTGGAATACGCGCGCGCCGCAGGCCTCGGCGATTTCCTGTGCGGCGGCATTGGCCGCACGGGCATTGTCGAGCCACAGGTCGTGCTTGAGCATCGCCAGGATCTGGGCGGCAAGGTAGCGACCCTTGGATTGCAGATGGCCTGCGCGCTTGCGGCGGTAACGCGCCACATCGGCCAGTTCCATGTCGAAGAACACCAGGGCTTCGGCGTTCATCCCCCCGTTCTTGACGCACCCGAAGGTAAGGGCATCGACGCCTGCCTGCGCGGTGATCTCCGCGGGGTGGCAGCCGAGATGCGCCACCGCATTGGCAAAGCGCGCGCCGTCCATGTGCAGGCCAAGGCCCCGCCCTTGCGCGAGCGATCCGATCGCGGCGACCTCGTCGGGGGCATAGACCCGGCCATATTCGGTTGCCTGCGTGATCGAGATGGCGTGCGGCTGGACCTGATGGACGTCGTTGCGGACCGGGTCGATCACTGCGCGAATCGCGTCGGGCGTCAGCTTCGCGCCATCGCCATCGGCCAGCATGAGCTTGGCACCGTGGGTGTAGAATCCGGGCGCGCCGCCTTCATCCATCTCGATGTGCGCCTCACGATGGCAGACCACGCCGCCATGCGGAGGCGCCATCGCGGCCAGCGCTAGGCAATTGGCAGCCGTGCCGGTGGCGACCCACAGCGCGACGCATTCTGTGCCGAACAGACCCGAGAACGCCTCGTCCATGGCTTGCGAAAGCGCGTCGCCGTCGTAGCCTGAATCCGGGCTGTCGGCAGCGTGCATCGCCTCCCACACCTTGGGATGGACCGTGGCGGCATTGTCGGAGAAAAATTTCATCGGAAACTGCAATGTCGTCCGGCGCGTTGCGGGTCAAGCAAGGAGCACAGGGCATGGCAGACAGTACAGGCGTCAGCATCACGCACTTCGATCAGGGCGCGCGGGGCGAATTTCATGCAAAAGTAGAGGGCAGCGAGGCGATCGGGCGCCTGACCTACCGGCGCGACGGCGATGTCGTCACCGCGGACCACACGCTGGTGCCCCCCGAGATCGGTGGACGTGGCGTGGCCGCCGAGCTGGTCAAGGCCCTGGTCGAGGACGCGCGCAAGTACGGTTTCAAGATCGTGCCGCAGTGCAGTTACGTCGAGGTCGCGTTCCGCAGGCACCCGGAATGGGCCGACCTGCGGGCTTGATCGGGAAGGTCAGGGTGTTGCGACAAGCGGAAGGCGCAACACCGAATCGAAGCCATTCTCGGACCATGCGATTTCAAAGGTGCCGCCACGAGCCTTGCAGATGCGCTGGATCAGCGAAAGCCCCTGACCCCCTGTGCGAGACGTAGCGGTCACTTTGGCGTCGGAGCGTTCGCTCCAGTGAATCACATGCCAGTCGGGCTCGGTCGTGGCGGTCAGGTCAATCTGTCCGCCACGGTCGATCGCGCCGTGCTTCGTCGAATTGACGGTGAGTTCGCCAATCACGAGCGCAATGACATCGGCCTGTTCGCGCGTGATCTCGTGGCTTTGCTGGCATTCCAGGTTGACGATCTTGCGGGCACCGTCGCGAAACGGGGTGACGAGCGTTTCGAGCAGGTCATGCAGATCGGTGGCCTGCTGGGTGTCTTCGAACAGGGTCTGTGCGCGAGCGAGCGCGGAAATGCGATCCACCATATCCGCGGCAAAGGCCGTGTTGGCTTCGTCGCCGCGCGCGATCGAATTGAGCATCGAGCACACGATCGTGAAGCTGTTTTTGAGCCGATGGCGCATTTCGGCCATGACGATGCGCTGTGCCTCACGGTCTGCGTGCTGCTGGCTGACATCGCGCGAGATCGAGATGAAACCGGCGGCTACGCCATCGGAAGTCGTGACCGGCGAAACGCTTACCTCCCACCAGCGCGGCGTGCCTTTGGCGGTCGGGCAGAAAGCCTCTACCCGTGCAATTTCGCCTCCTGCCGCCTCGGCCAGCGCAGACTTAATCAGGCCGCGCGATTCCTCGGGCCAGAGCGACACCCATTCGCGTTCGCGAAATTCGTGGAAATCGTCGATTTCCATGGCGCAGCGGCCGTTGCGGTTCATCCAGAGCAAACGACCATCCGGATCGACCAGCTTCACGCAATCGGCGCTTTGTTCGAGTACGAGGGAAAGACTTTCAGGGGAAAGCGCGGCAGATGAAAGCATCGGAGAATACCCGCGGAAGAATATGGGCAATAAAACCTCTGCCCACGCAAAGTTCCATATATCGAAAGTTAGGTATTCGGCCGCAGCAGTTCTTTCTGCACGATTACGCCGACGTAGGGAAATGGTGCTGCTGGGGAGGATTGAACTCCCGACCTCAGCCTTACCAAGGATGCGCTCTACCACTGAGCTACAGCAGCACACCATTTCCGCTGCCTCCCCCGGTAGGGTGGGCAGGGGCGGGCTAATGGCTGCGGGGGCGGGCTTTGTCAAGCAGGGGTTGCAGGACCGGCGTGGCGCGCGCAGATATGCGGGCGATGGCCCATGCAAACGCCCAAACCACCCGCGAAGAACGGCTAGCCGCGAGCCTTCGCGAAAACCTCAAGCGGCGCAAGGCACAGGCCCGTGCGATGGAAAGCGCAGATGCCCCGACGGCAAATTCCGCTGATTCGCCGGAAACCGGCCTTTCCAAGTCGGAAGGGTGACGCTAGGGGCCGCGTGATCCTTATCAACTGTCACAGGATGCCCAGATGCCCCGCCTGATCCTGATCCGTCACGGCCAGTCGCAGTGGAACCTCGAGAACCGCTTCACCGGATGGTGGGACGTGGACGTGACCGAGAGGGGCGCTGCCGAGGCCTTTGCTGCCGGTCAGCTGCTCAAGGACAAGGGCGTCCTGCCGACCCTCGCTTTCACTTCGCTGCAGACCCGCGCGATCAAGACGCTGCATCTCGCGCTGGAAGCGATGGGCCGCCTGTGGGTAGCCGAAGACAAGGATTGGCGCCTTAACGAGCGTCACTATGGTGGCCTTACCGGTCTCGACAAGGCCGAGACTGCGGCCAAGCACGGCGACGATCAGGTCAAGGTGTGGCGTCGCAGCTTCGACGTGCCGCCCCCGCCGCTGGAAGTGGGCAGCGAGTTCGATCTGTCGTCGGACCCGCGCTATGCCGGGATTGCGGTGCCCGCCACCGAAAGCCTCAAGGATACGATCGCACGCGTCCTTCCCTGCTGGGAAGAGAAGATCGCGCCCGCGCTCAAGGCGGGTGAAACGGTGATCGTCTCGGCACACGGGAATTCGCTGCGCGCACTGGTCAAGCACCTGTCGGGCATCTCGGACGAGGACATCACCGGGCTGGAGATCCCGACCGGGCAGCCCATCATTTACGAACTCGACGACAATCTCGCCGAGATCGAGCGCTACTACCTGTCGGAGCGCTGACAGCGCCAATCAAACGCAAGGGGCGGGGATGACGGACAAGCCAGCAGTTGCCATCGTCATGGGCAGCCAGTCCGACTGGGAGACGATGAAGAATGCGGCCGCCGTGCTGGAAAAGCTCGGCGTGGCGCACGATTGCCGCATCGTTTCGGCGCATCGCACGCCCGACCGACTGGTCAGCTTTGCCAAGGGCGCGCATTTCGAAGGCTTCAAGGTAGTTATCGCGGGCGCAGGCGGCGCGGCGCACTTGCCGGGCATGGTCGCTTCGATGACGCACCTGCCGGTGCTGGGCGTTCCGGTCGAATCGAAGGCCTTGAAGGGCATGGATTCGCTGCTGTCCATCGTCCAGATGCCGGGCGGCATTCCCGTGGCGACGCTGGCCATCGGCATCCCGGGCGCGACCAATGCGGGCATTCTTGCTGCATCGATCCTTGCAACGTCGGACGCGGCGCTCGCCGAAAGGCTGATCGCCTTCCGCACGGCGCAGACCGATTCGGTGGCGGAGCGGCCATCCTGACATGATCCCACCGGGCGAAACGATCGGCATCCTGGGCGGTGGCCAGCTTGGCCGGATGATCGCGCTGGCGGCGGCCAACCTCGGCTATCGCTGCCATGTCTATGCGCCCGAATCCGATCCGATCGCAGCCGACGTCTGTGCCGCGTTCACGCAAGGCACGTTCGATGACGAAGCGGCGCTCGGGGCATTTGCCGCGCAATGCGCCGTGGTGACTTACGAATTCGAGAATGTCGCCGCAGGTCCGCTCGGCGCGATTGCGCCCCATGCGCGCCTCCATCCGCCAGCGCGCGCACTGGAAGTGGCGCAGGACCGGGTCAGCGAGAAGTCTTTCGTCGAGTCGTTGGGCGGGCGGCCCGCACCTTGGGCGCAGGTCGATTCGGCGGGCGACCTCAAGGCAGCCGTTGCGAGCATCGGCGCTCCCGGCATCCTCAAGACCCGGCGCGACGGCTATGACGGCAAGGGCCAGTGGCGGATAATGCAGCCCGTCGACGTCGAGGCGATCGTCCTTCCGGACGTGCCGCTGATCTACGAAGGCTTCGTGACCTTCGCAGCGGAATTCTCGGTGATTCTCGTGCGTACCGCTGCAGGCGAGGTGCGCTTCTGGGATTCGGCGGAAAACGTCCACAAGAACGGGATTCTCGATCGGTCGACCGTCCCGGCCTCGCAGGTCATTCTCGATCAGATGGAAGCGGCCCGCGCGCTGGCGGCGCAAGTTGCCCACGCGCTGGAATATGTCGGCGTGCTCACGCTCGAATTCTTCGCGACGGCGCAAGGCCCGGTGTTCAACGAGATGGCACCGCGCGTGCACAATTCGGGGCACTGGACGATCGAGGGTGCGCTCACCAGCCAGTTCGAGAACCATGTGCGCGCGATTTGCGGGTTGCCGCTGGGATCGACAGACCTCGCCGCCCGGGGTGTGGTGATGGATAACCTGATCGGCGACGATGCGCACGATTGGCCTGCCATCCTTTCGGACCCGGCCAATCACCTGCACCTCTATGGCAAGGCAGCGGTCAGGCCGGGACGCAAGATGGGCCACGTTACGCGGCTGGTGCTGTGAGCGCAGCGCAAGTCAGGAAGGGCCTGTTCCTGATCTATGCGCGCGCCGAAAATGGCGTGATCGGGCGGGACAATGCCCTGCCCTGGCGGCTTCCTGCCGATCTCAGGCGCTTCAAGGCGCTGACCATGGGAAAGCCGATGATCATGGGCCGCAAAACTTTCGAGAGCTTTCCCGCGCCCTTGCCCGGCCGACGCCATATCGTCCTCACACGCGATGCGGCATGGCAATCCGATGAGGCAGAGGCAGTTCCCTCGGTCGAGGAAGCGCTGGCGCTTGCTGGCGAGGGCGAGGTGGCCGTTGTCGGTGGAGCGGAAATCTACCGCCTGTTCCTGCCGCTGGCCGAGCGCGTGGAACTGACCGAAATCCACGGCGATTTTGACGGTGACACGGTCATGGCGCCGTTGGACGATCAGTGGGTGGAGCAGGCGCGCGAGGAGCACCCCGCGAGCGATGGCCGCCCAGCCCATGCCTTCGTAACCCTGATCCGGCGCGGGAGCTGAGGCACGATGCGTGGCCGCATCGGATGGACGCTGGTCTTCGTGCTGGTCTTTGCCGTCCTGTTCGTGGTCGGCCCGCTTCCGGCGATGGTCGAGAAGCGCATGAACGTGATCGACGGGAAGCCGCTGATTGCCGTCAGCCCGCATGCCCGCGCGCTGCACCGGACGCTGACGATCGTCGATCTGCATTCGGACACCCTGATGTGGCGGCGCAATCTCGATACGCGCGCACGGCAGGGCCATGTCGATCTGCCGCGCCTGATCGATGGCAACGTGGCGTTGCAGGTGTTCTCGTCGGTGACCAAATCGCCCTCGGGCCTCAACTACGATTCGAACGGCGCGGATTCCGACACGATCACTGCGCTGGCGGTCGCGCAGATGCAGCCGGTGCGGACCTGGGGATCGCTGGTCGAGCGGTCGCTATGGCACGCGCAAAAGCTGGACCGCGCGGTTGCCGGATCGAAGGGGCAGTTGCTCAAGGTCGGCGATGCGCAAGGGATCGACGCGCTACTGGCCCGGCGTGGCGCGAACACGGTGCCGGTGGGCGCGCTGCTCTCGATCGAGGGGCTGCACGACCTCGAGGGCAAGGCAGAGAACCTCGACCGGCTCTACAAGGCAGGCTTCCGCATGGCGAGCCTGACGCACTTCTTCGACAACGAACTGGCAGGGTCGATGCACGGCCTCGACAAGGGCGGGCTTACGCCGCTCGGGCGGCAGATCGTTCAGATGATGGAGGCGCGCGGCATGATCGTCGACATCGCGCACCTCTCGCATACCGGGGTCGCCCAATTGCTGGCGATGGCGCGCCGTCCGGTCATTTCCAGCCACGGCGGGGTGCAGGCGACCTGCAACGTCAATCGCAACCTCACCGATGACGAGATCCGCGGTATTGCCCGTACGGGCGGTGTGATCGGGATCGGCTATTGGGATGCGGCGATCTGCGACACCTCGCCGCGCGCGGTGGCGCGGGCGATGGACCACGTGCGCGATCTGGTGGGCGCGCAATACATCGCGCTCGGCAGCGACTTCGACGGCGCAACGACAACGCGGTTCGATACCTCCCAACTGGAGCAGGTGACGCAGGCGCTGCTTGACGAAGACTTCACCGACGATGAAATACGCGCCGTGATGGGGCAGAATGCACTTCGGGTAATCCGCGCAGGGATCGCGCCCATGGTGGGTGGGGGCAAGTGATCCGTCTCGACAGTCTTGCGCCCGTGCCCGGGGCCTTGCGTGGTGGCGTGGTTGCGCTCGGCAATTTCGATGGCTTCCATCTCGGGCATCAGGCGGTGGTCGGCGAGGCGATCCGCTGGGCGAGGGCCGAAGGGCGCCCGGCCATCGTCGCCACGTTCGATCCCCATCCGGTGCGCCATTTCGCGCCCGATTCGCCGCCATTCCGCCTGACCACGCTGGACCAGAGGCAGGAACTGTTCGGCGCGGCCGGGGCAGATGCCATGCTGGTCATCCATTTCGGCGCGGGCGTAGCAGGGCTGACCGCCACCGAATGGATCGAGCAGGGTCTGGCAGGGCACCTCGGCGCGGCGGGCGTGGTGACGGGCGAGGATTTCACCTTCGGCAAGGGGCGCAGCGGCAATCCGCAGGTGCTCGTCGACCATGGCGCGAAAGTGGGGTTGCGCGCCCGCGCGGTCGGTGCGGTCACGCAAGGCGGCGAGGTCGTCTCCTCCAGCCGCATCCGCGATGCCCTGCAAGCGGGCGACTGCGAAACTGCGACGCGGCTGTTGACGCGGCCATTTGCTATTCGCGGCACGGTGCAGCACGGCGACAAGCTGGGCCGCACGATCAACTTCCCGACCGCCAATCTCGACATCGGCATGTACCTGCGGCCGCGCTATGGCATCTATGCGGTGACGGGCACGCTGCCTGGCGGACGCGTGCTGAAGGGCGCGGCCAATATCGGCATCCGCCCGACATTCGATCCACCCAAGGAACTGCTCGAGCCACACTTCTTCGACTTTGCCGAAGACATTTACGGGCAGGAGATCGAAGTGGCCTTCCACCATTTCCTGCGGCCCGAAGCGAAGTTCGACGGGCTCGACGCGCTGGTCGCACAGATGGAGCGGGATTGCGACCGGGCGCGGGAATTGCTCGGCCAGAGCGTCGTGCGGTAAATCAGAATCACGAAGTGTAGTGCAGATATTCTGCACATCACTCTAGGGCAGCCGCTCGGCAGGATAGGGTGTGCCGTCCTTGTGAAAATAGCCATCGGCGGTGAACACCATGTCGATGTCGGAATAGGCGCCTCCGCCATCGCGATCACCGCCGCTGATGCAGACGAACACGCAGTCGGCAGGGCTTTCGTTGATCAGGTGGTGGCCGTTCTCGACGCCCTTGGGCCAGGCCAAAACGTCGCCCGGGCGCACGATGGTCCGGCCTTCATCCTCTATCAGCACGGCCTCGCCCGCGATCATCACCAGCAGTTCGTCTTCGCCATCATGCCAGTGCCGCTGGCTCGACCATGCGCCGGGTTTCAGGACGACATGGCTGGCGCAGAAATCGGTGAGTCCGGCCGCGGGAGCCAGCCTGCGCCACCAGCGGCCTTCGACGGCGCGGTCGAACGGCGCGGGGTAGCCGGTTGCGTTGCTCTGCGCGATGGCATCAAGATCGATCCTGGGCATGGTGGCGGCTCCTTTCAGCGGCAAGCCAGCTTAGCGCAGGCCTGAGGGCCTCGCCACTTCCCCAAGCCGCGCATTTGCTCTAGTGCGCAGCCGTCATGACCGAGAAGCGCGATTTCAGACCGACCGTCTTCCTGCCGAAGACCGATTTCCCCATGAAGGCGGGACTCCCCCAGAAGGAGCCGGGCATTCTGGCGCGCTGGCAGGACGAGGGCATTTACCGCAAGGTGCGCGAGGCGCGCAAAGGCCGCGAGAAGTTCATCCTGCATGACGGCCCGCCCTATGCCAATGGCGACATGCACATCGGCCATGCGCTGAACCATATCCTCAAGGACATGGTCTGTCGCACCCAGTCGCTGCTGGGCAAGGACGCGCCCTATGTGCCTGGCTGGGACTGCCACGGCCTGCCCATCGAGTGGAAGGTCGAGGAAGAGTATCGCAAGAAAAGGAAGAACAAGGACGAGGTTCCGCCAAAGGAATTCCGCGCTGAATGCCGCGCCTATGCCCAGAAGTGGGTCGACGTGCAGCGCGAGCAATTGAAGCGCCTTGGCATCAATGGAGATTGGGACAACCCCTACCTGACGATGGATAGCCAAGCCGAGGGCACCATCGTGCGCGAACTGCTGAAGTTTGCCGAAAGCGGCCAGCTATATCGCGGGGCCAAGCCGGTGATGTGGTCGCCGGTGGAGAAGACCGCGCTGGCTGAGGCTGAGGTCGAGTACGAGGATATCGTTTCGACGCAGATCGACGTGGCGTTCGAGATTGTTGAATCGCCGATTGCGGAACTGGTCGGCGCGCATGCGGTGATCTGGACGACGACGCCTTGGACGATTCCGGTGAACCAGGCTTTGGCTTATGGGCCGGAGGTTGAGTATGTTCTGGTGCGCGAGACAATCAGTGCGCCCGATGCGCCTGTCCAAACAGGCAGGACGCTGCTCGTTGCCGACGCACTTTGGCTGCAACTCGGTGAGCGCTCAGGTTTTCTGACTGACGAAGGCGAGACCTTCTACGAATATGAGCGCCTCTGGGAAGGCAAGGGCTCTGACCTCGCAGGAACCATCTGTCAGCACCCGATGCACGCGCTCGGCGGGTTCTTCGCCAAGCCGCGTCCGATGCTGCCGGGCGATTTCGTCACCACCGACAGCGGCACCGGCCTTGTTCACATGGCGCCCGATCATGGCGAGGACGACTTTGCGCTGTGCAAGGCGCACGGGATCGAGCCGGTGTTCGCGGTGCAGGGCGATGGCAAGTATCGTGAGGACTGGGGCTGGCTCGGCGGGCAGGGCTCGGTCATCAACCCCAAGTTCAACGCGCCCGATGGTCCGATCTGTGAGGCCCTGCGCGAGGCTGGCGGGCTGCTGGCGGCGAGTGCCGATTACAAGCATTCCTACCCGCATTCGTGGCGTTCGAAGGCCAAGGTGATCTATCGCTGCACGCCGCAGTGGTTTGTACCGATGGATCGCGCGATTGCGCAAGGCGTCTCGACTTCGCTCGACACGAACGGAGATCAAGACACCACACAACAGCCGTTCGCGTCGAGCGAAGTCGAGACGCCGGGCGCGACCCTGCGCGAGATCGCCCTCAAGGCCATCGCCGACACCCGTTTCGTGCCCGAAAAGGGCCGCAACCGCATCGGCGCGATGGTCGAGGGCCGCCCTGACTGGGTGCTGTCGCGCCAGCGCGCCTGGGGCGTGCCGATCACGCTGTTCGTCGATCGCAAGTCCGGCCAGTACCTCAATGATCCGGAAGTGAACGCGCGCATTGTCGCCGCCGTCATGGCCGAGGGCGTGGATGCTTGGGACGAGGAACGCGCGCAGGAGTACCTGGGCGACAAGTACAAGCTCGAGGACTACGAGCGCGTCACCGATATTCTCGACGTGTGGTTCGATTCCGGCTCCACCCATGCCTTCGTGCTGGAATCGGGGCGCTGGCCGGACCTGCAATGGCCTGCGAACCTCTATCTTGAGGGATCGGACCAGCATCGCGGCTGGTTCCAGTCCTCGCTGCTGGAAAGCTGCGCCACGCGCGGGCGTGCGCCTTATGATGCGGTGCTGACGCACGGGTTCACCATGGACCAGAAGGGCATGAAAATGTCCAAGTCGCTCGGCAACACGATCAGCCCGATCGATCTGATGCGTGATTACGGCGCGGACATCCTGCGGCTCTGGGCGCTCTCGGTCGATTTCACCGAGGACCACCGTATCGGCAAGGAGATCCTCCAGGGCGTTGCCGACCAGTACCGCAAGCTGCGCAACACCTACCGCTACCTGCTGGGCGCGCTGGAAGGCTTCAGCGAGGACGAGCGGCTGCCGGTGGCGGAGATGCCCGAGCTGGAGCAGTACATGCTCGGCCTGCTCGGCAAGCTGGACACGACGCTGCGGCAGGCCGTCGAGGACTTCGATTTCAACACTTATGTCCGGGCGCTGACCGAGTTCTGCAACGAGGACCTGTCGGCTTTCTTCTTCGATATCCGCAAGGACTGCCTCTATTGCGATGCGCCGACCGATCCGAAGCGCCGCGCCTATCGCACCGTGCTCGACACACTGTTCCACGCGCTGGTCCGCTATGGCGCGCCGGTGCTGGTGTTCACGGCGGAAGAGGTGTGGACCTCGCGCTATCCCGATGGCGGCAGCGTCCACCTGCTCGAATGGCCGCAAGTGCCGGTCGTGACGGTCGATGAGGCGCGCTGGACCGAACTGCGCAGTTTGCGCCAGACGGTAAACGAGGCGATCGAGCCGCTGCGTCGGGAAAAGGTGCTGGGATCAGGGCTTGAAGCCAATGTCACCGTGCCGGCAGATGCGCCGGAAGCCGATCTGGCCGAGCTGTTCATCACCGCGACAGTAACGCGCGGGCAGGGCAGCGAAGTGACTGTCGAACGCGCCTCCGATCACAAGTGCGGCCGCTGCTGGCGCCTCCTGCCCGAGGTGACGGAGGACGGCGACCTGTGCGGACGGTGCGAGAGCGTGGTTTCCTCGATCGACGCGGGCGCGGCGGCCTGATGCTGACGCGCGCACGCATCGAGGGCTTGGGCCTTGCAGCGCTGGTCTTCGCCGTGGATCGCGCGGTCAAGGCGTGGATGACCGGAGCGCTCATGCTGCAAGAGCGTGGGCTGATTGATCTGCTGCCCTTCTTCGACCTGCGCTACGCCGAGAACTATGGCGTGTCGTTCGGCATGTTCACCGCAACCTCGCTGGAAATGCGGCTTGGCCTGATTGCCGTTACGGCCCTGATCGCCACCGGCGTGTTCATCTGGATGCTGCGCGAGAACGCGCGCGGAGACATTCTGGGGCTCGGCTTGGTGCTGGGCGGGGCGCTCGGCAATATCTATGACCGGCTGACCTTCGGCTATGTCATCGATTACGCCGATCTTCACATCGGCGCATGGCGGCCGTTCCAGATATTCAATCTTGCCGACGTCGCGATCACCTTCGGCGTCCTGATACTGCTTGCCCGCTCGTTCAAATCGCGCGAAAAGCCACTCGATAGCGGCGACAATACCGCCACGGAGAATGCATGATGCGTAAAGCTGCCGCCCTTGCCCTCGTCGTTTCGGCGGCGACCCTGCTGTCCGCCTGTGGTGGCGGTGGTGGCCTGTTCAATCGCGACCGTCCCGACGAAATGGCCGTGACCCGCGCCGCGCCGCTGGTGGTGCCGCCCGATTTCGCGCTGACCCCGCCCAATCCCGGCGCGCCTCGTCCGCAGAATTCGGAAACCGGCAAGCAGGCGCTCGACGTTCTGTTCGGCGGCCCGTCGGCCCGCTCTGGCGTGGAAACCGATACTCTCAACCGTGCGGGCACCGCGGCCGCCTCGATCCGTTCGACCGTGGGCGATCCGGAAACGCAGACCGTGGCCAAGGGCCAGGTCGTGCGCGACATTCTGGCTGCTCCCGAAGGTGACGGTCAGGCCGCCACGGCCTCGATCCCCGGCTGATCGAACGCTCTTTCGGACGCAAGGCAAACCCCGCTTCGGCGGGGTTTTCTTTTACACCCGCCAGTCGATCGTGCCGCGACCGTGCGCTTCGAGAAAGGCATTGGCCTTGCTGAAATGACGGCAGCCGAAGAAACCGCTGTAGGCAGAAAGCGGGCTGGGGTGCGGTGCTTCGAGCACGAGGTGGGGGCCTTCCACGAGCCCGGGCACTCGCGAGGCCTTTTTCTGCGCGTGGGCACCCCAGAGCATGAAGACGGTCGGCTCGGGTCTCGCGGCGACTGCGGCAATCGCGGCATCGGTGAACTGCTCCCAGCCGCGTTTCTGATGCGATCCCGCACGTGTGGCCTCGACCGTCAGGGCATTGTTGAGCAGCAGGACGCCCTGCCGAGCCCAATGCGTGAGATTGCCGTGCGACGCGCGCGCTATGCCAAGGTCTCCCTCCAGCTCCTTGTAGATGTTGGCAAGGCTCGGCGGAACCTTGACACCGTCAGGCACGGAAAACGCGAGGCCGTGGGCCTGGCCCGGCCCGTGATAGGGATCCTGACCCAGTATCACTACGCGAACCTGATCAAGCGGGGTCAGCTCGAAGGCGGCCAGACGCGCGCCTTTCGGTGGGTAGATCGCCTTGCCCGCGCCTTCCTCGGCCTGAAGAAAACTGCCAAGCTGGCGCAGCGGAGGAGACTGGAGAACGGGCTCGAGGCTGGCGCGCCAGGAAGGGGGCAGGGGAGCGGTCATGTCTTCGCAAGGTTAGACGTTTACAGACCCGCGCGGCAAGCGGGGTTGCCTGCGTTCGATCCAGCTTGCTAACAGCCGTTGGCTGCGCCGTTACGGGACGCAAGAAGGAGTGACGGATGAAGATCGCGATGGTGGGTTCGGGTTACGTCGGACTGGTGTCCGGAGCCTGCTTCGCCGATTTTGGCCATGACGTGGTCTGCGTGGACAAGGACGAGGCCAAGATCGGTCGACTGCTTGACGGCGTGATGCCGATTTACGAGCCCGGTCTTGCAGAACTGGTGGCCGCCAACGTCAAGGCGGGACGTCTTGCGTTCTCGACCGATCTGGCAAGCGCGATCGAAGGTGCGCAGGCGATCTTCATTGCAGTGGGCACGCCTTCGCGTCGCGGCGATGGCCACGCCGATCTCAGTTACGTTCATGCCGTGGCGCAGGAACTGGGCGAGCATCTGACTGAGCCTGCGGTTATCGTCACCAAATCCACCGTACCGGTTGGTACGGGCGACGAAGTGGAGCGGATCATCCGCGAGAGCGGGACAGCCGTGCAGTTCGCCGTCGTCTCCAACCCGGAATTCCTGCGCGAAGGCGCTGCAATCGGTGATTTCAAGCGGCCGGACCGCATCGTCATCGGCGCGGAGGAAGAATGGGCGCGCGGCGTCATGCGCGAGGTCTATCGCCCGCTGTTCCTGAACCGTGCTCCGATCCTGTTCACTTCGCGCCGCAGCAGCGAGCTGATCAAGTATGCGGCCAATGCCTTCCTCGCCACCAAGATCACGTTCATCAACGAGATGGCGGACCTTTGCGAGAAGGTCGGCGCTGACGTTCAGGACGTATCGCGCGGGATTGGTCTCGATAATCGCATCGGATCGAAGTTTCTGCATGCAGGGCCGGGTTATGGCGGATCGTGCTTCCCCAAGGACACGCTGGCCCTGCTCAAGACCGCCGAGGATTTCGAAAGTCCGGTCCGGCTGGTAGAGGCGGTGGTCAAGGTCAACGACAGCCGCAAGCGCGCCATGGGCCGCAAGGTGATCGAGGCTCTGGGCGGCGAGGCGCGCGGCAAGCGCGTTGCCCTGCTGGGTCTGACCTTCAAGCCCAACACCGACGACATGCGCGATGCGCCGTCGATCGCCATCGTGCAGACCCTGCTCGATGCAGGAGCCGAAGTGGTTGCCTATGACCCCGAAGGCATGGAGGCGGCCGCCGCGATCATGCCCGCTGTGCAAATGGCGCCCAATACTTATGCGGCGATCCAGGGTGCCGACGCCTTGGCGCTGGTCACCGAATGGGATGCGTTCCGCGCGCTTGATTTCAAGCGCGTGAGACAGCTCGTCAAGGCGCCGGTGCTGGTCGACCTGCGCAATGTCTATGATCCGGCCGAGGTCCGTGCCGCAGGCTTCCAGTATTCAAGCGTGGGACGCCCCTGAGCGCATTGGCGTCCTGGCCGATTCAGGCCAGATCGGGCTCCAGCTTTGCCGGGCTCGTATCCTCGGCAACGGGCGGGCGCTGCGTACCCCAGTGGATCGAGCTCCACACGCGCTCGTGAAAGTAATAGAGGCCGATCTTGGTAATGACCTCGGTGCCGGCGATGGCCCCGGCCTTGGCAGGACTGCCGGTAAAGAGCCAGCCGAGCAGGAACGTGTCGATCGAGCCGAGCATGCGCCAGCTGATCGCCTTGACCACCGAGCGGGAATGGTTTTCGTGACCGTTGAACAAGATCATGTCTGAATGCCTTTACGGAGCGAACAGGGTGCGGTCATTTCCAGCGATCAGGCCGTCGTGCCGAGAATCCTCGAGACGATCCGTTCCGCCGCATCTTCAGGCGATTCCGCGGTCGTGTCGACTCTGATTTGCGGGCTCTCCGGCGCTTCGTACGGGCTGTCGATGCCCGTGAAGTTCTTGAGCTGGCCCGAACGCGCCTTCTTGTAGAGGCCCTTGACGTCACGGCTTTCCGCCACGTCCAGCGGGGTATCGATGAACACCTCGATGAACTCGCCTTCGGGCAGCATGTTGCGCACCATTTCGCGCTCGGCGCGGAACGGGCTGATGAACGCAGTCAGCACGATAAGGCCGGCATCGGTCATCAGGCGCGCGACTTCGCCGACCCGGCGGATGTTCTCGATGCGGTCGGCCTCGGTGAAGCCGAGGTCCTTGTTGAGGCCATGGCGCACGTTGTCGCCATCAAGCAGGAAGGTGTGCTTGCCCAGCGCGTGCAGCTTCTTTTCGACCAGATTGGCGATCGTCGACTTGCCCGAACCCGAAAGGCCGGTGAACCACAGCACCGCAGGGCGCTGGTTCTTTGCCGCAGCGTGCGCCTCGCGGCTGACGTCGAGCGCCTGCCAATGGACGTTCTGCGCGCGGCGCAGACTGAAGTTGAGCATGCCCGCCGCGACGGTGGCATTGGTGATCTTGTCGATCAGCACGAACCCGCCGAGCGTGCGGCTCTGGGCATAGGCCTCGAAAACGACGGACTTGTCGGTCGACAGTTCGGCCACGCCGATGGCGTTGAGCTCGAGCGTCTTGGCCGCCAGATGTTCCATCGTGTTGACATTGACGACATACTTGGGCGCCTGAACCGTGGCCGAGACGGTCTGCGTGGCGAGCTTGAGCCAGTAGGCCCGGCCCGGAATCATCGACTCATCGTTCAGCCAGACGAGCGTTGCCTCGAACTGGTCGGCGGCCTCAGGCGGATTGTCGGCCAGCGCGATCACGTCGCCGCGCGAGCAGTCGACTTCGTCGGCAAAGCAGACGGTGACCGACTGGCCTGCAACGGCCTGATCGATATCGCCGTCGAGCGTGACGACGCGCGTAACCGTGCTGGTCTTGCCCGAAGGCAGGACGCGGATGGCATCGCCGGGCTTCACGCTGCCCGTGGCGATGAGCCCCGAGAAGCCGCGGAAGTCGAGGTTGGGGCGGTTGACCCACTGGACCGGCATGCGGAACGGCTTTTCCGCGTCGGTCGAGGAAAGCACTTCGACGGTTTCGAGGTGCTCGACGAGCGTCGGACCGGAATACCACGGCGTGTTGGCCGAGAGCGTGGTGATGTTGTCGCCCTTGAAGCCTGAGATGGGCATCGCGGTGAAGCTCTCGATCCCGATCGAGCGGGCGAACTCGGAGTAGTCCTTGACGATGGCGTCGAAGGTGGCCTGATCGTAATCGACCAGATCCATCTTGTTGACCGCGAGCACGATGTTGCGGATGCCGATCAGGTGGCAAAGGTAGGAGTGTCGGCGCGTCTGCACCAGCACGCCCTTGCGCGCATCGATCAGGATCACGGCGAGATCGGCGGTGGATGCGCCGGTCACCATGTTGCGGGTGTACTGTTCGTGCCCCGGGCAATCGGCGACGATGAACTTGCGCTTCTCGGTGTTGAAGAAGCGGTAGGCGACGTCGATCGTGATGCCCTGTTCGCGCTCGGCGGCGAGGCCATCGACCAGCAGTGCGAAGTCGATGTCCTGCCCCTGCGTTCCGACCTTCTTCGAATCGCTTTCAAGCGCGGCGAGCTGGTCTTCGAAGATCATCTTCGAATCGTAGAGCAGGCGGCCGATCAGCGTGGACTTGCCATCATCCACCGACCCGCAGGTGATGAAGCGCAGCATGGTCTTGTGCTGGTGCTGGTCGAGATAGGCGTCGATGTCCTCGGCGATGAGGGCGTCGGTCTTGTAGATCACGTCCTGGTCCGACATCAGAAGTACCCCTGCTGCTTCTTGACTTCCATGCCGGCCCCGCCTGCATCCTTGTCGATGGCGCGGCCCTGGCGTTCGCTGGTGGTGGTCAGAAGAGTTTCCTGGATGACTTCCGGCAGAGTCTTGGCGGTGCTCGCCACCGCGCCGGTCAGCGGGTAGCAGCCCAGTGTGCGGAAACGGATCGAGCGCATCACCGGCTTTTCGCCCGGAAGCAGCGGGAAGCGCTCGTCGTCGACCATCAGCAACATGCCATCGCGCTCGACCGTCGGGCGTTCGTCCGCGAAGTAGAGCGGCACGATCGGCACATCGTTGAGATGGATGTACTGCCAGATATCGAGCTCGGTCCAGTTCGAGATCGGGAACACGCGGATCGATTCGCCCTTGTTCTTGCGGGCGTTGTAGAGGTTCCACAGCTCGGGGCGTTGATTCTTCGGGTCCCATCCGTGGCTGGCGGTTCGGAACGAGAAGATGCGCTCCTTGGCGCGGCTCTTCTCCTCATCGCGCCTGGCGCCGCCAAAGGCCGCGTCGAAGCCGTACTTGTCGAGCGCCTGCTTGAGCCCTTCGGTCTTCCACATGTCGGTGTGCAGCGCGCCGTGGTCGAACGGGTTGATCCCCCGTTCCGCAGCTTCAGGGTTCTGGTAGACCAGCAGTTCCATGCCGCTCTCGGTCGCCATGCGATCGCGCAGCTTGTACATCTCCTGGAACTTCCACGTGGTATCGACGTGAAGCAGCGGGAATGGCGGCGGCGAAGGGTAGAAGGCCTTGCGCGCCAGGTGCAGCATGACCGCGCTGTCCTTGCCGACCGAATAGAGCATGACCGGGTTCTCCGACTCGGCCACCACCTCGCGCATGATGTGGATCGCTTCGGATTCGAGGCGCTGCAAATGGGTCAGGGTAGAACTGGTCATCGCTTCGGCTTTCGCTCCGATATTGCGTTGGTTGGGAGATGAATGCCGCGCCTGTCTGCAGATACTCCCATTTGGGAGCAAGGGAAGTGCCTTGTCTTTGCGCGGGCAAAGGTGCGCTTTGCTGCAGCGCTGTCAGGCCGACAGTGCTTGCGAGCAGCCGGTCAACCGCCTAAGCGCAAGGGATGGCCGTATATCTCCACGAAGAAGACCTGCCCGAGGGCGTATTGGCACCCGGAGCGGTTGCCGTCGATACCGAGACGATGGGACTGATCACGCCGCGTGATCGCTTGTGCGTCGTCCAGATTTCAGACGGTGGCGGTGACGAACACCTTGTCCGGTTCGGGCCTGGCAGCAGCTTCGATGCCCCCAATCTCAAGGCGGTCCTGGCCGATCCGGCCCGGGTCAAACTCTACCATTTCGCCCGCTTCGACCTTGCGGCAATCGAACACTACCTCGGCGTGACAGCCGCGCCGGTATTCTGCACCAAGATCGCCTCGAAGCTGGTGCGGACTTATACCGATCGCCATGGTCTCAAGGATCTCGTTCGCGAACTGCTGGGCAAGGAAATCTCCAAGCAGCAGCAGTCGAGCGACTGGGGCGCGCCGACCCTGAGCGATGCGCAGCAGGAATATGCCGCCTCGGACGTGCGCTATCTCCATGCGATGCAGAAAATCCTCGAGGAACGGCTTGCCCGCGAAAACCGCACTGACCTTGCGCAGGCCTGCTTTGACTTCCTGCCGATGCGCGCGCGCCTCGACCTTGCGGGCTGGGCCGAGCGTGACATCTTCAGCCACGTCGACATCTCGCCCCGCAGAACATTGAGCAGCTGGGGCAGCTCATCGATGCTCGTGCCGCGGATAAAACGACCGGTTCTGGTGATGCGGTCGTCGTCCTTGCTGGCAGAACGCGCGCCTGAAACATCGAGCTTCTCGACTCGCATCGAGCGGAACTTGAAGATCGGGAAAAAGCGGTTGCCGCGGCCCGTGCGCTTCTGGACGAAGAGGACGGGGCCACCGTCTTCGAGCTTGATCAACAAGGCGACGACGGCAAGCAAAGGGGCAAGTGCCAATACGGCGCTGCCAGCCAGTGCGAAATCGAGCCCTCGCTTCAAGGCGCGCGAGCGCAGGCCGAGCGGCCCGCTTGCCACGATGAGCGCGCCATAGCCGCGCTCGCGGCGTGCGCCTATCACACCCAGACTGCTGACCTCGGTATCGACGATCTCGCCGGACACGTTCGCACTCTTGAACACGAGCGCCCAGGCGCTGCGGCGCTCGGGCGGGCAGGTCACCATCACGCGGTCCATGTTCATCATGTAGAGACCAAGCCGGTCCATCATGTGAGGGTCGGACAAGTCGGGTGCCAGATGATGTTCGCGCGCGTCGATGTGGTAGGCGTGCGGCACGCGCAGGGGAGCGCCCTGATCGTCGAGCAGCAGCACGTTGATGCCCACGTCGCCGCAACGCGCCTTTATCACCGGGCGGATCAGCGACCGGATCCACACGACCAGCAGCATGCTCATCAGCAGTCCGAGGACTGCGGACACGCGCGAGAAGTTGTCCGTGCTCTTTGTGGCAAAGCCGACGAACAAAAGCGCGCTTTCCGCCCCGAGCAATGACAGCACCGATCGGACCCGCGCAAAATTGATCTGACGAAGGGCTGTCAGGGAATAGACCTGAAGGGTCAGCGCTATCGTCCAGTAGATCGGCAGCAGCACCTGGCCATGCAGCAGCGAATCCTCATCGAGAAAACGGCCGAGGTAGAGCCAGCTTGCCGTGCACAGGCCGCCCATTACTGCAAGGCCATCGAGCAGGAGCAAGGCGATGTATAGCTGAAGGCGGCGCTGTTCGAGCGGCGGCGCAAGCGGAAGCGTGATCCTGCGTCGGTCTTGCGACTGCCGCATATCGTCCATGGGTACGTGCTTGGTCATCACGCGTCTCGCTTAGGTTTGCCCCAATATGCCCGCACTACAGCAAGCATATGGACTGAACGTCCGAATCCGGCGCGACCGTCCTCAACTTTTTTGCACTGCGGGAAAATACCTACCGATTTGGTGATAGCAAGCGCGATCAGTGGCGAAAGTGCAAAATGTCACTCGAGGTGACGGAAATGTGCCACGCTCTATCGCGCTGCAGCACGCGCTATTTCCGCAAGGCCCTGCGCCAGCGCAAGCTCCCCGTTGCGATTGTCGGAAATTAGTGTGCGGTGCAGCATGGTTAACCGCTCGGCAAGCCTAACCAGTCGAGCGCCGCGCCAGCGACGCAACTGTTGTGTCAGATCTGCCCGGTCCCGAAAGAAGACGCGCCGGGCCGCAGTTTCCTGCTCCATGAACGAATTGACGTCGCCACGCTCGCCCATCCGAGAGGCAAGCTGGACAAGCTGGGCCACCCTGCGCTCGAAGGCCAGAACGAGCCCGACCGGGTTGAGCCCCATTTCGCGCATGCGAGATAGTTCGGCCGAGAGCTTGCGAACGTCGCCCCCCAGAACAGCGTTGACCACGGGCATCAGACTGTCGTCCTCGCTCACCGCACAGATCTCGTCGAGGGCTGCAGCATTGGCTTCGCGCGGGGACTGGGGGCTGGCATCGAGATAGAGTGCCAGCTTCTCGATTTCACTCTTCGCCATGCGAGTATCAAGCGCGGTCGATCGCGCAATACGCTCGGCAAGATTGCCATTGAGCTTCACGCCGGCGGCATCGCCCATGTCGCGAACCGCGTCAGCCACCGCGCGCAGATCGGGTGGATGAAACATCGCGACCATTGTTGCAGGCTTGCCATCCAGCAGTTTCGCGATCCGCGACTTGTCCGTTGCCGAGGTTGCGACGATCAGCACGGGCCAGCCATCGACGGGGCTTTGCAGCAGCGTTTCGACGGCGTCGTGCGCATCGTCGCCAACGGCACGGACGTGAATTATGCGCTTGTCGCCGAACAGCGAAACGGAACGCGCCTCGTCCGCCAGCCGTACTGGATCACGCCGTAGTTCCGCGCCGCTCATTTCCACCTTTTCGCCATCGCCCAGCATGGCAGCGATTCGATTGGCAGCATCACCGGCACCAGCCTCATCGGGGCCGCAGAAGTAGAAGATCCGGCATTCGCGCGCGGCCTTCGCTGCGCTCCCGGCAAATGTCTTCTGGGTAAGCTTCACTTGGCCTCGCGCAGGCGCACCGCAACGCGTGTGACGATCTGGTCGGCCACTTCCTGTGACAGGTTTTCAAGCGCGGTCTGTTCTGCCGCAATCACCGCATACTCGCTGTTGACCACGTCGAAGCCCGCGTCCGAGCCTGCTGTCGCATCGAGCATGACCTTGCCGGAAGTCAGATCCACCAACTGGTACCGAGCGCGCAGGGTGCGGCGCTCACGCGTGATCGTGTCGTTCGAAAGCTGTCCCAGACCCTCGACCCGATCGTCGAGGCGAATATCGAGGCGGAAGCGCTCGCCCCCGTTTTGCCGACCAGCTCCCAACCGGTCGACCAGCGCGTTGCGCACCAGCCAGCCGGATTGTCCTTCGATCGGGGCAACGGCGACATCGGAGAGCGCCTGTGCAAGCGCGCCTCCGCCTCCGCCTGCGTACATCGGTTGCAACCCGCAGCCCGAAAACAGCAGCAGGCAGGCCGCGGCAGGGGTAAGCCGCTTAGGCGACAAGATTCACCAGACGGTCGGGCACGACGATCACCTTCTTCACTTCCGCCCCTTCGAGTGCACGCTGCACTTTCTCGGACGCAAGGGCAAGGCGCTCAAGTTCGTCTTTCGGCGTCCCCTTGGCCACGGTCAGGGTGTCGCGCAGCTTGCCCTTGACCTGAATGGCCACGGTCACCTCGTCATCGACGAGCAGAGCCGGATCGACCTCGGGCCAGAGTGCGTCTGCGACCAGACCGGAGCCGAAACGTCCATAGGCTTCCTCGGCCAGGTGCGGCATCATCGGTGCGACCAGCAGCAGTAGCTTCGCGATCGCGGCTGATCGGCTGGCCGAAGGCGCTGCCTTCTCGATCGCGCCGGTCAGTTCATAGATGCGGGCCACGGCCTTGTTGAAGCCAAGAGCCTCGATATCAGCGGCCACGGCATCGACGGTCTGGTGAGCCTTGCGGTCGAGCGCCTTGTCGTCGCCGGTCGCGGCCGCATCGAATTGCCCGAACAGTCGCCACAGGCGCTGCACGAAGCGGGCGCAGCCTTCGATCCCGGCCTCCGACCACGGCAGGTCGCGCTCGGGCGGGGAGTCCGAGAGCATGAACCAGCGGATTGCGTCCGCACCGTATTTCGCGACGATCTCGTCCGGGTCCACGACGTTCTTCTTGGACTTGGACATCTTGATCACGCGACCGACCTCGACCGCCGCGCCGTCCACCTTCAGCGTCGCGCCTTCACTCGTCCGCTCGACCTCGCTTGGCGAGAAGAAGATCGGCTGGCCGTTCTCGGGATTCTTCCGCTCATAGGTCTCGTGCGTCACCATGCCTTGCGTGAACAGGCTGGCGAAGGGCTCTGTCACCTCGATCTTGCCGATGCGGGCAAGGGCGCGGGTCCAGAAGCGGGCGTAAAGCAAGTGCAGGATCGCATGCTCGATCCCGCCGATATACTGTTCGACCGGCAGCCAGCGCTTGATTTCTTCGGGGTCGAACGGCCGGTCGGCGGGCTGGCTGGCAAAGCGCAGGAAGTACCACGACGAATCGACAAAGGTGTCGAGCGTATCGGTTTCGCGCCGCGCGGCGTGGCCGCATTGCGGGCAATCCACATGCTTCCACGTCGGATGGCGGTCGAGCGGATTGCCCGGCACGTCGAAGCTGACGTCCTCCGGCAGCACGACTGGCAACTGCTTTTTGGGCACCGGCACCACGCCGCAGATCTCGCAATGGATGAACGGGATCGGCGTGCCCCAATAACGCTGGCGGCTCACGCCCCAGTCGCGCAGGCGCCACACCGTCTTGCCTTCGCCCCAGCCTTCGCTTTCTGCCCGCGCGATCACCGCAGCCTTGGCATCGGCCACGCTCATCCCGTCGAGGAATCCGGAGTTCACCAGAACCCCATCGCCTGCCTCGGCTTCGGTGCCGAACGGTTTGTCGACATCTGCCGGGTCACTGGCGACAACGCGCAGGATCGGCAGGGAATATTTGGTAGCAAAATCGAAGTCGCGCTGGTCGTGTCCCGGCACGGCCATGATTGCGCCGGTCCCGTATTCCATCAGCACGAAGTTGGCGATGTAGACCGGCAGGTCCGCGCCCGTGAACGGGTGCCTTGCGGTGATCCCCGTGTCGAAGCCCAGCTTCTCGGCGGTTTCGAGTTCCGCCGCGGTCGTTCCGCCCTGCTTGCACAGTGCGATGAAATCTTGCGCAGCCTGATTGCCCGTCGCCACGCCTTGCGCAACGGGATGTTCGGCAGCGATGGCCACGAAGCTTGCGCCGAAAATCGTATCGGGCCGGGTGGTATAAACTTCGAGGCTTTCGCCGCTCGAAAGATCGAACGCGAACTGCAGGCCCTGGCTCTTGCCGATCCAGTTCTCTTGCATCGTGCGGACCTTCTCGGGCCACTTGTCTAGACCGGACAGACCTTCGAGCAGTTCGTCGGCAAAGTCGGTGATCTTGAGGAACCACTGGCTCAGCTTGCGCTTTTCCACCAGCGCGCCCGAACGCCAGCCGCGGCCATCGATTACCTGTTCGTTGGCCAGCACGGTCATGTCGACCGGATCCCAGTTGACCGAGCTTTCCTTGCGGTAGACCAGGCCCGCTGCATAAAGGTCGAGGAACAGTGCCTGTTCGTGGCCGTAGTAATCCGGCTCGCAGGTTGCGATCTCGCGGCTCCAGTCGAGCGCGAAGCCGAGGCGCTTCAACTGCGCCTTCATGTTGGCGATGTTGTCACGGGTCCAGCCGCCGGGGTGAACGCCCTTCTCCATCGCGGCGTTTTCAGCCGGCATGCCGAACGCGTCCCAGCCCATCGGGTGGAGCACTTCGTGCCCGCGCATCCGCTTGTAGCGCGCCAGCACGTCGCCCATCGTGTAGTTGCGCACATGGCCGATGTGGATGCGTCCCGACGGATAGGGAAACATTTCGAGCACGTAGCTGCGCGGCTTGGGGCTCGAATCGTCGGCGCGGAACGACTGCTGCTCGTCCCATACCCGCTGCCAGCGGGTATCGGCGACATTGGGATCGAAGCGCTCGGGCGCGTTGGCGGCAGCAGGGTTCGCGGTCATGCGCGCTCCTCTAGGGAGCGCGGGCCTGACACGCAAGATTCGCCTGAGCCTTAGATCAGCCCGCGATGGCGGCGCGGCGCAGATCGCGGGCCTTGGTCAGGATGATGTCCTCGAGCTTCTGGACGGTCACGGCCTGAACCGGAGCGTCGACCCACTGGCCGTTGGTCGAAACCTGGCGGCTGGCGGCAACGCGCAGCGCGTCGGCGCGCAGGTCTTGGTCGACGATCGAGACCGTCACCTTCATCCGCTCACCCGGGTTCCTGGGGTTGGCGTACCAGTCGGTGACGATCACGCCGCCGTTGCTGTCGGTCTGGAGCAGGGGCATGAACGAGAGCGCATCGAGGCTGGCGCGCCACAGATAGGCGTTGACGCCGATCGTGGTGACCTGGCTGGCCGCGAGATCCGCCTTGGGGCGCTCCTTCTTGCCGCAGCCCGTGGCAAGGACTGCCATGGCCCCGATGACTATGGCGCGGACGACAAACTTGCGGGAATTGCGCGCGGTCTTGGCGGTCTTGGTCACTTCGTCACGGTCCTTGGCTTGCGGCGGCAGATGTCCGATCCCCCGCGTTGGGCCGCATCTTGCGAAGCGGCGTTTGAACGGCCTCTATCACCCCCGCGCAGCGTGCGGCAAGCACGTTGAGCGACACAGGCTTCTGAGGCAGATGTCGGCGCGCAATTGCCTGCTGGCGGCGTGAACCGATCCTGAATGCGTCCAGACCTGTGGACATTGCGCCACAGTTGCCAAGGAAGCGACCGAACTGGCTGCAGGGTATGGATATTCCTCTTCGCCAAACGTATTGTGCAAATGGAAGTTTCCGCTTGGCAGAGTCGCAATGGTTCTGCGTCATGCAGGGAACTAATGCAGATAGTGGCCGTAGCCAGGCCCGGACGGGGAAGAAGCAGATTATCATGGTGGGGATCGGCACGAAATCGGAAGCGAAGGGCGCAATGCGCCGCCGCTTGCGCGCGCCGCTCGCCTGCGCCGCTGCTGCCGTGCTCGGACTGGTTCTCGCACCGACTGTCAGCAGCGCCTTTTCCAGCGGTTTCGACGCCGCACCCGTCAGCCTTGCTGCTCGTGGCGGAATCGGTTCCTTCACGCCCGCTTCGGTGGATGAGCGTCTGGCCTCGCAGATTACCGTCCGCGCTTTGAAGAGCGGCAAGCTCTTCCGCTTCACGCCCGCGGGGAACGACACCCGTCCGGGCCGTGCGATCACTGTCGCTGTGCGGCTCGATTCGCAAAGCGCACGCGCCTTCTCCGTGCGTTCGGCCCTGGCCGATGCCGCCGTTCAGCCTGGCGCTGCCGCAGTCCGGATCGCGCCGGTGGCGTTCAATCTTGGCATGGCTCGCGGATATGCAAGTTTCGCGCCTTCGGCCGCTCCGTCGATGCTGCATGACCTGCAGCGGATCGACATGCCCGATCTTGCCAAGATGAAGTCTGCCGGTTCGCCTTCGCGCCTCGCGCCGCGGATCGAGATGGATGGACGTGATCGTGCCGGTCGCGCACCGCGCACGCTCGAAGGGCAGGGTGATTACCAGCTCGATCTTGGCGGCAGCTACCGCCTGACCCGCAACCTGAACGTCACCGCCGGCGTGCGCTACTCGCCCGAGCGTGACCGTCTCCTGCCGCTCACCGATGGCAAGCAGGACAATCAGGCCGTTTACGTCGGAACCCAGTTCCGCTTCTAATCGCTCGATTACTTGCAATTCAGCAGGTTGCTCTGCAGCAATTCGTTGCTGCACCCGCAGCATTTACGTATTCGGCAGCTTGTAGCTCATCCGACATGGACCTACCGTAGTTCCCTAGAGGGATCATGGGAGGTACAAGCATGTCACGAGTTGCAGTCGTCACCGGTGGATCGCGCGGTATTGGTCAGGCCATCTGCCTTGCCCTCAAGGCACAAGGGCGCACCGTGGTGGCGAACTATGCTGGTAACGAGGAAAAGGCCCGGGCCTTTACCGCCGAAACCGGCATTCCGGCCTATCGTTTCGACGTCGGCGATCATGAAGCGACGCAGGAAGGTTGCGCGCGCATCGCTGCCGAAGTCGGCGCTATCGACATCGTCGTCAACAATGCCGGCATCACGCGCGACGGCGTGCTCCACAAAATGAGCTTTGACGACTGGAACGAAGTCATGCGCATCAACCTGGGCGGGTGCTTCAACATGGCCAAGGCCACGTTTCCCGGCATGCGCGAGCGGGGCTGGGGCCGCATCGTCAACATCGGGTCGATCAACGGTCAGGCCGGCCAGTACGGCCAGGTCAACTACGCTGCGGCCAAGTCGGGCATTCACGGCTTTACCAAGGCGCTCGCGCAGGAAGGCGCGAAGTACGGCGTCACCGTCAACGCGATCGCGCCGGGCTATATCGACACCGACATGGTCGCCGCTGTGCCGCCAGCCGTGCTCGACAAGATCGTGGCGAAGATCCCGGTCGGCCGACTCGGTCATGCTGACGAGATCGCACGCGGCGTCGCTTTCCTGACCGCGGAAGAAGGCGGCTTCGTCACCGGTTCGACCATGTCGCTCAACGGCGGCCAGCACATGTACTGATGCGCGAAGGCCCCGCCTCACGTAGAAGGCGGGGCCTTTGTATGCTTACTCGACGGTTATGGCGGTCACCTTCCAGCCTCCGTCGTCCGACGCCATTTGCAGCGTTTCGGTCACCTCGCCAGCCTTCGCGTAGCGTGCCTTGAACGTCACGATCCAATAGCCGTTGGGCGGCGCAGGGGTGAAGTCCACCTTGTCGAGCTTGCGCGTGATCGGCTTGCCAATGCGGCCCCGAACGCCTTCCGATGCCTTCGCCCACCAGTCCACGGTATTCAGCAATTGGAACGCCTTGTGCGTGGCCTGCCAGCTTGCGGCCCAGTCATCGCGATCGACCAGGGCGAGGAACGCCTCGGCGGAGCGCAATGCCGCCTGCTCGCTCGCAGGAGTTGGTGCTACGGCGGGGGACGAAGTGGTGGTCGTGGCGGCTGGCGATTGGTCGGTGCCGGAAAGCGCGGTCAGTGCTAGCAGGGCAAGGCTGATGGTCATGGCAAATCCTCCGATGGTCCAACCGAGGCGGCGCGATGTGTTGTCGGCTCGGTCTGGCTGACCCATCGGGTAAGTCCCGGCGCGGTCGGTGGCATCCCCGATTTCGTTGTCCCCCACCGATTGGGGGGTAAGACCCTCGATCTCGTGCAGCAGGCGCGCCGCTTCGCGGCTGCTGGCAGTGCCCATTTTGCGTCGCGCCTCGCGCAGGCGTTCGTGGATCGTGTGCACCGACAAACCGAGGTGCCGAGCGATCGACTTCGCGTCATGCCCGCCCAGCAACAGGCGCAGAGTCTCCCGCTCCTTCTCGCTCAGTGCTTCATAGCCCGATGTCATGCTGCAGGGTTAGGAGTGATGCCGGTTGCGGGCCACCCCCAATAATTCGTATCCCTGCGACATGACCAACCTGTACCACCCGCCGGTAAAGCGCTCGGTCGAGATTGCCGGGCACAAGACCTCCATCAGCCTCGAACCGATGTTCTGGGACATGCTGCGCCAGGCCGCGCAGCGTGAGGACATGCCGGTCAACGCGCTTGTCGCAAGAATCGATGCCGAACGAATCGTCAGCCCGACGCCTCCGGGGCTGGCGGGCGCAATTCGTATATGGCTTGTGACGACTCTGACCTGAAGTCAGGACGCCGTGGGCGCAGGCATGTCCTGCGCGGGGATGGTCGCTTCGGGCAGGGCAGGCAGTTCACGCTTGTCGAGCATTTCCGCTGCTGCATCGAGCGCACGCGCCTCGTCCTGCGTCACGCCGCCGGGCTTCTCTTCCTCGGATGGGCCACATGCGCCAAGCGCAAGCAGCAGGGCGAGGGCGGGTAGGGCGCGCATGTCCGGCACTTTCACATCGTCATGGCGGACGGTGCGGGCAAAGGTGCCGCGCCGTCCGCGCATGAAGTTTACTGGGCTGGCTGTTCCGCGCCCTCGGCGTCTGCTGCCTGGGCAGCGGCTGCCACGGCAGCGGCGCTGTCTGCGGCATCGCGCGCGGCATTGGCTTCCGAATCGGCTGCAGCCGAGGCGTCGGGGGCCGGCGCCAGGGGGGCTGCTGCTGCCGAAGGCTCGATCACCGGCAGTTCGTCGGCGGGCATTTCCACGGTATCTTCCGATGCGGCTTCCGAGGCGTCGTCCGACCGGCCACATGCGGAAACGGAAAGGGCTGCTGCGGCGACGATCGCAAGGCTGGCATACTTCTTCATTGAAATCCCTCTCTTGGGTAGCCTGCGCCAGCTGGCGGTCGGGCCGTGGACCGTACCGCATGAAGGCATCATGGCGGCGTTCTACCGAGGGGGTACGGCGATGGCAAATGCATCATGCACAACACGCGAGTTCAAAACGCTAACATATGATATAAAGAAATCTTTAAGTCGCTTGACTGATATAAAGGTTTCTTTATATGCACATTCGCAATGCTGATCCACGACGCCATCCGGGCCCTCGATGACCCCACGCGGCTGCGCATCATGCGGCTTCTCGCCAGCATGGAGCTGGCCGTGGGCGAAGTCGCGCAAGTGCTCGGTCAAAGCCAGCCCCGTGTTTCACGCCATATCAAGATCCTGTGCGATTCGGGACTGGCGGAACGGCGCAAGGAAGGTGCCTGGGTATTTCTGCGTAGTTCGGTCGGCGAATCCTCCAGCAGCGCGCTGGCGTCTGCCATCGCCCGCTTGCTCGCCGTGGCCGAGCAGGAAGATATCGCCTTCGGTCGACGCTGCGCCGAGGACCGCCAGCACCTCGACGCCATCCGCGCCGCGCGCCAGTCCCATGCACTCGACTGGTTCGCCCGACATGCCGACGAATGGGATGAGCTGCGTTCATTGCATATCGCCGATGGCCCGGTTGAAGCCGCCCTGACCGAGATGCTGGCCGAGGCCGCTGGCGGCGGATCGCTCGGGCGGCTTCTGGATGTCGGCACCGGCACGGGTCGCATCGCCGAACTCTTTGCCGCCGATGCCGCGCATATTGTCGCCTTCGACAAGAGCCCGGACATGCTGCGGATTGCCCGGGCGAGGCTGCAGCACCTGCCCAGCGATGCCGTTGAACTCGTCCAGGGCGATTTCGCGCAACTGCCATTTGCGGCGCGCAGTTTCGATACGGTCCTGCTGCACCAGGTCCTGCACTATGCCCAGGCACCCGAGGCGGTCTTGGCCGGAGCCGCGCGTGTTACCGCGCCGGGCGGCCGGGTTGCGATCGTCGATTTCGCCGCGCATGAACGCGAGGACCTGCGTCAGACTCATGCCCATGCGCGTCTCGGTTTTTCGGATGCGCAGATTGAGGCAATGCTGATCGACAGCGGCTTCGTCCCTCACGCCACCCGTGCGCTCGCAGGGCATGAACTCGTGGTCAAGCTGTGGACCGGCATCCGCCGTGAAGACAGCGTCACCCAAATCGAACCTCGGCAGACCCGGAAAGCCTGAACACCCATGAATGCCAGCTACGACCAGCTCCGCGAGGCCCGCACCGCTCTCGACACCCCGCTGTTTGCCGGGCTTCCGGGCGACATAAACGTCTCGTTCGAGTTCTTTCCGCCCAAGACCGACGCACTGATGGCGCAGCTCTGGGACGTGGTCGAAACGCTCGCACCATTCCAGCCGCACTTTGTCTCAGTCACTTATGGCGCAGGCGGCTCTACCCGCGACCGCACGCACGGCACCGTGGCGCGGATTATCAAGGAAGCCAGGCTCCCCGCTGCCGCGCACCTTACCTGCGTCGATGCGACCAAGTCGGAAATCCGTGAAGTGGCCGAAAGCTACTGGGAAGCAGGCGTGCGCCATATCGTCGCGCTGCGTGGCGACATGGGCGCGCCGGGCGTGCCTTTCACGCCGCATCCCGATGGCTTTGCCAACGCCGCTGAACTGGTTGCGGGGCTCAAGGCCATTGCCCCGTTCGAAATCTCGGTCGCGGCCTATCCGGAATCGCACCCGGATTCGCCAAGCAGTCAGGCCGACATCGACAATCTCAAGCGCAAGCTCGATGCCGGTGCCACGCGTGCGATCAGCCAGTTCTTCTTCGAGCCCGAGACCTTCTTCCGCTTTCGCGACAAGCTGGCCGCTGCGGGGATCGACGCTCCGGTCCTCCCCGGCATCCTGCCCGTCTCGAACGTTGCGCAGACGCGCAAGTTCGCCGCCGCATGCGGTGCTGCGATCCCCGCCTGGATGGATGGCCTGTTCGAAGGGCTCGACACGCATCCCGCCTCGCGCCAGCTCGTCGCGGCCACCATCGCCGCCGAATTCTGCCGCCGTCTCTATGCCGGTGGCGTGCGCGATTTCCACTTCTACACCCTCAACCGCGCCGAACTGTCCTACGCGATCTGCCACTTGCTTGGCCTTCGCCCCAAGGCTTCGGCGCTGGAGAAAGCCGCGTGACCGTTATCCCGTCCCCCTTGATTCCTTCAGGCGCCCGCACCGCCTTCCTTGAACAGGCAAGCCAGCGCATCCTCATCACCGACGGCGCCTTCGGTACCGAGATTCAGAACTTCAAGCTGTCCGAAGCCGACTATGCCGGAACGCTCGGCCTTGCGAAGGACCAGAAGGGCAACAACGACATTCTCGCGCTGACCAAGCCTGAAGTGCCGGAGTCGATCCACCGCGCCTATTTCGAAGCCGGGGCCGACATTGCCGAGACCAACACCTTCAGCGCCAACCGCATCAGCCAGGCCGATTACGCCGCCGAACATCTCGTGCGCGAAATCAATGTGGAGAGCGCGAAACTTGCCCGCCGCGTCGCAGATGAATTCGCTGCCAGGGATGGCCGCCCCCGCTTCGTCGCAGGCGCCATCGGTCCCACGAACAAGACCCTTTCGCTCAGCCCCGACGTCAACGATCCCGGCTTCCGCGAGATCGACTGGGACCACCTCGTCGATGTCTATGCCGAACAGGTCCACGCGCTGGTCGAAGGTGGCGCGGACTTCATCGTGATCGAGACGGTGTTCGACACGCTCAACGCCAAGGCTGGCGTCATGTCGGTGCGCCAGGTCGAGAAGGAAATTGGCCGCGAAATCCCGATCATGATGTCGATGACGCTGACCGATCTGTCCGGCCGCAACCTTTCGGGCCACACGGTCGAGGCGTTCTGGTACGCGATCCGCCACGCCAAGCCGCTGACTGTCGGACTCAACTGTTCCTTCGGCGCGACCCAGCTGCGCCCGCACGTCAAGGCGCTGTCCGAAATCGCCGACACGCTGATCATGGTCTATCCCAATGCCGGCCTGCCCAATGAACTGGGCGAATACGACGAAATGCCCGCAACCACCGCCGGCCTCGTCAAGGAATGGGCCGATCATGCACAGGTGAACGTGCTCGGCGGTTGCTGCGGTTCCACGCCCGCGCACATCGCCGCGATGGCGCAGGCGGTGAAGGACCTGGCCCCACGCAAGATGGCCGTGCCCGAAACCGCCACCCGCCTCGCTGGCCTCGAACCCTTCATCATGGCTGCCTGATTTTCATGACCAATACCCCTTCCGGCTCGCGCTTCGTCAATGTCGGCGAGCGCACCAACGTCACCGGCTCCGCCGCGTTCAAGAAGCTGATCCTTGCGGGCGACTACGCAAAGGCGGTCGAAGTCGCGCGCCAGCAGGTCGAGAACGGCGCGCAGGTTATCGACGTCAACATGGACGAGGGCCTGCTCGACGCGCTCGAGGCCATGACCACCTACCTCAAGCTGATCGCCGCCGAACCTGATATCGCGCGCGTGCCGGTGATGATCGACAGTTCGAAGTGGGACGTCATCGAGGCGGGCTTGAAGTGCGTCTCGGGCAAGCCCATCGTCAATTCGATCTCGATGAAGGAAGGCGAGGACGCCTTTCTCACCCATGCCCGCAAGTGCATGGACTATGGCGCAGCTGTCGTCGTCATGGCCTTCGACGAGAAGGGGCAGGCTGACACCAAGGATCGCAAGGTCGAAATCTGCGCCCGCGCCTATGACCTGCTCACCGGCATCGGCTTCCCGCCCGAAGACATCATCTTCGATCCCAACGTCTTCGCCGTCGCCACCGGCATCGAGGAGCATGACAACTACGGACTGGATTTCATCGAGGCGACGCGCGAGATCAAGGCGCGCTGCCCGCACGTCCACATCTCGGGCGGCCTGTCCAACCTCTCGTTCAGCTTCCGTGGCAACGAAATCGTCCGCCGCGCGATGCACTCGGTGTTCCTTTACCACGCCATCCCTGCCGGCATGGACATGGCCATCGTCAATGCGGGCCAGCTCGACATCTACGACCAGATCGACCCGACCTTGCGTGAAGCCTGCGAGGACGTTGTGCTCAACCGCAAGCCTGCCGCCGATGATGGCAAGACCGCGACCGAGCGCCTGATCGAACTTGCCGAAAGCTACAAGGGCAAGGACAAGGTCGCCGAAAAGGAAGCTGAGGAATGGCGTGGCTGGGACGTCGTGCGCCGCCTCGAACACGCGCTGGTCAAGGGCATCGACGCCTACATCGTCGAGGATACCGAAGAAGCCCGCGCGCAGATCGATGCACGCGGTGGCCGCCCGATCGAAGTGATCGAAGGCCCGCTGATGGAAGGCATGAACACTGTCGGCGACCTGTTCGGCTCGGGCAAGATGTTCCTGCCGCAGGTCGTCAAATCTGCCCGTGTGATGAAGAAGGCCGTGGCTCACCTCATCCCCTATATCGAAGCTGCCAAGCAGCCGGGTGCCAAGGCCAAGGGCAAGATCATCATGGCCACGGTCAAGGGCGACGTCCACGATATCGGCAAGAACATTGTCGGCGTGGTCCTGCAGTGCAACGGCTACGAGGTGATCGACCTTGGCGTGATGGTGCCATGGTCGACGATCCTCGATACCGCGCAGAAGGAAGGGGTCGACATTATCGGCCTTTCCGGCCTCATCACGCCGTCGCTCGACGAGATGGTGACCGTTGCCGAGGAAATGCAGCGTGCCGGAATGAGCATTCCGTTGCTGATCGGCGGGGCGACCACCAGCAAGGTCCACACCGCGCTGCGTATCGATCAGGCCTATGACGGCCCGGTCGTCCACGTGCTCGACGCCAGCCGCGCCGTCGGTGTTGCCTCACAGCTGCTGTCCGATACGCAGGCCGATCCCTTCATCAAGGCGACCGCTGCCGAATACCAGCATGTGCGCGATGCGCGCGCAGGCAAGGGCGCATCAAAGCTGCTCAGCCTTGCCGATGCGCGCCTCAATGCCTTTGAGCCGGATTTCTCCGAAAAGGCCCCGCCGCCCGAACAGCCCGGTCGCCATGTATTCGACGACTGGGACCTCAACGATCTGGTCGACTGCTTCGACTGGACCCCGTTCTTCCGCGCTTGGGAACTCGCCGGAACATGGCCGGGCATTCTCGAGGACGAGGTCATCGGCGAAAGCGCGCGCAGTCTCTATGCCGATGCCCGCGCGATGCTGGACAGGATCATCGGCGAGAAGTGGCTCACCGCCAAAGGCGTCGCCCAGTTCTGGCCCTGTGCGCGGCATGGGGACGATGTCGTCCTGCACCCGCACGACGATGAACTCTCGGTCCGCCTGCCGTTCCTGCGCCAGCAGTTCATCAAGAGCCGTGGCCGCGCCAACTTCTGCCTCGCCGATTTCATCGACCCGGCAGGCGACTGGCTCGGCGGTTTCGCGGTCGGCATCCACGGCATCGACGAGCATCTCGCCCGCTTCAAGGCCGACAACGACGACTATTCCGACATCCTGCTCAAGGCGCTGGCCGACCGGTTCGCCGAAGCCTTTGCCGAACGCCTGCACCAGTACGTCCGCACCACGCTCTGGGCATATGCCCCGGGCGAACAGCTGACCAACGAGGCGCTGATCCGCGAACAGTACCGCGGCATCCGCCCTGCGCCCGGCTATCCCGCGTGCCCGGACCACACTTTGAAGCCGATCCTGTTCGACCTCCTCGACGCGCCCGGCACGGCCGGCATCACGCTGACCGAATCGCAGGCCATGCTGCCTACGTCAGCAGTTTCGGGCTTCTACTTCGCGCATCCGGAAAGCCAGTATTTCGGCGTAGCCACGATCGGTCGTGACCAACTTGAGGAGTACGCGGGCAGGCGCGGGATGGACCTGCCCACGATGGAGCGCTGGTTGAGGCCCAATCTGGATTGAGGTCTCCTTACTGGATCCCGCTGGCCAGTATCCGGGATCGTGCCCGCCGTCGCAGGTAGTCGGTCTCCACGTCCGTCCCTGTCTGCCCGGCAAGCACGCCCAGCGCAGCGGCGAGTCCGTGGTGGGCCAGTTCGTCTATGGCTGCATCGGTATCCTGACCCAGCTCGCCGGCAAGCGCCTTGAGGATTCGCGCCATCTCTGCAAATTCGACTTCGCTTTCCCACGCCGCCTTGCATTCTTCGCGGCGAACGAAGCTCTTGCGCATCTCGAAGCCCATCGCAAACCTCCTGTCACGGCGGACTTTTCCGCCTTGCAGGGAAGCTGGCAGGCGAGGGCGAACCTGCGCTTAATCGTACTGCGCGCATCATGCCGGAGATCCTCGATGGTTAACCGGTAAGGCATTTTTAGCGCGCGACTTGGCCTTGGGGCGGGCCAGCGCACCTATCGTATTCGTATTCTTCTTTGCGTAACAGGGCTTTGCCCAAGCCAAAGGCATTGGCCGCCCGATCCGATCGCGATATGCCCCATGGTTCGATTGGACAAGCCGTCGCAACGGGATAGAGACGACGGCACTTCGGGGGATAGATCATGCCGTCAGCCGCGACCGCGATGGGCACCACGGAAATTTTCCTGATCGCGCTGACGATCATTCTCGCCGTGCCCTATCTCGCGTGGCGACTGCTGCGCACCGACTACTGGGCCCCGCTCGTTGTCGTGCAAATCATCGGAGGGATCCTGCTTGGTCCCGGTGTGCTGGGCGCGGCCTTCCCGGACTATTACGCTTTCGTGTTCGACCCGCAGGTCATTGGCTCGCTCAACGGCATCGCGTGGTGGGCGGTGATGATGTTCGTCTTCGTCGCAGGCCTCGAACTCGACATTTCCGATGCCTGGGCCAATCGTCGCGAAACCGCCATTACTGCGGCCGGTGCGCTGATCACGCCGCTTCTGGCAGGAGCCGCCGCAGCAGCATGGCTCCTGCGCTCGCCCGGCTGGATCGGCCCGAACGGGACTTATCCCCAGGCCGTGCTCGGCATCGGAATGGCATGTGCGGTCACCGCGCTCCCCATTCTCGTGCTGCTGATGGAAAAGCTCGGCATTTTCCGCCAGCCGCTTGGCCAGCGCATCCTGCGTTACGCCAGCCTTGATGACGTGGCGATCTGGGGCGTGCTCGCCCTGATTCTCGTCGATTGGGAGCGGGTTGGGCGGCAGGCGATCTTCCTTGCCGCATTCGCGATCGCCGCGTGGGCCATGCGTGCGCTGATGCGCCGCCTGCGCGAGGACGATCGCTGGTTTGTCTCGCTGATTTGGCTGGCTATCGTGGGCTTTGCAGCGGACTGGTGCGGCCTGCACTTCATGGTCGGCGCCTTCCTGGCCGGGGCGGTGCTTGATGCGGTGTGGTTCACCCGCGAACGGCTCGACGGCTTCCGCCAGTTCCTCCTGCTCGCAGTCATGCCGGTGTTCTTCCTCTCGACCGGCCTTCGCACCAAGTGGGATGTCGGCGGCCTTGCCGTCTTCGGCGCTGCCTTCCTGTTTCTCGTCGCCTCGGTCGCAGGCAAGCTCGCTGGCACGCACATCGCCGGCAGGATCCTTGGCTGGGCAAAGGGCGAGGCGAGCCTGATCGGCTGGATGCTCCAGACCAAGGCGCTGATCATGATCATCTTCGTCAACGTGCTGCTCGACAAGGGAATCGTGACGAACGAGACCTTCACCGCGCTCCTGCTCATGGCGGTGATGAGCACAATGCTGACCGTGCCGCTGGTGACGCCAAGACTGCGATCGCTCGGACTCTCGCCAAAGTGACAGGCGGCACTACAGCTTCCATGCCTTAGACCCGAGGCCAACAATCATCCGGAGGCTAGCCTGTGACCGCCATGGACCCCGTCGCGCGCCTGATCGCCATCGAGGAGATCAAGCAGCTCAAGGCCCGCTATTTCCGCACCATGGATACCAAGGACTATGCGGCCTTGCGCAAGGTCTTCGCCGACGATGCCGTGTTTGACGCATCGTGCTCTCTCGGTATTGAACCGGCAGAGGATGCCGAGAACTGGATACACACGGGCGGAGACCAGATCGCCGCCTTCGTCGAGGCCGCCGTCGCCCCCCTGCGCACCGTCCACCACGGCCATGGCCACGAAATCGAACTGCTCTCCCAAACCGAGGCGCGGGGCGTCATCGCCATGGAGGACAAGATCTGGGACGCCGCAGGCGCCCTGTTCCTCCACGGCATGGGCCACTATCACGAGACTTATCGCAAGGAAGCCGACGGCTGGAAGATCGTCACCAGCCGCATCAGCCGCCTCCACGTCATTTTGGGGTGATGCGGATTTTGCTTGGGGGCCGCGATCTGGCATAGGCTCCCGGTGACTTCCGGCGAAAAACCCTACGAGCTCGATTACCTGCCTGACGATGCCTTCGACGACGGCATCCATTCGGGCTTTCCTGACGATGTCGGCCCCACGCCTCGGCCTGCGTCAGCGCCTCGCCCGGTTTATGCCAGCGCCGAGGATGCGCTCCACGCCGTCTTCGGGTTCCCGGCCTTTCGCGGCGTGCAGGATCAGGTAGTGGGTCGCGTGCTTGCGGGGCAGTCGACGCTTGCGGTCATGCCCACGGGCGCGGGCAAGTCGCTGACTTATCAGCTGCCCGCGGTGATGATCGACGGCACATGCGTGGTCGTCTCGCCGCTGATCGCGCTGATGCACGACCAGTTGCGCGCCGCCACCGCCAATGGCATCCGCGCGGCGACGCTAACCAGCGTCGACACCAATCGCGACGAGACGATCGAGCGCTTACGGGCTGGTGAGCTGGACCTTCTCTATGTCGCGCCCGAGCGCGCCAGCCAGCCCCATTTCCGCGAACTGCTGACGCGCGGGCGCATATCGCTGTTCGCCATCGACGAGGCGCATTGCGTTTCCGAATGGGGCCACGACTTCCGCCCGGACTATCGCCTGCTGCGTCCGATGATGGACGCCTTCCCCGATGTGCCGCGCCTTGCGCTGACCGCGACGGCCGATCGCCATACCCGGGCCGACATCCTGGAACAGCTCGGCATCCCCGCAGCAGGCCTGATCGTCTCGGGCTTTGATCGGCCCAACATCCGTTATGCCATCCGTCCGCGCGACAATCCGCAGCGCCAGATCAAACAGCTCATGGAAGAACATCCCGGTCCCGGCATCGTCTATGCGCCGACACGCGCGCAGGTCGAGAAGCTCGCCGGGCAGTTGAGCACGGCTGGGCGCCAGGTTCTGCCATATCACGCAGGGCTGGATCCGCATGTGCGCGCCGCCAACCAGGCCGCCTTCGTCGCCTCTGAAGACATGGTCATGGTCGCCACGGTCGCGTTCGGTATGGGGATCGACAAGCCCGACGTGCGCTTTGTCGCCCACGCCGCCTGTCCCAAGTCGATCGAAGCCTATTACCAGGAAACCGGCCGTGCCGGACGCGATGGCGATCCCTCGGTCGCCGTCATGCTCTGGGGCGCGGAGGATTTCGTCCGTGCCCGCCAGCGCCTGTCCGAGGTCGAGGAGCATCGCCGCGCTGGCGAGCGCACGCGGATCGATGCGCTGGCCATGCTGGTCGAAACGCCGCACTGCCGCCGTGCGCTGCTGTTGCGCCATTTCGGCGAGGACCCGCCGGCAACTTGCGGCAATTGCGACAACTGCCTCGAAGCGCCCGGGATCACCGATGCCACCGAAGTTGCGCGCAAGCTGCTTTCGGCGGTCTACCGCACGGGCCAGTCGTTCGGCTTCGGTTATATCGAGAAAGTCCTGACCGGCATTGCCGACGAGCGCGTGATCCAGCGCGGGCACGACCAGCTATCGGTGTTCGGCATCGTCACGGCAGACGAAGCGCCGCTGCTGCGTCCGCTTGCCCGTGCGCTTCAGGCAAGGGGGGCGTTGATCGCGACCGAGCACGGCGGACTTGCGCTCGGCGGAGATTCGCGCGCAATTCTGAAGGGCGAAGCGCAAGTGTCGCTCGTCATCGTACCGAAGAAGGAACGGACCAGCCGGCGCAAGGGCTCGGCAGGCGCGGTGCTCAATCCCGTGGGCGATCCGCTGTTCGATGCCTTGCGCAACCTTCGCCGGGACATGGCGCGCGAGGCGGGCCTGCCTCCTTACGTGATCTTCCACGATTCTGTCCTGCGCGAGATGGCGGCGGTTCGCCCCGCCAACCTGTCCGAACTCGGACAGATCGGCGGGGTCGGCACCCGCAAGCTGGAAGCCTATGGCGACCGTTTCCTCGAGGTTATTCGCCAGTGGTAAGCGCCGGAGCCTGATCCCTCGTCTTCCACAGCGAGAAGACCACGCCGCCCGCGATCAGTGCCAGGGTCACGCCAAGGCTGAGCACCGGCGGGAACTTGTCCCCGCCCAGCAGGAAGTCGGAGACGAAGATCTTCGAACCGATGAATACCAGCACCGCAGCCAGCGCATACTTGAGGTAGGCGAAGCGGTCGATCATGGCGGCGAGTGCGAAATAGAGCGCGCGCAGACCCAGGATCGCCATGATGTTCGAGGTGTAGACCACGAAGGTGTCTGTCGTGATCGCGAAAATCGCCGGCACCGAATCGACCGCGAAGACGAGGTCGGCAAGGTTGATCACCACCAGCGCCAGGAACAGCGGCGTCGCGGCATTGACCAGCTTACCGGTCTTCTCGTCGGTCACCTTCACGAAAAAGTGCTGGTCGTGCAGGTCCTTGGTCACGCGCATGTGGCGGCTGATCCAGCGCACGACCGGGTTGTTGCCGATGTCGGGGTCGTGGTCCGACGTGAAGAACATCTTGATCCCGGTGAACACCAGGAAGGCTGCGAAAATGTAGAGCACCCAATAAGCGCGCTCGACCAGTGCCGCGCCGCCCGCGATCATGCCGCCGCGCAGGAAGATCACCGCGATGATGCCCCAGAGCAACGCGCGGTACTGGTATTTTGCGGGAATCGCGAAGAAAGTGAAGATCAGGCTGATCACGAAGACGTTGTCGATCGACAGCGCCTTTTCGATGAAGAACCCCGTATAGTACTTCATGCCAAGGTCGGCGCCCTTGGCAGCCCATACCCAGGCACCGAAAGCCAGCGCGATGGTGATGTAGAACGCGGTCAGCTTCAACGATTCACCGATACCCATCGCCTTGTCCTCCTTGTGGAGGACGCCAAGATCGAAAGCGGTGAGGACGACCACGAGGCCCAGGAAGGCCAGCCAGAACCACGCCGGGGTGCCGAGCCAGTCGGCAAACAGAAATTCCATGTCTTGTGCTCCGCCAGCCGCCCGCGCCGAAGCAAATGCCCCGGCGCGAACGACGTTCCTCTATGTCAAAGCGTTGCCGACTTGCGCGGCAGCAGGCGGGCAAGGCGGTCCTTGATCGCGAGCTTGAGCTTCTTCAGGCGGGCAATCTCGAACGGATCGACCCAGCGCTTGCGGCGGGCAAGACGCAGGGCCTCGTCCAGCCTCTGGTGGCGTTCGAGCAGAGTGAAATAACGATCGGACATACTAAGCTCCCTATCGAAGCGAGTTGCGTTCGATCGGGTGCGCCGACGTCTTGGGCCACATGGGTCCGGAAGGAGGGGGAATAAAGGACCCGGACCACAAGACATCGGCTTCACCCGATGCGGTCCGACATCACGCAGCGATTGCCAAGGTGGCCAATTCGCCGCGCCAGAGGGGCCCGGTCCGCCTGCATAATCTGGAGTGTTTCGCTCTACATTGCAAGAGAGATTCGAAAGCCCTTGCGGATGCAACCGGATTTGATATTAATTTGATATCAGATTTAAGGGGGATGAACCGATGTCCGATTCGCATACCGCAAGCAAGGAAACCACCGCATGGACCGCCAGCGGCTACCTTATGCTCGTCATCTTGATCTCGCTGGTCGTGCTCACGGCTGCGCGTGTTCTGGGCTTTGCGGCCAGCAACCCGACCGACAATGACGTTCCCGGCTTTCTCGCCAGCATCTTTCTCGGCCCGGTCGGCATCGTGCTGATCGCCAAGGGGTTCTACATGATCCAGCCCAACCAGGCGGCTGCCATCACTCTGTTCGGCTCCTATCGCGGAACCGATCGCAGCCATGGGCTTCGCTGGGTCTGGCCGTGGATGAGCAAGACCCGGATTTCCGTCCGCGCCAACAACGTCGTGTCCGAAAAGCTCAAGGTCAACGATCTGCGCGGCAACCCGATCGAGATCGCCTGCAACGTGGTTTGGCGCGTGTCCGACACCGCGCAGGCCTTGTTCGATGTCGACGATTACAAGGCCTTTGTCTTTGTCCAGATCGAAAGCGCCGTCCGGTCGATCGGCTCGCGCTATCCCTACGACGATATCGAGCATCACGAAGTGACGCTGCGCAGCCACCATGACCAGATCAACGCTGAACTGCGCACCGAACTCAACGCGCGGCTCGTGCTGGCAGGTATCACCGTTGACGAATGTGGCCTCACGCATCTTGCCTATGCACCGGAAATCGCGGGCGCCATGCTGCGTCGTCAGCAGGCCGAAGCGGTGATCTCGGCGCGCAAGAAGCTGGTCGAGGGCGCGGTTTCGATGGTCGAGATGGCGCTCAACCAGCTTTCGGAGAAGGGCGTGGTCGAACTTGATGACGAGCGTCGCGCCGCCATGGTCTCGAACCTGATGGTCGTGCTCTGCGGCGAGCGCGATGCGCAGCCTGTGGTCAATGCCGGCACGCTCTACCAGTAACGGCCAGCCGATGCCGTCTGCTCCCAAGAAAGCTTTTCCGCTGCGGATCGATCCGGCGCTTTTCGCCGCGATCGAGCGCACGGCAGCGGCCGACCTGCGCTCGGCCAACGCCCAGATCGAAGTGCTCTTGCGCGAAGCGCTCGGCAGGCGTGGCGTGAAGCTCGCCGCCGCCGAGCCGATCAAGCGCGGCCGCCCGCCAAAGTCGGAGACAGAGAATGGTTGATGCCCGCTACACCACCCGCCCGCCGGCGGAGAACAAGCCTGCCGACGATCGTGCGTGGTTCGCGCCGAGGCGCTACGGGTTTGGTGCAGGTTTGCCGATCCGCTGGCAGGGCTGGGCGCTGACAGGAAGCTACGTGGCGCTGCTGCCCCTGATCGAACTGCTGAATGACAGCGGGGACGGGCGGTTGCGCGCATCGGCTTTCGCGCTGTTTCTGTCGGCCACCGTCACGTTCGTCTCCATCGCGGCACGCCGGACCCGCGGCGGCTGGCGATGGCGTTGGGGAGCTGAGGACTGATCCGGTTCGGGGCGGAACGCAACTGCCTGTCAATGATTGGTCGCTATCCGGGTATGTGAACCCTCCGGACCGGACGCGCGATGATGAACCTGACCGATGCCAACCCCTTTGTGGCGATTAACCGCCGGCACCGCAGCCAGCGGTTCTGGGCAACGGTCCTCGGCATCGCGGTTCTGGCGGCGATTCCCGCAAGCGCATTGATGGCGCAAGGGGCACGAGCGCCCTACACGGTCGTCGAAACAGGCCAGCGGTTTACGGCGCTGCAAGAAGCGGTCAACGCGATTGACGATGGCGCCGGCACGATCCGCATCGAACCCGGCGTCTATCGCGATTGTGCTGTGCAGCCTCGCGGGGATATCGCGTTCATTGCGCAAGTTCCGGGGCAAACCATTTTCGACGGCGCCACGTGCGAAGGCAAGGCAGCGCTCGTCGTTCGTGGTCGCTCGACCCGCGTCGAGGGACTGATCTTCCAGAACATGCGCGTGTCGGACCTCAATGGTTCGGGCATCCGCCTCGAACATGGCAATCTCACCGTGCGCCAATCGTGGTTCCGCGACAGCCAGCAGGGCATCCTGTCTTCCGACGATCCCTCGGCCGCCGTCCTGATCGAGAAATCCACGTTTTCGCGCCTCGGTCGCTGCGATGGCGGCGTGTCCTGTGCCCACTCGGTCTACTTCGGCGATTACGCCAGCGTCACGATCCGTCGCAGCCGCTTCGAGGCGGGGACAGGCGGGCATTACGTCAAGAGCCGCGCCTCGCGCATCGAAGTCACCGAAACCAGCTTCGATGACTCTGCGGGCAGCACGACCAACTACATGATCGACCTTTCCGCCGGCGCGACCGGCCGCATTGCCGACAATGTCTTCGTGCAAGGCAAGGACAAGGAAAACTACAGCGCCTTCATCACGGTCGCGGCCGAAGGCAAGGCGCACTCCTCCGCAGGACTGCAGATTACCGGCAATGACGCGCGCTTTGCACCGGGAGTAAGCCGCTCGTCTGCCTTCATTGCCGACTGGTCGGGTGATGCGCTTGCGATCGGCAGCAACACTCTGGGCAAAGGCCTCGCGCGGTTCGAGAAGCGCTGACCTTGCCTTGGAGGTCGGCTGACCTTACCTTCGGGGTCATGCTGGGCCGATTGTCCTTGAATTTGCACGGAAAGCTGTGGTCAGCCCTGCTGGCGCTCACAGTGCTGTTCCATGCGACGATGCCTTTCGATGCCCCGTTGCAGGCACGCAGCGGATCGGCGTTCAGCGCCGCGACCGCCGATCTGGCCGTCGCGCCGGAACGCCGGGTGGCAAGTCCACGAGCCCTCATGCCCGTGGCACCGCCTCCGCGTTTCGCCCTGCCGATGCTCGTACCCTTGCGCATAGAGCGTACAGCGCACGTCTGGCCGCTCCAGACTGCGCCTCCTGCCAAGGCGCCGCTGCTCCTGCGGCCTGCACCAAGGGCTCCGCCCCTTTCCTGACCCGCTCCACATGCCACCAATCGCGTGGCATCGTTGCAACGCATGTCAGGAATACACCAATGTCCACATCCAACACCGCGCACGCGGCCGATGCCCGGCGCGCCCATGTCGAGGCTCTCCTTTCGGCCTATCCCGATGTCACGCCTGAAGAACACGGCCTGATCGTCAACTGGTTCCGCCGCGATGCCACCGCGCTCGATGTCGCGCTGGTCGCCAGCAATCCGGTCGCAGAGCGCGGCTATCGCGCCTTCCGCGCCGAGCATGTCGACAGGTTCACGCCCAAAGACATGATACGCGCGCTTGGCATCGCCGCAGCTCTTGGCGTCGTCGTCCTGCTGATCGTCTGGCGCGCGCTTTAACGCAAAAGGTGACCCGTGCGGTCGCGCTTGGTCGCAAGGTAGCGTTCGTTGTGGGGATTGGCTGGAAGCTGATGGGCGACCCGCTCTGTCACTTGCACGCCCAGTCCCTGCAGCGTCGCCACCTTCTGCGGATTGTTGGTCAGGAGCCGCAGCGATCGGATGCCGAGCAGGTCGAGCATGCGCGCGGCGACGGGAAAGTCGCGCGCCTCGCTCGGCAGGCCAAGCCGTTCGTTGGCGTCGACCGTGTCGAAACCCTGGTCCTGCAGCTCATAGGCGCGCAGCTTGTTGATCAACCCGATCCCGCGTCCTTCCTGCCGCAGGTAGAGCAGCACGCCCCAACCGCCCGCATTTGCCTCCTCGGCCATCTGCGCGAGCGCGGCGTCCAGCTGCGGCCCGCAATCGCACTTGAGACTGCCGAGCACGTCGCCGGTCAGGCACTCGCTGTGCAGCCGCACCAAGGGTTCGCGCTCGCTCGTCTGCGTGCCGATCACAAGCGCGACATGCTCGCGCAAGTCGTCACGCGCGCGGAACGCGACGATCTCGGCATGTTCGCAAGGCTCGACGGGCAGGCGCGCGCGGGCCTGGATGGTGAGGTTCAGCGGGTCCTTGAACAGCGCGAGATCGGCGGCGGACACTTCGGCCGCCACCTCTACCCCGGTCGAAACGAGGAAAGCCGGCAGGATCCCCGCCAGCCGAGCAAGGTCCATCGCCGCCGTCGCCGCCTGCACCGGTCCAATCGGATCGGCCTTGAACGGCCCGCGCAAGGGGCTGCCCAGATCCTGCGCCGGATCGGAAAGGTTGCGCGCCGCAGACAGGCTGAAGGGTTCTGCCCCGTGGATCAGCACGGGCGCTTCAGGCACCGCCGCATCACGCTGGTTGGCGAGCTTCAGCGTCGCTGCGCGCGCAGCCGAGATCAACAGCCGCGCGGCATAGATGCCCGGCTGGACGAAGGCGGTTTCGGCAGGCAGCAGGTCGAGCGCGCCGTCTTCGCCGGTCACCCGGATCGCCCAGCCATGACGCAGCGCATCTAGCGCTCTGGCAACGTTGCGTGACTGGGCGGGGCGCGTATCTGTCAAAGGTCCAGCTCGGTGATCAGCGGAATGTGGTCGGAAGGCTGGTCCCACCGCCGCGTTTCTTCCACGAAGCGGTGGCCGCGCGTCTGTGCCGCAGCCTCTGGCGAAGCCCACATGTGGTCGAGCCTGCGCCCCTGATCCTTTTCGCGCCAGTAGGAGCGGTAGGACCACCACGAATAGTTGCGCTCTGGCGCGGGAATATGCTTGCGGCCGAGGTCCACCCAACCATGCGCATCGGCAAAGCGCTGCAGCGTCTCCACCTCCAGCGGGGTATGGCTGACGACCTTGAGCAGCGCCTTGTGATTATAGACGTCGCACTCCAGCGGCGCGATGTTGAAATCGCCCACGATCAGCGTCGGCCGCTCGATCTTCTCGGCCCAGCGTGTCATGCGCTCCAGAAAGTCGAGCTTCTGGCCGAACTTGGCGTTGACCTCGCGGTCGGCCACGTCGCCGCCTGCCGGGATATAGACGTTCTCGATGATCAGGCCATTGCCCGGCCCGGTAAGTTCCACGCCTATATGCCGCGCCTCGCCATTGTCCTGCCAGTCATGCTTGCTGAAATCGCGGAACGGGATGCGGCTGACCGTGGCGACGCCGTGATAGCCCTTCTGCCCATGAACCGCGCGATGGGTGTACCCGAGCTTCTCGAACACCTCGTGCGGAAACAGGTTCTCCGGCGTCTTGATCTCCTGCAGGCACAGCACATCGGGCGCCTCCTGCGTCAAAAAGCGTTCGACCTGATCGGCGCGCAAGCGCACCGAATTGATGTTCCATGTGGCGACCGAGATCATGGCAGTGCTTTAGGTATGCGGGGGGGCGATTGCTAGATGGGATGTAGGGCAGAGGTCATCGGTGCGCAGGTTACCGCGATTACCATGATTGGTTGTCGGAGTAGTTTCAGAGGATTACACCCTGTCTGTAGGCGATCTTTGCATCGCCCCTTGGTTTTGTCCCCCGCTTAGTAATCTGGACATGAGGCAGATTGTCGGCCTGTGTCAGCAAGATTCCAATGAAGGCTTCGCGGTCGAGGCCAGCGCAGGATTCAATTTCCACGTGGATTCGCCATGTGTTGTCCGTCCCGTAATGCCGGACCACCACATCGCAGCCGAAGACCTTGCCAGCAGCTTGTTTAATGAACGCCTTGATCTCTGGCAGGAGGTCAGCGGGCGTTTCGGGCTGTTTAGGGTCAGGACCTATTAGTCCCACCTTCGAGGTTTGAGGCAAAATGGCCTGGTGCAAGGCGGAAAGGTGCAGGAATAGTGGTTCTATTTCAAACCTTTCCAACGCAGCGCCGGGCCATTTTGGTCAAATCCCTGCGGGACGCCGGAATGGCTTCCATCTCGACCGGATACTCGCTTGGAAAGGCAACCAGCCTTCCCGGTGCGAGTATCCGCCCGATATGTTCGCCATTCCGACGCCTCGACGGTGGGATTAATAGGTCCTGACCCTAGCGGGCTTGGCGACAGGCATGCCTTGATTTAAGCAGCTTCCTGCAAGCGCCGAACTACCGGCTGCACATGCTGCCGCGCTCGCCACAGGTCATAGTTCGCCTGCATCGCCAGCCACGACCGCGCCGTACTTGCGCCAGCCTGTTCAAGCCGCAGGGCGAGGTCGGGGCTGATCCCTGCCTTGCCATTGAGCACTCGCGAGAGGGCGACGCGCGACATCGCAAGCCGGCTGGCCGCCTCGGTGACGGACAGGTTCAACGCTTCGATCACCTCGTCGCGGAGCATTTCGCCGGGATGGGGAGGGTTGTGCATCATGGCCATGACCTCAATGGTAATCCTGATAATCCACAAGTTCGGCATCGGTCCCGACAAACCGGAACGTGATCCGCCAGTTGCCATTGACCCACACGGACCAATGGCCTTTCAGATCGCCCTTCAGCAGATGAAGCTTGAAGGACGGCAGGTTCATGTCCTCTGGCCGTGCAGCAACGTCGAGAAGGCCGAGAATGTTGCGGATCTTCTTCACGTGCGATGCTTGAATGCCCCGCGTTGTGCCGGTGTTGTAAAAGGCCTCAAGCCCTTTGTGCCGGAATCCGACGATCATGCCGTTATGTATCGCGTATCGTTTCGCGATACAAGATGACATGCCTCCGAAGCCAAACAAAAAAGAAAACCCTCGGACCGGGGGCATTGGTCCGAGGGTTCCATTTGCGTTCGTCACGCTTGACTGAGCGGCCAATAGGAGATCGGGCAACAGGGGGGAAACCCGCCTCGACCGCCTCGTCGAGGACCTTTCTAGGCCCGGTTCGCTTGCCCCCCGATGAACGGTGCTGACAGGCTTGTCGCAGTTTGTCGCAAGGGTTGAACGGCGTGGCGGCGAGGTGAGGGCTCGTGGCGACGGGCTGCTGCCAAGCTGAACAGGCGTTCCCGAATCATCACATTCGTCGTCCCGGGCTCGACCCGGGATGAGGATTGGCTTTTTCGGCACTCGCGAGGAGGCGCCTTGCCCCGGATCAAGTCCGGGGCGAGGGGGTTTGTCGAGGAGTTGTGCTCTCAACGTCCCGGCGCGTTGCGGCGGGGGTCGGTCCATTTGAAGGTCTTGTCGTCCACTGCCACGCCATATTGGTGGCCGTTCAAGCGGATTGTCGTGCGCTTGTTCTGCGAATCGAGCGCGACCCACGAATCGAGCTGCAACCCGCCCGGCGCTGTACCGTTGCGCACGAAGATCATCGTGATCGTGCCGTATTCGGGATGCTTGGGATCGCGCACCTGCAGGCTGATCACGCCCGGATCGCCGGTCGGCAACTGCTTGGCAAAGCGCGCCACGTCCTTGTTCGGATCGAGCAGTGCGCCCAGCGGGCTGTTGCTGATCGGCCAGCGCTGCACCTGACGCACTTCGTAGTCGATCATGGTCAGCGCCTTGCCGTCACCCACGATCAGCAGAGGCACGCCCTTCTGGTACTGGAAGCGGATCTTGCCGGGGCGCTTCATCGTCAGCACACCGGAGGTGCTCTGGCCGGATCGGTCGGTCTGGACGAAGTTGGCGCGCAGCGTGGAGATGCCGCGCAGCGCCGAGACGGCGCGTTCGATGTCGGTACCTTGCGCCTGCGCCACGGTCGGCGCGGAAAGGAGCGCGGGCGTGGCCGTGCCGAGGACAAGCGAAAAGGCCGCCAAAGGACGGCCCATCTTGCGGAATGTGTCAAAAATCGTGTTCATCGCCGTTCCTTGCAGTGTCGGCGTTGAACTCGCCGTGAACCGCCCCAGTTCCCGAAAGGGGTCGGCGGTTCCGGCGGTCAAGAGCAAACTGCCCTTACTTGATCTTCGCTTCCTTGAACTCGACATGCTTGCGCACGACGGGATCGTACTTGCGGAAGGTCATCTTCTCGGTCGTGTTGCGCGGGTTCTTCTTCGTGACGTAGAAGAAGCCGGTGTCTGCGGTCGAGACCAGACGGATCTTGACGGTGGTGGGCTTTGCCATTGCTCTATCCTGAACTTTTCGCGCGAATCTGAAACGAATGTAGCGGCGCGTTTCCACGCCGCCTTCACATAAGTTTGGGTATGTGGGGCGGGCGGTTGGGGTAGAATCACCGCGAAGTCAAGAGCACAGTGCGGCCTTGCCCGATTTGCCCGCGCTCTCCTGCCGTGCTAATGGTTGCAAAGGAAACCATGTCCAGCGCCATCGCCTTGCCATTCGACTATGCGCGTCTGCCCGATCTGCCGGCGGGCGTCTATACCGCACCCCTGCGCCGACCGGCGCGTGTCGGAGAGGATTGGCTGGAACCAGCGCAGCACGCCTACACTGCCGCCGAACATGCGATCTGGGACGAGCTTTACGCCCGCCAGATGGATGTGCTGCCCGGACGTGCCTGCAGCGCCTTCATGGCCGGGCTGGAACGCCTTGACCTCGGGCAGGGAGGCGTGCCCGACTTCACGCGCCTGTCGCAGCGCCTGCAGGCCATGACCGGGTGGAGCGTCGTGCCCGTGCCGATGCTGATCCCCGATCACGTCTTCTTCTGGCATCTTGCCAACCGCCGCTTCCCTGCTGGCAATTTCATCCGCACGCGCGAGACGTTCGATTACATTCAGGAGCCCGACGTCTTCCACGATGTCTTCGGTCACGTGCCCATGCTCACCGATCCGACATATGCCGATTACATGCAGGAATATGGCCGCGCGGGGTGGAAGGCGATGCGTCACAACCGCCTGAAGTCGTTGGGCGCGCTCTACTGGTACACGGTCGAGTTCGGCCTGATGATCGAAGACGGTGCCCTGCGGGTCTACGGCGCCGGCATCCTGTCGGGCCCGCGCGAAGCTGTCTTCGCGCTGGAAGGCAGATCGCCCAATCGCATCATGCTCAATGTCGACCGTGTCATGCGCACAGACTACGTGATCGACGATCTCCAGCCGACCTACTTCGTGATCGAGAGCCTTGCCGACCTCTATCACCAGACCGTGGAGCGCGATTTCGACCGTCTCTACGCCGCACTCGGACCCGGCTTCACTTAAGCCAACACCGCCGTGATCGATGTTGACGACGTCCTCCATCGCGGCACGCTTGAATACCATTTGCGCGGCGGACGCGGATCGGGGGCAGCCGCAGTCTGAATACGAAAAACCCGGCGATGCCACAGGGCATGCCGGGTTCGTCGGTCTGTGGATCGAAGCGAAGTAACGCTCGGTCCTGGCCGGAACTGGCGACGAAAGGCGATCAGCCCGGCGTCTTGTCCATCTTGTCAGCCTGGTCTTCCATGGCATCGGCCTTGGCTTCGCCAGCGTCACGAACGGCTTCGGCCTTGTTTTCCATGGCGTCTTCCGATGCGCCGCCCATCTTGTCGGCGGTGTCTTCCATGGCGTCGGCAGTGGCTTCGCTGGTGGCGCGAACCGCGTCAGCCTGGTCTTCGGCCGCATTTTCCGATGCGCTGTCGCACGCGGAAAGGCCAAGGCCCATCGCAACAACCGAAGCCATCATGGCGCTCTTGATAATACCCTTCATGGCAGTCCCCTTTTTGGTGCTGTCTGGTCGTGGTGAGGGCGGTCCTTGCGGGCCGCCCTCGGGTTGGGTCACGTAGAGGCAGTTCGGCTTAGCGAACCGACCCGCGGCGAACGAGGTTGACGATCGCGAGCAGGATCAGGGCGCCGAGGAACGACACGATGAGCGTGCCGGCCGAGATGCCGTTGGTGATGCTGCCGCCGCCGATCAGCGGAGCGAGCAGGAAGCCGCCCAGAAGCGCGCCGACGATGCCGACGACGATGTTCAGGAAGATGCCCTGCTGGCCATCGGTGCGCATGACGATGCTGGCGAGCCAGCCGAGAATGCCACCGACGACGAGAAGAATGATAAGGCCCATTTTTTGTACCCCTTGAAGTGCTGTCTGCCGGGTCAATCCCGGACGCGGCACTTGGTTCCGCGAATGCGGTGGGGCGTTTTTCAGTTAATTTTAATCTAGCGGAGGGAAAGCCACGCGATGGCGGCAGCACCAGCCACGATGCGATACCACGCAAACGGCTTGAATCCGGCACGGCTGACATAAGCGACGAACAGCCGGATCACCGCCAGCGCCACCACGAACGACACGGCAAAGCCCACTGCGATTTCGCTCCAGCCCACGCCAAGTGTCCCGCTCATCACCGCCTCGCGATTGTCGAGCAGTTCGAGGGTTGTTGCGCCGAGCATCGTCGGGATGGCGAGGAAGAAGCTGAACTCGGCTGCCGTCCGGCGTTCGATCCCCATGGCCAGCGCACCCATGATCGTTGCACCTGAACGGCTGACACCTGGCACCATCGCAAGGCACTGCGCAAAGCCTACACCGAGCGCCTGACGCAAGGGCAACTGGCCGATGCCCGTCAGCTCGCCAGTCTTTGCATGCTTCTCGATCAGCAGGATCGCCACCCCGCCGACGATCAGTGCCCAACATACCACCATCGGGCTGCCGAGCAGGACATCGATGTAATCCTTCAGCAGCAGGCCGAGGATGGCTGAGGGAATGAACGCCGCCAGCAGGTTGCGCAGGAAGCGCAATGACATCGGCTGCAGCTTGAGCAGGCCCATGCCCACTGCCCAGAACGTGCGCCAGTACTGGACTACGACCGCAAGGATCGCGCCCAGTTGGATCACCACGTTGAACATCGCCCACTGGTGCGCGTCGTAGCCGAACATCTCGGTCGCCAGGATCAGGTGACCGGTGGAGGAGACGGGCAGGAACTCGGTGAGGCCCTCGACGATGCCGAGCAGGATGGCGGTGACGATCGTGTCCATGAACAGCCTTTATCGTGAAGCACGGGCGGGTTCGCCGCAGCGCACCATCAAGTCAAGCGGTAACGCCCGATTTAGCGGTGCAACCGGTCAGGCCGCAACGCCTTCGAACTGCAACCTTGCAAGGCGTGCATAAAGGCCATCCGCCGCCGAAAGGCTCGTGTGCGTGCCCTGTTCGACGATGCGCCCGCCGTCCATCACCACGATTCGGTCAGCCGCGCGGATCGTGGCGAGGCGGTGCGCGATGACCAGCGTCGTGCGCTCCTTCATCAACCGGTCGAGCGCTTCCTGCACGAGCCGCTCACTTTCGGCGTCGAGCGCGCTTGTCGCTTCGTCGAGCAGCAGGATCGGCGCCTTGCGCAGGACCGCGCGCGCAATCGCGATGCGCTGGCGCTGACCGCCCGAAAGGCGCGCGCCGTCTTCGCCAAGGAAGGTGTCGAGCCCTTGCGGCAGATCGCGAAGGAAGGTTTCGGCATTGGCGGTACGCGCCGCTTCCCAGATTTCCTCGTCGCTTGCGTCCCAGTTGCCGTAGCGCAGGTTGTCGCGCGCCGAGGCGGCAAACAGCGTGGCATCCTGCGGCACCAGGGCGCTGCGGGCGCGAATCTCGGCAGGGTCGGCGCTGGTCAGCGGTACGCCGTCGATCCTGACCATGCCGGCGTGGGGATCATAGAAACGCTGCGCCAGCAGGAACAACGTGGATTTTCCGGCACCCGAAGGCCCGACAATCGCCACGGTCTCGCCGGGTTCCACGGTGAGCGTGAAATCGTCGAGCGCAAGCACCTCTGGTCGCGAAGGATAGCGGAAGCCGACGTTCTGGAACGCGATCTGACCGCGCGGTGGCAGCGGCAGGCTGGTTGGGCGCGCGGGCGGCGCAATGTCCGGCTCCTCGCGCAGCAGTTCGTTGAGGCGTCCGGCAGCGCCCGCGCCACGCAGGAGGTCGCCATAGACTTCGGACAGCGCGCCCGCAGCACCAGCGACGAGCCCGGCGGTGATGACGATGGCAAAGATCGTGCCGCCGCTGATCGACCCTTCAGCCACGCCGACCGCCCCTTCCCACACCAGCATGGTGATCCCGCCGAAGACCAGCAGGATGACGATGGCTGTCATCACCGCGCGCAGGCTGATGCGGCGCAGTGCGGTCTGGAAGGTCGCTTCGACCTTCTCTCCGAACCGGGCGAGTTCGCGCTGTTCCTGCCCGAAGGCCTGCACGATCTTCATCGCGCCGAGCACTTCGGACACGATCACGCCGATCCCGGCAACCCGATCCTGGCTTGAACGCGAGACATTGCGCACGCGCCGCCCGAAGAATACGATGGGTCCGACAACCAGCGGGATGCCGACGAGCAGGATCGCGGTCAGCTTGGGCGCGAGGAAGAACAGGTAGCCGAGCCCGCCGATCGTGGTGATGGTGTTGCGCAGCGCCACCGAAACCGTCGTGCCGACCACCTGCTCGATGATCGCGGTATCCGATGTCATGCGCGAGGAGATTTCCTTCGGGCTGTTGCTTTCGAAGAATGACGGAGGCAGCCGCAGGAGATTTGCCTGCACGCGCAGGCGCACATCTGCGACAACGCGTTCGCCCAGCCACGAAACGAAGTAGAACCGGCAGGCCGTGCCGATGGCAAGCACCAGAACGACAAGCAGGAGAAGCTGGAACCAGCGGCCTAGCGCATCCACGTCTGCCCCTGCGGCAAAACCCTTGTCGATGATCAGCCGGAAGCCGGCCGGAATGGCCAGCGTTGCCCCCGACGTGACCAGCAGGGCCAGCGATGCAGCGGCCAGTCTGCCCGGATACTTTGCGGCCTCGCGCCAGATCATTGCCAGCGGCCCGAGATTGCGGGCGCGGGGCGGCTCGGCGGGCTTGGTTTCCTCGTCCATGCCTGCCCGCCTAGCCTAAGGCGCGGGCCGCCGGAAGGGGGTGCTTGGGGCACTGTCCATTTGTTGCGTTGCACAAGTGGCCGAATCACGGCAATCTGTGCCCAACGAGTCCCGGGCGACGGAACCTTCCGCCAGCTGCCGGCAACAAGCAAAAAGGTGTTCGCAGTGCTCTACAAGGCTTACGAAATCCAGCGTTCGCTGATGAACGCCGGCAGCGCATGGTCGTCGATGATGGTCGACATGCTTAACGATCCCCGCAATCCCTGGGCTGGTTCCGGCCCCACGCAGATGCTTGCTTCGGCACTCGATGTGTTCGCACATGCGGCTGCTCCGCGGGGCAAGCCCGCCTTCGGGATCAGGGTCGTCCATGTCGACGGCACATCGCACGCGGTCAAGGAAACCACGGTCATCACGCGGCCCTTCGGCGATCTCAAGATGTTCACGCACGATGGCCTGCCCAAGGATGCGCCGCGCCTGCTGCTGGTCGCGCCAATGAGCGGTCATTACGCCACGCTGCTGCGCGGCACTGTCGAACGGATGCTCGAGCGCTGCGTCGTCTACATCACCGATTGGGCCGACGCGAAGTACGTGCCGCTGGCGGAAGGCATCTTCGACCTCGACGATTACATCGATTACCTCACCGGTTTCCTCGAACATATCGGGCTCGATGAAAACGGCAGGGGCGCACACATGATGGCCGTGTGCCAGCCTTCCGTGCCCGCGCTTGCCGCCACTGCTATCATGGGCGCGAACAGGCATCCTTGCCGCCCGGTCACGCTGACCATGATGGGTGGGCCGATCGATACGCGCGAAAGCCCGACCGCGGTCAACGACCATGCGATCACCAAGCCTCACGTCTGGTTCAAGCACAACGTCATCACGACGGTGCCCGCGAACTACCCGGGCGAGGGGCGCCGCGTCTATCCGGGCTTCGTCCAGCTCGCCAGCTTCATGTCGATGAACCTCGGCAGCCACATGATGAGCCATTACAAGCTCTATCAGCACATGATGCAGGGCGCCGACGAAAGCGCCGAGGCGACCAAGACCTTCTACGAGGAATACCGCGCCGTCTGCGATCTTCCGGCCGAATTCTATCTGCAGACCGTCGATGTCGTGTTCCAGCGTCACGCGCTGCCGAAGGGCGAACTCATCCATCGAGGCCAGGCAGTGGACCTTGGTGCGATCACCGACACCGCAATCCTGTGCATCGAAGGCGAGCGCGATGACATTTCGGGCATCGGCCAGACCCGAGCCGCGCTCAAGGTCACGCCAAATCTCGCCGAGGACATGAAGCAGTACTTCCTTGCTCCCGAAGTCGGCCACTACGGCATCTTCAACGGCTCGCGCTGGCGCAACTCTATCGCGCCGGTGGTCGAACAGTGGATCGGCAAGTTCGAGAAGAAGGCCAAGGGACGCAAGCTGACGGCGGTAGCTTAAGCCGCCGATGATCGGTGACCGGATCTTCGGCTTGTTCCGGCGCAAAGCCGGCGCGATGTCGCGTCATGCCATACGCGACTATCGCCGGCTGGTCCGGCGCAAGCTGAAACAGTGGCCTGACGATCCGCGACTTGCTCTTGCGCAGGCGATCGGCGCTCCGACCCTTGCAGACTTCGCGGATTGGGGTGATCGCCAGGTCGCAGTCCTGCGTCACCATGGCCTGGCCGACGGCATGGCGATCTACGATTTCGGGTGCGGCTGCGGACGCACTGCGCAGGCGCTACAGCGCGCGGGATGGGTGGGTTCCTACAAAGGGGCCGACATCATACCCGAACTTGTCGCCGAGATCGGTCGGACGTGCCCCGGTTACGAAGCAATCGTCCATTGCGAGCTCAACCTCGCGGCCCTGTCGCAATCGCAGGACTTCGTGTTCCACTGGTCGGTGTTCACGCACCTCTACCCGGAGGAATGCTACATTTTGCTCATGGACATCTTCCGGGTCCTGAAGCCGGGTGGAAAACTGGTCTTCTCGTTCCTGGAATTCGGCCCACCCAAACACGATGCGATATTCGAGCGAAACGTCGCCATAATCCGCGCCGGGCGACGACCGCCTCATCTCGACCAATTCCTCCATCGCGACTGGATAAGCCATTTCGCGCAGAGGATCGGTTTCGGGCAGATCGAATTCACGGACGGCAACGATCGGCGCCATCACCCCCCGCTCGGCCAGTCGATTGCGAGCATGGTAAAATCCTGAACCAGCAGATGGACGCGGGTCCGAAGGCCCGCCGATTCAAACGAAGAATTGCGAAATCCATTCGCAGGTCAGAGCGGGCTTGCTCTCGCCTTCGATCTCGATCGTGATTTCCATCGTCTGCTGCCACTGCCCGGGGCGCTTCTCCTCCAACTCGAGCAGTTTGAAATGCCCGCGCACGCGCTTGCCCACGCGGACCGGCGCAAGAAAGCGGGTGCGGTTGCCGCCATAGTTGACGCCCATCTTGATGCCTTCGGGGCGGGGGCAATCGCTTTCGGCAGTCAAGAACGGGATCAGCGACAGGGTCAGGAATCCGTGCGCGATCGGCCCGCCGAACGGGGTCAGCTTCGCTTTTTCGGGGTCGACATGGATGAACTGGAAATCGCTTGTGGCCTCGGCGAACTTGTTGACGCGCTCCTGCGTGATTTCCAACCAATCCGACGTGCCGACGACCTGTCCGACCAGACCCTTGATCTGTTCTGCGGGAAGAAAATTGCTCAACTGTGGCCTCCACTCCGGTTGCCCCGAGAATGGCGGCAAGTTCAAGGACGTGCAAGCGATCTTAAGCGAGTGATTAAGCGGGTGATCAAGCAGGAAGGGGCGCTGGCCGGGCCTTGCGAAAAGGCTGCGGTTGAGCGGCGCGCACGCGTTTCACATAGGCCCACAGCCCGCATTGCAGGCCGACCAGCATGTATACGAAGGGCTGGAAGGCGATGCCCACGAAGGTCGCGCCGACAAGGTAGATCACCTGCGCCTGCTGCAGGGCTTCGGCCAGCGGGCTGACCCAGCGGAACTCCTCGCTCGTCTCCTTGCGGAAACGGCGGCGCAGCACTTCCATCTGCCACACGCCCAGCAGGTGAAGGGCCAGCCACAAGGCGAGGCCGGGATAGCCCTGTTCGCCCAGCATCTCGAAATAGCTCGAATGGTAGGCGCGGCCTTCCTCGACGATCGGCTGGTATTCAAGCGCGGTATTGTTATCGCCCGCCGATTCCGCTTTCACAGTGTCGTACTGGACCTTGTTCTGGCGGTAGGCCTCGAAGCCGCCGCCGAAGGGGTGTGACTTGGCGAACTCAATCGTCCAGCGCCACACGGCAAGGCGCGTGCCGGCAGACTGGTCGGACTGGTGGTTCTTGATCGTGCCCATGCGGTCGGTAAACTCCTTGGGCAGGAGCGGCACGACCACGAGCGAGGCTGCCGCCATAACCGAGACGATGAGCAGCCGGCGCTTGGCCGTGCGCAGGATCATCAGCGCCAGTACGCCGACACAGATCAGGCCGGTGCGCGCACCCGTGCCGATCGGCATCAGGGCGCAGGCAAAGCACAGCGCCAGCGCGAACAGCTTCACCCGCCAGTCGGGCGGAAACACCGTGCCGAAGCGCATCAGCCACAGCGCCAGCGGGATCACCGCTATGGCAACGGCGGAGATGATCGAGCCTTCGTAAAGCCCGGTGTTGTCGTTGACGAGCAGGCGCAACTCGCCATAGCCGCCGCCCCCTGCCGCGGTCTTGATACCGCCGCCGATCACGATCACCCCGATTGAGAGGACCAGGATCAGCGCGATCGCCTCGATGCGCAGGCGCGTGCGCAGCGTCAGCGGCAGGAATAGTGCAAACAGCAGCGCCTTCCATACCCACGACCATTTCTCGAGCGCCTCGACCGGAAAATCGGCTGTCTGTGTCGAGAGGCCGCAATAGACCAGCAGCGCAAGAAGCAGGAATTGACGCAGCGAGAAGCGGATGCCGTTCTTGTCTTCGGCGACAAGCCAGCCAATGAAAGCGCAGAGAAACGCGATCAGCGAAACCGGAATGTGTGTGAGTATGCCCCAGCTGACCTTCTGCGGGGCGACGATGTCGATATAGGTATAGGCCAGCACGAAGATGAACGGCTTGCGGAACCCTGCGCCGATGAAGCACAGCACGTAAGCAAGCAGGAAAAGGTCAAGCATCGGGGTGCCCGGAACCGGGATCGCGCCTGGTGCGGAACAGGGACTTCCGACTCGGCAACGAGGGATCGTCGTCCAGATCGTCGCGATGCAGCAACTGCCAGATGGCAATGGCCATCAGGACATGCGGCAGGAATATCGTGAACTTGTCGATCATGGCTGGGATGACCGCTAGACCATCGAGGTTGACGCGGCGTTAAGCTTCCCGTGGCAGGACATTCCCCCATGACCCGCGTGCTTCACGTTCTCGACCATTCGCTGCCTCTGCAGAGCGGCTATACCTTCCGCACGCGCGCCATACTCAAGGCGCAGGAGGCGATGGGCATTGAAGTGCGCGGGGTGACCGGCCAGCGCCATGCCGCGCCGCATTCGGGCAGCGATCCTGAATGGCATGATGGGCTGGCATTCCACCGCACGCCGGGCACTGCACAAGGCTTGCCGCTGGTCCGCGAATGGGCCGAAGTCACCGCGCTGGCCGAGCGGATTGCCGGAATCGCCGGACAATGGCGGCCGGACGTCATCCACGCCCATTCGCCTGCGCTCTGCGGGCTGGCTGCGGTCAAGGCTGGCAAGCGCCTCGGCATTCCTGTCGTCTATGAAATTCGCGCTTTCTGGGAGGACGCGGCGGTCGGCAACGGCACCGGCCGCGAAGGCAGCGCCAAGTATTGGCTTACCCGCGTTCTCGAAAACGAGGTCGTCAGCAGCGCCGAGCGGATCGTGACGATCTGCAATGGTCTGCGCTCCGATCTTGTCGCGCGCGGCTATGCCCCCGAAAAAATCTCGATCATGCCCAATGGCGTCGATCTCGAGCTGTTCGGCGATCCATTGCCGCGCGATGCGAAGCTGGCCGCCGAACTCGGCTTGGGCAACGGGCCGGTGATCGGCTTCCTCGGCAGCTTCTACCCCTATGAGGGGCTGGACGATCTGATCGCGGCCATGCCCGCGATCGTCGATCGGATTCCTGAAGCGCGCCTGCTGCTCGTCGGCGGCGGGCCTGCCGAAGGCGAACTGCGCGCCCAGGCGGCCGCCTCTTCCGCTTGCGATGCCATCCGTTTCGTCGGGCGCGTCCCTCACACCGAAGTCGACCGCTACTACTCGCTCGTCGACGTGGTCTGCTACCCGCGCAAGGCCATGCGCCTCACCGACCTTGTCACCCCGCTCAAACCGCTCGAAGCCATGGCCCAGGGCAAGCTCGTCGCGGCATCCGACGTGGGCGGGCACCGGGAACTGGTCCATGACGGTGTAAACGGCACGCTTTTTCCGGCCGATGATCCGGTCGGACTTGCCGATGCCATGCTACAAATGATTGATTCGCAATCCGAATGGCCGGAGCGTCGTGAACAGGCGCGGGTCTGGGTAAGGGAGCACCACGACTGGGCACGCAACGCCCGGCGTTATGAACTCGTTTACCAAGCCCTGTTACCCCATCGCAAAGTGTCGGTGCGCGCGGCTTGAAAGCCGTTCGCCCGCGCCAAGGCAGAGATACAGGACGCCCGCCAGTGACCGCGACGAAGCGCAAGCCCAAGCCCATCACCGCCAATCCCATGTTCCCGTTCGTGACCGCGCTGTGGTTCGCGACGTTCCTGGGTCTTGGCAGTTTCGCCGTGGCGCCTGCGCTTCTTGAAGGGCCTGTCGTCGCGCTGGGCATTCCCGCGATCATCCCGGCCGCCGCTCCGCCACTCGGTTTCACCGCGCGTGTCGCATTGGCGCTGTTGATGATGGGCGGCGGTGCCATTGCGGGCTTCCTCGTCGGGCGCTGGCTCGGCCGCGAGAGGATCGCCGCGCCTGCCCGAACCCGTGCATTCGGCAAGGCCTCGCATGAGTCGGCTTTCATCGTGCCGCGCCCGATCAACCCGGCCGAGGATCTTGGCGAGCCGCTTGATTCCCCGATTGTCGAGGAAATGCCGCTGCGTCGTCGTGCGCTTTCGCTGACCGAAGAGCCGCAGCTCGCCATGCCGACCGAATCCGCGCCCTTGCCCGGCGGCCTGTCATGGGAGCAGTCTGCGCCTGTCGCGATTGCGCCGTCCACGCCTGAAAGCCCGCTCCATTTGCCACAAGTCGTCGACCCTCTCGGGCTCGAAACCTTCCTCGAGGAAGCTCACGGCAGCACTCTGCAGAGCGGTCAGGATACCGCAGACGTACTGCCGTCGGATCATGAGTGCACTGAGGTGCCCGAAACTGTGGCGATCGACGAGGCTCCGGTCGAGCCCGCGGCGCACCAGCCTGGCCCAGTCCGTTCGAGCCCGTCCCTGCTTCAGGCCCATGCGGTGGCGGCGACCCCACTCGAGGCTGCGCCACTCGACAACCTTGGCCTTGTTCAGCTGATCGAGCGGCTCGCGCTTGCGATCTCTCGCCGCGCCACTGGTTCGCAGGCCCCGAGCGCGCACGGTGCTGTCAGTGCCAGCGTGATCGCTCCGGCTTCTCCTGCGCAGCCGGAATTTGTCGTCGCGACTCCGGCTCCGCAACCAGCCATCGCCCGGTTCGAGGCAGTCCCTCCGGCCCCGGTCGCTACGTCTCCACTGTCGATCAAGCCGGAACGTTTCGCCGACCCGGAACGCGTGGTCCAGCTCCGCCCCACGGCGATGCAGCCTGTTGTACCAGCAGCCGATGAAAGCGATGAAGGAGCCGACGACCACGGCGAAGACCTCGGCTTGGGTCGCTTCCTGCGCCTTTCACCCGAAGCGCCGGTCGCCGAACCCGATCAATCGTCAGTGGTCGCCTCTTCGGAGCCTGCACCGGAGCCGGAAGTTGCCGAAGACCGGTATCCCTCGCTGCTCGATATGGGACCTGTTGCTGCACGCCGTGAACCCCTGCGGATCGAGGACGGCCTGACAGTCGATTCCGAAGACGCCGCAGAGATAGAACCGGTCGTGGTCTTCCCGGGCCAACAGTCGCCGATCAACTCGGCCACTGCCCGCCCGTTCGAAAAGCCCTCGATAACGCCGCTCGCAGGTTCGCCGCTTGCCGCTCCCGGACGTGCTGCGCCCTCTGCAACCGTGCCTGACTCCGAGGCAGTCGATCCGGCCCAGCCAATCGGCCCTGCGCCCGATGCCGAGGAGGCCGACCGGGCCCTCCGCGCGGCCTTGGCCACGCTACAGCGGATGACCGCGCAAGGTTGATTTTCCTGCTGTAATTTGGCCACTGGCCAGCCCTTTCTGCCGTGTCGCATGCGTATTTTCGGGCTGAACCGCGCCCTTGTTGTTGCTGCGCGGTTGCAAAATAACTTTCCTGCAGTCATGGGGGCATTCCGCGCAACTTTCGTCGCCTTTCGGGCGGCGTGATTCGCGCGCAATTCCTCTTTTTGGATGTAGGACGATCTTCGAAATGGGATTTCCGCCGGTTCAGGGCCTGTACGATCCGCGTAATGAGCATGACGCCTGTGGCGTGGGCTTCGTCGCCCACATCAAGGGTCAGAAAAGCCATTCGATTGTAGATCAGGCCCTGGAAATTCTGCGCAATCTCGACCACCGCGGTGCGGTGGGCGCCGACCCGCTGCTGGGTGACGGCGCGGGCATCCTGATCCAGATTCCCGACCAGTTGTTCCGCAAGTGGGCGGCTTCCGAAGGCAAGGACCTGCCGCAGCCTGGCGATTACGCCGTGGCCATGTGCTTCCTGCCCCAGGAAGAAGCCTCGCGCCTGTTCGTGACCGAGTTCTTCGAGAAGTTCATCGCCAAGGAAGGCCAGGAACTGATCGGCTGGCGCGACGTGCCGACCACGATGGATGGCCTTGGCAAGGCTGTCGTGGAATCGATGCCGGTGATCCGCCAGTGCTTCATCAAGCGCGGGGCTGGCACGCCAGATCAGGCCGCGTTTGAGCGCAAGCTGCTCGCCATCCGCAAGCAGACCCAGAACCCGCTTGCCGCCATGGCGGAAAAGCACGGGCTTCCGGGCGTGACCCAGCTCTACATGCCGAGCTTCTCGACCCGCACGATCGTCTACAAGGGGCTGCTGCTCGCCAATCAGGTCGGCTCGTTCTACGACGATCTGCGCGATCCCGATTGCGTTTCCGCTCTCGGCCTCGTCCACCAGCGCTTCAGCACCAACACCTTCCCGAGCTGGAAGCTGGCGCACCCGTTCCGCTTCATCGCCCACAATGGCGAGATCAACACCGTTCGCGGCAACGTGAACTGGATGAACGCGCGCCGCCGCACGATGGAATCGGAGTTGCTCGGCCCCGATCTGGACAAGATGTGGCCGTTGATCCCGCACGGTCAGTCCGACACCGCCAGCCTCGACAATGCGCTCGAGCTGCTGATCGCGGGCGGCTATTCGCTGGCGCATTCGGTGATGATGCTCATCCCCGAAGCCTGGGCCGGCAACCCGCTGATGAGCCCTGCGCGCCGAGCGTTCTACGAATATCACGCGGCGCTGATGGAACCATGGGACGGTCCCGCTGCCGTCGCCTTCACCGATGGTCGCCAGATCGGCGCAACGCTCGACCGCAACGGTCTTCGCCCGGCGCGCTTCTCGATCACGCGTGACGACCTGATCTGCATGGCGTCCGAAAGCGGCGTGCTGCCCTTCCGCGAGGAAGACATCGTCCGCAAGTGGCGCCTCCAGCCCGGCAAGATGCTCCTGATCGACATGGAGCAGGGCAAGATCATCGAGGACGAAGAGATCAAGGCCGAGCTGGCCAGCGCCGAACCTTACGAGGAATGGCTCGACCAGGCACAGTACAAGCTCAAGGAACTCGACGTTGTCGAGCCCGAGCTGGCCGCGCTGCCGGTCGAGACGACGTCGCTGCTCGATCGCCAGCAGGCCTTCGGCTATACGCAGGAGGACATCTCCAAGTTCCTCGAGCCGATGGCCATTGCCGGTGACGATCCGTTGGGTTCGATGGGCACCGATACGCCGATCGCGGTGCTGTCGAAGCGTTCGCGCCTGCTCTACGACTACTTCAAGCAGAACTTCGCGCAGGTCACCAACCCGCCAATCGATCCGATCCGCGAGGAACTGGTCATGTCGCTGGTCAGCATGATCGGGCCGCGCCCGAACCTGCTCGGCCATGACGCCGGCAGCCACAAGCGCCTCGAGGTCGATCAGCCGATCCTGACCAATGACGAAGTTGCCAAGATCCGCTCGGTCGAGGCCGCGCTCGATGGCGCGTTCCGCACTGCCACGATCGACACCACATGGGACGCCGCTGCCGGGGCCGATGGTCTCGAAATGGCGATCAAGGAAATGTGCTGGGCGGCAACCGAGGCCGTGCTTGCCGACAAGAACATCCTGATCCTGTCGGATCGCGGCCAGAACGAGCAGCGCATCCCGATGCCCGCCGCTCTTGCAACGGCCGCCGTGCACCAGCACCTCGTCCGCCAGGGCCTGCGCATGCAGACAGGCCTTGTCGTCGAGACCGGCGAAGCGCGCGAAGTGCACCACTTCTGCGTGCTCGCAGGCTATGGCGCCGAAGCGATCAACCCCTACCTCGCCTTCGAGACGCTCGAGGCGATCCGCGTTGACAAGGAACTGCCCCTCACCACCAAGGAGGTGCAGAAGAACTACATCAAGGCGATCGGCAAGGGCATCCTGAAGGTCATGTCCAAGATGGGCATCTCGACCTACCAGTCGTACTGTGGCGCCCAGATTTTCGACGCGGTCGGCCTGTCGAGCGCATTCGTGGACAAGTACTTCACCGGAACCGCCACCAGCATCGAAGGCGTGGGCCTCAAGGAAGTGGCCGAGGAGACCGTGCGCCGTCACGCCGCGGCCTATGGCGATAACCCGATCTACCGCAAGATGCTCGACGTGGGCGGCATGTACCAGCTGCGCCTGCGCGGCGAGGAACACGCATGGACGGCGTCGAACATCGCCAACCTGCAGCACGCGGTGCGTGGCAATACGCCCGAAAAGTATCGCGAATTCGCACAGTCGATCAACGACCAGTCGGAACGGATGCTGACCATCCGCGGGCTCATGGAACTGAAGAAGGCCGGCGATGGCGTTCTTGAGCCGATCGACATTTCAGAGGTCGAGCCCGCCAGCGAGATCGTCAAGCGCTTCGCCACTGGCGCGATGAGCTACGGCTCGATCTCGTGGGAAGCGCACACCACGCTTGCCGTGGCGATGAACCGCATCGGCGGCAAGTCGAACACCGGCGAAGGCGGCGAGGACCCCGCGCGCTTCACGCCGATGGCCAATGGCGATTCGATGCGTTCGGCGATCAAGCAGGTGGCCTCGGGCCGCTTCGGCGTGACCGCGGAATACCTCGTCAATGCAGACGACGTGCAGATCAAGATGGCGCAGGGCGCAAAGCCCGGCGAAGGTGGCCAGCTTCCGGGTGACAAGGTCGACAAGACCATCGGCAAGACCCGCCACTCGACTCCGGGTGTCGGCCTGATCTCGCCGCCGCCGCACCACGACATCTATTCGATCGAGGATCTCGCGCAGCTCATTCACGATCTCAAGAACGTGAACACGCGTGCACGCATCTCGGTCAAGCTGGTGTCCGAAGTGGGTGTCGGCACCGTGGCTGCGGGCGTATCCAAGGCGCGCGCGGATCACGTGACGATCTCGGGCTACGAAGGCGGCACCGGCGCTTCGCCGCTGACCTCGCTGACGCACGCCGGATCGCCCTGGGAAATCGGTCTTGCCGAAACCCAGCAGACCCTGCTGCTCAACAATCTGCGCAGCCGCATCTGCGTGCAGGCCGATGGTGGCCTGCGCACCGGCCGTGACGTTGCCGTTGCGGCTCTGCTCGGCGCGGACGAGTTCGGCTTTGCCACTGCGCCGCTGATTGCGGCTGGTTGCATCATGATGCGCAAGTGCCACCTCAACACCTGCCCGGTCGGCGTTGCCACGCAGGATCCGGTGCTGCGCGCGCGCTTCACCGGCCAGCCGGAACACGTGATCAACTACTTCTTCTTCGTCGCCGAAGAACTGCGGGCGATCATGGCCGAAATGGGCTTCCGCACGGTTGCCGAGATGGTTGGTCGCGTCGATCGCCTCGATACCAACAAGGCGATCAAGCACTGGAAGCTCGAAGGCATCGATCTTTCGAAGCTCCTGCACAAGGTCGAACCCGTCGAGGGCACGACCCTGAACTGGAGCGGCACGCAGGATCACGGCCTTGAGGCCGCGCTAGACCAGGACCTGATCAAGGCCAGCGCTGCGGCACTCGAAAGCGGTCAGGCGGTTCGTCTCGAACGCACCGTGATCAACGTCAACCGCACGGTCGGCGCCATGCTTTCGGGTGAAGTTGCCAAGAAGTATGGCCACAAGGGGCTACCGGACAACACTGTCCACGTTTCGTTCAAGGGCGTGGCCGGCCAGTCGTTCGGCGCGTTCCTGGCGCACGGCGTGACGCTCGATCTCGTCGGCGATGCCAATGACTATGTCGGCAAGGGCCTTTCGGGCGGCCGCGTGATCGTGCGTCCCCCGGCGCATGTCGAACGCGATCCTTCGGAAAACATCATCGTCGGCAATACCGTGCTCTACGGTGCGATCGCTGGTGAAGCCTACTTCAACGGCGTGGCCGGTGAACGCTTCGCGGTGCGCAATTCGGGTGCCATCGCGGTGGTCGAGGGCACGGGCGATCATGGCTGCGAATACATGACCGGCGGTGTCGTCGCGGTGCTGGGCAAGACCGGTCGCAACTTCGCGGCAGGCATGTCGGGCGGCGTTGCCTACGTCTATGACGTCGACGGCAACTTCGCCGATCTCGCCAACAAGGCCATGGTCGATCTGCTGCCGATCTCGGCAGAGCGCGATGATGAAGATGGTGCGGGCCGTCCGCAACAGCGCGGCACCGACGTTTATGACTATGGCATGGGCGACATGCTGCGTCATGACGCGGAACGCCTGCGGGTGCTGGTGGAACGTCACCACCTCTACACCGGCAGCCGCCGCGCGCGGGACATCCTCGACAACTGGGCAGATGCCCTGCCGAAGTTCGTCAAGGTCATGCCGCGCGACTACGCGCGCGCGCTCCGCCAGATGGAGGCCGAGCGCCTCGAAGCCGCTTCTGTGGCTGCGGAATAAAGGTTAGAATACAATGGGCAAGGCAACCGGCTTTCTCGAAATCGACCGCAAGGACCGCACCTACGATGCGCCTTCGGAACGACTCAAGCACTACCGCGAATTCGTCATCCCGCATGACGAGACGGGCCTGAAGGGGCAGGCGGCGCGCTGCATGAACTGCGGCATTCCGTACTGCCACAACGGCTGTCCGGTGAACAACCAGATCCCCGACTGGAACCACCTGGTCTATGAGAACGACTGGCGCGAAGCCGTCGACAATCTCCACTCGACCAACAATTTCCCGGAATTCACCGGCCGCATCTGCCCAGCCCCGTGCGAGGCGGCGTGCACGCTCAACATCGTCGACCAGCCGGTCACGATCAAGTCGATCGAATGTGCGATCGTCGATCGCGGGTGGAAGGAAGGCTGGATCGAGCCGCAGGTTCCGGCGAAGAAGACCGGCAAGTCGGTCGCGGTCGTTGGCTCGGGCCCTGCGGGCCTTGCCGCTGCCCAGCAGCTCGCCCGCGCCGGCCACTCGGTCACCGTGTTCGAAAAGAACGACCGCGTCGGTGGCCTCCTGCGCTACGGCATTCCTGACTTCAAGATGGAAAAGACCCACATCAATCGCCGCGCGATGCAGATGGAGGCCGAAGGCGTCCAGTTCCGCACCGGCGTCGAAGTGGGCGTGACTGTCTCGTTCGCATCTCTGCAGGAAAACTTCGATGCCGTCGTCCTTTCGGGCGGCGCTGAAGACCCGCGCGGCCTCGGCATCCCCGGAGCCGAACTGCCGGGCGTGCGCATGGCGATGGAATTCCTGACCCAGCAGAACAAGCGCAATGCCGGCGACGACGAACTGCGCGCCGCACCGCGCGGCTCGCTCACCGCCACCGGCAAGCACGTTGTCGTCATCGGCGGCGGTGATACCGGCTCGGACTGCGTCGGCACCTCGAACCGCCAGGGCGCCGCCTCGGTCACCCAGCTCGAAATCATGCCCAAGCCGCCTGAAAAGGAAGACAAGGCGCTGTCGTGGCCGAACTGGCCGCTCAAGCTGCGCACCTCGTCCAGCCATGAAGAAGGCTGCGAGCGCGAGTTCGCCGTGCTGACCAAGCGCGTCGTCGGGGAAAACGACGTTTCGGGCCTCGAATGCGTTCGCGTCGAGTGGGTAAACGGGCAGATGCAGGAAGTGGCGGGCAGCGAGTTCACGCTCAAGGCGGACCTCATCCTTCTCGCCATGGGCTTTCTCGGCCCGCGCAAGCAGGGTCTGCTCGAACAGGCCGGCGTCGAGCTCGATCCGCGCGGAAACGTCAAGGGTAACGTGGTCGACTACAAGACCAGCGTCGAGAACGTTTTTGCCTGCGGCGACATGCGTCGCGGCCAGAGCCTCGTCGTCTGGGCGATCCGCGAGGGCCGCCAGTGCGCCCGCGCCGTGGATGAAGCGCTGATGGGTGTCAGCGAACTGCCGCGCTGATTTTCAAGGCTTAGCAAGATTGAAGAGGGGTTCCCGCATTGGGCACCCCTTTTTCGTGTACGTAAACCCGAACGGTAGGGTTACCCGTCCGCCTGAACCTCGGTGACAGGCGCCGACTTGCTCCGGCTGACCAGCAGCTTGTCGATTTTCCGCCCGTCCATGTCGACGACTTCGAAGCGCCAGCCCTGGTCATGGAAATGTTCGCCTTCGCCGGGCAGGCGCTTGAGCACCGACAGGCAATAGCCCGCGGTCGTCGCGAATTCGCGGTCGTCGGGCAGGTCGATGCACAGCCGGTCGGCCAGCGCGTCCGCCGGAAGCGCACCCGATATCAGCAGCGACCCGTCCTCGCGTTCGACCACCATCGGGCTGTCGCCCGCATCGCCATGGCCGACGAAGTTGCCGGCGATTGCGGCCAGAAGGTCGGCCGGCGTGACGATGCCTTCGAGATGCCCGTATTCGTCATGGACCAGCGCAATAGCGACCTCGGCCTGCTGGATCATGGTAAGTGCGTCCATCGTGTCGAGCTGGTCCGGCACGATCGCGGGCTTTTTCATCAACCGTCCGAGCTGGACCTTGCGTCCGCGCAGCAGCGTCGACAGCACGTCCCGCACCTTGACCACGCCGACGATCTTGTCGACCGACCCGTCTGCCACCAGCAGCAGCGAATGGGGCGAGTCCTCTATGGCGGAGCGCAGTTCGGCTTCGGGCGCGCGGCGCTCGATCCAGTGCAGTTCGGTGCGCGGCGTCATCACCTCTCGCACGGGTCGCTCGGCAAGGCGCATGATGCCGGTCATCAGCGCGCGCTCTTCCTCCTCGATCACGCCCGAACGAGTGGCCTCGGCGAAAATCATGTGCAGTTCTTCGGCGGTGACTTCCTGATCGCTGCCCTGCTTGAGCCCCAGCATCCGGATCAGCAGCCCCGAAGACTTGTCGAGTGTCCACACGAAGGGCGCGGTAATGCGCGACATCATCGCCATCGCCGGTGCCGCGATCTTGGCGATGGGCTCTGCGGCGCGCAGCGCAAGCTGCTTGGGCACCAGTTCGCCCACGACGAGGCTCAGATACGTCGTAATTGCAATGACGATCGCAAAGCCGATGTCGTCGGCAAACCGCTCGGGAACGCCGGCTGCCACGAGTCGCTCTGCAGTCGGTCCACCAAGGCTCGATCCTGAATATGCACCCGCGATGATGCCTACCAGCGTAATGCCGATCTGCACCGTCGAGAGAAACTTGCCAGGATCGGCCGCAAGCTCGAGAGCGACTTTCGCGCCTTTGCTGCCTTCTTCGGCGGCCACTTTAAGGCGGGCTGGGCGCGCCGATACGATGGCCAGTTCCGACATGGAAAACAGGCCGTTGAGCACAACGAGGCCCAGTATCAGCAGAACGTCAGACCAAGGATAAGGTGTCACGTGGGCGGCCCTAGCAGATATGAGCGGAAACGCGAAGAGGAGCAGGAATGATCCCGTGCCGTGCGGTGGCGGGTTCCCGTTCGGGAACCGTTCAGTCGAATCGGGCTTATCTGAACTGTCAAAGCGGCAATCCGTTGCATAAGGTCGCAAACGGGATGCCGATCGAAGGGGACAGGTTATGAAGATTCGTCGTATTATGATGTCGAGCCTCTGCGCGGTTTCGCTGGTCAGCCTCTCGGCCTGCGTCACCGATCCGAACACGGGTGAGCGCAAGGTTTCGCGCACTGCCATCGGTGGCATCGGCGGCGCGCTCGGTGGCGCCCTCCTGGGCGGACTGATCGGCGGCAAGACCGGGCGCATCGTCGGTGCGGGCATCGGCGGCGTTGCGGGTGGCGTGATTGGCTACCAGAAGGACAAGCAGATCAAGGAACTGCGCGAACAGACCGCCGGTTCGGGCGTCGACGTGACCGAGACCGACGGCGGCAACGCCATTCTCGTGAATTTGCCGAACGGTGTGACCTTCGACGTCGACAGTTCGACGGTTAAGCCGGCCTTCGGCGCCACGCTCGATCGTGTTGCGCAGTCGCTGGTCCAGTACCCGAATTCGCTGATCGACGTCTATGGGCACACCGATTCGACCGGTTCGGACGCCTATAACCAGGCGCTTTCCGAACGTCGTGCCCGTGCGGTTGCTGATTACCTGACCTCGCGCGGCGTGGGCTATGCCCGTATCCGCAGCCAGGGCTACGGTGAATCGCAGCCGATCGCCTCGAACGACACCGAGCAGGGCCGTCAGGCGAACCGCCGTGTCGAGATCAAGATCGTTCCGATCAGCCAGGATGACGTGAACGCTGCCCGTAGCGGTCAGTAATCGTCCTTCCTGCCGAGTTGACGGCGTCGCTCCTCACCGGGGGCGGCGCCGTCTTCGTTTGCGCGTGCCGCAGTTCGCGGTTGACCTCGCCCATGACCGGCTGGCATCCGCCCGGCAGCGCGGCCCGACGCCGCCTGCATCGTTCACGGAGTTCAAGAATGCCCATCCAGCTGCGCGCGATCAACGGACGTCTGACAAAGCCCGTCGGGTTGGGCTGCATGTCGCTGAGCTGGGCCTATGGTGAACGGCCGGGCGACGAAGACGGCATTCGTCTGCTTCAGCACGCGGTCGATATCGGCTACGATCATTTCGATACTGCGCGGCTTTACGGCCTCGGCCACAACGAGACGCTGGTCGGCAAGGCGCTCATCGGCCGCCGCGACAAGGTCTTTCTCGCTTCGAAAATGGGCATCTTCGCCAGCGGCGACAAGCGCGGCATCGATTGCCATCCCGATACGATCCGCAGCGAACTCGAAGTCTCGCTGAAGCTCCTGCAGACCGATCATATCGATCTCTATTACTTGCACCGCCGCGACTTTTCGGTGCCGATCGAGGAATCGATCGGCGCGATGGCGGACCTCGTCCGCGAGGGCAAGATCGGTGCGATCGGCCTGTCCGAAATGTCGGCAGACACCCTGCGCAAGGCCGCTGCCGTCCACCCTATCGCCGCGATGCAGACCGAGTATTCGCCCTGGACGCGTCAGGCCGAAATTGCCGTGCTCGAAGCGTGCCGCGATCTTGGCACCACCTTCGTCGCCTTCTCGCCCGTTGCGCGCGGCGTCCTCGCCAATGGCGTCAGCGATCCCGCGGCGCTCGAGGAGAAGGACATCCGCCGCGCGATGCCGCGCTTCAACAGCGAGAACTGGCCGCACAACTACGCGCTCGTCCGGCAGTTCAACGCCATCGCCGAGCGCGAGGCGGTTACGCCCGCGCAGCTTTCGCTTGCATGGGTCCTGTCGCGCGGGGAGCATGTCGTCGCCATACCGGGCACGGCCAAGGTGGCGCACCTTGAAGAGAACATCACGCGCTGGGACTGGGTCATCCCTGCTGCGGTCGCAGCCGAGGTGGACGCGCTGATCAACCAGCAGACCGTTTCCGGCCACCGCTATGCCGGCGTGATGCTGCCGACGATCGATACCGAGGATTTCGACTAGGCGAGCTTGGCTGCGCGCTCTGCCAGTCGCTCGACCGCCGCGGCGTGGATCGCCGGCGCGGTGACGAGCAGGCCAAAGGCGCGTGGATCGCGCTTGTTGTAGTCGAGCGGCTGGCCGAACGCGTCCGAGACCACCGCGCCCGCCTCACGCGCGATGAGCGTCGCGGCGGCAATGTCCCATTCGAAACCCCAGCGCAGCGTGGCCAGAAGGTCCGCCTCGTCCGCGCCGACCATGGCGATGCGCAGCGCGATGGAGTTGGGCTTGTCGACCATCACAAGGTCAGCGTCGGCCTTGGGCAGGCTGTCGGCCGGAACGCGCGATCCAGCAAGGGCGGTGCGCGTGCTGGCACTTAGCGCAATGCCGTTCCGGGTCGCGCCCCGTCCGGCTATGGCCGACCAGTACTCCTTGCGTGCCGGCGCGCTCAGGATGCCGATCAGAGGCCGTCCTTCGCTGACCAGCGCTACCGATACCGACCATCCGGGGCGCCCGCGCACGAAATCGCGCGTGCCGTCCACTGGATCGACCAGCCAGCACAGACCGCGCTCCAGCCGTTCGGGATGGTCAACCGTTTCCTCCGAAAGCCAGCCAGCCGAGGGCAACAACGCGCCCAGTTCGTGCTTCAGGAACGCATCTACAGCAAGGTCGGCATCGCATACCGGGCTGCCCGGCGTCTTTTCCCACACCTGCGGAGCATGGCCGTGCCCCGGCCAGAGACCAAGCGCCATTGCCCCGGCAGCCCTGACAATCTGGTGGAGGCGGTCATAGTCGATCATTCTTTACCTTTGAACCTGACGGGTCACGCGATGAAGTGCAATTGCGAGGCGTTATCAAAGATTGCTGCAGACCTCGCATTTACGCCCCTTTTCAAGCTCCGCTCGCTGTGCTTAAGGCAATCCGACTCAAAGCGCCAACGGCGGCGCATACCTTTGCGCCGATTGTGGCGCGCCTGTCGGCCAACCGGTGCATGCCGGTGGCCATTCAAAGCGGGGATCACGCATGAACGTCCATGAATACCAGGCCAAGGAACTGCTTGCCAAGTTCGGCGTCGGCATTCCGGCAGGCATTGCCGCGCTGACCGTCGAGGAAGCCGTTGCTGCCGCCAAGCAGCTCCCCGGGCCGCTCTATGTGGTCAAGGCGCAGATCCACGCCGGTGGCCGCGGCAAGGGCAAGTTCAAGGAACTGCCGGCCGATGCCAAGGGCGGCGTGCGCCTGGCCAAGAGCATCGAGGAAGTCGAAGCATTCGCCAGGGAAATGCTCGGCAACACCCTCGTCACCGTACAGACCGGTGAAGCCGGCAAGCAGGTGAACCGCCTCTACGTCACTGACGGTGTCGATATCGCCAAGGAATACTACCTCTCGATGGTCGTCGATCGCGCTTCCAGCCGCGTCGCGATGATCGTATCGACCGAGGGTGGCATGGACATCGAGGAAGTTGCCCATTCAACGCCGGAAAAGATCGCCACGATCACCATCGATCCGGCCGAAGGCTTCATGCCGCACCACGGCCGTGCTGTGGGTTATGCGCTCCAGCTGACGGGCGATCTCAACAAGCAGGCCGGCAAGATCGCCGAGCAGCTCTACAACGCGTTCGTGGCGCTCGATTGCGACATGCTCGAGATCAACCCGCTCGTCGAAACCAAGGACGGCAATCTGCTGGTCCTCGACACCAAGATGAGCTTCGATTCGAACTCGCTCTATCGTCACCCCGACGTAGTGGCGCTGCGCGACGAGACAGAAGAAGATCCGGCTGAAATCGAAGCCAGCAAGTATGACCTTGCCTACATCAAGCTCGACGGCAACATCGGCTGCATGGTCAATGGTGCGGGTCTGGCCATGGCGACGATGGACATCATCAAGCTGAATGGCGAATTCCCCGCCAACTTCCTCGACGTTGGCGGTGGTGCCAACAAGGAGAAGGTGACGGCTGCCTTCAAGATCATTCTCAAGGACCCGGCGGTAAAGGGCATTCTCGTCAACATCTTCGGCGGGATCATGAAGTGCGACATCATTGCCGAGGGTATCGTGGCCGCGGCGAAGGAAGTGAACCTTTCGGTTCCTCTGGTTGTTCGCCTCGAAGGCACCAACGTGCAGCAGGGCAAGGACATCCTTGCCAACTCGGGTCTGCCGATCGTTCCGGCCAACGACCTTGGCGATGCCGCCAAGAAGATCGTTGCCGAGGTGCGCGCCGTCGCCTGATCGGCTGCACAATCACGTTTAGGAAGGGCGCCGGGCAACCGGCGCCCTTTTTCGTTCCAACGCTCCCATATCCATGCGAGAGAAGTTGACGTTTACGTAAGCGCGAATTATGCCCGTTCAACCGGATTCGAGAAAAGGACGG
>NZ_JBXUGN010000001.1:1145000-1512421 GCF_057180545.1 Novosphingobium sp. HNCC26DJ243 | reverse complement strand
GGAATTGACGGGGAAGCTTTAACCGGCAAGCCAGTAGGAGAGTTGCCCCGAGCAAACTCTCCTACAAGGCCAGAGTCAAGCACTGGCTGAAATCGTCCAGCACGTAGTCGGCAAAGGCGTCGCAATTGACGAAGCCGTGCTTTCTGTAGAGTCCGAGCGCGGGTTCGAAGGCGGGGCCTTGGCCGGTCTCGAGGCTGACGCGGGTGTAGCCGCGTGATCGGGCGATGGCGAGGAGGTGGAGGAGGATGGACTCGCCCACACGCTTGCCCAGCCATTGCGGAGCGACGCGCATTGATTTCAATTCACCGTGCCGCTCGTCCAGTTCCTTGATGGCTCCCATTCCGGCCAGATCATAGTCGATCCACGCAGAAAAGAACGTAACTCCGGGCTGACGCAGTTTGTCGACCGGGAGGGCGTGAACCTTGCAGGCAGGCGAGTGCGCATGCATCCCGGCAAGATGCAGTGATACGAGCTGTCGGATCGCCTCGCCCGAGAGATCGTCCTCGATCATGTGCAGACCGTTCATGGCTCCTGTCCTCAAATCGTGATCGCATCGGCTAACAACACGAACCACTTCAGTGCAAGCAAGAGCCTCGCAATAATTTGACTCCGGGCACGATAAGGCGCAGCCATTTGCCGCTTGAGCCGAGTCATAACAGGGTCGTCCGACGCAAGTTAGAACGTGCGGAGAAAAACTTCTTCTGCACAACTTGGGGGATGCTGTCATGAAAAGGTTGTTCTTACTACCTCTGCTTGTAATTGCCATGCCGGTCCAGGCCCAGGAATATCCTGTTGTACCAGGTGATTACGTTACGGTCTCGATGATCTCCGTCGAGGATGGTCACGACCTTGAATATGCGAACCATCTGGCCGGCATGTGGCGCAAAGGTCAGGATTTCGCCGTGAAGCAGGGATGGATCACGGGTTACGAAATCCAGACCAACGAGAACAAGCGGCCCGGCGAACCCGACTTCTTTCTTGTTACCCGTTTCAGCAAATTCGCCGATCCGGCGCAGGAGGAGGCGCGGGAGAAGGCCTACAATTCGTATATGGCTACCTCTGCGGCGCAGATGGAGGCAGCGTCGGGCGAGCGGGCGAAATATCGCAAAGTCTTGGGATCCATGCTGCTTCGTTCATGGAAATGGCGCAACTGAACCTGGCTGGCGCGGTCCTTTACGGACCGCGCTATCCCATTTGTCATTGCCCCCCGCTGTGCTTGTCTGCCTTGCGCTTGCCGAAGCGCATGCCCGTTTCGAGACGCGCTCGCAATTGCGCGTAATAGGCCTCGAGGAAGGCGCGCTCGTCTCCCGAGCCTGCGCTCCAGCCGATCTTGCGGCAGATCGTCTGCGCCACGTCCCGCATTGCTTCCTCGCGTCCTTCGCGAAGGACGCGTTCGAGGACCTGAAGTTCGTACTCCCCGTAGACGGCCAGATCGGCGTCACCGAACCGGTACTGCGCGCCTGTGGCCTGCGAGCGGCCGCGCGCGGCCTCGCCGGTTGAAAGCGCCTGCTCCAGTCGGCGCTTCGGGGCCTCGACCACCCATGTTCCTGCGATAAGGTCCCCGCAACGCAAGCGGTCGCGATTGAAGAACGGGAAGAAGGCGAAAATCAGGAACCATGCAAGGCCAGCCCATCCGGCGAGGTCAGTGTCGCCGCCTTCGGCCCAGGCGGAAAAGAAGAAAATCACCGGCATGAACAGTTCGATGTCGCGTACGAGATTGCGCGCGATCACCGCTTCGGTCGTCAGGCGGGCTCCTGCGCTACTGCTGGCGCGCGCGGCGACGCGGATGCCGGTGATGCGCTTCCCCGGCGTTGCGCCGCGTGCGCCCAGTTCGAAGTACAGAAACCAGGCATTGCGGAACAGGAACAGCGCAACGATCCACAGCACGCCCAGGGCCTGCACGGCGTGGCTGGCCGGATCGTTGCCCTTCAAGTCCAGCCCCACGCCCTCGGCCACCTTCATCAGGATGACCGTCATTCCGATCATGGCACCGACGATCATCGCCAGATCGAGGAACAGTGCCGCCGCCCGCGCGCCCCGCGAGGCAAGCAGAAAAGGCAGCGGCACGCCTTCTGGCGTGATGACCGTGCGTCGCCGTCGCGCCTCATGATCAAGCGGGGTGTTGGCCGATGATCGCTTGCGATAGGGCAGGGCGAACGCCATCAGGTCTTGATCCCCCGCCGGAAGGCAAAGAAGTAGGCACACCACGCGACCAGCATGAAGCCACCCACGGTGAGCCGCGAGGGCGTTGAATCAACGAGTTGGCGGGCAAACCCTTCGAGGATCGCGGCGACGACGAGCATCAGCACGACGCCCGTCATCACCTGTGCGGCACGGCGTCCGGCCGATCCTGCTGCATCGAGAACAGAGGCATTGCCCGGAAAGGCCATCGAGCGGCCAATATGAATGCCCGAAGCGCCAGCAAGCAGGATCGCGAAAAGTTCTGTCGTGCCGTGGATCGAGAGCCAGCCGATGAAATCGAGCAGAAGGCCCTGTCCGTGGTAGAGCCAAAGCATCGCACCGAGCAGCGCGGTGTTCTGGATCAGCAGCAGCATCGTGGGCAATCCGAAGGCGAAGCCGAGCGCGAAGCACAGGATCGAAACCTGGGCATTGTTGCTGAACAGGGCGGCGGCAAAGACGCTCATCCCTTCCTGGCCCTGGTTGCCGAAGATGGTGCCGCGCAGGACCTCGCGGCTGGCACCGGGCACGCGTTCATCGGCAAAGCCGCCGGAGACGAGCGCGTAGTACCATTCGCTGTTGGAGGCGACGAGCAGCCAGCCGACCGCGACGCCAGCGACCATCAGTGCGAACGCGATCAGGATGTCGAAACCGAGGCCGCGCACCGCAGCGCTCCATTCCCCCCCGAGAAAACGTTTGAACCAAGACCACAACGAGGCGCGGGGCCCGTAGACGAGGAACCATGCGCGCTGGGTCAGCGCTTCGAGGTAGGCGACGAGCGCGGCGTCGAGCGAGGTTTCGCGCGCGATCGAGAGACTGGACGCGGCGGTGCGATAAAGCGCGGGCAGGGCAAGAAGGTCATCGTCCGGGACGCGGCGCATCCGCCCTTTCTCCATCGCAGTGACGATGGATTCGAGGCGCTTCCATTCGCTCTCGCGCTCCAGCCGGAAGCGGTCGGAGCGCAGCGCGGCCTGTTCGGCAGTGACGGCCTGCTCCGGGGCCTTCGAGAACCAGCCGCCGATCTTCTGCGCAATGCTGGTGGAAGCCATGTCAGCCGATCCTCCCTTCGCGCTTGATCGCCAGGTAGGCATCGAGGAGGCGCGTGCCGATCCTGTCGTGCGGGGCCTCGACCACGCGCACCCCGAGATGACGCAGGCGCTGGAGCACCAGCGCGCGCTGGCGGACGAGCGAGGATGCCGTCACCGCTTCGGCCACCGATTGCATGTCGGCGACCGGCCCGGAGACAATGCGCGCCATGTCGGCATCGGCCATGACCACGAAAAGCACGACATGCCGCTCGACCAGCCGGCCGACGTTCTCGACCATCAGTTCGGCGCTGGTGGGGTCGGTGAAATCGGAAAACAGCACGATTAGCGAACGGCGCTGGAGGCGCGCGGCCAATGTGGACAGCGCGAGCGTGAAGTTGGGTTCGCCGGGGTGATAATCGAGGCCCGCGGCGGCCCGCTGCAACTGGGCGAAATCGCGGCTGGACGTGACGAAAGGCGTGGCGACTTCAGGCCGCGCGGCAAAGCCGAACAGGGCAACGCGGTCCTGTGCCTTGAGCGCGACATAGGCCGTGGTGAGCGCGGCGGTGACGGCACGATCTATTCGCGGCAGTCCGTCGATCGGTTCGCACATCGCCTGGCCGCAATCGAAGGCAAAGACGATCTGGTTGTTGCGCTCGACCTCGTATTCCTTGGCGAAAAGCCGGGCATGGCGGGCGGAGCTTTTCCAGTCGATCCGGCGGCGGTCCATACCCGGTTCGTATTCGGCGAGCGCTTCGAATTCCGAGCCCTCGCCGCGGATACGGCGCGCGATCAGGCCGAACTGGGCATCGCGCAGGAATATCTGGAGCGCAGGGCTGCGGACCGGGGCGATATTGGGCCAGATGCGTACCGCCTGAACAAGCGGGCGGCTGACTTGCCGGTAAGCCAGGCCTAGCGGTCCGCTCCAGCGCAGCCAGATGCGATTGACGGCGGCAGTGCCGCGGCGGTTGGCGGTCAGTCTGGCCGATCCGCTCCACGCGCCTTCGTCCGGCGTCAATGCCACATCGATCCGGCCACCCGACGCGAGGCGCGGATCGCATTCAAGCGCGGCCGCAGGCCGGGCGCGCGGGCCGACGCGGGCAAGGTCGGCCAGTACGGTTAGCGTTGCATCCTCGCCCACCTCGGCATCGGCGGGCGCGATCACGCGCAGATCGTCCAGCGAGCCTGCAAACATTCCGTCAAGCAAGACGAGCACCAGCAGCGTGCCGCCCAGCGCAGGCGCCGCAATCCATGCGCCCGGCGCCGCTGCGGCAAGCAGAAGCGCCAGCGGGGCAAGGCCCGCGACGACCAGCACCGCGCGCTGCGTGGGCAACAGGGCGGCAGGCAGGTTCAACGCGGTGCTTCCGTGCCTTCGACCAGCGCAGCGACGATGGCCTCCACCTGCTTGCCTTCGATCTCGGCAGCGGGGCTGAGCAGCAGGCGATGGCGCAGGACGGCAGTAGCAAGCGCCTTGACGTCGTCTGGGATCACGTAGTTGCGGCCATCGAGGGCGGCCCGCGCACGCGCTGCGCCAGCCAGCAGGACGGCGGCGCGCGGAGAGGCACCGGCGACGAGATCTCCCGTCTCGCGGGTCGCGCGTACCAGTCGGACGACATAGTCGACGATCGATTCGGCAAGCGTGACGCTGGCGACCGCGGCGTTGGCGCGGGCGAGTTCGGCACTGTCGGTTATCGCGGTGAGGCCGAGTTCGGCTGGCTTGGGCGCGCCTCGGCCTTCACCATAGCGGGCGACGATGCGGGCTTCTTCCTCGGCAGACGGGTAGCCCACGATCAGCTTGAACAGGAAACGGTCGAGCTGCGCCTCGGGCAGGGGATAGACGCCCTGGCTTTCGATCGGGTTTTGCGTTGCGACGACCATGAAGCGATCGGACAGGGCGTGCGCTTCGCCATCGAGCGTGACGCGGCGTTCCTGCATGGCTTCGAGCAGCGCGGCCTGCGTCTTGGGCGGGGTGCGATTGATCTCGTCGGCCAGCAGCAGTTCGTGGAAGATCGGCCCGCGCGTAAGCGTGAACTGGCTGGTCTGGAAATTGAACAGGTTGGAGCCGAGAATGTCGCCCGGCATAAGGTCGGGCGTGAACTGGATGCGGCCGAAGTCCAGCCCCAGCGAGGCAGCAAGGCACTGCGCGAGAAAGGTCTTGGCGGTGCCCGGCGGGCCTTCGAGCAGGACGTGGCCGCCCGCGAACAGGGCGACGAGGAGATGGTCGAGCACCTCTTCCTGCCCGACCACGGCCTTGCCCACTTCGGCGCGGATGCGGCCGGCGAGCGCGCCGAGGTCTTCAAGGGTCATATCGCTCACGTCAGGTCCTTTTCGATCTGCTGGATCACGGCGGCGCGCCGGGTCAGGTCATGGGGTTTGCGGGCCGCGCGCAAGTGTGCGGCAGCGGCGGCGAAGCGTGGACCAACAAGGCCGCGCCGGTCTTGCGCGACGTCGATCGCGCGCTCTGTCGCATCGGCAGATGTGCCGCGCGGCAGGCCCAGCGCCTGCGCGATACGGTCGCGCGCGGCGTCGGCGTATGGTGCGGCGACAAGGTGGACGCGGCCGGTGCGCCGGATCAGTCCGGCGGCGTTCGCAACCAGCGCCGCCTTGCCATTGGTGATCTCTGGCGCGGTCTGCAGGGCGGGGCCGAAACGGTGGAACGCCCGCCAGGCCACAGCCAGTGCGGCCAGCAGGAGGCACAGCGTGGCGGCAAGGAACGGTGGCTCGAAGGCCAGTGTCAGCAGGTTCCGGCTCGCGCCGAAACCGTTGAAGGTCATGTCGAAGGCGAAGGGCTGGGCGCGATTGTCAGCCGTTGCAAGAACGAGATCGCGCGCGAGCATGGCGGTCGAGCGGTCGGCCAGCCCCCAGTTGTCGAGCAGGTCGGGCTCGAACACGAGGACCACGGGATAGATGTCTTCGTCCTCGCCACCATAACCGGGATCGATGCCGGCAAGATCGTTGAGCGCAGGGTAATATCCATCGTCGTCGAGCCACGCGGCAAGGACCTTGCCGTTGCCCGCATTCACGATGGGGATCAGGCCCTTGCCCGACCCGGTTTCCACTTGGCGGTCATCGGGCAGCTTGCCCTGCCGGGCCCCGATCCTCCAGCCGCCCGCGGGCGCGGACTTGTCGGTGCCGACCTCGACCGTGACGTTGTCGGCAAAGCCCTTCCACTGGGGCGCGGTAGTACCAAGGATCTGGACCCAGCCGCGCTTGGCCTTCTTGCCGCTGGCGCCCATCGCGAACCATTTGGGCGTGACCACAAGCGTCGGCCCGACATAGCGCCGCGCATCGACCACTTTGGCGATTTCCTTGCCGTCGGCTTCCGGCGGCGGCGTAAGAATCAGCAGGCCGGGCTGCGTCTCGATGCCGCGGCGGTTGCGCTGCCGCACGACGTCGAGGTCCTCGGCCTCGAGCATTTTCGCAAGGCCGGCATAGCCGTTGAGGCCGTGCCCGCCGACATGGGCGCCGCCGTTGTTGCCGCTGCCACCGGTATTGTGCCCCAGAAACCAGAGCAGGGCGACAAAGGCGAGCGCGCCCACCAGCAACATGCCGATCACGGTGGAGCGCGGGAAAGGCGATGCAGGCGCGCTCATGCCGATGTCTCGATCCGCTCGAGCGCGAAGCGGGCATAGGCGGCGCGCGCGCGGGTCCAGTCGCCTGAATCGAGGGCGCGGAGCGCGTAGCGGGCGCGTTCGACAAGGGCTGCGATCTCGGCAAAGGCAAGGCGGGCGCTTGGCGGAAGGCCGGTCAGGCCGCCGATCTCGCGGGCAGTGCTGGAAGGTTGCAGCCAATCGGGCCGCGCCTTGGCGATCTGGCCGACGCTGCGACGGAGCAGGAGATGCGCGGCCTCGTCAAAATGGCCATTGGCAGCGAGCGCGTCGGCATCCTCGAGCAGCGCTAGCGCTTCCTCGCGGGCGGGTGCCCATTCTGGCGCAGGCGCCGAGCCGCGCGATTTGCGGCCTTTCCACAGAGGCCAGAGCAGGCTCCATGCGATCCAGGCGACACCGATCGCCGCGCCGACCAGCAATGCAATCTCTACCCAGCTCCAGCTTGCACCAAGCAAGCGGCCCAGTGGCGACAGCAGCCATTCGAGGAAACGGCCAATCGCCTTCAGCCATTCGGGCGAGACCGGCGGCGGATCGGGCGGGACGGGTGCAAGCTGGATATCACCGGCATCGCGCATGGCGCGCCATGCGGCATCAGCCGCTGCAGCGTCGTTCGTTGCCGTATTTCCCGCCGCAGGTGCCGTCACCTGCTCTTCGTGGCACGCAGGCCGGAATCCGGCAAGAGCAACTAGCCCCGGATACGCTCCATCGGGTAAGTGCCGAGCATCCGCAGGCGCTTGGCAAAGAAGCCCAGTTCATCGAGCGCGCGATCGACCGCCGGATCGCCGGGTGCGCCAACGATGTCCGCAAAGAACTCGGTCGCGGCAAAGCTCGCACCGCGTTGGTAGCTTTCAAGCTTGGTCATGTTGACGCCGTTGGTGGCGAAGCCGCCGAGTGCCTTGTAGAGCGCGGCCGGAATATTGCGCACTTCGAAGACGAACGTGGTCATCGCAGGTCCTTCGATCGCTGCGGGTTCAAGTGGGGTCTTCGAGAGAATCACGAATCGGGTGGTGTTGTCGTGCGCGTCCTCGACATTGTCCTCGATCACCTTGAGTCCGTAGAGATCGGCCGCGATGCGCGGGGCGAGTGCGGCGACGGTCGGATCACCCAATTCGGCGACATAGGCGGCAGCGCCTGCGGTGTCAGCATAGCTCATCGGCACGATGCTGCGTTCGCGGAGGTAGAAGCGCGACTGGCCGAGCGCCTGCGGGTGGCTGTAGGCCGCCGTGAAGGGGCCATCGCCCAACGCCATCAAGCTGGCATGAATCTCGAGGAAGTGTTCGCCGACAATCGACAATCCGCTTTCGGGCAGAAGGAAGTGGATATCGGCGACGCGCCCGTGCTGCGAGTTCTCGATCGGGATGATCGCCTGTCCTGCGCGCCCTTCCTTGACCGCATCCAGCGCATCTTCGAACGAGAAGCAGGGTAGGGGCAGGCAATCGGGCAGGGCTTCGAGCGCGGCGCGATGCGAGTTGGCGCCAGGGGCGCCCTGGAACGAGACGGCACGAGCCGGATCGGCCTTGGCGGCGGCGGCCATCTGCTCGACCAGGGCGAGCGCGGGGGCGGGATAGCTCTGCATGATGCCCGCGCGATTAGGCTTCTGCGCGTTTTGCGGCAAGTGACATTACTTTTGGGCCTCAAAGCATCTTGCGCTGCGGCAAGCCGCTGACTAGAGCGTGCCGCAACTCGCGCGGGGGCCGGCAGGGTGTCGGCGTGCGCCAATGGGGCTCGTAAATGGACGACCGTTTCAACACCATCGCCGGGTGGACCTTGTTCGGGGGCATCGTGGCTCTTGGTCTTTCCAGCCTTTCGGCGCACTATTTCCTCGCCGACAAGGAACATCGTCCCGAGCAGATGGGCTACGCGATCGAAGGCGTCGAAGAAGAAGGCGGCGCTGGCGCGGCTGAACTGCCTCTGCCGAATCTTCTTGCCGCAGGCGATGTTGCCAAGGGCGAAGCCATCTTCGCCAAGTGCAAGGCCTGCCACACGGCCGAGCAGGGCGGCGCCAATGGCATCGGTCCGAATCTCTACGGGATCGTCGGCAAGCCGGTTGGCAAGCACGCGGCAGGTTTCGCTTATTCGGCGGATCTGGCCGGCAAGGGCGGCAACTGGGATTTCGCCACGCTCGACACCTGGCTGAAGAGCCCCAAGGCCTTCGCCGCCGGCACCAAGATGTCGTTCGCGGGCCTGCCCAAGGGTGAAGATCGCGCCAACGTCATTCTCTATCTCAACTCGCTCGGCTCCAACCTGCCGCTGCCCGCACCTGTTGCGGTGCCTGCTGCCGGTGCGGCCCCCGCTGCTGTTGCCGTCGTCGGTGATGCGGCCAAGGGCGAGGCGGTCTTTGCCAAGTGCAAGGCTTGCCACACCATCGACCAGGGCGGCGCCAATGGCATCGGCCCGAACCTGTGGGCCGTGGCCGGTGAGGCGGTCGCTGGCGACCGTGGCGGCTATGCCTTCTCCGATGCGCTCAAGGGCAAGGGCGGCACTTGGGACGACGCTACGCTCGACGCATGGCTGACCAGCCCGGCGAAGTTCGCCGCCGGCACCAAGATGACCTTTGCGGGCATCGCCGATGCGCAGCAGCGCGCCGACGTAATCGCCTACCTGAACACGAAGAAGTAAGCTTCGAGTACAGACAGAATAGCGAAAGGGCGTCCGCAGCGATCCGGGCGCCCTTTTTCGTTTGGTCGGCGTGCGCCGTCTTCTCAACCCTGATCCGAACCCGCCCGCAGATCGTAGGCGTGCTGGGCGGCGGTCACTTCGATCATGCAGGTCTCCGCCCAGTCGATCATCGCGCGCATCGCGCCGATCAGGCCCCGGCCTAGCGGCGTGATGGCATAAGTGACGGTCACCGGTACTGTCGGCACAACCGTGCGTGTCACCAGTCCATCGCGCTCGAGCGAGCGCAGGGTCTGGCTCAGCATCTTCTGGCTGACGCCCTGGATGCGCCGCTTGAGCGCGTTAAAACGCATTTCCTCGGCAGAAAGCAGCAGCAGGATCAGCGCGCTCCACTTGTCCGCGATCCGGTCGAGCAACTGCCGGGTCGGGCAATTGGCAGCGTAGACATCGCCTCGGGGCGAAGGTTCTGCTTCGCGCGTTACCTCGCGGTAACCAGGTATGGAAATCGTGCCTTCTTGCATAGGTGAGCTCGATAGCGCACTTGGTATCCGTTGGAAACTACCCAGGAGTCCGATGATGAAAGTTGCAGTCCTTGGCGCGTCAGGGCGCGCCGGTTCCGAAATCACCGCAGAGCTTTCGCGACGTGGCCACGAGGTCCTCGCCGTGGCGCGCAAGCCCGAGGCGATCAAGACCGCGCCGGGCGTGACCGCGATTGCAGGCGATGCTTCGGATGCGCAGTCGCTTGCCGGCGCGATCGACGGCGTCGATGCTGTAATCAGCGCGCTGCACTTCGATATCCCCGCCAAGACCCTGCTGGATGCGCTCAAGGCCGCCGGTGTTTCGCGCCTGCTGGTGACGGGAGGTGCGGCGAGTCTTGAGGTGGCGCCGGGCAAGATCCTGTTCGACGCGATGGACCTGCCCGACGAGTGGAAGCCCGCGATCCTTGGCGGCATCGCCTTCCTCAAGGACTTGCGGCAGGAAACGCAGATCGACTGGACGTTCTTCTCGCCCGCCGCCTTCATCGAGGAAGGTCCGCGTACGGGCAATTTCCGTCTGGGCACCGATCAACTGGTTGTTGACGAAAAAGGCGAGAGCCGGATCAGCTTTGCCGACTATGCCATCGCGATGGTCGACGAGCTTGAACAACATCGCCATCCGCGTGCGCGTTTCACCGCTGCCTATTGAAGCGCCTGCCAGAACAGCCAAGGCGGCGAACAGGCTTCGCGACAGGGTATCATCGGGTGGTCCTGCCAGATTACGGTTCGGCCACCCATGACCTGTGCGAATCGCTGGTCGGCTACTGCGCCCGGCCCTTGAAGCCTTGCGCGATAACGTACCATTCTGACGAATCCTTGCGGCTGGCCGGAGGCTTGGCATGCTTCACCGTGGTGAAGTTCCTCTTGAGGATCGTCAGCAGTTCGGTGTCCGTGCCGCCTGCAAAGACCTTGGCGACAAAGGCCCCGCCCGGTGCGAGAGTCGTCACGGCAAAGTCCACGGCCGTCTCGACCAGGCCCATCGTGCGCAAGTGGTCGGTCTGCTTGTGGCCAACGGTGTTGGCCGCCATGTCTGAGATGACAAGGTCGGGCGGGCCATCGAGCGCGCCCTGCAGCGCCTCGGGGGCTTCGTCGGCCATGAAATCCATCTCGAAGATGGTCACGCCCTCGATCGGCTCGGTCGGCAGAAGGTCGATTCCGACGATCTTTGCCGCAGGGCTCTTCTTGCGCACGACCTGGCTCCACCCGCCGGGCGCGATGCCCAGATCGACCACGCGCTGCGCGCCGCGCAGCAGGCCGAACTTCTCGTCGAGTTCGATCAACTTGAAGGCGGCGCGGCTGCGCCAGCCTTCGGCGCGGGCCTGCTTGACGTACGGATCGTTGATCTGGCGCGAAAGCCAGCGGGCCGAGGACGCGGTGCGCTTCTTTGCGGTGCGCAGGCGTTCGTGGGGGTCTTTGCCGGAGCGGCTCATGCAGCGTTTGTCCGTTGATGGGGCGCGCGCGCGGGATCGCCTCCGCCAGCCATGAGGCTGCGCAGGATGCCCTCGCGGATGCCGCGATCGGCAATGCCGAGGCGGTCGGCAGGCCAGATGTCGAGGATCGATTCGAGAATGGCGCAGCCCGCCACGACGAGGTCGGAGCGTTCGCGCCCGATGCAGGGCAGCGCCACCCGCTCGGCAGGGGTCATGGTCGACAGCCGCTGGCTGATGTCGCGCATTGCGTCGGAGGGCACCACCAGCCCGTCGACCGCGCGGCGATCGTATTGCGGCAGCTCAAGATGAAGGCTGGCGAGCGTGGTTACGGTCCCGCTCGTGCCCAGCAGGCGGATACGCCCCATGCCGCGCACTGCATCGCGCACGGGCGCCACGCGCTCGGCAAAATCGGCGAAGCCTTCGTCCACGCGGCGGCGCATTTCGGCATAGCCGATAGCGCGCGCTTCAGGCGTATCGTCGATCGGTCCGACGCTCTCGGTCAGCGAGACGACGCCCCAGGGGGCCGATTGCCAGTCGAGGATGCGGGGCACGGTTTCCCCGGTCTCGACCAGGACCATCTCGGTCGATCCGCCGCCGATGTCGAAGATCATTGCGGGGCCATCGCCCTGCTCGAGCAGGATATGGCAGCCCAGAACGGCGAGGCGCGCCTCTTCCTGCGCGGTGATGATGTTGAGCCGGATGCCGGTCTCGTCGCGAACGCGCTGGATGAAATCGGCGCCGTTGGCGGCGCGGCGGCAGGCCTCGGTTGCTACCGAGCGGGCGAGGTGCACATTGCGCTTGCGCAGCTTGTCGGCGCAGACATGCAGCGCCGCGAGCGCGCGATCCATAGCGGCATCGGACAGGCGACCGGTCTGCGCAAGACCTTCGCCAAGTCGCACCACGCGGCTGAAAGCGTCGATCACCACGAAGTGCTCGCCCGAGGGCCGCGCGATCAGCAGGCGGCAGTTGTTGGTGCCGAGGTCGATCGCGGCATAGGCCTGGCGATGGTGCGGAAGCGGCTTCTGCCACGTTGGTGCACGCTCGACCACCGGGACGGCAACCGGGGCCGCAGGAACCGTGGCCTCTGCCGCCATGGCAGGGGCAATTGCGATGGCCTGCTTGTCCCCGCCGTCTGGCACGGGCGGGCTGGTCTTGCCGGCGGACTTGGGCGGGAGAGTGCTCCCGGCATTGCTTCGAGGCGGTCGGGGCTTGCGTCGCCCCTTCTTCCTGCTCGATCGCGCACTGTGCCCAGAGGCCGGCGGATTGGTCTCCGCCATGGATCGTATTCGCTTATGTTTTCCCGTGCCGCGTAATGCCTGCCGGGTACTTGGCACCAATGCTAGCGCCGCTGCGCCTCGCCCGCAAGGCCAGCCCCAAAAATGCCATTTCACCGGGTTGACTCAAGGGAGGCCGCCGCCTAATTGCGCGCCTCTCGCTGCCCCGTCGTCTAATGGTAAGACTACGGATTCTGATTCCGTCTATCGAGGTTCGAATCCTCGCGGGGCATCCAGACTTTCATCACACCGCCATGCGTTTGACGTCAGGCTCTCGCCTGATGTGGCTAGATGCTGCCTTTCACCGTCAGCGTGAAAATCGGGCCGATCAGCCGGTCTCTCGTCTCCACGAAGGCAATCGGCGATCCCGGCCTTGGCCCGGCATAGACCTCGCGGTCCCAGCGTTGGCGGGCGTTCAGGAGGTTGCGGGCGTTTGCGCGGATCGTGAGACCCATGACGTTCTTGTGTTCAAGGAAAAGCCCAGCGAAGACCGGACCTTCGAAGGGGCGGCCGATCTCGTAGCGGCGATGGTAGCGCGAAGCGTGGTTGTATTCGTAATCTGCGCCGGCGGCCCAGTCTGTGCCGGGAAAGTCCTGACGGAACTCTACCTCGACGTAACGGTCTGTGCTGCCGAAAGGGATGGCGCGGGTCGCGTCGAAGGGGTCCCTCAGGCTGGTGAAGTAGAGCTCGACGTTGACGTCGAGACGGGCACCCTTCCAGCCGATCGGATCGAACTGCAGCGTTGTATTGCTGACGATCTGGCGTTCGCGCGCACGGCCGACATTGCCGATGCTTTCGCCGAAGGGGCCAATCGGCACCACTGTCACGTAGTCCTGGATCTCGCGCGCGACGAGGCGCAGCTTGGTCGAGCCCCATTTGCCGAAATTGCGGTTCAGCTCGAGTTCTGCAGACCAGTCCTGCTGGGGCACGAGATCGGCATTGCCGGAGTTGGCGTTGCCATCGTCGAGGAAGCGGCGGGCGAGGAAATCGGAGAACGAAAGCTGGCCAACCGAGCGCTTGAGCTTGAACGAGACATCGAGGGTCTTCGATGCCTTCCATGCCAGCGACAGCGAGCCCTTGGGGCGGAAGAAGCTGCGGCTCAGTGGACCGTCGCCATTGCCCGAAGGCGCGCCGGTCTGGCGCAGCGTCGACCGTTCGGCACCAGCGATCAACTGCACAGTCAGCTTTTTGGAAAGCGGCCTACTAAAGGACAGGCTCGCATCGTAGCGGTCCTCCTTTACCCCGCCCGTGCCTTCGGGGAAGGGTTCGTCGACGAACCGCCCTGTGGCATCCAGCGTGGCTACGCGGGCGACGTTGTCGAGCGCATTGAACGCCGCTTCGCCGGCCAGTTGCCAGTCGCCGCCCAGCATCGCCCACGAGTATTCGGCGCGGGCGATCCTTTCGGAACTGTCCGCCGTTTCGGCATAGCGATCCCCCACCGGCGCGCCACCGTCCGCAAAGGTCGTGACGACCGACTGGCTGTAGGGCCTGTGGATCTCGCGGTTGAGACCGATCAGCTTGAGGCGGCCGGGGCCGACCGCGAAGTCCCAGTCACCGCCGATCTCCCAGTTGCGCTCGCTCGACTTGTCGACAAGATCGCGCGCGGTCACCGTACCATCGGCATCGACGCGGTCGGACCGCTCGGTGAACTCGCGAGGGATACGCTGAAAAGAGCCGTTGAGATTGCCCTTGGACGAACCGGGCCCATCGATTGCGAGACGCACCGCGAGCTTGGGATCGTCGCGCCTTGCCTTGACCACGTCTTCGCGGGTCTGAAGCAGGGCGCCGTTGCGATCGGTGATCAGCGTCGGGCCGCCAGCCGCGCCGCGATTGGCATTGTCGACCAGGCTGACAGTGTATTCGACCGGGCCTTGGCGACCTGAGAGCGATATTTCGCCATTGGTAAAGCGCGGGTCGGCGTAATGCGGGCGGAACTCGGGGCTCCAGCGGAACTGGCCGGAGAAGCTGTCGGTCCGCGCAATGACATTGGCGACCTGGCCGGTGAGGCCGGGGATGTCGAGCCGCGCGCCGTCGACCAGTTCGATACGCTCGACCGTCGAGGCCGGAATGCGCGAGAGCTGGGTGAAGATGTCGTCCGACTTGGACGAGAGGCGCTGTGAATTGACCAGCACGTTGCCGCTGGCCTGGCCGAGGCCGCGCGCTTCCTCGCCCTCGCGGATCGAGAAGCCTGGAACCTGGCGCAGCATGTCGAGCGCATTGCGTGGGGCAAAGCGCGTGAAATCTGCGGGCGTGAAGACTGTGCGGCTTTCTCCGGTCTCGGGGAGCGGAGCGCTCGTGGCGAGCGCTGGCGCCGGATCGGGCTCGGCGGCCAACACCGATGTGGACGCGCAAAGCACGGCGAGGATGGCAGCGCGCCTCCCGTGGCGCGCGGATTGTTTCTTTGGAAACTTCATGCCCCGCCGTGCCTTACAACGGCAGGTCTGGCGTGTCACGCTCGACCAACGACATGTGCTGGCCGATGAAAGACTTGGCCTTTTACCAACCAGTGCAGGTTGGCTTTAGCCCGAAAGGCGCAGACGGTCGCGCAGGACATCGATGGCGATGCGTTCGACTTCCTCGGTCGGACGGTCGGCCCGAAGCAGCCGCGCAAGAGAACGCTGCTTCTGCGCTATCAGGTCGATCGCCTGAAGCTTGTCGACATGGTTGATGGCCACAGCCATGTCGTCGCAGAGCGCGGTGCCCAGTGCCTCGATGTCCTCGGCAAGCTCGTCGAGCACGACGGCGATCTGGCGGTGAGTGGCTTGGCCCATCGGAAGCGGTCCCTTTCGCTCAGGCGGCTTCGGCGATCTCGGCGCCATCCGACAGCGCGGCAAGGTTGAGCACCATGACCATGCGGTCCTCGATCGCGGCAAGGCCCTCGAGGAACGGGACCACCGTATCGCCAGCCGAAGTCGGCGGAGGGGGTTGCAGTGTCTGGCTGTCGAGCGTGACAATGTCGCTGACCGAATCGACGATCCAGCCAGAAATCTGTGCGCCCTGCTGGGTGACAATAATGGCGTGGCGCGGGGTGGCTTCGGTTGCGCGCCAGCCCAGGCGGGCAGCAAGATCAATCACCGGCAATACGGTGCCGCGCAGGTTCACCACCCCTGCGACATAGGCAGGGACGCGGGGCAGGCGCGTGGTCGGCGACCACGCGCGGATTTCGCGGATCGCCATGATGTCGAGCCCGAAGACCTGGCCCTCGACCTCGAATGTGATCAGTTCGCGCAGCATGGGATTGGCTCCTTTCTAGCGGGGGTCAGTGGGAAACCCGTCGCACGGCGGCGACGAGCTTGTCGGGATCGAACGGCTTGACGATCCAGCCCGTGGCACCGGCGGCGCGGGCACGTGCCTTCTTTTCCTCGGAGCTTTCGGTCGTCAGGACGAGGATAGGGCGGTCGCGGTGACGGCTGCCTTCGCGCAGGCGCTCGATCAGGCCGAACCCGTCGAGACGGGGCATGTTGATGTCGGTGATGACGACATCGACCTCGTTCATCGCCAGCCAGTCGAGCGCGGCCATGCCGTCCTCGGCCTGCGACACGTCGAAGCCGTGACCGGCAAGGGCATGGTTCAGAAGAGCCCGCATGGACGGGCTGTCGTCTACGGTGAGGATCCTGGTAGTGTGCATGCTTGGACTCGCTTTTCCGGTCAGAACAGTTCGACGTCGCCGTGGGCGACCGCCGGGCGCGGGGTGGGTTGAACAGGAGGCGCGAACCGGTCTTCCACCGTGCGGCAGCGGACCTGGCCCGAGGCCGGGCGGAAATCGACGCGGCGGGCCTGCGTCCCGCCAAGATCCTCGCGCATTAGCATTATGCCTTCGCGGCGGAGGAATTCGCGGGCAAAGTCGGCATTCATCGAGCCGATCCGCATCATGTTGCGATTGACGTTGGCCCCGCCGTAGAGATGCGCCTTCAGGGCGGATTTTCGTGCGCCCCTGGCGAGCATCTCGTTGACGAGCAGTTCCATCAGATAAACGCCGTAGTGTTCATCGATCTGGGTGCCCGCAGCGTTCGCGGGCGGTTCGGACAGGAGAAAATGGTTCATTCCGCCGATATGCGCTTCGGGGTCAAAGAGGCAGGTGGCCACGCACGAGCCCAGGACCGTCGAGTATTCGATCGCGGGCTTTGCCGAGGCGAGCGCTTGCCCCTGCATGACGGTCACCCGCTCGATTGGCGGCGCGCTGGTGATGGGAGCCTGGAAGCTCATGTCAGGCGGCCTTGCTGAAGAGTTGGCGCGCGATCGAACCCAATGGCGAGACGACCTTGGCAGCGCCGAGGTTGATCGCGGCGCGCGGCATGCCGAACACGGTGCAGGTCGCTTCGTCCTGCGCGATGGTGTGAGCACCCTTGCGCGCCATCGCCAGCAGGCCTTGTGCGCCGTCCGCCCCCATGCCGGTGAGCAGAATACCGACCCCGTGCGCGCCCACCACTTCCGCCACCGACGAAAACAGCACGTCAACACTCGGCATGTGGCCCGAAACCGGATCGCCGGGACGCAGCCTGCAATGAAGATTTGCCGACCCGCCGACTGAAAGATGGCGATCGTCGCCCGGTGCGACATAGACGTGGCCGGGTCTCAGCGGCATGTCCGGTTCGGCGATCACGATGCGTGGCGGGCATGACTGGTCGAGCGTGCGCGCCACCGCCGGCGCGAATCGCGCGTTGATGTGCTGCACGATCATCGTTGGAGGACAATCTTCGGGAAAGCTGCCTAGGACGGTCTGAAGCGCCTCGACCCCTCCCGTGGACGATCCGATGGCGATCAGCGCAGGGCGTTCTATCAGTGAGCCGCGTGCCTCCTGCGCGACCCGCCGGGCAGCGGGAGCGCGGACGGTAAACTGCACCCTGGCAGCTTCGCGGATCATCGCGGCGAGCCGCCCGCCATCGTCGAGGCCCGCCCCTCCGCCCGACTTGGCGTAGCAATCGACCGCGCCCAGCGCGAGCGCGCGGGCCGTCATTTCGTTGCCTTCCTGTGTCGATCCCGAGACGATGATTACCGGCGTGGGTCTCAGTTCCATGATCTTGGCCAGAAAATCGAGGCCGTTCATGCCGGGCATCTCGATGTCGAGCGTGACGACATCGGGGTCGAGCTCGCGGATCATCTGGCGACCTTCGGCGGCATTGGCCGCTGCCGCGACGACTTCGATGTCGGGCTCCTTGCCCAACCGATTCATCAGGATCGCGCGCATGGTCGGCGAATCCTCGACGATGACGACGCGAATGGTCATGCAAGCCCCTTGCGGTAGATGGTTGGTCCCATGGTCGAGAGCTGGTCGAGCGCAGGCCCGGTCACCCGTTCCGAATGGCCGATATAGAGCCAGCCGCCCGGAACGAGCTTTTCGGCAAAGCGCGCGACGAGCCTCTCTTTCGTGGGATTGTCGAAATAGATCATAACGTTGCGGCAAAAGATCACGTCAAACTGTCCGCGCATCGGCCAGTCGCCCAGGAGATTGAGCGAGCGGAAGCGCGCAAGCTGCTGCACTTCGGGCGCGATGGTCGATTCTTCGCCTGCGGCACGCGTCCAGTTGCGGCGCAAGGATTCGGGAACTGCCTTGATGTCGTCGGTGCGGTAGGTTGCGGTACGCGCCTTGGTGAGCGCGTGGGTGGCGATGTCGCTGGCGAGCAGACGCAGATCGCGCCGGGCGATGTTCTGGCCTTCGGACTGGTCGGGACCCAGAAAGGTCATCAGCAGGGACCAGGTCTCCTCGCCACTGGAACAGCCCGCCGACCACAGCCTGACCTTGTCGCCGCCGTGCAGCCGCTCGACAAAGCCGGGACGGACGTCACTGGCAAAATGTTCGAAATGGTGCGCTTCGCGGTAGAAGAAGGTGTGGTTGGTGGTCAGCGCGCAGATCGCCTTCTGGCGCTCTGTCGCATCCTCGCGAATGCGGATCACGTAGGAGCCGAACGTTGCGCAGCCGGTGTTGCGCACGAGCGGGGCGAGGCGCGAGTAAACGAGCATCGCCTTGCCGGGCGGCAGCACGATTCCCGCCTCCACGTGGGCGATCTCGCTGATCGCGCGAAAATCGGCTTCGTCGTAGACCCCGGGGCTTACCCCGGGCATCGACGCGTCGAGAGCTTCCATCAGGCTCATGCTGCTTCTGCCAGCGCTGCGGGGGCAGGGTTCGAGGCAAGAGTGCGCGATACGAGGCTGTCGACGTCGACGATCAAGGCAACCCGGCCATCGCCAAGGATAGTTGCGCCTGCGACGCCCTCGACAGATCGGTAATGGGTATCGAGGCTTTTGATGACCACCTGGCGCTGATCGCAGATCGCATCGACGAGCAGGGCCGCACGGCCTGCGCCTTCGGTCTCGACCACGATCAGGACCCCGTCCTGCGGGTGAGCAGCCGCGCCGACCGCGCCGACGGCCACGCTGAGCGGGATCACTGGAATGAAGCGGCCACGCACGTTGATCATGCAGCGGCTGGCGCCCAGGCCTTGAACCTCGTGCGGTTCGGGCCGCAAGCTTTCGACAACATTGGCGAGCGGAACGACCAGCGTCTGATCACCGACATTGACGACCATGCCGTCGGAAATCGCGAGAGTGAGCGGCAGGGTCAGGGTGAAGGTCGTGCCTGCGCCTGGTTCGGATTCGATGGTGATGCGCCCGCCCAGATCCTTCACGTTCTGGCGCACGACGTCCATCCCGACACCCCTGCCGGAAATGTTCGAGACCTGTTGCGCGGTGGAGAAGCCCGGCGCGAAGATCAGCAGGTCGATCTCCTCCTTGCTGAGGACCGTCTCCGGCGCGATCAGCCCCTTTTCGACCGCCTTGGCAAAGACGCGTTCGCGGTCGATTCCCTTGCCGTCGTCGCCGATGCGGATGAGAATGCGGCCCGAGCGGTGCTCGGCAGAAAGCGTCAGCGTGCCCTCGGCAGACTTGCCGGCGGCAATCCGTTCATCTGCCGGTTCGATGCCGTGATCGACCGCGTTGCGAATGAGGTGCGTCAGCGGTTCACCAAGGCGCTCGATCACGGTCTTGTCGAGTTCGGTGCTCTCGCCCGAGACTTCGAGACGGACGTGCTTGCCAGTGGACGAGGCCAGTTCGCGCAGGATTCGCGGCACGCGGCTGAACACCGAACCGATCGGCTGGGCGCGGATCGCCATTGCCGATTCCTGGATATCGCGCGTAAGCCCCTCGATCAGCGCCATTTCTTCCGATGCGGCAAAGCCTTCACCCGAGAGGCGCTGGGCCATCATGGCCTGGGCGATGACCAGTTCGCCGACAGCATCGATCAGCTTGTCGAGCTTGCCCAGTTCGATGCGGATCGACTGGCCGGGTGCGGGCGGGGCAGGCGGGGCCTGCGTATTTCTTGCGACTTGATTCTCGACGATGGCAGTGGCGGGTTCCTGAGTGGTCGCCGTTGCGGGCAGCGGCGGGGGCGCGGCGGTCTGGACGACCGGCTGTGCTGCTGGCTTGGCTGTCGGCACCTGTTCGACAGGTGCGGGGGGGTACTGCACGGCCGGCATCTCGGCACTCTCGCCAAATGCCAGCGCGCAGTCGTCCCCAACGAAATCGAAGATGTCGCGAACGGCCACCTCAGTGACGGCGCCGGGAAACGTGAATACCCATCCGAGGTAGCCCGTGCCAACTTCGAGCGAATCCAGCGACGGCACCGAGGACACGTCGCAGACCGTGCAGCGACCGCCGAGATCGGCCATCTCGCGCAACATCAGCAGAGGCTCGCTGCCATTCCGCATCGCCGGTGCGTGGGGACGGACGCGCACTTCCCAGCTGGGCGCTTCGACGGGGGCCGGTTCCACCGCGCCACCAATTTCGCCCGAGATGTCGTTCATCAGGGCGTCGAGATCGAAATCGAGTCCGAAGTCATCGTCAGCCGCCGATGCAGGCTTTGGCTCCGCAGCCGGCGTCTCTCCTGCGGGTGCTTCCGCCGCCAGTGGCGTTGAGGTGGGCGCTCCCGCGTTCGCGGCCATGGCTGCCGTCAGCTCGGCGAGCAGGGCGGCGTCCTCGGGTGGCTCGCTGCTGTCGCGCGCAGCCGTCACGTGATCGCTCAGGGTGTCGAGCGCGCGAAGCATGAGGTCGATCAATGGTTCGGTGATGGCGACAGTTCCGTCGCGCACATCCGAAAGCAGCGTTTCGAACACGTGGGTGAAACCCTGCAGCGCGATATAGCCGAATGCACCGGCACCGCCCTTGATCGAATGAACCCCGCGAAAGACCGCGTTGACTGTATCGTCGTCCTGCGTGCCTTCCTTGCATGCAGCCAGCCCCTGTTCGGCCGCGGCGAGCGACTCCTCGCACTCGGCGAAGAAGATTGCCTGGATTTCCTCGGCGTTCATGCATCGACCCCTGCGAAAAGCTCGTCCGACAGGCCGGCGAGGACGACTGCCTCGCGCAAGGCGGGCGAAGGAGTGATCACTGCACCATCGCCGGTCTGGCGCGCACTCACGAGCAACTGGAGCATCGCCTGTCCGACCTGCTGGCATTCCCGCCCGTCGATCATCAACGGTCCCGAGCCGAGCGCCGCAATCATTTCGGGCAGCAGGGCCTCGGCGGCGGCGCGGTCACACCTGGCTGGCAATAGGATCGACGACATCGGAAAGGTGCCCTCCGGATGGATTGGACCGGCCCGGATCAATCCGGCCACGGCTGGTGTTGATCACCGGATAAAGCAGGAGGGCAAAGGTCGGCTTTCGCAGCATCTAGGGTGAGATACGTAAGGTGCGGCACATGAATTCCTCGCGCCTTCGACCGTAGTGACGTGTCGAGGGCGCCGATGCGCCACAGCAGGAGTTCATCGTAAAATGCACGAAGCACGGGTTCTGGTTGTCGATGATTCCGCTGCTATGCGCGCGCTGTTCTCCGACATTCTCGACCAGGCAAAGAACGTGACCGTGATCGGCGCTGCAGCAAATGCTGCAGAGGCCCGCGATCAGATCCGGGCTTTGAAGCCAAATGTCGTCACGCTCGACGTCGAGATGCCCGGCATGAGCGGAATCGAGTTTCTCGAAGAGATCATGGGATCGGCGCCGCTCCCGGTGGTCATGCTTTCGAGCCTTACCCAGGCCGGAACCGAGACCTCGCTGAAAGCCTATGCGCTGGGCGCGGTTGAATGCTTTCCCAAGCCGCTGAAGGCGACGCCCGAACAGTTCAGCAAGACCGTGGGCAAGCTCGGGAAGATCGTGCTCGCGGCGGCCAACAGCAACGTCAAGGATCGCCGCGCCCCGCGCGAGCACAAGCACGTTGAATCGCATTTCGAATGGAACGGCCATCTCGTCGCGCTTTCCGCGTCGATGGGCGGGATCGATGCGCTGACCCAGCTGCTCGCCTACTTCCCGGAAAAGTGCCCGCCCACGGTCATCGCACTCAATGCCGAACCGGCGGTGGTGGAGACGTTCATCAAGCGCATGGACGGCGAACTCAAGTGCGCGGTAAAGGCCGCCAAGGACGGCACGCCGCTGACCCCCGGCACTATCCATATCGCGTTCGATCCTGAACGTCATGTCGTTATCGAGCCCGGCAGCCCGGCCAAGCTCCGCCTGATCGACCGCGACCCCGTGGAGGGCATGCGCCCCTCGGCCAACCTCTTGTTCGGCTCGATCGCGCGTGGCTCTGTTCCGGCGACAGCCGCAGTGCTGACCGGCATGGGCAACGACGGCGCCAAAGGCCTCAGGATTCTCCGTGACGCCGGCAGCAAGACCTTCGCGCAGAACCGCAAGAGCGCCCTGGTCTCCGAAGCGCCATCTGCCGCCATCGATCTGGGTGGTGCCGAAAGCGAACTCGATCTCGACGAACTGGGCGCAGCATTGATCGCATGCTGCAACATGAGCTGACCCTATCCTGGAGTTTCCCGTGCCGCGCGTCCCCTGCAGCGCGGGAAAACGAAGAGCCCGGCCGCCATGTTGGCGACCGGGCTCTTTTCCGTTCGGATCGCGCGTCGTGCTGCGCAGTCGGAGTTGGTCAACTGGCGACTATCCCGTGCAGCATCGCTTCGCGAATTTCAGAGAAATCCTGGCGTATAAGCGCAAGTTTTGGGGCATCGAAACGCGTCACGCAATCGAGCACCGCGTTGCGGGCCGACTGATACATCTGAGTCAGGGCGGGCGCCGTGGGGTTCGTCATGTCGACACCCATCTGCAATGCTGTGAGCGCCGAAACCGCGCGGGTGAGAGCCGCGCTCTTGGCGGAGTTGTCCTTGCGCTCCTGCGCGTGCATCGCGCGCCCGACCGATCCGATGACCTGCTCAAGGCAAAGATCGACGAGTTGACGCGAATCCGCACCACGGACCCGCGCATCGAAATCAACGCGGCGATAGGCTTCGGTCGGGTCATTGCGATGATGCAGCATCAGTTATTGCCCGTCGAATTCCAGGCGGCAATCTGCGCCTTGAGAAAGGTAAGGGTGGATTGCGAGCCGGACACGCGGGTGTCCATCACGGCAAAACGCGAGACGAGACGCTGGCGCATGTCCTCCTGCTTGTCCGCAAGGCTGGAGGACTTCTCGCTCACGGTCTTCTGCAGCGCTGTGTAGCGCGTGATCGAACTGCCAAGCGAAGCACCGCTTGTGGTCGACGATGCGGCACGCGCAATCTTGTCGATCGTCCCGTAGACGCCGTAGACGCCGGTGGTCCACATCGCCCCGGCTGCCTGTGGATCAGCCTTGAGCGTTGCCGAGAGGCGGTCGTTGTCGAGCGCAAAAGTCCCGTCGCGCTGGATCTTGAGACCAAGATCGCCAAGGGTCGCCGGATCGCCGTCGTCGGCATTGAGCATGATCCTGGTGCCGGCCAGCGCGGTCAGGGCAGTGCGCAGCGCGCGGGCGCCAGGATCGTTGTTGAGCTCGCCATTGGTCTTGTCCATCGCCGTGGTCAATTGCGATACGACCTCGTTCAGGGCATCGACCAGGTCCGTCATGGCCGAGGTTATGTTTTTCGTCGGATCGCTGAAGCTGACCGTTGCGGGCGCGCCGATATTCGTGCCGGTGAGCTTGAGGTTCAGGCCCGGCACCACGTCGTTCGCCGTGTTGCTCGTCGATGTGTAGGCGACGCCATCGATGCTGTAGGCAGCGTTGCTCGCGGTTGCCTTGAGATGCGTGGTGTTCGTCGCGGGCGTCCAGGCCAGATTGGCAAGGCCTTCCTCGCCTGCGGTCTCGGTCGCCTCGATCACGAAGCCACTGGTCGCACCGTCCTTGCCCTTGAGCACAATTTGCGCGCCGGCCGAACCGTTGGCGACATAGGCCGTCACGCCGGAACCCGAGGCGTTGATCGCACTGGCAACATCGGCAAGCGTCGCGCCAGTGGGAATGGTGATGTCGACGGCATCCTGCGTTGCATCGGCGGTGAAGCTGCTGCCCGAAACCGTTCCGAAGCGCAAAGTCAGCGTGCCCGCGCCTACGGTTGCGGTGGATGACGAATAGGCAGGCGTTACAAGCTTCTGCGCGTTGGCAAGGCTCGTCACTTCGAGCGAATAGGTGCCACTGCCAGTCGCCGTGCCCTTGCTGACGGTAGCAACGCTGGCATTGGTGATCGCGGGCGTCACGGCAAGATCACCGGTGCGAATAAGCGCCCCGACCGACGATGACAGCGTGCTCATCAGCGACTTGAGATTGGATGCGCTCGAGATCTGCGCGGTCAGCTTATCGTTCTTTGCGGAAAGCTGATCGATACGCGTTGCGAATTGCGCCGCGGCAAGCTGCTCGGCAAGCTGCGAGGTGTTGATGCCACTGCCCGCGCCCAGCGACGAAATGATCTGGGCTGTGGCCGAGGTCGACGAGGTGGACGAGGTTGTAGCCATGATCCCTTAGGACGGTTGCGCCGCAGCGGGGTTAAGGGTTGCGACGAGTTCGGGGCGGCCTTCTGCGTCGAACCGCATGTGCATCGGCACGTCGATCGGGGGCAGGACCGGCACATCGCCGCGTTTGAGTGACAGCACGAACGCCAGCACGACAGCGACGGCGGAGTAAAGATCCTCGCGGATCACCTGATTTTCGCGCGTGGTGAAATATACCGAGCGGGCAAGCGGCGGAATTTCCAGCGTCGGCACGCCCATTTCCGCTGCAAGCTGGCGCATCGCCAGCGCCTTATCGCCGCGACCCTTGGCCAGCACGACCGGTGCCGGGGCAAGGTCGGGATCATAGATCATCGCTACGGAAAAGTGGCTTGGGTTGGTGATGACGAATTGCGCCTTCTGCATCGCCGCCTGCATCGCGCCCATCGCCAATTGGCGCTGCTTGCCCCTGAGGGCAGCCTTCTGTTCGGGTGAGCCCTCGGACTCCTTCGATTCGTCCTTGATCTCCTGCAACGTCATGCGCAGCCGGAAGAAGCGGCGGATCCACTGGATCGGAAAATCGATCAGCGCGATCATCACCAGCCCCGATGCCAGTGCAAAGGCGAGCGAGGTGATCGCATCCCAGGCCATGACCAGCTGCCCATGGATGTCGCCATGCCCCAGGCCCGCCAGCCGCGACACTTCGCCCGAAGCCCAGCTCCATGCAATCGTTCCGAGCAGGGCAAGCTTCGCCAGGCCCTTGGCCAGTTCGATCCAGCCTTGCGGGCCGAACATACGCTTGAGCCCGGATAGCGGATTGATGCGCGAGGCCTTCGGCGCAAGGTTGGCGGGAACCCAACGTCCGTCCGACATGCCGATCTGCGAGAAGACCGATGCGACCAGCACAAGACCACCGAGCAGGAATACGGGCGGCAGCGCGGTGATCATTGCCCCGATCAGTAACTTGCGAGGAGCGAAATCCTCGATCGCGGCGCGGTCCAACGTCAACGAGGCGCGCAGCGTATCCTGCATCGCGTCGAACACCCAGGGTCCGGCAAACTTTAGCCAGACAGCGCCCACCAGTACGCCGGCGGCAGTTGCGAGATCGCGCGAGCGAAGGACGTCGCCGTTCTTCGCGGCGTCCTTCCTGCGCTTCTCGGTAGGGGCAAAGGACTTCTCGCCCTCGGATTCGGCCATGGCGCGTTACTCTCCGCGCGCCAGCAGGGCAGCGGCATTCTCGACCGCGCCGGCGGACATCTCGATCATAAGGTCGGTCAGCATTGGCGCTGCCGCGATCATCGCGGCAAGGCCCGCAAGAACGCCCGCAGGCAGGCCGAGCGAAAACAGGTTGAGGCTTGGGGCCGACCGGCTGATGATCCCGGTGGTGACCTGCACCAGCAGCAGGATCAGTGTCACCGGCAACGCGATCAGCAGCGCGGTAACGAACATGGTGCCGGCAAACTGCGTGATCAGTTCCATGCGTCCGGGTGCAAGCCAGGCCGTGCCCGGAGGAAAGGTGCGATAGCTTTCGACGATCAGCGCAATCCAGTTGAGATGCGCGCCGGTGCCGAGGAAGATCACCGTCAGCACCACCGCGAAGTACTGGCCCATGGCAGGCGAGCTTGCGCCGCTGACGGGGTCAGCGGTTGTCGCAATCGACATGCCCATGCCGCCGCCGATGATTTCGGCCGCCAGCGTGGGCGCCGCGAACGTAAGCTGCAAGGCAAAGCCCAGCGCAAGTCCGATCAGCACTTCGTTGGCAACGCTGAGCATGCCCGGCAAGGTCAGGAGCGCAGCCGGAGCAGCTACCGGCGTCCAGGCGCAGACCAGCAGGGCTATCGCTCCGGTCACGATCACCCGGACCTGCGGCGGCACCGTGGCCATGCCAAACAGGGGCGCGGCCATCATCGCAGCGCCGATCCGCGTCATGACAAAGACGAAGCGCCAGAAATCGGCTTCGAGCGCGCCAAATCCGAAGTTGAGCTGAAGCACCCTGTCAGCGCCCGGTCATGGCGATCTGTTCGAAGATTTCCTTGGTGAAATCCCCGACAAGCCCGAGCATCGCGCCGCCGAACAGGACGAGCACGAGCGCGGTGATCGCCAGCTTCGGCACGAAGGTCAGCGTCTGTTCGTTGACCGAAGTCGCCGCCTGGATCACGCCGACGACAAGGCCGACGGCAAGCGAGGCGATCAGGATCGGCGCAGCGACCAGGGCCGTGATCCACAGCATGCGATCGGCCAGCGACAGTAGGGAGGCTGTGTCGTTCATCGCAACTATCCGAAGCTCGCGGCAAGGCTGCCCATAAGCAGCGCCCAGCCATCCACCAGCACGAACAGCAGCAGCTTGAACGGCAATGAGACGATCGTCGGGCTCATCATCATCATGCCAAGGCTCATCAGCACCGACGAGACGACAAGGTCGATCACCAGGAACGGCAGGAACAGCATGAAGCCGATCTGGAACGCCGTCTTGAGCTCGCTGGTGACATAAGCCGGAAGCAGGATCGACCAGGGCACGTCTGCCGCGTTGGCGAAGCGTGGGGCCTTTGCGATATCGGCAAACATGCGCAGGTCGGTCTCGCGCGTCTGGCGGATCATGAAGGCGTGGAATTCGCGGCCGCCATGCACGAAGGCCTGTTCCGCGCCGATCTGGCCAGCCGAATAAGGCTGGATCGCATTGGCATTCACCTTGTCGAGCGTCGGACCCATTACGAAAAGCGAGAGGAACAGCGACAGTCCGATCAGCACCTGGTTGGGCGGCGATTGCTGCAGACCCATCGCCTGCCGCAGGATCGAGAGCACCACGAGGATACGCGTGAAGCTGGTCATCATCAGCACCAGCGAAGGCAGGATCGTCAGCAGGCCCATGACCAGCAGAAGCTGGAGCGAAAGCGAGAGCGATCCGCCGCTTTGCGCGCCCGAGATCTGGCCGAAGGCGCGGTCGAGCGCACCCGAGATTGCCGCAGGCTGCTGCGCCGGGGCGGGCGCGGCAGCAACGGCTGCCATCGCGTAATGCGGCAAAAGGACGATCGTTGCAGTCAGCGTGGCAACAAGACGCTTCACTAAATGACGCTTCATTGTGCGTCCTCCCCTTCCGCTTTCGGACGCGCGGGGGCTTCGGCAAGGCGGACGATGCCGTTCTTGCCTGCCGAGACGAGGATCTCGCGGCCGTGGAATTCCAGCACGGCGAGCCGCAGCGTGGGGCTGAGCATCTGGGTTTCGATGATGCGAACCGACTTCTGCCCGTTGCCTGCCGTGAAGAGGCCTTCCATGCGCTTGGCGAACTTGAGGCTTGCCCACGCCAGGCCGCCGATCAGTGGCAGCAGGACCAGCAGTTTGAGGATGTACCAGAACATCAGCCCGCATCCCCCTTGGCGGCGCGGCGCGGTGCCGGTGCTGGCGCGGCTGCGTCGGGCTCGGTGCCGAGCAGTTCGACGATGCGCAGGCCGAAGCGGTCGCCCTGGGCCACCACTTCGCCGCGCGCGATCAGCTTGCCGTTGACCATCACGTCGAGCAGTTCGTCGGTGAGGCGGTCGAGCATGACGACCGATTCCTCGGCCAGTCCGAGCACATCCTTGAGCTTCATCGACGTGCGGCCGAGTTCGACGGTCAGGCGGACGTCGACATCCTTGAGGAAATCGAAACCGCGGGGCTGGAAGGTCATCTGGGTCGGGCCTCTCGTTGGGGAATTCAGGAAAGCTGGCTGATCTGGATCGCAACGCGATCGTCGAGCGCGCCGATCGTGCCGTGCGCGCAGGGCTTGCCGCCGACGATCAGCGGGACGGCCCGTGCAATGGGAACGGACAGGACCTGACCGACCTCGAGCGCGGAGACGATCGACAGCGGCAGGCGCATGTCGACCAGCACCGCGGTGACGTCGATCGGCAGCTCGGAAAACGGTGCCTGCGTGGGCAAGGAAGGGCCACGCGGTGCGCGCGACGGACGCGTGCTCTCGCCGTGGGCGAAGACTTGCGCCAGCGTCTCGACCGGGAAGGCGAGCGAGATCGCCCAGGGCATGCGGCCCTGCTCGATCACGTTGAAGGTGAGCGCGGCGATCTGGGTGACATCGGGCATCGCTTGCAGCTGGGCAACGCTGGCCTCGCGACGAACTGCACGGATCGTCCCGCCGGTTGCCCCGCCCAGCGCAAGCGCGAGGCAGGTCGAGACAACCTGTTCCATCCGGCCGATCATGAGTTCGGCAGAGAGCGGGAATTCCTTGGGCAGCGACGACGGCGTATCGCCGGGGCCGCCAAACGCGCGGTCGACCAGGCGCAGCACGCTTTCGCCCTCGATCGTGGCGAGGAACGGCGCGCTGCCGATGTGGAACAGGCTGTTGGCGGCAAGGCGCGGTATCTCCGCGCAGAAATCGGCAAAGTCCGACTGCATGGGCTTCATCGGCGTGATCTGCGGTTCGGCTCCACCCAGCAGCGGCGAGATCGCTCCGCGCAGCGTGCGCGCCATGCGCTCGCTCATCCGGGCAAGCGCGGGCACGAGATCGCCCATGCTCGGGCCGGGGCGCAGCAGGGCCGGATCGTGCCGGGCGATGGCACGTTCGGCAATGAAGGCGCGTTCTGGTTTCATGTGCGGGCAGCCGGCTTTCGCGATTACTGGACGATGAAGGTCTTGAAGTAGACGGCATCCACCCCGCCGAAGCCTTCGGTCCCGGTCAGGACCTTGTTGATCGCCGCGGTCAGGCGTTTTTGCAGACGATCCTTGCCAACCGGCGAATAGACGTCTTCCTCAGGCGTGTCGGCGATCGCGATCAGCACGGCCGAGCGGATCGCCAGCTCGTGCTTCTTCATCCACATGATCACGCGGTAATCGCGGCGTGTAGAGGCGGCGATGTTGACCTGAAGCAGCGCCTCCGAATCCTTGAGGTTCGAGGTGAAGTCTTCGGGGAAGTTGTAATAGACGGTGCGGAATTCGCTGCCGCCTTCACCCTCCACATCGGCCCCGCCTCCTTCGCCTTCGCCTTCCTTGGCGGCAGGGGCATAGGGGTCGACCTCGCCCTTGCGGATGAGCTTGGGATTGGGGTCTTCCTTGACCTCGGCATGTCCGCCGCCGATGACGCCTGCTGCCATAAGGCCGAAAACGCCACCGCCGCCGACCGCCAGCAGGCCAAGCGGCATGACGATCTTCATCAGCATGCCGCCGCCCTTCTTCTTGGGCTTCTCTTCCTTGTCGCTCATGCGGGTTCTCTCAGGGTTCGAATGTCAGAAGGTATCAGGCGAAGATGCCGTCGGGGGCGTCGCGGTCAGCGTCGCGGCGCAGCGTGTCTCGCAATTGCGCTGCGGGACGCTCGGCCGTTGGCGTGCGGGCGTCCTGCTGCTGCTGCTGCTGCTGTCGTGCGCCGTCGCCGGCGGTGCCTGCATTGCGCGACTGCGACTGCGCAGCCTGGTCGCGCGGCGTGTCTGCGCTCGTGTTGGTCGATGCGGCTTCGTTGGTGGCCGATACTGCACGGGCAAAGCCGGGATCAGCGCTGCTCATGGCAATGGTCATGCCCTTGTCATCCTGATCGAAGCGCATGGAAACGCGCCCGAAATCGGCATGGGCGATCGCAACGCGCACGCTGTTGGGCTCTGCCTCCTCGCGCGCACGGTTGAGCGTGTCGACCAGCGTCGCGAAATCGATCCGCTCAGGCCGGATTTCGGCGCGCACTCCTGCGGGAACCTCGGCCCGCTGCGCCGTTTCGGCAGTACGGGCCTGAACCGCAGCGATGAAATCGTCGGCGGTCTCGACCGGGGCCAGGGTGTCGGTGTCGTCGGCAAGTTCTGCTGCCAGAGTTGCGGCGGGGGCAGATGGCGCGTCGGTCTTCTCGCTGGCGGAAAGCGCACCGGGCAGCGGGCGTGCGGGACGCTGGCTGGTCTCGTTCGCGAGGGCGGCCTTTGCCCCTGCGGCCTGCGGCACCCCGGCGGCTTGTGCGGCCACTTCGCTGTCGACCGGTTGCGAAGCTGACGGATCGGCTTCGATCACCGCAGCACGCGCAATTGCAACGGTCGCTGAAAGCACAGCCGTGGTGGCCTCCGCTCCCTTTGTGGCGACCGCCCTCACGGTTGACTGGCTAGCATCCACAGTATTGATGCGCGCGCTCGTGGCTCGCTCAACGGGAGTTGTTGCCGTAAGCGTTCGTGGAGCGGCAAGGATCGCCGCTATCATGGCCTGATCAGGCAACAGCTGCCCGGGCAAGGCCGTCTCGGCGCTGGTGTCCTCGCCATTGTCGTTTTTCTGATCGAACGGCGCGTCGGACGCAGCCGCAAGATCGTCGACGGCAAGGGCGGCGGTCAGAGCGGCAAGCGGCATTGCCGCATCCGGCAAGATCTTGCCGCTTGCCGGCAATGGTGCCGGGTTCGCTGCTTCGGGCTGCTGCGCCTTTGCAAGGCTGATCGGCTGGGAAATCTGGATGGCAAGACGCGCCTCAAAGCCACCCGATTGCCTCGTCTCGCCGGTTTCTGCTGCGTTTCCTGCGCTTTCCAGCGCGAAGCCGCCAGCAGCCACTGGCAGGGAAGGCATTGGCAGGGCAGCAAGATCGAACATCGGCAAGGCTCCGTCGCTTCGGCGTTAACCTTGTCTATTCAAGACCCGTGCCAGTTGCCTTGCGCGCGCCGAGCGGAGCGGTGGCGGCGGCAGTCTTGCGGGCGATAAGGCGGGCCTGCGCCTCGGCGCGCTCCTCCACAGCGGCGCGTCTACGCTCTGCGGCAGCGGCTTCCTGCGCCTTGACATCGGCCACGCGCCGGGCGTTTGCCGCATCGGCGCGCGTGCCGGTGGTGATGCGATCGAGTCCCGCCACGAAGTGCCGCAATTGCTGCAGGGCATGGGCATCGGGCAAATCGGTCCGCGCCGCGTATTCTGCCGTGAGGCGCTCGGTCCGCTCGACCAGCCCCTGAAGCTGCGCCAAAGTGCCCTCGGCCTTGCCGGCCTCGGCCAGCGCGGTGCGGCGCGCGATGTCGCGGATGCGTTCAAGCCGTTGCAACCGGGCGAGACGCGCGCGTTCGGCCTTCATCCGCCCAACAGCCGGATCAGTGCCGTGGCGGAATCACCCATCGGAACGATCTCGCGCTGCGGCTGACTGATGAAGCCCGTCAGCGCATCGTGCATGGCAATTGCTCGGTCGAGCTGCGGATCGGCGCCGGCACGATAGGCGCCCATCAGCACCAGATCGCGATTGGCCTCGTAAGCGGCGACCAGCGCGCGGAATGTGCGTGCCGCCTGCTGGTGATCGGGCGCAGTGATGTCGTTCATCACGCGGCTGAGCGATGCGGCAATATCGATGGCAGGATATTGCCCGCGCTGCGCCAGATCACGCGACAGCACGATGTGTCCGTCGAGGATCGAGCGCGCGGTGTCCACCACCGGGTCGTCCTGGTTGTCGCCATCGGCCAGCACGGTGTAGAGCCCGGTGACCGACCCGCCACTCGCAGCAGAGTTGCCAGCCCGCTCGACCAGCTTGGTGATCGTGGCCAGCGCCGAAGGGGGATAACCGCGAGCCGCGCCCGGTTCGCCCAGCAGCAGCGCGATTTCGCGCCCGGCGTGAGCCACGCGGGTCAGGCTGTCCATGATCAGCAGCACACGCTTGCCTTGCGCTCGGAAATACTCGGCAAGGCTGGTGGCCAGCATCGCACCGCGAATGCGCAGGTTCGGCGCATGGTCCGCTGGCACGGCGACAATCACCGACCGGTCGCGTTTGGCGCCGTGCATGTGCCGCTCGACGAAGTCGGACACTTCGCGGGCGCGCTCGCCGATCAACCCGACGATCACCACTTCGGCCTCTGCACCGTGAGCGATCATGTCAAGCAGGACAGACTTGCCCACGCCCGATCCGGCCATGATGCCGATGCGCTGGCCGATCCCGAAGGTGGTCAACGCATTGAGTGCGCGCACACCCGTATCGAAGCGCTCGCGCACGGGAGACCTGTCGAGCGCGGCAGAACGGACGCCGCCCGCAGGCCATTCGCGGCGATGATTGATCGGGCCAAGCCCGTCGATCGGCTTGCCCTCGCCATCGATCGCGCGGCCGAGGAAGGCCTCGCCTACCGGCAGCATGCCAGGGCGGCCTTCGGGCCGAACTTTAGCACCGGGACGCAGCAGCACCGGGTCTCCCAGGAGCATCATCAGCGTGCGACCATTACGGAAGCCGATGGTTTCGGCAGTCAGTGATCCTGAACCATGCGCGATGCGGCATTGCGTGCCGATCGGTACCGCAAGTCCCGACACTTCCAGCATTCCGCCATCGCACGAGGCAAGCAGTCCATAGCGCGGCGGAGTGAAATCGGGCTGGGCGAGGGCAAAGCCATCGAGCGCACGGTCGAATACATTGAGCGCGGATTCCATCAGCATTGGCGGAGCGCCTCTGCAATTGCGAGGCGCCAGTGCTCCGGGCCATCCTCGACACCGCCTGCCGCGCCTTCGACGCGCACCGACCCGCGGACAAGCGCTGCGTCAGGCACGAAATGCCAGTCTTCGGGCAGACGCGCGGCAATAAGCGCAAGGTCTTCCGGGTGCAGCCGGATCACGCGCTCATCCTGTGCACGGGCGAGCATTGCGCCAGCAACCTCCACGCGACGGGCAAGTCCTTCCGGATCAAGCGCGGCAGGGGCGATCGCCGCCTCGCACAGCGCCTGCACGGTTTCGCGCAGGCGGTCCTTGAGGTCCTCCTGCATCGCCGCATCGAGTTTTGCCAACGACAGTTCGATTTTCGAACGCGCCGCCTCCTGCTCGGCAATGATCTGGGCGGCGGCCTCCTGCGCATCGCCCATACCGCGCGCATAGCCCTCGGCCCAGGCATCGGCGACGGGATCGGCAGGTTCCTCGTGCAGATCCTCGACCGCAGGCGGTGGCGGTAGCGGGGGCGATGCCTGCAGGATGTCGCGAAAGAAGCGGCGGTCGCGCGAAAATCCTGCCGAAGCAGCGCCGAGGTCCGCGAGTGAAACCGCGCGCAAGGGGCTAGACATAATCGTCGTCGCCGGCACCGAACACGATCACGCCTTCCGCCGAGAGGCGACGCGCTGCGGTAACCATGGCCTTCTGCGCCTCGATCACTTCGGCCATCTTCATGCGGCCACGGCCCGCGATCTCGTCGCGCACGCCATCTGCGGCGCGGCTCGACATGGCGCGGAAGAACACTTCGCGCTGCTCTTCGGGAATGCCCTTGAGCGCGGCAATCATCGCATCGTTGTCGACCTCGCGCAGCAGCGCGCCCATCGACTTGTCGTCGAGCGCGAAGAGGTGCTCGAACTTGAACATCTCGTTCTCGATCGCCTTGGCGAGTTGTTTGTCCTGCTTGGCGATTTCGGGCATGACCCGCTTCTCGACCGTGCGGGCCGAGGCATTGATGATATCTGCAGCCTCGCGCGGGCCGCCCATGGCAACGGCTGCCTGGCCGTGGCACTCGCCGATCCGCCGGTCGAGTATCTCCTCGAGCATGGTGATCGCCTCGGGCGCGACGGGTCCGAGCGATGCGATGCGGTGGACAACCTGCGGCTGTATTGCATCGGGCAGCCCATGGAGCACGGCAGCGGCCACCTCGGGATCGAGCTGGACCAGCAGGACGGCAATCGCCTGGGGATGTTCGTCGCGGATCAGCGGGATGATCACCTGCGGGGTCAGCCAACGCGCAAGCTCGATGGTTGGCGTGCGTGAGCGATCGTCGGGCAGGATGCGCTGCATCAGGTTGTCGGCCTTCACCTCGCCTACCGCACGGGTCATCAAAGATCGCACCTGGCCGACGCGGTCGTGCGCAATCAGGCCGAGGCGCTCGGTCTTTTCGACAAAGCCAGCTATCGCCTGCGCGATGGCGACCGGGCCGATCTCGCCCAGGGCGCACATCTTTTCGCCCAGAAGCCGCAGTTCGGCAGGCTCGAGCTGCGCAAGGATCTGCGCCGCCTGATCGTCCTCGAGCAGCATGACCATCACCGCAGCGCGTTCGGGATCGGTGATGTTGGGGGCTTCGGCAAGGTCGCTCATGCGGCTTCCTCCTCGGGGGTGTTGAGCATCTGCTTGAGCGCGACGAGCGCATTGTCGGGCTTTTCGACCACGAGCCGTTGGGCAAGGCTGACCTGCCGGGCGAGTGCCTCGGCATCGACCACGCCTGTCTCGGCATTTTGCGCAGGCTGGAGCGCCTCGGCCATTTCATCGGCCGTGATCGCTTCCTGTTCGTCCTCGCCGCCGCCCTCTTCGTCTTCGGCGGCGGCACCTTTCTTGCGCTTTCTGGCGGGACTCGCCTCAGCCACGGCGGGTTCCCGCTTCAACGCCTTGATCAGTGGGCGCACGCCCAGCAGCAGCACGAGCAGCACGGCGATCAGCGCCACTGCGTTGCGCAGGATCGTCGCGAACCACGGCGTTTCCCAGAACGGATCGGGCGCAACTTCGGCGGGCTTGAATGCGCGCACCTGCACCGCAACCTGATCGCCGCGCGCAGGGTCCGCGCCGACGGCAGCGCTGACCAGCTGCTTGATCGCCTCGATGTCCTGCGGCTTGCCCTTCGCCATCGTCTCGGCACTGAGCGCGACGGCGACCGACAGGCGCTTGATCTTGCCCGGCGTCTGATTTGATACGGCGACCTCGCGGCCAAGCTCGTAGGTCCGCGTCGAACTGGACTCGCCGTTGGCGCCTGTCGTCGGCGCTGCGGCAGGCGTTCCGGCCGGAGCGCCGGGTTGCGCCGTGGTAGCGGGCGGCGGCGTATTGGCGGTAACACCGGGAACGCCTTGTGCCGTCGCGGCACCGGTCTGCTGTGATGCGCTTTGCGTCTCAGACCGCACCACGCCCTGCTTGTCGTAGCTTTCGCGCGCGGAGGTGATCTGGTCCATGTCGAGATCGATCTGGATCTCGGACGAGAAATTGCCGTCGCCGAGCATCGGCGTCAGCAATTGCGCAACCTGCAGGCGCAGCTTCTCTTCCATGCGCTGCTGCAATTCCAGGCGGTCGCCATCGACGCCTTCGGCATCGGACAGCAGGCGGCCATGCTGGTCGACCACGCGCACAGCGTCGATCGAAAGCCCCGGCACCGATCCTGCCACGAGATTCGTGATCGCGCGGACCTGGCTTTCCGAAAGCTGCCGTCCGCGGGCGAGCTTGACCATGACCGAAGCGGTTGGCGCCACGTTATCGCGCACGAAGACCGACTTTTCCGGTTCGGCGAGATGCACGCGCACGCCCTCGACCCCGTCGATTTCCATGACGGTCAGCTCCAGCTCGCGTTCGCGCGCGGCCTGCAGGCGCTGGCCCTCAAGCCCTCGGCTTGCGCCCATTGGCAGCTTGTCGAGCATCTGGGTGCCCGTCTCGGGCGTGGCGATCGCACCATCGGACGCCGCAGCCATCCGCGCGCGATAGAGGTCGTCCTCGCCCACGCTGACCGCGCCGGTCGCGTTGTCGATGCTGTAGGGGATCGCCGCCTTGTCGAGACTGGCGACGACCTCGGCGCGCTCGCCGTCCGAAAGCTGGCTGTAGAGCATCCGCTGCGGGGCCGGGGCCATGGTCATCCACAGTACGGCGGTAAGGCCCGCAGCAGAGACGCCAGCAAACCACGGCAGCGTCCGGCGCACGGGCGGCTGGGCCATCAACGTCTTCACGCGAGAGCCGAAGCTCCCGCCTGTAGGGTCGGTCAGTGCGCCAAAGCCGGAGGGGGCGGAAGGATCGGCGGTGTCGGCCATCTAATCAGACTCCCATCCTCATGATGTCCTGGTAGGCATTGAGCAGTTTGTTGCGCACCTGCAGCGTGGCTTCGAAGGCGACTCCTGCCTCCTGACGCGCGAGCATGACCTTAGCCACGTCGACGACTTCGCCCTTTTCATAGGCTTCGCTAATCGCGCTGGCCTTCTGCTGGCTCGAGTTGACGGTATCGAGCGCACCTTTGAGCGAATCCGTGAAGCTGCCGCCTGCTTCGCTGGCCGGGGCCGTTCCCTGCGCCGTCTCGGGCGCCTTGACCTGCTGGAGCAGTTGCGAACGCTCCATGATCTGCTGGCGCAAGGCCATGATGTCCTGAATGCCGGAAGCCCGACCGCCGATGCCGCCGATGCTGCTCATCGCCGGCCACCGACTGCTCGACCACTGACTTCGATACCGGCTTCACGGAAGCTGGCGAGGCGGTAGCGCAGCGTACGCTCCGAAATGCCGAGCTGGCGGGCGGCGGCAACGCGGCTGCCGTTGCAGGCATCGAGGGTGGCGAGGATCGCACGGGCCTCGGAGATCTGGACGATGTTGGAAAGCTTGCCGTCCGACACGGTCGCAGTGGCCTGCACGGGTTCGCAGATCAGACGGGCGGGGCGGTCGAACACGATGTGTTCGGGACCGACAACCGGGGCGTTGCCCGCCAGCACCAGCGCGCGGCGGATCACGTTCTCGAGCTCGCGAACATTGCCGGGCCAGGAATGCGTGGCGAGCATTGCCAGCGTTTCGTCGGCGATCCACGATGCAGTCGTGCCGTGGCGCAGCATCATCGCGAACGCGAGCGGGGCGATGTCGTCTGGACGTTCGCACAGCGCGCGCAGGGCCAGAGGGAAGACATTGAGGCGGTAGAACAGGTCGGCGCGGAAGCGGCCTTCCTCAACCTCGAGCGGCAGGTCGCGGTTGGCACATGCGATGACGCGGACGTCGACCTTGATCGGCTGGGTCGCGCCCAGAGGCACCACTTCGCCTTCCTGCAACGCGCGCAGCAGCTTGGCCTGAAGCGTCAGCGGCATCTCGGCAATCTCGTCGAGCAGCAGCGTGCCGCCGTCGGCCGCGCGGAAGAAGCCTTCGCTCGCCGCGTTGGCGCCGGTGAACGAACCCTTCTGATGGCCGAAAAGCAGCGCTTCGAGCATGGCTTCAGGCATGGCGGCGCAGTTGATCGCCACGAATGGCTTGTCTTTGCGCGACGAGCGATCGTGGATGAAGCGGCTCAGCACTTCCTTCCCGGTCCCGGTGGGGCCGTTGATCAGCACCGGAATGTCACTGGCGGCAATGCGCTCGGCAAGGGCAAGGATTGAAAGGCTTTCAGGGTCTGCAGCGATCGGTGCGCCGGGGCGGGCGCCACTTGCCAGCAATGCGGCCAGCGAAGCCTCGCTCGCGCCGTCGGCATAACGCAACACGGACTGGCGGCTGCCGGTGGTGCGAACGATTGCGGGGTCAGGCGAACGTTCCAGCATCACGCTCATCCGCCGCGGATCGGTGGCGGCCCCCTCGAAGGCGTCTGCCAGCAGGACTTCGCCTTCCGCTCCGTAGCTCGAAAGCACCGATGCCGCGCGCTGTACCAGCGCAGCATGTGCTTTTGCCGCTGTATCCGTGAAGCGAAGTGCCCCGCAATCGCGAATCATTTCAAGACCCCTGTTAACCATCATGTCCGGGGCTCTGTTTCGCGCGTAACCGACAAACAGGTCGAAACTTTAAGGGGTCGGGAAACCCCTAGTGCGAATACCTATAGGCGGCAGTCTTTTGCCGGGGCGGCACTTAATTCCGGCGCGCCTTTGCCGGTCTTTGTCCTGGCAGCCGCGTCCATCCCATTGAACCGGCAGTCCATTCGGGAACGACATCACCCAACCGGAGACCAGGAAAATGGCTGTTATCAATACCAACATCAGCGCTCTCAAGGCGACCAACTCGTCGAACATGGCGAACAAGATGCTCGGCACGGCGATGGAACGCCTGTCGACCGGCAAGCGCATCAACGGCGCCAAGGACGACGCCGCAGGCCTCGCCATCGCCACCAGCATGACCGCACAGATCAAGGGCATGAACCAGGGCGTTCGCAACTCGAACGACGGCATCTCGCTCGCCCAGACGGCGGAAGGTGCGCTCAACGAAGTTTCGAACATGCTGCAGCGCGTCCGCGAACTGGCCGCGCAGTCGGCTTCGGGCACCTATCAGGACAGCACCGACCGTGCCTACATGCAGACCGAAGTTGACGAACTGACGCAGCAGATCGGCCAGATCATCGACAACACCAAGTTCAACGGCGTGCAGCTGTTCGACGGTTCGCAGGCCACGGTTACCGTCCAGACCGGCGCCAACGGATCGGACACGGTCGACCTGACGATGGCAGACCTGACCACGCTGGCTGCCAACGGCGGTGCTGCCGGTTCCTACGACGTATCGACCGCTACGGCGGCCAACACGCTGCTGGGTACCGTCGACACGGAACTCGACTCGATCTCGAGCGCCCGCGCCACGCTGGGTGCCGGCATGAACCGTCTGGAATCGGTGGTGAACAACCTCAACGACAACATCACCAACCTGTCCGATGCACGTTCGCGCATCCAGGACACCGACTACTCGACCGAAACGACGCAGATGGCCAAGGCCCAGATCCTCAGCCAGGCCTCGACCGCGATGATCGCGCAGGCCAACCAGAGCCAGCAGAACGTGCTGTCGCTCCTGCGTTAAACCAACCCCCGACCGGCGCCTGTCTCCACCAGGCGCCCGTCAACCGCCCGGCGACCCCTTTCGGGTCGCCGGGCTTCTTGGCGCCTCCGGTGTCGTTAACGAGAAGGGCGGATTTTGCAGGCCGCCTTTCGTCTTGTGGGATGTAAGTTGTCTTCGTTTCAGGCCGACTCAGACCATAATCTGAATTCGTCAGCTGTTGGCATTGGTCTGGCAGTCTGCAGCTGCGCTCGGCACCGGATTGCAAATGCGTAAAAGGACTTAGCAATATGCAAATCACTTCTGGCATAATTTAAACGAAAATGCCGAAGGCTTATTAAACCGTTTTGGAGACACTTCCGCCAGAGGGAGGCGAGCGCATGAACCTGCTCGCAAAAAACCTTGGGGGATAAAATGCAAGGAGCAGCCAGGTCGTTTGCTCATTCGGCGCGTGTGCTGTCGGCGGAGCAAAAATTAGCCCAGGCCGGAACGTTAACAGTTCTCGAGATGGAAAGGCAGTTCAGGCGGTTGCGCGCCAGGATCGTCTTCATACGTGACCGCTGTCTTGAAGAGCGCCAGGCATGGCTGCGCGATCTCTACGGCGATATAATGCAATATCGCTATTTTGAGAGCCAGACCGATATTTTTTCTGCTGCCCGTGAAAGCTATGACGTTTTTATCGCCCATGCAGAGGATCCGGTCCGGCTTGGCAAGTTGTTGCGTCGGAATCGCGCCATTCTGACAAGCAAGATCAAGGTCGCGGTCATGGCGCAAAGTACGCCGACCGATCGCGCCCAATTGCTCAACGCAGGCTTCGATCTGGTAGTCGATTGCCGCATGCATCGGACCGAATACATAGCGCGGGTCGCAGCCATACATATTCGCAACTACCGGCACGCTCTAAGCGTGGTCGGCCCACTCGACGATCTGCGGGTGGTGCTGCGCAAGTATGTGGCCGAGGACATTCCCATGGAGGCGATGAGTAACCGCGAACTCCTGCTCTTGGCGCGCCTCGCGGCGCGGAAGAACAAGTCCGTCCATGCCACTGAACTCCAGAAATCTGCGGTCGGGCAGGTGCGCGAGTTAACCCGCAAATCGCTGTGCGTGGCCTTATCACGACTGCGCCGAAAGATTTCGCGGCAGTACCAGATCGTGTCGGACTATGCCGAGGGCTATGTGCTGAAAGAACGAACAGCCGCCTGACTGGAGCGCCAAAAGGGAGCGCCAGTCAGGCTCTGCCACTACTTCACGCCGATCGGGAAGCGCACGCCATTGGGGGCGGCCGTCGACAGGCGCGTTGTTGCACGAGGTCCGCCCAGAAGGACAAGGCCGGCTAGATGCGGCGTTGCCATCGATGTGCCCGAGATCGTGTTGTAGCCGCCGTCCTTCCACGTCGACAGGATCGAGACGCCCGGTTCGGCAAAATCCACCGGATCGTTGATGACCGAATAGTTGGAGAAGCTGGCGAAAGTATCGGTGCTGTTTACCGCCGCCACCGTCAGGATGTAGGGGCCGTCGGCACGCGCGGGCGAATGATTGTTGGCATCATCCGTCTCGTTGCCTGCCGCCAGCGCGAACAGGACCTTGCTCGTGTTCGAGGCGTTGATCACGGCCTGGTCGAGCGCATCCGAGACCGGTCCGCCCAGGCTCATGTTGGCAACATCGCCCAGTTTGCCCATTGAGGCGACGTAGTCCACACCTGCGATCACATCGGAATAGGCACCGCTGCCGCGCCGATCGAGCACGCGGACCGCGATAAGCTTCGCGCCCGGTGCCACGCCGACCACGCCGATCGCATTGCCCTTCTTGGCCGCGATCGTCCCTGCGACATGGCTGCCATGGCCGTTGAGATCGTTAGGCGACGTTTCGCGCGAGACGAAGTTCTGGCTCAACGCGGTGTCGACGTTGAGGTCCGGGTGGGTCAGATCGATGCCGCTGTCGATCACGAAAGCGCGGCCCGCGCCGGTATAGGTCGCCGTGCCTCCACCGATGCTGGTGACGCCGACAGGCGTAGTTTCGGTGGTGCTGCCACCCCCGCCGCCGGGCCTTGCAAGCGCGTTGACCGGATCGATCACGGTTGCGATCTGGTCAGCCTCGCAATAGGCGATGTTGGGATTGTGCGCGGCGACTGCCGCAGCGGCTTGCGCGGGCAGATTGATTGAAAATCCCTGCAGCGCATGGCGATAGACATGGCCAATGCGCCCGCCCGCCTTGCCGACGACCTTGTTGGCCTCTGCCTGCTCGGCTCCACGCGCAACGGCGCCGGCCTTGAACACGCAGATCCAGCTGTCGGGAATCGTTGCCCCCGATGCGGCGGCGGTCGTTGCCGCAGCGGAAACGCCTGCCGCAGAACCCTTGGTCGCAGGCAGCACGATTGCGTTGGGCGAAACGGATGATTTGCTACCTGCGGCCGCAAGGACCACCCCGGCCAGGGCCAAAGCGGATACCGCGGCCAAACCTGCAAATTTCCTCATGGATCAAGGCTCCCAGTCAAACATGCGCGAGACCGGTCCTTTTGATCCATCTCATCGCGCCTGACGGGAAGCTGCCCTCATCCAGTTGCATTCGCAACCGGGTAATATCAATAATTTGTCGTCAATCTGAAATCATTCAGTAATTCACGAGGATCGACATGCGCCGGTTGCGCGGGTCGGCCGGGTCCTTCTCGATCAAGGGCTCACGGTCGGCCACGCCTTCGATCCGCCGGAACCGCTTCTCGCCAATGCCCTGACGCATGAGCGTCTGCCGCGTGGCTTCCGCGCGTCCCGCAGAAAGCGACCAGTTGTTGGCAACGCCCGTCTTCCAGGGAAGCGAATCCGTGTGGCCGCGTATGGTGAACTCGCCGCCATCGGGCGCGACTGCCTGTCCGATCGCGCGCAGCAGTTCGGCGGCGTCGGGAGTCAGCACTGTGGTGCCGATCAGGAACATCGAGAAATCGGCATCGTCGACGAGGTCGATGCGGATGCCGTCGGGGGTTTCGGTCATGCGCACCTGCCGAGCGAGCTTCTTGAGCTTCTCGGAGGCTGCCAGCTTCTGGGCAATCCGCTCCTTCATCACCTGGGTGCGCTTGACCTTGCTGCCGCCTTCCTTCGCGCCACCGCTGGCGTCGCGCGGAATGGTGATCGTCTTGTTGCCGGTCTGGCCAGCGCGGTGCGGATAGTCATCGGCATCGGTCAGCGATGAGCCGCCGAGCACGCCGTAACCGCCCGCACTGCCCTGCCGCATCTTGACCAGCGTCGGAGTGAAATAGTCGGCGATGCCCTTGCGCTGCTTCTCGGTTGTCGCACCGAGCAGCCACATCAACAGGAAGAACGCCATCATGGCGGTCACGAAGTCGGCGTAGGCCACCTTCCATGCGCCGCCGTGATGGCCGCCCGCCACCACCGTGATCTTCTTGACGATGATCGGGCGCGGTGGCTCGTTCTTGCCCTTGGTCGGTGCCTTGGCCATGACTTAACGTCCGCGCAGCGCGTCGAGCAGTTCGGAGAGACCTGGACGGAAGGAATGCCCAAGTCCTGACCGCGCGCTTTCGACGACCAGCGGCTGCGGCCAGCCGTGCAGGCTTGCGATGATCACCTGCTTGACCGCCTGGAAGATCATCTCGTCCTGATCGAGGACCTGCTTCAGGCGTCCCGCGATGGGCGCGACGATGCCATAGGCCAGCAAGATGCCGAGGAAGGTACCGACCAGTGCCGAACCGATCATCGCGCCAAGGATCGATGGCGGCTTGTCGATCGAACCCATCGTCTTGACCACGCCGAGCACCGCCGCGACGATGCCAAGTGCGGGCAAGGCGTCGGCCAGGCCCTGGATCGCGTGCTGCGCTTCGGCTTCCTCGTGGAAATGCGTCTTCATCGCATGATCCATCACGTCTTCAACCGCGTGCACCTCGAGCGTTCCCGAGGATACCACGATCAGGGTCAGCGTATCGCAGATCAGCGATACCAGCGCCTTGTTGGCGAGAAGCCGGGGGAATTCGGCAAAGATTGGCGAGTTCTTGGGATCGGTGACGTGGCTTTCCAGCGCCACCGGCCCATCGCTGCGCAGGATCTTCATCAGCTTCGTGCACAGCACGATCGCGTCTACGTGATCCTGCTTGTTGTGTTTGGGTCCCTTGAACGTCTTGGCAAAGCCGCCGCCGATGCCCTTGAGTTCGTGCATCGAGTTGCCGGTCACAAGCGCGCCCACGGCGGCACCGCCGATGATCAGCATCTCGTGCGGCAGCGCGTGGAGCACGGGGCCAAGATCGCCGCCGGTGATGGCAAAGCCGCCGAACACCATGGCGAGGAGAATGACAAGGCCGATGATTACGAACATGCAGGTCTATCCCGGTGTGGCAGCGCCGATCAGCGCAACTGGCTCATCAGCGAAAGAGTGGCGAGCTTCGTGAAGCTTGCCTGGCTGGCTTCGAGAACGAGCATCGTGTTCTGCAGCCGCGCGATGGATTCCGTGAGGTCAGCTCCGCCGATCTCGGTCTGCTCTGTCGTGCGCAGTTCGGACATCGAGGTCCGCCGCTCGGTGTTGAGGTCGATCCAGTTGAGGCGCGATCCGATCACGGTCTGCGCGGTCGTGATCGATTGCAGTCCGTCTTCCAGCGCAGTCAGCGCGGCATTGGCTGTTGCAGCGCTGCCGGTGCCCGATGTGAGCGCATCGGCCAGGCTCTTGGTGACCGCGAGCAGGTCGACGCTCGTCCCGCCCGATGTGTATTGCATGAACTCGGGGCCCGTGATGCCGCGCAAAACACTCTGCCCCGAACCGAGCGAAACGGTGCCAGCGCTCGACGTACCCGCGTAGGAAGCGATGCCGCCGGTCACGGTATAGGCATCGCCTGCGCCTTCGCCGCCGAACAAGGCGCCGCCGGAACTGTCACGCGTATTGGCCAGACCCACGAGGTTTTCATGGATCTGCGCGATTTCTGCGCCGATGCCGGCGCGTTGTGCGACGCTCAACGTCTCGGATGCTGCCTGTGTGGTCAGCTCCTTCAGCCTGATCACGTAGTTGCCGAACTGGGTCAGGGCGCCGTCGGTCAGGGTCAGGTCCGAAGTGACGCGGTCGGTCGCGGCATCGTCGATCTTGTCGAGCGTATCGGTCCGCGACAGCCGCCGCAGCCGCGATGCAGCCACCGGATCGTCGGACGAGCGCTGCAGGCGCTGCCCGCTCGAAAGTTCGGCCTGCGTCTCTTCGGCCTGCTTGCGCAGCGCCGTGAGATCCATCAGCGAGCGGTCATAGAACGCGCTGGTCGATGTGCCGTAGATCGTGCTCATGGCCGGTTACCTGATTCCCAGAAGGGTGTCGAAAATGTCGGACGCCACCTGCATGACCCGGCCCGAGGCCTGAAATGCCTGCTGGTAGCGCACGAGGTTGACCGCCTCGGCATCGAGATCGACGCCCGATTGCGCGGAAAGCGCGACCTTGGCGGTGTTCGAAATCGTCTCGAGCGCACCCCGCGTGACTTTGCGTCCTGCCAGTGTGCCCGAAACGTCGAAGATTATCTGATCCATCCCATCGGCAGGGTTGAGACTGGTCAGTGCCGCGCGGATAGCGGTGAGGTTGGTGGCATCGCGGCTGCCGATCGTGCCATTGAGCGGAGCCGTCGCCAGCTTGCGCACATCTGTGACATCAAGTGCCATCGATGCTGCGCTGTTGCCCGAGAAGATCGCCGCCCCGGGATCGCCGTCAAGATCGTCGCCGGTCAGCTGCGCTGCGTTGAAGGTGTTGACGATATCCTCGGCAAGGCCGTCCACGTCGAGCCTCAGTTGCGCCAGCTTGCCCAAGGCGAGTTGCTGCCCGGCAAGCGATCCGCCCGAGAGCGAAAGCGGCGAGGTGCCGACCGCGAAGCTGACCTGGCCATCGCTTGCCGTGGTCATCGAGACCGATGCAGCCGTTCCGCCAGTTACCAGATCGACGCCGCTTGTCCCGCCAAGCTTGACCGCCACGGTGCCGTCGGTGGCAAAGGTGGTGGCGATGTTGCCGTACTCGCTCATCTGCTGGAGCAGCTTGTCGCGCTGGTCGAGCAGGGCGGTCTTGTCGCTGCTGGCGTCCGACGCGCGCGACAGGCGTGTGTTGGTGCGCGCCAGTTCCTGCGCGATGCGGTTGACCTGCGTCACGCCATCGCCTGCCAGGAACTGCAGGCCATCGCCTGCCGCGTCCATCTCCTGCGCGGCGATCTGGAAGGTGCCGACCATCGTTCGCGCCTTCTCGATCACCGAGGCGCGCAAGGCGGTGTCGACCGGGTCCTGCGTCAGCTGCTGCAATGAGGATTCAAAGCCGACGATGACGTCATAGACGCCCGATTGCTCGATCGCGGATTCGATGTTCGAAAGCCCTTCGACTTCGGCGGTGGCCCGCGCAAGGTCAGAGCCGGTACGGCGTACTTCGGCCTGGCGGAAAGCATCGGCATTGCGGGTGATGGAATCGAGCCGCACCCCCGATAGCGACAGGTCGCCGATGCGGTAGGCCCCGCCCGTGGACGCAACCTCGGTCAGGCTGGCGGACCGCCGGACATAGCCATCGGACGAGGCGTTCGCGATGTTCTGCGCGGTCACGTCCAGCCCGATGCGGGCGGCCATCGCGCCGCTGCGGGCAATCGAGAGAAGGTCGGAAGCCATGGCTTACTTGCCCTTCGCAGGATTTGCCGCGTCTGCAGGAAGCAGCGCGGCAAGGTGGTTCTCGATCTGCCTGGCCAGGCCGAACGCGCCGGTATCCGATGCGATCTCGGCAAAGCGCTCGTCGCGCATCTGCACGAATGTCTGGTCCATCTGCCCGAACAGGTCATTTCCGCCAAAATTGGTGGCACGCGCGCTGGCCAGCATCTGGCGGATGAAGATCGCCTCGAACTGCTTCGCTGCGCCTGCCAGCTTCTCGCGGTCGCTTGCCACCCTGGGCTTGAGCGAAAGCGCGGGGGACGCAGGGGTGGGGGGCGAAACGGTGCTCATATCACCACCATCTCGGCCTTGAGGGCGCCTGCCTGCTTGAGTGCCTCGAGGATGGCGACAAGGTCTGACGGGCTCGTGCCAAGCTTGTTGAGAGCATCGACAAGCGATGACAGCGAAGCGCCGGGCCTGAACAGCGCAACCTTGGCTTCCTTTTCCTGCAGATCGATCTGGCTGGCGGGTGTGACCGCCGTCTGGCCGCGGCCAAAAGCGTTCGGCTGCGAAACCTGGCTCTTCTCGTCGATCTTGACGACAAGCTTGCCGTGGCTGATCGCAGCGGGCGACAGGCGCACCGCGCTGTTGATCACGACCGTGCCGGTGCGGCTGTTGACGATCACGCGCGCGGCCGTCTCAGCCGGGGTAATATCGAGCATTTCGATCGAGGCCATCGCCGTGGCACGCGAATCCGCGCCAGCGGGCAGACGCAAGGCGAGCGTCACGCCGTCTTCGATCGTGGCCGCCTGGGGAAAGCGGGTGTTGATCGCATCGCGTACGCGCTGGGCGGTCAGGAAGTCGGCCTGAAACAGGTTCCAGCGCAACACGTCGCCGCTCTCGAACCCGGATGCGACCGCGCGTTCGACGCTGCCGCCCTCGGCGATGCGGCCTACGGTCGGCACATTCACGGTCAGCTGCGATCCATCGCGTGCGCTGATGCCAAGGCCGCCAACGGCAAGGTTGCCCTGGGCCATCGCGTAGATCTGGCCGTCAGCACCATAGAGCGGCGCCATGATCAGCGCTCCGCCGCGCAGGGACTTGGCCTTGCCGAGCGTCGATACGGTCACGTCGATGCGCTGGCCGGGCTTGGCGAAGGCGGGAAGGTCTGCGGTGATCATCACCGCCGCCGCATTCTTGAGGCCGGGGGAAACGCCTGCGGGCAGTTGAACGCCAAGGCGTCCGGCCGTGCCCTTCATCGCCTGCGTCAGGTATTCGAGATTGTCGTCGCCCGTGCCGGGGAGGCCGACCACGATCCCATAGCCCGTCAGCTGGTTCGCGCGCACACCCTGGAATTCGCCGAGATCGCGCACGCGCTCGGCCAGCGCCGGCACGGGGGAGAGTGCGAAAAGGCCGAGAGCCAGTGAAAGAAGATACCGAACCAGCATTGTCACAGCCTCAAAAGGGCGAAATCGCGTTGAAGAACTTGCTCAACCAGCCTTCGCGACTGGCGCGCCCGACCGAACCGTTGCCGGTGTACTCGACACGCGCATCCGCGATCTGGGTGGAAAGGATGCGGTTTTCCGGATCGATATCGCCAAGGCGCACGATCCCTGAAAACTGCACCCATTCCTGACCCTGACTCAGCATCATGCGCTTCTCCCCCCGGACAAGCGCCGTGCCGTTGGCCCGCACTTCTGCGATGGTCACAGCGACCTCACCGGCGAGCGTGCTCGTCTGCGAGGCGTTGCCCTGACCATTGAACGACGAACCGCCCGAAGCTTTAAGGGCATTGGGGTTGAGGAACGACAGCGGCCCCGCCGTCGGCGGGGTCACCGAGAACTGTCCGGACTTCTGCGTCTTGGCTCCGGCGGTCTTGGCCGAGGTCAGGTTTTCGACCAGCACCACGGTCAGGGGATCACCGATGGAGCGGGCACGACGACCCTCGACAAGGCCGGCATATCCGGCATTTGCGTTGAAGATCGATCCTGCGGTTGGCGCGGCCACCTGCGGCGGGATAGCCTGCGGCAGCGCGGGCTCGAAGCCGGGCTTTGGCCGGGCCGCACTGGCCGGGTCGCTCAGGAACATTCCTGCTGCAGCCGCCAGCGTACCGGCCACAAGCGCGCTGATCGCGCTCTTGCGGCGGCGGCGCGCCAGTCGCATTTCGAGCGGATCGACCTGCGTATCTGCAAAATGACGATCGAAAGGCGTGTTCATGGCGATCACAGCGTCTGGTTCGCGTTCTGGAGCATTTCGTCGACCGCCGAGATCATCTTGGAATTGATCTCATAGGCGCGCTGCGCCTCGATCATGTCGACCAGCTCCTCGACGACGTTGACATTCGAGGATTCGAGATAGCCCTGCTGGATGTGGCCGCGGCCCTGATCCCCGGCGATGCCCACCTGTGCCGCGCCCGACGCTGCGGTCTCCTGCAGGAAGTTGTCGCCCATTGAACGAAGCCCGCCCGGATTGGCGAAGCTGGCAATGGTGATCTGACCCAGTTCGGTCGGCTCGGTGTTGCCTGCGACCGTGGCCGAGACGGTGCCGTCTTGCGAGATCGTGATCGCACTCGCGCCTTCGGGGATCGTGATCGCGGGGTTGAGAGCATATCCCTGCGACGTGACCAGCGTACCTTCGGCCGAGCGGCTGAAGTTGCCCGCGCGGGTGTAACCTAGCTGCCCGCCCGGCATCGTCACCTGGAAATAGCCATCGCCATCGAGTGCCAGGTCGAGCGCATTGCCGGTGGTCTGCAGCGTGCCTTGCGTGTCGATCCGCGTCGTTGCCTGCAACTGGACGCCCGTGCCCAGGTTGAGGCCCGTGGCATAGGCTGTCTCGTTCGACGACTGCTGCCCGGCCACGCGGGCATCCTGATAGGCGAGCGTGGCGAAATTGGCGCGGTCGCGCTTGAAGCCGGTGGTGCCGATGTTGGCAAGGTTGTTGGCAATCACGCGCATCCGCGTGTCCTGCGCCTCAAGCCCGGTGCGGGCGACGTGAAGGGCTGAGCTTGGCATGGGGTTCTACCTTCCTAAAGGATCAGGAAATGCGCATCAGCGCGGCGCTGGATTCATCCACCTCGCGCGCCTGGCTGACGACCTTGGTGCGGATGTCGAACAGGCGCTGGGCCTCGACCATTTCGACCAAGATGCGGGTGGGATCGACGTTGGACTGTTCGAGGCTGCCGACCATCAGCCTGGCTTCCTCGTCCTGCGGCAACACGCCGCCCCCCTGTCCATTGGCACCGCTTACCCTGAAGAAGCCGTCGAGACCCTTCTCGATCCTGCTTCCGGTGGTCGATGCGATCTTGATGCGCCCGACCAGCTGGGGAGGCTGGTCGGGCGTCTCTGGATTGGCGACGTTGACGCCGCCATCGGGGGAAATGGTAACCCTTGAGCCGAGCGGCACCGTGATTGGTCCGCCTTCGCCGATCACCGGGCGGCCATCGCCGTTCTGCAGCACGCCGCCAGCGCTCACCGCAAGATCGCCGCGCCGGGTATAGACCTCGCTGCCATCGTCTGCCTGGATCGACAGCATGGTGTCGCCGGACAGCGCGACGTCCAGCGGCTTGCCCGTCTCGATCAGCGAACCTTGCGCCATCGATGCGCCGCGCACTTCGCCTTCGGTCATCGAACGCGCTTCAAGGCTCGGCCCTTTGAGCGTGACGGGCGTTGCCGTCAGCATCTCGGCGCGAAAGCCGATGGTCTGGGCGTTGGCCATGTTGCTGGCGATCACGCGCTGGCGAACGGTCGATCCGGTCATTCCGGAATAGGCAGTGTAGATCAGGCGGTCCATGGCAAGGCTTCCGGGTTAGGGATCAGATCAGCTCTGCAGCTGGATCACGGTCTGCGAAATCTGCGTGGCGGTATCGATTGCCTTGGCGTTCGCCTGAAAATTGCGCTGCGCGGTGATCAAGCTGACCAGCTCTTCGGCAATGTCCACGTTCGAGCGTTCGAGCGCGCCCGAAAGCAGCGATCCGTACTGGCCGGTGCTCGGCTGGCCATAGTTGGGCGTGCCCGAAATGCCGGTCGTCACCCAGTTGGATGAACCTACCTGCTTGAGGCCCTGCGGCGCGATGAAGCTGGCGAGAGCGACCTTGCCGATGATCACGTTCGATCCGTCGGCATAGGACGCGGTCACCGAGCCGTCGTCGCCCACGGTGATGCCGGCAAATTCGATCGGATTGCCATTCGCATCATTGCCGTTCGAGGCTGGAATGACTGCGTCACCCGGTGTGGTCGAGGTGATTGTCCCGGCAGCGTCGGTAGGGAAGACCTGCAGGCGATTGCCCGAGCCGTCCGAGATGAAACCTGCTCCGTCCACGGTCAGGCTGCCGTTGCGGGTGAACATCGTCTGGCCGGTCACCACATTCTTGGTGGTGAAGAACCCGTCGCCGTTGATCGCAAGATCCAGCGCCGATCCGGTCTGCTCGATCGGGCCGAGCGCGAAGTTCTGGCTGATCGATTCCACCGCGGCGCCGATGCCGACGACCAGCTTGGGATTGGTGAAGGCGCTGCCGACAACGATGTCGGCAAATTCGGTGCGGCTCTTCTTGAAGCCCGTGGTCTCGGCATTGGCGATGTTGTGGCTGATCACGCCAAGGTCGGTCTGGGCGTTCTTGAGGCCGTTCAGCGAGGTATAGAAGGACATGCGGGTCTCCTGCGGGGATTGGGGATCAGGCCGAAGCGGCGGACGTGGCGGTGAGCTTGGCGACAGTGCTGTTCAGGGTGTCGAGCTTGGCCGAGATCTGCGCGAGCGTGTCGCCCTGCGCGGAAATCGTGCCGAGCGAGTCCTTCATGTCGTTCTGTGCGGAGAGCGACGAGAACTGTGCGAGCTGGGCCAGCATCTGCGAGTTGTCGACCGGGTCGGTCGGGTCCTGATTGCTCAGCTGCGTGGTCAGCAGCTTGACGAAGTCCTCGGCGCCCAGCGCGCCCCAGCCCTGTCCGGCCTTGGAGGATGTGGCGGCGCCATTGACGCCGGTAGTGGACGTTACGGAAGCGACTGACATTATTTCATCCTCATCGTTTCGAGCATGAGCTGCTTTGCGGTTTGCATCGCCTCGACCACGTTCTGGTACTGGCGCGAGCTTTCGAGCATCTCGACCATCTCGGCGTTTTCATCGACCGGGGCGGTCCAGACATCACCATTGGCATCGGCCAGCGGGTGGCCGGGATCGTGCTGGCGGATGGGAGTCGCGTCCGAACGCTGCACAGCGGCCACGCGCACGGTCGAAAGGCCATTTGCCTGATCGAGCTGCTCGGCAAAGACCGGTCGCAACGGACGATAGGCTTCGGCCTCGGTTGTCGTCACGGTGCCTGCGTTGGCAAGGTTCGATGCGGCCGTGTTCATCCGCACGAGCTGCGCCGACATTGCGCGCCCGGTGACCTGGAAGAGGGTGAGGGGGCTGTTTGCGGGCATCGATTATTCGCCCCTGATCGCGCGGGTGATCGTCTCCACCCGGCCCTTGAGGAAGGTGAGCGTGGCCGAATAGCCGACGGCGTTTTCGGCAAAGGCGGTCTGCTCGGTCGCCATTTCCACGGTGTTGCCATCGAGGCTCGGCATCACCGGCACGCGATAGCGCGTGGCAGACATGATCGCCTGTTCGTCGCTCGCGCCGCTGGTTCGTGCTTTCAGCGCGGCGGCAAAGTCGATGTCCCTGGCCTTGAAGCCGGGCGTTGCCGCATTCGCGATGTTGGACGTCAGCAGGCCCATGCGCTGCGAGCGCAGTTCCAGTGCCGTGCCGTGAATGCCGAACAGGGATTCAGCCATCGTATCAAGCCTTGATCGCGCCAGAGGATTTCCGGCAGGGTTCACTGGCGGTCTTTCAGCAAGGCCCGTGCCAAGTGCGCAAACGCTCGGCCATCGCGCGGGAAACCCCGTGGCGGGCGGCAAACGCTTGCCGGAGGGCGGCAAATTGCAGGCTGGGGGCTGAAATCTTGCCGCTTCGTGCCGTTCTTGTATGGGAGGAGACCTCCGCCCCATGGAATTCAGCCCCCTGATCGACGGCGTGTCGGCCACCATCGTTTTGGGCGGGACCGCGCTGGCTACCGTGCTGCGCGCAGGACCGCGCGAGCTCGCGCTCACCGCGCGAGCACTTGCCGGACTGCTGCATCCTCGCTTCACCAGCGAACAGGGCAAGGCCGACCTCGCAGGTCAGGTGACGGCGATCCGCCGCGATGGCGTGCTGCGCGTCACGCCCAAGGCCACCGGCGATCGCGAGTTCGACGAGGCCACCGACCTCATGATCCGTTCGCGCTCGCTCGACCCGCTGATCGAACGCCACGAGGCCTACCGCCGCAAGCGCATGGCGAATGCCACTGCAGCTGTGCGCACGTTGGCACAGGCGGCGGAACTGGGTCCGGTCTTCGGCATGGTCGGCACGCTCGTCTCACTCAGCAGCCTGCCTGCCACGGGGCTCGACCCGTCGGCGCTCAACGGGGCGATCTCGATGGCTGTCGTGACGACGCTCTACGGCCTGCTGTTGGCCAATCTGCTGTTTGCGCCCCTGGCGCGCATGGTCGAACGCCGGGCACAGGCAGAGGAACTTGCGCGGCAGGAAGTGATCGACTGGCTCACCGCACAGCTCGAACCGACTCTCCCGCACCGCGTCCACCCCATCCGCACGCCCATTACAGCGCGCGCGAGGCAGCACGCATGATCGTGCGCGCCGGGACCGGCTGGCAATATGCGCTAGCCGATCTCTCCCTGATCCTGTTCCTTGTCACCGCTTCGGCTTTTGCACAGGCCAGCAGCGCGTCGGGGACGCAAGCCAAGGTGCCGCCGCCGCCGCCACCCGTCGCGGCCGCCATGGCGAGCGAACCGGTCGCTGTGTGGAGCGCGGGCGAGGGCGCACCGCCGCTCGCGCAATGGCTCGCAGGCGTCGGTGCCGATCCCCGGCTCGAAGTGCAGGTGATCGTGCGCTATGCCGATAATGGGCGCGAGGCGGCGATGGCGCAGGCCATGCAGATTGCCGCGGCCGGGGGTGCGCGAGCCAAGGCTGCGCGTATCCTGGTCGAGCCCGGGGTCCGATCGGGTGCAAGCGTTTCGCTGGCTTATGCGAGTGAAACCCTCAGCGCTCCGTCGCCTTTGGCACGATGATTGCGAGAACGCTCCCGACAGACTTCATTGCCGGGACAATACCATGAGATCCGCATTCGCCTTCATGACTGCCCTTGCCACTTGTGCATCGGCCAGCTCCGCTTCGGCGCAGGCGGGCTTCTACGATCTGGCAAACGTCGACAGGGCAGTGGCATCCTTCACCGGCGCAGGCGTCGGCCAGCCCGGAGGCGCTGCCTTGCCTGTCGATCGCCGCATGCGCCTTGCCAACTGCTTCGGTGCGCTGGTCGTCTCATGGTATGGCACGCGTCAGGACAACGTGCTGGTGCAATGCCCTGATCCCGGCGGCTGGCGGCTGTTCGTTGCCGTTGCCGGCACTAACTCCCGGCAAGGCGCCGGGGCTGCCGAGCCGCCTGCGGTCGCGCGTGGCGAAGCACTGACCATTTCCGTCGAAGGCGATGGCTTCACCGTCTCGCAATCGGGCGAGGCGATGGAGGCCGGCCCTGTCGGTGCATGGATTCGCGTGAGAACCAGCGTAAAGGCAACGCCCATCCGCGCCCGCATTGTGCGTCCCGGACTTGTCGTCGTGCCGGTCGATTGACGTGCGCCTTGCCGGTCTGTTCACACACCCGGCAAAAATTTTCCGTATTGCCCCTTAAAGACCCGTTCAAGGCGCCGTCCTTCCCTGCATGAAACGCTAGGAGCGGACCATGTCGCCATTTGAAATCGGCGCATCGCGCCCGGTTGGGCCGGTGCAGGTCAAGACTGCAACCACCGCCAAGACGGTTCCGGCAGCCGTCGATCCGCAGATCACTGCGGCTGCCAATGCCGGATCGGCCACCCAGGTCCAGCGCTCGTCTGCGCTCGATGCCGGGGCTGCCGCGCCCGTCGACGTCGAGCGGGTCAAGGACATCCGTCACGCCATCGAGACGGGCAACTATCCGCTGGTCCCGGCCAAGATCGCCGACGCCATGATCGCTGCCGGAATGCTGCTGAGGACTGCCTCCTGATGACCACACAGATCGCCACGCGCCCTGCTGCTCCCGCCGCCCCCTTGCGAGAGACGCTTCGGCAGATGCTTGCCGTGCTGCAGGAGGAACGGCATGCGCTTGCCGGGCTGGATCTCGATCTCATCATGGGCTGCGCCTCGAGCAAGTCCGAGCTGTGCGGCGTCCTGGCCGAAGCAGGCAACGACAAAGTCGACGAGGAGTGCCGTGGCCTGCTCGATGCCGCGCGCCGTCTGAACGAGGCAAATCGCCGTGTGCGCAACCTGATTGCCGCCAATGTTTCCTCGCGCCTCGATGCGTTGACCGGCACCTCGCCGCTCTATCGCGCGGGCCCGCAGGCCCATCGCCTGCGCACGGCCTGACCATTTGGCACAGGCCTTGCTGAACCCCTTCCGTGATGCCGCCTGCGTGCGGCCGGAAGGGATCAGCCGTGAGCGCCTACGACGTAACAAGTTTTCCGAACGCCCCGGCCGCCCCTGGCGTTTCCGGGGCGACCGTGCGCGGCGCGATTGCCGGGGCGGCACGGGCCACTGGCGTCGATTTCAGATATCTCATGGCTCAGGCGCGGCTTGAATCGAGCCTCGATCCCAGTGCCCGCGCCCGTACGTCGAGCGCGAGCGGCCTTTACCAGTTCACCGGCGAGACCTGGCTGCGCACGCTCGACAAGCATGGCGCGGACCACGGCCTTGGCTGGGCGAGCGACCTGATCGAAGGCGGATCGGTCCGCGATCCAGCCGCACGCGCGCAATTGCTGGCCCTGCGCTTCGATCCGCAAGTCGCCTCGCTGATGGCGGGCGAACTGGCCAACGACAACAGCGCCTTTCTTTCCGGCGTATTGGGCCGTCAGCCCGACCATGCCGAACTCTACCTCGCGCATTTCTTCGGTGCTGAAGGGGCCGGCCGCTTTCTGACCGCGCTCGGCGGCGATCCCTCGCAGTCTGCCGCCTCGATTCTTCCCGCCGCTGCCTCCGCCAACCGCTCGACCTTCTATGGAGCAGGCGGTGCCGCGCGCTCGGTTGGCGAAGTCATGGCGCTGATCCGCACGCGCATGGCAGGCGCGGCCGAAGTCGGAACGGGCGAAGACGCCCTGCAATGGGCTGCATCGATGGGGGTCACGCCTTCCACCGCCGCGCAGCAGCAAGAGTTCGCAGGCGGTCCGATTGCCCGCGAGTTCCAGAATGCGGCGGCAAGCACCGGCAATGCCGTGCCGGCCCCTGCCGCCTCGATGGCCGATACCCTGCGCCAGACCTTTTCCCTCAACGATGGCGGTTCTGCCCCGGCGCATGTCCGCCAGGCCTATGGCCGTCTCTCGGCGCTGGGACTCTAGGCAATGTTCAAGCGTTTCGGCTCGCCCGCCGCCTTCGCCCTTCCCACCGGCATCCTCACGCTCATCGTGCTGATGGTCGTCCCGATCCCGACCATCATGCTCGACGTGTTCTTCGTCCTCAATATCGCGCTTTCGGTCGCGATCCTGATGGCGGCGATGAATGCCGAAAAGCCGCTCGATTTCTCCTCGTTCCCCTCGGTCCTCCTGTTTGCAACGCTGCTGCGCCTTGCGCTCAACGTCGCTTCGACCCGCATCGTGCTGGTCAACGGGCATGAAGGCGGCGCGGCGGCGGGCCATGTGATCGAGGCCTTTGGCGAGTTTCTGATCGGCGGCAATTTCGCGGTCGGCCTGTTCGTGTTCATGATCCTGATGATCATCAACATGGTGGTCGTTACCAAGGGCGCGGGCCGCGTCTCGGAAGTCTCCGCGCGCTTCACGCTCGATGCGCTGCCGGGCAAGCAGATGGCGATCGATTCCGACCTTGCCGCGGGCCTGCTCACCGCGGACGAGGCAAAGGCGCGCCGCCGCGAAGTGGCGACCGAGGCCGATTTCTACGGTTCGATGGACGGTTCGTCCAAGTTCGTGAAGGGCGATGCCATCGCCGCCCTGCTGATCCTGGGCGTGAACATCATTGCGGGTTTCTGCCTGGGAATGATCAGCCACGGTCTTTCCGCATCGCAGGCAGCGCAGTTCTACGTCACGCTGGCGGTGGGCGACGCGCTCGTCGCGCAAGTCCCCTCGCTGCTGCTCTCGATTGCCGCCGCCGTGATCGTCACCCGTGTATCGGACAGCCGTGACCTGACCGGTCAGATCAGCGGGCAGTTCGCCAACCCGGCGATCTGGCTGCCGGTGGCCATCGTCATGGGTGCGATCGGCATGATCCCGGCGATGCCGCAGTTCATCTTCCTGCCCGCCGCAGGCCTTGCCGGATGGCTGTGGTGGACGCTCAAGAAGCGCGCCGATCGTCCAGCGCCGGTTGTGGTCGAGGAAGCGCCCCCAGTCGATCCTGGCCGCATCACGCTCGACGAAGTCAGCGATCACACGCTTGTCACCGTGGAGATGGGCTACGGGCTCATCCATCTTGTTGATGAACGGCGCGGCTCTCCACTGGTCGCCCGCATCACCGGGGTGCGCAAGCAGCTCAGTCAGACCTTTGGCTTCATCGTGCCGCAGTTCCGGGTGCGCGATTCGCTGGAGCTCGCTCCGAACTCCTACCGCATCCTGCTGGGCGGCGTGCCCATCGGCGCAGGTGACATGCGCCCGGAAAAGGTGCTGGCGATCGACGCGGGCGACGCAAATCCCGACCATGGCCTGCGCGGCGAACAGACCCGCGACCCCAGCTTCGGCTGCCCTGCGATCTGGATCGAGCCCGCCCAGCGCGATCTCGCCATTGCCGAGGGCTTCCTCACCGTCGATGCGAGCACGGTCATCGCCACGCATCTCAATCAGGTGCTGGGCGACCGCCCATCGGCGCTGCTCGGACCCGACGAAGTCAAGGCCATCCTCGACGGTGTCAAGGAACGCTCGGCTGGTCTTGTCGAGACGATCCACCCGCAGCCGATGTCGCTGGGCGCCCTGACCCGCCTTTTCCACGCGCTACTCGAGGATGGCATCTCGATCGCCCATCCGTTGCCGATCCTTTCGGCGCTGAGCCAGGCGCTGCAGCAGACGACCGACCACGATCGGCTGGTCGATCTCCTGCGCACGGCGCTGGGCGAGATGGTCGTCGGGCGCATCTGCGGCCCCAGCGACCGCCTGCCCGTGGTCACGCTCGAAGCAGGCCTCGAACAGATGATCGTCTCGGGCATGCACGATCCGTCCACCGGCCAGCCGGTGATCGAGCCCGACCTCGCGCGTGGCATCGGCGAGCGCATCACCGCGATCATATCCGAACGCGGCCCTGGCGCCGCGCCGATCGCGCTGATCGTTCAGCCGCGCGCCCGCCGTCCGCTGGCCAGCCTGCTGCGCCTGCGCGCGCCGCAGTGCCTGGTCCTGTCCATCTCCGAACTTCCGCCGTCCCAGCCGATCGAGGTCATCTCGGTCATTGGCGGCGATGCCCAACCCGAGCCGACCCAGTCGATGCCGATCCCCGAGGGAATTGCCGCATGAAACACGATCCACGAGGCTTTGCCGCCGCACAGGCCTACAAGAAGGACGAGGCCGCTGACCGCATCCGCAGGTTCCTTCCGATGGTGAAGCGCCTGGCCTGGCATGTCCACGGCTCGGGCAGGGCGGGAATGGAACTGGAAGACCTGATCCAGGCGGGCCTCGTTGCGCTCACCGAGTGTTCTCAACGCCATGCCGGACCTACCGAGGACGGCTTTGCCGCCTATGCCAAGCTGCGCGTGCGTGGCGCGATGGTTGACCTTGTGCGCCGCTCGACCCCGCTCTCGCGTTCGGCTTCCGAACGCCGTCGGGCCTTGCGCGAAAAGACCTCCGCCCTGACGTCAGAGCTTGGCCGCCCGCCGAGCGATGCCGAACTCGCCGCCGCGATGGGCCTGACCGAGCGCGAGCTGGCCGATCAGCAGGCAGCCGACGAACCCTTGCGCTTCGAGCATATCGACGATGCCTATTCCGACAGCAATGCCGCCTTTGCCGACGATCGGCCCGACAGCTTTGCCATGCTCGCCGATCAGGAAACGCGCAGTGCCGTGGCAGCGGCCATTGCCGATCTGCCAGAGCGGCTGCAGATGATCATCCAGCTCTATTTCGTCGAGGAACTGAATCTGGCTGAAATTGCCGAAGTGCTGACGGTCAGCATTCCGCGCGTCCACCAGTTGAAGGCCCAGGCGCTCGAGAAGCTGAAGGCCGCCCTTGGCAATGGCTACGATATCCTGTGATCAGCTCGCGTGTTCGCCGGTCAGGATCGGATCGCCGACGGTCATTTTGCGGCCATCGGTGATGATGACCTTGTCACCAAGCCTGGCCACCTTGAACAGGTTGCGGGCGAAGTCGTCGGGCACGCCGACGCAGCCATTGGTGGCATAGCCCTTCTCGACCTTGCTGCCGTGGATCGAAACGCCGTCGTTGGTCAGGCGCAGCATGTGGGGCATCGGCGCGTCATAGATGTTCGAGACGTGATCTGCGTCCTTCTCGGTGATCGGGAACACCCCGGTCGGGGTCGGCTTGTCGCCATAGCCCTTGAGGATCGCGGCCGCGCCGATCTCGTGCCCATCGCGGAACACGCTGATCACGCGGGCGGTGAGGTCAACCGTCACCACCAGCGGTCCCGTGGCAGGCGCGCGGGTTTCGTCCCAGTAGAACTTGCCGAACTTGATCGGCTCATTGATCGGCAGGATCGACTTGACCACGAACGGGCCGTCTACCGGCTTCTGCGCAAGCGCCGGAACTGCCACCGGCTTGGGTGCCGCTACGGCCATCGGCGCAGCCTCAGCCGCGCCGCCGCCGAATGCGATCTCGGCAATGTCCTGACCAGCGTGGAAGGCGAGAAGCGTGGCGAGCGAGGTCGCGACAAAGCCCAGTGGCATGCGCACCCAGCGCTTGCTCCAGAGGTTCTGCTGCTTGCTCATGTCCACGCTGCTCCTTTCACGTTAGGAAATAGGCGTTAACGCATGGGCTTGCGAGTCTCGATAAATCGGCGTCCCGCACAGGGACGGCGGGGCTTCAAACCCTTTCCGGACATGGTTAATGCACGCGTGGCAGGGCAAGCCTGCGCCACAGGCCCTCAAGCGGACCCTGGCTGTATATCGCAAGCCACCATCGCGGCCAGGAGAGCATCGCGGCCCACCCGAGAACGACGAACACCGGCAGCCACCTGCGCGGCATTTCCGGGCCGAGGCCCAACCCCCAGCCACAGAAGATTGCGCCCATCAGGACGCTGGTGCCAAGATAGTTGGTGAAAGCGCACCGTCCGGCGGCGATCACGGCCCGGCCTGCCGAACTGTCCTTCACGGTTGGAAAAACCAGCATCAATGCCGCAGCGTAACCTGCAGCCATCAGCAGGTGCGGCAGCGCCATCCCGTCCTCGATCGCCAGAAACATCGCGCGGGGCGGCCAATCGTGCGCGGCCAGCCACTGCAGTGCCAGCAGCGTCGGTACACCACCCAGCATGATTCCGCCCACTGCAACACTCGCCAGCCGCCTTCGCGACCATGTGGTGAAGAAGCCGCCGCGCACCATTGCCATGCCGATCAGCATTAGCGGGACCGTTTCAGTGAACGTCGCCAGAGTAACAGTCAGGGGCTGGAAAGCCGCGCTTGCCAGCTTGAGCCGCACCGCCTCGACGAAACCGGCCTCCAACACGGCCAGGTCTGCTGCCACCGATTGCGCGATACGGCTCATCATCGCCGCCTGTTCGGCCATATCGCCTGCACTGGCAGTGCCCGCCAGCACGGATTGCTCGGTTGAAAGTCCGGGAAGTGCGAGCAGCGCCTCGATGCCCTGCGACAGTGCGTAGAACGGCACGGCGATGCCAACCAGCTTCCAGGGCGAAAGTTGCCGTAGCGCCAGTGCGCCAAGCCCGCACAGCGCATAAACGAACAGGATGTCGCCCCACCACAGCAGCGCGTAGTGCATGTATCCGAACAGCGCGAGCCACAGCAGGCGGCGAACCTGCGCCATGTCCGGATCGGCACCCTGCCGCTCTGCGGCTTGCGCGAACAATACCATGCTTGCGCCGAACAGCAGGCTGAACAGTGCCCTCATCTTGCCCTCGAAAAGCACGAAGGCCACGCCGAACCACGCCGCGCCGCCGGTTTCCGCGCGCGGGATCGCAGGCGAGAACGTCGCCAGCGACGGTCCCCAGAACCCTGTCACGTTGATTGCCAGAATCCCCAGCACGGCCACGCCGCGCAGGAAATCGATGGCCTCTATGCGGCTGCGGGGAAGGTCAATGTCCAAGCCATCAGGGCTTTACCACCAGGCAGGTGAAGCCGCCAGACTTGAGAGCGGCACAGGCCTTGTCTGCCTCTGTCTGGCTGCCGAAGCCACCGGCCAGCAGGCGCGTGACGCTGCCCGAGGCCAGATCGATGCGTCCGTGGCCCGCCAGTTCGGGTCGCCCCCTCACCTTGGTCCAGAGACCGTCGGCATTGGCTTTCACGCCGAATGCGCCAAGCTGCAGGCGCCAGTTGCCCTTGGCGGCCGGTGCGGGAGCGGATGCGGGTTTGGGCGCAGTGGATTTGGGCGTGGCGGGCTTGGCCAAAATGGCCACCGGCTTCGCCGCGACTGCAGCAGGTTTGGTCGCGAGCGCAGGCGCAACCGCGATCCGCTTCGGGCTAGGCATCGGCACGGGATTGGCAAAGTCGGCCCCGGCGGTCACCGGCCCACCCTGAGCAGGCGTCGAAGGCGGCAAGTCGGCGCGTTCGAGCGCGGTGCCGGCAGGAAAGCTTCGCAAAGGCGCGGTCGGTGCAGGGCTCACGCCCAGATCGGAGGCCGCAAACTGGCGCGAGCGATTCTCTTGCGCCTTCTGTTCGAGTTCCGCGCTCAACGACATCGCGAGCTGGCGCTGCTCCAGCGGAACGATACCGTCCATCGTCGACAGGCTCCGCGTGGCCTGTTCGAGACCCGCCGAAGATGCGCGGCTCATCAGCGCATAGGCGCGGACCCAGTCCTTGCCGACAATGTCGCCGTTGAAGTGGGCGATGCCCAGAATGTATTGCGCGCGCGGCTCACCGCGCTCCGCCGAGGCCTGGAGGAAGGGCAGGGCGTCGGTCTTGCGGCCATCCTGGAACAGCAGCAGGCCCAGCGTGTCCGCCGCCTTTATGTGGCCCTGTTCGGCAGCCTTGCGGAACCACGCTTCGGCCCGCGCCGTGTCCTGCGGCACACCCTTGCCCAGCTTGAAGGCCTGACCCATGTTGAACTGCGCATCGGGATCGCCCTTTGCGGCAGGCCCCAGCCATTCCTTGACGGCCACGGCATGTTCTCCGCGCGACCATGCATCGACCCCTGCCTTGACATCGGCAAGCGCCGGGCTCGCGGCAAGCGCAAGCGCGAGGCCCAGAGGAACTGTCGCAGCCTTCCTGTAGTTTGCCATGGTAAGAACGTCCGTCCCTGTTGGTCTGGCCCGCAATTCTGAGGCCGTGGTTGATCCTGCAACCCTGCTTGCCCCAGGGGGCCTGTCTCAACCGGTCATGACGCCGGTCTTTACCGCCGCAGCATATAGTCAACGAGGCGTTAGCGAAGTCTTAGCGCACATTCCCGAGGCTGCGCAGTGCACATTTTCATCGCTGAGCCCGATCCTGATGCAGCCGTCGCGCTCATCTTAACCAAAATTTCAACCCGATCTGCGAATCCATAGGCCGGAGTTTGCGATTTTCGGGGGAATTGGTTTTGCGCGTACTGGCATTGGCATCGCAAAAGGGTGGTTCGGGCAAGACGACCTTGTCCGGCCATCTCGCCGTCCAGGCCCAGCGGGCGGGCGCAGGCCCGGTCGTGCTGATCGACATCGACCCGCAAGGTTCGCTGTCGGACTGGTGGAACGAACGCGAAGCCGAATTCCCTGCCTTTGCCCAGACCACCGTGGCGCGGCTCGCCAGCGATCTTGCGATTCTGCGCCAGCAGGGCTTCAAGCTTGCCGTGATCGACACGCCGCCTGCGATCACCATGGCGATCCAGTCGGTGATTTCGGTTGCCGAGCTGATCGTCGTGCCGACCCGTCCCAGCCCGCATGACCTGCGCGCCGTCGGCGCCACCGTCGACCTGTGTGATCGCGCAGGCAAGCCGCTGATCTTTGTCGTCAATGCCGCCACCCCGAAGGCGCGAATCACCTCCGAAGCCGCTGTCGCCCTCTCGCAGCACGGCACCGTTGCTCCGGTCACCCTGCACCAGCGTACCGATTTTGCAGCGTCGATGATCGATGGCCGCACGGTCATGGAGTGCGATCCGGGCGGCAAGTCCGCCGCCGAAGTGACGGCATTGTGGACCTACATCTCCGAGCGTCTCGAGAAGAATTTCCGCCGCACAGTGTTCTCGGTGCCGCAGCAGCCCGCCGCCATGCCGATGGCGGGCGGCGCCCAGCGCCCGATGGGCGGCTTCGGCCGCCGCGTCGCCGGTTCGTGAGCGGGGAGGGGCCAATGAGCGCCGCCAAACCCTTGGCCTCGCTTTCATCGGGACTGCTCGCCCGCAAGGGCGCGGCCCGTCCCGCGATGCGACCGCAGCTCGCGCTGAGTGCCGATGAACAGCGCCGCGTGCTCATCAGCATGGGCGAAGCCGCGCCTGCCGTGACCCAGGACGATCTTGGCTGGAACGACATGGGCGAGGACGCGCCGGTCGAAGCCGAGACGCCGGTCGTCGTGCAACAGATCGAGGCTCTTGCCGCTGCCGTGGCGGCAAGTCCCGAATTTGCTGCGCCTGCGTCCGCTTCGGTCGCGCCTGCTCGCCGCCGTACCAAGGGTGGCAAGGAGGTCCGCTCGGCCTTGCAGGAAGGTCGCAAGGCGGCCTTTACCTTGCGGCTCGATCAGTATCGCCACCTCCGCCTGCGCCTTGCCTGCACGCTCGAATCGCGCAGCGCACAGGCCCTCGTACTCGAGGCGCTCGACCGTTTTCTCGCCGATCAACCCGGGATCGAAGACCTCGCCCGGCGCGCGACGCGCAACTGATTGACCGAAGGACTATCCGGACCATGACCAGCCTTCTCGACGCTCTCGTCCCCTCCCGCGCCGCTCGCCTCGTCATCTCGACGGCGCTCGCGGCCGGCGTGCTGACCGGTTGTTCCGCCGGGGGCGCGCACCCCGAAAAGCTTGCGGCTTCGGCGCAGACCGCGCTCGCAAAGGGCAGCGCCAAGGCGGCAGTGGAAAGCGCCGAAAAGGCGGTGCTGGCAGATCCGCGCAATGCGTCCTACCGTGTCCTTCTCGGCAACGCTTACCTCAAGGCCGGCCGCTTCGAATCGGCGCGTCAGGCTTATGACGAGTCGATGGAACTGGGCGAGGACAGCAGCCACACCGCGCTAAGCCTCGCGCTCGCCGACATCGCGCTCGGGCGTCATGCCGAAGCGGTCGATACGCTCAATTCCTATCGTGATACGCTCGAAGCGTCGGACTACGGTCTCGCGCTCGCTCTGGCCGGACAGACCGCGCAGGGCATTGCGGTTCTCTCCGATGCGCTGCGTGGCGGCGACAACTCGGTCAAGATGCGCCAGAATCTGGCGTTGGCTTATGCCCTTGGCGGACACTGGCGCGAAGCGCGCATGATGGCCGCGCAGGATCTTCCTGCCGACCAGCTTGGCGAGCGCATGGAGCAGTGGGCAATGATGGGCCAGTCCGAACTGACCCGCGAACGCGTTGCCAGCCTGCTGGCCGTGCCCCTTCGCGGCGATGTCGGCCAGCCTTCGGCGCTCGCCCTGGCCAATTTCCCGGCCACGCAGCAGCTCGCTGCCGAAGCAGCAACGCGTGCCGAGCCGCTCGCAGAGGCTGCCGTTCAGGAACTGCCGGCAACCGACATTTCGACGCCGCAGCCCGCGCTTGCAGACGCATCGTCGCAGAGCAAGCCCGAACAGCTGGCGATGATCGATCTTCCGCCTTCGACGACAGCCCAGCCGGTTGCGCAGATCGCGCCGGTCTCGATGCCCCGTGCAACGGTCGCGCCGCGCGTGGTCGAGCAGCCGCGCGGGATCGCGCCCGTTCGCAAGCCGACTGCTGCCTTGGTCGGGAAGGGCACTCATCTGGTCCAGCTTGGCTCGTTTGGCAGTGCCGAGGGCGCCCGCCGTGCATGGCGCCACTTCTCCTCGCGCAACCCGGCGCTGGTCAATTATCGCAACGTCACCACGCAAGTCACGGTCAATGGTCGCCAATTCTGGCGCGTCCAGGCGGCAGGTTTTGCCGGCTATGCAGCCGCCAGCTCGCTGTGCGGATCGGTCAAGGCACGCGGCGGGGTCTGCCTCGTCATGCGCGGCTCAGCCGACGTCGCACCCGGCCAGCGTGCGGTCGAAACCCGCATGGCACGCCGCTAAGGCACTATAACCATCGTTTGGGGGCGGAGGGGCGCGGGGGGCAAGACGTCTCCTGCGCCCCAGCTTTTTCAGTCGATCCTGACGCCGCCCTTGAACAGCGCGGTAACGCGGCCTTCGACCGGACGGCGATCGAACGGGGTATTGCCTGCTGCGGCTGCCATCTTGTCCGAATCAACCACCCACGGACGCGCAGGATCGATGATGGCAAGATCCGCTTCCGCGCCCGTCGCCAGCGCGCCGGCATTCACGCCGAGCAAGCGTGCAGGGTTTGCGCTGAGCAGGTCGAACGCCCGTGCAACCGGAATGACGCCGTCGCGGACCAGCGTGAGCGTCAGGGGCAGCAGCGTTTCGGCACCGGCCATGCCGGGTTCGGCGTCTGCAAAAGGCAGGCGCTTGTCCTCGGGCCCTCGCGGATCATGGCCCGAGGCGATCACGTCGATCGTTCCGTCCGCAATCGCGGCGATCACCGCCTTGCGGTCGTCGTCGCTGCGCAGCGGCGGCGAAAGGCGGCAGAATGTGCGGAAACCCACGAGTTCAAGGTCGGACAGAATGAAGTGCGCCGGAGTTACGCCCGCCGTCACCCGCACGCCCCGGGCCTTTGCGCTGCGCACCAGATCGAGCGCGCGGGACGTCGTTACCTGGCGAAAATGGACATGCGCGCCCGATAGCTCCGCAAGCGCGATGTCACGCGCCACGGCCAGCGCCTCGGCTTCAGCAGGCGCGGCGGGCAGGCCAAGCCGCGTTGCCACTTCGCCTGCGGTAGCCACTGCACTACCCGTGATTGCGGCGTCTTCGGCGTGAGTCACCACCACCAGCCCGAGCATCGCGCAATAGCGCATCAGCCGGAGCATCACGCCTGAATCTGCGACCCAGCCGCGTCCTGTAGCCACGGCCTTTGCGCCCGCATCGCGCATCAGCGCCAGTTCGGCGAGTTCTACACCCTCGAGCCCGCGCGTGGCGGCGGCGAGCGGGTGAACCCACAAGTCTGGCTTGCCCGACTGCGCCGCGAATCGGACGCGCGCCGGATGGTCGAGCGGCGGGCCCTGGTCGGGCATCAGGCCTGCGCGCGTGATCCCGCCGAAATGAAACGCCGGCTTGTCGATCGAGAAGACGCCAAGGTCGACGAGGCCCGGCGCGACCAGCGCGCCCTTTGCGTCGAAAACCTCGTCACCCTCGGTCGGCGCAACTTCGCCCAGCGCCACGATGCGCCCGCCTTCGCAGCGGATCGATCCCGCTTGCGGCTCGCCTGCTTCCAGAACCAGCCGTCCGCCGGTGATCGTCAAGGGCCGCGCGATCATGCTGCCGCTCCTGCTGCTTCCCAGCCCGGAACATGGCGTGCCCGGCGTGTCAGCACTTCGAGACAGGCCATGCGGATCGCCACGCCCATCTCCACCTGCCGTGTGATCAGGCTGCGCGTGGGATGGTCGGCCACGGTCGAATCGATCTCGATCCCCCGGTTCATCGGTCCCGGATGCATCACGAAAGCATCTGGCTCAGCGCGGCCCAAGCGTTCGGGGGTAAGCCCGTAAAGATGCCGGTATTCGCGCGGAGAGGGAATGAACTGCCCCGACATGCGCTCCTGCTGCAGCCGCAGCATCATCACAACGTTGGCACCTTTGAGCGCCGCATCGAAATCATGGAACGGCGTCACGCCCATCGCCTCGACTGCATCGGGCATCAGCGCGGGCGGTGCGCATACGCGCACTTCGGCGCCCAGCGCGGTCAGGGCGAGGATGTTCGATCGCGCCACGCGGCTATGCAGGATGTCTCCGCAGATCGTCACTTTCAGCCCGTTCAGGTCCGAGCCCACCGGTAATCCCAGTGCGTGCCGCATGGTCAGTGCATCCAATAGCGCCTGCGTCGGATGCTCGTGCTGCCCGTCACCAGCATTGAGCACCGGGCAATCGACCTTCTCCGCGATCAGCCGCACCGCGCCAGAACTCGCATGGCGGATCACTATGGCATCGGCGCGCATGGCGTTCAGCGTCATCGCAGTGTCGATCAGCGTCTCGCCCTTCTTCACGCTACTGGTCGCGGCATGCATGTTGACCACGTCTGCCCCCAGCCGCTTGCCCGCGATCTCGAACGAAAGCAGCGTGCGCGTGGAGTTTTCGAAGAAAGCGTTGATGATCGTCAGGCCACTGAGAAGATCGGTCTTCTTCTGGCTCTGCCGGTTCAGTTCCACCCATTGCTCGGCCTCGTCGAGCAGATAGAGGATCTCATGCCGGGCAAGCTGGCCGATGCCGGTCAGGTCACGGTGCGGGTAGGCAAGACCGCCCGCTGGGTAGCGGCCTGCCTGCGAAGGGTTCGGGCTTTGCATTGAAACCAGTCCCCTAGTGTGCAGGCGGGACAGGCTCAAGCGGTTTCCCGCTGGCAAAGACCGCTCGTCCACAATAGAGTCCGCGACCATGAGCTTTGCCCGTTCGGTCTGGAAGATCCTCGTCGCCATCAAGGATGGCCTTGTCCTGCTGCTGCTGCTGCTGTTCTTCGCAGCTCTCTATGCCGCGCTGTCCTCGCGCCCCAGCCCGGGCATGGTCCGCGACGGTGCGCTGTACCTGAAGCTCGATGGCGGCATCGTCGAGGAGGCGAGCGATGTTTCGCCTGCCAGCCTGCTCATGTCGGGCGATTCGCCCCAGCCCGAATATGTCGAACGCGATCTCGTCCGCGCGATCGAAGCCGCTGCAACCGATACGCGGATCAAGGCCGTCGTGCTCGATCTCGAACAGTTCGCAGGCGGCTCGGGCGTGCAGGTCGCCAGCGTCGGCGCTGCTCTGGACAAGGTGCGCGCGGCCAAAAAGCCGGTGCTCGTGCGCGCGCTGATCTACAACGATGACGCGATCCAGCTTGCCGCCCATGCAAGCGAAGCATGGGTCGATCCCCTTGGCGGTGCGGCAATAACCGGACCCGGCGGCACGATGCTGTTCTACAAGGGTCTGCTCGATAAGCTCAAGGTCAACGCCCACGTCTTCAAGGTCGGCACCTATAAAAGCGCGGTCGAGCCCTACATCCGCAGCGAATCCTCGCCCGAGGCGCGCGATGCGCTCAATGCCGTGCTCGGTGCGGTCTGGCAGAACTGGCAGGACGATGTGAAGCGCGCACGGCCCAAGGTCGACATCAAGCCTGCGCTCACCGATCCGGCCAAGTGGGTCGCCGATGCAGGTGGCGACGCCGCGCAAGCCGCGGTCAAGTCGGGCCTGGTCGATCGCATCGGCGATCGCATCGCTTTCGGAAAGCGCGTTGCCGAGATCGTCGGCGCCGATGAATCAGGCCCGCTCGGTGCCTTCAAGGCAACTGACCTCGACACCTACCTTGCCGACAAGTCGCTGCCCTCGGCGGGCAAGGCCATCGCGGTCGTGACCGTCGCGGGCGAAATCGTCGATGGCGATGCCGGGCCGGGCACCGCCGGCGGTGACCGTATCGCCGACTTGATCGACAGCGTCACGCAGAGCGACGACTACGCCGGTATGGTTCTTCGGGTCGATTCGCCCGGCGGATCGGTGATGGCCTCCGAACGCATCCGCGCTGCGGTCGAACGTGTCCGGGCCAAGGGTTTGCCCGTTGCCGTTTCGATGGGCAGCGTTGCGGCCAGCGGCGGATACTGGGTGTCCACTCCCGCCCAGCGCATCTTTGCCGAACCCAGCACGATCACCGGCTCGATCGGTGTCTTTGCGGTCATGCCCAGCTTCGAGGCGACTCTGCCCGAATATGGCGTGACGACCGAACAGGTCCGCACCACGCCGCTGTCGGGCCAGCCCGATCTGCTCGGCGGACTCAACCCCCAGGTCAGCGCGCTGCTGCAAGGGCAGGTCGAACAGACCTACGGCCGCTTCATCGGCTATGTCGCCAAGTCGCGCGGCAAGACGCCTGCGGAAATCGACAAGATCGGGCAGGGCCGCATCTGGGATGGCGGCACCGCCCGGCAGCTTGGCCTCGTCGATGAATTCGGCAATCTCGATGCTGCCGTTGCCTGGACTGCGAAAAAGGCCGGTGCGACCGAATGGCATGCCGAATTCGTACAGACCGAGCCGAGCCCCTTCGTCCAGTTCCTCAAGCAGATGGAAAGCGAGAAAGGGACCGAGGCGCGCGCGCAGGACCTCGCAGGCGCACTTTCCGCTCGCCAGCAAGGTCTGATCGCGCGCATCGAATCCGACGTTGCCCTTCTCGTCAGGGGCGGCGGCATGCGCGCCTACTGCCTTGAATGTGCAAGCGATGATCGGGCGACAGCGCAAAGGCCCGAGGCACATACCATCGGGTTCTGGCAGGTTCTGGCAAAGCTGATCGGATAATCCGGCGCCCACCCTGCCTGTTTTGCGAATCAATCAGTCGGGCGCTGTTGGCACCACTTCGGGCGGGCTCACCGGCTCCACCTGATCGGGTTCCACCACCGGCGTCTCGTCTGGCTGGATTGCGGGCGGCACTTCATCGGGCTGCGTCACCGGCGGGCTTTCCGGCGGCGATTGGGGTTCGATTCGGTCGGGTTGCGGGGAATCGGGGGTAGTGGCCATCGTGCGGCTCCTTGAAAGCGCTGTTTCATCCCCAACTCGCCGCGAGGATAGCAGGTTCCGGCGACAAGCGCACGGTTACAACACTTTCGTCATTGCGAGCGCAGCGAAGCAATCCAGTGGCGGTGTGCGCTGGCTATGGATTGCTTCCTCGGCTTCGCCTCCTCGCAATGACGAAGAGTTGAAGAGGCCAATCCCAACCCCAAATCCAAGGCGCTTGCCCTTTTCCGGACACTGCGATAGGGGCACCGCTCGCTTTTCGCCGGATGCGGGCGTGGCGGAACTGGTAGACGCAGCAGGTTTAGGTCCTGCCATCGCAAGATGTGGGGGTTCGAGTCCCTTCGCCCGCACCAGTCCGCGCGCCGGCGTCCGAACAGCTTTTGCCGCGTCCAGCATGGCGCGAGTGACTTAACTGAAAGTTGGATCAGGATGCAGATCGTCGAAACCAGCAACGAGGGCCTGAAGCGCGCCTACACCGTCACCATCCCTGCAGCGGACATTGCCGCCCGGGTTGAAGGTGAGGTCAAGAAGATCGCACCGCAGATCAAGATGCCCGGCTTCCGCCCCGGCAAGGTGCCCGCCAACCTCGTGCGCAAGATGCACGGCCCGGCCATCCATCAGGAAGCGCTGCAGACCTCGATCCGCGAAGCGATGGACAAGCTCGTCGCCGACCACAGGCTGCGCCCCGCGATGCAGCCTGCCGTCTCGATGGGCGAAGGCTATGACGAGGGCAAGGACGCCGAACTCACCGTCGAGCTGGAAGTCCTGCCCACGATCGAAACCCCCTCGCTCGAAGGCCTCAAGCTAGAAAAGCTGACCGTTCCGGTCACCGACGAGCAGGTCGACGAAGCCGTCGCCCGCATCGGCGCTGGCCAGAAGTCGTTCACCGACGCCAAGAAGGGCGCAAAGGCCAAGGATGGTGACCAGATCATCATCGACTTCCTCGGCAAGGTCGATGGCGTCGCCTTCGAAGGTGGCGCGGCTGAAGACACCCCGCTGGAACTCGGCGCCGGCCGCTTCATCCCCGGCTTCGAGGAACAGCTCGTCGGCGTGAAGGCCGGTGACGAAAAGGTCATCACGGTCACCTTCCCCGAGGATTATCCGGCCGAGAACCTCAAGGGCAAGGAAGCCACCTTCGACATCACGGTCAAGGCGGTGAAGGTCGCAGGCGAATTCGAAGCCAATGATGATTTCGCCAAGATGCTCGGCCTCGAAAGCCTCGAGCAGCTCCGCACCCTGCTGCGCGGCCAGCTCGAGCAGGAAACTGCCGGCCTGACCCGTACCCAGATGAAGCGCGCCCTGCTCGATCAGCTGGCCGCCGGCCACGATTTCGCCGTGCCGCCTTCGATGGTCGAAGCCGAATTCGAGCAGATCTGGACCCAGCTCCAGCAGGAAGCCCAGGGTGAAGAAAATCCCGAGGATGCGCTGAAGGAAATCGAAGCCGAGAAGGACGATTATCGCAAGATCGCCGAGCGTCGCGTGCGCCTCGGTCTGCTCCTGTCGGAAATCGGCCAGGCGAACGGCGTGCAGGTTTCGAACCAGGAAATGGAAATGCTGATCCGCCAGGCGGCGCAGCAGTACCGTGAACAGGATCGCCAGCGCTTCGTCGATTACGTCCGTTCCGAGCCTCTGGCCGCTGCCCAGCTGCGTGCGCCGCTCTATGAAGACAAGGTCGTCGACTTCCTGTTCGACAAGGCCGAAGTCACCGAGCGTGAAGTGACCAAGGACGAACTCCAGGCCGCGATCGAGGCCGAGGAAGGCGCTCCTGTCGCCGAGGCCAAGCCGGCCAAGAAGGCCGCTCCCAAGAAGAAGGCCGCTGCCGAAGAGGCTCCTGCCGCAGAAGCTGCTGCTGAGGAGAAGCCCAAGAAGGCTGCTCCGAAGAAGAAGGCTGCTGCCGAGGAAGCGCCGGTTGCCGAAGCTGCCGCTGAGGAAGCGCCTGCTCCCAAGAAGAAGGCCCCGGCCAAGAAGAAGGCCGAAGGCTGATCCATTCCGGATTGATCCTGCCCGACGGGGCGGGATATCGGACGGCCCGGTGTGCTTCGGCATACCGGGCCGTTGCCGTTTTGGGGCAAAATCTACGTAGTTCTACCGCGTATCAATTCGTAAGTTATTAAGAAATAGGCCGATAGCTCCAATTCTGACCGATCTGGTCATTGCGCCCGAGTCGCGCTGTGTCAGAATCCAATGGCAAGAACCCTCTCTTTTGGAGGACTGCCAGTGCACACGGTCCGCAATCGCGTTGCATCCAAACCGCGTCAGAAAGGCAAGGCCGCGCCGCCAGGTGTCGGGCACGTTGGCAAGGAGCCCGCGTTCCTCCTCCGCAACGGCAACCCGCCCGCATTCCCTGCCGGTCTGATCGTGCCAGCGCCGCGCGGGGCGATCATTTCCTCGATGCCATGGCCGGAAGTCGCTGCCTCCGGAGCACAGACCAGACTCGCCCCCAAGGCGTCGACGCGCCGCAAGCCGGCCAAGCGCAAAACCGTTGCTACCCGAAAATCCCCGGCCCGCACGCCACGCGCGCCCAAGCAGGCGAAACGCCCTGCCGTGCGGTCGCGCAAGTCGCCTTCACCCAAGCCCGCCATCGCATTGACGGCGCTTGCCGTTCCGGAGTTGACCCCTGTCATGCTCGCTGACGATCTGCTTGGCCGCGCACTGGCGCTGAAGCCCGAACCGGTTGCCGCCACGCAGCCTGCTCCGGCCGTGCCCCCGGTCATGGATCCCGTTGGAGCCGGGGCAACCACCATTCCCCGCTCGCGCGCGATGAGCGTGCAACGTGGCAGCACCCTGCGTGAAGTGATCGCGCATTGGCTGGGCGAGGCAGGCCGATTGCTCGCGCGCCTGCGTCGCCCCGGCAAGTCTGGCGAACGCGCCCGCGTGGCACGGGCCAATGCCCGCCACCGCGCGCTGCAGTCCCAGTTCGAAGCGCTTGAAGCCCTTCGGGAGGTCGCAAAGGCGGATTGAACCGCCGCCCTATTCGCCCCAGCGCTTGAATGAGGGCACCGGCACGGCAACCGTGCGCGCCCGTTCGTAGGCGGCGCCCGCGCCCAGCACGCGGGCGTCATCCCACTTGGGCCCCATGATGGACAGGCCGATCGGCAGTCCCTCGACTGCGCCCATCGGCACGGTCAGGTGGGGATAACCTGCAATCGCGGCCAGGTTGCCCGCGCCTACGCCAACGAAGTGATCGCCCAGCACCAGGTCGATCGGCCAGGCCGGTCCCTCGGTCGGGGCGACGAGGAAGCTGACCTTGTTGTCGGCCATGAGCTTGTCGATGCCCTCTGCGCCCGCCAGCTTCAGCGAATTGGCACGCGCGTTCTCGTAAGCCGCCTTGTCTGTCGTCGCTTCGGCCTGTTCGAACACGTCCTGTCCGAACCAGCGCAGTTCTTCCGGATGTGCCTTGTTGAACGCGATCAGGTCCGCCAGCGTCTTCGCCTTGCCCGTCCCCGGCAGCGAGGCGAGATATGCCCCCATGTCTTCGCGCAATTCGTAGAGCAGCACGGTAAACTCGTCGCGACCCATTTCTTCAGGCGGCGTAAAGTCGATCTCGACCAGTTCGGCACCTGCGGCCTTGAGATCGGCCAGCGCCTTGTCGAACACTGCCAGCACGCCCGGATGCGATCCCGCCTGCTTGCGCAACACGCCCAGACGCACGCCCTTGAGCGATGCCTTGGCGAGCCCTGCGGTGAAATCCACCTTGCGCCTGTCGGCTTCGGCGGTTGCCTTGTCCGCCGGATCGCTGCCCGCCAGTGCATTCATCAGCAGCGCGGCATCGGCCACGCTGGTCGTCATCGGCCCCGCCGTGTCCTGGCTGTGGCTGATCGGCACGACATGGGTGCGGCTGACCATTCCCACGGTGGGCTTGAATCCGACGATGCCGTTGACCGAGGCGGGGCAGGTGATCGATCCGTCGGTCTCGGTCCCGATCGCTGCCCAGGCAAGCCCCGCCGCAATGGCAGAACCGCTGCCCGAAGACGATCCACAGGCGGTCCGGTCCAGCGCGTGCGGATTCCTGGTCTGCCCGCCCACCGCGCTCCACCCGCTCGACGACGATGACGAGCGGATGTTGGCCCACTCGGAAAGGTTGGTCTTGCCCAGGATCACTGCGCCGGCCTTGCGCAACCGCGCCACCAGCGGAGCGTCGCGCCCGGTCACGTTGTCCTTCAGCGCAAGGCTGCCGGCCGTCGTCGCCAGCGGCCCTGCCATCTCGATGTTGTCCTTGATCAGCACCGCCTTGCCCGTCAGCGGCCCCGCCAGCTTGCGCGCAGCCGCTTCATCGCGCGCGGCATCCGGATTGATCGCCAGCACCGCGTTGAGCATCGGTCCGGCATCGTCGATGGCGGCAATCCGCGCGAGGTAGTCGGCCACCGATTGCGCCTGCGCGGGTAGGGGCGTTTGCGCTTGCGCGGGCAGGGGCGTGACGCTTGACATCAAAGCCAGAACCATCGCCTTGCATTTCATGCGCCTGACTCCCGATGCGTGACTTGACGATCGTGCGATCCCGAGACTTGGAGTGCAAGGCCGCGCAATGCATCGCAACACCTTTGTACAGGGCCAAAGTGCAGTGATCCACGGGTTTACGCGGATTTGCGGTTAACGCCCTTGAACATCTTGCCGTGGCACGCGACATAGCAGGCCTAACCAGATGAGGATTCTCATGCTCGACCTGTTCGGCGCTTCCGGCGCCAGTGTTTATGGAGCCCAGGGCAAGTTTACCCACGATCCCGTGACCGGTGCTTTGATCCCGGTTGTGGTCGAGCAATCGAGCCGTGGCGAGCGCAGCTTCGACATCTACTCGCGCCTCCTGCGCGAACGCATCATCTTCGTCACCGGCGAAGTCGAGGACCACATGGCCTCGGTGATCATCGCGCAGCTTCTGTTCCTCGAGTCGGAAAACCCCTCGAAGGACATTTCGATGTATATCAATTCGCCCGGCGGCGTGGTGACGGCGGGTCTCGCGATCTACGACACCATGCAGTACATCCGCCCGCGCGTGTCGACCGTGTGCATCGGCCAGGCCGCCTCGATGGGCTCTTTCCTGCTTGCCGCCGGTGAACCCGGCATGCGCATCGCGCTGCCCAACGCGCGCATCATGGTGCACCAGCCCTCGGGCGGTGCGCGCGGCATGGCCTCGGACATCGAGATCCAGGCCCGCGAGATCCTGCGCATCCGCAAGCGCATGAACGACCTCTACGTCAAGTTCACCGGCCGTTCGCTCGACGAAATCGAGAAGGCGATGGACCGCGACACGTTCCTCGAAGCCGAGGAAGCGATGAAGTTCGGCCTTGTCGACAAGGTGTTCGAATCGCGCCCCGCCACCGACTCGGTCGGCGAAGGCGAGGGCACCGGCGGCGCACCGGCCTGATATTTTTCCGCTCTACCCTCGTGCGCTTTAAGCCTGGCGAAAGGCGCGCGGGGGTAAGGCCTTGTTACCTGTTTTCGAGTCCGGTTGATTAATGCCCTTGCGGTAGTAGGATAGACGGACCGGCCCCTCGTGGAGGGGCGCCTGGGATGGACGAATGACCAAGCTTTCCGGATCGGATACCAAGAGCACCCTCTACTGCAGCTTCTGCGGGAAGTCGCAGCATGAAGTGCGCAAGCTCATCGCGGGACCGACCGTGTTCATCTGCGATGAATGCGTCGAACTGTGTAACGACATCATCCGCGAAGAGACCAAGGCCGGTATCGCCGGGAAGAAGGACGGCGGCGTACCCACCCCGCGTGACATCTTCGAGACCTTGAACGATTACGTGATCGGCCAGGACCGCGCCAAGCGCGTGCTCTCGGTGGCCGTGCACAATCACTACAAGCGACTCAAGCACAGCGGCAAGGGCGGCGAGGTCGAACTTTCGAAGTCGAACATCCTGCTCGTCGGCCCGACCGGCTCGGGCAAGACGCTGCTCGCGCAGACGCTGGCCAAGACCTTCGACGTGCCCTTCACCATGGCCGATGCCACCACGCTCACCGAAGCGGGCTATGTCGGTGAAGACGTCGAGAACATCATCCTCAAGCTGCTCCAGGCTTCCGACTACAACGTCGAGAAGGCGCAGCATGGCATCGTCTACATCGACGAGATCGACAAGATCAGCCGCAAGGCTGAAAACCCCTCGATCACGCGCGACGTTTCGGGCGAAGGCGTGCAGCAGGCGCTGCTCAAGCTGATGGAAGGCACCACTGCCTCCGTTCCGCCGCAGGGGGGCCGCAAGCATCCGCAGCAGGAATTCCTGCAGGTCGACACCACGAACATCCTGTTTATCTGTGGCGGCGCGTTTGCGGGCCTCGAAAAGATCATTGCCGACCGTCTGCAGAAGCGCTCGATCGGCTTTGGCGCACACGTTGCCGACCCGGATAAGCGCAAGGTCGGCGAACTGCTCCAGAAGGCAGAGCCCGAGGATCTACTCAAGTTCGGCCTGATCCCCGAATTCGTCGGCCGCCTGCCGGTGATCGCGACCCTGAACGACCTCGATATCGAGGCGCTGGTCAAGATACTCAAGGAGCCGAAGAACGCGCTGATCAAGCAGTACGCCAAGCTGTTCGAACTCGAAGACGTGGCGCTGACCTTCACTGACGATGCCCTCGAGGCGATTGCCAAGAAGGCCATCGAACGCAAGACCGGCGCGCGCGGGCTTCGCTCGATCGTCGAAGGCCTGCTGCTCGACACCATGTTCGACGTGCCGACCGAGACCGACATTGCCGAGATCGTCGTAGACAAGGACGTCGTCGAGGGCCGCAAGGAGCCGGTCCGCGTGCTCAAGGGCAAGGAAGAGCAGGCCGCCTGAGCGGTTGCTGATCAAGAACAAGAAAAAGGGCGGAGCCGAAAGGCCCCGCCCATTTTTGTGCGCCCGGTCCCGTCCCGCAAGCGGAAGGGGCTGGGGATCCGGCTTCAGTTCGGCAGCGAAACCGCGTCGGTTACGTGGATCACGCCGTTCTTCTGGAACACGTCGGCCTGCGTCACATGCGCCATGCCGCCCTTTTCGTCGGTCAGCATAACCGTGCTGCCCATCAGCGAGGCAGTCAGCGTTCCGCCCGCAACGGTGGTGAGCTTGGTCGAACCGCCGTCGGCCTTGATCCTGGCGACCAGGTCGGCCGCCGAAACCTTGCCGGCGACCACGTGGTAGGTGAGCACCTTGGCGAGCGTTGCCTTGTTTTCGGGCTTCAGCAGCGTCTCGACCGTGCCGGCGGGAAGCTTGGCAAAGGCGGCGTTGGTCGGCGCGAAGACAGTGAAGGGGCCTGCGCTGTTCAGGGTGTCGACAAGGCCGGCGGCCTTTACGGCGGCGACAAGAGTGGTGTGGTCTGCCGAATTCACGGCGTTCTCGACGATGGTCTTGGTCGGATACATCGCTGCTCCGCCGACCATCTTGGTTTCCTCGTGATGGTTGGCCCATGCGGGCGCGACAAAGACGGGGGCGGTGGTGGCGGCGGTGGCCACGAGCGCGGCGATCAGGAACTTGGCGGTCATCGGTTACTCCTTGCTGGAAACATGAGTCTGGCCGGCGCGTCAAACGGGGCTGCCGGTCTGCCCGTCCACCCCCAAGGTGGGATGTCCGTCCGCCTAAACGACCTGACCCTTGGTGCATACCTTTGAAGCACCACAAAAAAAGCGCGCTGCCCAAAGGACAGCGCGCTAAAGGAAGAGGACTCCGGCCGAAGGGAACGAGTTGACCGGAATGTCACAAGGAGAACCGGGGCGGAGGGGTAAATCTGACCCGGTTGGAACCTCTCCGCAGGAAGATCTGGCTCAAAGTCGGACCCTGCGCACCATGTCCTTTGGGACTTATGCCCTCAGGATCAGGTGTGGCCCATTGTGACGGTCAGACGGTCTGATCGCTCATTAGCGCGCACTCGTGGCTGTCGATGGTCTCGACCTGCACGGTCGCATGGCCAATGCCGAAGTCGTGTTCAAGTTCGTGCGCCAGTGCGTGGAGGAAGGCATCGCCCGGAAAGCCGCCCGGCATGACCAGATGCGCGGTGAGCGCGGTTTCGATCGTGCTCATCGGCCAGATGTGCAGGTCGTGGACCGCCTCGACGCCGTTGAGACTGGTCAGGTAATGCCGGACCTTCTGCTCATTGATCCCCGGCGGGACCGCGTGCAGGCTCATCTTGAGCGAATCCTTGAGCAGGCCCCAGGTCCCCACCGCGATGATGCCCACGATCACGAGGCTGGTGACGGGATCGATCCACTGCGCGCCGGTCAGCGTGATCAGCAGCCCGGCAACGACCACGCCCGCCGATACCGCCGCATCGGCAGCCATGTGCAGATAGGCGCCGCGAATATTGATGTCGTGATTGCGCCCGCGCATGAACATCAGCGCGGTCGCCGTGTTGATGACGATCCCGATCGCGGCCACGATCATCACCGGCCCGCCCGCAACGGGTTCCGGATCGACCAGACGGCGGACCGTCTCGACCAGTATTGCGCCGAGCGCCATCAGCAGGAATGCCGCATTGGCGAGCGCGGCAAGGATCGAGCTGGACTTCAGGCCATAAGTGAAGCGCGAGGAGGGCGGCCGGGCCGCGAGTACGCTGGCGATCCAGGCGATGAACAGCCCGAGCACGTCGGACAGATTATGCCCCGCATCTGCGATCAGCGCCATCGACCCGGCGATCACGCCATAGATCGCCTCGACCGCAACGAACCCGAGGTTCAGCGCGATCCCGACGGCAAAGGCTCGACCGAAACTGGCCGGCGCATGCGAATGGCCGTGGGAATGGCCATGCGAGTGGTCGTGCGAGTGGTCGTCAATGTGATGGTCGTGGTTACCGGACATTGGTTTTCCCTAACGCCTTGGCGCGGCGGGGGATACGAAATTGACGTGCCAGGGAGCCTGTAAGCCGGGTTCTGTAGCGCCGACGGTATCCCACAAGTGGACCGTGTCGGCACTGGCAGCCATTCCTCTAAGCGGACCGTTGCCGGAACGCTCAAGCAATCAACCCGGACTGCTGGCCCGAAACAAGCCTGTTCCCTTGCGGGAACGCGCAGTCCCTATTCGATCTTGCTCCAGGTGGGGTTTGCCATGCCGCTTCCGTTGCCGGTCGCGCGGTGTGCTCTTACCACACCCTTTCACCCTTACCTCTCAAAGGAGAGGCGGTCTGCTCTCTGTGGCACTTTCCCTTGACCCTTGGCGATAAGCCGTGGGCCCGGCGGGCGTTACCCGCCACCCTTGTTTCGTGGAGCCCGGACTTTCCTCGGTGTCTTGCGACAACGCGGCTGCCCGGCCCCCTGGCACGGGCGGTCACCTAGCATGACCGAGATCGCGTTCCAACAGCAGTTCGAACAGCAACGCTCCGATCTGTCCGTCAACCTCGCCATCGATGCGTTGTGGCCGCCAGCGCCGCTGGAAGGCGCGCACCGCCGCCTTCTGGTCAGTGATGTCGTAGCCGAAGCGCTCGAGCGCGAGGAAGAACGCGCCTTCGTTGTCGTAGAGCAGCCGCATCGACAGCTTGGGCGTGGGAAGGCACAGCCGGTGCCGCGCCAGCAGTTCCCACGGGAACAGCTCGCCCGGATCGTCCTTGCGCGCGGGGGCAATGTCGGAATGGCCGACGACGTTGGCGCGCGGAATGTTGTGGCGCTTCACGATGTCGGCGAGCAGGGGCAACAAGGCCTCGATCTGCGCATCGGGGAAGGGGCGATAGCCGAATTCGTGCCCGGGGTTGACCAGCTCGATCCCGATCGAGGCGGAGTTGACGTCGGTGATCCCGCGCCAGCTTCCGCGTCCCGCATGCCAGGCCCGCTTGTCCTCGTCGACCAGCGCGATGACCGTCCCGTCCTCGTCTATCATGTAGTGCGCGGAGACTTCCGCCGCCGGATCGCACAGCCGGTCGAGCGCGGCCCGCGCGCTTTCCATGCCGGTATAATGCAGCACGACCATCGTGATCGGCAGCTTGCGCTCGTTCCAGTTGGGCGATGGCACCTCGCGATGGACGAGCCAGCGGCGCATCTTCAGGCGGAAGGCAGGACCGCGCCCATGACGAGGCTTTCGGCGGTCACATGGACCTGAACCGCGCCACCGACCGAGGCTGCCAGTTGCTGGACCATCGCCGCAGGCGCGGTGCGGCTCGACAGGTCACTGCCGGGCAGCGTGCCCTCCAGTGCCTGCCCGATCGTGGGGTCGAAGGCCACGCGCTGTCCGGCGGCGCGCACGACGATCTCGGTCGATCCGTCGCGCACTTCGGCGCCGACATCGAGCGTGCCCCCGCGCACCAGCGCATCGAGCCCTATCAGTGCGAGGTTGAGCAGCGTCTTCACCGCAGGCTTGGCCAGCGAATCCACGCCGAACATCCAGTTGACGCTGACGCGCCCGTTGGCGCCGACCAGCGCATCGACCAGCGCGCGCGCCTCGTTCACCGGCACCTGATCGCCGAAGCCGCCCGCCGCGCCGAAGGCGAGGCGGAAGAACTTGAGCTTGTCGGCCGATGCCTTGGCGCTCTGCTCCAGAAGTTCGAAGCAGCGCTGGCGCATCTCGGGGTCCTTCTCTTCGGCGAGGAGTTCCAGGCCGTTGGAAAGGGCCCCCACGGGGCTGAGCATGTCATGGCACAGGCGCGAACAGAGCAGGCTGGCAAGATCTACGGGAGAAGCGGTCATGTTCAGGTTACGGGCCTTTTAGCTTAATGGGGTTTACACAGTTTACACTGTCCAGAGAAACAAACTTGAAGCCCCTTTCCCGTGTCCCCGCGCGCATGATCGGTCGCTTCGGGGCGGCACGGAGAGGAGGTCGTTCTCGTCATTCCCTACAGCCTTAGCCAGCCTCGAGGGTGTAGGAAAGCGGTTCGAACCCGTTCTGGCCATCGTGCCAACACGTAATTGCCCACGATACGTCGATAATCCCCCCGGCGACCGGCGCAACGATGACCCAGACCTTGCCGTCTTTCGCGGCGCTGGCGCCGTCGGTGGAGGAGGGACGGGCAAGGCCGTTGGGGTGCGAGTGGAAGTAGCCGATAATTTCTGGCCCCCCTGCGCGTGCAGCACGGTGCGCGGCGATCAGCGCTGCCGGGTCGATCTCGAAATGGCGGAAAGGGTCGGCTGCGACATTGTCTGCAGGCCGCGCCTCCTCGATACGCGAGCCATTGCCCAAGAGCAGGCCGCAGGCCTCCAGCGGCGCTGCATCGCGAGCACAGGCGAGCATCCTTGCATGAACGCTGTAAGGCAGGACCAAATTCACGCCACCAGTCTGGCGCGGCACTGGCATCACCACAAGACCTGTCGATGGTGGCGGTCAACGGGCGCGGACACTCAAGGGACATTACCTAAGCCGCTGTACGGCCGAATTTCACCTCGTTTGGGCAGGATGGTGCAGGTCTGGAAGTCCGCACGGGCCTGTCGCCACCATGGGCAGGAGCGGAATTGCGACGCAACAAGGAGGGGTCGGGTGTTCCGAAAGCAGACGATCATGGCCAAGGTCTGGGCGGGATGCCTGATCCTGGCACTGGGTGCAGTCGCATCGACATCGCTCAGCATCTTCGGCATGAGTCGTCAGGAACAGGCTCTCGTCGGCGTGAACGCGGCCACTGGTCTGCTGCGCAACCACATGGAGGCGGACATGGGCCACGATGCCATCCGCGCCGAAGTGGTCAGCATCATCGCATCGCGCCAGACCGCGGCGATCGATCCCGCCCAGGCTGCGGCCGATCTCGACGAGAGACTCGCCGATTTCGAAAAGCACATGGCGATCACCGCGAACTTTCCCGATGCGCCCATAGTCGCAGCGGCGCGCAACATGGCCGAGCCCGCCTTTCGCGCCTACGTCGCCACGGGCCGGGAAATCGCGTCGGCGGCAAAGGCGGGAACGGTTCCCGACGATGCCAAGCTCCGGCGGTTCCAGGCTCTGTTCGAACAGCTCGAGGGCGAAATGGAGAAGGTGTCCGATGCGGTGCAGGCGCATGCGCAAAAGACGTCCGACAACGCCAGCGCCGTTGCCCTGCAAGCGCGCTGGATCGCTTTTGCCAGCATGATCGCCGTGCTCCTGTCGCTGGGTTGGATCGCGCGTGCGGGCCGCCGCTATCTGGTCGATCCGATCCTTGGCATCGCCCAAAGAGTACGCTCCATGGCCGAAGGACGGCTTGATGTGACGATCGATGCCGGCAAGCGTGCCGACGAGATCGGCAATCTCGCACGTTCGGTCACAGCGCTTCGCGACAATCTCTCCGAAGCGCGCGCCGAGACCGAAAGGCAGGCAGGTGCCATTGTTTCCTCTATCGGCACGGGACTCAGCAAGCTTGCGGACGGCAATCTGGCCTATCGCATCGACGAGCCTCTGGCCGGACCTTTCGAAAGGCTGCGGTGCGATTTCAATTATGCGCTGGGCGCACTCGCGACGGTGCTTGCGAGCATGTATGAGTCGACTGCGAAGCTGGGTGCGGTGGCGCGCGACATCGGCAGCGCAGCAGGGGATCTTTCCAACCGCAATGCCAATCAGGCGGCGAGCCTCGAGGAGACTGCGGCTGCCATTGCCAGCCTTGCCCAGCGTGTCGCCGGCTCGACCGAGGCTGTATCGACAGCGCGCAATGCGGTTGACAGCGTGGGCGCCGAGATCAATCGGGGAGGGGCGGTGATCCAGCACGCCGAAGAGGCGATGGATCGCATCGAGGCGGCTTCGCAGGAGATTGGAAACATTGTCAGCGTGATCGACGGGATCGCTTTCCAGACCAATCTCCTCGCGCTCAATGCCGGTGTCGAGGCCGCGCGAGCGGGCGATGCCGGCAAGGGCTTTGCGGTCGTTGCCAGTGAAGTGCGCGCGCTTGCCCAGCGCAGCGCCGATGCCGCGCGCGAGATCAAGACGCTGATCGCCAACTCGTCGCAAGAGGTCGGCGACGGGGTAAGGCTGGTGCGCGATGCGGGATCGAGCCTGCGCGCGATTACCGGCAAGATGAACGAGATCAACCGCGTGATGGAAGTGGTCGAAGCCGGCGCGAGCGAGCAGAATGTCGCCTTGCGCTCGATCGACGAGACTTCGCGCCAGATCGAGCAGATCACCCAAAGTAACAGCACCGTAGCCGAGCAAGTCAGCAATGCGAGCCGGACTGTCGTCTCATCCATCGGCGATGTCATGCGCCAGCTCGACTGTTTCGAGATTGGCGCGGAGGCTCCGAAGGTAAACGATCCAATGAATGCAAGGGCAAAGGCGGCGTGATCCTGGTGCGGTCGGCATTGGCTGCGCTGGCCGCAGCGGGCTTGCTGCCCGCCATGACCGTTGCGCAGGACCGACCGGTCGAGATCGCCGCCGAGATCACGGTTGACGCGGTGGGACAGGTTGCTGGCGGGGGCGTCAGGACCGTGCGCGCGCTGACGAACATCGACGTGACCGCAGACATCGACCTGGGCACCATTGCCGGATGGCAGGGCGCAAGCGCGCACGTCTACGTTCTGGACAATCGCGGCGCGCGTCCCAACGATTCGATCGGCACGCTGCAGGGCGTCGACAACATCGAAGTTCCCGACGCCGGGTTGCGGCTGTTCGAGGCCTGGGTCGAGCAGGACCTCGGTAGAGGTGCTTCGCTGCGCATGGGGCTTTATGACGTAAACAGCGAGTTCTATGCCAACGAAGCGGCTGGCCTGCTGATCGCACCGCCGTTCGGGATCGGCTCGGAACTTGCGGCGACGGGGCCGAACGGGCCGTCGATCTTTCCGTCGAGCGCGCTCGCCGCACGCCTGCATGTCCCGCTTGGGGCAAGCGGCTCGTTTGTGCGCCTTGGCGTGGTGAACGCCCGTGCCAGCACATTGGGCGACGAGGGCGGCATCGATTTCAGCTTCCGCGATGGCGTGCTGCTGATCGCGGAAGTCGGGCGGGCTGAGGGGCGCGTGCGAGGCTCGCTTGGCGCATGGACCTATACCCGAAACCCCGAGGACCTGATCGAGACGAAGCCGGATGGCACGCCGCTGCGCGAGGCTTCGCGCGGGGTGTACGGCGTTCTCGAGGGCGATCTGCTGTCGGGAGAGGGCCGCATGCTGACCGCCTTCCTGCGCGTTGGCATGTCCGAATCGCATGTCACGCCGTTCCGGGCGGGCTTCCAGGCAGGCATGCATATGGCGCCTGCCTTGCCGGGCCGTCCCGATAGCCAGCTGTCGCTTGGTGTCCACCATGCATGGACCGGTGATCATTTCCGCGACCTGATGCGCGCCCAAGGCGTCGAGCCAGGAAACGAGACCGCAGTCGAACTCACCGTGTCGGACCAGCTTCTCTCGTGGCTGACGCTTCAGCCCGACGTGCAGTGGATTCGGCATCCCGGCGCAGACCGGGACGCGCCCGATGCGCTTGTCGCGATCCTGCGGACGACTTTCAGCTTCTGAGCACTCTTGCCGGTTGTCATCGGCCTTCCCATATCCTTCGCGATGGGGGCATCCGACAGCATCATTTCCGGTACGATCCCGCCCGGCGGGCTGCGGCTCGACAAGGCGCTGGCCGAGGCGAGCGGGCTGTCGCGCGAGCGGGTGAAGGCCTTGCTGGGCGAGGGCCGCATTGCGATCGGCGGCGTGCGCGCAGCCAATGCCTCGGCAAAGCCGCCCGAGGGCGTGGCCTTCACGATCAGCGTGCCCGAAGCGACGCCCGCCCATGCGGTGGCGCAGGACATACCGCTGAGCGTGACCTACGAGGACGACGCGCTGATCGTAATCGACAAGCCGGCGGGGCTGGTCGTTCACCCGGCGGCGGGCAATCTCGATGGCACGCTGGTCAATGCGCTGCTGCATCATTGCCGGGGTCAGCTTTCCGGCATTGGCGGGGTGGCACGGCCGGGGATCGTGCATCGGATCGACAAGGATACCTCGGGCCTGCTGGTCGTCGCCAAGACCGATGTGGCACACGAAGGGCTGGCGAAGCAGTTTGCCGACCATTCGATCGTGCGCGCCTACAAGTGCGTGACCGCCGGCGCGCCGATCCCGCCTGCAGGCACGGTGCGCGGGGCGATCGCGCGCTCGAACCACGACCGCAAGAAGATGGCGCTGGTCGAAGAGGGTCCCGACGGCCACACCCGGGGCAAGCATGCGGTGACGCATTACAAGACATTGGCGGCGCTCGATGGTGCGGCGCTGGTGGAATGTCGGCTGGAAACGGGGAGAACCCACCAGGTGCGCGTTCACCTTGCGTCAATCGGCCATGCGCTATTGGGCGATCCTGTCTATGGACGCGCACCCTCACGGCTCAGGCCGCTGCTTTCGAGACTCGGTTTTCACCGCCAGGCATTACACGCCGCGGAGCTGGGTTTCGTTCACCCTGTCAGTGGCCATGCGCTGCACTTCACCAGCCCGACGCCCGTCGATATGCGGGAACTTATCGTCGAACTCTGCGCTGAAGGGCAGGATGCAAGAGTACTGGCGATGGTGTAGAGACAAAAGCATTGGAGTCGTTCGCAAGGGGGCTCCGCAAATGTGTGGTCCCACCGCCGGTCGCCCATCAGGGGGCCGACTACAGGGAACCGACGCGAGAAAGGACAAGTTCAGGTGAGTGAGGAAAGAACCGCGCTGACCGTCCCCTCTTTGGGTGGCGAAGCCAGCCTCAACCGTTATCTCTCGGAGATCCGCAAGTTTCCGGTGCTGAAGCCCGAGCAGGAATACATGCTCGCCAAGCGCTATTCGGAACATGGCGATCCCGAGGCCGCCGCACAACTGGTGACGAGCCATCTGCGTCTCGTGGCGAAGATCGCCATGGGGTATCGCGGCTATGGCCTGCCGGTGAGCGAGCTCATTTCCGAAGGCAACATCGGCCTCATGCAGGGCGTCAAGAAGTTCGAGCCCGATCGCGGGTTCCGTCTGGCGACTTACGCGATGTGGTGGATCAAGGCCTCGATGCAGGAGTTCATCCTGCGTAGCTGGTCGCTCGTCAAGATGGGCACCACGGCGGCGCAGAAGAAGCTGTTCTTCAACCTGCGCCGCATGAAGAAGAACCTCGAGGCGTTCGAGGACACCGACCTGCATCCCGACGATGTCCGGAAGATCGCAACCGACTTGGGCGTGCCCGAGCAGGAAGTGATCAACATGAACCGCCGGATGATGATGGGCGGCGATGCTTCGCTCAACGTCTCCATGCGCGAGGACGGCGAAGGCAGCTGGCAGGACTGGCTGACCGACGATCGTCCCTTGCAGGACGAAACCGTGGCCGATGCCGAGGAAGCGCATTACCGCCACGAAATGCTGGTCGAAGCGATGGAAAGCCTGAACGAGCGGGAGCGTCACATTCTGACCGACCGCCGTCTGGTCGACGATCCCAAGACGCTCGAGGAGCTCTCGCAGGTCTATAACGTCAGCCGTGAACGCGTGCGCCAGATCGAGGTCCGCGCGTTTGAAAAACTGCAGAAGGCGATCCAGCGGATTGCGACGGAAAAGCGCCTGATCCCGGCGATGTAATGCCGGTTCAAGGTGAGAAATAAAAGACGGCCGGGCGCAAGTCCGGCCGTCTTTTGTGTGTGGCTCAGTTCAGGGAAGCGGCTGCTCGACGTGTTCGAGCCAGTATATGCCTGCCCCGGCGATTGAAACCATGCCAAACCAAAGCAGTGTCTGGGTAGCAAGCGTAACTGGCGCTGCCCCGTCAAGCGCTGGAAAGAGCACGAGTAAAACGCCAAGCACGATGCTTCCCAGCGTCAGCCAGAGCCATGACTGAAGCGGACGATGGGTGTGCCGTTCGATGAACCATGCGGCTGCTGTTCCGGCGGCGATGCTGGAGGCCGAAGCCACAACATCGAGGAATGTCCATCCGTCGCGCATAAGGGAAGGCAACGCGATTCCTGCGATAGCTAAAGCGACGCGTCGCCGTGCGGCCCAAGGTGTTTCGTTTTCCAATCGCGCCACGTGATTTCCTGTCCTTATCCCTTTGCCCGGAATATCAACACGTCTCTGGCAGCGCCAGTTTCGCATCGCTTCCGGCAAAGGCGCTGCCGGCGAGGAACCACAGCGCGTGGCGGCCGGGGAGGAAGAAGTACCCGCCGCCGAGGAGGGTGATGTAGCGGTTCACGGGGCACAGTTCGAGCGAGGCGTTGCGGCCGGGGATGGTGAAGCGTTGCTTCTCGAGCGCGGTGTCACCTTTGTGCATGGCGAAGGGATCGGGCTCGCGCTCCAGTCCGTGGAACACCGGTGATCCCACCCAGGTCTGCTGGACGAATTCGAACTGCCGCTCGAGATCGGCGTTGAAGCACATGAACAGCGTGCCTTCGGCGGTTTTGCCGTCCTTGCCAAGGTAAGGACGTCCGCGACGGAGCAGGCGATGGCGATTGCTGACCGAGAGTTCGACCGGATCGGTCTGCGCCATCGAATCGCGCGGGAAGCTGCGCCGCACATGCGCGCCGAACGGACAGCGCAGGCCTTGCGGGTCGGCGTCCTTGTAGAGGAAATCGTTGCGCGCGATCGCGGCGGCGCCGCTCTTGAAGGCCGGTCGGAAAGGATGATCGACCAGCGAGGAGCCATCGCGCCAGCGGCCGAGCATCTTGGCGGCCAGCCATTCGCGCGTGCGGTGGAGGCTGCCGTTGTGTGGATTGATTACGTCTGGCTGGTGGCACACGGCCTGGGCATGGAGGTCCAGCGCTTCGCGGAAGCCGTCCACGTCCTGCGCGAGTTGCCGGATCACCAGATAGCTGCCGTTGCGCCCGAAATCGCGCGCCATGGCGGCGCGGCGCGAAAAGTCGGGATAGAGTGAGGGCTGGTCGGTCGGCGGGGCGGGGAGGATCACCTCGGGCTTCATGCCGAGGTCGTCCATCCTGCGCGCAACCAGCGGCGAGGGCGGGTAGAAGCCGCGATTGTCGGCGTACCCGAGGATGAACTCGCCCGGCTCGACGCCATGAATCGGATCGGCGGCGCCGTGACGTCCCGGGAAACCGCGCACGAGCGGCTGCGATACGCCATCGACGAAGCCGAACGGCTCGGCGGTCAGCTCGTCATCGGCAGAGGCCCGGGCAGGCGTTACCGCCTTGCCTTCGGCGGGTGCGGAAAGGGCGGCGTCGCCGTGTTCCCATGCGTGCCTGAAGGCATCGAGGTCGAAGCTGTCGAGCCCGGTGCGGATCGCGACGGGATCGCTGAGACCTGCCGCCAGAGCGGTGGCGACCACTTGCTCGAAACGCTCGGCAACCGCATCGTTCTTCGCATAGAGCAGCAGCACGACATGGGCGTCCGCGTCGCTCCAGCCGAGATTTGCCGGATCGCCGAGCAGGCGCTTGCGACTTTCGTGCGCCATGCCGAGCGCGAAGGCGGGGGCAAAGCCCTGTTCGGTGCCTTCGCCTTCAAGATCGAGCTCGTCTGTGAGCCCGAGCAGGCGCAGCCCCTCGGCGGAAAAGGCGATGTTGCAGACGAAGTCTTCGGCAGGCTTGTCGCCAAAGGCGATGGTATCCTGCCGGAACAGGTCCGCCAGCCAGCGCTGCACATGAGCGTAAGGGTGGCCCGCGCCCGCGCCTGAGCCTGGTTGGCCGAAGCGCAGGGCCAGCAACATCGAGCGCGGATGACGGCGCAGGCCGCCGAACATGACCGTCTGGATTTCCTCGTACTGCAGGCCGTAATCGGGCCGCGGGATCGATCCGAACAGGTCGAGCCATGCTTCGGCGTCCGAAGGCGAGGCCTCGACACGGTCCTTGCACAGGAGCCCGCTGACGATCAGCGCGTGCTTGCGCATCGTGGTGCAGGTAAGGTCGGGATGGGCGGAAAACCAGAATGCGGTCGGCCGCATCGAGCAGCGCGCATAGCGCTTCATGCGGTCCCCGTCGGTCGCTCCGTCGAAGAACAGCAGGCGCGATTTCGGGAAGCCCTCGGCATTGCTCCACACCGCCGTGACGCCTTCGGAGGCCTTGGTGATGAAGTCCTCGAGGTAGCTTTCCCAACTGCCGTCGTAATTGCTGCAGAACACCAGCTGGCGCGTGCCCGGCAGCACCAGCCAGCGCGCCGCATGGATCGTGCCGATCGTTGCAAGAAACCCGCTGCGCATGATCCCGATCCGCGCCATCAGCGCGATGGCGCTGAACGCGAGCGAGAGCGACAGGCGCCGCACCCATCCGCCCCGCAGCCGCGTCACGCTGATCATGTGGTTCTGTACCGAGCTGGCCGGGTTCTCCCGCGCCATCATCGCGCCGAGCGCTGCCGCCGAAGGCGTGCGATCGACTGGCGTGTTGGCCCGTTCGTCACGCCGCAGCAGCGCGGCGAACAGGCCCAGCATCAAGGCCGAGGCGATCAGGCCGGGGACGATGGCTGCCGCTGCTGCGCCGAGCAAGGAAAGGCCGCTGCCCCACAGCACGCCAAGCGCGATCAGCCAGGGGACGGCGATTGCCAGCGCCAGCAGTTGCCAGGCCTGCTTCAGCCCGCGCGCGATCCAGCCGAGGCTCCAGTGTGAACGCTCGAACTCGAGCCACGGCGCGTCAGCCGTCTCGGAAAAGGCGAGCCTTGGCGGTTCCTTGTCTCCGATCTGCGAGAGGGTGCCCTCGAGCGCCTTGGCCACCGCGCAGAACAGCGTCTGCGGGCCATGCAGGCTTGAGATGGCCCGCTGCCGTCCGATCACTTCGCGAGCGCAAGCAACGATTCGCCGATTGCGCTCGATCGCCTTGACTGACAGCCCCGGCAACCCGTTGAAGGGCAGGCCGCCGAGCGCGCGGTTGAAGCGGAACGGCCCACCGGTCAGCCGGTGGCTATGCTTTCTGAGCAGCGGCAGGACTTCGCGGATGTCGGAAATCCCGCTGGTCATCGTCAGGATCGGCAGGAGGTCCATGCCGATCGCGGCAGCCAGAGCCTCGACGCCCTGTTCGGCGTTTCCGTCCACGGTCGCTTCGATCAAGAGATGCGCCTTGCCGCCCGGTTCGCCGGGGCCGATGGCGTGCATGCTGGCAAAGTGAATGCACCCTGTGTTGCGCAAGGCATCTGCCACGCCATCGTTTGCCGGATTGCCCAGTGCCTCGAGCGCCCTGGTCACGTCAGCAAGCGCGATCGAGCACCATTCGCTGTCGTCGGAAAAGGGAATCGCGATCGTGACGAAATCCTGGATCACGCTCACGCAGGTCACCTCATGTTGCAGGAACGAAACGCAGGTCGTCGGGCAGTCCGCCGATCGTCGCCAGAGTTGCGCCGGGGACGGGTACGATCCTGCCGGCGGTCGCGACGATCGCTTCGCGCAGGATGGTCCAGGCGATGACCCGGCCATAGCAGGCATGCGGTCCCTGAAGCGGCCCGGAGGTAATATAAGGCCGCGCCGGATCGGGTGCAAAACGGCCGGGTTCGGCGAAGACCGCGGGATCGCGCGAGGCACATTCGACAAGCACCAGAACGCGGTCTCCGGCCTTCAGGTCTGTGCCGCGCCAATGGCAATCGTGGCGCACGGTACGGACAAGGCGGCTCCCGCCGGCAAGGCGCAGCATCTCGTTGATCGTTGCGTCATGGTCTGCTGGCGTTCGCGCCGTGTCGGACAGCTGTGCCACCAGCCGGTCCCAATCGATTCCGGCACCGGCACCGGCCGGCGAAAGGGCGAGGCCGGCGATGTCGGCGAGGGCCTTGCCCACGATCATGACCAGCGCTCCGGTCAGTTCGAACAGGACGCTGCGCGCTTGCGTGGCATAGCCGTCGGCCCCGGCAAAACCGGTCTCGACCGAACGCAGGGCGGCGAGCAGGCTGGTGTCCTCGGCGATGTCGGGATTGTTCCATGCCTCGTCGAAGGCATCGAGTGCGGTGCGCACCGTTGGCTTGCAGAGTGCCTGCAGCAGCGCAGGGCTGGTGGTGACGGTGCCAAAGACGTGACCGAACAGCGGCAACTGTAGCATCAGCGCGGTCGTTGCCGCGCCAAGTTCGCCCTTGAGCCGGACCCATGGCCCCGGCCTCAGGAGATTGCGGAGCATCACGGCGATCCGCACGAACCAGCCGGGCTTGCGCGGAGCAGGAACGCCGACAATCCGCCGCGACATGCGATAGGCCAGCAGGAAGGCGTATTCGCGCACGAAATTGATCGTCTCACCGGTGCGGCGGCGGGTTTGCAGAATCTCGAGGATGCCATCGGCTTCCTCGCGCGCCAGTGCGGCGATCCATGCGCGATAACTGGGGGCGAGATTGGGGGGATCGGATGAAGCCGGTGCCTGTCGCACAGCGTCAATGTGGGCCTGCGCGGCCATGAGCTGCGCCAAGCGCAGTTTTCGGTTCGCGTCGTTCTCGCCGACCAGATAGCGCACCGGCCCGGCCACCTGCTGCAGCAGCTCGTCATAATGGCGCAGCGAAAAGGTTGCCTCGTCGCTCAGCACTTCGGTCACGGCGTCGTGTCGCGCGGCAAGGAACACGCGCATCCCGCTGCCCTCTTCCAATGGCGTGTATCGCGACAAAGCCGGAGCCATCGGATCGAGCAGTCGCAGCCCCTCGGCCGTGATCTCGGCCGCGCTCGTCATGCCTGGGCGCCGAGGGAGGCCAGTCGGCCCGTCAGCGTGGTAATGCCAAGCCCGGCGATGCCTTGCGCCAGCGCGGCGATCTCGTGCGGCGGCATGGGCTCGCCTCGCGCTGCAGCGACCTGCGCGCGCAGGACCTGCGCGTGGAACGCGTGCATTGTTTCCCCGCAATTGCGGCAATGCTCGAGCGCCTCTGCCGCGCAGGCCGCGGCATGGTCGAAATCGCCCCGCGCCAGTGCCAGTCTCGCCCGGGCCTCGTGGAGATAATAGACGGCTGCCGTGCGTACGTGCCGGTAATGTCCGCGCCGCACCGTTTCCTCGACGATCTCTCCCGCTTCCTTGAGCAGCCCCTGTTCGATCAGGCACAGGGCCAGCCAGCTGGCGCAGGCAGGTTCGAAGCCGAGGAAATGGTTGCGCAGGCAGTCGGCATAGGCCCGGCGCAAGATGCCGAGCGCCTGGGCTGTCCGGCCACCGCGATAGTGCAGATAGCCGTGCGCCAGATCCGCCAGCAGCCGCGAATACCTGTGATTGTAGCGCCGCGACAGGTTGAGTGCCTCGGCGATCCACGAGCGGGCCTTGGCGGTCTGGCCGAGATCGACCAGATACCAGGCACCGAAGGCGCGCGCGAGAACGTGGGGGATCACGATCACCGCGCCAAAGGTCGCGCCGCGCAGCCCGTCATCCAGACGGGTGCCCAGACGTTCGATCCGTGCAATGGCCTCGTCCGGACGCGCGCGCGAGAAGGCGATATAGGCACCGACGACGTCGGCAAAGGTGCGCCGGGGCAGGCTTTCGTAGCTGTCGAGATCGGCCTCGGCCTGATCGAGCCACTGTTCGCCGCGCACCGGATCGCCATTGATCCAGTCGAGCAGCGCCATGTTGATCCGGGCGACCGTGCGCGTTGCCGGACCCATGTCGATCGAGCCCTCTGCAACAGCGAGGATTTCCGGCCGGGTTTCCTGTTCGAGCGAAAGCTGCTGAAGCGTGTCAATCGCCAGCAAGGCGAAGCGCGCGCGCTCGAATGCGGCAGCGCCGGCATCGAGCTGTCCGGCGACGTCCCGTGCCCGCCGGTAGAATAGCAGGACCGAATCGAGCGCGGCGATTCCCAGCGCTTCGACACATGCGTCCCAGAGATGACGGATCGCACGTTGGGGTTGGCCGGCCTTTTCCGCATGCGTCGCCAGCTCGGCATGGCTGGCCTGTTCGGTATCGCCCCCGCCGTCGGCAAGCAGATCGAGCGCGCGCAGGTGCATGGCGGTGCGGCGGCGTCGCGCCATCGTGCGATAGGCGGCTTCCTGCACCAGCTGGTGGGTAAAGCGCACGTGGTCGCCGTAGGTCGCCTCGATCACCCGGCCGTCCATCAGACGCGCAATGGCGGTTGCGGGGTTGCGGCACACGAGTGCAGCACCTTTGCGCAGGCGTGCGGCAGGAAAGGCGGGCCCAAGCGCTGCGCAGAACTGGCACAGGCGAGTGGCATCCTCGTCGAGCGAAGCAAGGCGCTCGGCAAGGAGATTGTCGAGCCGGGCCGGGAGACGCGCAAGGCCCGCGTCCGATTGCGCGGTGACCGCAAATTCCTGGAGCGCGAGCGGCAGCCCGTCGGCCCGTTCGAGAATGTGTTCGATCACGTCCTGTTCGAGCGGCGCGAAACGGTTGATCAGCGAGACGAGGCTGCGCGCGGCCTGCGGTTCGAGCGGAGGCAGCTCGACCGGCTGGCCGCAAAGCGTGGCCATTCTCGCGCGCGCTTCCGGCCGGCCCGCAACGATCATGCCCACCGTGGCACCGCGCCGGATGCCGGCAAGCACCGACAGCGTTTCCTTGTCGAGGTACTGCACGTCGTCGACGAGCAGCAGGAGCTTCATGTGGGTGGCTGCCAGACGCACGATGGCAAGGATCGTCTGGGTCGCGATGCGGTTGCGATCGCCTGGCGGCAGTTGCGGCAACCAGTCGCCGAGATTGTCGACGAAGCCGGCAAGGCACCCGGACTGCTCGGCTGAAAGGTTGGCTGCGACAGCCGGGTCGGCGCAGAACGGACGCAGCAGATCGACCAGATGGCGCACTGCCGGGCCAAGGCCGCCGAACGGCACGGCCGCGACCAGGGCATTGCCCCTTATGGCCACGAAGGTCACGCCAAGCCCTGCGGCAAGGCGGCTGGCTTCGAGCAGGAGCCGACTCTTGCCCATCCCAGCCTCGCCTGCCAGCGCGAGCGAGGCCGCGCCGCCGCGTGCAACCTGCGTGACAAGCGCGCGCGCCTGCTCGAGCTGCTGGTCGCGCCCGATCACGGGATAGGTCGCATTGCCCTTGACCGGCACGCGGTCGCTGCTGGCAAAGTCGATGGCAAGGAGTTCGAAGGCGGCTTCGCCCGCGCCGTCTGTGCCTGCCTGCACCATGCCAGCCGGGCGCAGCTCGCACGGTTCGGCAATCAAGGATGCGGTGGAGGCCGAGATCGCCACGCTGCCCGGAGGGGCGAGTTTTTCGATCTGTCCTGCCAGATGGGCGGCGTGGCCCACGACATCGACGATCGAGCCGAAATCGTTGTCCTGGCGGCGCAGCAGGATCGGGCCTGCGTGAAGGCCGACTCTAGCCTGCGGAGCGGGCAGGACGCCGAGCTCGCCGCTCTTCAGCCGCTCGACAATGCGGCGGCCGGCAAGCGCAGCGCGGAGCGCGTGGTCTTCGGCAGCCGGATGGACGCCGAAGACGGCCATCACTCCATCGCCCTGGACACGGACGACGAGGCCGTCGAATTCGTGGATGGCCTGCTGGATGACCCCGATCGAGTTGTCGAGCAGGTCGCGCGCGTCTTCGGGATCGAGCGCGCTGATGAGCGAGGTCGAGCCGACGATGTCGGCGAACAGGATCGTGGCGAAGCGGACGGATTCAAGCTCGGCCGAAAGAGCGCTGCTGGGCTCGGCGTGACTTTCCGGAAAATTGGCTGCCGTCCGACCCGATTCGGATCCGCGACCGGCGCTATCGTAGCCCAATCCCTGCACCGCGCAGCTTTTCGCCCCCATGCCATGCGAGGCGAAACCCCTGCCGCCCTGCCTGACACCGGTTCAATCCCAATTTGCAACGATGTTCGCAACGATAATCGTTCGCGTTCCGACATTTCGTTGCATTGGATGCAATCCATCAGGCGAGACCGATCAGGTCATGATCGCGCGCCATGACCGAATGGTCCGGAATCCGGCCGACCCGGGCGCGGGTGAAGCCGTCGCGCCGCATGGGCAGCGGCGTGCCGTCGAGATGCTGACCAGGCAGGGGTTTGCCCCTTCGCGATACGCGGATCGACCAGCCCCAGCGCCGCTTGGCCGATGCCGTGGAGAGAAACGCGTCGCAGCTGAAGGCAAGGCAGGGCGCGCGCAGTTCACCCTCCGAGGCGCGGAGTCGTTCGACGTCCTTTTCCGAGAGGCGGAAGCGGGCGACGTCGTCGCTGTCCTCGCGTGGTACTGCAACGGTGCCGGTCGGCGTGACGATGAGGAGAGAGGGCCTGAGCACCGCTTCGCCAACGCGCCTGAATTCTATATCAAGCGGACCGGGTCCGGAATTCCAGATCAGGTAACGGGACATGGGCCTCGGCAATCGTTGCAGTGGCGCGATGCATAGCCCGCATGCCGTGCCGCCGCCGTTGTCCAGCACACCCGATGATTGTGATCCTCGACACAGTACCATTCCGGACTGTAAGGCATTGCACCGGGGAACTTCTTGGGCTGGGGCGCAAATGCCGGAATCGAACCTGACCGTGCCAGATGACGTACGGCAGATACTCAGCCAGAACGGGCGCGCGGTCCGCGTGCGCAAGGGGCAGGTCCTGCTCGCGGTGGGCCTGCCCGCCAACGACGTCTATCTTGTCGTCGAGGGCTGCGTCAGCGTCTCGCTGGTTTCCGCGCAGGGGCGCGAGACCGTGTTGCGCGCGATCGGACCTGGCGAAATCTTCGGCGAACTTGCCGCCATCGACGGACAGCCGCGATCGGCCGACGTCGTCGCGACAGCGCCGAGCACGCTCGTCGTCATTCCCGGGCCCAGCTTTGTCACGCTGATCGAGCGAGAACCCGTGCTCAGCCTGTGGCTGGCGCGCTATCTCGCGCATCAGGTCCGCTATCTCACCAACCGCATCTATGAGCTGTCGACGATGGGCGTGGGCACCCGCCTGCAGGCCGAACTGCTGCGCCTTGCCGGCACCCCCGGTGCAGGTGGCGGTGCAACCATCTCGCGCATTCCGACGCAGGCCGAGCTTGCCGCGCGGATCGGCACCAATCGCGAAACCGTGACGCGCGAGTTCTCGCTGCTGGTGAAGGAAGGGCTCGTGGTCAAGGAAGGGCGCAGCATCGCGATCCCATCGCTGAAGCGGCTGGCCGAACGGATCAACCGTCATTCGCACATGGCATGAAGCCGCCGGTGCGACGGACCCGATTGCATTCGGTGCGGGTTCGCGGATAGGTTGACTGGCGCATGCTCGAAGAACTCAAGAACCCGCGTCGGCCCCAGGCCGCACCCGCAGGGCCGCTGCGCCGCTTCGGCTGGCTGATCGCGAAACTCGTCGCGGCCTTCCTGTTCATCTCGGTGGCGCAGGTGGTGATCTACAAGTTCGTGCCCGTGCCGATCACGCTGACGATGCTGATGGACGAAAATTCGGTGACCAAGGACTGGACGCCGCTCGACCGCATCGATCGCGACATGGTCGATGCGGTGATCTCGGGCGAGGACGGCAAGTTCTGCCTTCACAACGGGTTTGACAGTGCCGCAATCATGCAGGCGTTCAAGCGCAATCAGAAGGGCGGGCGCATCCGGGGCGGCTCCACGATCAGCCAGCAGACCGCCAAGAATGTGTTCCTGTGGCAGAACGGCGGCTACGTCCGCAAAGGTCTGGAAGCCTGGTACACCGTCCTGATCGAAACGGTCTGGGGCAAGCGCCGGATCATGGAAGTCTATCTCAACGTCGCCGAGACCGGCATTGGCACCTACGGCGTCGAGGCCGGGGCCCAGCGCTATTACGGCAAGAGCGCCCGCAAGCTGAGCGCGACAGAGGCCGCGCGCATTGCTGCCGTGCTGCCGCTGCCCAAGGAGCGCGAAGTCAACGGCGCCGGCGGTTTCACCCGCCGCCACGGCAATTCGATCGCCCGCCGCGTGGCCGTGGTGAAGAACGAGGCCCTTGATTCCTGCGTCTATCGCTGAAGGTTGTTGCGGTGACCGTCGAGGGGCGTCGTGACACTAGCCCTTTTTCGGCCACCATGGGACAAAGCCCGATGTGCGCCGCACATATTCGGCATACCCCGGCCGCCGCTCTTCCATGCCCTTTTCCAGCAGCGGCTTGCCCGACCACTTGGTCAAGGTGAAGGTCAGGAACGCCGGTCCGATCACGCTCGCCAGCGCGACCCATAGCCCTGCGTCAGCAGCGGCAAGCCAGATGCCCCACCAGACGCAGGCGTCGCCAAAGTAGTTGGGGTGGCGGGTGTAGCGCCACAGGCCGGTCTGGAGAACGCGGCCCTTGTTGGCGGGATCGGCGCGAAAGGCATTCAATTGCGCGTCGCCCACCGCCTCGAACACGATGCCAAGCAGCCACAGCGCCGCGCCCGCCATTGCCAGCGCGCCCACTGGTGCGGGTCGGCCGCTGGCCAGCACGCCCAGTTGCGCGGGCAGGCAGGTCACGAACAACAGCAGCGCCTGCGGGGCAAAGACGTACTTGAGCGCTGCTGAACCGAACCGCCCTTCTGACCGCGCCTTGCCCAGCATCCTGGCGTAGCGGGCGTCTTCCCCGTGCGCGCGCCAGCGTGTGTAGAGGTGCCATGCCAGCCGTGCTGCCCAGATCATGGCCATCGCCGCAATCAGGTTGGCCCGCGTGCCGGGGCCTCCGCCTGTGTGCAACCACGAGACGAATGCGAGCAGGCCCATGCCGCCGCCCCACACCGCATCGATGAAGCTGACGTCGCCGATCCGAATCGCCACGCGCCACAGCGCGAGCATTCCGACCACGAGCACGGCGGCGTTGATCAGCAACGCCAGAAGCAAATTGTCAGGCATCGGCGTTCTCCGGCAGGCGCGTCAGGCCACGCTCGGGATGCTTTGGCGTGACCGTGCGATAGACCTCGAAGATCTTTGCCATGTCGGCTTCGTAGTCGCCAGATGGCCAGATGGCCGGGCCAAGGCCGCCGGTCTTGGTGCCGTAGTCCATCATGCCCACCACCAGCGGCACGCCCGCTTTCAGCGCGATGTGATAGAACCCGCTGCGCCACTGGCCCACCTTGCCGCGCGTTCCCTCGGGCGCGATGGTCAGCATGAAGCGGTCGCGCCGTGCAAATTCGGCCACCATCGTGTCCACCACGTTCTGGCGCGACGAGCGCACCACCGGCACGCCGCCCATGTCGCGCATGAAGCGGCCCATTGGCCAGCGGAACAGGCTGTCCTTTGCCATGAAATGCGGCCTCAGACCGAGGTCCTCGGTCAGCCCGATGAAATAGAGGAAATCCCAGTTCGAGGTGTGCGGCGCCGCGATGATGACGCAGCGTCCGTCGGCAGGCGGTGCCCCATGGGCTTTCCAGCCGCGCATCCGGTAAAGCGTGACCAGCGCCTTGCGCACGATGCGCGATAGCAGGCTTGGCCTGCGGTCGTCGATTGCCCCTGCCATACCATTCTCCCCCGGCGGGAGATTAGCGCGAGGTGCCAGGGCTGTCTAACGCCCAAGATTCCTTCGTCATTACGAGCGGTGGTGGGTAGCGAAGGCCTCCCCTGCATCAGGCCACGCCGCCATGCGTGGCGTTGATCGCAGCAGGAACAGGCTCGGCAGCTTGATCAGCATCAGCGATTTGTGAATCCAGTAGTCCGCCCAGCGCTCGCGCCACATGGCCTTGGCACGGCCCTGCCTTTCCAGCCATTTGTCATAGGGCATCCAGTGGTCGGGCTCGTCCTTTTCGACCACCTCGAAGATGCGCTTCATCGCCTTGTCCGACCGGACGTGGCTGTTAGTCAGCAGGATCTCGACCTGGCGCATGCCGCGCTGTTCGGTCAGCATGATCACGCGGCACAGCTTTTCGAACGCCTCGGGGCTGGCGATAACACCTTGTGTGTCGAGGTCGTCGATCGAGCAGCCGAATACCTTCTCGATGAAGCGGTCGATGTGGCCGCAGGTCCTGTCGACGCTGAGCGGCATCCGGCCCTGAAGCTCGAACCAGCGCTTGAACATCACGTAGTGCTTGCGCTCGTCACCGCGATGCTTCTCGATCGCAGCGATGAAGGCAGGATCATCCGGGCAACGCACGCGCACAGCATCGATCACGCGATCCAGCGAAGTGTAACCGCGATGCTCGTTGTAGATGTAGATCGACGCGAGCACGTCGAGAAATCGGGCGCGGAAGCGCTGGAAAAGTTTTGACACACTGTGTCATCGCACAAAGGAGCGTTTCGTTCCAACTGCCCCTTCACACTTGCCAAGCACGGGACGGTCCATATGGACGGTTGCTAACCTACAGGAATTGCAAGGCATGGCCATTTTCACCAAAAATCCGAAATTCGACTGGATATTCCGGTGCGGCTGGAAGGGGCTGTGCCCGCGTTGCGGCAAGGCCTCGATGTTTCAGGGCTGGCTGAAGCTGCAGAAGACCTGCCCCGAGTGCACGCTGAACTACGATTTCGCCAATGCCGACGACGGTCCGGCATTCTTCGCGCTGTGCATCACCGCGTTTCCGCTGACGTTCTTCGCCGTCTGGCTCGAGGTCGCCTATGCGCCGCCGTGGTGGGTGCACGTGATCACCTCGGTGCCGATCCTCGGGATTGGCTGCCTTGCCACCCTGCGTCCGTTCAAGGGCTGGCTGGTCGCCTCGCAATACGTCAACAACGCGGTTGAGGCCGGGACCGAAGGTCTTTGGGCCAAGCTCAACGCGCGCAGCAGGGACAGTGAAGGCACTGATTGAGCGTCCTTGCGTAACTCAGTCGAACGGCAGGTCCAGCACTGCCCCGAGGTCTTCCAGCGCCTGTTCCCCGCTCGTCACCTTGATCGCCCGCATGCCCAGCGCCGCGGCGGGCTTGCAGTTGATGCCAAGGTCATCGAGATAGACGCACGCTCCGGGTGACAGGCCCAGGTGCTCGCACATCATCAGGTAGATGCGCGGATCGGGCTTCCGCACGCCTGCCTTGCTGCTCTCGATCACGTGCTCGAAGCGCGCGAAGATCCGTTCGAGTTCGTCGTGCGCGTCGGCGCTGCGGGCCATGCCGGCACCGTGCCCGGAGGGGACATTGTTGGTGATGCAGCCGAGCCGGTAGCCTTCGGCCTTGAGCCGATCGAGGGCAGCCACCATTGGTGGGCGGACGGCTCCTGCCAGCACCGCAAGAACGGACGCACCGTCGAGTTCATGACCGAGTGCGCGCGCTTCGGCGGCAAATCGGCGGTCGAATTCGGCTGCATCGATCTCTGCGCGCTCGAACAGCGCCCAGGCGTTGGAGTTGCCGTCGCGCGCGTTGACCTGGCGCACAAAATCCCGCGGCAGCCCGCGCTCAGCCTCAAGCCGGTTGAAAGCCTCGAACGGCGAGGACGTGATGACCCCGCCGAAATCGAAAATCACCGCCGAATAGCGCATTGGTCCTCCTCGAAAGCGGCCTCCGCCTTAACCGATCGCTGAAGCCCGGCAAGCCCTCAAGATTGCGCGCTATTTGACGCAGGTCATGGCGGGGCGCACGGTGAGGGTGGATGGTTGTGCATCACATGACAGGAGGATCCCCATGCGCTCCATTCTTTGCCCGGTCGATACGTCCGAAACCCTCGACGATCGCGTCGAGACCGCACTTGCACTGGCGCGGGCGACCGACGGTCACGTCACGTTCCAGATCGCCACGCCCTTTGCGCAGATGGCGGTGTGGGAGCCGTTCGGCGGCGCGGCGATCTCAGCGACCGCGATCAGCGAGGCGCGCGAGCTCGACGAGCAGTTTGCGCGCCAGCTCGGCGCACGCCTTGCTCCGCAGGACGTCGCCTTCGACGTGAGGATCGAGGATCAGGGCCGGGTCGAGGCCGCCGCTGCGGCGGCGCGCTTTGCCGATGTGCTGGTGGCTACGCTCGAGGATCCCGCGCTCGAGGAAGTGGTGCTGTCGTTGCGCAGCCCGGTGCTCGCCGTACCGCGCGGGTCAGCGATGTTGGCTTTCGATGGCCCCGTGCTGGTCGCTTGGGACGGTGGGCATGAATCCGCCAACGCCATGCGCGCTGCGCTCCCGTTGCTCGCACGCTCAAGCGGGGTCCACCTGATCACGGTACGCGAGAAGGATGGCACCTTCCCCGCTTCCGATGCGGCCTGCTATCTCTCGCGGCACGGAATTCATGCCGAAGTGCATGAAAAGGAACGCAATGCCTCGATCGCCTTCACGATCGAAGAATGCGCGCGCGAGGTGGGGGCGGGCCTGATCGTGATGGGCCTGTTCGGCCACAGCCGCCTGCGCGAACTGCTTATGGGCGGGGTATCGCGTGAAATGCTCGACCGGTCGCAGATCCCGTTGTTGCTGGCGCATTGAGGCTTGGCGAATGCGGGGTTGCGGGAGAAAGGGGCCGGATGAAGCATCACGTCATTCTGCCCCTGCTCGCCCTGATCGCCGCGTGTTCGCCCGCGCAGAAGTCCGAGCCTTCCGCCGCAGCAAGCGAATCAATGCCGCCGCCGCTCGCTTCCGGTGCGCCCGTGCCGTCGCCCGCGCGGGAAGTCCCGCCCAGCGCTGAACCTGTGCCGACCGCATTCAAGGCCATCGGCACCGAGCCGTTCTGGTCGGCCGAGATCAATGGGACCAAGCTTTCCTATTCCACCCCGGAAGCCCCTGCAGCCCAGGCCGTTGCCGTCTGGCGCCGGGACGAAAGCGATGGCGTCGTCTATTCGGGCGTGATCGACGGCAAGCCGATCGAGCTCGAAGTGCATCGCGAGACCTGTTCAGACGGCATGAGCGATACGGTCTATCCTCTTTCGGTTGTGCGCAGGATCGGGCCGGACAGCCAGCGGGGTTGTGGGCGATAATATCCATTACGCTCTTTTCGCAGTCGCAGCAGTCCGAGTCGCATTGCGTCGAAGCAATGCATTGCAAACGGGACGGCTAAGTATCGTTTCGTCTGAAACAACTATAAAATGGCAGGTATTCAGGGGATTGCCGGGTAAATTGCAAAAACCGCAACCAGGATTGCCCATTTCGCACTTGCACAAAATTGGTGTGCCGAGCATACAGATCCTGCCTTTCAGGCATCCTCTCCCAAAACTTTCCGGCCCGGCAGGCAACTGCCGGGCCTTTTTTTTGCCGTTCTTCCGGGAGCTTGGCCGGCCCATCAAGCGCCTGCACAACCATCGGCGCAACCATCCGTCCGCTGCCGAGTTTGAAATCCTGTCGCGCGCATCCCACATCGGTTGCTGACGACTGATCAAGGGGATTTCACTCATGGCAGATGCGGCAACCGATACCCGGCCGGAAGGCCGTACCTTACGCCTGCAGGTGGCCGGCGCCCGGCAGGAAGAAAGCGGCCACGGCATCGCCCGGATCAGCCGCCACCTGATGGCGCAACTCGGTTTGACCGAAGGCGACGTCATCGAAATCGTCGGCAAGCGCTCGACCGCCGCGCGCGTGATCCAGCCTTATCCCGAGGACGAGGGTCTGGAACTGATCCGGCTCGACGGGCTCCAGCGCGCCAATGCCGATGTCGGCTCGGGCGAACACGTCGAGGTACGCAAGATCGAATCGCGTGCGGCTCAGCGCGTCGTGTTCGCGCCTGCGCAGAAGGAATTGCGGCTGCAGGGACCTGCAGTTGCCCTCAAGCGCAATTTCGCCGGCCGTCCGCTGGTGATGGGCGATATCGTCGCCACCGCCGGGCAACAGCAGGTCAGCCGCGACGACATGCCGCCGCAACTGCGCCAGATGCTCAACGCGCCTGCCTTCGCGCTTACGCAGATCCGGCTCACCGTGGTCTCGACCGTGCCCAAGGGTGTGGTGCACATCGACGAGAACACCGACGTCGAACTGCGCCCCGAATATGAGGAGCCGCGCTCGTCGCGTGCCGACGTCAACTATGACGACGTTGGTGGCATGGGCGATACCATCCGCCAACTGCGCGAGATGGTCGAACTGCCCTTGCGCTATCCCGAACTGTTCACGCGCCTTGGCGTCGACCCGCCCAAGGGCGTGCTGCTGCACGGGCCTCCGGGCACCGGCAAGACGCGCCTTGCCCGCGCCGTCGCCAACGAGAGCGACGCCTCGTTCTTTACCATCAACGGCCCGGAAATCATGGGCTCGGCCTATGGCGAGAGCGAGAAGCGGCTGCGCGAGGTGTTCGAGGAGGCGACAAAGGCTGCACCCTCGATCATCTTCATCGACGAGATCGATTCGATCGCGCCCAAGCGCAGCGAAGTGCACGGCGAGGCGGAAAAGCGTCTGGTCGCCCAGCTGCTCACGCTGATGGACGGGCTCCAGGCCCGCTCCAACCTCGTGGTCATTGCCGCGACCAACCGCCCCGATGCGATTGACGAGGCGCTGCGCCGTCCCGGTCGCTTCGATCGCGAGATCGTCGTCGGTGTGCCAGATGAATCGGGGCGCCGCGAGATCCTCGGCATCCATACGCGCGGCATGCCGCTGGCCGAGGACGTCGACCTGCAGGAACTGTCGCGAACCACGCATGGCTTCGTCGGGGCAGACCTTGCGGCCTTGACGCGCGAGGCGGCGATCGAGGCCGTGCGCCGGATCATGCCGAAGCTCGATTTCGAGCAGCAGACGATCCCGCAGGACGTGCTCGACAACCTGCGCGTGGACCGCGAGGACTTCCTTCAGGCACTGAAGCGAGTCCAGCCTTCGGCCATGCGCGAGGTTATGGTGCAAGCGCCCACCGTCAGCTGGTCGGATGTCGGCGGGCTAGACGATGCGCAGGAGAAACTGCGCGAAGGCGTCGAACTGCCGCTGAAGAACCCCGAGGCTTTCCACCGTCTCGGCATCCGTCCGGCCAAGGGCTTCCTGCTCTATGGGCCGCCGGGCACGGGCAAGACGCTGCTGGCCAAGGCCGTGGCCAAGGAAGCCGAGGCCAACTTCATCTCGATCAAGTCGTCGGACCTGCTCTCCAAGTGGTATGGCGAGAGCGAGCAGCAGATTTCGCGTCTGTTCGCCCGCGCCCGCCAGGTTGCGCCGTGCGTCGTGTTCATCGACGAGATCGACAGCCTCGTCCCCGCGCGCGGCAGCGGGCAGGGCGAACCGCAAGTGACGGCGCGGGTGGTCAACACCATCCTTGCCGAGATGGACGGGCTGGAGGAACTGCAGTCGGTCATCGTCATCGGCGCGACCAATCGGCCCAACCTCGTCGATCCGGCGCTGCTGCGGCCCGGTCGGTTCGACGAACTGGTCTATGTCGGCACGCCGAGCACCGAAGGCCGGGCGCACATCCTGCGCATCCACACCAAGGCGATGCCCCTGGCCGATGACGTCGATCTCGATCGCGTCGCGGCCGAGACCGATCGCTTCACGGGCGCCGATCTGGAAGATGTCGTGCGCCGCGCCGGCCTCAACGCCATCCGCCGTGCGGGGGGCGAGGTCCAGCACGTAACGAACGCCGATTTCATCGAGGCGCTGGCCGATTCGCGCGCAACGGTTACCGTCCAGATGGAAGAGGAATACGGGCGGATGAAGGGCGAATTGAAGAAGCGCGCGATGGAACCCGGGCCTCTGGGCTTCATTGTGCCCGGCATGGTCCAGCCACGCCGCGAATCCAAGCACTGACCCCAAGGATATGACCCTGATCCGGGCGAGGGCGCTCAGCCGTCCTCGCCCATCAGCGGGAAGTGCATTTCCACCACGATTCCGCTCTCGCCGAAGCGGCGCTCGATCGTGCCGTCCAGCTGCCGCTCGGATGACCGTATCAGGGCCGAGCCAAAGCCCTCGCGGCCGGGTTCAGGGGCGACGGTTGCGCCTCCCAGTTCTTCCCACAAGACTCGCGCCTGACCGTCTGCATGGCTCCACGAGACCCGCAGCAGCCCGCCAGCCTGCGACCACGCGCCGTATTTGACCGCGTTGGTCACCAGTTCGTGCAGCACCAGACCCAGCGGCACGGCATGGCGACCGGGCAGGACCATCTCGCCACCCTCGAGTTCGCAGCGCTCGCTGCTCGACCTGTAGGGAGCGATGACCTTTCCGACCAGGTCGGCGAAATCGACTGTCTGATCCTGACCTGTGCCCTGCGTCACTTCGTGCGCGGTAACGAGGGCATGGATGCGCTTGGCGATCCGGTCAACCGCAGGGGCAGCCGCCGTATCGCCGCGGGCCGACATCTTCACGATCGCGAGAATGACAGCGAACAGGTTCTTGACCCGATGGTTCAGCTCCTTGGCGAGCAGGTCGGCGCGGTCGCGCGCTTCGGCAATCGCTGCTGCGCCCTCGGCCAGCGCCTCGGCCTCGGCCTTGCGGATTGCCTGCCACAGGCCGAGAGCGAGCGCGCAGACGATCACCACGAACAGCGCGGCGAGCGACGGAAGGATGCGCGATTCGGCAATGGCCGCCCGATCAACCGAACCGTCGAGCTTCACCCGCTCGATCTTTTCCAGCTGTGCGACCGCGCGGCGCAGGCCCTGCATCGCCAGCTGGCCTTCGTCCGACAGCACGCGTGCATGGGCATCGGGAATCCGCCGCTGCGCCACCAGTTCGACCACGCCCGACATCTCGGCCCACTTGGCATCGCCCAGCCGCGCGATCTCGGCCAGCAGGCGGGCCTGCTCCTCGGGCAGGCCCGTCCCCATCTGCTCGCGCAGGCGCTGCATTTCCTGCGCATAGCGTGTCTCGCCCTCGCGGTAGGGTGCCAGATAGCGGGTATCGCTGGTGATGAAGTAGCCGCGTTGCCCGGTTTCGCCGCTCATCGTCGCGCGCACGATCTCGTCGAGCGAGGCGATGATCCCGCTGGTGCGCGCCGCCTGTTCGCGCTGCGTGCGTTCGGCCTCGACCGTGGCAAGGATCAGCGCGAAAGTGCCAAGCAGGGCGAGCGCCACCACCGCGAAAAGTGCCAGCGTCGGGATGCGCGGGGCACGCTGCCACCAGCGCAGCCGGGATTCGGGTGCCCTATTCATGGCGCGTGCCTACCGCTTCTGCGATGGCGGGGCAACGTATTGAAAGGTCTTCCACTTCCCCGGCAGGGTTGACGCAACCTGAGGGTTCGCCTATCGGCCACCACCTGATTCCGGCACGTCGCGTCTGCGGCGATCATTGCCTGTCACTGGTTTTAGCGAGAAGAGCAAACAGATGAAGCGCACTTTCCAGCCCAGCAACCTCGTGCGTGCCCGCCGTCACGGCTTCCGCGCCCGCACCGCCACCGTTGGCGGTCGCAAGGTTCTTGCCGCCCGTCGTTCGCGCGGCCGCAAGAAGCTGTCGGCCTGATCCCAGGCAGTATATCTTTCGGATAGTGGTCGCGGGGATGACCCGAATCGCCACCATCCGGAAACGGGCGGACTTCGTTGCCGCCAATCGCGGAATCCGGGTCGCAAGGCCCGGATTCGTGCTGTTGGTGAACCGTGATTGTGCTCCGGCCGACGAGGCCGACATGCGCTTCGGCGTCACCGTCACCAAGAAGATCGGCAACGCGGTTGTCCGCAACCGGATGAAGCGCCGCTTCCGCGCCCTTTTGCGCGAGGCTCTGCCGACCGCCGGCATTGCCGGTGCCGACCATGTGATGATCGGCCGCGAAGGCGGAGTGGAGCGCGATTTCGGCGCCTTGCGCGAGGAACTCGCCGTCGCGCTGTCGCGTGCAGCCGAAGGCAAGGGCGATCCGCCGCGCAGGCGCACCGGCGGCAAGCCCCGCAAGTGAAGCGCCTGCTCATCCTGATCGCGCGCGGCTGGCAACTGGGCCCTTCCCGGGTCCTTCCGCCGACTTGTCGCTACAGCCCGTCATGCTCGCAATATGCGATCGAGGCGTTCGAGAAGCATGGCGCGATTAAGGGTGGCTGGCTGGCGGCGAAGCGGCTATTGCGCTGCCACCCATGGGGTGGGCACGGTTACGATCCCGTACCCTGAAGCCCGATCCCCAAGATTGATTTGGACGTCCGCGACACGATTGCGCGGCACTGACTGACAGGACGCGAAACACGGTGCAGAATCAGCGCAACCTCATCCTGGCTGTGGTCCTCACCGGCCTGATTCTTCTCGGCTGGGATTCGGCCATGCGCTGGTTCTATCCCGCGCCGCCGCCCAAGCCCGCCGCCGTCGCTGCCGCGCCTGCCGCAGCAGGTGCCAGCACGGACAAGCCCAAGCCCACGCGCGAAGGCGGGTTGCAGAACGCGGCTGATATCGCGCTGGAAAAGAAGGACCTCGCGGCCGAACTCGCCGCCGGCCACCGCATTCCCATCGATGCGCCGGGCCTCAAGGGCTCGATCAATCTCAAGGGTGCGCTCGTCGATGACGTGACGCTCGCCCGCCACCGTGAGAGCGTTGACAAGAACAGCGCGCCGGTGCGCCTGTTCTCGCCCGCAGGCACGCCCGCGCAACACTTTGCACAGGTCGGCTGGGTGGGCGAAGGCGTGGCCGCGCCCGATGCCAACACGATGTGGACCGCCGATGGCGCAAGGCTCACGCCGCAGACCCCGGTCACGCTGCGCTGGGCCAATGGCTCGGGCCAGACCTTTGCGATCCGCTACGCGATCGACGCGGACTACATGATCACCGCCACGCAAAGCGTTGCCAACACCGGCGCCGCGCCGGTCGTGGTCAAGCCCTTCGCACTGGTCAACCGCACCGACAAGACCGCGAGCGTCGACACGTGGAACGTCCACTCGGGTCCGATCGGCGCGTTCGACGGATCGGTGAACTTCGACAACAATTACTCGACCGTTGCCGAGGCCCAGGGCGGCGCGGTGCCGTTCAAGGGTGCGGCCAACTGGATCGGCTTCACCGACATCTACTGGCTTTCCGCGCTCATTCCCGATGCCGGAGCCAAGGCGGAAGCCGCGTTCCGCGCGCTCGGCAATGGCGTGTTCCGCGCCGACCTGATCTATCCTTCGGTCTCGATTGCTCCCGGCAAGGCGCAGACCCAGTCGGTGCGCCTGTTCGCTGGCGGCAAGGAAAACGCGGTCCTTGAAAAGTACGAGGCCGCAGGCGTGCAGAACTTCAGCCTGTCGATCGACTGGGGCTGGTTCCGCTGGTTCGAGAAGCCGATCTTCTGGCTGCTCGATTCGATCTTCAAGAAGGTTGGCAACTTTGGCGTCGCCATTATCCTGCTCACGCTGATCGTGCGCGGCGTGATGTTCCCGATCGCCCAGCGCCAGTTCGCCTCGATGGCGGCGATGCGCGCGCTCCAGCCCAAAATGAAGGCGCTGCAGGAACGCTACAAGGACGACAAGCAGACCCAGCAGCAGAAGATCATGGAGCTGTACAAGCAGGAGAAGGTCAATCCGCTGGCCGGATGCCTGCCGATGTTCCTGCAGATTCCGGTGTTCTTCGCGCTCTACAAGGTGCTGGTCCTGACCATTGAAATGCGTCACCAGCCCTTCGCGCTGTGGATCAAGGATCTGTCCGCGCCCGATCCGCTGCACGTGCTGAACCTGTTCGGCCTGCTGCCGTTCACGCCGCCCAGCTTCCTTGCCATCGGCGTGCTCGCGATACTGCTCGGCTTCACCATGTGGCTCCAGTTCAAGCTGCAGCCTGCTGCGATGGACCCGGCGCAGCAGCAGATCTTTTCGATCATGCCGTGGATCATGATGTTCGTGATGGCCCCGTTTGCGGCCGGCCTGCTGATCTACTGGATCACCTCGAACCTGCTGACCATCGGCCAGCAGAAGTATCTCTACAGCAAGCACCCGCAGTTGAAGGCCCAGGCCGACAAGGACCAGCTGGATGTCGATCGCGTTGCCACGCGCGATCAGAAGGCCACGTCCGCGCGCAAGCCGAAGGCAACCCGTTGACCGAAGAAGACGCCATCCGGGCAGACCTGATCGAACGCGCACGCGTGCTCTTTTCGGGCCGCGTCGAGTTCATCAAGTCGGCGCCCGCGCTCAAGTTCCTGCCCGATCCGACGGTTCCCGAGATTGCCTTTGCGGGCCGCTCGAACGTCGGCAAGTCGTCGCTGCTCAATGCGCTGACCGGCCGCAAGTCGATCGCGCGGACCTCGGTCACGCCGGGGCGGACGCAGGAACTCAACTACTTCGAGGTGGGCGAGCCCACGCTGCTTCGTCTGGTCGACATGCCGGGCTACGGCTTTGCCAAGGCTCCGCCCAAGGTGGTCGAGACCTGGCGCCGGCTGGTCCGCGATTTCCTGCGCGGGCGCGTCGTGCTCAAGCGCACCCTGCTCCTGATCGACAGCCGCCATGGCGTGAAGCCGGTTGACGAGGACATGATGCAGATGCTCGACGAAGCCGGCGTCGGCTATCGTGTCGTCCTGACCAAGGCCGACAAGATCAAGGCGAGCGAACTCGAAGCCGTGACCGCCGCAACCATTGCCGCCGCGCGCAAGCGCACCGCTGCCTATCCCGAGGTCATCGTCACATCGTCGGAAAAGAAGATGGGCATCGAGGAACTGCGCGCCGCAGTCCTTGCAGACAGCGAAATCTGAAGGCGCGAAGCGGCGCATTCAGGTCGTTCAGTCTCGACAGTGCGAATCTGAACGGCTAACCGCTCCCCCAGGCAACGGGGCACGCGCATGAAGCTGATCATCGGCAACAAGAATTACTCGAGCTGGTCGTTGCGCGGCTGGCTGGCGTGCAAGCAGTCCGGCCTGGCGTTCGAGGAGATCAAGGTCCCGCTCTACGGCGAGGACTGGGACGAGATGCGCAAGGGCGACGATCTCGCCCCGTCCTCGGGCAAGGTGCCGATCCTGTGGGATGGCGAGGCGGTGGTCTGGGACAGTCTTGCGATCATCGATTACCTTGCCGACAAGGTCGGGCGCGACCGCTTCTGGCCAAAGGACGACGTCGCCCGCGCCATGGCCCGCTCGATGGTTGCAGAGATGCATTCAAGCTATCTGGCGCTGCGTCGCCGCCTGCCGATGAACATGCGCAAGCGCGTCGAGGGCGTCGAGATCAGTGCCGAGGTCCGCGCCGACATCGTCCGCATTCTCACGCTCTGGGCCGAGGCGCGGGCGCGCTTTGGCAAGGGCGGGCCGTTCCTGTTCGGCACCTTCAGCGCTGCAGACGTGATCTACGCCCCGGTCGTCTCGCGCTTCATGACCTACGGCGTGCCCGTCCCCGGCTTTGCGCTGACCTACATGGAAGCGGTCTGGACGCATGACTGGATGCAGGCCTGGGCCCAGGCTGCGGACGCGGAAGACTGGGTGATCGAGCAGTTCGAGGAGCCCGCTGCCTGATGTCGCAAGATCCTGCCAACCGCGATCCCGTCGTTCTCGCGCAAGCCCTGATCGATTGCGAGAGCGTCACGCCCGCCACCGGCGCGGTGTTCGACTGCCTCGAGGGCATGCTTGCCCCGATGGGTTTCGCGATCCACCGCTTCATCGCGGGCGAGGCGCCCGATGGCCCGGTCGAGAACATGTTCGCGATCCGGCGCGGGCCTGAAGGCGCGCGCCACTTTGCCTTTGCGGGACACCTCGATGTCGTCCCTCCGGGCGAGGGCTGGACCACGGGCCCGTTCAAGGCCGAGCGGCGTGGCGAACTGCTCTACGGGCGTGGCGCGGTTGACATGAAGGGATCTATCGCCGCGATGGTCGCCGCCGTGGCGGAAATCCCGCAGGACGCGGGCACACTAAGCTTCATCATCACCGGCGACGAGGAAGGTCCCGCGCGCTACGGCACCGTGCCGCTGATCGACCTGATCCGCGAATTGAAGGCGGAGCCGGATCTGTGCCTGGTGGGTGAGCCGACCTCGGTCCGCCGCCTGGGTGACATGGTCAAGATCGGGCGGCGCGGCTCGGTCAACATGTGGATCACGTGCAAGGGCGCGCAAGGCCACGTCGCCTATCCCCACCTTGCCGACAACCCGATCCCGCGCCTTGTCGCCCTGCTGGCCGATCTCGATGCGCTGGTGCTCGATGGCGGCACCGCATGGTTCCAGCCGTCGAATCTCGAGATCACCGATCTCGAGGTGGGCAACAAGGCCACCAACGTCATCCCTGCCGAAGCCCGCGCGCGAATCTCGATCCGTTTCAACGACCTTCATTCGGGCGCAACGCTCGTCGCCATGGTCGAGGAAATCGCGCGCCGCCACAAGGGCGAGGTTCGCGCGGTCATCTCGGGCGAAAGCTTCATCACGCTGCCGGGCGACTATTCCACGCTGATTGCCGATGCGGTGAAGGCCGAGACCGGGCTCGACCCCGAACTCTCGACCAGCGGCGGCACCTCGGATGCGCGCTTCCTGCGCAGCGTTTGCCCGGTCGTGGAATTCGGCCTGTGCAATGCCACGATGCACAAAAAGGACGAGGCCGTCGCGATTGCGGACCTTGCGGTGCTTCAGCGCATCTATCGCCGGATAGCGATCAGCGCGCTTTCCTGAGCACGATGTAGACCGCGCCAGCGCCGCCATGGCGCGGCTGTGCGGGGCGCACCGCTGCGATCTGGCTGGCGTGCGCACTGTGCGCCAGCCAGTCGAGCAGCTTGGCGCGGATCGCCCCGCGCCGCGAGCCGCGCAGGTCGTGTTCATCGTGGGGGCGGTGTTTGCCCGCGATCAGCAGGATCACCCGCGCGCCCATCGCCAACGCCTGCGCGATCCCGCCGTTCAGGCGGCCATGCGCGGCATCGAGGCCAAGTCCGTGCAGGTCGATGGTCACGTCAGGCGCGATGCTTCCACGGGCCAGCTTGCGGTCCCATGTCGAATCGAGCCCGTGGCTCTGGAGAGGACGGGCGACGGGTGAGGGCGGTGGCGGCGCCGGGCGTGGCGGCGGTACGCGCCCCTTGATCGCCTTGGGCTGCACCGACGCATGGACCACTGCGGGTTCGGCCTGCACCGGCTTGGCCTTGCGCACCGGATTGAGCGGCACGATGGTTGCGGCGACCTTCTCCCACAGCGCGGCCTCGTCGGCCGAAAGCCCTCGCGGTGCGCGCATCAGCGCTGGCCCAGACGCGCCAGCGTCCCCTTGGGCAGGAGAATCAGCGCACGGCCCCGCGCGCTCATCCCGCCCGCGATCTGGCGCGCTTGCTCGCCTGCGCCCCAGAAGCTGTCGAACCGGTTTGCGCCCTGGATCGCGCCGCCAGTATCCTGCGCCACCCACAGCCCGCTGGCTTCCTTGCGATCTAGCTGCAGCCAGACCGGCGCACCCAGTGGCACGAAGGCAGGATCAACCGCTACGGTCGATCGGCCCGCAATCGGCACGTTGAGCGCGCCAACAGGCCCTGCGCCGGTCAGCTCGCGGAAGAACACATAGCTGCGGTTCTGCCGCATCAGCGACCGGCCTGCCTGCGGGTAGTCGCGCAGGTACTGCTGGATGCCCTGCATCGATCCGGAATACTGGCCAGGCTGGTTGCCGATCAGGCCACGCTCACGCATCAGCGATCCGATTCCGGTGTAGGCATGGCCGTTCTGCCCGGCAAAGCCGATCCGCACCACGCTGCCGTCGGGCGCGCGGAGGCGGCCTGAGCCCTGGATCTGCAGGAAGAAGAATTCGACCGGGTCTGCCGCCCATCCGATTTCCAGTCCCTTGCCCGCCAGCTCGCCATCCTCGATCTGGCCGCGATCGTAATAGGGCACGAATACGCCGGCATCGTCATAGCGCCCAAGTGGCATCTTGCCGTCGGGCAGCGGCTGCGCATCGCCGGGACGTGCGCGGACAAGGTCTTGCGGCAGCGCATAGACCGGGACGTCGTAGCCCGGCTGGCGCAGGCGCACGCCCGCGATCTCGGGCTCGAAATAGCCGGTAACGAAGGCCGCGCCGTCGCCCACTTCCGCCGTCTCGAAATAGGTAGCGAAGAAGCGCGGGGCTTCGGCTTCGGGCCAGCCGCTGACGGCGGCGCAGGCGGGTGCCCAATCTTCCGGACGGGTAAGGCCCGAATTGTCGGTGCGCCGGGCAAGGCGCGGACAGGACGCGGCGAAAGCGCGCAGCGCTGCGGCCGTATTGTCAGGCTTGAAGCCCAGTCCTGCGGCAACTGGCCCGGCCATAACCCCTGCCACCAGCGCGGAGGTCGGCTTGATGACCGGTCCGCTTGCCGGCGGTGATGCAGGGGCAGGGCGCGAGCCTTCAGGAACCAGACGGACGCAACCGCCAAGCAGCGCGAGCGCCAGGGCTGCGACAATCGGCCAACCCGCACCGCGTCGGGCGTGTCGTTGCGAAACAGCCCCCCGCACGACCCAGCCTCAGGCTTCGTCGGTCTCGTCGAGCAGCCAGTCGGGATCGCGCGAGGTCAGGTCGCGGCGGAAGGTCCACAGGTCGCGCGCTTCGACCGCGTCGTCGAGCGTGCCGGCAATGACGTGGCCGTCCGCATCGCGCGTGACCGAGGCGATGTCGGCCAGGAAGCGTACCGTGATTCGCGCGGTCATCCCTTCAAGCGAAGCGGCAACGATGCGCGCCTCGTCGATACGGATCAGGCGGGCGTCGACCGTTTCGCCGGCGGCAAGGCGCGCGTCGATGGCCGTGGCAAAGCCTTCATAGACATCGGCGTCGCAAAGCTGCTGCAGCTCTTCCTTGTCGCCGCGCCAGAAAGCTTCGAGCGTCATGCCGTAGGCGGCCTTTGAGCCTGCAAGGAACTGCGCGAGGTCGAAGCGGCGATCTGCCGCGATGATCGCGCGCACGCCGATCTCGGCGCTGTTGTCGAAAGTGTTGGGTTCGGGCGGCGCGACTTCGCGCGGGCGGGCACCGGCAGACCCCGCCTCAGGCTGGCGCTGTGCCACGGGCGGCAGTTGCTTGGCCGAAGGATCGGGCTGTTCGATGCGGCGGCGCATGGGTTCCTCGTCACGCTCAGGCCGGCGGCCGAGCACCGAATAGAGACGCAGGCCGAGAAAGGCCGCAATCATCGCCAGGATCACAATTTGAACAATCACGCGCAGATATCCCGAAAATGGCCGGTCAACCAAAGCCGCAGGCAAAGGTCGGTGGCATCATTCCAACGTGCCTCAAATAGGTACGAAATACAAATGAACAACGCGTGGATGCCCGTTGGTGCCGATCACGCGGGCATGAATTTCGGCGGAATGTTGCCTTTGCGCTGCAAACAAGGCGCATTGCCGCACGAATGCCGTGGTGCTAGGCGCGCCGCCAAGGGAAACCCACGCAGAAAGCAGTCCGATCATGGCCGAAGAAGGCAACATCATTTCGAACCTCAATCTGGATAACGGTCCGGTCCCCAACGGCGAAGATACTTCGCCCGCGATCGGCCTCATCTCGCAGTACGTGAAGGACCTCTCGGTCGAGAACCCGAATGCGCCCGAGAGCTACCAGTGGACCGAAGCGCCCGACATGGCGGTCGACTTCAATATCTCGGCTCGCGTGATCCAGCCCGAGATCCACGAGATCGAGCTCAAGATCAACGTGACCTCGAAGGGTGCGCAAGGCACCGCCTTCATCGTCGAATTGGCCTATTGCGGGCTGATCGGCATGCGCAACGTGCCCGAGGAGCAGGCCCACCCGTTCCTCTTCGCCGAAGGTCCGCGCATCCTCTTCCCGTTCGCCCGCCGCATCATCGCCGATGCGGTGCGCGATGCCGGTTACCCGCCGATGATGCTCGAGCCGATCGACTTCAACGGTCTGTACATGCAGCAGCTGGCGCAGGCCCAGGCAACCGCCGAGGCGGTTCCGGCAGGCGAAGCCTGATTTTCGAACGTCTCCCAATCCCGCTCAGAACGGGTATGAAGGCTTGCACATCGCGCATCCTTCGACAGGCTCAGGATGAGCGGGCTTTGGGTGAAAAGATGAAAGCATGAATCTCCTCAAGGCCACTGGCACGATCGGCGGGCTGACCCTGCTCAGCCGCGTGCTGGGCCTTGTGCGCGACAGCCTGTTCGCGCGATTCGTCGGCGCAGGCTTTGCGTCGGACGCGTTCCTCGTGGCGTTCCGGCTGCCCAACATGTTCCGCGCGCTGTTTGCCGAAGGAGCATTTTCGGCCGCGTTCATCCCGATGTTCAACCAGAAGGTTGCCGATCCCGAAGGCAAGGGCCTGCGCGACGGGCTCGACTTTGCTGAGGCAGCCCTTGCCGTGCTGCTGCCAGTGCTGATCGTGATGACGGTCCTCCTCGAGGTCTTCGCATGGCCGGTCACGCTGGTGCTTTCGGGCAAGTTCAACGGCGTGACGCCTGACCAGTTTGCCTATGCGGTCCATCTTTCGCGGCTGACGATCCCCTATCTGATGCTGATCAGCCTCGTTTCGCTGTTCGGCGGCATCCTCAATTCGATGCACAAGTTCTGGGTCAACGCCGCCGCGCCGATCTTGCTGAACCTCACGCTGATCGTCGCGTTGCTCGGCTTCCATTCGGACGACCCGCTGGTTACCGCGCGCAACCAGGCGATCGGCGTCTCGGTCTCGGGCGCGCTGCAATTGCTCTGGCTGGCCTGGGCCTGCCGCAAGAACGGCGTGAAGCTGCGCCTGCGCGCCCCTCGCCTTTCGCCCGAGGTCAAGCGCCTGCTCAAGCTGATCTGGCCCGCCGCGGCGGGGGCAGGCGCGGTGCAGATCAACCTCGTCATCTCGACCGCGCTTGCCGCCTCGCTGCTGGCGCACGGCAGCGTGACCTACATCTACATGGCCGACCGCCTGAACCAGCTGCCGCTGGGCCTGATCGGTATCGGCCTTGGCACCGTGCTGCTCCCCACGATCTCGCGCCAACTGGGTGCGGGCGAAGAAGCTGCTGCGATGGAAACGCAGAACCGCGGCTTGGAGCTTGCGCTGCTGCTCACCCTGCCTGCCACCACCGCGCTGGTCCTGTGCGGTGAACCGATCGCCGCTGCCTTGTTCGGCTACGGCAAGTTCGATGCGCTCGACACGCACTACACCGCACAGGCGCTCGCTGCCTTCTCCATCGGGTTGCCCAGCTACATCCTTGTCAAAGTGCTGACGCCCGGCTTCTATGCCCGGCAGGACACGAAGACCCCGGTGCGCTATGCCACGATTTCGATGGTGGTGAACCTCGTCGGCAATCTCGTGCTGATCCTGCCGCTGCAGCACATGGGACCGCCGCTTGCCACCGCGATCGCCTCGACGGTGAACGTCGGCATGCTCTATCATACGCTGGTCAAGCGCGGGCACTTCGTTGCCGATGCGCGGCTGAAGCGCCGCGCCTGGCGGCTTGCGCTGGCAGCGCTGGCGATGGGCGGCATGATGTGGGCGGGCCAGGGCCTCGTCATGCCCTATGTCCACGGCACATGGACCGTCCGCATCGCCGCGATGGCCGCACTGGTCACCAGCGGGACGCTCGTCTATGGGCTCGCCACCGTGCTTTCGGGGGCATTCTCGAAGGACGATCTCAAGCTTCTCCTGCGGCGGCGCCGCACCAACTGAAGGCCTCTTCGATGCGTATCGTTTCCGGTATCCAGCCCACGGGCAATCTCCACCTCGGCAATTACCTGGGTGCGATCCGGAACTGGGTGCGCATGCAAGACGAATGGTCGGCCAAGGGCGGCCAGTGCCTCTATTTCCTCGCCGATCTCCACGCGATCTCGATGCCGCACTCGCCGGCAGAGCTTGCCGCCAACACGCGCGAGATGGTCGCGGCGCTGGTGTCGTGCGGGATCGATCCCGACAAGTCGATCCTGTTCAACCAGGCGCAGGTTCCCGCCCACGCCGAAATGCAGTGGCTGCTCAACGGCACCGCGCGCATGGGCTGGCTCAACCGCATGACGCAGTGGAAGGACAAGGCGGGCAAGAACCGCGAGGGGGCATCGGTCGCGCTGTTCACCTACCCCGTGCTGCAGGCGGCCGACGTGCTGCTCTACCAGGCGACCCACGTTCCGGTGGGTGAGGACCAGAAGCAGCATCTGGAGCTGGCACGCGACATCGCGCAGAAATTCAACAACGATTTCTGCGCCGAAGATACGCCGCTGTTCACCCTTCCCGATCCGATCATCCCGCCCGAGGCCGCGCGCATCATGTCGCTGCGCGATGGCAGTGCCAAGATGAGCAAGTCCGATCCGTCGGACATGAGCCGCATCAACCTGACCGACGATGCCGATGCGATCATGCAGAAGGTCAAGAAGGCCAAGACCGATCCGGAGCCGCTCCCCGGCACGATCGAGGGCCTTGCGGGACGGCCCGAGGCAAACAACCTCGTCGGTATCTACGCGGCGATGTCCGGGCTTTCCGCGGCAGACGTGCTGGCGCAGTTCGAAGGCAAGGGCTTTGGCCAGTTCAAGCCTGCGCTCGGCGAACTGCTGGTCGAAACGCTCTCGCCCATGGCCGCGCGCTATCGCGAATTGCGCGTCGATGGCGAGGCGCTGGACGCGATCCTTGCCAAGGGTGCATTGAAGGCACGTGACCTCGCCGGCCCGACGCTTGCGCGCACCTACAAGGCGCTGGGTCTGGTAAGGGGCTGAAGCAAAACCTGAATTCTTGCCGAACATGAACCCTGTGCAACATTTGTTGCAGGGGCCATTCAACGTGCATTCAGCACCTCCCGTCCATAAAAGCGGCATGCTAAAGCAGGCGCGCGTCCGACAAGCTCATCCGGGCTTCGATGCGGCGGACTGCAGTTGAGGAGTCGCAAAATGAAATCGTTCCTGCAGAACAAGCGCCGCCGTCTTGTCGGAATGGCTGCTGTTCCGCTGCTGCTTGCCGCACTCGGTGGCTGCGCATCGCCGTTCAATGCCAATGTCTCGCGTTTCCAGAGCCAGTTGCCTGCACCGCAGGGCCAGACCTTCGCGGTCGTCGCCGATGATCCGCGCGACGCCGGTGGGCTCGAATTCTCGCAATATGCCTCGCTCGTAGCCGCGCAGATGCAGAAGCTGGGCTACGCCCCCGCCAATGCCGAGAATGCCGATCTGATCGTGCGCTTCGATTACGGCGTCGATCAGGGTCGTGAGCGCGTGCGCCAGACCGGCTTCAGCGATCCCTACTGGGGATCGTGGTACGGCGGCCCTTGGGGCGGCGGTTATTGGGGACGCCCTGCATTCTACGGTCGTCGCGGCTGGGGCTACGGCTGGTATGACCCGTTCTTCTTCGGCTCGGGCTTCAACAGCGGCGTGGATGTCATCACCGTCTACACCTCAGGTGTCGACATGAAGATCGATCGCCGCGCCGATGGCCAGCGCCTGTTCGAGGGCAAGGCCGAGGCGGCCTCGCAGTCGAATCGCCTGTCCTATGTCGTGCCCAACCTGGTCGAGGCGATGTTCACCGACTTCCCCGGTCACAACGGCGAAACGGTGCGCATTTCGATCGCGCCCGAAAAGACCACGGTGAAGAAGGTTCGCTGAGTTTCCTTGACGGGAAGACGAAGGGCTCCGCAGCGATGCGGAGCCTTTTTCGTGTCAGCCTTTCAGCGCAGCCAGACCGCCGGTCGAGCCGAACCCGCCTTGGCCGCGCGCGGTCTCGTCAAGTTCGCTGACCTCTACCCACGACCCGCGCGTGACCGGCGCGACGACGAGCTGGGCCACGCGATCGCCCCGGCGGATCGCGAAGGTCTCAGGCCCGAGGTTGATCATGATCACTTTCAGTTCGCCGCGATAATCGCTGTCGATCGTGCCTGGCGTATTGGGCACGGTCACCCCGTGCTTGAGCGCCAGACCCGAGCGGGGGCGGACCTGGATTTCGTAGCCGTGCGGGATCGCGAGCGAGAGTCCGGTGGCCACTGCGTGACGCGCGCCGGGGGCAAGTTCCACGTCTTCGGCCGAAACCACGTCCATGCCTGCGGCGTCCTCGGTCGCATAGGCGGGAAGGGGCAGGCCCTCGCCATGGGGCAGACGCTTCACGAGGACCGGGACTTCAGGCGAGTGCATCGGCAATCCTTTGAATCAGGGCGGCAGCGGCCGCGTCCTTCGACATTTCGGGCAGGCTTTCGACGCCGTCTGCGCTGACGATGTGCAAGCCGTTGATCTCGCCGCCCATCCGGTGCGTCGCGACATCGTTGGCAACGATCCAGTCCGCGCCCTTGCGCAGCCGCTTGGCCTGCGCGTGGGCCAGCACGTCGTTGGTTTCGGCGGCAAAGCCCACCACCAACGCGGGACGGCGCTCAGATCTGCACAGCGTGGCGAGGATGTCGGGGTTCTCGACCAGTTGCAGCGGCGGCACCGCGCCCGATCCGTCCTTCTTGATCTTCCGGGCAGCTTCTCCGGCAGAGCGCCAGTCCGCCACGGCAGCCACCATGATGGCGACGTCGGCAGGAAGCGCCGCATCGACCGCTGCAGCCATCTGGCGCGCGGTTTCGACGTCGACGCGGGTGACGCCTTGCGGGGTGTCGAGATTCACCGGCCCGGCAATCAGCGTGACCTTCGCGCCCGCCCGCGCGGCAGCGGCGGCGATGGCAAAGCCCTGCTTGCCGCTGGAGCGGTTGGCAATGTAGCGCACCGGATCGATCGGTTCGTGGGTGGGGCCTGCCGTGATCAGGACATTCTTGCCCGAAAGCGACTGCGCTCGGCCTTCGACAAGCTCAGGCCGAGCGGATGTGCCGCCAAACTCCGCTGCACCGAGATCCGTTGGTGCTGAGCCTGTCGGAGCACCCGCACCGAGCATTTCGGCAATCGCCGCCCAGACCGCCTCCGGTTCCGGCAAGCGTCCCGGCCCGTATTCCCCGCAGGCCATCACCCCCTCGTCGGGATCGAGCACGGTGACGCCAGAGGCGCGCAGCGTGGCGACATTGCGCACGGTGGCGGCATGGCTCCACATGCGCACGTTCATTGCCGGAACCGCGAGCACGGGCTTGTCGGTCGCCAGCAGCAGCGTGGTCGCCAGATCGTCGGCAATGCCCGCTGCCATGCGCGCCATGAGGTCTGCCGTAGCGGGGCAGACGACGACAAGGTCGGCAGCGCGCGAAAGCTGGATGTGGCCCATCTCCACTTCGTTCTTGAGGTCCCACAGCGTCGTGTGCACGGGGTTCTCGCTGAGCGCCGCCAGTGTCATGGCCGTGACGAAGTGCGATCCGCCCTCGGTCAGAACGCAAGTCACTTCCGCGCCGCCCTTGCGGATCAGCCGCACCAGTTCGCAGGCCTTGTAGGCCGCGATGCCGCCGCCGACGATAAGGAGGATGCGTTTGCCTGTCATGGCTGCGGCTTGTGCAATGGCAGCGGGCACCGCGCAATCCCCCAACCTAATCCCTTTGCATGGCCGCTCGCCATGATGCACCATCGCGATCAACGATCGAGGGGATGCAATGACATGAGACTTGTCCTGACTGCGCTGGTGTTCCTTGCCGGACTGTTCGACCTGTTCCTGGCTATCAGCTTCCTGACCGGGCCCGAGCAGGCCGCGACCGGCTTTGGCCTCGCGGCCACCGGCATCTCCGGCATTTCGACGATTCGGGCAGATTTCACCTCGTTCTTCGGCGTCGCCGCGTTCTGCATGATGTGGGGCGCATGGCGGCGCAATGCCGACCTGCTGCTGGTGCCCGCGCTGCTGTTCGGCGTGTCGTTCGTCGGGCGCGCGATCAATGTCGCGGTCACCGGGGCCTATCCCGGCTGGCCGGTGCCGATGGCGGTAGAGGCGGGCCACGTGATAATGATGCTCGCTGCATGGCGGATGCTTCCGCATCACCGGCTGAACGAGATCGCCGGATGACTTCGCAGGCCCTGGCGCTTGGCGAATACTTCGCCCAGCTGGTCGGCGCGGGCCAGTGCCTTCCGGTCAGGGTAGATGCCGCGTTCTGGGAAACGGGCGTGGGAGCACTTCCCTCGGGACGGCTGGTCAGCATGTTTGACAGCGCAAGCGACTGGACGGTGTGGGAATGCCACCCGCAGGGCGAGGAGATGATCATCCAGCTCGAAGGAGAACTGGTGCTGATCCTTGAGCTGGACGGCGGTGAATCGCGCGTGCCGCTGCGCGCAGGCGAGTTTGCGGTAGTACCGAAAGGCGTGTGGCACACAGCAGATGTCGTGAGCGCTGGCCGGGCGATCTATATCACGCCGGGAGAAGGGACGCAGAGCAGGGAGCGCGCGCGCTAACCTTGGCGCGCTTTCCACCGCGCCCAGAGCGCGAAGACCGCCTTCTGCGCGGGGCGTTCGAACCGGGCGTGGCTGATGAAGCCTGCGGCAATCGCGGCGCTGATATAGGCAATCAGGAACCACGGCTGGCGAGCAAGATCGCGGCCCGCGCCGATGGAATCGATCAGCAGCACGAGCGCCAACTGGATGGGGATGTGCCACAGGTAGATCCCGTAAGAGGCATCGCCGAGCTTCTGGCCGAACTGGAGGCGGCCCCTTTCATCCCACAGGTCGAGCGCCAGCGTCAGGAACAGTACCGCAAAGGTGCCGGCGATGGTTGCCGCATCGCCATCGCGGTATTGCGCCTTGAGTGCAAACGCGATGGGCAAAAGTGCCAGCCCGAGCGGCAAGAGGCTGGCAGGGCGCAGCCAGCCCTTGAGCGCCGCGCCATAGGCCGCCGTGCCGAGGAAGAAGTAGCCGAGGCAGGCGAACACGTCCTTGTCGGGTGCGTTCTGCAGCGTAAGCCAGAGCATCGCCGCACCAAATGGCAAGGACAGGCCAAGCGGCGCGCGGCGCAGGTGCGGGAGGACCAGCCAGAAGGCGAGATAGGCGAGGATTTCGGTCGAGAGCGACCACGAGGGGCCATTGAACGACTGGTTATCCTGCCAGCCCCAATACTGCATCAGCGGGATCGAGAGCGCGAAATGCTTGAGATCGTTGGTGTGGTAAACGAACTCGGTGCCCGTCCGTGCAACATAGATGCCCTGGAGCAGTGCCATCAGGCCCAGCGTCAGCAAATGCAGCGGCCAAAGCCGTGCGACGCGAGCCAGCCAGAACCGGCCGTGGGCGCGAGGGTCCGACAGATAGACGTGGGCGAAGACGAAGCCCGAGACCGCCCAGAAATACTGCACCGCCGTGTGGCCGTGCTCGTAGAGCCAGCCCAGTGCCTCGTACCACGGCTGGATCGCGCGGTTGACGTTGAAGTGGCGTTCGACCGGGGGCACAAAGAAGTGCTGGTAGTGCCAGAACAGCACCATGATCGCCGCGAGCAGGCGCGATAGATCAAGCGCATGGAAATGCCGCTTGGGCAGGCGCAAGTGCGAAAGAGCGGTGCCGGGCAAGCGTAATTGACCCTAGGACCGCAAAACGACCGTTCGTGTCGAGCGAAGCCGAGACACGCTGGTGCGGTTCTGTGGTGTCTCGACTACGCTCGACACGAACGGATACAAGGTATGGCGCAAAAAGGGTCTATCCCAGCCAGCCTAGCGCGTGGGCAGCCGCAACAAGGGCCCCGCCTGCCATGAACGGCAGGAGCTGTCCGATCCAGTTGCGCCGACGACGGTCGGGGCCGACGATCAGGTCGATCTCGGGGAGCGGCGGGGCTTCGGGCGCGCCGCCCTTGGGCGGATACTTGTCCTCGATGCGGCGGATGAGGTCGGGCAGGCGCAGCAGCGTCTGCACATCGTCACGAATGCGGTCGGCGATCGCGGCTTCGGGGCCGAGCTCGTCACGGATCCAGCTGCGCACGAACGGGGCCGAGACGTCCCACATGTTGATCTCGGGATCGAGCTGGGTGGCGATGCCTTCGACCATGACCATCGTTTTCTGCAGCAGCAGCAGGTGTGGCTGGGTCTGCATGTCGAAATCGCGCGTGATCGCAAACAGCCCGTCGAGCATCTGGCCGACCGAGAGTTCGGAAACCGGACGTCCGCGCATCGGCTCGCCCACCGCGCGCAGCGCGGTGGCGAATTCGTCGACCGAGTGATAGCTCGGCACGTATTGCGCTTCGAAATGGATTTCGGCGACGCGGCGATAGTTGCCCGTGGTCAGGCCGTAGAGGATTTCGGCCAGCCACTGGCGGGCGCGACGGTCGATCCGGCCCATGATGCCGAAGTCGATCGCGGTGATCGTGCCATCGGCTTCCACGAACAGGTTGCCCTGGTGCATGTCGGCATGGAAGTAGCCGCCGCTGATCGCCTGGGTGAGGAAGGCGAGAACCAGCCGTTTGGCGAGATCCTTGCGGTCATGCCCGGCAGCGTCGAGCGCGGCGGTGTCGCTGATCTTGACGCCGTCGATCCAGTCGAGCGTCAGGACGCGGCCATTGGTGCGGTCCCAGTCGATCGCGGGCACGCGGTAGCCGGCATAGGCCTTCATCGTCTCGGCAAGTTCCGACGCCGAAGCCGCTTCGCGCCGCAGGTCTAATTCGCGCACCGTCCAGCGCTTGAAGTTGGCGATGACGAGGCGCGGGCGCAACCGGCTGGCCTCGCCGCCGAGCGCTTCGAGATGCGCGGCCGCCCACTCATAGGTGTCGATGTCGCGCGCCAGCTTTTCACGGACGCCGGGGCGCAGCACCTTGACCGCAACATCGCGGCCCTCGATCGTGGTGGCGCGGTGAACCTGCGCGATCGAGGCCGCGCCCACGGGCACCGGATCGAACGTGGCGAACAGCGCCTCGAGCGGCTTTTCGAACGTGCGCTCGATCTCGGCCTTGATCAGCGTGAAATCGACCGGCGGAAGGTTGTCCTGCAGCGCGAGCAGGTTGTGCGCGGCTTCCTCGCCCACGAGATCGGGCCGGGTGGCAAGCGTCTGGCCGAGCTTGATCGCGGCGGGGCCGATGGCGCGGAAGGCATTGGCATAGTCCGGCGTCTTCGGCTGGATCGTGCCGAACCGCGCCACCCGGCACAGCGTGCGCACGGGCGAGGGCGTGTTCGGATCGGCCTCGATCCCGCGCAGCGCGCCGTGGCGGGCAAGCGTGCGGCCCCAGCCGAGCAGGCGGCGCAGATGAGTGGCGGGAAGGGTCAAAGGGTCAGACCTTCCAGCCCGAATGGATCGCGACGAGGCCGCCCAGGATCGGTTCGACCTTGGTATGGCGGAAGCCTGCGGCGCGGATCATGCCTTCAAATTCGGGCATGGTCGGGAAGCGGCGGATCGATTCGATCAGGTAGCGATAGGATTCCTCGTCGCCTGCGATCATCTGGCCGAGCTTGGGCACCAGCTTGTGTGAATAGGCGTCGTAGATCTCGGAAAAGCCCGGCCACTGCGTGGTCGAGAATTCGAGACAGAAGAAGCGGCCGCCGAACTTCAATACGCGGTGCGCTTCGGCCAGAGCCTTGTCGATGTGCGTAACGTTGCGGATGCCGAAGGCAATCGTATAGGCATCGAAGAAGCGGTCGCCGAAAGTCAGCTCCTCGGCGTTCTGGCGCGACCAGACAAGGCCGTCGATCCCGCGCTTAATCGCGCGTTCGATGCCGACGTCGAGCATGTCCTGATTGATGTCCGAGACGGTGATCTGTGCGCCCGAGGTGGCCATGCGGAAGGCGATGTCGCCGGTGCCGCCTGCCATGTCGAGGATGGTCTCGCCTTCCTTGGGGCGAACGCGGCGGACGAACTTGTCCTTCCACAACCGATGCATGCCGACCGACATGGCATCGTTCATCACATCGTACTTGGCGGCGACGTTCGAGAAGATCGCGCCGACGCGGCCTTCCTTTTCAGCGGCGGGGATGTCTTCGTAACCGAAGGATGCTGTTTCGGGAGCGGTCATGCCTTGCGCCTTTAGTGGGGAATTGCCCGGACGGCAAAGGGTGTTAGGGGTGGAGAGGATATGCCGGAACTCCCAGAAGTAGAGACGACCGTCCGAGGCCTTGCAACCGTGCTTGACGGGCAGGTCATCGCGCGGCTGAAGGTCAATCGCGCGGACTTGCGCCGTCCGTTCCCGGTCGATCTGGCGCAAGGCCTGACCGGCGCTCGCGTGACCGGGCTTTCGCGGCGGGCGAAATACGGGCTGATCCATACCGACCGCGACCGGACGCTGGTCTTTCACCTCGGCATGTCGGGGCGCTGGCGAATCGATCCCGAGGATATCGGCAAGCACGATCATCTGGTCTTGGAAACGGGCGAGGGGCGGGTACTTTCGCTCAACGATGCGCGGCGGTTCGGGTCGGTGGACCTTGTCGATACGGCAGCGCTCGATGCCTGGCCGCAGTTCGCCGCGCTGGGGCCCGAGCCCTTGGGCGATGACCTTACCGCCGAGCATCTGGCGCGGGCGATGAAGAACCGGATCGCAGCGGTGAAGCTGCTGCTGCTGGACCAGCGGATCGTGGCGGGGCTGGGCAATATCTACGTCTGCGAGGCGCTCTATCGCGCGCGCATCCATCCCGAGCGCGAGGGCGGAAAGGTGACGATGAAATCGCTGCGCCTGCTGGTGCCCGCAATCCGCGACGTTTTGAACGAATCGATCGCGGCTGGCGGATCGACCTTGCGCGACTATGCGCGGCCCAGCGGAGAACTGGGGTATTTCGCCAAGGACTGGAAAGTCTACGGACGCGAGGGCGAGCCTTGCGAATGTGGCGGCTCTGTCACGCGGATCGTGCAGGGCGGGCGCTCCACCTTCTTCTGCGCGAAGTGCCAGAAGTGAGGTTCCCGAACCTCTGACGAGCGGCCTATGACTTAGTGCTTGGCCCCCGCAGCCAACGCCTCCGCCTCGGCGATGGCCGCCTTCGCGATGGGTTCCATCACGGCATAGCCCTTGGCGTTGGGATGGATGCCATCGGGCGCGAGGTCGGGGCTTATGCCGCCTTCGGCGTTGACGAGTGCCGTGTGGTAATCGGCATAGACCACGCCGCGCGCCCTGGCGAAATCCTTGAGCCAGATGTTGAGCGCGACGACCTGATTGGCCGGGCTGAGTTGCGGCTTCCACGGAAATTTCGCGGCCGGCAGCACGCTGCCGAGCACGACCGCAATGCCGTTGACGCGGGCAAGATCGACCATGGCGGCGACATGGTTGGTATACATCTCGGCGCTGTTCGGGCCGGTGTTGCCGGCAATGTCGTTGGTGCCGATCATGATGTGCACGACCTTGGGGCGCAGGCGCACGACGTCCTGATAGAACCGCACGAGGATCTGCGGGCTGGTTTGCCCGCTGATCCCGCGCCCTGCAACGCTGCTGTCAAACAGTGCGGGCGCCAGCCCGGCCCAGTTCTCGGTGATCGAATCGCCGATGAACACGACGCGGGGAGGCGCCGCCAGTTGCTTGTCGGCTTCGGCGAACCGGCATTGCCACGCCCAGTCATACTGGCGAAGATAGGGGTGCGCGAACCACAGCCCGGCCGCAGTAGGGCAGGGCTTGTCCATCATGCCTTCGCCCGGAGGCTGGATTGGCGGAGAGGGGGGCGGAAAGACCGGAGGCGCCGTGCGGTTCTGCGCGAGCGCCGGCGATGCGGTCAGTGCCAGCGCAACCAGTCCAGCGAATGCGCGCTTCATCAGATGATGCCCACGGCCTTGCCGGCGCGTTCGAACATGCCGATGATCGTCTGCACCTGATCGGCAGAGTGTTCGGCGCAGAGCGAGCAGCGCAGCAGGGTCATGCCCGCAGGCGTTGCCGGCGGACGCGCGAGATTGACATAGAGGCCTTCGTGAAGGAGCGCTTCCCACATGGCCGCGCCGCGTTCCAGATCGGGCATGATGACCGCGATGATCGCGCTCTGCGGTTCATCCGTGCCGAGCTGGAAGCCCAGATCGCGCAGGCCCTTGTGGAGCACGCGCGAGTTTTCCCAGAGATGCGCGCGCTTGTTGGCACCATGCATCAGCTTGCGGATGGAGGTGGCGGCGGTGTGAACCACGCTGGGCGGCAGCGATGCGGTGAATACGTAAGGGCGGCAGACAAGGCGCAGGATCTCGAACTTGGGATGGTTCGAGACGCAGAAGCCGCCGACCGTGCCGACCGACTTGGAAAACGTGCCGATCACGAAATCGACATCGTCGAGGCAGCCCTGGTCTTCGGCCACGCCGCGCCCATTGGGGCCGATGAAGCCCATCGAGTGTGCCTCGTCGACCAGCACCATCGCGCCGTGCGCCTTGGCGATGCGGATCATTTCCTTGAGCGGGGCTATATCGCCGAGCATCGAATAGACGCCTTCGAGCACCACGAGCTTGCCCGCGCCCTCGGGCACGCGCTTGAGGCGCTTTTCCATGGCCTCGATGTCGTTGTGCTTGAACGGCACGACTTCGGCATCGCCCATCTTGCAGCCGTCCCAGATCGAGGCGTGGCTGTCGATGTCGAGGATGATGTAATCACCCTTGCCGGCGATCGTGCTGATGATCCCGAGATTGGCCTGGTAGCCGGTGGAGAAGACCATGGCATGATCCATGCCATAGAACTCCTTGAGCGCCTCTTCGCAGGCCTTGTGCCCGGCATAAGTGCCGTTGAGCACGCGGCTGCCGGTGGTGCCCGAGCCGAAATCGTCCAGTGCCTGCTTGCCCGCCGCGATCACGTCGGGGTCGAAGGTCATGCCCATGTAGTTGTAGGTACCGAGCAGGATCGTCTCGCGTCCGTTGCACACTGCGACAGTGGGCGAAACCACCCGCTCCATCACGAGGTTGAACGGATCCTCGACCCCGCCTGCAAGCAGCGCGCGCCGCTGTTCGATCAGCGGGTCGAACTTCGAAAAGAGATCGGTCATTCCGGCACCTTCGTTTGAAAATTCACATTCGTCGCAAAACCACACTCGTCATTGCGAGCGGAGCGAAGCAATCCAGTCGTTTCACGATGCCCCCTGGATTGCTTCGGCCTTGCGGCCTCGCAATGACGAACCAGGCTGCCTAGCCCTGAAGCTTGGTCACCGCGTCGATCAGCTGGCCGTAGGTCTCGATTTCGGCCTGCTGGTTCATGCTGATGATGATGTCGAAATCGTCCTCGATCGCGGCGACGAAGTCCATCACTGTCAGGCTGTCCCATTCGAGATCGCCGGCGAAGGTCGTCGCCTCGGTCACTTCGATGCCCTTCTTGTTGAAGGGACCGATCAGTTCGGCGATCTTTTCGGCGGTTGCGGCGCGATCCATTATGTCTTCTCCAATGGGCGAAAAGGCCCCTGCCAGATGATTGCGGCGGAAAAGCGGCCAATACCGCCGCTTGTCAAGCGCGGCGCGCTTGTGTCATCCCCGGTTTAGACCGAAAAATCGCATATCTCGAGGGGATGAGCCATGGCAGATACCGATCCGCAGGCCGCGAAACCGCAGGCGACGCCGTCGGTGCTTTCGCCCACGGGGTTTTCCAACCATGCCATTCACCTCGTGCGAACGTCGCAACAGATCAACCTGACGCTGAGCCAGATGGCCGATGCCAAGGCTTCGATCCTCATGGGCGCCACGTTCCTCGTGTTCACGATCGCGGTGGGACAGGCCAAGAGCGGAACGATGCCGTGGTCGCTGGGTGTGCTGGCGATCTTCGCGTTCATCTCGGCAATGTGCGCGGTGTTTGCGGTGCTGCCTTCGGTAAGCGGGCCGAATGCGGCCAAGATCAACGATGGCAAGCCCAACAAGCTGTTCTTCGGCTATTTCACGCACATGGACGAAGCCGAGTGGACGGATTCGATCCTGGCCGAATTGCACGCCGACGAGACCGTGTTCCGCACGATGCTGCACGACATCTACCAGAACGGGCAGGTCCTGCAGCGCAAGAAGTATCGCTATCTGGCTTATGCCTACAAGAGCTTCATGGCGGGGCTTTGCCTGACCGTGGTGACCTTCATCATCGAGCACGCATCGAACGTTGCGGCGGCAATGTGATCGTTCAGAGCAGCTTGTTTACCGCGACCATGAACGGCCCGATCGAAACGGGCTTGGCAAGGTAGCCTTCAGCACCGGCATCGCGGATCGATTCCTCGTCGCCCTTTCCGGCATAGGCGGTGACAGCGAGAATCGGGATTGTCTTCAGTTCGTCGTCACCCTTGAGCGCGACGATCAGGTCCATGCCCGAAATGTTTGGCAGCTGGATGTCCATGATGACCAGATCAGGCATGAACAGGCGAGTCTTCTCGATCGCTTCGCGGCCGTCGGCCACCGGTTCCACTTCGAAGCCGTTGGCGCGCAGGAGATCGCAGAACAGTTTGCGGTTGAGGTCGTTGTCCTCGACAACCAGAATTCTTTTTGCCACTGACACGCCTGTTCCCGAACGGCACCGATGCCGCGATCGAGGCACCCTTATTGCCCGCGAAAGGCCCTGACAATCATCCGCGAGCCTTCCTCCACGCCCGATGCCGCCGCGATCGCCCTGCAGGCGCTTGGCTGGGTTCTGTCCGATGGTCCGCGCGCCGAGCGGTTCCTTTCGCTGACCGGGCTGACGCCCGAGGAACTGCGGGCCGGTTTGGGCGAACCTGCAGTACAGGGTGCGGTGCTCGATTTTCTGGCCAACCACGAGGCCGACCTTGTCAACGCGGCCTTCGCTCTCGACATGTCGCCGCAGGCGATCATCGCCGCGCGAAAGGATCTTGCATGAGCCGCCCCCTGATCGTCAGTGATTGCGACGAGGTGCTGCTGCACATGGTTGCCCCGTTCCGCGACTGGCTGGCCGAAAAGGAAGGCGTGACCTTCCACATGGACAATGCCGATTTCTCGAGGGCGCTGCGCTATGCCGGGGACGGCAGCTTCGTGCCGCCCGAGCAGATCTGGAGCCTGCTCAACAAGTTCTTCGACACCGAGATGTATCGCCAGCAGGCCATCGTCGGCGCGGTAGCGGGCATCAATGCGATTGCGCAGGACGCCGATGTGGTGATCCTGACCAATCTCAACGACCATCGCCGCGAGACCCGCACGCAGCAGCTGGCCGATGTCGGCATCAATGCCCGCGTCTTCACCAACCAGGGGCCGAAGGGGCCGGCGCTGAAAGCGATCCTCGAGGAATACAATCCGAGCCGCGCGCTGTTCATCGACGACCTGCCGCAGCATCACGATTCGGTGTCGCAGCTGACGCCTGACGTGATCCGCCTGCACCTGTGCGGAGAGCCGCTGCTTGCCCCGCATATCGATTGCGCGCATCAGGCGGGCCATGCCCATGCGCGGATCGACGATTGGGAAGCGGCGCTCCCCTGGATCCTTGCCCAAATTCATGGAGAAGATGCGTGACCGATAGCGTTGAAGCCCGGCTTGCCGAACTGGGACTGACCTTGCCGCAGGCCGCCGCGCCCGTTGCCGCCTATGTGCCGACGGTGGAAGCAGGCGGGCTGCTGCACGTTTCGGGGCAGTTGCCGTTCATCGAAGGCAAGCTGGTGACCGGGCGGCTGGGCAAGGACGTGAGCCTTGAAGAGGGCACGGCTGCCGCGCAGGCCTGCGCGCTGATGATCCTGGCGCAGGTCAAGGCGGCACTCGGCTCGCTCGATCGCGTGGAGCGTGTGGTCAAGCTGGGCGCGTTCGTGTGTTCGGCCAAGGATTTCACCGATCAGCCCAAGGTCGCCAACGGCGCTTCTGAACTGATGGTCGCGGCATTCGGCGATGCAGGAAAGCATGCGCGCAGCGCCGTGGGCGTTCCGGTGCTGCCTCTGGGCGCTGCGGTTGAAGTCGATGCTGTCCTTGCCCTCCGTCCTGCTTGACCGCTGGCTGGTCCCCGCGCCCGATGAGGGCCGGGTGGGCTGGCTGCGGGGCAAGACCTACGCCCATCGCGGGCTGCACGGGAGCGGCGTGCCCGAAAATTCGCCCACCGCCTTTGCGCTCGCGATCGAGCAGGGGCAGGGCATCGAATGCGACGTGCAACGCACGGCGGACGGGCAGGCGGTGGTGTTCCACGACTGGGACCTCGACCGTCTGACCGGCGAGAGCGGGCCAGTGCTCGAGCGGCGGGCCAAGGACCTCGCCCGGATCGCGCTGACCGGGAGTGGCGATTGCATTCCCACCTTGCGCCAGTTTCTCGATCAGGTGGGCGGCCGGGTGCCCGTGCTGATCGAGGTTAAGTCAAAGCGCGAAATCCGGTCCGCGCCGCTGTGCCTTGCGGTGCGGCGCGCGCTCGAGGGCTATCGCGGGCCGGTGGCGGTGATGAGCTTCGACCCGCGCGTTTCGCGCTGGTTCGCGCGCTATTCGCCGCACATCGTCCACGGTCTGGTGGTGACCGAGAACGGCAACCGCACGCTGCTCGCGCGGATCAAGCTGCTGCTGTCGTTCTGGCAGGGCAAGCCGCAGTTTCTTGCGTGGGACGTGCGCGACCTGCCGAGCCGCTTTGTCGATGCACAGCGGCGGCGCGGCTTTCCGGTGCTGACCTGGACAGTGCGCTCGGCCGAACTGGCGGCACGTGCTGCCGACTGTGCCGATGGACCTATTGCCGAGGGTGCGGGACTGAAGGCATGATTGGCGCGTGAGTCTGACCGCGCGCATCCACAAGTCCGTTTCCGAGATCTCGCCCGCGGACTGGGACCGGATGGCCGGTTCCGGCAATCCATTCGTTTCACATGCCTTTCTGGCGCTGCTCGAGGAATCGGGCTCGGTCGGTGCGCGCACCGGCTGGTCGCCGCTGCCGATCGTGATCGAAGGCGATGATGGCCGACCGGCTGCCGCGCTTCCTGCCTATCTCAAGAGCCACAGCCAGGGCGAATATGTGTTCGACCATGCGTGGGCGGATGCGTGGATGCGGGCAGGCGGGGACTACTATCCCAAATTGCAGATTGCCGCGCCGTTTACCCCCGCGACAGGCCCGCGATTGCTGCTGGGGGACCGGACCGACCTGGCCGTGCCTCTTCTGCGCGCGGCTGAGCAGCTGTGCGAGAGCAACGACCTGTCGTCGGCCCATGCGACGTTCATCGCGCCCGACCAGTTACCCTTGTTCGAAGAGGCAGGGTGGCTGTTGCGCAGCGACATCCAGTTCCATTGGGAAAATCGCGGCTATGCCAGTTTCGATGATTTCCTTGCCGCGCTGAGTTCGGAAAAGCGCAAGAACCTGCGCAAGGAGCGGGCACGGGCGCAGGACGGTGTGGAAATCCGTTCTTTTAACGGCGATGCGATCCTGCCTGAGCATTGGGACGCCTTCTGGCTGTTCTACCAGGACACCGGCGCACGCAAATGGGGGCGGCCCTATCTCACACGCGCCGCATTTGACCTGATCGGCGAGCGAATGGCGGACAAGGTACTGCTTGTGCTGGCCTTCCATGAGGGTGAGCCGGTGGCGGGCGCGATCAACTTCATCGGCGCCGATGCGCTTTATGGCCGGTATTGGGGGGCGCTGGTGGAGAAGCCGTTCCTGCACTTCGAGCTGTGCTATTATCAGGCCATCGACGCCGCGATCGCGTTGGGGCTGAGCCGGGTGGAGGCGGGCGCGCAGGGTGGGCACAAGCTGGCGCGGGGCTATGCACCGGTGCAGACGTGGTCTGCGCACTACATCGTCGATCCGGGGTTTCGCCGCGCCGTGGCAGACTTCCTCGCGCAGGAGCGCGCAGGCATTGCGCAGGACCAGTTGCTGCTGGGCGGACGCACGCCGTTCCGCAAAGGGTGACGCGCTGCTTGAACGTGGCGTTGGCGGCGTTAGGCTGGTCTGCGCAAGGTCCTGAAAATCGGGAGAATGCCGATGCTCGCCACGATCACCGCTTTTGCCGATTCGCCTGATCGCGGGCAGGGGCTTGCCCGGGACACGCGCATCCGCTGGGCGCTTGCCGAACTTGGCGTTCCTTATGATGTAAAGCTGTTGTCATTTGCCGAACTGAAGCAGCCTGCCCATCGACAGCGTCACCCCTTCGGCCAGATCCCGACCTACGAACACGGCGATTTCACGCTGTTCGAGACGGGCGCGATCGTCCTGCATCTAGCGGAGACGAACGAGGGCCTGTTGCCACGTGATCCCGTGGCGCGAGCGCGGGTCATCGCGTGGATGTTTGCGGCGGTGGGGACAATCGAACCGCCGATCGTCGAGCGTTCCATGGCATGGCTGCTGGAGCGCGAGCGCAACTGGTACGATGAGCGGCTACCAATGCTCGACAACCGGATACGGCAGCGCCTGGGCGATCTTTCCGCCTGCCTTGGCGAGGAGGAATGGCTGGAGGGACCGTTCTCGGCCGGCGATCTCATGGTGATCGACGTGCTGCGCCGGCTACGCAGCAGCGGTTTGCTCGATGAGTTTCCCATCGTCGCCGCCTACGTCGCAAGGGGCGAGGCGCGCCCGGCGTTCAGGCAGGCTTTCGATGCGCAGTATGCCGTGTTCGAAGCGGCGGTTGCCCGCAGCGAGACGGCCAAGGGGCAAGAGTGATCAGGCGGCTTGGCGTCCGGCGCGCAGCCATTCGCGCGCGCGGCGCTGGGCTTCGGCGATTTCGCGTGCCGTCATTTCGTCCGAAACGTCGGCGCGGCAGTGAGCGGCTTCCTCGTGGCCGCCGACGGCTGCGAGATTGAACCACTTGTGGGCCTCGATCATGTCGCAGTCCACGCCGTGGCTGCCGGTGGAGTAGGCGACACCCAGATCGAACAGTGCGTTGCTGTCGCCATTGGCCGCAGCGGCGAGGCAACTGGCGACCAGAAGGTCGGCCGCTGCCGTCGAAGTGGCGGTTGCGCTTTTGGCCGTTTCGTCGGCGACCAGCTTGATCCAGGACTGTCCCATTTACCTTTACCCCCGTCATGGAGCGCAAATGCCTTGAGGCTCCGATAGGGCGAAGGTCACCAATCTTGGTCAATAAATGGTTAACGCGTCCGACGTGCATGATTACGTTTGGCTAAGTTCCGAACAGGGTGGGGATAACCGGGGCCGAAAGGTTACCTCTTCAGCCGCCCTTAATGCACGATGGTCTCCAAATCGCTTGTGCCCATTCCGGGGCAACCCTATAGGCGCGCAGCAATGGAGCTTGCTCGTCCGAAAGGAAAAAGAAGCGAGCCGGGAGGGGCGGATAGCTTGTGATGCGGAGGGCCGAATGGCTGGGGTCTTGAGTGACGAAATCGACGTACTGGCAAAGGCGCGACGCGCGATGCCGGGCGACTATGTGCCAAGCGACGACGAACCTTACATGAATGACGTGCAGCAGGATTATTTCCGCAAGCTGCTGCTGGAATGGAAGCGCTCGATCCTTTCGGCCGCCGCCGGGACGCTCTCGGCGCTGCAGGATGGTCCGATTCGCGAACCCGACCTCAATGACCGTGCGTCGAGCGAAACCGACTGGGGAATCGAACTGCGCACGCGCGATCGCCAGCGCAAACTGATTGCCAAGATCGATTCCGCGATGCGCCGGATCGACGAGGGTGAATATGGTTACTGCGAAGTGACGGGCGAGCCGATCGGCCTCGGCCGGCTGATTGCGCGACCCATCGCCACGATGACCGTCGAAGCGCAGGAAGCGCACGAACGGCGCGAGAAAATTTCGCGGGATATGTAAGCAGCGGGCCGCCGTTGGGCGGCCCGTGAAAACATGACAGTCTGGTTAATTCTTGACCTTGCTAATGCCTTGTTTACCTTGGTTCTTTAGTAAGAAGCGACGAATTTCTGCGATTGCTTCGTGTGCAGGCGCACCCGGCGCGTGGCGAGGTTGAGGCGAACTCTGGGAACGACGGGACCTTTGGTGACTGAGACGGACCATCGGCAATTGGGGCGTGACAGCCTTTTCCTCCTGGCCGAGGTGCGCCTTGTCGGGACCGATACCGAACATCGCGTGAAGGTGCGTAATCTCTCCGCCGGCGGCATGATGGCCGAAGGTGCGATGAAGGTCCTGCGCGGAACCCGCGTCGAAGTGAACCTGCGCAACATCGGCTGGGTCGAGGGCGTTGTCGCCTGGATTCAGGACAATCGCTTCGGCATTGCCTTCATCGAGGAAGTCGATCCGATGACCGCCCGTGCGCCGGTCGGCCAAGGGCCGGCCACACCGCGATTCGTCAAGCCGGTGCTGTCGAATCAGGCCACGGGCCCACTTCGCAAGATTTGATCATTTGCCACGCTGACCCTGTGCCAGCCTTCTGCTAGGCTTGGCCGATGGCTGCCCGTTCGACGATTGTCCTGACGCTCACCCTCCTGCTCGGATCCTGCGGTTCGGGCCGTGACGGTACACTTGCGGTGGCCGTAATGGGCGATGCCTCGGCACTGAAGGAACGCGGTCCCCGCTTTTCCCCTGCGGCCCAGCTGTTGCGCTCGGCCACCGTTGAAGGGCTGGTCGGCTTCGACGAGCAGGGCCGGGTCGTGCCTGCGCTGGCCGATCGCTGGATCGTGACGGACCAAGGGCAGAGTTACATCTTCCGCCTGCGCGACGGGACTTGGTCCGACGGCCAGCGGATCACTGCCGATACGGCGGCGGCGGCCCTGCGCAAGACCATCGCCACGCTCAAGGGCACGGCACTCGGCCTTGATCTTGCAGCGATCGACGAAGTGCGGGTGATGTCGGACCGGGTCATCGAGATCGATCTTTTCGCGCCGGTTCCCGAACTCCTGACCATTCTTGCGCAGCCGGAACTGGGTCTGACCTATGGTGGCCGGGGTCTCGGGCCGATGGCGGGCAAGACGGCGGAGGACGGGACTCGCTCCATGACGCTGATCCCGCCCGAGGCTCGAGGGCTTTCCAAGCAGGCCAACTTTGCCAAGCGCGCGCGGGCCCTGTCGGTGACGTTTGCGCCGCCGGCCAAGGCAGTGGCGCTGTTCAACGATGGCTATGTCGACGTGCTCTTGGGCGGGCGCGTGGATACGGTGCCGCTCGCCGGGCGCATTGGCCTGACGCGCGGCAACGTGCAGCTTGATCCCGTGACCGGCCTGTTCGGCCTGATGATCGAGCGCGCGGATGGGTTTCTGGCCGATGCCGCCAACCGCGAGGCGTTGTCGATGGCGATCGACCGCGACGCCCTGCTTGGAAGCTTCAATATCGGCGGCTGGCAGGCCACGACTCGCATCGTTTCCCCCGACGTGGAAGACGATCTCGGCACGATCGGCGAACGCTGGCAGGGGATGAACCTGGATCAGCGTCGGGCGCAGGCTGCCGCGCGGGTTGCGGCATGGAAGGGCGCGGGCCGCAGCGTGCCCACGCTCAACATCGCGATGCCCGATGGACCCGGATCGTCACTGGTGTTCGATGCCTTGCGCGACGGTTTTGCCCGTATCGGACTTTCGGCCCGTCGCGTGCCCGAGCGCAACCGTGCCGACTTGCGGTTGATCGACGTTGCCGCGCGCTATGGCCGGGCAACGTGGTTCCTCAACCAGCTTTCGTGCACCGTGCAGAAGGCGGTGTGCAGCCCGATCGGCGACGAGCGCGTGGCCGAGGCGCGCCGCGCGACCGATCCGCAGGCGCGATCGGCCCTGCTGGCCGAGGCCGAGGCCGAAATCACCGCCGCCAATGGCTTCATTCCGATTGCGCGCCCCTTGCGCTGGTCGATGGTGCGCAGCGGCACCACCGGCTTTGCCCGCAACCCCTGGGGCTGGCATCCCTTGCCGCCGCTGGCATGGCTCCCCAGATAGGTAAGCATGGACAAGCCGATCTTCCCCGCCGCCGATGCCACCGCTCGCCGCCCCGTGCGCATGCCGGTCGATCTTCCCGGACTGGGCAACGATCCCGCCTCGGTGCGGCAGCGGGTCGAGATGATGGAGCGTCTGCTGGAGCGGAGCTTCACCATTCCCGGTATCCGGCGCGAAGTCGGACTCGATGCCATTGCCGGTCTGGTGCCGGTCCTGGGCGATGTGCTGACCGCTGCGATGGGCGCGTGGATGGTGTGGGAGGCGCGCAACCTCGGCCTGTCCAGGTGGAAGCTTTGGCGGATGGGTGCCAACGTTGCCTTCGATACCGCGCTGGGCGCGGTGCCGTTCGTGGGCGATGCGTTCGACTTCTTCTTCAGGTCGAACTCGAAGAACCTCAAGATCCTGCGCAGGCATCTCGACAAGCATCACCCGGCGTCGGGCGTGATCGCGGGCTGAACCCCACAGCGATCAGAAGTCGATCGCGATGCCGTTCTTTTCCCAATCGCCGAAGCGCGTGGGATCGAGGCCGTCGGGGTCTTCACCACGAACGATTGTCTGCGGGGCGGGAATCGGCTCATTGGTCCAGTGCGCGGGGCGTGTGAAGTCCGCCGGGCGACGGGTGGCGCGGGGAGTGGGCTTGTCCATGAACATGCAGATGGGCGCTCAATCGTCCAAGCGCAATTGCCATTTCGGGCATCAGGGGCGATAGGCCCAAGCCATGGCCCGTTCCAAGCACCCTGACGAAATTCCCGGCGTCCCTGCACGCAGAGCCGCGCTGCGGCTGCTCGATGCCGTCCTGCGGCGCGGCGAGCCGCTTGATCAGGCCGCGCCGCCTGTGCTGCGCGCCATCGAACGCGGTGATGATCGCGCCCTGGCAACGGCTATCGCGCAGGAAGCGCTGCGCTGGATGGCGGACCTCGATGCGCTGATCGATCAGGCTACGCGCGATGTCCTGCCCGACGATGCCAAGGTGCGCAGCGTGCTGCGAATCATGCTGGCGCAGGCGTTGCGGCTGAACCTGCCGGGCCACGCGGTGGTGGCAACGGGTCTGCCGCTGCTGATGGGCGGGCCGCGCCGCCTGGCGCATGGCGTGTTTTCGGCGGTGACCAAGGCCAACCCCAAGCTTCCCGAAGCGCCGAGCCTGCCCGATGCCGTGGCCGAACGCTGGGATATTGCCTGGCCCGAACGGGTCGAGGCAATCGCGCGCGGGCTGGCCGAGCCGCCTCCGCTCGACCTTTCGCTGCGCGATGCCGCCAGGACGGCGGAGTGGGCCGAAAAGCTGGGCGGCCATTCGCTGGCGCCGGGGCATGTGCGACTGGCGCGTGCGGGCGCGATCGAGGCGCTGCCGGGGTTTGCCGAGGGCGCATGGTGGGTCCAGGACCTTGCCGCCAGCGTGCCTGCGCGGCTGCTTGGGGCAGGCGATGGCCGTCGTGCGCTCGATCTATGCGCCGCGCCGGGTGGCAAGACGCTGCAACTTGCAGCGGCAGGCTGGAAGGTCACCGCGCTCGACAAGTCGGCGCGCCGGGTGGAACGGCTGCAGGACAATCTCAGGCGCAGCGGGCTGGAGGCAGAGGTCGTCGTGGCCGATGCGCTGACCTGGAAGCCGCAAGGCCAGTTCGACGCGATCCTGCTCGACGCGCCGTGCAGCGCGACGGGCACCTGCCGCCGTCATCCCGACGTGCTGCACCGGCTGGCGAACATGGGCGAACTCGGCGAGTTGCAACAGGCGATGCTCGAGCGCGCTGCGGGCTGGCTCGCGCCGGGTGGGCGGCTGGTCTACGCGGTCTGTTCGCTGGAGCCCGAGGAAGGCGAGGCACGGGCCAGCGCCTTTGACAAGCTTGCGCCTGAGCCGGTCAGCGATGCGGAATTGCCTGCGGGTCTTTTGGCGACGGAGGGCCATTTCCGCGCCGACCCCGGAATGCTGTCCGAAGTCGGCGGGATAGACGGCTTCTTTGCCGCGCGCTGGGTAAAGGCTTAGGCCTTCACCTTGTCCGCGAAGCTCTTGCGCAGCTTCATCAGCTTGGGCGGGATGACCGCGAGGCAATAGGGATTGCGCTGGCCTTCGCCTTCCCAATATTCCTGATGACAGTCCTCGGCGGGATACCAGGTGGCCGGGCCTTCGATCGTCGTGACGATCGGCTGTGGCCAGTTCGGCTGGTTGCGGGTGATGGCTGCTTGCGCCTCGGCCTTCTGTTCATCGTCCAGCGGAAACATGGCTGAACGGTATTGCGTGCCGACATCGCCGCCCTGGCGGTTGAGCTGGGTGGGATCGTGCGTGGCAAAGAACATGTCGAGAATCTGGCCATAGCTGACGACGTCCGGATCGAACGTCACCCGGATTGCCTCGGCATGGCCGGTCGTGCCGGAGCAGACCTGCTTGTAGGTGGGGTTTGCGACCGTCCCGCCAAGATAGCCGCTCTCGACCCGGCTCACGCCGATCACGTCACGGAACACGGCTTCGGTACACCAGAAGCATCCGCCGGCGAGAATGGCCGTTGCTTGTTCGCTCATGCGTCTTATTCTCCTTGTATGACGCCAAGATAGGCAGGCGCACCGCGCTTGTCATCGGCACCAAGGAGAATCCCCCCGATGCGCAAGTCCTCTCTCGCCATGATTGCCGTGACGGCCGGTCTCGGCTTCGCGATCCCGGCGCAGGCCCAGCATGAAGGGCACGCCATGGGGATGGCGAAGACCGCGATCGATCCGGCGCTGGCCAAGGCCGTGGCCGATCCGCTGCGCGTGACCGACAAGGCGCGCGATGTCTATCGCCGCCCGGACGAGACGCTGACGTTCTTTCAGGTTGAGCCGACGATGAAGGTGGGCGAATATGCGCCGGGCGGCGGCTGGTATTCGCGCCTGCTCGGGCTTTATCTTGGCCCCAAGGGCAAGCTGGTCGGCTTGTTCTTCGATCCCACCGCGCCAGCGTTCGGCGAAAAGATGAAGGCGGGCATTCGCGAAGGCGTGACCAAGTATCCTGCCGAAGTTGCGGGCTGGTCGAATCAGCCGGCCGAACGTTTTTCTGCCTTCGCGCTCGACACCATCCCCGAGGGCGAGAAGGGCACGTTCGACCGCATTCTGGTAATGCGCATGATGCACAACCTGTTCCGGTGGAACCTTGCCGACCACGAGATAAAGCAGATGCGCGAATTGCTGAAAGACGATGGCATGATCGGCATCGAACAGCATCGCGCCAAGCCGGATGCGCCCTACTCGTTCACCGATGGCACCAAGGGCTATCTGCGCGAGGCGGACGTCATCAGGTTCATGGAAGTGAATGGCTTCACCTTCGTCGGCAAGAGCGAGGCCAATGCCAATCCAAAGGACCCGGCAAACTGGCCTGACGGTGTCTGGACCCTGCCTCCGGGCATGGCAGGTGCCAAGGACGACGCCGACAAGGCAAGGCTCAGGGCCATCGGCGAGAGCGACCGGATGACGCTGCTGTTCCGCAAGCGCCCCTGATCAGCAGCGACGGTTGAATTGCGGGCGGCGGCGGCTTAGGTCCGGGCCATGAGCCAGATCACTGTCGCCGCCCTGCAACTCGCCCTGAACGCAGGCGAAGCCGAAAACATTGCCGCTGTCGCAGCGCTGGTGGAAGAAGCCGCGCGCGGCGGCGCGCAAGTGGTATTGCCGCCCGAACTGTTTGCAGGGCCCTACTTCTGCAAAGTGGAGGACGAGGCGCTGTTCGCGCTGGCCTATCCGCTCGATCAGGACCCTTCGGTGCGCGAGATGAAGAAGCTCGCCAAGGGACTCGGGATCGCGATCCCGACGAGCTTCTTCGAGCGCGACGGGCATCACTATTACAACACGCTGGCGATGGTCGGTCCTGACGGCGAGGTGATGGGCACTTACCGCAAGAGCCACATTCCCGATGGTCCGGGGTATGAGGAAAAGTACTATTTCCGCCCCGGCAATACCGGTTTCAAGGTGTGGGACGTGTTCGGCACGCGCATCGGCGTGGGCGTGTGCTGGGATCAATGGTATCCCGAATGCGCGCGGGCCATGGCGCTGATGGGAGCCGAACTGCTGTTCTACCCGACCGCCATCGGCACCGAGCCCTACGACGCCGATCTCGACACCAGCCGCATGTGGCGCCGCGCGATGATCGGGCATTCGGTATCGAACTGCATGCCGGTGATCGCGGCCAATCGTATCGGGACGGAGGATGGCCAGCGCTTCTACGGCCACAGCTTCATCTCCGACGAGTGGGGCGATTACCTCCAGGAATTCGGCGCGAACGAGACTGGCGTGCTGAGCGCAACGATCGATCTCGAGCGCGCGGCGCGCCATCGTGCGGGCATGGGCTTTTTCCGTGATCGCCGCCCGCAGCTTTACACGCGCCTTTCCGAGGACGTGTGAGCCACTACCTGATCGCGCTGGGATCGAACCAGCGCCATGGGCGCGTGGGCGGCCCGGCCGCGATCCTGCGCGCGGCGCTGGACGAACTGGCGCGGCAGGGCGTGGCGGTGCGTGCGGAAAGCGGGATCGAATCGAGCAAGCCGGTCGGGCCTTCGTTGCGCCGTTATGCCAATGCCGCGGCGGTGATCGAGAGCGATCTGGAGCCGCTGGAACTGCTCGATCTGCTGCAAGCGATCGAAGCGGAGTTCGGGCGCGTCCGGATGGGGCAGCGCTGGCGCTCGCGCACGCTCGATCTCGATATCGTGCTGTGGTCTGGCGGGGCCTGGGCCGACGAGCGGCTGGTTGTGCCCCATCGCGAATTCCGCAAGCGCGATTTCGTGCTCGGGCCTGCCAGCGCGATTGCGCCCGACTGGCGCGACCCATTGACCGGATTGACGCTCAAACATCTGCGCGCCCGCTTGACCCGCCGCGCCCCGCCCCCTAGGTGACGCGCCACGCCGGGTGCAGCCATGCCGCACCGGGCACGGACCCGTAGCTCAGTTGGTAGAGCAACGGACTTTTAATCTGTAGGTCTCGGGTTCGAGTCCCGACGGGTCCACCATTTCCCCCTCAAGTTCAGAAACTCGCCCGCGCGGTCAGGCGGATGTCGCGACCGGCGAGGGGCGCGAAGTCCTTGAGGAACGAGGCGTGGCGGCGGGCGTCGACGTCAAAAATGTTGTTGGCCGAGAGCGCGAACGAAAGCGGGCGCTGCGTGCCCCAGGGGCGGATGTTGATTTCGGCGTTGACCAGCGTGAAGCTGGCGGTCCGTGTTTCGAATGGCGTGACGCGGTTCTGGCGCGCGCTCCATTCCACTTCGCCGCGCAGATCGACCTTGCTGCCGTTGAGCGCAAGCCCGCCCTGTATCCGCATCGGCGGGATGCGTGGGGCAGGGCCTACGCCGGTGATGTCCGCGTGGACGTAGTCGGCAAGGCCATCGGCGACGAGCGTCATCGGCCCGACTTGCCCAAGCGTTGCCGAGCCCTGAATTTCGAAGCCATAGTAGCGGGCCTTGCCTTGCGTGAACTGGTAGACGGGGAGGCCATCCTCGACCGCGCCGGTCAGGTCCTCGTAGATGAAGTTGTCGAACCAGTTGTAATAGGCCGAGGCTTCGAGGCTGTAGCCCTCGCCTTTGCCTCTCAATACGGCCTCAATGCCGGTCGCGCGTTCGGGGCGGAAATCGGGGTTGCCTATCTCGAAGGCCTGCGTGCCGGCATGGGGACCGTTGGCGAAGAGTTCGTCGGCAGAAGGTGCGCGGACAGTGCGCGAGAGGTTCAGGCCGAGGCGCCAGTCGGTGGCAAAGGCGTATGAAGCACCCACCGAGCCCGAGACCGTATCGAATGTGCGCCTTGCGGTGACGAACTGCGGCTGGTCCGCCAAGGGTCGCGCATCGACCACGGTGTGCTCGAAGCGCGCGCCGCCCTCTATCTTCAGCGCGCCGAGGTCGAACTCCTGAAGGGTGAACAGGCCGAACTGGGTGCTGCTGCTCTTGGGCAGGAAGGCTTCTTCGCCGACGACGTTGAAATCGCGGGCGTAGAACTGGATGCCGCTGGCGCCCTTCCATGCGCCGCGCTGGGCCTGGACCAGTTCGAGCCGTCCTTCGATGCCCTTGTTGTAGAAGGCCGTACCCACGCTGCCATCGGCTTCGAGTTCGAAGTGGCGATAGCTGGCAAAGCCGGCGCGGGCGCGGATCGAAGAGATCAGGCCGCCGCCGGTCTCGACCTCGGCGCGCAGGTCCAGCCGGTCCTGCGCGACATCGAGGCGCGGGCCTTCCTGCTCCTGCCCCGGCGCGATCGCATAGCGGACCGGGATGCCGTAGAGGCTGTCATAGCGGCTGTAGGCGATGCCGATGTTGCCGGTGTCGGTGATGAACGACGCGCCGACGCCTGCGGTCCAGGTCTTGGCCTGCGAATTGGGCAACCCGCCCTTGAGCGCTGCATTGCTGGCAAGGTCGATGCCTTCGGCAAGCTGATCCTCGTCCTCGGTCCCGGCATTGGCGAGCGCGGTGGTGCGGGCCGAGGGGGCGAGCACATGGTCGCCGATGCGCAGGTTTCCGGTCTTGAGATAGCTGCCATCGGCGTGGACGACGAAGCGGCTGCCGAGCGGCACATCGACCGCAGCGCCGGCCGAGCGTTCGTCCGCTGCAGAGCCGTAGGAAGCGAGCGCATCGACATGGGCGAATTCGTCAGGGACGACACGCGGGATGCGCTTGTCGATCACGTTGACGACGCCGCCGATCGCGGCCGAGCCATAAAGCAGGGTGGCAGGTCCGCGCAGGACCTCGATGCGATCGGCCAGCAGCGGATTGATGACCACCGCGTGATCGGCGCTGGTGTTGGAAACATCGAAAGCGCCGATGCCATCGGTGAGGATGCGCACGCGATCGCCCTGGAGACCGCGCAGGACCGGGCGCGAGGCGTTGGGGCCGAACGAGGTGGCCGAGACGCCGGGAGTCTTGTCGAGCGTTTCGCCGAGCGTGGGGCGCAGGGCCTGAGTCAGCTCCTCTCCGGCGATGACCGAGACACCGGACAGGATATCGAGCCGGTCCCGCTGGAAGGCGGCGGTTACCACGATTTGCGCCGAAGGCTGGGCGTGGGTGTCCTGATCGCCGGGAGCCTCATCGGCGGTGGCTGGCGTGACGAGCGCCACTGTTGCCAGCACCGAGCAGCCTACGAGGAGAAACGGAACCTTCATGTGCGCGAACCTTTTGCCATGGCTTGCATTCCCGTCCGGAGAACGCGGCCTGATCTTGCGTCTCACTTAGAACGACTCAAAAAATGATACAAGATATCATAACAAAAAGGGCGTGCGCTCTGCGCCCGTGAGAATTGCGCTGACAAGTCCATCGGGAAGTGGTATCAGATGAAACGATTTCAGGAGTCATGCCGAATGGACGTATCCCCCGTGACGGGCTTGCCCAACCCCCTTGGTCTCGATGGGTTCGAGTTCATCGAGTTCACCGCGCCGGAGGCGGGCCTGCTCGAGCCGGTGTTTGCGGCTATGGGCTTCACGCATGTGGCCGATCACCGGACCAAGGACGCGCACCTGTGGCGTCAGGGCGGGATCAACCTGATCGCCAATTACGAGCCGCGCAGCCCCGCGGCCTACTTCGCGGCCGAACATGGCGCTTCGGCTTGCGGTATGGGCTGGCGGGTCAAGGATGCGGCCAAGGCCTATGCCGTGGCTGTCGAGCGCGGGGCAGAGCCGGTGCAGGTCGAGACCGGGCCGATGCAATTGCGCCTGCCCGCGATCCGCGGGATCGGCGGATCGATCATCTACCTGATCGATCGCTACGACGAGGACATCTCGATCTACGACATCGACTTCCGCTACCTGCCAGGCGTCGACCGTCATCCGGTGGGGGCCGGCTTCCACACGATCGATCACCTCACGCACAATGTCTATGGCGGACGCATGGCGCACTGGGCTGCGTTCTATGAGCGGATCTTCGGCTTCAAGGAAATCCGCTATTTCGACATCAAGGGCGAATATACCGGCCTTACCAGCCGTGCGATGACCGCACCCGACGGGCTCATCCGCATTCCCCTGAACGAGGAAGGAAAGGCGGGCGGCGGGCAGATCGACGAATTCCTGCGCGCCTACAATGGCGAGGGAATCCAGCACATCGCCTTTGCTTGTGACGACCTGCTGGCATGCTGGGACCGACTCAAGGCAAGCGGCACGCCGTTCATGTCGCCGCCGCCGGAAACCTATTACGAGATGCTGGAAGAGCGCCTGCCGGGGCATGGCGAGCCTGTGCCCGAACTGCAGAGGCGGGGCATCCTGCTAGATGGATCGACCGAGGACGGCGATCCTCGCCTGCTGCTGCAGATATTTTCCGAGACGATGATCGGGCCGGTGTTCTTCGAATTCATCCAGCGCAAGAAGGACGAGGGCTTCGGCAACGGCAACTTCACCGCGCTGTTCAAGTCGATGGAGCGCGACCAGATGCGGCGCGGTGTGTTGCAGGTCGAGGAGACGGCGAAATGAGCGAAGCGACGCAGGCGCCGAAGCTGACCCGCATCCACCACGTGGCCTACCGCTGCCGCGACGCTGCCGAAACAGTAGCGTGGTACGCCCGCGTGCTCGGCATGGACTACGTGACCGCCTTTGCCGAGGACAAGGTGCCCTCGACCGGCGAGGACGATCCTTACATGCACGTGTTCCTCGATGCTGGCGGCGGCAATGTGCTGGCTTTCTTCGAACTGCCGAACCAGCCCGAGATGGGGCGCGATCCCTGCACCCCGGCGTGGGTCCAGCACCTGGCCTTCGAGGTGGCGGACGAGGCCGCTCTGCTTGCCGCCAAGGCACATATCGAGGCGCAGGGGATCGAGGTTCTCGGGCCGACCTATCACGGCATCTTCCGCTCGATCTATTTCTTCGATCCGAACGGGCACCGACTTGAACTGGCCTGCAACATCGGCACGCCCGAACAGCATGCCGAACTGAAGGACCTGGCACCGGTCATGCTGGAGGAGTGGAGCCGGACGCGGCGAGCGCCGCGCCAGGCTTCATGGTTGCACGTCGACCCTGCCGCAGCAGGCTGACCGCCCCCCAGGTCAGTGCGCGGTCTGGCCGCCGTCGATGGTGAAAGTCGCGCCGTTGATGAAGCTTGCGCCGTCCGAGCACAAGTGCAGCACGGTCGGGGCGATCTCCTCGGGACGCGCGGCGCGGCCCGAGATGTTCTGCGCGAAGAACATCTGGGTGAACTCATTGCTGTCGGCCCAGTGCTGCGTCATCGGGGTGACGACGAAGCCCGGTGCGATGGCGTTCACGCGGATGTTCGCTTGCGCGTACTCCACCGCCCCCGCCTTGGTCAGGCCCGCAACCGCGTGCTTCATCGCGCAATAGGCGCTCATGTTCGGGTCGGCAATCAGCGCGCCGACGCTGGCGGTGTTGACGATGGCCCCGCCGCCCACCTTCAGGAAGTGGCGGATTTCGGCCTGCATGGCGAAGAACACGCCCTTGAAATCGACATCGATCGCAAGATCCAGCTCATCCTCGGGGACTTCATGGATCGGGCGCTGGGGCGGGAGGACGCCGGCGTTGTTGAACGCGGCATCCATGCGTCCATATCGTTCGACGCAGGCTGCGACGAGGGCGTCGAGTTCGGCGGCATTGCGTACGTCGGTATAGCGGAAGGCCGCGTTGCCACCCTCGGCCACGATCATGTCGACGGTCTCCTGCGCGCGCGCATCGACATCGCCGATCATCACGCTGGCACCTTCGCGGGCGAAGGCGAGCGCTGTCGCCCGGCCGATGCCAGTGGCCGCGCCGGTTACGAGTACGGCCTTTCCTGCAAAGCGCTCCATCACATGATCCCCGACTTGCCGGGCGCAAGGATGCCGTTGGGATCGAGCGCATGCTTGATCTTGGCATTGAACTCGCGGTTCACCGAACCGTACTGCTGTGCGACGAGCTCCATGGAATTGACTCCGGTGCGGTAGCTTGCCCAGCCTTGCGCGCCGAAACGCGTGACCAGTTCGCGATAGCAGGCATCGGCCTTCTGGTGCTCTTCGGCGTCGGCCTTGTCGAACAGCAGCGCGATGATGTGGTGCAGGTCGCGCCAGCCGATGGCGTAAGCCGCCGTGTAGTCGAAGCCGTACTTCTCGACGATTTCCTTGGCGAGCGCGGTCTGGCGATCGGCCTCGATCCCGCGCGCGGCGGCAACGGGGGCGAACCAGGCAAGCCCGCCGCCCGCACCGCGCCAGCGCAGCAGGCCGATCTCGTCGAGATTGAGGCCGCCTTCCATAAGGGTCGCGTGATGGTGGAACCAGGGATTACCCTCCATCTCCGCGGCGGTCATCACTTCGCCGCCGCTTGCGGTAAGCTGCGCGCGGATGATCGGCTCGATCGCGGAGACGGTCTGTTCGGTGCCGTAGAGCGCGAAGTAGGTGTTCCACATGCCCAGACCGTTGGCCTTGGCCGCCTTCTTGAGCGACGCTTCATCGAGCGGTGCGCCATCAGGCACGATCTCGTTGCGGCGCTTGAACATGGCGAGCTGGTAGGACGCGCTCATCATCAGGTTGCAATTGGCGACGAGGCTCGAGACGCGAAGCGGGCGCATCGCCTCGATGATCTTGGGCGTGTCCTCCATGTTCGGGTGGCGCACCATGAACGGCTTGTAGACCGGGGGCCTGGGCATCAGCCACAGGCCCATCTTGGTGACGATGCCGTAGTTCGACTGGGTGAACAGCCCGTCGACATAGGGTCCGTAGCCCCACTTGAACGCCTGCCAGGCGGTGCTGCCCTTGATCGAGCCCATGCCGGTGCGCATCACCTGCCCATCGGGGAGGACGACCTCCATGCCGCACTGGAACGTGAAATGTTCGCCGTAGGGCGTGTAGCCGACGCCGCGATCGAGCGTATTACCGACAGGCGAGGCAATCGGGCCGACCGTGGGCACATCGATCCACAGCGGGATGTTGTTCTCTACCAGATAGTCCTTGAGCTGCTGGTAGGTCACGCCGGGTTCGAGCAGGCAGGTGCCGAGATCAGCGTCGACCTCGAGAATGCGGTTCATCCGCTTGAGATCGAGCACCACCTGTCCCGGGGTGGCCGGGGCGGTCATGCCATAGCCCATGTTCTTGCCGGTGGAGACCGTCCACAGCGGCTGCCGGTACTTGTTGGCGATGCGGACGATTTCCTGCACCTGCTCAACGGTTTCCGGGCAGACCGCGCCGACCGGCTTGTGATAGCCGTTGGGGTCGGGGATGTAGGTCTTGGCGTAGGGCGCGACGGCTTCCTCGTCACCGAACACCCATTCCGCGCCGACTACGCCGCGAAACGCCTTGAGCGCGCCAGCGAAATCGGCCTTGGTCAGGCCGGGCGCGAGCGGGGCGGGGTTCTTGGCGCTGGCCCCGGTGCCCAGCCCGAGACTGGCGGCGCCGATGATGCCAGCGCCGAGAAGGCCGCGGCGATCTATGTTGATATCGCTCATTGCCCGTGCTCCTCCTTGCGCGCTTCGCTCTTTTCAACCCAAGCGGCCAGGGCATCGAGTTCCGATGGCTTGACCTCTGTCGGACGGAAGGCGGGCATGCCGTTCTGGCCGTGGCGGACGATGTACTTGACGGTGTCGGCCGGGATAGCGCGACCGAGGATGATCGGGCCGACGTTACGCCCGTGGCAATAGCCGCAGGTCTTGGCATAAATCTGTTCGGGTGTGCGAAGGCCTTGCGCTTCGCCCAGTTTCTGCCCTGCGAGCAATGGCGCCGCGCACGCCATCACGCCAACGGCCAGTATCGGGCCGATCAATCGCTTCATCCCTGCCTCCTCGATCCCGTCATGCGCAGCGGTTCCTCCGCCTTCGCCTTTTGACAATCGAGAGCACTCTAACAGCGTGTGGCGCAAGAACCAGTGGTGCGCGCTAGAAAAATTACACTGTGTGAAATTCGAAGCGTCAGAACGGAAGCTCGGTTCCGTCCCACGCGATGAACTTGCCGCTGTCGCCGACATCAAGGCGGTCGATCACATCGAGCAGATGCGCAGCCGAGCGGGTGGGAGACAGCAGCCGGTCAGCCGAAACGCCGCGCTGGAACGGGCGGGAAAGCGCCGTGTCGACCGTGCCGGGATGGAGCGCGATGGCGACCGCTGATGCATTGGTGCGGGAGAGTTCGATCGCGAAGTTGCGCACGACCATGTTCAGTGCCGCTTTCGACGCGCGATAGGAATGCCACCCGCCGAGGCGATTGTCGGCAATCGAGCCGACCCTGGCCGAGATCGCGGCGAAGACCGGACGGCCTTCCCTGCGCAGCAGCCCCGCGCAATGCTTGCCGATCAGGGCGGGGCCGATGGCGTTGATCGCGAACATCTCGGCCATGGCAGCAGCGTCGAGGGCGCGCCAGGATTTTTCGGGTCCCTCGCCCGTGTCGCGAACAAGACGCCCCGTGGCGATGACGATGAGGTCCAACGGCCCGGAGATGGCGGCGCAGGCGGCGGCAATCGCGCTTTCGTCGAGCAGGTCGAACCGGTGCGGCGTGATCTTCGCGCTGGCCGCCAGATCGGAGCGTGCCACGGCATGGACTTCGGCCACGTCGTCACGCGCGGCCAGTTGCCCGACCAGCGCTGTGCCGATTCCGCCACTGGCCCCGAAGATTGCGCATCGCTTGCCGTCTGTCATGGTGCTGTTCATGGATCGTCAGGGCCCCTGCGTCGATATGGCCCTTCGCCGGTTGCTGTGTTGCAGCTATAATACAGCTTGCACCGCGCCCGATGAAATCCCATGTTGCGGGTCGACCACTACCGGAAAGCAAGACTGCGATGGCCACGACACCTACGGAAACTGCAACCGCCACTCCGTTGACGCTGACGCCGCCCGATCCGGTGCCGGTGGTCGCACCGGTGCAGGCAGCAGGTCTGGTGCCGGTTTCGGACGAAAACCGGTCGAAGCTGGAATCCAAGGTCGATGCCTTCGTGGCAGACCTGATCGCGCAGGATGCGCAGAGCCCGGAGTTCGGAAAGAAGGTCGATCAGCTGACCAACATGGGGCGCAAGGAAATTGCGCAGGCGGCGGGGATGGCCAACCGCTTTCTCGATCGCCCGATCCGCGCCATGGACAAGGACAGCGGGGTCGGCAACGATCTGGCCGCCTTGCGCCGAACGGTCGAAGAACTTGATCCAGGCCGTCAGGGCAAGCTGTCTTCGGGCCGCAAGTTCCTTGGCATCATTCCCTTCGGCAACAGCCTGAAGCGCTATTTCGATGGCTACACATCGGCGCAGGGCCACATCAAGGCGATCCTCGAACGGCTGGCTTCGGGCAAGGACGAGCTGCTGATGGACAATGCCGCGATCGACGTGGAGCGCGGCAAGCTGTGGGAGGCCATGGGCAATCTCGAGCAGATGATCCACATCTCCAAGACGCTGGATTCCAAGCTGGAGGACGCCGCCGCCGACCTCGACCATACCGATCCGGCAAAGGCCAAGGCGATCCGAGAGAGCGCGCTGTTCTACACGCGCCAGCGCACGCAGGATCTGCTGACGCAGATGGCGGTCACGGTGCAAGGCTATCTTGCGCTCGATCTGGTGAAGAAGAACAACGTCGAACTGGTCAAGGGCGTCGACCGCGCAAGCACGACGACGGTGGCCGCACTGCGCACCGCGGTAACCGTCGCCCAGGCGATGACCAACCAGCGACTGGTGCTGCAGCAGATCACCGCACTGAACACCACGACCGCCAACATGATCGATTCCACCGGCAAGCTCCTGCGCGAGCAGACCGGCAAGATCCACGAAATGGCGGCTTCGAGCACGATCCCGCTGGAGACGCTGCAGCGCGCGTTCCAGAACATCTACGACACGATGGACACGATCGACACGTTCAAGCTGAAGGCACTGGATTCGATGAAGCAGACGGTGACCACGCTTTCGGGCGAGGTCGAGAAGTCGAAGGGCTACATCGCGCGGGCCGAAGGGGCGGCGCAGGCCAAGCTGGCGGGCCCCGAAAGCTCACCACTGCTGAGTCTGGAGGGTTGAGGCGCTGATGGCCAATACCCCGGCGCATGACAGTGCGCGCATCCTTGCAGACGCGAAGTCGTCGCTCGTGCGCCAGCAGGCGGGCGGGCGCCGCTCGATCGGGCAGCGCTCGGCCGATCTGAAGCGCCAGCATCTGGGAAAGAAGCTGGCGCGCATGGCGATGGCGGTCGGCGTGCTGCTGGTCGGCGCGATGGTGGCAGGGCTGGTGATCGACGGCATCGGGTTCACCGGGGTGATGATGCTTGCGCTCGCGATTGTTGGCGTGCTGGTGTTCTTCGCGAAGTATCCCACGCTCAAGGTTCCCGATCTTGCGGCGCTGAACACGGGCGACGTGCGCACGATGGTTGGGCGGACGGAGCTGTGGCTGGAAGCGCAGCGGCCCGCGTTGCCTGCGCCCGCAGTGCGGCTGGTCGACCAGATCGGCGTGCAGCTCGATGGACTGGGCGTGCAGCTTGAAGGCATCGATCCGGCCGAACCTGCGGTGGGCGAAGTGCGCCGGCTGGTTGGCGAGCATCTTCCCGGCATGGTCGAAAGCTGGCGCAAGATCCCTCCGCACTTGCGCAAGGAAGAGCGCGGCGGCCGCAACGCCGACGAACAACTGGGCGAGGGCCTTGCCAAGATCAGCAAGGAAATCGACGAGATCACGCGGCAACTGGCGGCGGGCGATCTCGACGCGCTGGCTGTGCGCGGGCGCTATCTGGACTATCGCTATGGCGAAGGGCTAGACGCCGCACCCCAGTTGCAAGCACCCAAGGACGCCTGATGCGCATAGCCATCCCCCATACGCTCGGCCGCGATGAAGCGCGCCGCCGCCTGCGCGAAAAGTCGGCTGCGGCCATGGCCAAGGCCGAGAGCATGGCGACGATTACCACGCACTTCGCCGACGATGATCACATGGTCATGTCGGTGGGAGCGATGGGCTATAGCGTCGATTGCTCGGTCGAAATTGCCGACACCGAACTGGTCGTCGATGTCGATCTTCCTGCGAGCCTTGGCTTTGCCAAGCGCATGATCGAAGGCGTGATCAAGGAAAAGACGGGCAAGCTGCTGACCTGATCCTGCGTCAGATATCCCGCTCAAGCTCCAGCAGTTCCTGCGGAAGACGCAGCGAGTTTGCTGCGATGCGGGTTTCCAGCAGAAGGAAGACCAGCGCGACCATCAGCAGCGCGATCGCCACGAAGAAGGTGATCCCGGTGAGGTTGCGCAATTCCAGCCCGGCCATCTCGCCGATGAACAGCGAGCCGACCGTCACGCCGATTGCAAGCCCCGAGATGACCAGCGTCAGCAGGGCCCGGCCGATAAGATGAATGCGCCGGTCTACGTAGCGAATCTCGATCACCACGACATCGTGGGCCTTGCCCGCGGTTTCACCGTGCAGCTTCTGCAAGGTGCGCGAACGATCGACGATGCGGCCAAGCCGCGTCGTCAGGATGTTCATGATGTTGCCGATCGCCACCAGAACGAACACCGGGGCGAGAGCGAGCTGGATGGTCTGGGCAATGACGCCAGTATGGGCAGGATTCATGGATCGGGACTCTGATGGCAGGATTGCTCCAGTCGCATGCAGGCAGCCCCATGGGCAAGCAGGATACGTCTGCGCAGCCCCATTGGGCTGATTATGGAACAGGAAGCCGCATCAGAACCACATTCTGATGCCAACGACGGCGCTGGCAACCGAAGGTGTATCGCCCGCAGCGCGCGACAGGCGAGCAGTTTCACCCAGTTTGCGCTCCCAGTGAATGCCGACGTAAGGCGCGAATTCGCGGACGATCTCGTAGCGCAGCCGCGCGCCAAGCTCGATCTTTTCCAGTCCCGCGCCGATGGCAAGCTCGGGTACGTCCTGTGCTGCGGCGTTGATCTCAAGCGAGGGTTGCAGGATCAGGCGCTGGGTCAGGCGCATGTCGTGTTCGGCCTCGAGGCGGAAATGGACGTCTCCCTTGTTCGAAACGAAGGCGTGGGCACCGATCTCGAACCAGTAGGGCGCCAGACCCTCGATCCCGACGACTGCGTAAGTGCGGTCGGGGCCGGGGGCGAAATCCTGCCTTGCGCCGATTTCGAGGTTCCACCACGGATCGAGCGCGTGTCGCCAGGCCGCGCGGACCTCGGCGCTTTCGACCGCGCCCCGGAACGTGCCTTCGCCTTCCGTTTCGAACGACAGGCGGTCGATGTCACCGCCGGTCCAGCCCATTGCCTGCCAGCTATAGCCATCGCGGTCCTTGCCCGCCCGGTATTCGAGGCGGTCCGCGATCAGTGCGCCGCCGGAAAAGCGGCTTTCCTGCGCAAGCTCAGCGCGTGCCTTGTCCATGCGCGCCTTGTCCCAGAACGCATCGGCGGGATGATCGGCCGGGACAGGAGGCGGCGGCGCAGTACCAATCGTTTCGGCAGGACCTGTAGCCATTGCGTGGCCGGTGTGGGCAGAATGGTCCATCGGCGGCGTGGCAGGCGCGGGTTGCGGCTTGCCGTCCATTGCGCTCATGTCGTGGCCGGAGTGGTCCATACCTTCCATGCCTTCCATCGCGCCCATGTCGTGCCCGGCGTGGGGGTCTTGCACCTCCTGCGCTGATGCAGGCAGCGCCGTGAAGGCGGCAGCGATGACGCAAAGGGTGCCGAATGCGCGCATCACGCCGCGCCCTTTTCGGTGCGGACGGTGACGACGCGCATCATCCCGGCATGCATGTGCAGCAGCATGTGGCAATGGAACGCCCAATCGCCTTCGGCATCGGCGGTAAGGTCGAAGCTAACCTTGCCCCCGGGCAGGACGTTGACCGTGTGCTTGCGCGGGCGGTGGCCGGGCTCGCCCGTGACCAGTTCGAAGAAATGGCCGTGGAGGTGGATCGGATGCGGCATCATCGTGTGGTTGATGAGGTTGACCCTGACCCGCTCGCCCGTGCGGAACGGGATCGGGTCAGCGCCGCCCGAAATCGTGTCGCCATCGATGGACCACATGTAGCGTTCCATATTGGCAGTGAGGTTCACATCGATCTGCCGCGTCGGCGTGCGCGGATCGGGATTGGCGACGCGGGCGCGCAGGTCCGCATACGTCAGGACGCGATGGTGCTCGTCCTCAAGCCCGGTGCCACGATCGGCAACGCGATTTGCGGGCATGGGGGAGATGGTGGCGACGCCCGGCCCCTTCTTGACACCTGGAGCAGCGGAGAAATCGCGCATCTTCATGGAGTGGCCTTCCATGCCGTCCATATCCATACCGCCCATATCCATGCCCATATCGCGCATGGTCAGGAGTGGACGCTTGCGCAGGACGGGCACGGGGGCGGCCATGCCGAGTTGAGGCGCGAGCGTTGCGCGGACCAGACCGGAGCGGTCGATCGCTTCGGCGACGATCCCGAAAGCGGTCGCCTCGGTCGGTCGGACGATCACGTCGTAAGTCTCGGCAATGGCGATCTGGATTTCGTCGGTTTCAACAGCGGCTACATTGCATCCGTCGGCTGCCACGACCGTCATCGGCAGGCCCGGAATGCGCAAATTGAAGTTGGTCATCGCCGAGGCATTGATGATCCGCAGCTTCACGCGCTCGCCCGGAGCGAATAGCGCGGTCCAGTTGGCGGCGGTATCGTGACCGTTGATCAGGTAGCTGTAGGTCGCGCCGGTCACGTCAGAGATGTCGGTCGGGTCCATGCGCATCCTGGCCCATTCCAGACGATCCTTGAGGCTCTGGTCCCTGCCCTTGAGCAGTCCCGCTACCGTCTGGCGCTGCCAGTTGTAGTAGCCGCCCATCGTCTTGAGCTTGCGCAGCTGGGTGTGGGGGTCCACCGGGCTCCAGTCGGCCAGCATCAACACGTATTCGCGGTCGAATGCCACCTCGTCGGGCGTGGCCGGATCTACAACGATGGGGCCGTAGAGGCCGACCGCCTCCTGCATGCCGGAATGCGAATGATACCAGTAGGTTCCGGACTGCACGACGGGAAATTCATAGGTGAAGGTTTCGCCCGGATCGATGCCGGGGAAGGAGACGCCGGGGACGCCGTCCATCTGGAACGGCACCAGCAACCCGTGCCAATGGATTGAACTGGGTTCCTTCAGCCGGTTGGTGACCGCGATGCGGACCTTCTGGCCCTCGCGCAGACGGATCAGAGGCGCAGGAATGGTGCCGTTGACCGCAACCGCCGCGGCCGAGCGCGAGCCGACCGAATAACGTGCCTCGGCGATGGAAAGCGCGATAGATTCGCCCGACAGCGTGCCGCCAGTGTTGCGCCCGGCCAGCCCGCCTGCACGACTGGCGTGATGGCCATGGCCGGACTGGGCCCAGGCAGGGAACAGTGGAGCAAGGCCAAGGGCCCCGGAGCCGAGCAGCATATGGCGACGGTCGAGCAGGACAGGCTTGGTCATGGCAATCCATTACATGGTATGAAAGCCTTATGCTTCAAGGCATTTCGGTCGGCACCGCGCCACAGGACCGATCGCGGACGCCCGTGCAACAAAGATTTCCCGCACGGGTGCTTGACCCGCATGGCAATTGCCCCACACATCGCACTTCGCAACCTATCGAGGGAGAGTGCCTGTGTTCAGTCATGTCATGGTCGGCAGCGACGATATCGCGGCGTCGAAGAAGTTCTACGATGCGACCTTCAAGGCCTTTGGCGGCCCCGAAGCGATCACCGATCCCAAGGGTCGCCTGATCTACCAGCACAACGGCAGCATGTTCATCGTGACCCAGCCGATCAACGGCGAGCCCGCCTGCGGTGCCAACGGCGGCACGATCGGCTTCCGCATGACGCCCGAACAGGCCGATGCCTGGCACGCCGCCGGCGTGGCCGCTGGTGGGACGGCTTGCGAAGATCCGCCGGGACCGCGCGCAGGCTCGCCTTATTACCTTGCCTATCTGCGCGATCCTGCGGGCAACAAGCTCTGCGCACTGGACGTTATCGCCTGATGACAATCGAGACGGTTTCGACGAGCAAGGCCCACGGCGGCACGCTCGGCGTGTACAAGCATGAATCGACCGCGACGGGGACGGGGATGACCTTTTCGGTCTTCCTGCCCCCGCAGGCCGAAGCGGGAGCGAAGCTGCCGGTGCTGGTCTATCTTTCGGGCCTGACCTGCACTCATGCCAACGTCACCGACAAGGGCGAGTATCGCAAGGCCTGCGCCGATCTCGGCATTGTCTTCGTTGCGCCGGACACGAGCCCGCGCGGCGAGGGCGTTGCCGACGATGCGGGTGCGGCCTACGATTTCGGGCTTGGCGCGGGTTTCTATGTCAACGCCACGCAAGCGCCCTTCGCGCAGCATTACCGCATGTGGGATTACATCGCCGAGGAATTGCCCGCGCTGCTCGCGGCGAACTTCCCGGTCGATACGGGGCGCATGGGCATTACCGGCCATTCGATGGGCGGACACGGCGCATTGACGCTGGGTCTTACTTATCCCGACCGGTTCAAGTCGCTTTCGGCTTTCGCGCCGATCGTCGCACCGGGGCAGGTGCCATGGGGCCACAAGGCGCTCGGCGGCTATCTGGGCGATGACCGGGCGGCGTGGCGGGCCCATGACGCCGTGGCACTGATCGAGGACGGCAAACGGCCTGCGGGCGCGATCCTTGTCGATCAAGGCGATGCAGACGGGTTCCTGGCCGAGCAACTTCGACCCGAACTGCTCGATGCCGCATGCAAGGCGGCGGGCGTGGACCTGACGCTGCGCTTGCAGCCGGGTTACGACCACAGCTACAATTTCATCTCGACCTTCATGGACGATCACATCCGCTGGCACGCCGAGCGGTTGTAGTCACGGCAGCCTTGGCACCCCGACTCGAACGGGGATGCCAAGGTCGCGTTAGCGGACCGCCTTGGCCACGGCGTCGAGGATGCCGTTCACGAACTTGGCCTCACGCTCGTCAAAGAAGGCGTGGGCAACGTCCACGTATTCGCTGATCGCGGTGCCGACGTTGACGTCGTTGCGGGCCATCAGTTCATAGGTTCCGGCGCGCAAGATCTGCAGCATGGTCTTGTCGAGGCGGGGCAGCGCCCAGCCTTTGGCCAGCTTTTCCGAGAGCAGCGCGTCGATCTCGTCGCGGCGGGCATAGACGCCCTGAACCACGTCGTCGAAAAAGGCGACGTCTGCCTTGGCGTATTCGACGTCCTCGATCTCCGCGCCCAGACGGTGCTGGTGGAACTCATCGAGCAGGATGTGCAGCTCGGTGTGCTCCATGTCGCGCTGGTACAGCGCTTGGACGGCGGCGAGCCGCGAGGCAGCACGGGCCTGGCCGGAAATGCGGCTCATATCCCGAGCCTCAGTTCGATCGAGCGGGCGTGGGCGGCAAGCCCCTCGGCATCGGCAAGTGCGATGGCGGCTGGGCCGACCGCGGCAAGCGCGGCGTCATTTGCCGCGATGAAGCTTGTGCGTTTCATGAAATCCATAACGGAAAGGCCCGAGGAGAAGCGCGCGCGCCGCCCCGTGGGCAGGACGTGATTGGGACCGGCGACGTAATCGCCGACCGCTTCGGGGGTCATGCGGCCAAGGAAGACCGAGCCCGCGTGGCGGATCTGGTCGAACAGGACCTCGGGGTTGTCTGTGGCGATCTCGACGTGTTCGGCGGCCAGCGCATTGGCCAGCGCAGGTGCTTCATCGAGCGAATCCACGACGATGATAACGCCGTGATTGTCCCAGCTTGCCTTTGCGACCTTGGCCGTTGGCAGCATCGCGATCTCGACGCCGATCATGTCGGCGACCTGATCGGCAAAAGCGGCATCGTCGGTGATCAGGATGGATTGCGCGACGGGATCGTGTTCGGCCTGGCTGAGCAGGTCGGCGGCGATCCATTGCGGATCGTTGTTCCTGTCGGCGATCACGAGAATTTCCGACGGGCCTGCGACCATGTCGATGCCGACAACGCCGAAGAGCTGGCGCTTGGCTTCGGCGACCCAGGCATTGCCGGGGCCGGTGATGACATCGATCGGGCGGATGCGCTTCGTCCCGTAGGCAAGTGCGGCGACAGCCTGCGCTCCGCCGACGCGCCAGACTTCGTCGGCACCGGCAAGGTGTGCGGCGGCCAGAACCAGCGGATTGGCCTCACCCCTGGGCGTGGGCGTGACCACCACGAGCCGCTCGACACCCGCGACCTTGGCGGGGATGGCGTTCATCAGCAGCGACGAGGGATAGGCCGCGCGGCCGCCGGGCACATAAAGTCCCGCGCCGTCGACCGCACGCCAGCGTGCGCCCAGGCGCATGCCGGTGGCATCGGTATAGTCGCGGTCCTCGGGGAGCTGCGCCTGATGGTATTCGCGGATGCGCTGGGCGGCAAGTTCGAGCGCGGCGCGCAGATCGGGCTGGAGCGCGTCGAAGGCCTCACGACAGGCCTCGGGCGAAATCCGCCAGGCATCGTCTGCAGGCAGGTGCCCGTCGAACTTCTCGGTATATTCGGCAAGCGCCTCGTCACCGCGCAGGCGAACGTCGTCGATGATCGTCTGCACGTCGCGCGCGACGTTCTCGTCGCTCTCGCGCCGGTCCTTGACCAGACGGGCAAAAGCGCGCGGGAAATCGGGATCGCTGGACTTGAGGCGCTGCATCAGGCGGCCTTCCGCGTCGAAACCATGGCGCGAAACGCATCGACGAGGCCGCCAAGCCGCGCGCTGTCGGTCTTGAGGGCCGCACGGTTGACGATCAGGCGTGCCGATACGGGCAGGATCTGGCTCGTTTCGACCAGACCGTTCTCCTTGAGCGTGCGGCCCGTGGAGACGAGATCGACGATGCGGCTGGCAAGGCCCAGTGAGGGCGCAAGTTCCATGGCTCCGTTGAGCTTCACAACCTCTGCCTGCACGCCCAGCTTCTCGAAGTGGCGGCGGGTGAGGTTGGGATACTTGGTCGCGACGCGGGCATGGCTCTCGCGCGCGTTGGCACCGCTTTCGACCATGCTGACAGGCTCTGCCACCGAGAGGCGGCAGTGACCGATGTCGAGATCGACCGGGGCGTAGAGGTCGGCATAGTCGAATTCGTCAATCACGTCAGAGCCGACGATGCCGGCGTGCGCCGCCCCGTGGGCGACGAAAGTCGCGACGTCGAAGGCGCGGACGCGGATGATCTTCACGTCGGCGCGGTTGGTCGCGAAGGAGAGTGCGCGCGAGCTCTTGTCGAAGAACTCGGCCTCGGGCACGATCCCTGCCTGCTCGAGCAGAGGCAGGGCCTCGTCGAGGATGCGGCCCTTGGGCAGGGCGAAAACGAGCGGTGCGGCGGTGGACATAGCCCGCCGCCCTTATGGCAGAGCGGCGCAAAGGGCAACCGAATGAACCCGATCATGGAGATCGAAGAAGTCGCAAAGGCCATCGCTTGGCAGGCCGACCATGCCACGAACAATGGTGCACCCTGCACGGGGCGGGTGGTGCGGGCGCAACTGCGGCTGCTGGATGGCACAACGCAGGTTGGCGCGCGAATCGCCGCCTGGCCGGGAAAGCCGCTGGAAGATGCGCTGCCGCTGCGGCTGGCGGGCGGCCATCACAATCTGCTGCTTACCGGCAAGGATACGCGCCTTGCCGGGGTATATCGCGGCGAGGTGACCGATCAGCGGGAGGTCGATGCTCTGGTCGTGGCGATGACGCGCGAACATGACGAGGACCTGTTGCCATGGCTCGACGGGCCGCCGCAGACCAACGAGGCGGGGCGATCGGCCTCGATCATGGCGGCGCTGCTCTGGCTTTCGTGTAAGGTCGGGCCTCGGTTCGAACTGAACGAGCTGGGCGCGAGCGCAGGCGTCAACACGATGATGGAGCGGTTCTTCTTCAACCTTGGCGGCACGATTGCCGGTCCTGCCGATTCGCCGATGCGCATCGTGCCTGAGTGGCGCGGGGACGCGCCGCCGCGCGCGGAAGTCGAAATCGTGGGCATGCAGGGATGCGACCGTGCGCCGATGAACCTGGCCGATGCCGGACAGGCGCTTCGCCTCAAGTCCTATGTCTGGGCCGAGGTGACCGAGCGCATCGGTCGGATCGATGCGGCGATCGCGCTGGCGGCCGAGCGCGCGCCGGACCTTGTGGAGGCCGATGCAGGAGACTGGGTCGAACAGCGTCTGGCAGCGGCGCAGGAGGACGATACCACGCGCGTCATCTTCCATTCGATCGTCTGGCAGTACTTGCCGCCCGAAACGCGGGCACGGATCGAGGATGCCATGGCGCAGGCGGGTGCGCGTGCCGATTCCCGACGCAGGCTGGCGTGGGTCATGCTGGAAACCAACCGGCAGACGTTCCGCCACGAACTGACCGTTCGATACTGGCCGGACGGGGCGGAGCCGGTACTTCTGGGCACCGCTCATGCCCATGGCGCGTGGGTCGAGTGGTTTGGCGCTTGAGGACTCAGGCGGCGGGACCGGCCGCTGCCTCGATCCTTTCGCGCCAGCCGCCGTGGAACGAAACCCATTCCCAGATGGCCACGATGGCCAGCACGGCGACCGATAGCGCCACGAAGACAATGGCGCTCGGCGGCCGCGCCCATGTCCAGGCCGTCAACGCGACTATCATCACCGCGCCCGCGATGTGGCTCATCGGAAAGTTGCCGCGCTGGCTGCTGAACCGCTTGAACGTGCCGACGCCGCCCAGATAGACGAGCATGCCGATCGACTGGAACAGCAGGAGGCCGGTCGAGGTGCGGCCCTCGGGCGTCTGCAGCACGAGGGCATCGGCCACGGCGGTGATGACCACGCCCGCGACGATCGGCATGTGCAGATAGGTGAAGGCATTGCGCGCGATGCGGCCGGGTTCGGCATGGTGTTCGATATGATCGGCGCCCCGCGCCGCGCCGCGATCGAAATATATCCACCACATCAGTACCGATCCGACGAAGGCGAGCAGGAAGGCAAGGATGCGTTCCGTCTGCATCGGCAGGGCAGCGAAGCTCGCCCCGGTAACGATGATGCCTTCGCCAAGCGCAATGATCATGAACAGCGCGCAGCGCTCGGCCATGTGGCCGCCCGAGATCCGCCATTCGGACGGATCGGACCGGCCAAGGCCCGGAATGCGATAGCCGACCGAGGGGCCAAGATACTCGATGGCGAGCGCGGCAAGCCAAAGTCCGATGCGCCATTGCGTTTCATGGGCAAGCGCGCCGGCCAGCCAGAAGCCCGAGGAAAGCACGAACCAGCTCAGGATGCGCACCATGTTGATGCCGGCGGCGCGGTCGTCGCGCCCCATCGCCCAGACCATGAACGCGGTGCGCAGGACCTGCAAACCGCTGTAGCTGGCGGCAAAGACCAGTCCCATGTCATTGTCGCCATGGACAAAGGCCTTGGGCATCGCGACGGCCATGATCATGCTGGCGAGCATGACGAGCAGCAGGACGAAGCGCACCGGCACCCGCTCCGGATTGGCCCAGTTGGCGACCCAGGTGGTGTACATCCAGGCCCACCACACCGCCATGAACAGCACGACGCCCTCGATCAGGCCGGACCAGCCCGGGTGCATCAGCAGGAAGTGCGAAACCTGCGTGATGGCAAAGACATAGACGAGATCGAAGAACAGCTCGAGATAGCTGACCGGCGCATGGCCGCCATCGTGATTGCGCAGCAGCGAACCGGGAGGGACGGCGGATTGCTTCGTCGTGTCTTCAGCCAAGAAATCGATCCAATGCCGCGTTCACCTTTTCGGGCGCTTCCCACGGCACGAAATGCCCGCAATCGTGAACCGGTTCCAGCGTGAGGTTGGGCACGAGCCTGTCCATGCCATCGAGATTGCAGGGCGGCAGGGCGAGATCGTCCATTGCCCAGATCACAAGCGTAGGAATTTGCAGCGGCGGGAGCGGCGCATCCTGATAGCCTGCGGGCAGTTCGAAAGGCGCGTCCATCGGCGGCACCGCCATCGGGCTGGCGCGATACCAGTTGAGCATGGCGATGGCGGCGTCCGGATTCGACCAATCCTTGAACAGGGCCGCGCGTTCCTCGTCCTCCATCACCGGCGAACGCTCCCAGTTGAGCGCCTTCAACAGCAGTGCGCCGAGGCCGTGTTCGCGCACCAGCTGATCATTGGCCGTATCGCGGAAAGCGCGCATGTACTGGCTTGCGGCGCGCTGCTGCGGATCGGTCCAGAGCAGGCGGGGAAAGAGGACGGGGTGCGGGGCATTGGCGATCACCGCGCGAGTGACGCGCGTGCCTTGTCCCAGCAGCGCCACCCCCCAGGCAATCGCGCCGCCCCAGTCGTGGCCGAGGATGGTGAACTGCGCAACGCCCAGCGCATCGGCAAGCTGGAACACGTCTCCGATCAGCTTGTCGGGGGTGTAGCTTGCCACATCCTGTGGCTTGGACGATCCGCGATAGCCGCGCTGGTCGGGCGCGATGCAGCGGAAGCGCGTTGAGAGATGCGCGATCTGATGGCGCCAGGTGCGGTGGCTTTCGGGAAAGCCGTGGAGGAAGATCAGCACGGGCGCGTCGCGCGGGCCGGTGTCGACAACGTCGAGTTCGATGCCGCTGGGCAGTTTCACTCTCGTCATGTCCACGTTCACCTCTCCTTGTTTCTTTCAGGGATAGCTGACGGTCGTGGCAACGCGAGGCAAGGGGATAAATTCCGCTTCGTCCTCTGGTACGCTGGGAAAGCGCCCTTCCTGCCAATCCGTCTTCGCCTGGTTGATGCGCTCGCGGCTGGAGCTGACGAAGTTCCACCAGACATGGCGGCGGGTCTGGAAGGCCTCACCGCCCATGAGCATCACGCGGCCGCCGGTTTCGGATTGCAGCTTCAGCACCGCGCCCGGGGCGAGTACGACGAGGTCGTAAAGGGCAAGAGCGTGTCCGTCGATGCTTGCTTCGCCGCCCACGAGCATGACCGCGCGTTCGTCGGTATCGGCATCGATCGGCAGGCTGCCTCCGGGAGCCAGAAGGATCTCGGCATAGATCGTTGCGGCGTGTTGCGTCGTCGGTGCGGTCTGGCCCCAGAGCGTGCCCATGATGACGGTGGCACTGGCGCAGACGTCTTCCACCTGCGGCAGGGCGGTGATCTGTTCGAAGGCGGGGGCGATCTCTTCCTTGCCGTCGGGCAGGGCAAGCCAGGTCTGCATGCCGTAGAGGTGTGGGCCGCCCGGGCGCTCGGTCTCGGGCGAGCGCTCGGAATGGACGATGCCGCTGCCTGCGGTCATCAGGTTGACCTGTCCGGGGCGGATCGTGGCGAAAGAGCCGAGGCTGTCGCGGTGGTCGATCGCGCCTTCGAACAACCATGTGACCGTCGCAAGATTGATGTGCGGATGAGGGCGCACGTCCATCGCGCTTCCAGGCGGCAGATGCGCAGGGCCAAACTGGTCGACGAAGATGAACGGGCCGACCATCGTGCGCTGGCGCGAGGGGATGGCGCGGCGGACCTCGAAGGCGCCGAGATCGTGCGCGACGGGAGTGATCGTCTGGATGAAAGGTTCGGTCACGCTTGCACCTCTGATTCGAGGAGTTCGAGGATGTTTACGGGAAACACCGGCTCGAGCCAGTTTGCCAGTTCGGCTCGGTTAAACCAGCGAAATTCCTTGATTAGTTCGCGCTCTATCGCGGTGTGACCGGTGGTATCGGGGGTGAAGCTGCGGGCGAACACGCGGAAGAAGCGTTCGTCCGAAGTGATCGGCTCGCCCTCGAGCGTGAGATAATCGTCTGCCCGGCGCGCGACTTCCGGGCCGCAGCTTTCGACGCGCAGGCCGGTCTCTTCAAACAGTTCGCGCACGGCGGCTTCGTGGAAATCCTCGCCCGGATCGCATTCGCCTCCGACGCCGCACCAGAACGGTGGACGGTCGGCAGGGGCGAAGCGGATGAGGAGCAGGCGGTCGTGCTCGTCGAGCAGAAGGATGCGCGCGGCGCGGCGGATCCGGCGGCTATTCACCCGGAGCGCGAGCCTTGATCGCGAGGGCATGCACGCGCTGGCCGGGCAGGTCGCCCAGCGCCCTGTTGACCATGCGCTGCCGGCTGAGCCGGGATTGGCCGGCAAAGGCCGCGCTTTCGATTTCCACCGTGAAGTGCGATTCGCCAGTGCCATCGTCGCCCATGTGGCCGGCGTGGCTTGCGCTGTCGTTGATTACGGCAAGGTGGGTGGGGGCGAGAGCTTCTGTAAGAAGCCGTTCGATTTCCAGTGCAATTGGTCCTGTCATGACTTCCCTTCTAGCCGCTCCGTCGCCATGTGGACACTCCATGCGCAATGACAAGTTTCACGGCCGCGTCCAGGGCACTGGACGCCTCTGCAATGCCCCCGGTTGCGATGAGCCGGGCGAGTTCCGCGCGCCGGGCGTGCGCAAGCCGGGCTTCGATGGTCCGGGCGACTATCGCTGGTTCTGCCTCGAACACGTTCGCCAGTTCAATTCGGGATATGATTTCTTTGCCGGGATGACGCCTGAGGAAATCCTGAAAGCGCAATCGCCCCTGTCCGGCTGGGAGCGTGAAACCCGCGCGTTCCGGCCCGATGCCGGGATTGATCAGGCACCACGCTGGGCTGACTTCGAAGATCCGCTCGAGGCGATTGCCAAGCGCGCCCGCGCGCGGCGCGCCGATCACCAGCAGGCGGCCGAAGCGGCGCGGCGCGGGATCAGCCCGGATGAGCGCAAGGCCTATGAGGTGCTGGGCCTTGCCTTCGATGCCGACCGGCGCGCGCTGCGCAGCCGCTATTCCGAACTGGCGCGCAAGTTCCATCCTGACAGGAACGGTGGGGACCGCAGTTTCGAGAGCCGACTCCAGCAGGTGGTGGAGGCCTACAACCTGCTCAAGGCCAGCGCAGCGTTCGTCTGAAGGTGAAGCAGGGTGTCAGGACAGGGGTACTAGATCCGGTTCCACCCAGCTGCGGCGGGCCTCGACAGAGAACAGGAGTTTGCTGCTGTAGAAGCGCAAGGGCCAGTCACGACGGCCGATATCGCTCTTCAGCAGGGCGTTGACCGCGTCGGGAAGAGCGATCCCGGCGGGGAGCGTGTCGTTGAACGCCTTTACGCCGCGCACGTAGAGCTGGGTCAGAGTCTCGTGGTAGCCGGCACTGTCGGTGTTCTGGCCGCCCACGGACTCATTGTAGCACGAGATGATCTCGGGCAGGTCGCGCGCCGGGACGATATCGGGCCGCTCGCGCACCAGCCAGAGGCAAGCCGCGAGATGGGCCTCATGTGTCCAGTCGTCCTTGGGCAGCGTCCGGTCGAGCAGCCCTAGCCCCACTCGAACAATCGCAGCCTTGTCGGTGAAAAGGCGGACGGGATGATCGGTCATCGCTGTGCAACTCCCCAAAGCAAACGAGGCCCCCGCTGTTGCGAGGGCCTCGTTGCCAGGATCGAGGTCCCCGCCTTTGCGGGGACGCAAAAGCGTGTGATCAGGCCGCGACAGGTGCCGCGTCGCGGACCGACTGGTCGACGTATTCGGCAAACTGCTGGAAGTTGTCGACGAACTTGTGAACCAGTTCCTGTGCGGTCCGGTCGTATTCTTCGCTATCGACCCACGCGCCGCGCGGATCGAGCAGGCGGGTTTCGACGCCTGGCACTTCGACCGGCACTTCGAACCCGAAGTTGGGGTCCTTCTTGAAGGTGGCGTTGTTCAGGCTGCCGTCGAGTGCGGCGTTGAGCAAGGCACGGGTGGCCTTGATCGGCATGCGCTTGATGCCTTCCTGCGTGGCCTTGCCGCCGGACCAGCCGGTGTTGACCAACCAGCACTGCGCGCCGCCCTTGGCAATGCGCTCCTTGAGCAGGTTGCCATAGACCGACGGGTGACGCGGCATGAAGGCGGCGCCGAAGCAGGTGCTGAAGGTGGCTTCCGGCTCGGTCACGCCGATCTCGGTGCCGGCGACCTTGGCGGTGTAGCCCGAGAGGAAATGATACATCGCCTGCTCCGGCGTCAGCCGCGCGATCGGAGGCAGAACGCCGAAGGCGTCAGCAGTGAGGAAGATGATGTTCGACGGTGGCGGCCCGAGGTTCTTCTCGCTGGTGTTCGGGATGAACTCGATCGGATAGGCGCCGCGCGTATTCTCGGTCTTGCTGGAATCGGTGAAGTCCAGCTCGCGGGTATTCTCGTCCATCGCCACGTTCTCGAGGATCGTGCCGAACATCTTGGTCGTCGCGTAGATCTCTGGTTCGCCCTCTGCCGAGAGGTCGATCATCTTGGCGTAGCAGCCGCCTTCGAAGTTGAACACGGCAGTGTCCGACCAGCCATGTTCATCGTCCCCGATCAGGGTACGCGAAGCGTCTGCCGAAAGCGTGGTCTTGCCCGTGCCGGAAAGGCCGAAGAAGATCGCGCTTGTGCCGTCAGAGCCGATGTTGGCCGAGCAGTGCATCGGCATCACGCCCTGGGCCGGGAGCAGGTAGTTCAGAAGGCCGAACACGCCCTTCTTCATTTCGCCCGAGTATTCGGTGCTGCCGATGAGGATCAGCTTCTCGGTGAAATTGACCGCAATCACCGTGTCACTGCGGCAGCCGTGGCGTTCCGGGTTCGCCTTGAAGCTCGGCAGGTTGATGATCGTGTATTCGGGCACGAAGCTGGCCAGTTCGTCCGCGCCCGGACGGACCAGAAGGGTGCGCACGAACAGGCTGTGCCAGGCCATCTGGGTGATGACGCGAACGTTGACCCGGTATTCCGGCTGGCTGCCACCGAACAGGTCGGCGACATAAAGCTCTTCCTGCCCCTTCATCGCGTCAAGGAAATCAGACTTGAGGTTCGCCCAGTGCTCCGGCGACATCGGCTGGTTGATCTTGCCCCAGTTGATCGAGGTTTCGGTGGTCGCGTCGCGGACGACGAACTTGTCCTTCACGCTGCGGCCGGTAAACTTGCCGGTATCGACCAGCAACGCGCCGTCCCGGGTGAGCCGCCCTTCGCCTTTGCGGACGGCATGCTCGACCAGGGGAGCGGTGCCCAGGTTGGCGAACAGTTCTGCCGGCTCTGGGAAGCCCTGGCTGGCGAGGGACACGTTCAGGCTGGTATCGGACACTTCAAGCCTCCCGATGGCGGCACCGAAACGGGATTGGTTCCCGATCGGTGCAAAACTGCGAATACGAATGCGCTGATTCTTCGATGGCGCATAGTGTCTGCGATTTGCTGCGTCAAATGGCACACGACAACGAAGTTTTTTGCGCAGCAAGTTGCGCCTCGCGCAAGTTGCAGCGCAACGAAGTTTCGACGGTAACCGACTTGGGTGGCAACGCAGGCAATTGCTTGTGAAGCCGGGGCCAAGTATCGAGGGTGTATGGTTCAGACGCACATTGCCCGGCCCGAAATTCCCGACGGTCCGCGTACGATCGCGCTGGTGGACGATGACCGCAATATCCTGACGACCGTTTCGATCGCGCTGCAGACCGAAGGTTTCGTCACGCGCCTGTACAACGATGGCGACAGTGCTCTGAAGGCGATGCTCGACAATCCGCCCGACCTTGCGGTGTGCGACATCAAGATGCCGCGGATGGACGGGTTCGAGCTGCTCAGGCTGCTGCGCGAAAAGAGCGACCTGCCGCTGATCTTCCTGACCAGCAAGGATGACGAGCTTGACGAGGCGCTGGGCCTGTCGATGGGGGCGGACGATTACATCGCCAAGCCGTTCAGCCAGCGCCTGCTGGTGGCGCGGATCAAGGCGATCCTGCGGCGCAGCGATATCGTGCGGCGCGAGGCGGAGGAGCAGGAGCAGACGGGCGAGCCATTGCCCGAGCCGATCCGGCGCGGGCGGCTGGTGATCGACCCTGCCCGCCATGCGGTGACCTGGGATGAGCGGCCGGTGTCGCTCACGGTTACCGAATTCCTCATTCTCGAGGCGCTGGCCATGCGCCCCGGCGTGGTCAAGACCCGCAACCAGCTGATGGATGCCGCCTACCACGACGACGTGTTCGTCGACGATCGCACGATCGACAGCCACATCAAGCGCTTGCGACGCAAGTTCCGCGCGGTCGACCCCGGCTTCGGCGCGATCGAGACGCTCTATGGCGCGGGCTACAGCTTTGCCGAGGACTGACGGGCGCGACGCCGGAGCAGAAGGGCCGGCACCGCCGCGCTCACGCTTGCGCCGCCTCCCGCGCATCCGCGGGGTTTCGCTGACGACGCGCATCCTGTTCGTCAACGTCATTGCACTCGCGCTGCTGGCAGGTGGATTCTTCTACCTCGACAGCTATCGCGCCCAGCTCATCGAAGAGCGGTTCAAGCTCGCCCGCGCCGAAGCCGACATTGCGGCCGACGCGCTTGATGGCGCACCGATAGAGCAGCAGCGCAGGCTTCTGGCGCGCATCGGCACCGAACAGGTCCTGCGCTTGCGCCTCTACGATGCGCAAGGGCGCCTTCTGGCCGACAGCTTTGCGCTGGCCCCGCCGTCTTTCGCCCTCGTCGATCCCGAGTCTGAACCGTGGTATCAGAAGGCTGCGCGACTGCTCGATCGCGGCGTGGACTTCATCGTCAACGCGCCGACCGTCGAGCGATACAGCGATACGGCGGAACAACCGGCCGGGAGTTGGCCGGAGATCAAGGCGGCACGCGCCTCGGGCCGGACCGAAGTGTTCCTGCGCTATGCCCCCGATCGAACGCAAGTCATCACCGCTGCGGCTCCGGTTGGTGCCAGGGGCGAAGTTCTGCTGTCCTTGCGCAACGCGCTCGACATCACGCAGTCGGTCCGCGATGCACGCCAGACGCTCGTCATCATCATCGGCATCGCGCTGCTCCTCTCGATCCAGCTGTCGCTGTTTCTTGCGCGCACCATTGTCCAGCCCTTGCGCGCGCTGGTCCGCGCCGCGGTCAGGGTGCGGCTGGGGCGCGAGCGCGAGGTCGTCGTGCCGCGACTGCCCGATCGCGGCGACGAGATTGGCCTGCTGGCCCGTGCGGTCTCGGACATGACGACCGCGCTTCGCCAGCGCATCGACGCGGTCGAGATGTTCGCGGCCGACGTCGCGCACGAGCTCAAGAATCCGCTGGCATCGCTTTCGAGCGCGCTCGAAAGCATGGAGCGGGTGGAGGATCCGGCCCTGCGCCGGCAACTTTCGGACATCGCCGCGCATGATGTGCAGCGGATCGACCGCCTCATCACCGAGATCGCGGACGCAAGCCGCATCGATGCGGAATTGAGCCGCGCGACTTTCGAACCGCTCGACCTCGCGGCGCTCGCCTCGCAGGTCGTCGGGGCGCGCGACGTGCGGGCCAATGTCTCGACCCCGATCCGCTTCAATGATCGCGGCGGAGATACTGTCGTACCTGGCGATGCCGCACGGCTTGAGCGCGTGATCGAGAACCTGCTCGACAACGCGGTGTCATTCTCGCCACCCGGCGGGGCGGTAGAGGTGGTCGTGTGGGGCGATGAAGAAGCCGCGCACCTCTCGGTATCCGATCAAGGGCCGGGGATACCCGTCACCGAGCGCGAGAAGGTGTTCGAGCGTTTCCATTCGGTGCGGCCGACCGAGGAAGCCTTCGGCGCGCACAGCGGGCTCGGGCTTGCCATCGCCCGGACGATCGCCGAAGCGCATGACGGCACGCTGGTCGTCACCGATCGCGCCGATGGGAGACAGGGCGCAAACCTGCTCCTGTGCCTGCCGCTCATTCTCGAGGAAGGCGAATGAGCGCGTCACACCAGGCCGGATGCGTTGCCATCGACGGGCGGGGGCTGCTGATCGAGGGCGCGCCGGGAACGGGCAAGTCAAGCCTCGCGCTAGCGCTGATCGATCGCGGTGCGCGGCTGGTCGGCGATGATGGCGTGCTGCTTTCGGCGTGCGAGGGAATGCTGGTCGCGGCGCCGCATCCAAATACCTCTGGCCGTATCGAGGTGCGCAATGTGGGCTTGCTCGAGATGCCGGTTTCCCTGCCGGTTCCCGTGGCGCTGCTTGTGATTCTCGATCCCGACGCGCCGCGCTTTGTCGAGAAGGCGGAACAGGTCGAGCGTGCGGGCGTGATCCTGCCAATGCTGCGGCTTTATCCCGACAGTCCGGTGCTGGCGCTGCGTGCCGAACTGGCGCTGCGCACGCACGGGTTGCGGATTTCCTGATACGGGACAAGTTTCCGTGCGGACTTTTCAAGGCCCTTGGGAAGGCGCAAAGGAATCAGCCCATGCCGCCAGAATCGTCACCCCAGCGCATCCTGCTTGTCACCGGCCTGCTCGGCGCGGGCAAGACGACCGCGCTGCGCACGCTCGAGGACATGGGCTGGGAGGCGATCGACAACTTTCCGATCCGTCTGCTCGACCGCCTGCTTGAGACCGAACCGGGATCGGCGCGGGTCGAATCAGGCGCGCCGATGGCGATCGGCTTCGATACGCGCACGCGCGGCTTCGATCCGGCGCGCACGATCGAAATGGTCAAGAAGCTCTCGCAGCGGCGCGATCTCCAGGTCACGACGCTGTTTCTCGATTGCGCCGGTACCGAACTGGAGCGCCGCTACAACGAAACCCGCCGCCGCCATCCGATGTCCGAGGACAAGCCCGCTGCCACCGGGATAGCCGCCGAGCGTGAACTGCTTGAACCGCTGCGCCGCTGGGCCGATGTCGTGATCACCACATCGACCTTTACGTCGAACGATCTGCAGCAGGCGATTCGGGCGCAGTTCGCCACCGAAACGCCCGCGCAACCCACGTTGACGATCAGCAGTTTCGGATTTTCGCGCGGCACCCCGCCGCTGGCCGATCTTGTCTTCGACATGCGGTTCCTGGACAATCCGCACTGGGTCGACGACTTGCGCCCACAGACGGGGCAGGACGCGCCTGTCGGCGATTATATCCGGCGCGATCCGGCATTTGACGAGGCATTTGCCCGAATCCGCGATCTTCTTCTTCTGCTGCTTCCGCGGTATCAGGAGCAGGGCAAGGCTTATGTCCACGTCGCCTTCGGGTGCACCGGAGGACGCCACCGCTCGGTGTTCATGGCCGAGCAGATCGCTTCTGCCTTGCGTGATGCGGGATTTTCTCCCACATTGCTGCATCGCAACCTGTCGTCACGGGCGGCTGACTTGCTGGAAGGCGGTCAAGCACATGGCGGCAAGGGATAAGCAGATGGGTGGGGCAGTACTGGAAGCCATGCGTTTTGATTCCCAGTCGTCTTGCGCGCCCCGCATTCCGGCCAAGGCTGCATTCAGGCAGACCAAGGCACAATGCCCGGCCGCACTTCGGAGCCTGCCCCGTTCATGATTGGTCTCATTCTCGTTACCCACGGCGCACTTGCCGACGAATTCATCCATGCAATGGAGCATGTCGTCGGGCGGCAAAGCGATGTCATAGGCGTCTGCATTGGCCCCAATGACGACATGGAAAAGCGCCGCCGCGAGATCGCCGACGCCATCAAGCGCGTCGACAGCGGCGAGGGCGTGATCATCCTGACCGATCTTTTTGGCGGCACGCCTTCCAACCTTGCCATCTCGCTGATGCAGGCGGGCAAGGTCGAGGTCATCGCCGGGATCAACCTGCCTATGCTGATCCGCCTGGCCAAGGCGCGCAACTGCATGGGCGTCAAGGAAGCGACATCGGCCGCGCGCGATGCGGGCCGTAATTACATCACGATCGCTTCGGAATTCCTGGGACAGGATGCATGAGATGGCAGAACAGGGTTACGTCACCCGCGAAACCGTAAGGATCGTGAACCAGCGCGGTCTCCATGCCCGCGCCAGCGCGAAATTCGTCAACGCCGTGGCAAAGCTGCCCGGTGAATTCGAGGTCATTGTGGCCAAGGATGGCACCGATGCCAACGGTGCGTCGATCCTTGGCCTGATGATGCTGGGCGCCGCAAAGGGCGATACGGTCGATGTGTCGGTCGCCGGACCCGAGGGCGATGCCGATGCCATCCTGATGAAGCTCACCGGCCTGATCAAGGACGGCTTCGGGGAAGACTGATCGGTCTTGCCGCAGCGCAGTTGCTGACGCATGGGGGCGGGCATGGCGCGCAAGATCATCACCGGCTATTCCAACCCCACGGTCAAGTTCGTGCGGTCTCTGCGCGAAAAGAAGCACCGGCGGCGCGAAGGCAAGTTCCTTGCCGAAGGTCTGCGCCTCCTGACCGATGCGCGTGAGGGTGGCCGCCTGCCCGAAATACTGCTCATGGCGCAAGGGCGTGAAGGCCACCCGCTGCTCGATGAACTAGAAGCCGCAGTCGATGCCGCGGGCGGCGAAGTGATCGAGTTGCCGATCGACATTCTCGCCAAGGTCACTGGCAAGGACAACCCGCAGGCCGTGGCGGGGGTCTTTGCCGAGTGGGACACCTCGATCCGGCTGGTCGACCGCAATGCTGCGCCGATCTGGCTGGTGGCGCACGCCATGCGCGATCCGGGCAACCTTGGCACGATGCTGCGCACAGCCGATGCGGTGGGCGCAGGCGGTCTGATCCTGATCGACGATTGCGTCGATCCGTTCTCGGTCGAGGCGGTGCGGGCGAGCATGGGCGCGATCTTCACCGAGCGGCTGGCGCAGGCGCGGTGGGACGAATTCATCGGCTGGCTGCGCGAAGACGAGGGGCAGCTTGTGGCGGCATCGTTGCGCCAGGCCGTGCCCTATCGCGGAGCGCCCTACGCTGCCCCTTGCTTCGTGATGGTCGGCAACGAATCGCGCGGGCTGCCCGAAGACTACGAAATGGCCTGCGATCTGCGCGTGACGATGCCGATGAAGGGCCGCGCCGACAGCCTCAACGCGGCAGTTGCGGGCGCGGTCCTGGCTTATGAAGTCCTTGCCACGATCGAGCGATAGAAACGGAGCGTCCGGTTAATCGCACGGTCAGTCCTGCGCGCGTATGGTCTCTCTCATGCGCAAAGTCCTTGCCCTCGTTCTTGCATCGACCGTCGTTCTCGGCGGCTGTGCGACAGCGCCCGCGGGCGGGGGAAGCCTTGCCGGTACGCGCTGGTCGATCGTGCGCATCGATGGCGCCGCGCCCGTGGCTCCGGAACGCGCAACGATGCGCTTCGACGAGGATCGGATCGGTGCCAGCGTCGGCTGCAACAGCATCGGCGGCGAATATCGTGTCGACGGCGCGCGCCTGATCGCAGGGCCGCTGATGGCCACGCGGATGTTCTGCGAAGGGCCGGTGTGGCAGCAGGAAGAGGCGGTCAACGCTCTGCTTTCCGCCGCGCCGGAAATGCAGCGCAGCGGTGCCGCAATGCGCCTGATGTCTGGCGGTCATGCGCTTGATCTTCAGCTTGTGGCCGGGTGACCATCCAGGTCGTTCAACTTTCTATCTCGTCATTGCTTCGCTACGCTCGCAATGACGAAGGTTGCAGGTGAAGACATAGGGCGATTGGTCTCAATCGCCTGCGATGAATGCTGTGATCTGCCAGCTTCCATCCTTGGGTTCGGCGATGATCCGGTAATCGAGCAGGCTGCGCAGCCGGCGGCTCTCGACCCAGCCCTTCTCGCCGGTCTCGAGCGTCACCTGCGTCATCGATGCCTTGGGATCATATTTCAGCGGATCGATGCCGACGATGCGCCAGCCGATCTGGCCGAGCGCCTTGCTCCTTCCCTTGCCTTTCTGGTCGCTTGCGTCGAGAAGTTCGGCGTCCTCGCCGGTGACCAGCATGGCGCTGTAGCTGTCGACCTGTTCGGGCACGTTCCAGAATACCCAGGGCATTGCGGCAAGGCCACCTTCGACAGCGCAACCCAACGGCATGATGCCGTCGAGTTCGCTCCACAGTTTCCGGTCCGGATCGGCAAGACGCTTGCGTAGCTCTTCCGTGCCGCTGCCTCCTCCGTAATCGAGCGTGATGTCTGGCGCGGCAAGTGCGGCCAGAGCCTCTACGTCGCGCGCCTTGATCGAGGAGACGAGAGACTTGCGGAACGCCGTAAAACCGGGGGCCGAAGAACATTCATCGCGTGGCGCAAAAGTGGCACCGGCGATGCGCGAAGGCTCCGCGCTCGGTTCGGGCTCGGGAACTTCGGAGGGCTCGGGCGCAGGCGTGGCGCTGGCGGTGGCCGACGGGCGGGCAGTGGGGGCAGGGGCGGGCGTGGCATCCGGCCCGCATCCGGCAAGTGCGAGCGAGGCGGCAAAGAGTGCTGGCGTTACCCGTCCGGCCATTACGTGCCCGTTTCTCCTTCGTCATTGGCAATCGCCGCAAGCGCCGCCGGTTCCGCATCGGCATAGCGCGGCGCAGCTTCGACAAGCGGCACCTCTTCTACCTCGCGCTTGCCGATTTCGATATGCTTGTCCTTGAGGCGACGGCCTGCGGACAGCACGTTGCGTTCAAAACTGCCGACGAACTTGTTGTAGTTGGTCACCGCGCTGTCGAGCCCGTTGCCGACGCGCTTCAGGTGTTCGGCGGCTACTGCGAGGCGATCGTACAGTTCGCCGCCCATGCGGCCGATCTCGCGGGCCTCGCGCGCCAGACCATCCTGACGCCACACTTGCGCCACCGTGCGGGCGATGGCGACGAGGTTGGTCGGACTGGCAAGCAGCACGCGGCGTTCGAAGGCGAAGTCCCACAGCCCCGGATCGCGTTCGAGCGCGGCGGCAATGAAATGTTCGCCCGGCACGAACATCAGCACATAGTCCGGCGCTTCCTCGAACTGCGACTGGTAGGATTTGGCCCCCAGCGTCTGGATATGGTTGCGCATCGACTGGACGTGGGCGTTCAGAGCGATCTTGCGGGTATCGTCGTCCTCGGCCTCGAACGCATCCTGATAGGCGTTGAGTGAGACCTTGGCGTCGATCACCAGCAGCTTGTTGCCGGGTACACGCACGATGGCATCGGGGCGCAGGCGGCCTTCGTCGGTATCGACCGAGTGTTCGGTGACGAAGTCGGTGTGTTCGGCAAGCCCGCACTGCTCCAGCACGTTGCGCAACTGCAACTCGCCCCAGCGGCCGCGTGTCTTGGGCCCGTTGCGCAGCGAATTGCCGAGTTGCGCGGCGGCGGCGCGGACCGCTTCCTGCCCATCACGCATCGAATGAATCAGGCCAGTCAGGTTGCCGAAGGCGTCGATGCGATCCTTCTCGAGCTTGCCGACCTGCTCCTCGTAGGCCTTCAACCGCTGGTCGACCGGCGAGAGCAGCGTCTTCAATCGCTCGGCGCTCGACTTCTCGCTTTCCTCGAAGCGCGCCTGCGCGCGCATGAGGAAGGTTTCCTGCGCCTTTTCGAGCACCTTGTTGCCTGCGTTCTCGAATTCCTTGCGCAAGGCTTCCTGCGCTTCGATCAGCAGGCGTTTCTGTTCGGCAAAGTTCTCGGCATCGGCCTTCATGCGTTCGAGCGCGGTGCGCAAGGCCTCGCGGTCGGCCCGGGCCTGCGCCAGTTCGGCGCGGACTGCGTCAGTATCTGTTGCCCGCTGTTGAGCAGTAGCAAGCGCCTTTATCAATTCGGAATGCTCTGTGCGAAGGTTCGATAACTCACGCATCGAACTCTCGAACAGCTGAACTCGCTCACTCATTGCCGCAAGATCTACAGCCATCGCCTTGACTGTGCCTTCATGTACCTTCGCCTCGGCATCACGGCTGTCGTACCGTGCGCGCCATTCGGTAGTAGGCCGTGATCCGAGGAACCAGCCAATCGCCAGACCAGCAATAAGAGCCAAGACTAAGGCGATGAGGCTCAATGTGTCTTGCATAGATATCTCAAGTCTCCGCAAAGTCGGTGGGGATGCCCCACCGACCCGGCGTCAAAAATGCTCTTTAAGTTGGAAACCCATCATGTGCGCATATGCTTCTTCGGCCGTAGAAAATCCCACAGTCGAATGACAAACCGGATATCCGGAGCAAGTGATGATGTGCCAAAAGAAGAGCCCGTCTTCCTGACGCAAAAGGTGCTGCCACATTTTCATGGCATAAGTCCTTTTGCATAAATTTCAGCGCTTTTGCTGACTCTGTCAGGGATGCATGTCTGCCATGAGTTACCATTCCATCGACTGCTATGGTTCCCGGTTCTTTTGCCGGTTCGCAGGCGTTGTCGAGTTCAGGTCGGCTGGCGTCGAGCGTATGACATTGAGTCAATCAAGCTGCGGGTATTATTCGCTCCCTGAGCGCTGACACTTTCTCGATACAGTTCTCCATCTGTTGTGAACAGACTGGGAACGTATCACCAATGTTGGATTCGGCAAGGGGAGATCGGAGTTATCCTCAGTCTCCCGCTCGGATCAAGATCAGGCCACCTTGCGGAGCTTTTCCAGCTTCTTGATCGCCATGTTGCGCTTCAGGCGCGAGAGGTGATCGATGAACAGGATGCCTTCGAGGTGGTCCATCTCGTGCTGGAGGCAGGTGGCCATCAGGCCGTCCATCTCTTCCTCATGGAACGTGCCGTCAAGATCCTGCCAGCGCGCGCGAATGCGCGAGGGGCGTTCGACCTCGGCGTAGATCTCGGGCACCGAGAGGCAGCCTTCCTGATAGATCGTGTGCTCTTCGGACGGATCGAGAATCTCGGGATTGATGAACACGCGCGGTTCACGCTTGGTCGGCGTGTGATGGTGATGGTGGCCATCGTGATCGCAGGCGACCGGCTCCGCATCGGGGTCTTCGGGCTGGAGATCGATCACGAGCACGCGCAGGGGGACCGCCACCTGGATCGCGGCAAGGCCGATGCCGGGGGCATCGTACATCGTCTCGAACATGTCGGCGACGAGCGTGCGCAGTTCGTCGTCGAACTTTTCGACGGGGACGGAGACCTGCTTCAGGCGCGGGTCGGGGATCTCGATGATTTCGCGGATGGCCATGGGGCGCAGATAAGGAAGATGGACGGGAGTCGCAAGGGACGCCGAACATTCGTTTTAGCCGCTGCGATCAGGGTTCCCACAGTTCGATCGGATTGCCTTCGGGATCGTGGATCCGCGCAAACCGGCCATATTCGCCATCCCATTCGGCCTTGCGCAGCACTTCGATGCCGGCCTGCTCAAGCTGTGCGATCAACGCATCCAATCCATCAACCCGCAAGTTGAGCATCGTCTGGCGGTCTGCCGGAAAGTAATCGCTGCTGGCCGGGAAAGGCTGGAACACGGTTGGTCCAGGCGTCTGTTCCCACCATGCGCCGATGCCGAGATGCTCCTCGTACCACTTGCCGAGTGCTTCGGGATCATTCGCACGGAAAAAGAAACCGCCAATTCCCTGTACAGCCATGCCGGAACCTCCTCGACGCGGGTTCAGCCCACGGGTCGCCGGGCCCTGAGTGCTTGAGCCAGTGTGCCTTCGTCAAGATAATCGAGTTCGCCGCCGACCGGCAGGCCGTGTGCGAGTTGCGTTACGCGAACGGTCGCGCCTTCCAGACGCTCGGCTATGTAGTGCGCGGTGGTCTGGCCTTCCAGCGTGGCGTTCATCGCCAGGACCACTTCGTCCACGCCGCCTTGCCCGATGCGGTCGAGCAATTTGCCGATGGTCAGGTCCTCGGGGCGGACGCCTTCGAGCGCCGAGAGCCTGCCGCCAAGGACATGGTATTTGCCGGTGAACAGCCTTGCGCGATCGAGCGCCCACAGATCGGCCACTTCCTCTACCACGCAGATCGAGCGCACGTCGCGGCGCGGATCGGCGCAGATGCCGCAGGGGTTGGTGGTATCGACATTGCCGCAGGTGTCGCATTCAACCAGCAGTTCCTGCACCTGCATCAAGGCGTTGAGAAGCTGTTCGAGCGCAGTCTCGCGACGCTTGATCAGCCACAACACGGCGCGGCGGGCCGAGCGCGGACCCAGCCCGGGCAGGCGCGCCAGAGCGCCCGATAATGCCTCGATCTCTTGCGATGCCATCGCAGCACAGATAGGGGCGGGAGCGGCAAACGGAAGGGCAATTTCCAGCTTATGCGCATCATCTTCATGGGAACGCCCGAATTCGCGGTGCCGACGCTCGAAGCGCTGGTGGCTGCGGGGCACGAGGTGGTCGCCGCATTCAGCCAGCCACCGCGTCCGGCAGGCCGTGGCAAGAAGCTGCAATCCTCACCAGTGCAACTGGCAGCCGAGGCGCATGGGATCGATGTGCGGACACCGGTCTCGCTGAAGGGTGCCGATGAACAGGCGGCTTTTGCGGCATTGAACGCCGATGTGGCGGTGGTCGCGGCCTATGGCCTGATCCTGCCGCAAGCGGTGCTGGACGCGCCGCGCCTTGGGTGCCTGAATGTCCACGGCTCGCTACTGCCGCGCTGGCGCGGAGCCGCGCCGCTGCAGCGCGCGATTTTGGCGGGCGATGACCTGACCGGCGTGACAATCATGCAGATGGAGCGCGGGCTGGACACCGGGCCGATGCTGGCAAAAGTGGAGACGCCGGTTGCGGGCAAGACCGCCGGCGATCTCACGACCGAGCTGGCCGACAAGGGCGCAAGCCTGATGGTCGAGGTGCTCGCCGATCTTGCCGCTCATCCCGCAGCGATACAGCCGGACGAAGGCGTGACTTACGCGCACAAGATCGAGAAGGCCGAGAGTCGGCTCGATTTCTCGCAAGACGCGGTTGCCGTCGAGCGGCAGGTTCGGGCCTTTGCTCCTGCACCGGGGGCATTTTTTGAACTCGAAGGCGAGCGTTACCGGGTGTTGGCGGTGCAAGTCGTGGACGCAGCGGGCTCTGCTGGCATCACGATGGACGACGCGCTGACGATCGCCTGCGGTTCGGGCGCGATACGCCCCACGCTGATCCAGCGAGCGGGTCGGCCTGCCATGGACGCAGCCTCGCTGCTGCGCGGCCGGGCGATTGCGGCGGGGACGGTGCTGGGCTGATGGTCCGTCTCGCGCTCACGCTGGAATGGAATGGCGCCGCCTATGCGGGGTTCCAGCGCCAGTCGCATAGTCCCTCCGTCCAGCAGGCAGTGGAAGAGGCCGCATTCGGCGTGACGGGCGAGGAGGTGCGGCTCCACGCAGCCGGACGCACCGATGCGGGCGTCCATGCGCTGGGCATGCGCGCGCATTTCGATCTTTCGCGCACTTTCGATCCGTTCCGCATGGCTGGCGCGCTCAATGCGCATTTGCAGATGGGCGGGCACGCGGTTGCCGTCCTCGATTGCGCCGAGGTGGGCGAGGACTGGCACGCGCGCTTTTCGTGTACCGGGCGCGCCTATGAATATCGCATCGTCAACCGCCGCGCCCCGTTGACGCTCGATGCGGGCAAGGCATGGCGGATTTCGCGCCCGTTAGATGCCGAGGCGATGCACGATGCCGCGCAGGCGCTGGTGGGGCTCCACGATTTCACCACGTTCCGATCCGTCCATTGCCAGTCAGCCAGCCCGGTCAAGACGCTCGACCGGTTGGAGGTACGTCGCGAGGGCGAGCGCGTGGTGGTAGAGGCGGCGGCGCGCAGCTTTCTGCATCATCAGGTGCGCTCGATGGTCGGCTGCCTTGCCATGGTCGGACAGGGGCAGTGGACGCGCGCCGACCTGGTCGACGCGCTGGAAGCGAAAGACCGTTGCAAACTGGGACTGAACGCCCCACCTGATGGGCTGTACTTCGTAAAAGCAATCTATCCCGGAGAGTAAGATGACCCAGCTTCGCGGCCAGCAACTCGTGTCGAAACTCGATGCGGACGGCACTCTCACCGTGGAACTGGCAGAGCACGAGGTTCCTTCGCCCACGGGATCGCAGGTCGTGATCCGGGTCGAGGCGGCGCCGATCAATCCTTCAGACCTCGGCCTGCTGTTTGGTCCGGCCGACATTGCAAACGCCACCTTCACGCCTGGCAAGATCGTGGCGCGCATGCCCGATCCGGCGGTGCGCGCGATGCAGGCGCGCCACGGCATGGCCATGCCGGTGGGCAACGAAGGCGCGGGCACGGTCGTGGCGGCAGGCGACGCACCCGAAGCGCAAGGTTTGATGGGCAAGCGCGTCACGTGTTTCCCCGGCGGGATGTATTCGACGTATGCGGTGGCAGACGCCCGGATGTGCCTGGTCCTTCCAGATGGCGTCAGCGCCGAGCAGGGCGCTTCGGCGTTCGTCAATCCGCTGACGGCACTCAGCTTTACCGAGACGATGCGCCACCATGGCCACAAGGCGCTTGTCCATACGGCAGCGGCATCGAACCTTGGCCAGATGCTGGTCAAGATCTGCCAGGCCGATGGCATTCCCCTTGTCAACATCGTGCGCAGCGAGGCGCAGGTCGCGATCCTCAAGGGCATCGGCGCGGAACACGTGGTCGACAGTTCGAAGGACACCTTTCTTGAGGACCTTGCCGCAGCGATCGGCGCGACCAAGGCGACCATGGCCTTCGATGCGATCGGCGGAGGCAAGCTCGTCAGCCAGATCCTGACGGTGATGGAGCAGGTTTCGAACTCGGGCGCGGCCTATAGCCGCTATGGCTCGAACAGCCCCAAGCATGCCTTCATCTATGGCGCGCTGGACCTGTCACCCACCGTGCTGACGCGCAACTTCGGCTTCAGCTGGGACGTCTCGGGCTGGCTGCTTACGCCGTGGATGGGCAGGCTCGGGCCCGAGATCGTCGAGAAGATGCGCAAGCGCGTGATGGCCGAACTGACGACGACCTTCGCCAGCAACTACAAGGCGCGCGTCACGCTGGAACAGGCGCTGACCCGCGAGGCGGCAGCCGACTACAACGCGCGGCGCACCGGCGAGAAATACCTGATCACGCCGAACGCGTAATGCCGGCCACGAAAAAGGCCCCCGCAATCGCAGGGGCCTTTTTTTGCATGTCGGTCGTCGGCGGCCAGGTCAGCTCTTGTGAGCGACGCTCTCGGGCAGGTCCTTGCCGAAGACGCGTTGATAGTATTCGGCCACCAGCACCCGTTCGGTCTCGTCGCACTTGTTGAGGAACGAGAGGCGGAACGAGAAGCCGACGTCGTTGAAGATCTGGCTGTTCTGCGCCCACGAGATCACGGTGCGCGGGCTCATCACGGTCGAGATGTCGCCATTGATGAAGCCCTGACGGCTCAGATTCGCGACGCGCACCATGTCGGTCACGATCTTGGGGTCGAGGTTGGGCACCTTCTTGGTGACGATCTCGACCTCGGTCGATTCGGCGAGATAGTTGAGCGCGACGACAAGGTTCCAGCGGTCCATCTGGCCCTGGTTGATTGCCTGCGTGCCGTGGTAGAGGCCCGAAGTATCGCCCAGACCCACGGTATTGGCCGTGGCGAAAAGGCGGAAGTACGGGTTCGGGCGGATCACGCGGTTCTGGTCGAGCAGGGTCAGCTTGCCCTCGGTTTCGAGCACACGTTGGATCACGAACATCACGTCTGGGCGGCCAGCGTCATATTCGTCGAAGACCAGCGCGGTCGGCGTCTGCAGAGCCCAAGGCAGGAGGCCTTCGCGGAATTCGGTGACCTGCAGGCCATCGCGCAGCACGATCGCGTCACGCCCGACAAGATCGATACGGCTGATGTGCGCATCGAGGTTGATGCGGATGCAGGGCCAGTTGAGGCGGGCTGCGACCTGTTCGATGTGAGTCGATTTGCCGGTGCCGTGATAGCCCTGGACCATCACGCGGCGATTGTAGGCAAAGCCGGCCAGGATCGCGAGCGTGGTGTCCGGATCGAACACGTAGGTATTGTCGATATCGGGCACGCGTTCGTCCGCGCGGCTGAAAGCCGGGACTTTCATGTCGATGTCGATGCCGAAGGTCTCGCGGACATCGATTTGCGTGTCGGGCGCGGCGAGCACGGTCGTCGCGTGGCTGTTCGGAAGGTCGCTCATCACCGCCTCGCCTATACGCGCAGGCCTTGCGCTGCAATAAGGTTTGAGGGGACCTGTCTGATAGAATGGGAGATTTTCGATGAAGCTCTACGGTGCGCTGCTTTCGCCCTTCGTCCGCAAGGTGGCGGTTATCCTTGCCGAGAAGGGCATTGCCTACGAGATGGCGCGGGGCGGCCCGGGCAGCACCGATGCGGAATTCCTCGCCTGCAGCCCGCTGGGCAAAATTCCCGCGATGGACGATGACGGGTTTCAGCTTGCCGATTCGACAGCCATCGCGGTTTATCTCGATGCGCAGTATCCCGAACCGCGCCTGATCCCGGAAGATGCGCGGCTGCGCGGCAAGGCCGTGTTCTGGGATGAATTTGCCGATACCGTCCTTGCGGCGTCCGGGCTCAAGATCCTGTTCAATCGTCTGGTCGGGCCCAAGCTTCTCAAGGTCGGGGGCGACGAGGCAATTGCTCTTCAGGGTGAGGCCGAGCTGCCGCGCTGGATCGACTGGCTCGAATCGGTCGTGCCGGATGAAGGCTGGCTGCTCGGTGAGGATTTCAGTGTGGCGGACATCGCTGTCGCCTCGATCTTCCGCACGCTGGCTTATGTCGGGCATGGCGTGGATGCCTCGGGCCGACCTAAGACGGCGGCGTGGTACACTCGCGTGGTTTCGCGCCCGGCCTGGCAGGCCGTGGCGGAAAAGGAAGACCCGATCGCCCAGCGCATTCTGGCTATGTAACGAAAAACGCAACCCGCGCAGGCGGGCGCACTGGGTGCCCGCCTCGTCGCCGGGGTCTTGCGCCATACCAACCGGTCGGTATGTTTTGCATGTGTTGCCGAATCGCCCTTTTCGCCCGCCTGCGGTGAACGCCCGGGACAAGCTGCTCGAAGCTGCGGTCAGGCTCATTCGCGCCAATGGATTTGCCGCTACATCGGTCGACCAGCTTTGTGCTGCGGCAGGTGTGACCAAGGGCGCGTTCTTTCATCACTTCGCCTCCAAGGAGGCGCTCGGCGTGGCGGCCGCCGAATACTGGTCAGCCAGCACCGGCGCCTTCTTTGCCGATGCGCCGTTCCATGGGCTTTCCGATCCCGTTGACCGCGCGCTGGCCTATATCGACTTGCGCATCGCTTTGATCGGTGGGCCGGTCGAAAGCTTCAGCTGCGTGGCGGGAACGCTGGTGCAGGAAGCGTTCCGCTCGAGCGCGGCGATTCGCGTTGCCGCCGAGGCAAGCATCATGGGCAATGCCCGCGCGCTCGAGGCCGATCTTGACGCGGCAATTGCACAGTGCGGCGTTTCGGGCACGACAGGGGCCAGCCTCGCGCGGCATGTTCAGGCAGTGATTCAGGGTGCCTTCGTGCTGGCCAAGACGCAGCCCGAGGAAGACGGCGCCAGCCTTGCGCGCGAGCAGCTTGCTCACTTGCGCCGTTATTTTGCGATGTTGTTCGGAAAGACCCACCCCGAGGAGACGATGCCATGAGCTATATCGACGGATTCGTGCTGGCCGTGCCCACTGCCAATCGCGAGAAGTACACGGAAATGGCGCGCAAGTTCGATGCCATGCTGATCGACCGCGGCGCCTTGCGCGTGGTGGAGGCCTGGGGGGACGACGTCTCCCACGGCAAGCGCACCGACTTCTATCGCGCCACCGAAGCAACTGCCGACGAAACGATCGTGTTCAGCTGGGCCGAGTGGCCCGACAAGGCGACGCGCGATGCGGCAAATGAATCGATGAAGCAGGCGTTCTCGCAGGAAGACATGCCGATGGACATGCCGTTCGATGGCGCGCGGATGATCGTCGGTGGCTTTTCGACATTCCTTTCGCTGGGAGTGGAACAATGAGCGATCCCGTTCCCTTCTGCTGGTACGAACTGATGACCAGTGACGCCACGGCAGCGACTGCGTTCTACAAGTCGGTCGTGGGATGGAACATCCATCCTCCGCAGACCGGCTCGGCCATGGACTATCGCATGATCGAGGCGGCTGATGGCGCCATGATCGGCGGTGTGCTGGGGCTCACGCCTGCGATGATCGAAGGGGGAGCGAGCCCGTGCTGGATTCCCTATCTCGCCGTCGCCGATATCGACGCAAGCCTCTCGGCGATCGAGGCTGACGGGGGCAGGACTTGCATGCCGCGCACCGATATTGCCGAGGGCAGCTTCGCGTTGATGACCGATCCGCAAGGGGCGGGTTTCTACCTGATGCGTCCGAAACCGCCCGAGGACCGGCCCGACGCCACCAGTTCGGCGTTCAAGGCCGATGGCGTCGGACATGCGCGCTGGAACGAGCTTGCCACCAGCGACCCGGCGGCTGCCAAGGCTTTCTATGCCAGGCATTTCGGCTTCGCGTTCAACAACGCCATGCCGATGGGCGAGGCGGGCGAGTATGCGTTCATCGATTTCGGTGACACGACGCTCGGCGCGATCATGCCGATCCTCGATCCCGCACGTAAGCCTTCGTGGCTGATCTATTTCGGCGTTGCATCGGTCATGGCGGCCAAGGCCGCGATCGAGCAGGCAGGTGGCACGGTGCTGATGGGGCCGCACGAAGTGCCGGGCGGCAACTGGATCGTCGTGGCGACCGATCCCCAGGGAGCTTCGTTCGGTGTTACCGGGCCAAAAGGAGAGTGACCATGGCAAGCAAGATAGCCCCGCTCACGCTATGCCTGTGGTACAATGGCGATGCCGAGGACGCCGCACGGTTCTATGCCGAGACCTTCCCGAACAGCAGCGTGGATGCCGTGTTCAACGCTCCGGCCGACTTTCCCGGCGGCAGCGCGGGCACTGTCCTGACCGTCGAATTCACCGTGCTTGGCGCAAAGTGCATCGGTCTCAACGGCGGGCCGATCTTTCCCCATACCGAGGCATTCTCGTTTCAGGTCGCGACGGACACGCAGGCTGAGACCGACCGTTACTGGAACGCCATCGTCGGCAATGGCGGCCAGGAAAGCGCCTGTGGCTGGTGCAAGGACAAGTGGGGCCTTTCGTGGCAGATCACGCCGCGAGTCCTGACATCGGGCATGGCCGATCCCGATCCTGCCGTGCGCAAGCGCGTGTTCGAGGCGATGATGACGATGCACAAGATTGACCACGCGGCGATCGAGGCCGCGGCCAGGGGAGTGGCGTGATGCTCAGGCTCCATGGTCATCCATTTTCATCCTATACATGGAAGGCGCTGATCCCGCTTTATGCCAACGGCACGGCGTTTGAATTCGTCGGCATGGACGGAGACAAGCCCTTGTGCGCACAGTTTCCGGGAAGGGCCCATCCCGGCGGGCACATCCCCGTGCTGGAGGATGACGGCACGGTCGTGGTCGAGGCAACCTCGATCGTCGAGCATCTGGCCGTTCACTACCCCGGCGTTTCGCCGCTTATTCCAGCCGACCCCGCCGAAGCGGTGGTTGCGCGGATGATGGACCGCGTGTTCGATAATTATGTCATGGGCAACATGCAGCGCGTGGTGTCCGCCCACTTCGTAAATCGTGACAAGCCCGAACTGGGCTTGCGCGAAACACCGGACGCGAGCGAGATCGCCGCAGGCAAGGCGCGCCTTCGCCAAGCGTACGACTGGCTGGAAAACTGGCTGGGCGAACATCGCCTTCCGCCTCACGTGAGCATCGTCACCTGCGCCGCCGCACCCAGCCTGTTCTATGCTGACTGGATCGAGCGCATCGGTGATCATCGACCGCTGCTTGCCGCGCTGCGCGCCGAACTGCTCGAAATTCCTGCCGTGGCGCGCTGTGTCGAGGATGCCCGCCCCTTCCGCGCCTATTTCCCGCTTGGCGCGCCCGATCGCGACTGAAAGGACCTGCCATGAATGAGCTTTCGATCACCCGCACCATCGCTGCTCCGTCCGAGAAGGTCTGGGACGTGATGGTCAATCGGCAGGAGGAGTGGTGGTGCCCCAAGCCGTGGTACATCACCATCGTCGAGCAGGATCGACGCCCGGGCGGGCGCAGCGCGATGACCATGCATGGTCCGGAAGGCGAGGTGATGCCGCAGGAAGGCATCTATCTGGCCTGGGACGAAGGCCGCCGCTTTGCTGCGACCGACGCGGTGACCGGCGATCTGGTTCCCAGCGGGCCCTTCATGATCGGCATCTGGGAAGTGGAGCCAGATGGCGAAGGCTCACGCTATACCGCCCGCGCCCGGCACTGGACCGAAGAGGCAAGGAACCAGCATGCGGAGATGGGTTTCGAGGCTGGTTGGGGCGCATGTGCCGATCAGTTGAAGGCGCTCTGCGAAGCCGATTGACGCTTTCGCCGACACGGCGCAGTCTTTCCCACGCGAAAAGCAAGCCAGCGCCATGCACGGCACTAGGCAGAACGGGTCGCCAGCCTTCGGCATGGAGAGCGGCGATGGGAGAAGTCTTGCGAAACTCGCCGCAGCTGGCGGGCTTTGATTCAGACGAATGGCAGGCCCTTGTCGGCCATGCAGCGCGATTCGCGCTGCCGGCGGGGGAGACGCTGTTTCGGCAAGGCGATGCGCCTGACGCGCTTTACCTGGTGGAACGCGGGTCGCTGGAAATCGCGACCCGGTTGCCCGGTGACGAAGATGCGATCCTGTCTGCGATCCGTCCCGGCGAAATGGTGGGCGAGTTCGCCCTACTCGATGATGGGCCGCGTTCAGCGCGCGTTCGCGCCGTGGAAGATGCGGCAGGTCTTGCCTTGCCACGGGCCCGCTTCCTGGCTCTGCTGGCTGATGGATCGCCATGGGCGATCCGGTTGGGCCATGCGCTGCGGCGGCTGGTCGCATCGCGGACCCGAGCGACACTGGGACGGATCGTGGCCGAAGGGCTGTTCGATCCGGGCGCGTTGCGCCAGCTTCATGCCGGACCTGGCCCTGCCCGCGCGAAAGGTGATGCTGCCGCGTTGTGTGCGGGCATTTCGCGTCTGACCGGGGCAACCGCCGTATCGGGCCATGGCCAACTTTGCGCGACCGCTGCGGGCGCGACCATCGCGAGCCCTGGCAACATTCAGGATGGGTTGCACATTGTTCTGCGCGGAGCGGTGCGCGCCGGCGTGGTGCGTGGTGCGATGCAGGAGCAGGTCTTTGTGTTCGGCCCCGGCTGCTTTGTCGGGCTGACCGGCCACAGTGACGGGCAGGGCCAGCCGCTGCTGGTCACGGCAGCGGAGGATTCGCTGCTGCTGCACTTGCCCGCCGAAACGCTGGAGCAGCTCGAGCGCGAAAGGCCAGCCTGGCTGCCCTGGCTCCACACTGCGATGGGTCGGCAACTGGTGCAGGACCAGCGCAAGGCCAATCGTCATCTCGGGCGCTCGCTCGCGCTCAGCCGCTTCAATCATGCGGGGGAGGCCGCCTGATGTGCCGCATCCTCAGCTATCTCGGGCGTCCGGTGGTTCTCGAGGACCTGCTCTATTCGCCCGACTCGTCGTTGTTGAACCAGACGATCGGGGCGCAGATGCTGCAGATGCTGAATCTGGCAGGCTTCGGCATGGCAGCATGGGACGAGGGTAGCCATCAGCCGGAGGCGCCGTTCCGTTATCGCACCACGCAGGTTGCGCTGTTCGACCGCAATCTCAAGGCGCTGGCAGGCAAGCTTCGCCCTTCGGCCCTGCTCGCGCACATTCGCGGCGTGCCCTACAATTCCGGCGTGCAGGTCAACGAGCAGAATTGCCACCCTTTCCGCTTCGAGGGCGTGCCCCTGTGCATGGCGCACAATGGCGATCTTGCCGGTTTCCGCGACATGCGCTTCGATCTCGTTCCGCACCTGCGCCCCGAATTCGCGCGCCAGATCCAGGGATCGACCGACAGCGAATGGATATACGCGCTGGTCGTCTCGGCGCTCGCCGATCCGCACGTGGTGAATGAGCCCGACGCGATCCTCGCAGCGATTCGCCGAGCGCTCACTGTCCTGCGCGCGGCGCGTGCGCGGCACGGGATAACCCGGTCCAGCTCGGCCAACCTGATGTTCTGCGATGGCGTCAATCTTGTCGCCGTCCGCTTCACCTTCGACTTCGGCCGGTTCGATGCCGGGCAGTTGCAGGGCACCACCGAGTTTCTTTCGATGTGGTACACCTTCGGCCGCGACTACGGTTTGCACGACGGCGAATGGAAGCTGACCGGCGGTGCAGCAGGGGCCGACAGCGTCATCGTCGCCTCCGAACCGCTCACCCGGGACTTTGCCACCTGGATCGAAGTGCCCGAATACTCCGCCCTCGTCGTCCGCCGCGACGGAATGCGTCGCAGAGCGGAGATACATGCGCTGGAAGTCTGACCGGTCGGTGTTATCCTCGCCCTTCCTTTGAAGGGGGACATAGTGATGAGCCTGTTCGATTCGATCCTTGGCCAGGTCGCCAGCAACGTCGACGTGAAGAACCTTGCCGCAAAGGTCGGCCTCGATCCCGATCAGGCAGAAAGCGCTATTGCCGCGCTTGCCGCCGGCCATCAGTCGAAAGGCGACACCATCGAGACGGCCGCCGCCAATTCGGGCCTCGATGCGTCGAAGCTTCAGGAGATCGTCAGCCACATCGGCGGCGAAGGCGCACTCGGCAGCTTTGCCTCTATGCTCGGCCAGCACCCCGACGCCCTGAAGAAAGTTACCGGCTTCCTCGACAAGGATGGCGACGGAAATCCGATCAATGACCTTGCGGGTATGGCCAAGGGCCTGTTTGGGGGTTAATCCGCCCCCATGCTCGACGCTGCGCTTTCCCTGATGATGCTCGCCGCCATCGCCCTTGTCGGCGGGGCGGTGTTCCTGCTGCGGCGGGGCGAGCGCAAACGTCCGGCACTGATGCTGACGCTTGCGGGGATCATGGTCATGAACCTGATCATCTGGACCTTGCCGGACAAGGCGGGCACCACGCTGGCGGGTGCAGCCGCCCAAGGGCCGCAGCAGTAGAGCACTTTCCGACCAATCACGATGATCCGCATTGGTCGGAAAGTGCTTCAATCACCCCAGCTCGATGCACCCGCCATCGACGCACAGATCGACGCCGTTGATGAAGCTCGCCTCCGCGCTGGCAAGGAACAGCACGGCCCGTGCGATTTCCTCGGACGTCCCCATGCGCCCGATCGGAACAACCGAGGAAAGCATGTCGCGCATGCCCTGGATTTCCTCGTCGCTGGCGTCGCGCTTGAAGATTTCGGTATCGGTCGGTCCGGGGCTGACCATGTTGACGCGGATGCGGCGTGGCAGCAGCTCCTTGCCAATGATCCGCGCCATCGCGCGAAGCCCGGCTTTGGCTGCTGCATAGGCGACATTGCCTGGCACAGCGGCCATCGAACCGATCGAGCCGGTGATCACGATCGATCCGCCGTCACGCATCAGGGGCAAGGCCTTCTGGATCGCGAAGAAAGCGCCCCGCAGGTTGACGCTGTGGATGCCGTCCCAGAATTCGGGCGTTACGTCGGGCACCATCGCGAAACCGCCGACGCCCGCGTTGACGAACAGGACGTCGATCCCGCCAAGCGCTTCCTCGATCTCGGCAAGGGCTGCGGCGGTCTGGTCGAGGTCGCCCATGTCGGAGCGGATGCACAGGGCATCGAGTTCCTCGGCAACGTCGCGCAGGGTTTCTGCATTGCGCCCCGTCAGGGCAATCTTTGCACCCTCGGCGGCGAACATCCTCGCGGCGGCAAGGCCGATCCCGGCGTTGCCGCCGAGGATCGCGACGCACTTGTTGTCGAACCGCATCGCTTCAAAACATCGTGTTGGTATTGGCGGCGGTTTCGGGCACGGGCGAGAGCACATCCCAGTGTTCCATCACCTTGCAGCCCTCGACCCGGAAGATGTCGACGACGGCAAAACCGCGCTTGGCCGCTGCATCGCCCGTCTCGTTCCAGCCGTGGCTATGCACCGCAACGAGGTTTCCGTCGGCGATAATCCGGTGGATCGTCGTCTTCTGCGACGGGTTGTTGGCGACGAACGGTTCAAGGAAGGCAATCGCGGCGTCGCGCCCGGTGGCCGCGAAGGGATTGTGCTGGATATAGCCCGGATCGACCCACTTCTCGAAGGAGGAGCGAACCTTCTTCTGGATGTAGAATTCGTCCATGAACTGGCTGACGACCTCCTTGGGGGTCAGCTTGCAATCCTCCGCATGGGCGGCGGTGGCGGTCAGGCTCAGGGCAATCGCTGTAGCAAGCAGGCGCATCGTTTCTCTCCCTTCAAAACATGCTGTTGTGGTTGACCGGTTGTGCCGGCACATCCTGGATCACGTCCCAGTGTTCGACGATCATGCCGTTTTCGCAACGGAAGATATCGACCACGGCAAGCCCCGGGTCGGCGGGCCAGCGTTCGACATGGGTGTGGACGATCACATGTTCGCCATCGACGAAACTGCGGTGGATGGTCTGCCGCGCATCGGGCGATTCGACGCGCACGCGATCGAGAAAGGCCTTGAGCGCATCAATCGTGGGTTCGGCCAGCGAGGAGTGCTGGACATATTCGGGCGCGATGTAGCGGTCCACCGCCGTGCTATCCATCGCGATCAGCACCTTGTTGTACATCTCGATCACGAGGTCGTGATTGGCCTGTTCCTGCGCCGTGCGGGACATGCGTTCTCTCCCCTTTATTTATAACAATTGGTAGAGTATGCCTTGCATCAAGAAGGCCGTCAAAGCCTCATTCATCCTTGGGAGACGTGATGACCCGCGCAGAGCTCTACGCTGTTCTCGACCGGTTTCTGGCCGCATTGAATGCCCGTGACTGGCAGTCGCTCGACTGGGCGCCGGGGGCGCACCACAGCGAGAACAACGTCATGCTGGAAATCGGCGATGGCGTCTGGGGGACGATCGACCGGCTGGGCGATTACCAGCTTCGCTTTGCCGATGTGAAAACGGGGCAGGTCGGCTTTTTCGGCACGGTGATCGAGCCGATCGAGGAATCGGCGTTCACGCTGCGCCTTGCGGTAAATGGATCAGGCCAGATCGCCGAGTGCGAGATGCTGATCGTTCGCCAGTCGGACAGCGGCATCAAGTTCGAGAACTGCCGCTACTGGGACAAGCCGATTCTCAACCGCGAGCCCGAAGCGCCGGCTTCACGCGAGGAGATGGTGCGCCTGTCCGACGGCTACTTCGATACGCTCCAGCGCAACGACGGCACGATCCACACGAAGTTCCATCCTGATTGCAACCGCGTGGAAAACGGCGTCCAGACCACGCGCAATCCCGAATTCGCCAAGATCGTGCCCGTTTCGGGGCTGGGCTGCGAAGAGCAGTTCCGCATGGGCAACTACCGCTACGACGACGACTTGCGCGCGCGGCGCTTCCCGCTGGTGGACGAAGAGCGCGGCCTTGTCCTGGCGTTCGGCTTCATCGACCATTCGGGTCGCCTGCGCGAATATCAACTGACCGATGGCCGCACGGTGAAAAGCCCGGTTCTGCGGCCGCACAGCTTTTATATCTCGGAACTGTTCAAGATCGATCGCGGCATGATCGAGCAGATCGAGGCGAACTTCATCACCGTGCCCTACCGCATGCCGTCCCCATGGGATTCGCTGTGATGCGCCGCGTGATGACCTCGTTCGTGCACAGTCTTGCGAGAGGGCGCGGCGCGCTGGTCGTGGGCGCGCTGGCTCTTGCGGCCTGCGCGGTCTCGGCGGTGCCCCTGCAGCAGGGTGCGGGCAGCCAGTGGACCAGCCCCGGTGGCGATCCGGGCAAGACGCATCATTCGCTGCTGACCGCGATCGACGCTGCGAACGTCGATCAACTGGGCCTTGCCTGGTCGGTCGATCTCGACACCACGCGCGGACAGGAAGCCACGCCTGTGGTCATCGATGGCGTGCTCTATACCTCGGGCATCGCAGGCAGGGCCTATGCCTTCGATGCTGCAACCGGCAAGGAACTGTGGCGGTTCGAGCCCGAGGTCGACATGCAGGTTAACCGCACGGTTTGTTGCGACATGGTCAATCGCGGAGTGGCCGTGGCGCAAGGCAAGGTCTTCGTCGCCGCGCTCGACGGCTGGATGTACGCGCTCGATGCGAGGACGGGCGCGGTCGTGTGGAAGAGCGATTTCATCGAGAACCGAGCCAAGGGCGACAATTCGACCGGGGCGCCCGAAGTCGCGGGTGACGTCGTCGTTATCGGCATGGGCGGCGCGGAATACGATGTGCGTGGCTATGTCACCGCGCTCGATCTCGAAACGGGCAAGCTGCGCTGGCGCTGGCACGTGCTGCCGCACGATCCCAAGCTGGGGCCTCAGGAAACGCCCGAACTCGAGGCCGCGCTCAAGACCTGGGACCCGAACAGCCGCTGGGATATCGGCGGCGGCGGGAGCCCGTGGGACGCGATCAATTTCGATCCGGAAACCGGGCTGGTTCTCGTCGGCACCGGCAATGGCGGTCCCTATGCCACGTCGAGGCGTTCACCCTCGGGTGGGGACAATCTCTACCTCGCCAGCCTCGTCGCGCTCGATCCCAAAACCGGGCGCATGAAATGGCACTTCCAGGAAACGCCGGGCGACAACTGGGATTTCACGGCCACCCAGCCGATGATCCTGACCCACATGGCGATCGAGGGCGAGGACCGTCCGGTGCTGCTCCATGCGCCCAAGAACGGCTTCCTCTATATCCTCGACCGGCGCGACGGAAAGCTGCTGCGCGCCAATCCGATCGTGCGCGTGAACTGGACCAAGGGACTCGATCCGGTAACTGGACGCCCGGTCCCCGCGCCCGAGGTTGCGGACTATACCACCGGGCCCAAGATCATCTTCCCGGGCACGCCAGGCGCGCGCAACTGGCATCCGGCGTCCTATGATCCGACAACCGGGCTCTACGTCGGCGCGGTGCTCGACATGGGCAATCTGATGTTCATGACGCCGGGCCAGAAGCCGGCGCGCGCGCGCGCACTCAATAACGATGCGGCGCTGATCTTCACGCCCGATGTCGAAGCGGCCTTGCCGACGCTGCCGCCCGAAATCGGCGATGCAGTCCGCAAGCTTCCAGCCTTTGCAGAGGCCAAGCGCAATCCCGCGACGACGCAGATCCGCGCCATCGATCCGTTGACCGGCAAGACGGTGTGGGCGGCCGATACCGCGGGCTGGCAGGACCGTGCCGGGGTGCTCACCACCGCCAGCGGCCTGACCATCCATGGCAGCGTCACCGGCAAGCTCTTCGTGCGCGAGACGAAGACCGGCAGGCTGCTGAAAGAAATCGATACCGGCAGCCCGATCATGGCCGCGCCGATGACCTATTCGGTCAAGGGCGTGCAATATGTCGCGGTCCTGGCTGGTTGGGGCGGAGGCGGTTATCCGTTCGTGCCGCGCTATTCGGCGGCCTATGCACGGGGCAACATGAACCGGTTGCTGGTGTTCAGGCTGGGTGGCGGCAAGGTGAAAATGCCCGATCTGCTTCCCGCGCTGGACGTTGCGACGGAGGCACCTGCACAAGCCCCTGGCGTCACCGCAGCAACCATCGCGCGGGGGCAGGGACTGTTCTTCGGCAATTGCGCGATCTGTCACGCCAACCAGCCGCGCTCGATCACGCCTGATCTGCGTCGGATGCAGCCGGCAACGCACGATGCGTTCCGCCAGATCGTGCTCGAAGGCCTGCTCACGCCAAACGGCATGCCGCGCTGGGACGATATCCTGAGCGTGGACGATGCCGACGCGATCCACGCCTATCTTATCGACCTGCAAGGCAAGACCCGTGCGGACGAACTGGCCAAGCAGAAGGCCGGAAAGCCGCTCGACGGGCCGAGCCTCACCATTCTCTCGAACTATTGAGCCACACCATGGACTTCTCCACGCTCGACAATCCCCGCCTGGAATTCGCCTTCGCCTGCCGCCTGCGCTTCACCCGCGTGCAGATGGTGCCAGACCTGCCATCGGGCGGGATGCGCAGCGCGGTCTACGTCGACGAGGGCGAGTTCGAAGGGCCGCGCCTGAAAGGCCGCGCGGTGCCCAATTCGGGCGGCGACTACGCCTTCTTCCGCCCGGATGACACTGCGGTATTCGACGCGCGCTACATGCTCGAGGTCGATGACGGCACGCTGATCTACATGCAGAACAAGGGTTTTCTGTGGGGGCGTGAGCCCGGCACGATGGACCGGTTGCGTGCCTGGGCCTTTGCCGGCGGCGACCCGGTGCCGCACGCCGAATATTATCTGCGCGCCCAGCCGACCTTCGAGACGAGCGCGGGCAAGCACGACTGGCTGACCCGCCACGTCTTCATCGGGGTGGGCGAGCGCAAGCCCGACGGAAATTACGTCAAATACTACGCGCTGACCTGACCGCTTGACGCGACGGTGACGAACGCTACAAACAGTAACAATTGTTAGAAACAAGAATGACGGGAGAGTTTGAACGGTGAAGCTGCACCTGCCCCCGCGCGTCAGTCCCAAGCAGTTCCAGGCGGCAATGACCGCCTTTGCCGGCGTTGTCGGCAAGGAATGGGTGATGGACAGCGACGCCGATCGCGATGCCTATTCCGATACCTATGCCCCTGGATCGACCGAGGAATGGCCGGCGTCTGCCGCTGTCGCGCCTGCCAGCGTCGATGAAGTGCGCGCGATCGTGCGCCTTGCCAACGAGCACAAGACGCCGCTCTGGCCGGTCGCGCGTGGCAAGAACCTTGGCTATGGCACGGCCGCGCCGCGCCTGCCGGGCACGGTCGTGCTCGACCTTGGCCGCATGAACAGGATCCTCGAACTCGATACGAAGCTGGCCTATTGCGTGGTCGAACCGGGTGTCGGCTTCTTCGATCTTTACGAGCACATCCAGCGCGAGAAGGCGCCGCTGTGGATGTCGGTCCCTGGCAACGCCTGGGGCTCGGTTCTGGGCAACGCGCTGGAACACGGCATCGGCTACACACCCTATGGCCTCCACGCCCGCAACCTGTGCGGGATCGAGGCCGTGCTCCCCGACGGCGATCTCTTGCGTACCGGCATGGGTGCGATGAAGGACAATCCGTCGTGGCACCTCTTCCCGATGAGCTACGGCCCCACGTTCGATCTTGCCTTCACGCAATCCAATCTCGGCGTGGTGACCAAGGCCGGCGTGTGGTTGCAGCCTGCACCCGAAAGTTCGCTCGAACTGGTCTGGGACATCCCGCAGGTCGATGACATCGGCTGGGTGATCGACACGGTGACGCCGCTCAAGATTTCCGGCCTGATCGACCAGAACGTCTTCATCCCATCGTGGCTTGGCAAGATGGTTCTCAAGGGCCAGCGGCGCGATTTCTGGGACAAGCCTTCGGCTATCCCGGACTGGCGCGTGGACGAATTGCTCAAGCAGTACAAGCTCGGCTACTGGCAGGTTGCGCTGCGGCTCTATGGCGAGGAGGGCGTGGTCAAGGCCAAGGCCGAAGTGGTCAAGGCGGCGATGAGGCGCCATCTCGACGCCGCTCCGGCGGAGAACTGGTGGCATCCGGGCGACTATATCCATGGGGTGGACACCACGATGGGCATTCCGTCTGCGGTTCCGCTGCAGATGTCGGACTGGATCGGCGGTCGCGGGGCGCACATGGGCTTCTCGCCCGTTGTCCCTGCCACGGGCAAGGCTGTGCTCGACCAGATGCATCGCAGCCGCAAGATCATCGCCGACTTCGACGTCGATTTCTACGCCAGCTTCACCATCGGCGGGCGCTTTGCCAACAACGTCAACATGCTGATGTACGATCGCGACAACCCCGAAGAGGTCGTCAAGATGCGCAAGCTGTTCGACGCGCTGATCGTCGAGACGGCGAAGGCCGGTTACGCCGAATACCGCACGCATCTGGGCTGGATGGACCCGGTGATGGAGACGTTCGACTTCAACAACCACGCGCTGCGTCGCTTCGGCGAGAAAGTGAAGAACGCGCTCGATCCCAACGGGATCATCGCACCGGGCAAGCAGGGCATCTGGCCCGCTGCCTATGCCGACGCGCGCGGAAGGAGCAACAAGGCATGAACCGCGCAACGCTCCTGCTCGTCGCCGGTATAGGCCTTGCCGCAACTGCCGTGCTGGCCGCGCCTCCGGGTCCGATGGGGCCGCCCCCAGGCCCGCCGCCGCCCTACCAGATGCGACCGGTCGCACCCGAGGGTGACCGGCTCAAGGCCGGTGGCGATGGCAAGGTGCTGTTCGAGGTCCACTGCGGATATTGCCACCTGAATGGCGGCATGGGCACCAACTTGCTGACCAAGCAACAGGTCATGGCGGGCAACACGCCCGACAAGGGCCTGCTCGCCAATCGCGAAGACCTGACGGCAGACTACGTCAAGTCCGTGGTGCGCATCGGCAAGGGCGCCATGCCGCAGCAGACCAAGGTCGACATTACGGAGGCAGAGCTGGAAGCCGTGGCGAAGTACCTCGGAAAGGCCGGATGATGCGGTTTTCCCGACGCTCGATGCTCAAGGGCGGGGCGATGGCGGGCACGGCGGTCGCCATGCCGACCGTAGCGATGTCTGCACAGGCCCTGCCGCTGGTCATCTTCGACAGCCGCATTCCCGAATCCGTGGCCTTCGCTGCCACGCAGGCCGGCCTTCGACAGCTTGATCTTGCTGCTGGCACCGAAAAGGCCTGGCGCGCGCTCGGCAATCCACGGCGCGTGACGGGGCTCACGCGATGGAGCGACTGGACAGCCTTGCGGGGGGTCCTGGAAGAGCAGGGTCTGCGCCTTTCGGACGAAATGCGCGCGGCCGCCCCACTCTCGGGCCGCACGCACCTCTTCCGCTGGTCAATGGCTTCGCGCTAGTCCGCGTGGTCTTGCTTTATGGAAAGGGGCACGTTTCCTCGCGGGGACGTGCCCTTTTTTACGTGCCGGTGCGTTTCACTGAGTGAAACACCGATCAAGCGCCGGGTGCGCCGCCAACCCAAGTCCTGCAAGCACACGAGCAACATATTGTCAGGTATGCGGGCTTGACCCGCGCTCCCGCTGATTTAGTATGTAACACTAACAAATTTCGGCACGACCGGAATCGGGAGAGAGGCAACGATCGGATGGACGAGGTAACCCTCTATCACTGGGAGCCGAATGCAAACTCGGGCAAGCCCATGCTTGCGCTGATGGAGAAGGGCATCCCCTTCACCAGCCGCTATACCGACATGCTGCAGTTCGATCAGCACAAGCCCGAATACCTCGCGATCAATCCGCAAGGCACGATTCCCGCGATGACACATAACGGACACGTGCTGACCGAAAGCACCGCGATCATGGAATACGTGAACGAGCGCTTTGCCGGACCCGATCTCATGCCCACAGATCCGCAGGACCGCTGGCGCGTGCGCTGGTGGATGAAGTTCATGGACCAGTGGCTCGGGCCCAGCTTCTCGATGATCGGCTGGAGCGTGTTTGTCGGGCCGATGGTGCGCCAGCGCGATCCGGAGGAATTGTCCGCAGCTATCGACCGCATCCCGCTGCCCGAGCGCCGCACCGCGTGGCGCAAGGCGATCAACGGCGATTTCTCGGAAAGCGAGATGGCCGAAAGCCGTCGTCGCGTCGGCCTTGGCATCGCCAAGCTGGAAGAGGAACTGGGCAAGCGGCCCTATGTTGGCTCTGAACAGTATACCCTGGCCGACATCAACATCTTCAACAGCACCTATTCGTTGCCGCTGTCGCAGCCCGATCTGGCCGGCAAGGACAAGACGCCGAACATCATGCGCTGGCTCAAGCGCGTCTACGCACGCGACGCGGTCAAAAGGACTTGGGCGATGGGCAAGACCGACCTCGCCAGCCGCTATGGCCTGATCATGGCGGAGATCGAGGGATGAGCACGATCCTGTATCACGGGCAGCCCAACGGCGCCTCGCTTACCGTACTGGCCGCGCTGGAGGAAACCGGCCTGGCCATGGAATGCCGTCCGATCGACCTGTTGGCGGGTGAGCGCCATTCGCTTCCCGGCCTGTCCGATTCCGTCGCGCTCGATCTCGGCGTCGAAGGCGAGGGACCTGTACTGGTGATCGATGGCGAGGCCATGACCGAATCCGTCTTTCTCGCTCAGTACATGGACGAAGCAGCGGGCGGGGCGGGTCTTCAGCCGAGCGATGCCTATGCCCACTGGGAAATGATGATGTGGTGCCGCCAGATCACCGAGCGCCTGTCGCCCGCTGCGGCGCTGCTTGGCAATCTGGCAGGATCGCAGGCGGCGATTGCGGCAATCCCTGCCGATGCCTTTTCCGCATTGACCTCGCGCATCGCGTCCGATGACCTGCGCGCGCGCTGGATTGCGCTGCATGACGATGTGATCGATGCCGCGCAGATCGCCGACAGCGAGGCCAAGGTTCATGCCGCCGTCGATCGCTGCGAGGCAAAGCTTGCAGACGGTCGCGAATGGCTGATGGGCCCGTTCTCCATTGCGGACCTCGTGACCTTCTCGTGGCTTGCGGGAATGCGCCTGCTTCGTCCCGATGCCTTTGCCGGTGCCGCAAGCACGAATTCCTGGCTCGACCGTGTTGCCGCCCGTCCTTCCGTCGTCGCGGCACTTGCCCGCGCTACCGTTTCCGAACCGCTCCGCGCTTTTGCTCCGGGGCCAGAAATCAACCGTTGGGGATAACCAATGCGCGCCATCGACTATTTTGACCGCGGTCACGACCGCAACCCGCAGCGTCTCGCGATCGTCGATACCGAAACGGGCCTGAAGCTGACCTTTGCCGAGACGAAGGCGCTGTCCGAACGGATCGCCGCCGCGCTGCAGAAGGGTGGCTTCGAGAACCAGGACCTGCTCGGCCTCTATGGCCCGAACGACGGCATGCTGCTGGTCGCCCTGCTTGCGATGTGGCGCGCCAATGGCAAGTGGGTGCCGGTCAACACGCGCAATGCGATCGATGCCAACGCGGCCTACATCAATTACGTTCGCCTCAAGTGGATGGTCTACCACTCGTCCAAGGTCGACGAGGTCGAACAGCTCAAGGCACTGTGCCCCACGCTCCAGCACTTCGTGTGCCTCGACAAGCGGATCGGCGATGACCCGAGCCTCGAGGAGTTCATCGCCGGAGTCACCGAAGCAGACTTCGTCGAGCCCGAGATCGATGCCTTCGGCAATCTGATGGACATGGTCGGCATCTTCCCTACCGGCGGAACGACCGGTCCGTCCAAGGGCGCGAATGTCACCAATCTCGGCTGGGGCACGATGATCGAGACTGCTGCCGATGGCATGGGTGGACGCACGGATGCGCCGGTAGCGCTGGTTTCCGCGCCGATCACCCATGCGGCCGGTCCGATCGCGCTTTCGACGATGAGCCTTGGCGCGACGCAGATGATCCTGCCCGGCTTCGATGCCGAGGACGTGCTCAAAGCGATCGCGGACTACAAGGTCACGCACATGTACCTGCCGCCAACGGCGATGTACCAGCTGTTGGCCTCGCCCGAGATCGGCAATCACGATTACTCGTCCTTGCGGATTTTCATCCTCGTCGGCTCGCCCTGCAGCCCCGAAAAGCTTCGTCAGGCGGTCGAAATCTTCGGCCCGGCGATGTGTCAGTCCTATGGCCAGGTCGAATGCCCGATGATCGTGGCGTGGTTTCCGCCCGAGGACGTTGCGCGCTTTGCTTATGAAGCGCCCGAGAAGCTCGCATCCTGCGGCAAGCCGACCCGCTCGATCAAGGTAGCCCTGCTTGACGACGACGGCAACCAGGTGCCGCTGGGCGAGGCTGGCGAGATTTGCGTGCGCGGCGCGCTGGTGACGCATTCCTACTTCGAGAAGCCCGAGGAAACCGCTGAAATCCGCAAGTTCGGCTGGCATCACACCGGCGATGTCGGCAAGTTCGACGAGGAAGGCTACCTCTACATCGTCGACCGCAAGAAGGACATGGTCGTCTCGGGCGGCTTCAATGTCTTCACCGCCGAGGTCGAAGCCGCCGTCACCGAACTGGCGCAAGTGCGAGAAGCGTGCGTGTTCGGTATCCCGCATGAGAAGTGGGGCGAACAGGTCCATGCGGTTGTGGTGGCAGAGGGTATATCCGACGCAGAGATCATCGCCTACACCAAGCAGCGCCTGGGCGGGGTCAAGGCTCCCAAGTCAGTTGAATTTGTAGACTCGATTCCTCGGACCGCAGCAGGCAAGATGGACAAGAAAGCGCTCCGCACGAAGTATTGGGGTGATTCACAGCGAATGGTGAACTGATCCGCCGGAAAGTGGACAGTTGGGAGAAGGTTAAGGTTATGCGGTTGAAAATGTTGCCGTTATTTGCCGCGTTGCTGCCTCTGGCAGCGTGCAACATCAAGAGCGACGGCGGGGCCGAAGTCGCGGTTGCCGCATCGGGCGTTACCGATGCGCTGATCGCACAGGCACCTGAGGGCGAATGGTTGAGCTATGGCCGCGACTACGGCGAACAGCGATTTTCTCCCCTTGCGCAGGTAAATGACGGCAATGTAGGCCAGCTTGGCCTCGCCTGGTTCCACGATATGGAAACGGCACGCGGTCAGGAAGCCACGCCGCTGATGCACGACGGGAAGCTTTTCGTTTCCACCGCGTGGTCGATGGTGAAGGCCTTCGACGCCAAGACCGGCGCACTTCTATGGTCCTATGACCCTGAAGTTCCGCGCGAGACCCTGATCCGCGCCTGCTGCGATGCGGTCAATCGCGGGGTCGCACTCTATGGTGACAGCCTGTTCGTCGGCACGCTCGACGGGCGTCTCGTCGCGCTCGACCAGAAGACCGGCAAGGTGCTGTGGTCGAAGGTCGTCGTGCCCAACCAGCAGGATTACAGCATCACCGGCGCGCCGCGCGTGGTGAAGGGCAAGATCCTGCTCGGCAGCGGCGGCTCCGAATACAAGGCGCGCGGCTATATCGCGGCTTACGACGTGAAGACCGGCAACGAGGTCTGGAAGTTCCACACGGTCCCCGGCAATCCGGCGGACGGCTTCGAGAACAAGGCGATGGAAAACGCCGCCAAGACCTGGGCCGGCGAATGGTGGAAGCTCGGCGGTGGCGGCACCGTGTGGGATTCGATTACCTATGATCCGACCACCAACCTCGTCCTCTTTGGCACAGGCAATGCCGAGCCGTGGAACCCTGCGCCCACCGGACGCGAGGGCGATACGCTCTATACCTCGTCGATCGTCGCGGTGAATGCCGATACGGGCGAATACGCCTGGCACTATCAGGAAACGCCGGAAGACCGCTGGGACTTCGATTCCAACGCGCAGATCACGCTGGCCGATCTGATGATCGATGGCCAGAAGCGCCACGTCGCACTCCACGCGCCGAAGAACGGCCATGTCTACATTCTGGACGCCAAGACCGGACAGTTTATCTCGGCAACGGCTTATGCTCCGGTCAACTGGGCTACGGCGATGGACCCCGCCACCGGTCGTCCAACGATCAACCCGGAGGCGCTGTACGAGAAGACCGGCAAGCCGTTCATCTCGCTTCCCGGCGCAGCCGGCGCGCACTCGTGGCAGCCGCAAAGCTTCAGCCCGAAGACCGGTCTTCTCTACATCCCGGCCAACCTAGCTGCTTATCCTTATCTTGCGGCGAAGGACTGGAAGCCGACCGATATCGGATTCCAGACCGCGCTCGACGGCTTCAACGTCTCCATGCCGGCGGACAAGGCCGCGCGTGATGGTGCGCTCAAGGCGACGACCGGCGCACTGATCGCGTGGGATCCGGTGGCGAAGAAGGAAGCCTGGCGGGTCAGCATGACCAGCCCGTGGAATGGCGGCATCCTGTCGACTGCTGGCAATCTGGTGTTCCAGGGCAACGCCGAAGGTAACTTTGCCGCATACACCGCCGACAAGGGCAAGCAGCTCTGGTCGTTCCCGGTGCAGTCGGGCGTGATCGCTGCGCCGATGACCTATTCGATCGGTGGCGAACAGTACGTTGCAGTGCTGGTCGGCTGGGGCGGCGTCTGGGACGTGGCCACCGGCGTTCTCGCGCACAAGGCGAAGCAGCAGCGCAACATCAGCCGTCTCGTGGTGTTCAAGCTCGGTGCAAAGAACACTCTGCCTGCAGCCCCGCCGATGGCCAAACTCGTGCTGGATCCCCCGGCACTGACCGGCACGCCTGCACAAGTGGCGGCAGGTGGCGATCTGTTCGGCCGTTACTGCAACGTCTGCCATGGCGATGCCGCGGTGGCTGGGGGCGTAAACCCCGATCTGCGCCACTCGGCTGCGCTCAATGCGCCGGAAGCCATCCGCTCGATCGTGATCGACGGCGCGCTCCAGCACAACGGCATGGTCTCGTTCAAATCGGCGCTCAAGCCCGAGGATGCGGACAACATCCGCCATTACGTGATCAAGCGCGCCAATGAAGACAAAGCGTTGGAAGCACGCTGAGAGACTGCTATACGATAGAACAATCATAACTGATTGGAGAGAGTCATGACACAACTGTATCCTAACCTGATCGACGGGGAGCTGGTCACGACCGAAGCTTCGCTCGATGTCGTCAACCCGGCCAACGAGCAGGTGATCGGCCGCGTCCCGGCCTGTGGCGCTGCCGAACTGGACCGCGCCGTTGCCGCCGCGCGGGCCGCCTTCAAGACCTGGTCGAAGACTCCGGTCGACGATCGTCGCGCCGTCATCCGCGCCATGGCCGCCGCCATCGACGCCAACTTCGACGAGCTGTTCCGCCTGCTTACGGCAGAACAGGGCAAGCCGCATCAGCAGGCCCAGTTCGAAATAGGCGGCTGCTCGGCGATGATGAACGCACAGTCGACGTTGACCCTCGAAGAGACGATCAACGAGGACAGCGACGAACGCCTCAGCCGCACGCGCCGCGTGCCGGTCGGCGTAGTCGGCGGCATCGTGCCGTGGAACTTCCCCGTGCTGATGGCCGTGCAGAAGATCGCGCCTGCGATCCTTTCGGGATGCACGATCGTGCTCAAGCCCTCGCCGTTCACGCCACTGACCACGCTGAAGTTTGCCGAGCTGATCAAGGACATCGTGCCTGCAGGCGTCGTCAACATCATCACTGGTGAAGACGCGCTGGGTCCGATGATCACTTCGCACCCGGATATCGACAAGATCACCTTCACCGGTTCGACCGCGACCGGCAAGAAGATCATGGAAGGGGCATCGAAGGATCTCAAGCGCATCACGCTTGAACTTGGTGGCAACGACGCCTCGATCGTGCTTCCCGATGCCGACGTCGCCAAGGTGGCCGAGCAGCTGTTCTGGTCGAGCTTCACCAACGCTGGCCAGATCTGCGTTGCAGCCAAGCGCATCTATATCCACGAGGATATCTATGACGAGATGAGCGCCGCGATTGCTGCTTATGCCAGGACCGTGACGGTCGGCGACGGTGCCAACCAGGGCACCGGCGTGGGTCCGATCCAGAACAAGAAGCAGTTCGACCGCGTTTGCGAACTGATCGAGGATGCCAAGGCCAACGGCTACAAGTTCCTTGTCGGGGGCGACGTCGATCCTTCGGGTTCGGGCTATTATGTGCCGATCACGATCCTCGACAATCCGCCCGAAGACGCGCGCATCGTGGCCGAAGAGCAGTTCGGTCCGGTCATGCCGCTGATGAAGTTCTCGTCCGACGACGAGGTCATCGCGCGCGCCAACAATTCGGACTACGGCCTGGCGGGCGCGGTCTGGACCAAGGACATCGATCGTGGCGTGGCGATTGCCGAACAGCTTGAAACCGGCACTGTCTGGATCAACGAATTCCTCCACCTGTCGCCCTTCGCGCCGTTTGGCGGGCACAAGCAGTCGGGCTTCGGTGCTGAATACGGCATCGAGGGTCTGAAGGAATTCACCTACAGCCAGGTCATCACGGTCAAGCGCGACGCGTTGGTCTGATCCAGCAAGAGCCCTCTCCTCATCAGGGGGGAGAGGGTCGGGAGAGGGGATGCGCGCGCCGCTCCCTTCTCAACTCCTGCCAGGTGCCTTGCGCCAGGCCTTCCTATCTCTCCACTGACGGGGTGAGAGCAAAGAGGTAATGCCCATGCCTATCGACCTTTCCAAGATCAAGGCGATCGACGTCCACGTCCATGCCGAGGTGTCGTGCCACGATCCGGAAGACCCGGTCATGGGCAAGTTCTTCGATGCCGCCTCGGCCTATTTCAAGGCCCCGCGTGAACGGCCGAAGATGCCTGAAATCGTCGAGATCTATCGCGAGCAGCAGATCGCCTTCTGCCTGTTCACGGTCGATGCCGAATGCGGCATGGGCGCAAAGCGCGTATCGAATTACGAAGTCGCCGAGATGGCGCTCAAGAACGACGACATCTGCATGGCCTTCGCCTCGATCGACCCGCACAAGGGCAAGTTCGGTGCGCGCGAGGCGCGCGATCTGGTCGAAAACTATGGTGTCAAGGGCTTCAAGTTCCACGGAATCGTGCAGGATTGCCATCCGGCCGACCGCGTTGCCTATCCCATCTACGAGGTCATCGCCGAGTACAAGCTGCCTGCCATCTTCCATACCGGCCACTCGGGCATGGGCACCGGCATGCGCGGCGGCGGCGGCATGCGCCTGAAGTATGGCCAGCCGATGCTGGTCGATGATGTCGCGGTGGATTTCCCCGACATGAAGATCATACTTGCGCATCCGTCCTGGCCGTGGGTCGACGAGAGCCTGTCGATGGCGCTGCACAAGGACAACGTCTTCATCGACCTGTCGGGCTGGAGCCCGAAATACTTCGCGCCTCAGATCATCCAGTATGCCAACACGCAGCTTCGCAAGAAGATGCTGTTCGGCTCGGACTTCCCGCTGATACACCCGCAGAAGTGGATCGATGCCGCGCTCAATGTCGGCTTCAAGGAAGAGGTGCTGCCGGGCATCATGAAGGATAACGCTGCGCGCCTGCTCGGCCTGGCCTGACCCGGCCATGGCCGATCCCGTCGATATCCGCGCCTGGCAGAGGCTCGATGCGGAGACGACCACCTCGGGCCGCCTCGAGGACAAGGACGTCGCGCGCCTCGCAGCGCTTGGCGTCGCCCATGTCGTCAATCTCGCGCTCGAAAGTCATCCCGAGGCGTTGGCGGACGAAGGGGCCAAGCTTGCCGCGCACGGGATAGCCTATACCCACATTCCCGTGCCGTTCGATGCGCCCGGCGAAGACCATTTCACCGCCTTTGCAATGGCGGTCGAGCAGGGGCCACACCCCGTTCACGTGCACTGCATCATGAACTGGCGGGTCTCGGCCTTCTTCTACCGGCTCAATCGCGATTACCGCGCCATGCCCGAGCCCGAAGCCCGCGCGATCATGGAACGCCAGTGGACGCCGGACGGCAACGACCGGCCCGAGGCGCGGGTTTGGGCCGACTTCATCGCAAGGAGCGCGAGATGACAGACCTTTCGGGCAAGCACATCGTCATCACCGGTGCATCGACCGGCATCGGCCGCGCCAGCGCGTCGTGCATCGTTGCTGCGGGCGCCACGGTGACGCTGATCGCGCGCCGTGCCGAACTGCTGGAACGAGCCGCCAAGGAGCTTGGCGGCAAGACCGCGTGGGCTGCCGCCGACGTTGCCGACAAGGCGCAGCTTCTCGCCGCGCTCGACCAGGCAGTGGCGGCAAACGGACCGGTCGATGGCCTGTTCCTCAACGCAGGGATCGGCGGCATGTTCGCATCCATCGAAAGCTATACGGACGAGGCTTTCGACGCGGTCATGGCGGTCAATCTCAAGTCGGTGTTCTGGGCGATCCAGCACGTGTTGCCCGCGATGAAGCAGCGGGGGCAGGGCGCGATTCTCGTCACCGGCAGCCTTGCCAGCGAACGTGGCCTTCCGATGAATGCGGGCTACGTGGCCAGCAAACATGCCGTGCTTGGCCTGTCGCGCGCGGTTGCCAACGAGGCGGCAGAATTCGGCGTGCGCTGCAATTGCATCCTCCCCGGCCTGATCGAGACGCCTATGCTCGATGGACTCCCGCCCGAAGCCGCCTCGCAGATGGCGAAAGCCGTTCCGCAGGGTCGCACCGGCTCGTCCGACGAGGTGGCGCAGGTCGCCGCCTTCCTGCTGTCCGACGCCGCAAGCCACGTTACGGCCCAGAGCTGGGCCGTCGACGGCGGCATGCTCGGCACCATGAGAGTCTGAAGCGATGACCCTGAAATATTATCACGCCGAACCGCTGGCCAATTCGCTCAAATCGATGGTCCCGCTCAAGGAAAAGGGCCTTGCCTACGAGAGCATCTACGTCGACCTGCACAAGTTCGAGCAGCACCAGCCCTGGTTCACCGCGATCAACCCTGAAGGCCAGGTGCCCGTGCTCGACCACGACGGCACGATCATCACCCACACCACGGTGATCAACGAATACCTCGAAGACGCCTTTCCCGACGCCCAGCCCGCAGATGCGCCCTTGCGTCCGCGCGATCCGGTCGGCGCGGCGCGGATGCGCTACTGGAACAAGTTCATCGACGAGCACGTGATGAACTTCGTCTCGATGCATGGCTGGCACCGCATGGTCGGCGTGATCGCGCGCAACATCGAGAGTGGCGATTTCGAGAAGCTGCTCGAAAGCATTCCGCTGCCCGATCAGCGCAAGAAATGGGCGACGGCGCGGTCGGGCTTCTCGCAGGCCGATCTCGACAATGCGACGGCCAAGATCGAATACGCGCTAGACAAGGTCGAGGCGCAGCTTGGGGCAACGAAGTGGTTGGCGGGCGATACCTACACCCTGGCCGACATCAATTTCTATTCGCATTGCGGAATGATGGTCGAACGCATGTTTCCCGACATGGAAGTGGCAAAGCGCGCACCACGCATGTGCGAATGGCGCGATCGCGTGACCGCGCGTCCCGCCGTGGCCGATGCGCTCAAGTCCGAAGACCGCACCGCGCCGGGCCTGCGCACCTGGTCGGGACACGTGCGCTGATGGCGGGATTCGTGCTGATCCACGGGTCGTGGCACGGCGGCTGGTGCTTCGATCCGGTTGCGGAAATCCTGCGCGCGCGCGGCCACACCGTGATCGCGCCGACGCTGCCGGGAATGGGGGGAACAGCGGAGGAAATGGCAGCGGTCACGCTTGATGGATGGGGCGAATTTGCTGCGCAGCATTGTCGCGAATTGAAAGGGCAAGGCATTGGCCCCGTGGTGCTGGCCGGTCACTCGCGCGGTGGCCTCGTCGTGTCAACCGCGGCAGAGCGCGATCCACATGCCATGGACGCGCTGGTCTATATCTGTGCGATGATGCTGCCTTCGGGTTTGAGCCGCGCCGAGTTCAAGGAGCTTGAAGGGCCCAACCCCGCGTTCGATGGCATCATCGGCAAGGTTCATGGCGGTATCGCGACGATCGTCGACACGAAAAATGCTGCAGAGGTTTTTGCACAAGTCTCGCCGCCCGAACTGGTCGCCGATGTGTTGCCACGGCTGCTTGCCGAACCGCACGCGCCACGTTCGCAGAAGGTCGTCGTGACCCCCGAGCGCTGGGGAAGTCTGCCGCGGACCTATGTCGAATGCACCCTCGACCGGACCATTCCGCTCGATAGCCAGCAGCGCATGATCGCGATGTCGCCAGGCGCGAAGGTGGTGACGCTCGAGGCCGATCACAGCCCCTATCTCTCGAAGCCGAACGAATTGGCAGACGCACTGGAAGCAGCGATCCCGGCCTAGTCGCCGAAGAAGTTCAGTTCCAGCAACACGTTGTTCGGGTCTGCGGTGAAGATCTGCCGCAGCCCGATGGCGGCGACGAGGTTGGTCTGGCAGTCCAGCCCCATCGAACCGATGCGGCGCAGCGTCTCGTCATAACCCGAGCAGTTCAGCGCCACGTGATGGATCGCGCCGGTCAGGGAGCCGGGCTCGACCTCGCGGTCATAGGCGCGCGGGCAGTCGACCGCGTTGATATGGACGATGGCCTTGCCGCCTGCATCGTACATCCATTGGGCATTGTCCGGGGTGAGGGGCGGCGGCCCGTCGCGCCGCTCCAGCCCCAGCAACGCACGATAGAACTCTGCCGTCTCATCGAGCCGGTCAGTAATGATGTTGACGTGGTCCAGCGCGTTGACGTGCATGTCTTTCCCCTACCGAAAAAAGCGGCGGCGGAAGCCATGGTGCTCCCGCCGCCGTCCGAATTCAACGCATCAAAGCATCAGCTCTTGAACACCACCGTCTTCGTGCCGTTGACGAGGGCGCGATCCTCGAGGTGCAGGCGTACGGCTTCGGCCAGCACGCGGCGTTCCACGTCACGGCCCTTGCGGACGAGATCCTCGGGACTGTCGGCATGGGTGACGGCCTCGACGTCCTGGTGGATGATCGGACCTTCGTCGAGATCTGTCGTCACGTAGTGACCGGTTGCGCCAATCATCTTCACGCCGCGGGCGTGGGCCTGGTGATAGGGCTTGGCACCCTTGAAGCTGGGCAGGAACGAGTGGTGGATGTTGATGCAGCGACCCGACAGGAACGATGCGAGATCGTCCGAAAGGATCTGCATGTAGCGCGCCAGCACAACCAGTTCGGCGCCCGTTTCAGTAACGATCCGCTTCACCTCGGCTTCCTGCTGCGGCTTGGTATCCTTGGTGATCGGCAGGTGATGGTAGGGGATGTCGCCGATCAGCGAGATGTTGAGCGCTTCCTTGGGATGGTTGCCGAGGATCGCGACGACCTCCATCGGCAGCTCGCCGATTCGCGTGCGGTACAGCAGGTCACCCAGGCAATGATCGAACTTGCTGACCATCAGGATCACCTTGCGGTTCACCGAGGTGTCGCGGATGTTCCACTCCATGGCGAATTGCTGCGCGACGGGCGCGAATGCTGCCCTGAAGCTTTCTACCGATGACTCGCCGGGGTTGAACACGACTCGCATGAAGAAGCGCCCGCTCTGCGGATCGTCGAATTGCTGCGCCTCCTGAATGTTGCCGCCGGCCTCGAACAGGTTGCCCGTAACGCGGGCGACGATGCCCGGCTTGTCCTCACAGGACAGCGTCAGAATCAACGATGCGCTCATAGTCTCTCTCCCATCGAGCCGCGCCTCATAGGGCGCAACATTTGGCATTGCGAATCTCTGATAAACTTGTATGTGTTGCATACAAATTTATCAACCAGCCATTTTCACGTCGGGAGAGATCTGATGGCAGCCAAGAACCTCGAAGAGGTAATCAACCAGAACGGCAATGTGGTGGACATGCTGCGCAACTCGCAGTTGGGTGCCTATGTCTATCCGGTCGTCGCACCGGAGTTCTCGAACTGGCGTTCGGAACAGTGGGCCTGGCAGCACAGCGCGGTGCTGTTCGACCAGTCGCACCACATGGTCAATCTCTACATTCGCGGCAAGGATGCGGCCAAGCTGCTGTCGGACACGATGATCAACAGCTCGAAGGGCTGGACGGTCAACAAGGCCAAACAGTATGTGCCGACCACGCCTTATGGCCACGTCATCGGTGACGGCATCATCTTCTGGGAAGAAGAAGAATCGTTCACTTACGTCGGCCGCGCGCCTGCATCCAACTGGCTGCGCTACCACGCCGCAACGGGCGGCTACGATTGCGAGATCGAACTCGATGACCGTTCGCCGATGCGCCCGATGGGCAAGCCCGTCACGCGCAAGGAATGGCGCTTCCAGATCCAGGGCCCGAACGCCTGGGCCGTGATCGAGAAGCTGCACGGCGGCCCGCTCGAACAGCTCAAGTTCTTCAACATGAGCACGATGAACATTGCCGGAAAGACCGTGCGCACGCTGCGCCACGGCATGTCCGGCGCGCCGGGCCTTGAAATCTGGGGCCCCTATGCCGAGCAGGAAGAGATCCGCGCTGCTATTCTGGAAGCAGGCAAGGAATTCGGCCTGATCGCCTGCGGCAGCCGCGCCTATCCGTCGAACACGCTGGAATCCGGCTGGATCCCGTCGCCGCTGCCCGCCATCTACACCGGTGAAAAGCTCAAGGGCTTCCGCGAGTGGCTTGCGGCTGACAGCTACGAAGCCACCGGTTCGATCGGCGGTTCGTTCGTGTCCGACAACATCGAGGACTACTACCTCAACCCGTGGGAACTGGGTTACGGCAACTTCGTCAAGTTCGACCACGACTTCCACGGTCGTGAGGCGCTCGAAGCCCTGAACCCCGCCGAGCAGCGCAAGAAGGTGACGCTCGCGTGGAACCCCGAGGACATGGCCAAGATCATGGCCTCGATGTTCAACCCGGACGGCGAAGCCTACAAGTTCTTCGACGTTCCGCTCGCGAACTATGCCTCGTCGAACTACGACCGTGTCGTCGACGCTGGCGGCAAGACCGTTGGCCTGTCGATGTTCACCGGCTTCTCCTACAACGAGAAGCAGGCCCTTAGCCTCGCCACGATCGATCCGGAAATTCCGTTCGGCACCGAGCTGAACGTCGTCTGGGGCGAAGAGAACGGCGGCACGCGCAAGACCACGGTCGAGCCGCACAAGCAGCTCAACGTCCGCGTGATCGTTTCGCCGGTTCCCTACAGCCGCGTCGCGCGTGAGAACTATGCCGAGGGCTGGCGCACCGCCCGCTGAGGCAAAACGAGTACAGGCTCCGCCCGGATCGTCGCAAAGGCGGCCGGGCGGAACGCCTCCAACCACAGAGGATCCCGAACATGGCAAAGGCATCGCTTCTCCATCCCAACTGGGACAAGGCGCCCGCCGGGATCACCGACGGTTTTTCGCTGGAGATGACCGCGAAAGACGAGGCTTCGCTGCGCGATGCCGCCCCGCTCATCCCGGCCGAAACCCCCATAGCAGTCACCTTTCTGCCCGGCGAGGATGTCGCCGCCCGTGTTGCCGCCACCGTGGCGGTGCGTGAACTCGGCTTCGAGCCGATGCCTCATTTCTCCGCGCGCCGGATCACCTCGGAGGACGACTTCGAGGGTTATCTCAAGGCTGTGGTCGAACAGGCCGGCGTCGAGCGCTGCTTCATCGTCGCAGGCGATCCGCCCGAGCCGGTCGGCCCCTATTTCGATACCTCGGCCCTCATCGCCACCGGGGCGTTCGAGCGCTCGGGGATCAAGGCCATCGGCATCGGCGGCCATCCTGAAGGCCATCCGAACATGACCGAGGCGCAATGCTGGGCCGTGCTCGAAAGCAAGGTCGCCGAAATCGAAAGGCGCGGCATGACCCCGCTGATCGTCACGCAGTTCGGCTTCGATCCCGATGCATTCCTTACCTGGCTCAAGAACCTGCGCGCGCGCGGCATCGATGCCCCGGTGCGGATCGGCGTGCCGGGCCCTGCCGGGATCAAGCGTCTTCTGGCATTCGCCGCCCGCTGCGGCGTGGGAGCCTCCACGTCGGTACTCAAGAAGTACGGCATCTCGGTCACCAACCTGCTCGGCAGCGCCGGGCCCGACAAACTGGTCGATGCTTTCGCAAAGGGGCTCGGCCCTGAGCACGGCAAGGTCCGCTTGCACTTCTATCCGTTCGGCGGGCTCACCAAGACGCTCGAATGGCTCCACGCCTACAACAAGAAGCACGGGATCAACCAGTGACCGACTTTGTCCTGGTCCACGGCGCCTGGGGCGGCAGTTGGGCATGGGATCGGCTCGCGGCCGATCTGCGCGCGGCTGGCCATCGCGCCTTGGCTGTCGACCTGACCGGACTGGGGCGGCGCAAGGCCGAGTTCCATCCCGGCATCACGCTTACCACGCACATCGATGATGCCTGCGCGCAGATCGCCGAGGCTGGTTTCGGCCGATTCGTGCTGGTGGGACATTCCTGGGGCGGCATGGTGATCACCGGCGTCGCCACGCGTCTCGGGAGCCGGATCGAAAGCATCGTCTATGTCGATGCCTTCCTGCCGCAGGACGGTCAGTCGCTGTGGGACCTGACGGGCGAGTGGGAACACAACCACTACATCGGCAGCCAGAAGCATACCCCAGGGGCGGTTGCTCCTCTGCCGGGGCTCGAACATCCGGTGCTGTCACCCCACCCGTTGCTGACGCTTGTCGAAGCGGTGCGCTTTACCGGCGAGGAGGCTAAGATCCCGCGGCATATCTACGTCTATGCCAATGGCTGGCAGCCGACGCCCTTCGCCAAGTTCGCCGACCGGGTTCAGGACGATCCGGCTTGGGAATACCATGAGGCCGAAGCCAGCCACGATGTGATGGGCGATCAGCCCGCACAACTGCTGCAGATCGTGCTCGGCTGCGCCTGAGTGCGGCTCAGCCTTGCGCTGCGAGGCTCTGCATCCGCTTGAGATAGCGTGCCAGCACGTCGATTTCGAGATTGACCTTGTGCCCCGGTGACAGCGTGCCCAGAGTCGTCACTTGCGCGGTGTGTGGAATGATGTTCAGCGCAAAGTGGCACGATCCGTCAGGCTGATCGGCCACCTCGTTTACCGTCAGCGAGACGCCGTTGACGGTGATCGAGCCCTTGGCTGCGATGTAGGGGGCAAGTTCTTTCGGTGCGGCAATCCCGAACCTTAGCGATGCGCCTTCGGGGCAGACACCCACGACTTCGCCCACCGCATCGACGTGACCGGTCACGATATGCCCGCCAAGTTCATCGCCGAGCTTGAGTGCGGGTTCGAGATTGAGAGGCGCGCCGACGGACCACTGTTCAGGGGCCGTACGGCTGACGGTCTCGCCCGATACGTCGACTGCGAACCAGCCTTCGCCGGCGATCCCGCCCCTGTCGACTACGGTCAGGCAAACGCCCGAGCAGGCGATCGATGCCCCGATGGCGATCTTTGCCGGGTCCATCGCGCAGGAAATCGTGATGTGGCGATCGCCCCTGTCCTCGATCGCGAGGATATTGCCGACTTCGGTGACAATCCCGGTAAACATCAAGTATCTCCTTCAGCGCACCCGCTCGTAGACGTCGAGTGCATCGCTGCCAAGCGCCCGCCTGTCCACATTGCGCCAGCGCCCATGGGCCTGCGCCAGATCGCGAAGGCCGATGTCGCCAATGGCCGCAAGACCCTCTCCGATGATGATCGGTGCGCGATAGATCAGCAGTCTGTCGACCATGTCTGCGGACAGGAAGCTCGCCGCGACTTTCGCGCCGCCTTCTACGAACAGGTACTGGGCATCGCCGAACGCGCCTGATGCAGTGATGTCGCGGACAACCGTCCACCCGGCGGGCGCGGGGCCGGCTGTCAGCACCATGCGCTGCGGGCTGCGCGCCTCAAGGCCCGGAAGGCGGACGTCGAGGCGCGGCGCGTCTGCGCGCAGGGTCCCGCCGCCCACCAGGATCGCATCGGCGCGTGCGCGCTCGACATGGCAATGCGCGCGCGCTTCGGGCCCGGTGATCCAACGGCTGGTGCCGTCGGGCAGCGCGATCCTGCCGTCGAGCGAAACGGCCAGTTTGAGCGTGACATGCGGACGGCCAAGCATGGCGCGGAGCAGATAGCCGGCCAGGGACTCCCGTGCGGCAGGTGAGGGCAGCAACGCGGCATCGATCCCCGCTTCGCACAAGGCCGCAATCCCGCCGCCCGCGGTGCGCGGGTCCGGGTCTTCCACCCCGACTACGACGCGTGCGAGACCGCTTTCCCGAACGAGCGACGTACACGAAGGACCGCGCGTGCTGGCGTGGGCGCAAGGTTCAAGCGTCACGTAAAGTGTTGCGCCGCGCGCGCGATCGCCCGCCATGGCGAGGGCCTGCGCCTCGGCGTGGGGCCTTCCGCCAGCCTGCGTCCAGCCGCGCCCGACGACCACGCCGCCAAGCACGATCACTGCGCCCACGGCTGGATTGGGCTGGCTGACGGGGCGACCGCGCGCGGCCAGGGCGGCCGCCGCATCAAGCCAGCGCGTGTCTTCCGGCCGGATCATTGCGGCGGGTCTTGCTCAGCCTTCTGCGCACGGTCGAACACAGGGTTGTCGACCAGATGCTGGTCGAGGATTGCCTTGCGCGCGGCATCGCGCTTCCGGCGCTCGGCCTCGCGTTCCGCCTTGCCTTCTTCGTAGGCGGTCCTGGTGTCGACGCCGGTCGCATTGCCCACGGCCTTGTACATCTGGCGCACGCGTTCGGCGCTGGCCTCTTCTTCGGCTTCCTCGGCGCGGGCCCTGGCCGTGGCGGCGCGGTTCTCGGCAAGGATCTGCTCGTCGGTGCGGCCTTCGAGGAAGCTCGGGAAGTAGATGACCTTGGGCGGATGGGGTAGCCCTCGACCGCCCTGGTTGCTCATCACAAAGAAGATGCCGCCGGTCACCATTGCGGCCAGAACCAGCGCGATCGTGCGGTATTCGCTCGGCGCGCCGAGGACCTGCCACAGATCGGCAATGGCACGGCGGGGAGAGACGTTGCGGAAGAAGGCTTTCATGTGCGTCTAGATAGGACTTGCGGGCCGTCAGCGCCAGACCGCGTTCCTGCGATCAGCCGAAGGGCGCGTAAAGCGTGCGGCCATGGCGTTTGAGCCAGCGGTTTGCGGCCTGCACCTCGCCCTCGAACAGCGTGTCGAGATGGCCGTGGAAGGCCGGGCTGTGATCGAAATGGGTCATGTGCGCGACCTCGTGCGCGACGACCGAGCGCCGCACGCAATCGGGCGCCATGACCAGCCGCCAGTTCATCCGGATCGTGCCGTCGGCGGCACAACTGCCCCAGCGCCGCTGAGCGCGGGACAGCGACAGGCGCGGCACAGCGTGGCCTGCACGCTGACAATAATGCGCAAGATCGCCTGCCATCAGGGCAAGTGCCTCGGCTTCGAGCCAGCGTTGCAGGCGGCGGCTCAGCGATTCGCGGGGGCCGCCGATCGTCAGTACGCCATTCTCGATGAGCGGCTTGCGTCGCGCAACCTCGGTCCAGACGATCAGCAGCGCTTCGCCGCGCAGGCTGAGGGTTGCCCCCGGTGCGATGGTCCGCGGCTCGGGCAGATTGGCGAGCTGGCCCGCCAGCCAGTCTGCGCGGTCACGGGCAAAGGCTTCGGCATCGCCGACCCGGCCCCATGCGGGGATCGAGACGCGCGCCTCGCTGCCATCGGGCGCAAGCCGCAGCGTCATTCGCCGTGCGCGTGACAGCTTGCGGATCACCAGTGGCAGTTCGCGCTCGCCCACCACGATCGTGCGTGGCGCGATCTTGCGGGGGGCGATCCTGTTCGGGGCAGGCGTTTCCTTGGCGCGGGGATCGGCGCGGCGCAGCCAGTCAAGCATCGAACGGGTCGTCGCCGTCGAAGTGATCGGAGGGAACGATGTGTTCCTCGAGTGGCCCCGCCACCGTCTCGCTGACCGCCTTGCCGATTACCGATTGACCGACGGCGTGCACGGTCGCCCGGTCACCCGAAATCAGGTAGTGCCAGTCGGGCAGGGACTCCCCGTCGGCCCGCAACCGATAGGCGCAGGTATCTGGCAGCCACGGCAGTTCGCGCGCCAGCCTCGGCGTCAAGCGCAGGCAATCGGGCACGTAGGCGCGGCGGTGCTTGTAATCGCTGCACAGGCCGGTCTTGAGATCGAGCAGGCGGCAGGCAACGTTGGTGTGGTAGACATCGCCCGTGGCGTCGTCCTCCAGCTTGTGCAGGCAGCACTTGCCGCAACCGTCGCACAGGGCTTCCCACTGTTCGCGGTCAAGTGTCTCGACCGGACGTTCCCAGAAGCGGTCACCGCTCATCGCGGCCTCAGCGCACCCATTTCGCGAGGTCTGTTGCCACGGCCTGCGCACCCTGTTCGGCGGGCAGCAGCGCGATCGGCTCGCCGGCGGGCCCCATCAGATAGGCGGCGCGGCTGTGGTCCATCAGGTAGTCCTGCGGCGAGCCCCCATCGCGCTTCTGGTGGAATACTGCCCATTGCTTGGCGACGGCGGCAATCTGCGCGGGAGTTCCCGAGAGGCCGATCACCGTGGGCCCGAAGTTAGCAGCATACTTGCCCACCACTTCGGGGGTGTCGCGCTCGGGATCGATGGTGATGAAGATCGGCTGGATGCGGGCGGCTGCATCCCCATGGGTCTTGCCGAACAGCTTGACCCCTTGCGCAATGTTCAGAAGATCGACCGGGCAGACGTCGGGACAGAAGGTGTAGCCGAAGTACATGATGCGGTACTTGCCGGCAAAATCGGCATAGCGCACCGGTTTGCCGTCCTTGCCCGTCAGCGTGAAGTCGCCCCCGATCGCGGCGCCTTCGAGCGGCGCTTTCTCGGAGGGCGCACCGCCGCATGCGGCAAGGGCGAAAGTGCAGCTTGCAGCAGCTGCGACGACGAGGGATCGAAAGGTGAGGGCCATGGCGCGGCGGTTCATGCTCTGCTAACCGTGCCCTTGCAAGAGGCGAGTCCTGACTTGGCCCAAAGGCCGTGGGGCTCGCAACAGGAGGAATCAATGCTGTCGATCATGCGCAGGCCGCTTGCCGCACTGGCAATCCTGCTCGCCGCCGCCGTGTCGGTGCCCGCGCAGGCCCAGTTTTCGGACAGCTACAAGTTCCTCGAAGCCGTCCGCAAGAAGGAGGGCGACAAGGTGACCGAGGCTTTGAACGAGCCTGGCACACAGATCGTCAACACCAAGGACTACACCACCGGACAGACCGGCCTTCACATCGTCGTCGCGCGGCGCGATCTCGTGTGGGTGCAGTTCCTCATCGCCAAGGGCGCCAACGTCAATGCGCGCGACAATCGCGGCGTGACCCCGCTGGTCCAGGCGTCGGAACTGGGTTTTCTCGAGGGCGTCGATGAGCTGATCAAGTCCGGCGCGCGGGTCGACGAGGCAAACAACACGGGCGAAACGCCCCTGATCAGCGCGGTGCATCGCAAGGATCTCGCGCTTGTTCGCCTGCTGATCAAGGCTGGCGCAAATCCGGACCGGCCTGACAATTCGGGGCGTTCGGCGCGCGAATACGCCGCGCTCGATGGCAAGAACAGCCCAGTTCTGGGAGAGATCGAACGCGCCGCCAAGGACGCCAAGGCCGCCGGCCCCAAGAAGACCTATGGCCCCTCGTTCTGACATGACCAACGCTGCCACGCTTCACGACCTGCGCCTACGCCTCGCGCCTGCCATCGCCGATGCCGTTGCCTTTGACGGGTGGAGCGAGGAGGCGGTGGCTGCAGCCGCGCAGGCGGATGGCGTCGATCCTGCGCTTGCCCGCTTCGCTTTTTCGGGCGGGCCGATGGCAATGATCAGCGCCTGGATCGCGCGGATCGATGCCGACATGGCGGAGTCCCTTCCGGCCACGCAGCTTTCCAACCTGCCGATCCGCGAACGCATCCGCCGTCTTGTCCAGTTCCGGCTCGACGCGCTGAAAGGCAATGAAGAGGCCCTGCGTCGCGCGCTTTCGATCATGGCGATGCCGCAGAACGTGGGCACCGCAGCACGCCTTGGCTGGTCGAGCGCGGACCGCATTTGGCGGCTCGCGGGCGATGTGGCGACCGACTACAACCACTACACCAAGCGCATGACGCTGGGTTCGATCTACGCAGCGACGCTGGCCTTCTACGCGCAGGACACGAGCGAGGACCATACCGACGCCCGCGCCTTCCTCGATCGCCGCATCGAGAACGTGATGCAGTTCGAAAAAGCCAAGGTCAAGCTGCTCAAGCCGCGCGACGAAAGCTTCTCGTTCACGCGCCTCCTCGGCCGGTTGCGCTATCCGGCGACCTGATCGTCGGCGCTGGCCGATATTTGATCCAGCGCAATTCTATTGCGAACGACTTGCAATTGCTTCCGCCCTATGGCAGCGCGCAAGGGTGACTCTTGATCTGCTCCCTATCGGCACGCCTGCGCGAATCGCTGCGGTGGACTGGTCCGCGCTCGTCGCCGAAGAGGCGCAGCGCCTGCGCGCGCTTGGCCTCGATGTCGGCGCGCGGGTGACGCTTGCCTATCGCGGCGTATTCATGGGGCGTGATCCGCTGGCGGTGGAGATCGGGAGGATGACCGTCGCGCTGCGCCGCGTCCATGCCCGGGCGATGACGGTCGAACCGATCGCCGAGACCATCGCGGCATGAGTACTTGAAATGAGCCGCAACCCCACCGTCGCCGCGCTGGTCGGCAACCCCAACGCGGGCAAGAGCGCGCTGTTCAATGCGCTGACCGGCGCGCGCCAGAAGATCGCCAACTATCCCGGCGTCACGGTCGAACGTAAGGCAGGCCGCCTGCTGCTGCCGACCGGCGAACCGGTCGAGCTGGTCGACCTGCCCGGGTCGTACGCGCTCGATGCCGCCAGCCCCGACGAGGAAGTGACCCGCAAGGTCATCATGGGCGAGCAGGAGGGCCAGGCCCGGCCCGACGTGATCGTGCTGGTGCTCGACAGTTCGAACCTCGAACAGCACCTCGTCTTCGCGCAGGAAGTGATCGAGCTTGGCCGACCGACGGTGGTCGCGCTCAACATGGTCGATCTGGCAGAGCGCGACGGCCTCGTCATCGATCCCCATGCCCTTCAGGCCGCCCTGGGCGTGCCAGTAATCCCGACCGTCGCCGTGCGCCGGCGCGGCCTTTCCGAGCTGGCTGCCGCCATCGGTGAGGCGCGCGACCGCTCGCAAGCCCACGCACCGTCGCCGCGCCCCCACGTTACCCTGCCCGAACGGCGCATGCTCGCGCACGAAATCGCAGCCGGAGCGATCATCTCCGAAACGGCCAAGCACCGGATCCATGCGCGCATGGACAAGGTCCTGCTTCACCCTTGGGCAGGGCCGCCGATCCTGTTCGCTCTTCTATTCGTCGTCTTCCAGGCAGTATTCAGCTGGGCCACGCCCTTTGCCGATGCGCTTGACGGCGTGGTCTCGGCGCTTGGCGATCTGGTCCGCGCCAACGTGCCGCAAAGCCTTGCGCGCGATCTGTTGACCGACGGTGTCATTGCCGGGGTGGGTTCGGTCGTGGTGTTCCTGCCGCAGATCGTGATCCTGTTCTTCTTCATCCTGACGATGGAGGCGACCGGTTACATGGCGCGTGCGGCATTCCTGATGGACCGGATGATGGCGGGAGTCGGCCTTTCCGGGCGCAGCTTCATCCCGCTGCTGTCGAGCTTTGCCTGCGCGATTCCGGGAATCATGGCCACGCGCTCGATCACCGATCCCAAGGATCGCCTGACCACGATCCTGATCGCCCCGATGATGACCTGCTCGGCGCGCCTGCCGGTCTATGCGGTGATCATCGCCGCCTTCATCCCCAACGATAGGGTCGGGCCCGGTATCGGGTTGCAAGGACTGGTGCTGTTCGCGCTCTACGTCGCCGGGATCGTCGGCGCGATGGTCGTCGCGCTTGTCCTGCGCCGCTCGGTCACCAAGGGTGCGGCTTCGGGCTTTATCATGGAGCTGCCCAAGTACCAGTTGCCCACGGTCAAGGATCTCGCGATCGGCCTGTGGCAGCGCGCGTGGATCTTCCTGCGCCGCGCCGGCACGATGATCTTCACGGTCACCATCGCATTGTGGATCCTGCTCAACTTCCCCCGCGCAGAACCGGGGCAGGACCAGATCAACGCTTCGGTGGCAGGCACGCTTGCCAACGGACTTTCGGTGGTGCTCGCACCGATCGGCTTCAACCGTGACATGAGCCTTGCGATCATTCCGGCCATGGCCGCGCGCGAAGTGGCGGTCAGCTCGCTCGCCACGACTTATGCCGTGGGCGCCAGCGATGACGAGGATCAGACCGCCATGGCCTTGGGTGACCAGCTCAAGGCGCACTGGACCCTGCCGATGGCGCTCTCCTTCCTCGCGTGGTTCGTATTCGCGCCGCAGTGTCTCTCGACCATCGCGGTCGCCCGGCGCGAGACCAACGGCTGGAAATGGCCCGCCTTCATGCTCGCCTACCTCTTTGCGCTGGCCTACCTCGCCTCGCTCGCCACGTTCTGGACGGCGACGGCCTTGGGGCTTGGCTAGACCACCTGCGCTGCGCTGCGCTGTGGGAAAGGCCGTGGCGTGACTCGCGCCGCGTGGGTCCGATGCGCTAGGCCGACGTTCAAATTCGAAGGGACTCGATTCGATGGCAGGCAGCGTCAACAAGGTCATCATCGTCGGCAATCTCGGCGCCGACCCGGAAGTTCGCTCGTTCCAGAACGGCGGCAAGGTGTGCAACCTGCGCATCGCAACGTCGGAAAGCTGGAAGGACCGCAACACCGGCGAGAAGCAGGAGCGCACCGAATGGCACACCGTGGCCATCTTCAGCGAAGGCCTGGCGGGCGTTGCCGAACGCTTCCTCAAGAAGGGATCGAAGGTCTACATCGAAGGCCAGCTGCGCACGCGCAAGTGGCAGGACCAGTCGGGCAATGACCGCTATTCGACCGAAGTCGTGCTGCAGGGCCCCGGCGCGGTCCTGACCATGCTTGACGGCGCCTCGGGCGGCGGCAGCGGCGGTGGTGGTGGCCGTTCGGGCGGCTGGAACGAAGGCGGCTCATCGGGCGGCGGCTCGCGCGGTGGCAGCGGCGGCTGGAACCAAGGCGGCGGCGGTGGCGCTGCGGCTGGCGGCTTTGCCGGTGGCGCAGCCGCAAGCGGCTTCGGCGACGATCTAGACGACGACATCCCGTTCTGAGTAGCCGTCTCAGGATTACGCGGGGCTCAGGTGCCTCGCGTATCCCCGTAAAGATGGATGTGGAGGCGGTCGGTAAAGCGCCAGCCGCGCTCCAGCGCTTCCTCTGCCAGCCAGCGCGCGCGTTCGCGCAAGGTAGCACTGGCGGTTCCCTCGGGCATCACGAACAGGTGATCGGCGGCAATAGCGAACCGGTCCTGCAGGTCGGCGATTTCGCCAAGGTCTGCCGGTGATGCGACCACGAACTTGAACCAGGCGCGCGGCTCGCCTGCCCATTGCGCCATCCGCGCCGGGATCAGCGCAAGGTCCGCCGCATTGCCCGAATGCGCCAGCTTTGGGCTGACATTATACTGATCGACCAGCACATCGAGCGCCGCGTGTGGCGCGACCGTACCGTTAGTCTCGATCTCGACGTGAAGGCCGGGGCGAGCGTACTTGAGTTGTGCCACCAGTTTGGCCAGCGCCGTGCCCTGCAGCAGCGGTTCGCCGCCGGTAATGACCAGCCGGTCCTCGGGATGGTGGAGGATCAGCGCGGCAACCTCGTCCTCAGTCAGCGCAAGCTGGTTTTCGCTCCGCTCGAAGGCAACTTCATCGCGGTGCGGGCGATTGTCGCCGGTGAAGCGCCAGGTATAGGCCGTGTCGCACCAGCGGCAGGCGAGATTGCAGCGCGACAGCCGCACGAAGATCGAAGGCCGCCCAAGCGACGGTCCTTCACCCTGCAGCGAGGAGAAGATCTCCGGCTCGCCCGGATTGACGGTGGCAAGCGTCAGCACGGCACGAACAGGACGTTGACCATTAACCCAGCCGCTGCAACGCTGCAGCAAGCCGTTCGGCTTCGGCCGAATGCATCGCATGATCGGCGCGTGCCTTTTCAACCGCTTCGGGCTTGGCTTTCTCGACGAACGAAGCGTTGGAAAGTCGGCCTTCGAGCGACTTCGCTTCTTTCTGCGAGACCGCGAGTGCCTTTTCGAGCCGCGCCTTTTCCGCCGCGATGTCGATCACGCCTTCCAGCGGCACGACGATGTTGGCGTCGCCCGCGCCAACCTGCATCGCCGCGCCCGCAGGTGCGGCTTCGAAGCGGATGCCGTTCAGGCGCGCCAGCCGCTCGATCGCTGCCGGATTGGCCTCGATGATACCGCGCGTGAGCGGCGAAGGATCGGGCAAATAGCCATCAAGCTTCGCGCCGGGCGAAATGCCGAGTTCGTTCTTGGCAGTGCGCAGGTTGGAAACCAGCGCGATCAGCCATTCGACCTCGCGCTTGGCCGCCGCGTCTACTGTCGCTCCCGGCTGCGGCCATTCGGCCACGATCAGCTCGGCGTCCCGGCTCCCGAGCGCATGCCACAGTTCTTCGGTCACGAAGGGCATGAACGGGTGGAGCATGACGAGGATCTGGTCGAGCACCCAACCGGCGACGGCTTTGGTCTCGGCGTCGAAATTGCCCTTCACCAGTTCGATGTACCAGTCGCAGAACTGGTCCCACACGAAGTGGTAGACGGTATTCGCTGCCGCGTCGAAGCGCAGGTCGGCCATCGCCTGATCGAGCGCGCCGAGCGTCTCGACCACCTCGCCGATGATCCACTTGTTGACCGCGCTGGTCGCCGCGGGTGCGGCCACCGAAGTGCTGCCGGTGATCCCGTTACTCTGGCAGAATCGCGCGGCGTTCCACAGCTTCGTGGCGAAGTTGCGATAGCCCTCGACGCGCTTCTCATCCATCTTCACGTCGCGGCCCTGGCTCTCCATGGCGCACATGAAGAAGCGCAGCGCGTCAGCCCCGTACTTGTCGATCAGGCCCAGCGGATCGACCACGTTGCCCTTGGACTTGGACATCTTCGCGCCATCGGCCGCGCGGACGAGTCCGTGGAGGTAAAGCTTTTTCCACGGCACTTCCTTCATGAAGTGCAGCCCCTGCATCGCCATGCGCGCATCCCAGAAGAACAGGATGTCGAAGCCCGAGACGAGCAGGTCGTTGGGGTAGTGCTTCGAGAGCAGCGGTGCGTCTTCGTCCGGCCAGCCAAGCGTGGCGAAAGGCCAGAGGGCGGAAGAGAACCATGTGTCGAGGACGTCTTCGTCACGGGTGAGCGCGACGCCCGCGCCAGCCTTGGCCTGAGCCTCCTCCTCGGTTTCCGCCACGTAGCATTGGCCATCGGAGCCATACCACGCCGGAATCCGGTGTCCCCACCACAACTGGCGCGAAACGCACCAGGGCTGGATGTTCTCCATCCAGTTGAAGAACGTCTTTTCCCACGTCTTCGGCACGATCTCGATCGCGCCCGAACGCACCGCTTCCATTGGCGCCTTGGCGAGCGTTTCGGCATCGACGTACCACTGGTCGGTCAGCCACGGTTCGATCACCACGCCGCCCCGGTCGCCAAACGGCGTCTGGATCGTGCGCGGTTCGGCATCGTGCTGAACCTCGTTGTCTTCCTTGTCCCGGGTCACGTGCGGGATCAGGAAGCCCGCTTCCTTCATCCGCTCCACCACGAGCTTGCGCGCATCGAAGCGATCCATCCCGATGAATTCGGCGGGCACCAGCCCGTCGGACGTCTGAACGACCTTTGCCTCGGCATCGAACATGTTGAGCATGTCGCCTGCCTTGATCCCGGCGCGCTTGCCCACTTCGAAGTCGTTGAAATCGTGTCCCGGCGTGATCTTCACCGCGCCTGAGCCCAGCTCGGGGTCGGCGTGCTCGTCGGCAACAATCTTGAACCGGCGGCCGGTCAGCGGCTGCAGGATGTCCTTGCCGATAACCGACTTGTAGCGCTCGTCCTCTGGATGCACGGCCACGCACATGTCGGCCAGCATCGTCTCGGGGCGCGTGGTGGCAACCTCGATGTAATCGAGCCCGTCGTCGCGCGTCACGCCATCAGCCAGCGGATACCTGAAGTGCCAGAACCCGCCCTGCGTCTCGCGCGTTTCCACCTCGAGGTCGGAGATCGCGGTCTTGAGCTTGGGGTCCCAGTTCACCAGCCGCTTGTCGCGGTAGATCAGGCCCTGGTTGTAGAGATCGACGAAGACCTTCACCACCGCGCGGGTGAAATGCGGGTCCATGGTGAACTGCTCGCGGCTCCAGTCCATCGAACAGCCGAGGCGCCGCAGCTGGCCGGTGATCGTACCGCCGCTTTCGTGCTTCCACTCCCACACCTTGTCCACGAACTGCTCGCGCGTGTAGTTCGTGCGCTTGTCTTGGGCCTGCTCCATCTGCCGTTCGACCACCATCTGCGTGGCAATGCCGGCATGGTCGGTGCCCACCACCCACAGCGCATCCTTGCCGCGCAGGCGCTCGTAGCGGATCACCACGTCCTGCAGCGTGTTGTCCAGGGCGTGGCCGATGTGGAGCGAGCCGGTCACGTTGGGAGGCGGATTGACGATCGTATAGGGTGCCGCGTCTGGCCGCTCGGGGCGGAACAGTCCGTTCGCTTCCCAATGGGCATACCACTTGGCTTCGAGGCCTGCGGGCTCGAAGGTCTTGGCGAGTTCTGCGGAATCCTGTGCGCTCATGGGGCCGCGCCTTGCCATTGCAGCGCTCGCGCTGCAAGCACACATGCGCCATTGCAGCGCTCGCGCTGCAAGCACACATGCGCCATTGCAGCGCCGTCGCCGCAAGCGTGCGAGCAGGGCTTAGGCGGAACCGCAAGCGTAATTCCCGCGTTATGGCGCATGTGTTGCACTTGTCGCCTTGCCCGAATTCCCGCATGAAGCGGACAACATGCGGGCATTAACCGATTTTCAATTGACGGCGGGGGCCGGGGGTGAGGGAAGCGTGCTCGCTTTCAGCGGCCCCATGACCGTGTCTTCGTTGGGCATAACCGACAAGCGGCTCCGCGATCTTGGCGATTCCATCGCGAAAATCGATGTGTCCGGGGTGGGTGACATGGATACCGTGGGCGCCTGGACGGTATGGCGCCTCTCGCGAGATACCGGTGCCGAGGTGGTCGGCTGCAAGGATGAGGCGCGCCGCCTGATCGATGCGATCAGCAAGGCAGATTCCAACGCTCATTCGATCCGCGCGCCGCGCCTGCCGTTGCTGCAGCGCGTGCCCGAACATGTCGGCGATGTGATGATCGGGCTTGGTGCCGGTTTTTTGCAGGTGATCGGCTTCCTTGGCCAGATCATCCTTTCCGTGGGCAGCCTGATCCGCCATCCTCGCCGCTTCCGTGGCAAGGCATTGGTCCACCAGATGGAACTGGTCGGCGTCAACTCGCTCGCCATCATCGGCTTGATGAGCTTTCTCGTCGGCATCGTCATCGCCCAGCAGGGCGCGGTCCAGCTGCGCCAGTTCGGCGCGGAGATCTACACGGTCAATCTCGTCGGTCGTCTTACCCTGCGCGAATTGGGCGTGCTGATGACCGCGATCATGGTTGCGGGCCGCTCCGGCTCTGCTTTTGCCGCACAACTCGGCACGATGAAGCTGACCGAGGAGGTCGACGCCATGCGCACGATCGGCGTTTCGCCGATGGAAGCGCTGGTCGTGCCGCGCATCGCCGCCACGATGATCATGATGCCGCTGCTCGGCTTTTATTCCGCATTTCTCGGCATCATCGGCGGCGCGTTCCTTTCGACGCTGACGCTCGGCATCCCCTTCTTCACCTTCCTCGCCCGCATCCAGGAAGTGGTGCCTCTGCACGATGTCTGGGTGGGACTGACCAAGGCTCCGGTGTTCGGCCTGATCGTCGCGCTGGCAGGCTGCTACCAGGGCATGCAGGTGAAGAATAACGCCGAGGAAGTGGGCACCCGCACCACGGCGGCGGTGGTCATGGCGATCTTCACGGTCATCGTGCTCGACGCGTTTTTCGCGGTGTTCTTCACCGAGATCGGGTGGGGCTGATGGACGAGCCACAAACCGCGATCGAATCGGAAGCTCTGGTCATCGAGCACGATCTGCCCGAGATGCCCGGCGCCTTTGACGGCAAATACCCCATTCGCGTCCACGGCGTCCGCAACGTCTTTGGCGATCACGTCATCCATGACGGGCTCGACCTCGACGTCCGCAAGGGCGAGATCATCGGCGTCGTCGGCGGATCGGGCACCGGCAAGTCGGTGCTGATGCGCACGATCATCGGGCTGCAGATCCCGGAATCGGGCGAAGTCGAAGTGCTGGGTGAATCGATCACCGATGCGCGCGACGATGCCGATATCGACATTCGCAGCCGCTGGGGCGTGCTGTTCCAAGGCGGCGCGCTGTTCTCGACGCTGACGGTCGCCGAGAATGTTGAAGTCCCCTTGCGCGAATTCTATTCCGAGATCAGCGACGACCTGCGCCATGAGATCGCGCGCTACAAGGTGCTGCTTTCGGGCCTCCCCGCCGAGGCGACGAGCAAGTATCCCTCCGAGCTGTCCGGCGGCATGAAGAAGCGAGCGGGCCTTGCCCGCGCACTTGCGCTTGATCCCGAACTGCTGTTCCTGGATGAACCAACAGCGGGTCTCGATCCGATCGGTGCGGCGGCTTTCGACCAGCTCATTCTCCAGCTCCAGCAGACGCTCGGGCTGACCGTCTTCCTGATTACCCACGATCTCGATACGCTTTACGAAATCTGCGACCGGGTGGCGGTGATCGCCGACAAGAAGGTGATTGCGGTGGGCACGATTGCCGAACTGCTCGCGCTCGACCATCCGTGGATCCAGGAATATTTCAACGGCCCGCGCGGCCGGGCAGCACAGGATGCACAAGCGCGGCACGATGCCGTGCGCGCCGCCTTGCCCGGCAATGGCGCAACCGCACCAGCAATTACGCCCCCAAAGGGCGAGGAGTAAGGACAGGCCATGGAAACGCGGGCAAACCACATTTGGGTCGGTCTGGTTACGCTGGCGCTGCTTGCGGCGACGGCAGTGCTGACGATCTGGATCGCGCGGCTCAATCAAGGCAAGCTCAACGAATACGACATCTTCTTCAAGCAGTCGGTCGATGGGCTGGCCAAGGGTTCGGAAGTCTCGTTCTCGGGCGTGCCGTTCGGGCAGGTCAAGGAAATCGAACTGTGGAAGCGCGATCCCGAGTTCGTGCGCGTGCGCATTGCGGTCGACCAGAAGGTGCCGATCCTGCAGGGTACCATCGCCAGCCTGCAGGGCAGCTTCACCGGCGTTTCGACGATTCAGCTGACCGGCGCGGTCAAGGGCGCGCCGCCGATCGAATGCCCTGAGGAAAACCCGCGGGCGACTTGTCCGGAAGGCGTGCCGGTGATCCCGACAAAGCGCTCGGGCCTTGGTGAACTCCTGTCGAACGCGCCGCTCCTGCTTGAACGCCTCGCGACCCTGACCGAACGCCTGACGATGGTGCTTTCGGACAAGAACCAGAAGTCGATAGAGAACATTCTTGCCAATACCGACCGGTTGAGCGGCAATCTTGCCGATGCCTCGCCCGATGTGAAGCGCACGCTCGCCGAACTGCAGGCCACGCTGCGGCAAGCGAACTACTCGCTGGCCAGTTTCGAGAAGCTGACCAATTCGGCGGATTCGATGCTCAACGACGAAGGCAACGGCCTTGCCAAGCAGTTGCGGCAGACGCTCAAATCGGCGCAGGGCGCGGCGGACGAACTGCAATCGACGCTGGGCGAGGCCAAGCCCGCCGCACGCCAGTTGAACGAACGCACGCTGCCCGCCGCCGAAGCCGCGATCCGCGATCTCCAGGCGACCACCCGGTCGCTGCGCGAGGTTACCGACCGCATCAATGACCAGGGCGTGGGTGGCTTTGTCGGCGGTCCCAAGCTGCCTGATTACAAGAACTGAGGAGGCGACAAGACATGAACGCCAGAACCCTGATCGCGATTTCGCTCTCCGCCGCGCTGGCAGGCTGCGTCAGCCTCGGCCCCAAGGTGCCCGATACGCTGCTCTCGCTGCGCCCCGCCAATGCGCCCGCTGCTGGCACCTCGGCCAGCGGCACATTCTCGACCGCGCTCGTCGTGCTCGAACCGTCGGCCGAAGCGCGTCTCGCGGTCACGCGCGTGCCGGTGCAGATCGACGACGCCAACGTCGCCTATCTCAAGAAGACGATGTGGGTCGAACGACCTTCGCGCCTGTTCCAGCGCCTTCTGGCCGAAACGATCCGAGCCAAGGGCGGCCGACTGGTGATCGAAAGCGATCCTGGCGCCAGCGGCATGCACCTCTCGGGCCGCCTGCTCGACATGGGCTACGATGCCCGCACGCGCATGGCCGTGGTCCGCTTCGATGCGGTCAAGGAAGCCGGAGGCGGCAGGATCGATACCCGCCGTTTCGAAAGCATGGTGCCCGTCGCCGAGGCCGAGGCACAGTACGTCGGCCCGGCACTGAACGAGGCGGCAAACACGGTCGCCGGACAGGTGGCCGACTGGGTCGGCTAAGTCCGGATGTTGGGAAGTTAGCCCCGCGCCAGCGCCGCAAACCGGGCCGCGGCGGTAAAAGCAGCCGCCCGCTTGGCGCGCAGTTCGAGGGCTTCCCAGTCCTTGCCCCAAAGCTCGGCCTGCCAGTCTTCCTCGAGATTGGCCGCGTTCCACAAGGCCTCGACATCGGCGCCGGGCTCCAGCGCTGCCAGCCCGATGACAAGCGATGCTGCAAGGCTTGCTGTGTTGCGCAAGGCCGCAAGAGCGAAGGCGTCGAGCGTGTCGAGTTCTTCGCGGATTCGCTCCAGCGTTCCGGACAATTGCGGTTTGTGGATGACGCCGGCCACGCGCACGAAGCGCACGCCAAGACGCGCTTCGGTCTGCACCAGCAGCGGCTCCCACACCTCGCGCTGGCGGACTGCAAAAGGCTCATCGGGTTCGGCGCGATAGCACAGCGTATCGGTCGCGGCGAAAGGCAGCAGGCTTGCGATCGCGTCGGCCCGGTCAGGTGCAACCACGTCGATTGCGTAGTCGGTCATGTCACGGAAGAGGAAGCGCGAAAGGTCGATCTCGTCGTCCTGTCCAGCCCATTCCTCGGCCATCACATCGGCGAGCGCGCATGTCGGAACGACCTGTGCGTTTCCATTCACGGTCTTGATCGCGCGGCCATCGAGCCGCACGCCAAATCCGCCATCGGCCTCGACGACGGTCACTTCCCGGTAAAAACGTTTCATTCCTTGGGAGACCTCCAGCGGCGCGCGAGCAGCCGCGGCAAAGCGAAGAATTCGAACATGCCGATCGCAGCAAAGGCATAGCCTGCCGCCACCGGCACACCAGTGAGCCACGCAGGGGCTTTGCCCGAGGTAACAAGCACGCCCAACAGCACAAGGACTGCGCCGGACAGGCGCACCAATTGCAGCACGGCGAACCGCGCCATCGCAGGGTCGCGTCCGTCGCTCATTCCATGCCCCGCAGCAGATCGCGCAAATGCGCCACGCTTGTCGCGACCGCTTTGGCGCCTGCTTCGAACAGTTCGTCGCTTTCGTGGTAGCCCCAGTTCACGCCAAGGCCGGTCACGCCGGCATTGCAGGCCATGTGAATGTCATAGACCGTATCGCCGATCATCGCGGTACGCGCACGGTCAGCGCCCGCATCTGCGATGCATTGCTCGATCATCGAGGGGTCGGGCTTCGAGGGATGGCGGTCGGCGGTCTGGAGCGAGACGAAATGCCGGGTCAGTCCGTGGGCTGCAAGGCAGTGCGCCAGGCCCCGGTCCGACTTGCCCGTCGCCACCGCTAGCTGCCAGCCATCGCCGGCAAGATCCTCGACCAGCCCGGCGATCCCGTCATAAAGCGGCTCGGCTACCGCGCCCGCATCGCGCCGCGCGCGGAACGCGTCCTTGTAAAGCTGGGCAAGGTCGGCGTGGGTCGTGTGCGCACCCTCAGGGTGCAGTTGCCGCATCGCCTCGTGCAACGAAAGGCCTACCACCCGGCGTGTCGCATGACGTTCAGGCGGGATCAGCCCGGCGGCTGCAAAAGCAGCATCCATCGCCGCGCAGATATCGGCCTGGCTATCCACCAGCGTGCCGTCGCAATCGAAAATCGCCAGCTTCATATCAGACGCTTCATGGGACCAGCCTGCGCATGAGTTCGGCAATTGCCGGAGAGCCTTCCGCCTCGAGCCCGGCCGCCACGCGCTCACGCTCGTCGGCTGGCTTGTTTTGTGAAAGCTTGAACGTTGGCCGCCACGCCTGCACTTCCATCTCGAAGCCGACGATCGCGGCCATCATCTTGCGCAAGGCATCAGGCGGCATCTTGTCCATCGTCCATGGCTCGCCTTCAGACACGCGCGCTTCGTTTGCTGCTGAAAGAGCCTCGAGCTGCGCCTGAAGTCCGTCCTGGTCCATCCGACGCACCCGGCCTTCCAGCTCGAGCGCGACATAGTTCCACGTCGGCACTTGTGCCGGATCGGCGTACCAGCGGGGCGAAACATAGCCGTCCGGCCCATTGATCACGGCCAGCGCAGTCAAGCCGTCAAGATGCCGCGCCAGGGCATTGCCGCGTGAAAGGTGAAACTGCACCGCGCCATCGCCGGTCGAGACCAGCGGCACGTGCGCCACGCGCGGACCGTCGGGCGTGGCCGCAAAGACCATGGCAAAACCGATTTCCGCGATAAGCGCCTCGTGCAGTGCGCGGTCGTCGTGACGGAAGGCGGGATTGGGATGCATGGACGCGCGTCAGCCAGCCTTGCCCCTCGGCGGACCCTTGGGCCGAGGAGGAGCGGAACGGGGTGCCGCTGGCTTGCGCGGCGCAGGCTTGCCGCCAGCCGGCTTTCCGACAGCCGGTTTGCCAGCAGGCCTGGCACCGTCTGCGCTCTTGCGAGGCCCGGTCTTGCGCTTTGGTGCAGCAGCGGCCTCGGCCACAGCCCGCTTGCCCGTGGCCTTGCGTCCACCGCCGCCAGCAGCAACGCCGCCGTCGGCGCGCTTGCGGCGCTCGCCCCGGCGTTCCTTGCGGTATTCCTTGGAATGCGCCTTGGCCGCGCGTTTCTGCATGGTCTTTTCAGGGATCGGCTTGATCGGGTCGATCGCCAGATCGCCCTCTTCCTCGTGGAAGCCCATTTGCGCCATGCTGGCCGCGAAGTGATCAGGCAGCGGTGCGGTCACGTCGATCAGATCGCCCTCGGGGTGTTCGATCCGCAGACGGCGTGCGTGGAGGTGCATCTTGCGGCTGATGCTGCCGGTGAGGAACGCGGCCTGCCCGCCATACTTGCCGTCGCCCACGATCGGGTGGCCGATGGCCGCCATGTGCACGCGAAGCTGGTGGGTGCGCCCGGTCAGCGGCTGGAGCTCGACCCATGCGGCCGAGTTACCCGCGCGGCTGATCACGCGATAGCGGGTGCGGGCCGACTGGCCTTCGCCGCTTTCGTCCACCATCATCTTCTCGCCGCCGGTGCCGGGCTGCTTTGAGATCGGCAGTTCGATCAGTCCGTCCTTGATGTCGGGAATGCCGACGATCAGCGCCCAGTAGATCTTGCGCGCGGTGCGGCCGGAAAAGCGCTTGGAGAAAAATGCGGCGCTGGTGGCGGAACGCGCCACGAGCAGCACGCCCGAGGTATCCTTGTCGAGCCGGTGGACAAGGCGTGGACGGGCGTCGGTCTCGCCCACGTAGGCGTCGAGCAGTCCGTCGACATGCTCGAAGGTGCCACTGCCGCCTTGCGTGGCAAGGCCTGGCGGCTTGTTGAGGATGATCGCGGCACGGTCCTTTTCGAGCACCATCGATTCGGCCAGCTCGATCTGGGCGTCGGTCAGCGGCTTGCGCACGCGCTGGCCCTTGGGGCCGGGAGGCAGTGCGCCGCCGGGAGGCACGCGCAGGACCTGACCCTTCATTACGCGGGTGTCGACATCGGCGCGCTTGCCGTCGACGCGAATCTGCCCTGTGCGCGCCCAGCGCGATACCGTGGCAAAGCCGACTTCGGGCAGGTGCCGCTTGAACCAGCGATCCAGCCGCACATCGTTGTCGTCGTGCTGGACGGTGAACTGGCGGACGTGGTCGTCGCCGGACTTTTTCGGTGCCTTGCTCATGCCACGGCCCTCGTGATCGCAAGGCCAAGGAACAGGCCCGCGATCCCTGCCACCAGCGATCCCAGCGCATAGAGCGCCGCCGGTCCGATCAGCTCGCGCTCGATTAGCAGTGCGGTCTCGAGGCTGAAGGCCGAGAACGTGGTGAAGCCGCCCAGCATGCCGACGCCGATCAGCAATCGCCACGCTTCGCCGCCAGAGCCGTGGCGCGCGAGCCATCCCGCCAGCAGGCCCATGGCAAGACTGCCGGTCACGTTGATCGAAAACGTGCCCCAGGGGAACACGGCGTTGGGGCCGGCAATGGTGCCGATCAGGCGGCCGGCATGAAAGCGCAGGACTGCGCCGCTGGCGCCGCCAAGGGCGACGAGCGTGCTCGCCTGCAATGTCGAAGGTGGGTTCATGCCGCGCCCCTTAAACCGACTGGCCGGGAATTGCACGACTTTGCTTGCCTTTGCTGCCCGATTTGGGTAGTGGCCCGCCGGTCCGAGCCGATCCTGTTGGATTCGGCCCGTTTAGTGTTTCCACGAATCAGGGTGACTCCCGCAGGCATAGCGGGCTCTCGCCGCCAGATTGAGGTGTAGCGGTTTATGCAGATTCTCGTTCGCGATAACAACGTCGACCAGGCCCTTCGTGCGCTCAAGAAGAAGCTGCAGCGCGAAGGCGTTTATCGCGAAATGAAGCTGCGTCGCCACTTCGAAAAGCCCTCGGAAAAGCGCGCTCGCGAAAAGGCTGCCGCCGTTCGCCGCGCCCGCAAGCTCGAGCGCAAGCGCCAGGAGCGTGACGGCGCGAAGTAAGGGCGCGAGGTCAAGTCCGGGCGGGGCGGAAACGCCCCATCTGGCACTTGCCGTTTGAGCCCGGTTGGGCCAAGAGGGCGCCGCACCCCGGCGCCCTTTTTCGTGTTCGGGACCCATTGAATCCGGCGCGCCTCGCCCGAGTCGCGTTTCCAGGGGGAAGTCATGTCGGAAATCACCCGTGTTCCGCTCCAGCCCGTTGCAAAGGGCTCGCTCACCAAGGTCTGGCTTGGCGTGATCGTCGCCGTGCTCGTCGGTTCGGGCGTTGCCTATGCCACGCGTTACAAGGGCGTCGAGGTCGAGACGGTAAAGGCCGGTTCGGGCGCGTCGCCGACGAAGAGCGACGTCGCATTGATCAACTATGTCGGTCGCCTCGCCAACGGCAAGGAATTCGACCGCGGCGAACGCGCGGTTCTGCCGCTCGAAACCGTGATCCCTGGCTTTGCCGAAGGCCTCGCCAAGATGCAGAAGGGTGGCAAGTACACCCTCGAGATTCCGTCCGAGAAGGCCTATGGTGCCGAAGAGAAGCGCAACCCGCAGACTGGCGAAGTCGTCATCCCCGCCAACTCCGACCTCGTCTTCGAGATCGAGCTGATCGACTACAAGAGCTCGGCCGAGCTTGAGCAGCAGCGGATGATGCTTGAGCAGATGCAGAAGATGCAGGGCGGCGCTGGCGGCGCACCTGGTGCTCCGATGCCTCCGGGTGCGATGCCTGAGGGTGCCATGCCGATGCCGATGCCGCAAAGCGCTCCGCAACCCTGATCCTTGCCGGGCGGGCGCGTCAGCGTCCTCCTCGGCTTGAAGCACGCCGTGCGCTCTGGTAGCGCGCGGCGTTCCTCATTTCCCGCAAGAGTATTGCGCCCATGTCCGTAGATACTGCCACCGTGGCCAAGATCGCCTCGCTGGCCCGCATCAAGGTCAGCGAAGCCGAACTTGAGGCGATGGTCCCCGAACTCAACGGCATCCTCGCCTGGGTCGAGCAACTGGCCGAAGTCGATGTGACCGGCGTCGAGCCGATGACCGCAGTCATCCCCAACCAGCAGCGCCTGCGCGACGATGTGGTCAATGCCGATCCGCTGACCGGCGGCGACATTCGCGATGCCGTGCTGGCCAACGCACCCGCCCCCGAACACGGCTTCTTCGGCGTGCCCAAGGTGATCGAATAATGACCAATCTGACCGATCTCGGCATTGCCGCCATCCGCGATGGCGTTGCCAAGGGCGATTTTTCCGCCACCGAAGTTGCCACCGCCTTCAATGCTGCCGTGGCCGAGGCGCAGGGTGCGCTCAACGCCTTCATCGTGACCACGCCCGAAAGCGCGCTGGCTGCTGCCGCCAAGGTCGATGAGGCGCGCGCTGCCGGCAGGCCGTTGGGCAAGATGGCCGGCGTGCCGATCGGCATGAAGGACCTTTTTGCGACGCGCGATGTCCAGACGACCGCCGCATCGAAGATTCTCGGAGGCTTCAAGCCCCAGTACGAATCCACCGTTTCGCAGAAGCTGTGGGACGCGGGTGCGGGCATGCTCGGCAAGCTCAACCTCGATCAGTTCGCCATGGGCTCGTCGAACGAGACCAGCGCCTTCGGAAACGTGATTTCGCCGTGGCGCCGTCCAAATGACACGGCACCGCTCGCCCCTGGCGGCTCGTCGGGCGGTTCGTCCTCGGCCGTGGCCGCGCGGCTTGCGCCAGCCGCTACGGGCACGGACACCGGCGGTTCGATCCGCCAGCCCGCCGCCTTCACCGGCATCTCGGGCATCAAGCCGACCTACGGCCGCTGCTCGCGCTGGGGCATCGTCGCCTTCGCGTCCTCGCTTGACCAGGCAGGCCCGATGGCGCGCGACGTCACCGATTGCGCGATCATGCTCGAAGCGATGGCCGGCTTCGATCCCAAGGATTCGACCAGCCTCGATCTGCCCGTGCCCGAATGGACCGCCAATCTCTCGGGCGACATGAAGGGCAAGAAGGTCGGGATTCCGCGCGAATATCGCCTCGACGGCATGGACCCGGACGTTGCGAAGTCGTGGGACGATGGCATCGCGTGGCTCAAGGACGCAGGCGCCGAGATCGTCGAGATCAGCCTGCCCCACACGAAGTATGCGCTGCCGACATACTATATCATCGCGCCCGCCGAAGCGTCGTCGAACCTCGCCCGTTACGATGGCGTGCGTTACGGCCTGCGTGACCTTCCCGATGGCGCTGGCCTGCAGGACATGTACGCCGCCACCCGCGCCGCCGGTTTCGGCCCCGAGGTCAAGCGCCGCATCCTGATCGGCACCTACGTGCTTTCGGCAGGCTTTTACGATGCCTACTACACGCAGGCGCAGAAAGTCCGCGCGCTCATCAGTCGCGATTTCACCGAGGCGTTCAAGCTGTGCGACGTGATTCTCGCGCCGACCGCTCCGTCCTCGGCCTTCGCGCTGGGTGAAAAGAGCGCCGATCCGCTGGAAATGTACCTGAACGACGTGTTCTCGGTGCCTGCCAGCCTTGCGGGCCTGCCAGCCATGTCGGTGCCCGCCGGGCTGGACCGCAGCGGCCTGCCGCTCGGCCTGCAGGTCATCGGCAAGGCCTTCGATGAACAGGGCGTGCTCAATGCGGGCCTCGCGATCGAAGCGCGCGCGCAGTTCACAGCCCGTCCCGAGAAGTGGTGGTAACCAACGCGCAGGACGGAAGAGGCGAAGGCGCAGGCTTTCGCTATCCCGTCCTCGATGCGCTGCGCGGGCTTGCTGCGTTGGGCGTGGTCTTTCACCACATCCCCGCCAATGCAGGGCCATTCGTGGCAGCGTTTGAGTTTGACTCCAACTTCGGCCGCATGGTCGACCTGTTCTTCGTTCTGTCGGGCTTTGTGATTGCCGCTTCCTATGGCGCGAAGCTCAGCTCTGGCTACTCCGTCCCACATTTTCTCTGGCTGCGTTGGGGCAGGGTCTGGCCACTCCACGCGACGATGCTTGTGGTCTTTGCCATCGCTATGCTTGCGCTCGGTCTGGCGCGTCCCGATCTGCGGACCCACGGCCTGATGGCCGGTCGCAATGATCCGGTCGATCTGCCACTCGCGTTCCTGCTCCTGCAAGGGATCGTCCCGTCGCTTGGCCCGACGTGGAATCATCCCAGCTGGTCCGTCTCCGTAGAGATGCTGCTATATGTCCTCTCCGCGCTGGGCTGGCACTTTCTGGGGAACCGGGCGTGGACCATATGGCTCGGCTTGGCGCTTCCTTTGCTGGTCTTTGCAAGCTTCGGCCCCGGCTTCGACGGCCTCGCCTCCAACGTTGCGCGCGGTGTCGCCGGGTTTGGCCTTGGCGTCGTCGTTTATCGCGCGCTAGGCGAGGCGCGTCCTAATGTGACTGCGCAAACCGCCACCGCACTGGAACTTGCGGCTATCGCCACGCTCGGTTGGGTTCTTTGCAGCAGCGGCAATCTGGCCGCTTTCGACCTCGCGGCTGCAGCGCTCGTCGCATTGGCCGCTCTGCAGCAAGGTTTGGTTTCGCGAATACTCTTGCTCAAGCCCTTCGTGTGGCTAGGGACGCTCTCGTACGCGCTTTACATGGTACACATTTTCGTGATCGGCCGAGTTTTCGACATCATCGCACTTCTCCAGGGCCGCTTAGGCTTGGTCGTCGCGCAAACCAGCATCGGTGGCGAGGACGCGCTCATTGGTCCTGGCTGGCAAGCCAACTTCGCCAAGCTCGCAATCATGGCGCTGTGTCTTGCCGCGGCCATTCCTTTCGCAAAGCTGATCGAACAGCCTGCGCGGGCATGGTCGCGCCGCGTCGTGAGCCAGCAACAGCCGAAAACGGCCAACTGACCCCTTTCCAAGCCACCCCACACACCTTATCGGGCATGACCATGAGCGAATATCGTATCCAGGGCGACACCGGCGAATGGGAGGTCGTGATCGGCCTTGAAGTCCATGCGCAGATCACGACCAATGCCAAGCTGTTCTCGGGCGCGGCAACAGCTTTCGGGGCAGAGCCCAACACGCAGGTAAGCCTCGTCGACGCGGCGATGCCCGGCATGCTGCCCGTGCCCAACCGCGAGTGCATCCGCCAGGCAGTGCGCACCGGCATGGCGATCAATGCCCAGATCAACAAGTGGTCGCGGTTTGACCGCAAGAACTACTTCTACGCCGATCTTCCGCAGGGCTATCAGATCAGCCAGCTTTACCACCCCATCGTGGGCGAGGGCGCGATCGAGGTTTCGCTTGACGACAAGAACCCCGAGGCGACCAAGACCATCGGGATCGAGCGCATTCACGTGGAACAGGACGCGGGCAAGCTGATGCACGATCAGCACCCGACGATGTCCTATGTCGACCTCAACCGCTCGGGCGTGGCGTTGATGGAAATCGTCAGCCGACCCGACATGCGGTCCCCTGCAGAGGCGGGCGCGTACCTGTCGAAGCTGCGCACGATCTTGCGCTACGTCGGCTCGTGCGACGGCAACATGGACCAGGGCTCGATGCGCGCCGACGTCAACGTCTCGGTGCGCAAGCCGGGCGATGAATTCGGCACCCGCACCGAAACCAAGAACGTCAACTCGGTCCGCTTCGTCATGGCCGTGGTGGAGCAGGAAGCAAAACGTCAGGTCGCACTGATCGAGGACGGCGGCACCGTGGTGCAGGAAACGCGTCTCTACGATCCCGATCGCAACGAGACCCGCTCCATGCGCTCGAAGGAAGATGCGCACGACTATCGCTACTTCCCCGATCCCGACCTGCTGCCGCTCGAGCTGGACGATGCCTTCCTCGCAGAATGCCTCGCGAGCCTGCCCGAACTGCCCGACGCAAAGCGCCACCGCTACGAGAACGCACTGGGCCTTTCGGCCTATAACGCCGGTGTATTGACGGCCGATGTCGAAACCGCGCGCTGGTTCGAGGTGCTGCTTGCCGAAACGGCGGCACGCGCCAAGAAGCCCGAGGCTGACGTTGCCAAGCAGGCCGCCAACTGGCTGATCTCGGAACTGTTCGGCGCGCTGAACAAGCTCGGCAAGGACCTTGGCAACTCGCCGGTCAGTCCGGCCGCCGGCGCCGAACTACTCGCCCTGATCGCAGACGGCACCATCTCCGGTTCGATTGCCAAGCAGGTCCTCGAAAAGATGCTCGAAACCGGCGACGCCGCCGGCGTGATCGTCGAGCGCGAGGGCCTCAAGCAGACATCGGACACCGGCGCGATCGAAGCCGCGATCGACGCGATCCTCGCCGCCAACGCCGACAAGGTCGAACAGTACAAGGGCGGCAAGGAAGCCCTGTTCGGCTTCTTCGTCGGCCAGACGATGAAAGCCATGCAGGGCAAGGCAAACCCCGGCATGGTGAATGAGCTGCTGAAGCAGAAGCTGGCCTGAACAAGGCCTGCAGGCCGCGTGCATAGAAAGGGGAGGGCGTCAGGCGCCTTCCCCTTCGTTGCGTCCGGTATTTCAAAAAAGCACGAAGTGCGGATCAGACATTCCGCACGCCGCTCTGAATCAGGCCCGCGTGCCCTCCATCGGGAACGTCCCGAACATGCCCGCCGTCACCGTGCCGGTCAGCGTATCGCCGTCGATCGTCGCCTTGCAGACGAGCGTCATCGGCATCGGCACGGTCATGTTCATCTGCCAGGTGAGGGCGTTGCCGTCGACCTTGCCGTTTTCGACCGCCATCGACCCCATCTGACCGGCGTTGGTGCCGGTGAAGGTGTCACCGTTTACGTCGATCGTGAAAGTGCTGGTCTGGTCGCCCATCGGGGTCTTGGTCACGCAATTGTAGCTGCCGGCAACGGACATGTTCGGTCTCCCAAATATTCGCTTCCGGCAGTTTATCTACAAAAGTGTCAATAGCAAGACGGGCTCACTCTGCTTCGGCGACTTCCTCGACCGGAAGGCCAAGGCCGGAAAGCTGGGGCTTTACCTTGGCGGCGTCACCGACCACGACCCAGACCATGCCCTCGCTCGAAATCTTCGCGCGGAAGGCCTTGTCTGCCTCGGTGGTCGTCAGCTTGCCGTAGCGTGCGGCGAGCGTTTCGTAATAGTCGTCCGGGCGCTGGTAATTGATGATCTTGGCCATGCCGTCGAGCACGGCAGCGCTGGTTTCGAACATCCCGGGGAGTTCACGCGCGCTGCCCTTGGTTGACCAGTCCAGTTCTTCGTCCTTCACGCCGCTCGTGCTGGTGAAGGCGTCGATCTCCTTGCGGATCTCGCCGATCGCCTCGCCAGTGCGGTCGGTCTGCACCGGCGCGATCACGCGGAAGCTGATCCGGTCGAGCGGCTCGGTCACACCGTTGTAGGTGCCGTAGCTCCAGCCCTTGACCTCGCGCAGGTTCATGTTGATCCGGCCAAGAAAGTTGCCGCCCAGCACGTCGTTCGCGGTGTTGAGCGCGAGAAGATCGTCGGTGCCCTTGGCATCGAGTACCTTGCCGGCGAGAATGTACGACTGCGGAGAACCGGGACGGTCGACCAAAATGACGCGCGCTCTTGCCGGCGGGATGGCGACCGAGAAGTCCTTGGTCGGCCGCGCCATGCGGTTCGCCTTCCAGCTGCCGAAGGAGCCGTTGAGCATTGTCACGACCTGTTCCAGCGACGTGTCGCCCACCACGAAGATTCTGGCGGTGTCGGGCCGGAACCAGCGCGCGTGGAACGCGGCAAGATCGGCGCGGCTCAGCGTCTTGACCACTGCCGGATCGCCCGTGCCGGTCGGCGGGAAGGCATAGGGGAAGGCCTTCCCGAACAGCGCGGGATTGAGCGTGCGCGATGCCAGCGCCGCCGGGCTCTTCATCTCGGAGGCGATGCCCGCCAGTTGCTGCGCGCGCACACGCTCAAGTTCGGCCGGATTGAGCGCCGGATGCAGCACGACGTCCGAAAGCAGGCCAAGTGAAGGCGCGAGATTGGGCGTCAGGGCATCGATCTGGAACGAGGTCGTGTCAGCATTGGCGGAAAGGCGGATATTCGCGCCAAGCCGTTCGCGTTCGCGGGCAAGTTCGGTCGCATCCAGCTTGTCGGTGCCCTCGTCCATCAGGCTGAGCAGCAGCGACTGCGTTCCCAGTGCCGTCTTGGGATCGGCAGCATACCCGGCATCGAAGCTGACCCGCACCGATACGGTCGGCACGGCGGTGCGCTTTGCGAAATAGACCGGAATGCCGTTCTTGAGCGTGCCGCGCTCGATTGCCGGGAAATCCAGCGGAGCCAGTTGGCCCACATCAGGCAGCTTTGAACGGTCCGCCGCGGTTGCGCTGGAAACCGGCGCTCCCTTGGCCAGGGCATCGGGATCGCGGAAATAGGCGGGGTGCCCGCCACTTGCCTCGCGGGTGAAGAATCCGCCGCGCCCCTCGCCACCTTCAATGCGCGTGCCCGGTTCGACTGTCAGCGCAAAGGCGGGCCGGGTCAGCCACTTCTGCATGGCCGCCTTTACTTCGGCGGGCTTCATCGCCGCGATCCGCGCCAGTTCCGTGCGATAATGCTGCGGATCGCCGTTATATAGCAGGCCCTCGGCCAGGGTCGGCGCCTTGCCGCTGCCGCCACCGGTCCGCTCCAGCGCGCGAATCTCGCCCGCGGTGGCAGAGGTCGCCGCGCGCAGCATTTCGTCCGCGTTTGGACCCTCGGCGATAAACTTCGCCATCTCCGCATCAAGCGCTGCGGCAACCTTCGTCGCATCCTGTCCTGGCGTGACATCCGCATAGACCACAAACTGCCCGGCCTGCGCGAAGATCGAAGCGTCTGCCACCACGGACACGGCAGCCTTCTGCTGGCGTACCAGTGCATCGTCGAGCCGCGATGAGGCAAGCCCGCCCAGTACCGAGGCGGCAAGATCGAGCGGCAGGTAATCGGGATTGTCGAGACCCGGGATGGCCCACATGCGATAGATCCGTGTCGTGGCGACCTGATCTTTGATCGTCTTGGCGATCGGTGCAGGCAAGGTCGGCACCGGCGCGCTGACGGGCCTGATCGCGGGGCCAGACGGAATGTCGCCGAACCACTTGCCGACCTTTGCCTTCGCCGTCGCCAGATCGATGTCGCCCGCCAGCACGAGGATGGCATTGTTGGGCGCGTAGTTGTCGCGGAACCAGGTCTTCACGTCATCGAGGCTGGCTGAATCCAGGTCGGCCATCGAACCGATCGTGGCGTGGTGGTAGGGGTGGCCGGACGGGTAAAGCGTCTCGTTGGTCTCGTACTCGACCATGGCATAGGGCTCGTTGTCGCCCTGGCGCTTTTCGTTCTGGACGACGCCGCGCTGGTTATCGAGCACCTTCTGCGTCACCGCGCCAAGCAGGTGGCCCATGCGGTCGCTTTCCATCATCAGCGTCATGTCGAGCGCGGGCGTGGGCACTGTCTGATAGTAGTTCGTGCGATCAAACCACGTCGTACCGTTGAGATCGGTCGCGCCGACCTGCTGGAGCGGCTGGAAGAAATCGCCCGGTACGTTCTCGGTGCCATTGAACATCAGATGCTCGAACAAGTGGGCAAAGCCGGTCTTGCCCTTGGGCTCGTTCTTCGACCCCACGCCATACCAGATCGACACAGCCACCACAGGTGCCTTGCGATCGGTGTGGACGAGCACGGTCAGCCCGTTGTCCAGCTTGAAGCTTTCGTAAGGGATCTGCACCTGTGACACGAGATCGGCCAACGGGGCGGGTTTGGCGTTCCGGGCCTGTGCAGTTGTAGCGGGAATGGCGGCGGCGATTGCAAGCAGGCTGACGGAGATGAAACGCTGCATGATGTTCCCGAAAAAACTGAAGCGGCACGAAGTGTGCCTTCATGGATGACTTGCCGGCCGGCAATCCGTTCCTTCGGGAAGTGAAAAGCGCGACCAGATTTAGTTTGTGCAGAAACTTTCTAGTGCCCATCATCGCGCGCGCAAGTGGGGCGCGCCCGTTGGGCGTGGCCTTCTTCCTCCATTTCGACAAACGACCGAGAGAGACCGATGAACGTCAAGTCAGCCCTGATCGCAGCCATGCTTGCCACCGCCGCCAACCCCGCATTTGCACAGAACCCTGTCTTCGATCCGCAGGCCGTGCGCGCCCATGTCACTTTCCTGGCCGACGATCTTCTCGAAGGCAGGGACACCGGCAGTCGCGGGTTTGACATCGCGGCCAACTATGTCGCCGCCCAGTTCATCGCGATGGGGCTCAAGCCTGCTGCACCCGATGGCAGCTTCTTCCAGAAGCTTACCGTGCGCGAAGCCCGGCTCGACGGCGCGCCAAGGCTCACGCTGACTTACGGCGGGAAAGACACCGTTCTGGCGGATACCGCGCAAGTCCTTGTGCGACCCAGCTTGCTCGACAAGTCAGTGACGATCGACGCCCCGATGGTCTTTGCAGGCTTCGGTTTCGATCGGCCGGATCTGGGCTTCGACGACTACAAGGGCCTCGACGTAAAGGGCAAGATCGTCGTGGTTCTCACCGGCTTTCCCAAGGGCACGCCCAGTGAACTTGGCGCGCATCTCAATTCCGACAAAGCCGTCATGGCGATGAAGCGCGGCGCGATTGCCGTCATCTCGATCCCGACGAACGAAGACTCTGGCCGCCGCCCGTGGGACAAGCGCGTCGCGATCTCGGATGGTCCATCCAAAGGCTGGGTCGGGGCCGACGGCAAGGCGTTCTCGCGTGCGCCAGCCCTCAAGGCGGGAATTACCTTGAACCCCGAGGCTGCAGCGCCGCTGTTCGCCGCCGCTCGCAAGCCGCTCGCCAAGGTGCTGGCCCAAGCGGACAGGAAGGGCGGCCGACCCAAGGGCTTTGCCCTTCCCGGCAAGGCCAGCCTTTCGCTTGCCAGCACATGGAAAGACGTCACCAGCGAAAACGTCGTCGCGATGCTTCCTGGCAGCGATCCCAAGCTTGCCGGAGAGTTCGTCGGCATGACCGCGCACCTCGATCACATCGGCGTGCACGGCCAGAATGCAAAGGCGGGCGAGGACACGCTGCACAACGGCGCGATGGACAACGCATCGGGGGTTGCCACCATGCTTGAAGTGGCCAAGGCGATTGCCGAGGAAAAGCCGCGCCGCTCGGTGCTGTTCGCTGCCCTTACCGGCGAGGAAGGCGGGCTGATCGGTTCGGACTATCTGGCGCGCAATCCTGTTGCCAATTCCGATCTCGTCGCCGTGGTCAATTTCGACATGCCTGTCCTGACCTACATGTTCTCCGATGTCGTGGCGTTCGGCGCGGAAAACTCTACGATGGGGCCGGTCGTGGCCGAAGCGGCGCGCAAGGCGGGCATCAAGCTTTCGCCCGATCCGATGCCCGAGGAAGGCCTGTTCACCCGCTCGGACCACTACCGCTTTGTCCAGCAGGGCGTGCCTGCGGTGTTCATGATGACCGGCTTCGAAGGGCCCGGCGAGAAGGCGTTCCGCGGCTTCCTAAAGGACCATTATCACCAGCCGAGCGATGACCTCAAACTGCCGTTCAACTGGGATGCCGCAGCGCTCTTCGCCAAGGTGAATTACTACACGGTGCAGACCCTTGCCAACGCCAACGAGCGCCCGCGCTGGTACGCGAACAGCTTTTTCGGCAAGGAGTTTGCGCCTTCCGCGCCCAAGGCAACCATGCCGACAAGATGACCGGACCGCAGCCCGTGCCTCGCCATGAAAGCGGGGCGCGGATTGCGCTCTGTCAACGTGACGCCGTCCGACAGATGGTATCGCAATTTCGTCGGAACACATCTTGTGTTGCGGAAAAGCCACACCATGTTGTGCGCATCAGGAGGACACTCGACCCATGAATCTCGAGAAATTCACCGACCGCGCCAAGGGCTTCCTGCAAGCCGCCCAGACCGTTGCCATCCGCATGAGTCATCAGCGGATCACCGCCGAACACATCCTCAAGGCCTTGCTCGAAGATAGCGAAGGCATGGCCAGCGGGCTGATCCAGCGCGCTGGCGGCAATCCCGCCATCGCGCAGGCCGAGGTCGACAAGGCACTGGCGAAGCTCGCTGCCGTATCCGGTTCCGGCGCGCAGCAGACGCCCGGCCTCGACAATGATGCAGTGCGTGTGCTCGATCAGGCCGAACAGGTTGCCACCAAGTCGGGCGACAGCTTCGTTACGGTCGAGCGGATGCTCGTCGCGCTTGCGCTTGCCACCACCACGGCCGCCGGGCAGGCGCTGAAGGCTGCGAATGTCACCCCGCAGGCGCTCGAAGCTGCGATCACCGCTCTGCGCGGTGGCCGCAGTGCCGACAGTGCCAGCGCAGAAAACGCCTATGACGCGATGAAGAAATACGCCCGCGATCTCACCGAGGCCGCGCGCGAAGGCAAGCTCGATCCGGTGATCGGCCGCGACGAGGAAATCCGCCGCACCGTGCAGATCCTCGCCCGTCGCACCAAGAACAACCCTGCGCTGATCGGCGAACCCGGCGTGGGCAAGACGGCGATTGCCGAGGGTCTTGCCCTGCGCATCGCCAATGGCGACGTGCCCGACAGCCTCAAGGACCGTCGCCTGATGGCGCTCGACATGGGCAGCTTGATCGCGGGCGCGAAGTATCGCGGCGAGTTCGAGGAACGCCTCAAGGCCGTGCTTGACGAGGTCAAGGGTGCCGAGGGCGAGATCATCCTGTTCATCGACGAGATGCACACCTTGATCGGGGCGGGCAAGGGTGAGGGCGCGATGGACGCCTCCAACCTGCTCAAGCCCGCGCTCGCGCGCGGCGAACTGCACTGCATCGGCGCGACCACGCTGGATGAATATCAGAAGTACGTCGAGAAGGACCCCGCGTTGCAGCGCCGGTTCCAGCCGGTTTTCGTGGGCGAGCCGACCGTGGAAGACACGATCAGCATCCTGCGCGGCATCAAGGACAAGTACGAACTGCATCACGGCGTGCGCATCGCCGATGGCGCGATCGTGGCGGCTGCCACGCTGTCCAACCGCTATATCGCCGACCGCTTCCTGCCGGACAAGGCCATCGACCTGATGGACGAGGCCGCCAGCCGCATCCGCATGGAAGTGGAAAGCAAGCCCGAAGAGATCGAAAAGCTCGATCGCAAGATCATCCAGCTCAAGATCGAGGAAATGGCGCTTGCCAAGGAAACCGATGCTGCATCGAAAGACCGGCTCGACAACTTGCGCGAGGAACTTGCCAATCTTGAACAGCAATCGTCCGAACTGACCACCCGCTGGCAGAACGAGCGCGACAAGATCGCCGCCGAAGGCAAGATCAAGGAAGCGCTCGACGCTGCCCGCAGCGAGCTGGATGTGGCGCAGCGTGCCGGTGACCTCGCCAAGGCGGGCGAGCTTGCCTATGGCCGCATTCCCGAGCTGGAAAAGCAGTTGGTCGAGGCCGAAGGCGTCAGCCAGAATGCGATGCTGCGCGAGGAAGTGACCGCCGAGGACATCGCCTCGGTCGTCAGCAAGTGGACCGGCGTGCCGGTCGACCGGATGATGGAAGGCGAGCGCGAGAAACTGCTCAAGATGGAGCATGTCATCGGCGAGCGCGTGATCGGCCAGAAGGACGCGGTCCTTGCCGTGTCCAAGGCAGTGCGCCGCGCGCGGGCTGGCCTGCAGGATCCGAACCGTCCTCTGGGCTCGTTCCTGTTCCTTGGCCCCACGGGCGTCGGCAAGACCGAACTGACCAAGGCGCTGGCTGGCTTCCTGTTCGATGATGACAACGCGATGGTCCGCATCGACATGTCGGAGTTCATGGAGAAGCACTCGGTCAGCCGCCTGATCGGCGCGCCTCCGGGCTATGTTGGTTATGATGAGGGCGGTGTTCTCACCGAAGCGGTTCGCAGGCGACCCTACCAGGTCGTGCTGTTCGACGAGGTTGAGAAGGCACATTCGGACGTGTTCAACGTGCTGCTGCAGGTCCTCGACGATGGCCGCCTGACCGATGGGCAGGGCCGCGTGGTCGATTTCACCAACACGCTGATCATCCTGACCAGCAACCTTGGTAGTCAGTACCTTGCCAACCTCGAAGAAGGGCAGGACGTGTCGAGCGTCGAGCCGCAGGTAATGGACATCGTGCGCGGCCATTTCCGCCCCGAGTTCCTCAACCGGCTGGACGAAATCATCCTGTTCCACCGTCTGGGCCAGGAACATATGGCCCCGATCGTCGAGATCCAGGTCGCCCGCGTGGCCAAGCTGCTCAAGGATCGCAAGATCGTGCTCGCGCTTACCGATGCCGCCAAACGTTGGCTCGGGCGGGTGGGCTACGATCCGGTCTATGGCGCCAGGCCACTGAAGCGCGCGGTGCAGCGCCATTTGCAGGACCCGCTCGCCGAGCGGCTGCTCGCGGGCGAAATCCCCGACGGCAGCACCGTGACCATCGACGAAGGCGACGGCGCGCTGTCGTTTTCGGTCGGCTGATCGCCTACGGTCCCGCCTCTTCCTTCGGGGAGAGGCGGGACGAACCCAAAAACACGCTATCCGGGGCCAGCAATGGCGCTAGACTGCGCCTATGCTGCGCAACCTGCTCCCACTCCTCGCCTTGATCCCCGCCGCCGTCCAGGCCGAAACGGTCTACGTTCGGGCGGGCAGGTTGATCGACCCCGAAACCGCCCGCATCCTCACCGCGCAGACCTTGCGCGTAGAACAAGGGCGCGTCGCTGCGATCCTGCCTGACGGCCCGCTTCCCCAAGGCGCGAAAATCGTGGACTGGTCGGCCTACACCGTCCTGCCTGGCCTGATCGATTGCCATGTCCATCTGGCCGACGTCGAACAGTCGAGCAACGTTGCCGAACCGCTGCTCCATTCGGCCATGGAAATCGCCTACATCGGCGCGCGCAACGCCCGCAGGACGCTGATGGCGGGTTTCACCACGGTCCACGATGTCGGTTCGTTCCGCGCATATGCCGATGTCGAATTGCGCAACGCGATCGAGCGCGGCGACGTGATCGGCCCGCGCGTCAGCGCAGTCGGAGCCTATGTCACCATCCCCGGGGGTGGGGGTGAGGTCACCGGCTTCGCGCCTGATGTGGCCGTACCCGCGGACATGCGCGCAGGCGTCGTCACCAATGCGGAGGACACCACGCGCAAGGTCAATGCCCTGTTCCAGAACGGCGCGGATTCGATCAAGCTCATCGCGACCGGAGCGGTGCTTGCACAGGGCACCGAGCCCGGCCAGATCGAACTGACGCCCGATATGATCAGGGCCGCGGTCGAAGTCGCCGGACAGCGCGGATCATGGGTCACCGCCCACGCCCACGGCGCGGCGGGCATCCGGCAGGCGATCAATGCAGGCGTGCGCGCTATCGAACATGCCAGCCTGATCGATGATGAAGGCATCGCGCTCGCCAAGGCCAAGGGCGTGTGGCTGGATATGGACATCTACAACGGGGACTTCATCGCCGATGTCGGGAAACGCGATGGCTGGCCCGCTGACATGCTGCGCAAGAACGATGAGACGACCGAGGCACAGCGGCAGGGCTTCCGCAAGGCGGTCAAGGCCGGCGTACGCCTGAGCTACGGCACCGATGCTGGCGTTTTCCCGCATGGGCTCAATGCGCGCCAGTTCAAATACATGGTGCGCTACGGCATGACCCCGATGCAGGCGATCCAGTCTGCCACTACCGTCAGCGCCGAACTTCTCGGAAAGAGCAAGGACGTCGGCGCGCTCTCGCCCGGCCACTATGCCGACTTGATCGCGGTGTCCGGCGATCCGCTGGCCGATATCACCGCCCTCGAAAGCGTCGCTCACGTGATGAAGGGTGGCGAGGTGGTCCGCTAAGACAAAAAGGGGGCGGTCCCGATCAAGGGGCCGCCCCATTCGTGTCGCCGGCAAGGGAGAGGAGCCGACGGGGGGTAAGAAATCAGTTCAGAGCAGTTTCCAGGTCACCGGCACGACGATAGCGGTGGCACCGCCCGGCGGCGGCGGGACAGATCCTGCACGCGTCGGCATGGCCAGCGCTTCCTTGTCGAGCACGGTCGAACCCGACGGCGCGACCAGTTCGGTGCGCTCGATGGAGCCGCCGGCGCCGACGAAGACCTTGACCCGCGCCGTGCCTTCCTCGCCACGCATCTGGGCCGAGCGCGGGTAGGTCTGCTTGGAGGCGATGATCCGCGATACCTGGCGCTGCCAATCGGCCGATTGGGCGAACGCAGTGCTCGTCGTAATGGCCAGAGCGGTCAGGCCGAGGGCGAACTTTGCAGTCAGTTTCATGGCGTCAATCCTTGCGATGGGTGATTTTTGCGTTTTCGGGGGGAACGTTGCGAGCAGGGTTTCAGAACTCGGACCAGTCGTCCTCGGGCGCGAGCGCGGCATTGCCATGGACCGGTAGCGGTCGCGGCGCAGGGCGGGTCTCGAACCTTGGTTCAAACTGCGAGGCAACTGGCCTTGAAGCGGGCTCCAAAGGTTCGGGCATTTGGCGGACCGGCGCTGCAAGCGGCGCGGGAAGGCCCGTCGACCCCAACCGGAAGCGTCCAAGTTGATCGACCAGCGACACGGTCTCGGTCGCGAGATTGCGCGTACCGGCAGAGCTTTCCTCCACCATCGCCGCGTTCTGCTGGGTAAATGCATCCATCGACCCGACCATGGAGGAGATGTCCGCGATGCCGGAGGCCTGCTGGCCCGCTGCATCTGCGATTTCCTCGACCAGCGCGGACACGGCGCTCACTTCGGCCACGATCTGGCGCAAGGCATCGCCGCTCGATTCCACCAGCGACACGCCACTGCTGACCTCGTCCGTGCTCTTGCCGATCAGTTCGCGGATCGACTTGGCCGCATCGGAAGACCGCTGTGCCAGCGCCCGCACTTCGGTGGCAACGACGGCAAAGCCCTTCCCCGCGTCACCGGCGCGCGCCGCCTCGACCCCGGCGTTGAGCGCCAGCAGATTGGTCTGGAAGGCGATGCCATCGATCACGTTGACGATCTCGGCCATCTGACGCGAGCTGCTCTCTATGCTGCGCATGGCGGCGACCGCCCGATCGGCGGTATCGCCCACGGTCTCGGCAGTATTGCGCGCAACGGTAAGCCGCGAGCTTGTCTGCTTGGCATTTTCGGCTGTGGTCTTCACCGAGGAGGTGAACTCGTTGAGCGTGCGCGAAGTTTCGGCCAGAGAATTGGCCTGCTGTTCGGTGCGCAGCGAAAGATCGGTGGCAGCGCTGGCGATCTCGTCGGTGCCGAGCTTGATGGTGTGGCAACCGTCCGCAATCTTGGCGAGCACGCGTTCGAGTTCGGCCACGGCGGCGTTGTAATCGACGTGTAGCTTGGCCAGAGCGCCGCTGCCGTTCTCGGCCACACGGTGCGTGAGATTGCCCTCGGCCAGGGCCGTCAGTCCTTCACCGATCGCATCGATGGTCACTTGCGTCTCGCGGGCGCGGGCCTTCTCGGCGTCTGCACGGGCGTGATCGGATGCAAAGACGTCACGGAACTGGTCGAGTGCGCGGGCAAGGCTGCCCAGTTCGTCCTGCCGGCCGGTCCCCGGCACGACCACCGCGTGATCGCCGGAAATGAGGCGCGCCACCAGATCCGACATGCGCGTCAGCGGCTTGGCGATGTTGCGCATCAGGTAGATGAGCAGGCAGAGTGCGACAGTAAGCCCGAAGACGATCGCACCGATCATGAACTTGCGAGCCGAGGCGTAGATCGCGTCGCTCTGCGATGCCACCGCGTCCGATGCCTTCTTGTTGGCTTCAAGCGCGGACAGGATGGAGTCCTCCAGCGCATAGAAGAAGTCGAGTCCTTCGCCATCGTGGAGGGCCTGCGCCGCGGCGGAGTTTCCGGACAGCGCCAGTTTCTGCATCTGTTCATCCTGCTGGATGAAGGTGCTCCAGTTTGCACGCACTGCCGTAACGCCGGCTTTCTGTTCGGGCGAAGTAGCAAGCTTGTCGTAGTCGCTCAGGCTCCCCTCGATAGCCGCGCGCGCATTTCTGAGCAGCTTCTCGCTGCGCTGCATCGCCTCGGGCGATGGTGCCGAGAACATCTCGTCCTGCTTCAGCCGATACTGCGAAGTGTAGGCGTGAACATCGCCCAATGCTGCCGCGGCAGGCATCGAACGATCGCGCTGTTCTGCGGCAATGGCATTGACCTTGCCGATCTCGGAGATCGCAAAGGCCCCCATGCCTCCCATTACAGCCAGCAGCAGGGTGAAGGCTGCAACGAACTTGGCTGATATGTTGAACTTGAACATCATTGCTCCCCGAAGGACGATCGGCTTGATGCCGGTCCTAGCCTTGGGGAGGCCAAACTTCGGTAAGGTTGCAGGTTCGTATTGCTCCGCACACAAGCAACTGCGGCGTTAACCAATCGAATGTACGTGCATCCGCGCAACAGTCCGGAAGCGCAGCAAGGCTGCGTGCTCCCGTGGTAAACACCGGTTCAATCTCCGATAAGATGCAGCGCGATCCGTCGCCGGTGCGGAGCATCGCGATGCTCGCACAGGTAGATGCCCTGCCAGGTGCCCAGAACCGCTCGCCCGCCGGCCACCGGGATCGAGAGGCTGACCCCGGTCAGGATCGCCTTGAGGTGGGCGGGCATGTCATCGGGCCCTTCGTCGTCGTGCGCATAGGCGGCGCTTTCGGGGGCCATCCGGTCGAGCCATCGGACCACGTCGCCGCGCACCTCGTCTGCCGCGTTTTCCTGAATCGCAAGCGAGGCTGACGTGTGGCGGCAGAACACCGTAAGCAGCCCCGTGACGAAGCCTTGCGCCTCGACCCACCGGCAAACCTCGCGCGAGATCTCGTGCAGTCCCTGGCCTGGCGTTGCGATGACGATTTCTGTGGCAGACTGTCTCATCGTGCCCATATTGCCGCAATGAGCCTGCTGCAGCCAGACCTGTTCGGCGACGCCCCACAACTTGTGCCGGGCCTGTCCGCCTGTCCCGACCTGATCGAGCCCGCAGAGGAATCCACTCTCGCAGCCCGTATCGACGCGTGCGCGCTCCAGCCGTTCCAGTATCAGGGCTGGGAAGGCCGCCGGTTGTTCGCGGCATTCGGCAGCGACTACGATTACACGCGCGGTCGGGTGATTCCTGCGCCGACCATGCCCGATTGGTTGCTACCCCTGCGCGACCGGATGGCGCAGTGGGCGGGCCTTCCGGCCAGCGATCTCGTCCAGGCGCTGGTGCTCCGCTACGATCCGGGCGCCGGCATCGGCTGGCATCGCGACCGTCCGCAATATGGCAGGATACTCGGGCTGTCGCTCGGCGCGCCGGAAGTCCTGCGTCTGCGACGTCGCCGCGCGGATGGCGGGTTCGATCGCCGGACAGTGCCGCTTGCGCCCCGCGCTGCCTATGGCCTCGACGGTCCTGCTCGCTGGGAATGGGAGCACTCGATAACGCCGGTCGAACAGCGGCGCTGGTCGATCACCTTCCGCAGTTTTCGCGATCAATCCGCCCAGTAGAGCCGCATCGGATTGTCGATGAGCAGCTTGCGCTGCAGTTCCTCGGTCGGCGCGATGCGCGGGATCATGTCGACCAGATGCCCGTCATCGGGAATCTCGGTGTCCATGTTCGGGTGCGGCCAGTCGGTACCCCAGAGCACGCGGTCCTGATAGTCGGCGACGAGCGGGGCGACGGCATCGGCAAAGGCGTTCCACGGATCGCCCGCGCCGCCTTCCTTGATCGCGTCAAGCCGGTCGGGGCAGGTGGCCTTGAACCAGATGTCCTCGCGACTGTTCAGGAAAGCGCGGAAGGCTTTCATGTCCGCGCCGTCCGGCCCTTGGCGCACATCGGGACGGCCCATGTGGTCGATCACCAGCGGCACCGGGATGGCGTCCATGAACGGGCGCAGTTCCTCGAGAATTTCGGCCTCGAAATAGATCACAACGTGCCAGCCCTTGGGCAGGCGCTGCGCGACTTCGAGGAACTTGTCCTTGGGCGCGTTGTCGACAAGGCGCTTGAGAAAGTTGAAGCGGATGCCGCGGATGCCGCCTTCGTGCAGTGCATGAAGCTCTGCCTCGGAGATTGCCGGATCGACCACGGCCACGCCGCGCGCCTTTCCGTTCGACTTTGCGATGGCATCAAGCGTCGCACCGTTATCAGTGCCGTGGCAGCTTGCCTGAACGATTACATTCCTGTCGAAGCCCAGATGATCGCGCAGTGCAAACAGCATATCCGGCCCTGCGTCCTGCGGCAGGTACTTGGCCTTGGCCGAAAACGGGAACTGGGCCATCGGCCCGAAGACATGGCAATGCGCATCGACCGCGCCAGCCGGCGGCACGTAGCGCGGCTTCGACGGGTTGGCATGCCAGCTGACGATGCGGTTCTGGTCGGTCATGCGAATACAACTCCATCCATCAGCTTGCGCGCGGTGCGCAGGAGGGCGGCGGTGCGGACTTCGCCCTGGTCGTCCACGTCCAGCACGCAGCTCATTTCACCGGTCGGATGCTCGACCGACAGCAGCTTGCGTGAACCATCGGGGATCTGCGCCACTTCGGCAGCTGGCGAGCCTTCGATCAGGCAGGCAGTCGCCACGCTCACTGCGCCAAGCACGCCGATCGTGGCATGGGCGCGATGGGGGATGAAGCTGCGCACGGTTACCGCGCCACCCTGTCTGGGCGGGGAGACGAGCATCATCTTGGGGACTGACTTTTCCTTGACGTCGCCGAGGTTCATCATCGGCCCGACGATCAGGCGGATCGCTTCTATCTTGGCCTTCAGATCGGCCGCATTGTCCAGCCAGTCGCGGTCCTCGTAGCCGGTAATCCCGACGTCCTCGGCCTTCATCACCACGCATGGCATGCCGTTGTCGATCAGCGTCACCGCCACGCCATTGACCACGTCCACCGCGTTGCCGGTGGGCAGCAATGCCCCGCACGAAGACCCTGCCGTGTCGCGAAATTCCAGCGGAACCGCGGCATGGCTTCCGGGAACGCCGTCGATTTTCGCATCGCCCTGGTAAGTCACCTTGCCGCTCGGCGTACTGACCGTGGCTACGGCAACCTGGCCCGTATTCTCCATGTAGATCGCAACACGCGTCTCATCGCCGCTCGCTTCCACCAGCCCGCGCTCGATGGCAAAGGGGCCGACGCCTGCAAGGATGTTGCCGCAGTTCTGGGCGTCGGTGACGATGGCCTGATCGACGAAAACCTGCAGGAACAGGTAATCGACATCGATCCCCTCGCGCGCCGATTTCGACACGACCGCAACCTTGCTGGTCAGCGGATCGGCGCCACCCATCCCGTCGATCTGGACGGGATCAGGACTGCCCATCATGGCGAGCAGAAACGCATCGCGCTGTGCGCTGTCGGCGGGCAGATCGTCCTTGAGGAAATAACCGCCCTTGGACGTTCCACCCCGCATCCACATGCACTGAACGCCGGTGGGGACGCCCGTCTCAGACATACTTGAGGCCTTCCTTTTCGAGGCGTTCGCGCATCTTGTACATGTCGAGCCCGAGGACACCCTGGCTGAGCTTCTGGCGCTTCTCGCCCTCGTTGGCCTCGCGCGCCTGTGCAGCAGCCAGCACCTCGGCAGCCTTTTCGCGCGGGACCACGCAGACGCCATCGTCATCGGCGACGATCACGTCGCCCGGATTGACCAGCGCATTGGCGCAGACCACCGGAACGTTGACGCTGCCGAGCGTGTTCTTGACCGTCCCTTGCGCATAGATCGCCTTGGACCAGACGGGGAAGTTCATCTCGGTCAGGTCGCGCACGTCGCGCACGCCCGCGTCGATCACCAGGCCCCGGCAGCCGCGCGCCTGCGCACTGGTGGCCAGAAGGTCGCCGAAATAGCCGTCCTCGCAAGGCGAGGTGGGAGCGAGCAGCATGATATCGCCCGCCTGAAGCTGCTCGATCGCCACGTGGACCATCCAGTTGTCGCCCGGAGCCGCGCTGATCGTCACGGCAGAGCCAGCAATGCGCGCGCCGCGATAGATCGGGCGCATGTAGCTGGCGAGGAGACCCGTGCGGCCCTGCGCTTCGTGCACGGTGGCAACGCCGCATGCGGCAAGGCCATCGATCACCGCAGGATCGGCACGCTCGATGTTCTGGACGACGATACCCGACATGCTTGAGGCTCCCTCGAAACTGAATGCCGCTGTCCATGCGACCGCCGCGCCCGCGCCACCAATGCAATGTTTGCTCACCGCCATAAGGAAATGCTAAGTCACCTCTCATGGTCCAGGCCGCGATCAATGTCCGCCACATCGCCGCCTTCGCGGCCACCGTGCGCCATGGCAGCGTTACCCGCGCTGCGCGCGCTGTAAACCTGACCCAGCCCGCGCTGACGCAGGCGATCGCCCGGCTCGAGGCAGACCTTGGCTGCACCCTGTTTGAGCGCGGTCCATCGGGAATGACCCCCACAGAGCCCGCGCTGCTGTTCGCCCCACGTGCCGAAGCCGCTATCGTGCAAGTCGGCAGCCCCCGCGTCACCGGCACGCAACTGCGCGCTTTCCTGGCCCTTGCGCGCGCGGGAAGCTATGCCGTGGCGGCCGAGGCCACCGGCCTGTCGTCGGCCTCTCTCCACCGCGCCGTGGCAGACCTGTCGGTTGCACTGGGCCAGCGGCTGGTCGACCGGCGGGGCCGTTCGGTCATGCTCACCCCTGCCGGAGAGCGTCGCGCGCGCGGCTTCGGCCTTGCCATGGCCGAACTGCGCAGCGGCCTTGCCGAAGTCGCCGCCTGGCAGGGCAAGGCGGCGGGCCGCATCGTCGTTGGTGCCATGCCGTTGAGCCGCGCGCGCTGGCTTCCCGAAACGATCCTGCGCTTCACCCGCAGTCATCCCGGCGTCGATGTCGCCGTGGTCGAAGGCAGTCATTCCGAACTCTCCGGCCCCTTGCGCGATGGCGAGGTCGACATGATGCTGGGCGCGTTGCGCGAAGCTGTGACGCTCGATGATCTGGCACAGGAACCCGTGTTCGAGGATCAGCCCGCGCTGGTCATGCGCGCCGGCCATCCGCTGCTGTCGAGCGTGATGGATGGTGCCACGCTCGCCCGCTTCCCCTGGATACTCCCCGCCCGCGACACGCCCCTGCGTCACTACTGGGAAGACATGATGCGCAGTGCGGGCGCCGAGCCGCCCCATGTCGCCATCGAATGCGGCTCGGTCCTGACTGTGCGCCAGCTTCTGCTTGGGTCCGATGCCCTGACGCTGCTCTCGCCCGCGCAGCTTGCGGTCGAGCTTCAGGCGGGCGTTCTTGCCACCCGTCCCACCCCGGTGCCAGTCGCCCGCACCATCGGGATCACCACGCGCGAAGGCTGGCGGCCCACCGCACCGCAAGCGGCGTTCGTCGCACTCCTGCGCGAGGTGGCGGCTGAAGGCTTTGCATAAATTTATGGGTCAGGCGATGTTTGCATTTGTGGCGGCCCGCCCGCCGACGCAGGACACCGCCCCATGGAGAGCACAATCGCCCTGATCGGCTTCGGTGAGGCCGGGTCCACCTTTGCCAAGGCCGCCGGCTGGGAAGCGGCTGCGCTGGCTTTCGACGTGAACCCTGCGCGCCGCATGGTCATGGAAGAAGCGGGCGTCGTCGCCTGCGCCACCGCCGAAGATGCGCTTTGCGATGCCGACATCGTGCTCAGCCTGGTCACCGCCGATTCCGCGCTGCCCGCCGCGCAGGATTACGCTGCGCTGCTGAAGCCGGGTGCGATCTGGTGCGACATGAACTCGGTTGCCCCCGACACCAAGCGCACCGCTGCTCGCGCGATCGAGGCTGCGGGCGGGCGCTACGTCGATGTCGCCGTGCTTGCACCGGTACACCCTGCGCGCATGAACGTGCCTCTGCTGATATCGGGCGATCACGCCGCCCAAGCCGAGGCGATGCTCAATGCGGCGGGCTTTGCGAAGACACGCATCGTCGGCTCTGAAATCGGCCGTGCCAGCGCGATCAAGATGATCCGTTCGATCATGGTCAAGGGTATCGAGGCGCTCACCGCGGAAATGATGCTGGCGGCCACCAGGGCGGGCGTCGTCGACGAAGTCCTGTCCTCCCTCGATGCCAGCGAGAAAACGCAGGGCTGGGCCGAGCGGGCCGAATACAACGTCGAACGCATGACCACCCATGGCTTGCGCCGCGCCGCCGAGATGGAAGAGTCCGCCAAGACGCTCATCGGCCTCGGCATCGAGCCGGTGATGACCGCAGGCACGGTCCAGCGTCAGCGCGAACAAGCCGGAAAGACCATTCCCTTCCACCCAGAGAGGACTGAAGTCGCATGACCATGATCATCGACTGCCACGGCCATTACACCGTGCTGCCGAAGGCGCATGACGAATGGCGCGAGAAGCAGAAGGCCGCATTCAAGGCCGGCACCCAATGCCCGCCGTATCCCGAGATTTCCGACGACGAAATCCGCGAGACGATCGAAAGCAACCAGTTGCGCCTGCTCAAGGAGCGCGGCGCGGACATGACGATCTTCTCCCCGCGCGCCTCCGCCATGGCCCCTCACGTGGGCGACCAGTCGGTCGCGGTAAAGTGGGCGCAGGTCTGCAACGACCTGATTGCGCGCGTCGTTGGTCTCTATCCCGAAACCTTCGCCGGCGTCTGCATGCTTCCGCAGTCGCCCGAAGCCGACATGACCTCGTCGATCGCCGAGCTTGAGCGCTGCGTGACCGAACTGGGCTTCATCGGCTGCAATCTCAATCCCGATCCGGGCGGCGGCCACTTCAAGCATCCGCCGCTCACAGACGAATTCTGGTTCCCCTTCTACGAGAAGATGGTCGAGCTCGACGTGCCTGCGATGATCCACGTCTCTGGTTCGTGCAATCCGGCGATGCACGCGACCGGTGGGTACTATATTGCGGCCGATACCATCGCGTTCATGCAACTGCTTGAAGGTGACCTGTTCAGCCGCTTCCCCACCTTGCGCTTCATCATTCCGCACGGCGGCGGCGCGGTGCCCTATCACTGGGGACGCTATCGCGGGCTGGCCGACATGCTCAAGAAGCCTGACCTGTCGGGTCACCTGATGAACAACGTCTATTTCGATACCTGCGTTTATCACCAGCCGGGCGTCGACCTGCTGGCCGACGTGATCGAGAACAAGAACATTCTGTTCGGCTCGGAAATGGTTGGCGCGGTGCGCGGCATCGATCCCACCACCGGCTTCTATTTTGACGACACAAAGCGTTACGTCGATGCGCTCGACATCACGGACGCCGAACGCCACGCAATCTTCGAGGGCAACGCCCGCCGGGTGTTCCCGCGCCTCGATGCCAAGCTGAAGGAGAGGGGCCTGTGACCGACAATCCCGCCACGCCCAGGCAGAACATCCATGAGTATCTCGCCGAACTGGACGACATCCCGGGCACGCGGATCTACACTGCTGCCCGCGCCCGCAAGGGCTACTGGATCAACCAGTTCGCGATGAGCCTGATGAAGGCCGAGAACCGTGACCGGTTCAAGGCGGATGAGCGCGCCTATCTCGACGAGTGGAAAATATCGGAAGATGCCAAACAGGCCCTTCTGGCGCGCGATTACAACAAGTTGCTGGACCTTGGCGGCAACGTCTATTTCCTGTCGAAGCTGTTTTCGTCCGACGGACTGCCCTTCGCCGAGGCGGTCAGCACGATGACCGACATGACCTGGCCCGAATACCGCCAGATGATGTTGGACGGCGGACGCTCGGCCATCGGCAATCGATCCATCAAGGGAGGCTACTGACATGGCCCGCATTACCGCAGGCGTGGGATCGAGCCACGTGCCGCTGCTTGGCGTAGCCGTCGACCAGGGCAAGACCCGCGACGACTATTTCGGCCCGATCTTCGCCGGCTACGACTGGACGAAGCAGTGGGAGGCCGAGACCAAACCCGACGTCGTCATCCTCGTCTATAACGATCATGCCTCGGCATTCGACGCGAACATCATCCCGACCTTCGCGATCGGTTGCGGCGAGAGCTACAAGTCGGCCGACGAAGGCTGGGGCCCGCGCCCCGTGCCCGACGTCGAAGGCCATGCCGACCTTGCCTGGCACATTGCGCAGAGCCTGATCCTCGACGATTTCGACATGACCATCATCAACGAGATGGACGTCGATCACGGTCTTACCGTGCCGCTCTCGATGATGTTCGGCCAGCCCGAAAAGTGGCCGGTCAAGGTAGTGCCGCTCGCGGTCAACGTCGTGACCTACCCGGTCCCATCGGGCAATCGCTGCTGGGCGCTGGGCGAGGCGATTGCCCGCGCGGTCGAAAGCTTCCCCGAAGACCTCAACGTGCAGATCTGGGGCACCGGCGGCATGAGCCACCAGCTTCAGGGCCCGCGCGCCGGCCTGCTGAACCGGGAATGGGACAACAGGTTCCTCGACATGCTCGAGGCCGACGATGACGCCGTCCGCTTCATCCCGCACATCGAATACCTGCGCGAGACCGGTTCGGAAGGCATCGAGATGGTGATGTGGCTGATCATGCGCGGCGCGCTGGGCAAGAAGGTCAACACGCTTCACCGCCATTATCACATTCCCTGCTCCAACACCGCGATCGGGCACATCGTGCTCGAGCCGGCGGACTGACGAACCCCATCCACCCTTGCCGGGCGGCCTCACCGGTCGCCCGGTCCTTTTCTGCGGAAAGGACACATAATGCGCATTGCACTGGCCGGGGCGGGAGCCTTCGGTGAAAAGCACCTCGACGGCCTCAAGAACATCGACGGCGTCGAAATCACCTCGATCATCAGTCGTCGCGCCGATCAGGCCGCGGCCGTCGCTGAAAAGTATGGCGCCAAGCACTCGGGCACCGAGCTTGAAGAAGCGCTTGCCCGGGACGATGTCGACGCTGTCATCCTGTGCACGCCCACGCAGATGCACGCCTCTCAGGCGATCGCCTGCATGAAGGCGGGCAAGCACGTGCAGGTCGAAATCCCGTTGGCCGACAGTTGGGCGGATTCGCAAGAAGTGCTGCGCGTGGCCCAAGAAACCGGCAAGGTCTGCATGGTCGGCCACACCCGCCGCTTCAATCCTTCGCACCAGTACGTGCACAACAAGATCGTGGGCGGTGAATTCAACATCCAGCAGATGGATGTGCAGACCTACTTCTTCCGCCGCAAGAACATGAACGCCAAGGGCGAGGCGCGGTCATGGACCGACCACCTGCTCTGGCACCACGCCGCGCACACGGTCGATCTGTTCGCCTATCAGGCTGGCAAGATCGTCAAGGCCAACGCGGTCGAGGGCCCGATCCATCCCGAACTCGGCATCGCCATGGACATGTCGATCCAGCTCAAGAGCGAAAGCGGCGCGATCTGCACGCTGTCGCTCTCGTTCAACAACGATGGCCCGCTGGGCACCTTCTTCCGCTATATCGGCGACACCGCGACCTACATCGCGCGTTACGACGATCTGGTGAACGGCAAGGAAGAGCCGATCGATGTTTCAAACGTGGACGTCTCGATGAACGGCATCGAACTTCAGGACCGCGAATTCATCGCCGCGATCCGCGAGGGCCGCGAACCCAACAGTTCGGTCGCCAAGGTGCTCGACTGTTACCGAGTCCTCGGCGAACTCGAACAGCAGCTCGCCGCCGGCTGAAACTGACAAGGCCCGCCCGAAACGGCGGGCCTTTTCGTTTGGTGGATGAAGACAAGAAGCCCGTCCGTCCTGAGCCTGTCGAAAGGCATGTGCCACGCAAGGCCAGGCGAACCGGCAGGACCCGCGCCAAAGCGGGCCGCTACAGGAGAGCATGATGGAAGCGCTGATTGCCTATTCGGGGCGCAGATTTGCCCGCCCGCGCTACTATGCCAATGCGCACGAGCGTGACGAGGTGGACATAGCCCCGCAACCGATGCCGATGCACGATGCCCGCGTGGCAGGCGCGACCATTGACCGCGAAGGCTTCCAGATCGTGCCGCACAAGAGCGCCGTCACCGATTTCGCGGATCGCGAGCAGGTGGCAAAGCTGCACATGCGCGAGATCGAGGATCTCGTGCAGGCCCAGACCGGAGCGGACTTCGTCCACGTCGGTGCGCCGGGGTTGCTGCGTTTCTCGGAGAAGTCGGGCAAGGCCGGCAGCCTCAACAATTCGATGCCCGCGCGCTTTGCGCATATCGACATTTCCGATCCCACCGCCGCGCAGTTCGCCTCGCGCGGTGCCGGGGGGCGGCCCTTTTTGCGCTGCGCCCATTACAACGTCTGGCGGGCGATCTCGCCGCCGCCGCAGGACGTGCCGCTGGCGTTCTGCGATGCACGCAGCATCGCGTCTGAGGACCTGATCGAGGCCGACGCGGTGTTCGACGAAGCCGGCAAGCCCGAGTGGTCGTTCGAGGGTCTGGTCGTCGCGCACAATCCCGCCCATCGCTGGCACTGGTATCCGGGCATGACGATCAACGAGGCGGTCCTGTTCAAGACCAACGACAGCGATCCCGCCCGTGCCCACCACGTGCCCCATGTCGCTTTCGACCTGCCCGACTGCCCTGCCGATGCCCCGCCGCGCGTCAGTATCGAAATGCGCGCCACAGCTTTCTGGTGGGCTTGATCTTGCGCGGGGACGCGCTACAAGAACAGTAACAAATGATAGGGTGAGGTTGAGGTCATGGGCGCTTTTCCGCAGACGATCTATTTCACGGGCGCCAACGCCCCGGTAGGCGAAGAGCCGGAGCTGCACGGGCTGAAGGTCGAGGGCGATCTGCCGGCCGAAGTGCGCGGCAGCTTCTACCGCGCCGTGCCCGATCCGGCCTTCGCGCCGATGTTCGAAACCGACCACACCCTTTCGGGAGACGGCATGGTCAGCCGCCTCTCATTCAACGGCGATGGCACGGCGGACTTTGTGCAGAAATACGTCGAGACTGCACGCTACAAGGCCGAAAAGGCCGCGGGCAAGGCGCTGTTCGGCAAGTATCGCAATCCCTTCACCGATGATCCCTCGGTGCAGGGCACGGACCGCACAGTGGCCAACACCACGCCGGTCTGGCACGCCGGACGTTTGCTCATGGCCAAGGAAGATGGCCGTCCCTATCGCGTCGATCCCAGGACGCTGGAAACCATCGGCTCCTATGATTTCGGCGGCGCGCTGAAGAGCGAGACGATGACCGCGCATGTCCGCATTGATGCTGCCACGGGCGAGCTGTTCTTCTACGGCTACGAAGCCGATGGCCAAGCCTCGACCAAGGTCGCTTATTGCGTGGTCGCGCCAGACGGCACGCTCAAGTCGGAACAGTGGTTTGACGCGCCCTACTGCGCGATGATGCACGATTTCACGATCAGCGAAAACTATGCGCTGTTCCCGATCTACCCGACCACTTCGGACCTCGACCGGCTCAAGGCGGGCGGCGAACACTGGCATCACCAGCCCGAACTCGATTCCTGGCTCGGCGTCATGCCGCGCTATGGCGATGTTTCGGAAATCAGGTGGTTCAAGGGCCCCAAGGGCTGCCATTCGTACCACATGATGAACGCGTGGGAGGATGCCGACGGCATGCTCCACTTCGACGCCTGCCTCAACAACACCAACGCTTTCGCCTTTATCCGCGAGCCTTCGGGCATCCACATGGGCCCGCAGGACGTGGTCGGCGCGCTCACCCGCTGGACGGTCGATCCCAGGGCCGATGGCGGTGAAGTGGTTGAAACGATCATCGGCCCTCCCGGCGATTTCCCGGTGATCCCGGCCAAGCTGCAGGGCCGCCCCTACAAGACCGGCTTCATGCTCTCGATGAACCCGCAGCTGCAAGGGCCGCCGCTGTTCGCAGGGCCGGTCGGCGTCAGCTTCAACATGCTTCTGCGGCTGGACGGGATGGATACGCCAGCGCCGCAGGTGACGAACGCACTCGCCCTGCCGCCGATGACCGGGTTCAACGAGCCGGTGCACGTCCCCGCCACCGATCCCGCCAAGGACGGCTGGCTGGTGTTCATCGTGGACCAGCAAATCGGCGACAACCAGTTCCTCCATGAGGCTTGGGTGGTCGATGCCGGCAACATCGCCGCCGGCGCGGTTGCCAAGGTCGTCATTCCCACGCGCCTGCGCCCACAGGTCCACGGCTGGTGGGTGCCGCAAGCCCAGCTGGACGCGCTCTGATATGGGCAGGATCGTCATCACCGGTGCTTCGGGCAACTATGGCCGCGGCGTCACCGATCGCCTGATTGCGCAAGGGCGCGCCGCCGACCTGATCCTGATCACGCGCAAGCCGGAAAAGCTCGCAAACCGTGCCGCGCAGGGCTGCGACGTGCGCTACGGCGATTTCGACAAGCCCGAAACGCTGGCAGCAGCGGTGCAGGGGGCTGAGCGGATGCTGCTCATCTCCGGCACCCGTGTCGGCGCGCGCGTGGAGCAGCACAAGGCCGCAATCGATGCCGCCGCCGCTGCTGGTGTGGCGCACATCATCTACACCAGCTTCATCGGCATCGACGATCCCGCCAATCCTGCCGAGGTCCGCCACGATCACATCGAGACCGAAGCGCTGATGAAGGCCAGCGGCTGCGCGTGGACGATGCTGCGCGACGCGCACTATGCCGACGCCATGATCCTCATGGCCGGCCCCGGCGTGATGCAGACCGGCAAGTGGTTCTCCAACGCCGGCGAGGGCCGCGAGGCCATGGTCTGGCGCGACGACTGCATAGAAAGCGCCGTCGCCGTGCTGACCGGCGAGGGCCACGAGAACCGCACCTATAACATCACCGGACCGGAGTTGCAGACGTTCCGCGAAGTGACTGCGCTGATGGCGGAAGTGACCGGCAAACCGCTCGAATACGTCTCGCTCGACGACGACGCCCAATACGCCATGTTCGACGCCATGGGCATCCCGCGCCGTCCGGTCGATGACCAGTCCATCGCCGGTATCCCGTGGAACAGCGACGACATGGTCACCTTCGGCGCGGCCATTCGTGAGGGGTTCCTGGAGTTGTGCACCGGTGATGTGGAGAGCCTAACCGGACGCAAGGCGCGCTCGGTGCGGCAGATGATCGAGGACAACGCGGAGATGCTGCGGGGGGCGTGACCTCTCGCTTCACCCCTCCCCGGCGGGGAGGGGCAGGGGTGGGGGAGCGGGGCGAAGTCTCGCGTCAACGCCAGTGCAGCACACCCCCACCTGGCCTCCCCCTTGAGGGGGAGGGGCTCAATCGCGTCTGGATCAAACCTTCGTCGTCCCGGACTTGATCCTCGACAGCGCTTTTCTTCTCACCAAAAGTTCTTGGTGGCGGCGGTCAATAGGCAGCGGGACCCCGGGTCAAGCCCGGGGTGACGGCAGGTTTTGGTATGAGCCTCCAAAAGCCGCTATGGCGCGATTTGGGTGGGGAGCGGACTGTCCACAAACCATGGGCAACTGTCGGCGTCGCTGTCTAACGGCTTTGAGCTTGTAGCGTTTTATACAGACCATCTTCAATTTCTTGCTTCATGCGCTCCAATATTTTCAGAGCCTCAGAGCGGCTAGTCCTCAAAGAGAGCACATCCAACAGTGTATGCTCTTCGGGGAGGCAGGCTGCATACGCACTGCCGAAGACAACAGTCACAGCGTCACGCGATTTTGCTGCTCCGAATTCATTCATATCCACCTTTTCAGTAACGCATTTAGCCCATACAGGCCCCGGGCCTTGAGGAATTCCCGTCTGTCGTATTTGATCGACCTTGCGGGCAACCAATATGTCAATTCGATTCAAAAATGCATATCGATCTGGAGAGGATTGAATTTTTTTAAGAAGAACGTCAGCCTCAAATTTGCATACATTCGAAGACTTTTCCGATATTTTCAAAGATGGTTCGGGATCATTGTAATGCTGAGAAGCATAAAATGCCCTGCATGCGACGAATTTTGTCAATTCATCTTTGGCAAACGGGTAATATTCAAATAGATCGTTGGTGGGAGCAGCGAATGCGGCGCTGGTTCCTAACGTCAAAAACAGGGACGCAATTTGGAGGGTTTTGCGAAACATTTCTGTATCCTTATGCGGTCCACCTTATGCCCGCAAAGTTGTCGTCTCCGGACTGGCAGCTTCTGCGCAAAACACCGCAAAAGCCGCCCCCACCCCTCACAAATTCGCCGCAAACAGCGCCAGCATCCGGCCCCAGGCTTTTTCCGCCTGCTCGCGGTCGTAGATTGGCGCGTCGAGGGTGCACCAGCCGTGTTGTGCGGGATAGACCTCGATCTCCGCAGGCCGCCCGGCCGCATCGGCCGCCGCGCGCAGCACGTTCTTTTCGTCGGGCGCGCGTTCGTCATCGTTCTGGGCGATAGCGATCAGATAGGCTGCTCTGGTGCTGGCAATCAGCTTGTTCGGCGCATCCGCATCGGTGCCGACAAGGCCGCCACCGTGGAACGATGCTGCCGCGCCGATTCGCGCCGGGTTGGCAAAGGCGGTGCGCACGGTGAACGGCCCGCCCATGCAATAGCCGCAAGTGCCGATGCGCTTTTTCGTGTCGACTTCCTTCTGCGCGTCCAGCCATCCAACGAACGCCGCCGCGTCGGAAATCGTGCCTGCAGGCGTAATAGCTGCGATCATCGGCTTGAGCTTGGCCTGACCCGCCGGTGCGCGCCATTCCATCAGTGAATTCAGGATCGGCGCGGGGCTCGACCGGTAATACTGGTTCACCACCAGCACGGCATAGCCCGCCGCTGCCATGCGCGTACCCATCTGCATGTAGGCATCGCGCAGGCCTGCAATGTCGGGCCACATGATCACGGCGGGGTGCTTGCCCTTTGCGGGATGGACGAAGAAAGCATCGGCCTTGCCGTTTGGCGTGTCGATCGTCACCATCCGGCTGGCCGTGGCCGCGCTCATGTCCTTGGCCGTGGTGCATCCGGGCAGGACGGAAAGCGCCGCCACGCCTGCGCCCATTCCGGCAAATTCCCGGCGGTTCAGTCCCTGGGTCCGCATCCACGCGGCGTTCTCGGCCTCGGTCATTTCATCGCACATCGCCAGCCATCCTTCCGTGCCCGTCCATCGCGCAGACTAGCGCGCCGGAGGACCTGCGCAAGGTGCCCTGACAGGCCCATTTTTTGCTGGCTTAATTCATATCAATTGTTAGTGTCAGCCACAAAGACACCGACTTGGGAGAGTCGAACATGACCGATGTCGCTACGCGCCTTGCCGCCCTTGAAGCCCGCGTGACCGAGCTTGAGGATCTCAACGCCATCCGTCGCCTGCAATGGGCCTATGGCTACTACATCGACTACAACCGGCCCGAGGAAGTGGCCGGGCTCTTCGCCAGGGATGGCGCGGTCGTGTTCCTTTCGGGCGAATACGTCGGCTACGAAGGGGTGATGCGGCTTTATGGCACGTGGTTCCAGAACCTGTTCACCGGTGGCCGTCGCGGCCCGGTCCACGGGCTTCTGCTCGATCACTTCCAGCTGCAGGATGTGATCACCATCGCGCCCGATGGGCAGACCGCAAAGGGGCGTTTCCGGGGCATTCTCGCAGGCGGCTGGCATGACGACGTACTGGCGGAAAAGCCCGAGGGCGTGCCCCAGCAGTTCTGGGAAAGCGGCATCTACGAGAACGACTACGTCAAGGAAGACGGCGTCTGGAAGATCAAGCGCCTCGATTACATGATGCAGTGGCAGGCCGATTACGAAATCGGCTGGTCGAAGACGACCGCGCATCTCCAGCCTGCCGCGGCCTGCTTCCCCGAAAATCCGATCGGGCCTGATCGTCTTCTGCCTGAAACCGATGTGCGCCAGACCTGGCCGCATCGCCAGGAAGTGGCGATGAGCTTCGCCCATCCGGTGCTGGCCAAGGCGTTTGCTGTGGGCGATTTCACCGCGCTACAGAAGAAGTGGCCCTGATCGGGTAAGTCCGCCGGTGCACGTTCTTGCGAAGCCTCAGACGCTCCAGCGCCCGATGCGGGCGAGCACGGCCGCGGCGACGCGACGGAACGCTTCACGGTCGCGCTGCGATACGCCCTTGAACAGATCCGCTCCGACTTTCGCCATTGCCGGGATCGTATCCGAGAACAGCCGTTCGCCTTCGGCCGTCAGCCGCACCGGCTTGCGCCTGCGGTTCGATCGATCGAGGCCGGGTTCAATCAGGCCACGCTGGGCAAGGCCGGTGATCGCGCGGCTCACGTTCATCGGCGCCACGCCCATGATCTCGGACAGCTCGTGCCCGGCAAGCTCGCCTTCGCCGCCGAGCGCCAGCACGATGCGCAGGTCGGTCGCGGTGATGCCCATCGGATCAGCCACACCTTCGCGCATCGGACCGCCGATGAAAGTGGCAAGTTTGAGCAGGTCGACCAGCATGGCAACGTCGCCGTCGATGGCCACGCCTTCAACGGCAGGGGCATCATTCGGCCGGAGGTGCGATGTCGCGTTCATGGCGCGCATCTATTGCCGCGTTCCTGCCCTTGAGCAAGAGGTCTGTGGACTTTCTGCATCATGTTGCTTGGAGCATTACCGTCGCAAATGTTAGGCTTGCCAAGTCGAATTTAGTATGCCTTACTAACAAACATCAGGACGGTCCCGAAGAGGACCAAACAGGAGAGGGGATATGGCAATGGCCAACCGTACCACGTCACTCGTGCGTCTGCTGGTTGCTGGCAGTTTGGGTGCCATGACAATGGCGCTTTCGGAAACTGCTGTTGCACAGCAAGCACAGCCACAGGCAGATCCGGACGCGAACCAGATCGCCGAAATCGTGGTGACCGCCCAGTTCCGCGAGCAGAAGCTTCAGGATACGCCGATCGCCATCACCGCGGTCGATGCCGCGCTGATCGAATCGCGCAGCGCCACCAATCTCGCAGATGTCACCAAGGCGGCGCCCAGCGTCGTGCTGCGTCCGGCGGCCTCCGCTTTCGGCAACTCGATTTCGGCCAGCATCCGCGGTCTGGGCCAGGGTGACTTCAACCCCGCGCTCGAACCCGGCGTCGGTCTCTACATCGACGACGTCTATTATCCGCGTCTGACCGGTGCAAACTTCGATCTGCTCGATGTCGAGCGCGTCGAAGTGCTGCGCGGTCCGCAGGGAACCCTGACCGGACGCAACTCGGAAGGCGGCGCAATCAAATTCGTTTCGCGCAAGCCCATGGGTGAAGGCGGCTACGTCTCGGCCACATACGGCAGCCGCAATCGCATCAATCTGCGCGCCAGCGCCGATTTCAAGCTTGCCGAGAACCTGTTTGCCCGCCTTTCGGGCACTTTTGCGGATCAGGGCGGCTATGTCGACGTGATCGACTATGGCTGCGCGTTCCCGGCCAGCGGCGTTCCGGCGCTTGCGGGCGGAGCCAAGTGCGATCTCTACAAGCAGGGTGACGTCGGCTACAAGGCGCTGAAGGCGATCGTCCGCTTCAACCCCAGCGAAGCGCTCGATATCAGCATTTCAGCCGACTACAACAAGGACAGCCGCAACAGCAGCGCTGAAGTTCTGCTCAACGCCAGCAATGCCAACCCCAACACGCAGACGGTCAACGGCATTCCGTTCGACAACCGCTTCATCTGCGGCAAGTTCTGCAACTACACCACCTTTGCCCAGCCCGGCGGCCCGTACATTGCCGGCCTGATCCCGCCGCTCAACGGCCTGCCGCTTGGTACGGTCAACGGCCAGCAGAAGAACGAATACGAAGGCTGGGGCGTTTCGGGCAACATCGACTTCAAGCTCAACGATTCTATCCAGCTGCAGTCGATCACCGCCTACCGCGAATGGGACAACAGCTTCACCATCGACGGTGACCTTTCGCCCGCGCGCACGCAGATCGGCAACAACAACCTGTCGCACTGGTTCTGGAGCCAGGAATTCCGCATCAACGCCGAGGTTTCCGACCAGCTTCAGGTGACGCTGGGCGGCTACTACTCGGACGAGCAGACCACCTATTACACGTTGCAGGATATCCGCTACGTTTCGATCGGTGTGCCTGGTTTCGTCTGCGGGCTTATCGGCGGGCTTCCCACGGAGACCTGCCCGATCTTCCCGCTGCAGTTCATCGGCAACGATCCTGTCCGCACCAAGTCGAAGGCCATCTTCGGCACCGCCATCTTCAAGGCGACAGAAGCGCTGACTCTGACGGGTGGCTTCCGCTACACCAAGGACAGCAAGGACTACACCTACTACCGCTACAATCTCGATGGCCGGACGATCAATCCGTTCGTCGATGGTGTGGGTGCCGTCTATGGCATCGGTTACTCGGGTCCGGACAAGTTCGACTCGAACGGCAACGGCGATCTGACCGAAACGGTCACCTCGCTCTCGGGCCGGACGGCCAGCTTCCGCGGCAGCCGCTGGGACTATCGCTTCACCGTCGATTACCGCTTCTCGCCCGAAGTGCTGGTCTATGCGACCACCGGCACGGGCTACAAGGCGGGCGGCGTCGGTCCGCGTCCGTTCAACGCGGCGCAGGCTCGCGAGTTCAACCCTGAAGAAGTCACCAGCTACGAACTGGGCATCAAGACCGATCTGTTCGACCGCAAGCTGCGCTTCAACGTCAGCGCCTTCTACAACAAGCTGAAGGACGCACAGCTGACGCTGCTGAGCTGCCCGCAGTTCGGCGGTCCCGGCCCCTGCGCCCTGCCGCAGAATGCCGGCGACGCGACCATCAAGGGTGTCGAGTTCGAAGCATTCATCCAGCCCGTTGCCGGCCTGACGATCGACGCTTCAGCATCGTACCTCAAGTACGTCTATGACTGCGTGGATCCGCAAGTCGTGGGTAACACCACGCTGCCTGCCGGTGTCTGCTCTTCGGACCAGGCCATCAAGACCGCGCTAAACGATCCCGCGCAGGGCTGGCAGTGGAACTTCGGCATGCAGTATGAGGCCGATCTCGGAACGTCGGGCTCGCTCACGCCGCGCATCGACGTCAACCGCCAGAACCGTCTGCCGGGCAACGTGCTTCGTCCGGCGGCAGGCAGCGCTTCGGAAATCTTCGGCCAGGTGCCAGGTTACACGATCGCCAATGCTCGCCTGACGTGGCGCAATGCCGACCGTGACGTCGACATTTCGCTCGAGGTGACCAACCTGTTCGACAAGTATTACTTCTCCTCGAAGTTCGACCTGAGCACGCTGGCAGGCAGCGTTCTCGGGAACCCCGGACGTCCGCGCGAATGGGCGCTGACCGTCAAGAAGAAGTTCTGATCCGTCATCGCCAGCTCGGCGACGGAAAAATCAGGGGGCAGCCATCACGGCTGCCCCTTTTCTTTTGCGGGGAATGCTGGCACTATTCTAACAAATGATATCGTCGTGCCGATGATGCAGCGACGCGGAGGGAGATGGTGGTGACCGAACTGCTGACGCTTGAGCAACGCATCGCGCGTATCGAAGACGAGCGCGCCATTGTCCGGCTGCAGACGGCCTATGGCTATTACGTCGACAAATCGCAGTGGGACGACGCCGCCGATCTGTTCGCCCGCGATGCAACGCTGGAGATCGCCGCGCGCGGACTTTACCGCGGGCAGGAGCGCATACGCGCTTACCTGAAATGCCTGCCTTCGCTAAAGGAGGGCAGCCTGTTCAATCACATGCAGCTGCAGCCGCTGATAACCCTTGATGGCGACCGTGCGTGGGGACGCTGGCGCGCCATCATGGAAGTGACGATTGCCGGTGCCGTCGACATGGTTGGCGAGGCAACCTACGAAAACGCTTACTTGCGCGAAGACGGTGTGTGGAAGATCGCGAAGCTGCACTGCTTCGTGACCCATTATGCCGACCGGTCCAGGGGTCTGGCGCAAGGGGCGATTCCGATGGGCACGGAACTGCCCGAGTTTGCGCCGGACGAGCCGCAAAGCGTTGACTACGGCTCCTACCCGCAAGTCTTTGTGCCGCCTTTCCACTATCCCAACCCGGTCACGGGGCGGCATTGGCAGAAGAAAGATTGAACCATGCTGACCCGTGCCGACTACGATCGCTATGTCGAAGCCTTCAACGCCAGGGATTATGACGCGGTTGCCGATTTCTATGTCGATCCGCCGCTGATGACATTTTTCGGCGTCGAAATCCGCTCGCGCCAGGCTCTCAAGGATTTCTATGCCTTCCTTCACGATCACGTGAAGGAAAGCGTACGCGTGCTGAACTTCGCCGCCTCCGATACCCTTACCGCGATCGACGCAATCATCCGTGTCGAAGGCGTCAAGGACCTGACCCGCGAGGCGCTCGACGCGCAGGGGCTCCATGGCTTCTTCCCGATTTCGGTCGGAGAAGTGCAGGAGATGCGGCAATTCATTTTTTACAAGATCAACGATGGCCTGATCGAGCGTGTCGAATGCGCGCTCGCGCCGATGTGAGAGGAAATCCCGAGATGACACCCGAAGGCGTGAACGTCGCACATCCCGACAAGCTCTATATCGGCGGACGCTGGGTCCCGGCGCATTCCGGTCGCACGATCGAGCTGGTCTCGCCCAACACCGAACAGGTCGTCGGCCGCGTGGCAGAGGCAGACGAGGCCGACATGGACGCCGCTGTCGCCGCTGCGCGCGAGGCATTCGATAACGGCCCTTGGCCCACGACGCCGCCGGCCGAGCGCATCGCGGCCTTCCGCCGCATGGTCGCGCATCTCGAAACGCGCGTGCCCGAGCTGGCAAAGGCCTGGACCGCGCAGATGGGGGGGCTTGCCTCGTTTGCGGGGCCGATGCACGGCGGCAGCGTGATGGCGCTGGCGCAGATCGCGGGGTTTGCCGAACAGTTCGAATTCGTCGAACGTCGCCCAAGCCATGCCGCGGAAGCCGCGCTGATCGCCTACGAGCCTGTCGGCGTCGTCGCAGCAATCGCACCATGGAACGGGCCGTTCGGGATCATGGCGAACAAGGTCGCTTACGCGCTGTTGACCGGTTGCACCGTGATCATGAAGCCTTCGCCCGAAACGCCGCTGGAAGCCTACATCATTGCCGAAGCGGCGGAGGCTGCGGGGATTCCGGCAGGCGTTGTCGGTCTCGTCACCGGCCATCGCGAGGCAAGCGACCACCTCGTCTGCAACGAAGGCGTCGACAAGGTCTCGTTCACTGGCTCGACTGTTGCCGGCAAGCGCATAGCCTCGGTCTGCGGCGGTCGCATGGCGCGTTGTACGCTCGAGCTTGGCGGGAAGTCGGCTGCGATCATTCGCGACGACTTCCCGATCGAGGCGGCGGCCAAGATGCTCACCGGCACGATCACGATGATGTCGGGGCAGGTCTGCGCCATGCTCAGCCGCGTTATCGTGCCGCGCCATCGCCATGACGAACTGGCCGAGGCAATTGCGGCGGAAATGACGCAGGTCCGCATCGGCCACTCGGATGATCCGGAGACCCAGCTCGGCCCGGTGGCGATGAAGCGCCAGCTCGAACGCATCGAGATGTATATCGAGGAAGGCAAGCGCACCGCAGACCTCGTCACTGGCGGCGGGCGCCCGGCCCACATGAACCAGGGCTATTTCATCGAACCGACGCTGTTCGCCAACGTGCGGAACGACAGCCGCATCGCGCAGGAGGAAATCTTCGGCCCGGTCCTCAGTCTGATTCCGGTCGAGGACGAGGAAGACGCGATCCGCACCGCCAACGCCAGCGCCTATGGTCTCAACGGTTCGGTGCTGACCACCGACGCGGACGCAGCCTATCGCATCGCGCGCCGCATTCGCACCGGCGGCTTCGGCCAGAACGGCTTGCGCATGGACTTCGGCCTGCCCTTCGGCGGGTTCAAGCAATCGGGCATCGGGCGCGAGGGCGGGCCCGAAGGGCTCTTCCCTTACCTCGAGATGAAGACCATTCTGATCGACGCGATGCCAACGGCACTTTGATCCGGGAGAGACCATGACCAACCATATCGCGGGCAAATCGATCGTCATCACAGGCGCGGGCGGGGGCTTCGGCAGCCTGGTCGCCAGGAAGGCAGCGGCGCTTGGGGCCAGCGTGACGTGCGGGGATATCAACCTCGCGGCGGCCCAGGCCGTCGTCGATGCGATCGTGCGGGATGGCGGCAAGGCCCAGGCGGTCGAGGTAGACGTTACCAACCTTGCCGCTGCCAAGGCGCTCGTCGCCATGGCAATCGAGGCTTTCGGCGCGGTCGACGTGATGATCAACAACGCCGGAATCATGCCGCTTGCGTTCATTGCCGATCACGAGGTGGCTTACCCCGCGTGGGAGCGCTGCATCGACATCAACATCAAGGGCGTGCTCAACGGCATGGTCGCGGCGTTCGATCCGATGATGGCGGCCGGGCGCGGGCAGATCGTCAACCTCTCGTCGATCTACGGCAATTTCCCCGTGGTTGGCGCGGCGGTCTATGGCGCGTCGAAGGCTGCGGTGAATTTCCTTTCGGAATCGCTGCGCGTCGAAAGCCGGGGCCGGATCAAGGTTACCACGATCAAGCCGACCGGCGTGCCGAGCACGGGCCTGTCCGGCACGATCGTCAACATGGGGGCCGCCGTTGGGATCCTTGGCCAGAACACCGACGAGTTCATGGCAATGTCGGGCCAGATGGCGGAAGGCACCTTTCCGGCGGAACGGCTCGATCCCGCGAACATGGACTACGCCAGCCTCGCGCCCGAACACATCGCCGATGCGATCATCCACGCGATCGACCAGCCTTGGGGCGTCTCGATCGCGGATGTGACTGTCCGCGCGGCGGGCGACCATTTCATCTTGTGACAAGCAAAAACCCCCGCCGGGAAGGGCGGGGGTTTTTGGTTCGCGTTGCCGCCGATCAGCGGATCGGGCAGTCCGGCGAGAGGCGCATGTCGAGGTAGTTATCGACCGCGCGCATCATGTCGTCCATCTCGTTTTCGAAGAAGTGATTGGCGCGGGGCACTTCGTCGTGATGGATGGTGATGTGCTTCTGGGTGCGCAGCTTGTCGACCAGCTTCTGCACCGCATTGGGGGTGACGACCGTGTCAGCTGTGCCCTGCACGATAATGCCCGAGGCGGGGCACGGCGCGAGGAAGCTGAAATCGTACATGTTTGCAGGCGGCGCGACCGAAATGAAGCCGCGGATTTCCGGCCGGCGCATCAGCAACTGCATGCCGATCAGCGCACCGAACGAATAGCCCGCGATCCAGGTGGTGCTGGCTTCGGGGTGGATCGACTGGACCCAGTCGAGCGCGGCAGCGGCATCGGACAGTTCGCCGATGCCGTTGTCGAAACTGCCCTGGCTGCGGCCAACGCCACGGAAATTGAAGCGCAGCGTAGCAAAGCCGCGCGCGACGAAGGTCTTGTACATCGCCTGCGTGATGCGATCGTTCATCGTGCCGCCCGCCTGGGGGTGCGGATGGAGGATCATCGCCACCGGAGCGCGCGGGCGCGATGCGGGTTGGAAGCGGCCTTCGAGACGGCCTTCGGGGCCGGGGAAAATGACTGAGGGCATTGCCTGTCCTGGTTGCCTGTGTTCTGGCCGCGACGGCGAGCACTGCCGGGGCTGGGAATTGGTCAAAGGGCTATATAGAAACCACCCTCACGAAAGCAACTTTTCCGGGATTTGCCTTGCCGATCTATCTTGACCACGCTGCGACCACGCCGATCCTGCCGCAGGCGCTTGCCGCGATGGAAGAGGGTTTTCGCATCTGGGCCAATCCTTCCAGCCCGCACAAGGCAGGCCGTGCGGCGCGCGCGGCGCTCGAGGAAGCGCGCGCGCGGATCAAGGCGACGCTCGGCTGGAGCGGCGAAGTGATCTTCACCAGCGGGGCAAGCGAGGCTTTGGCAATCGCCACCAGAAATGCGTCGCCGGGCAAGCATTTGCGGTTCATCGCCAGCGCGGTCGAACACGAGGCCGTGTTGCGGCTCGCGCCCGAGGCAATGCGGCTGGGCGTGGGTGCAGACGGGCTGGTGAAGGTTTCCGAGCTGGACCATGAGCTTGCGATGAGCGGCCCGGCACTGGTTGCGATCCAGCAGGTCAACAGCGAGACCGGCGTGGTGCAGGATCTGGCGCCGATCGCGGCGTTGGCAAAGGCCCACAGGTCGCAGCTTCTGGTCGATGCGGCGCAGGGCGCGGGCAAGCTGGCGCTGCCGGATGCCGACATGATCGCGCTATCGGCGCACAAGTTCGGCGGGCCGGTAGGAATCGGGGCTCTGCTGGTGCGCGAGTACGGCCTGCTGCATCCCGGTGGCGGGCAGGAGCGCGGGTATCGCGCCGGGACCGAGCCACTGCCATTGGTGCTGGGCATGGCCGCGGCGCTGGAGGCAGGGAATCAATGGCTCAAGTGCGCTTCAGGTTTGCGGGAATCGCTGGAGAGTCAGCTGCTTGATCTGGGCGCGGAAGTTATTGCGGCCCAGTCGCCGCGAAGCCCGACGATCGGGGCCTATCGCATGCGCGGCAAATCGAGTGCGGCGCAATTGATCCGCTTCGACGGGGCAGGAATTGCGGTATCGGCAGGAAGTGCCTGTTCTTCGGGTTCCTTGAAGGCCAGTCATGTGCTGACGGCGATGGGTGTCGAAGGTCTTGGCGAGGTCATCCGCGTGTCGATCGGACGCGAGACGACCGAGGCAGAGATCGCGCGGTTCGTGGACGTGTGGCGGGAGATCCGGGGGTGATCTACCTCGATTATCAGGCGACGACGCCACTGGCACCCGAAGCGCGCGAGGCGATGATGCCCTGGCTGGCCGGGCCGGATGTTGCCGGGTTTGCGAATCCTCACAGCCCGCACCGTTTTGGCCGCGCTGCAGCGGCGGCGGTGGAGGTGGCGCGGGAGCAAGTGGCAGCGCTGTTGCCGCCGGGCGGTCGCGTGGTTTTCACGTCCGGGGCGACCGAGGCGCTCAATCTGGCGATCATCGGGTCCAGCCGGAAGCGGCTGGCGGTGTCCGCCATCGAACATGCGGCGGTGCTGGATACCGCGAAGTTCGTCGATCCGGGCATGGTGTCATTGCCGGTGGATGGCGATGGGCTGGTCGATCCGGAGGTGGCTATCCCCGATGGCACCGGGCTGCTCGCGGTGATGCAGGTGAACAACGAGATAGGCACGGTCCAGCCGGTCGAGGCGCTCGCGGCGCGGGCGCGGGCGATGGGCGCACTGTTCCTGTGCGATGCGGTGCAGGGTGCGGGCAAGCTCGCCGCACCCGACGCGGCTGATCTGATCGCGGTGTCATCGCATAAGCTTCATGGGCCCAAGGGCATAGGTGCGCTGTGGGTGCGGGACGGGGTTGAGATTGTGCCACTGATCCACGGCGGCGGGCAGGAGGGCGGCTTGCGTTCGGGCACGCTCAGCCCTGCACTCTGCGCCGGGTTCGGCGCGGCAGCCGCACTGTGCACAAGTCTGGGCAAAAGCGATGCGGAGCATGTGGAAACACTGTGGACGTTGGCGCGGTCGCTGTTTGCGGACTGGACACTGAACGGTAGCGCAACCGCGCGCTGGCGCGGAAATCTCAACATACGGCTAGAGGGGCTGGATGTCGGGCGGCTGTTGTCGGAATGCCGCAGTGTGGCGTTTTCTGCAGGTTCGGCCTGTGCCAGCGGGTCGGGCAGGCCAAGCCATGTCTTGCGCGCACTGGGACTTTCGGACAGGGATAGCAAAACCGCGATCCGGCTTGGGTTCGGACGCTATACACGGGAACAGGAGCTGATCGAGGCCGCAGCGGCAATCCATGCCGCGGCGAGGGTTCAGGGAGTCTTGTAGCCATGGTCCGCGTCACCTTCGTAACTCCACAGGGCGATAAGATTGCCGCTGAAGGCGAGGCGGGGACGCGCCTGCTCGAACTGGGCCAAGCCAAGGGCATGCCATTGGAAGGCACTTGCGAAGGCCAGATGGCCTGCTCCACTTGCCACGTGGTGATCGCCCCCGACTGGTTCGGAAAGCTGCCCGCCGCGGTCGACGACGAGGAAGACATGCTTGACCTTGCCGCTGGCGTGACGCGCACCAGCCGCCTGTCCTGCCAGATCGAACTGACCGATGCGATCGATGGGCTGGTGGTGCATATTCCGACTGAAGCGCGGGATATGCAGGGGCGGTAGCACCGGGCCGATGGTCTATCCATCTACCCGAAGTTCGCCTGCACGGCGGAACAGCTCCAACACCACCGGATCACTTTCGGTACTGCGGATGGCGGCTTCGAAGCGGATCGTGCGCGCGGGGCGCGGCAGTATTTCGGCAAGCGCCCCTGATGTCAGCAGGCCCCGAACCATTGGTTCGGGCAGAACCGCTGCCCCGCTGCCGCCGCCAACGATGTCGATGAGTGTGCGCACATTGTTGCAGGTGCCGATAGAGCGCGGCGAAATGCCATGTTCGGCAAGCGATTCCAGCATCACGCCGTGCAACGGTGAATGGCTGGGGATCGACCAGACCGGCAGCCCCTGGGCAAAGCCGCCTGCCTCGGCCGTGGCGCGACTTGCAACCCAGACCAAGCCTACCGAACCGATTTCGGACGTGCGGATGCCGGGGCTGGCGACGGGGCCCGCGAGCAGACCGAGATCGATCGTTCCACCGAGCAATTGCTGGAGCATGCGTGCGGTCAGATCGAGCTCGATTTCCAGCGTGACGCCGGGCAAGTCGGTCTCCACCGCCTGGACGAAGCCCGGCAGGCATGAGGCGGCGGCGATTTCACCGCTGCCGATCCGCACCGTGCCGGTCGCGCCTTCGAATCCCGAGGCGGTGAGCAGCGCCTTTTCGAAGCCTGCCCATAATGGCTCGCATTCTGTCACCAGGCGCCGCCCCCGCGCGGTGAGAACCATGTTGCGCCCTTCGCGACGAAACACCGAAATACCCAGTTGCTCCTCGATTTCGCGGACGCGCGCGGATATGGCAGGCTGCGTGGTGTTGAGCCGTTCGGCGGCCGCGCGGAACGTGCCGAGCCGCGCGATCCACAGCAGGGTTTCCAGGTGATAAATGGCGATGCGCTTCATTCGATCAGTAAGTCTTATCGAATCAGATAAAAAACAATCGCTCTTTTCAATTCCTCCCCCGTGCTACCAGCGCGTCTGAACGCAGGAGAGATTTCCCGATGTCGAAGAAGCTTTACGCCGATGCCGCCGCCGCGCTCGATGGCCTGCTCAGCGATGGCCTGCTCATCGCCTGCGGTGGGTTCGGCCTGTGCGGCGTGCCCGAGCGCCTGCTCGATGCGGTGCGCGACAGCGGGGTCAAGGACCTGACCTTTGCATCGAACAATGCCGGGATCGACAACGAAGGCATCGGCAAGCTGCTCCGCACGCGCCAGGTGCGCAAGATGATCTCGAGCTACGTGGGCGAGAACAAGGAATTCGAGCGTCAGTATCTTTCGGGCGAGCTCGAGGTCGAGTTCTGCCCGCAGGGCACATTGGCCGAGCGCATGCGCGCGGGTGGCGCTGGCATTCCGGGGTTCTACACCAAGACGGGCGTTGGCACGCTGGTGGCCGAAGGCAAGGAAACCAAGGTCTTTGACGGCCAGGAATTTGTCCTCGAACGTGGCATCTTCGCCGACCTCGCACTGGTCAAGGCATGGAAGGCCGACGAGACCGGCAATGTCACATTCCGCAAGACCGCGCGCAATTTCAACGTGCCTGCCGCCACCTGCGGCAAGGTCTGCGTGGTCGAAGTCGAAGAGATCGTACCCGCAGGCATGCTCGATCCGGACAGCATTCACCTCCCGGGCGTTTACGTGCACCGCATGATTGTCGGTGCGCCTTACGACAAGAAGATCGAATTCCGTACCGTGCGCGAGCGCGAGGCGGCATGACCCTGCGCCCGTTGTCTGGCATTCTGGCGCTGACGCTTGCGGCCACGCAGCTTGGTGGCTGCGTGGCCGCAGCGCTCGTGCCCCTCGCGGCGAGTGGCGCCGTGGCCAAGCGATCGGTCGACATCGGCAAGGGGAGCAAGGACAAAAAGAAGGTCAGGCCGATTGTGACCGTGGGCAAGGGGACCGCGACACCGCCCCCACTCACGTCGAATGCGCCGACCGTTGCCCCCCCTCAGCCCGAGGCGGCACCGTCTCCGCTGCTCAACGCGCCACCGCTTCCCCCGCCCAGCTTTGCACAGCCTGACGCGGTCCAGACACCGGTTGACGGTGATGGCTTCGAGGCGATGTCGCGATATGTCATGGTCGCGAGCGCGGCCAACCCGGGCAAGGCCCGGCGGTCGGCCCTGGTCGAGCAGCAAAGCCTGGCCTCGCTGCCGCGGATGCAGTCCTGCGGCGGCGAACGCGGCGCGTTGCTGATCGATCTCGATCCCGGCGAGAAGCCGTTTGACCTTGCAGATCCGCCGTCGCCTGCACCGGGCCTTGCCGAACACCTGCGCAAGATCCGGGGCACCGGCATTGCTGTCTTGTGGATCGCAACGCTGCCCGAGAGCGCGAGCGGGGACCTTGGCACGATCCTCAAGGCCACCGGCCTTGACCCGCTGGGCATCGACAAGACGTTGCTCCTGCGCCGGGGCGAAACGCGCAAGCAGCAAGTCCTGCTGCGGGCAAGCCAGGACTGGTGCGTGCTGGCCATCGCGGGCGACCGCAAGGGCGATTTCGACGAGGTTTTCGATTATCTGCGCAATCCGGACGGTCCGGTTGCGCTGGCTCTGGAGCAGCATATCGGAGCCGGCTGGTTCCTCGTGCCGCCCCCCATCCGTTAAGATCAGCAGGAAGACACCAGATCCATGACCACGCATGACGGGCTGAAAGCCGGATGGAGCCGCGACCAGATGGCTGCGCGCGCCGCGCAGGAGCTGCAGGACGGGTTTTACGTCAACCTTGGCATCGGCATCCCGACGCTCGTTGCCAATCACGTGCCCGCGGGCATGACCGTGACGCTGCAATCGGAAAACGGCATGCTTGGCATCGGACCGTTTCCTTACGCGGGCGAGGAAGACGCCGACCTGATCAACGCAGGCAAGCAGACGATCAGCGAGCTTGCATACTCGGCCTATTTCGACAGTGCTACCAGCTTTGCCATGATCCGCGGTGGCAAGATCGACCTGACGGTGCTTGGCGCAATGGAAGTGGCCGAAAACGGCGACATCGCCAACTGGATGGTGCCCGGGAAGATGATCAAGGGCATGGGCGGCGCGATGGACCTTGTCGCCGGGGTCAAGAAGATCATCGTGGTAATGGAACATGTCGCCAAGGACGGCAGTCCCAAGTTCATTCCTGCCTGCACCTTGCCGCTGACCGGCCGCAACGTGGTGGACATGATCGTAACAGATCTTGCCGTCTTCGCCCGCGCCGACCACACATCGCCCTTCAGTCTGGTCGAACTGGCTCCCGGCGTCAGCGCCGAGGACGTGCGCGCTAAGACGACCGCGCACTACGTCGAGTAAGGACCCACAGAGGAGAGTTCCGGTGTCATACATCCTGATCACGGCAAACCGGAACTACTCCAGCTGGTCGCTGCGGCCATGGGTGCTGATGAAGGCGCTCGGCATCGCGTTCGATGACCGGATCGAACCTTTTACCAAGCCGACCAACTACGACGAGTTCCGCGCTTTCTCACCCACGGGGCAGGTTCCGGTGCTGCTCGATGGTGTGCGCACGGTGTGGGATTCTCTTGGAATCGCGCTCTACCTTGCCGAGCGTCACGACGGCGTCTGGCCACAGGACCAAGCCGCGCGCGCTTTTGCCATGTGCGCCGTTGCCGAAATGCATGGCGGTTTTTCCGCGCTGCGCAATGATTGTACGATGAATGTCGGCGTCCGGGTGAAGCCCCGTCCGATGCGCGATGCCCTGCTGCGCGACGTTGCCCGCGTGCGCGAGATTTTCGAGCATGCCCTCGCCAGTTTTGGCGGACCTTGGCTTGCCGGCCCCGCATTTACCGCGCTCGACGCGTTCTTCGCCCCGGTTGCCTTCCGTATCCGCACATATGGGCTCGATGTCGGCAAGGGGCAGGCGTGGGTCGATCATATCCTGGCCCATCCGGCCATGCTGCAATGGGAAGCTGAAGCCTTGGCCGAGACCTGGCGCGAGGTTGGCCACGAGGCAGAGCTGGCGGAGTGCGGGGAAATCGTCGCGGACTTCCGCAAGGGCTGAGGCGAAAGGGCGGCGGTAGTTCAGTCCTGACTGCATTGCCCTCGCACTTTCGCGGCTTGCACCCACAAGGGGAATGGGCTTCCGATGAGGGGAAGCATAGAGGACTCCTGCATGGCCGCGATCAACCTGCCCCGCGTGATCCGCATTGGCGGTGGCGCATTGACCGAACTGCCCGGGGCGCTGGCACAGTGCGGGCTTGTCCGGCCGTTCGTGGTGACCGACGGGTTCCTTGTGCAATCGGGCATGGTGGCGCAGCTGGTGGCCGTGCTTGAGGATGCGGGTCTTTCCGCGCAAGTCTTTGACGGGACGGTGCCTGATCCGACGGTTGCGGTGGTGGAGACTGCGCTCGCGGCGCTGGCCGGGAGCGGATGCGATTGCGTGATCGGGTTTGGCGGGGGCAGTCCGATCGATACGGCCAAGGCGATCGCCGCGCTGGCGCTGGAACCGCGCCCCGTGCCCACGATGAAGGCGCCTGCCGTAACCGACGTGCCCGGGTTGCCGATCATTGCTGTGCCGACGACGGCGGGAACGGGGTCGGAAGCAACGCGCTTCACCATCGTTACCGATGAAGCGACCAGCGAGAAGATGTTGTGCGCAGGCCTTGCCTTCCTGCCGACCATCGCAATCGTCGATTTCGAGCTGACCATGGGCAAGCCCGCGCGGCTGACGGCGGATACCGGGATCGATTCGCTGACTCACGCAATCGAGGCCTACGTCTCGCGCCGGGCCAATGCGTTTTCCGATGCCATGGCGCTCTCGGCGATGAAGCTGATCGCGCCCAATCTTCGCTCCGCCTGCGCCGAGCCGGGCAACCGCGCGGCGCGCGAGGCGATGATGGTGGGCGCGCATCATGCGGGGATTGCCTTTTCCAATGCCAGCGTGGCTCTGGTTCACGGCATGAGTCGCCCGATCGGTGCGTTCTTCCATGTGCCGCACGGACTTTCCAATGCGATGCTGCTGCCTGCGATCACGGCGTTTTCCGCATCATCCGCGCTGGCGCGTTACGCCGACTGTGCCCGCGCGATGGGCGTGGCGAGCGAGGGTGAGGGCGATCAGGCGGCCGTGGCGCGGCTGCTCGATGAACTTCGCGCGCTGAATGCGGATCTGGCGGTGCCGACGCCGCGTGCCCACGGCATTGCCGAGGCCGAATGGTCGAGGCTTGTGCCCGAGATGGCGAGGCAGGCTCTCGCTTCGGGGTCTCCTGCGAACAATCCGCGTCTGGCAGATGCCGCGGAGATCGAGGCGCTTTATGCCGGTGTGTTCGGGTAAGGGGCGCCCGGAGTCCCCTCTCCCGACCCTCCCCCCTGAAGGGGGAGAGGGATTCTGGATGTGATCAGTCCGCCAGCGCGTCGATCAGTGCCTGCGAAAAGGCGGGGATGTCTTCGGGCTTGCGGCTGGTGATGAAGTTGCCGTCGATGGCAACTTCCTGATCGACCACGTCGGCGCCTGCGTTGGCAAGGTCGGTGTGGATCGAGGGCCAGCCGGTAACGGTGCGGCCATCAAGGATATCGGCCTCGGCCAATAGCCAGGGGGCGTGGCAGATCGCGGCAATGGTCTTTCCGGAATCGTCGAAGTCGTTGATCAGATCGATGGCATCGTCGTTCATCCGCAGGATGTCGGGGTTCATCTGCCCGCCGGGGAGCAGAAGGGCGTCGTAGTCCTCTGCCGAGACGGCATCGAGCGTGAGATCGACCTTCACGCTGTCGCCCCAGTTCTTGTCCTTCCAGCCCTTGATCGAGCCAGGTTCGATGCTGGCAACGACGGTTTCGATGCCGGCGTCCTCGAGCGCCTTCTTGGGGCCCATCAGTTCCGACTGCTCGAAGCCGTTGGTCGCGAGAATGAGTACGCGCTTGGTCATGGAATTTCTCCGAAGAATGGGGTGCGGCCCGCGAAGGCCCGAAAAGGGCGGCGGCGGGTGTCCCCCCTACAATTGACGGTGCGGTGGGTTGTTCCCCGGCTTTCGGGAGCTGGCCTCTGCCTTGCCCTTCCGTTCGGGCGGGCGGATTGCTAAGCCGCAGGGGCCATGGCGATCACCACCGACAACGACCCCGATCCGTTCGACGCTATCGTCGATGCCCCGTTCGATTCCGCCTTGTCGGAACGCTACCTCGTCTACGCACTGTCGACGATCACGGCGCGTTCGCTGCCCGATCTGCGCGACGGGCTGAAGCCGGTTCACCGCCGCCTGTTGTGGGCGATGCGGCAGCTGAAGCTGAACCCCAACGACGCCTTCAAGAAATCGGCGCGCGTGGTGGGCGACGTGATCGGCAAGTATCACCCGCACGGCGATGCCAGCGTCTATGATGCCATGGTCCGCCTCGCGCAGGACTGGTCGCTGCGCTATCCGCTGGTTGAGGGGCAGGGCAACTTCGGCAATATCGACGGCGATAATGCCGCTGCCTACCGCTATACCGAAGCGCGGCTGACGCGCACGGCCATGCTGCTGATGGCAGGCCTCGAAGAAGGCACTGTAAACTTCGTGCCGACCTATAACGGCGAGGACGAAGAGCCCGAGATATTCCCCGGCCTGTTCCCGAACCTGCTGGCCAACGGATCCAGCGGCATCGCGGTGGGCATGGCGACCAACATTCCGAGCCACAACGTGGCCGAGATCGTCGACGCGACGCTGCTGCTGATCGACAACCCCCATGCCGAACACGCCGCACTGATGGAAGTGTTCCACGGGCCGGACCTGCCGACCGGCGGCGTGATCGTCGATAGTCCTGCGGTGATCTCGCACGCCTATGAAACCGGGCGGGGCGCGATTCGCGTGCGCGGGCGCTTCTCTACCGGGCGCGACGAAGCCGGGAACTGGGAAGAAACCGGGATAGAAAAGCTGAGCGCCGGCCAGTGGCAACTGGTCGTTTCAGAAATTCCGTACATGGTACAGAAGAGCAAGCTGATCGAACAGATCGCCCAGCTCATCGCCGACAAGAAGCTGCCAATCCTCGAGGACATCCGCGACGAATCCGACGAGCAGATCCGGCTGGTGCTGGTGCCCAAGAGCCGGAACGTCGATCCGGAACTGCTCAAGGAATCGCTCTACAAGCTGACCGACCTGGAAAACCGCTTCGGCCTCAATCTCAACGTGCTGGATTCGCGCCGCACCCCGGGCGTTTTGGGCCTGAGGCTGGTGTTGCAGGAATGGGTGATCAGTCAGATCGACATCCTGCTGCGCCGATCGCAGCACCGGCTGGACAAGATCCTCAATCGGCTCGAGCTGCTCGGCGGCTACATCATTGCCTATCTCAACCTTGATCGGATCATCGAGATCATCCGCACCGAGGACGAGCCAAAGCCGGTGATGATGGCCGAGTTCGAACTGAACGACCGCCAGGCCGAGGCAATCCTCAACATGCGGCTGCGGTCCTTGCGCAAGCTTGAGGAAATGGAACTGCGCAGGGAGCGCGACGCGCTGATTGCCGAGCAGGAAGAGCTGCAGAAGCTGCTCGACAGCCCTGCACGCCAGCGCACCCGTCTCAAGCGCGACCTTGCCGCGCTGCGCAAGGAATATGCCGAGGACACGCCGCTCGGCCGCCGCCGGACGACGATTGCCGAAGCCGCGCCGACGCGCGAGTTCAGCATGGACGCGATGATCGAGAAGGAGCCGGTGACGGTGATCCTTTCCGCGCGTGGCTGGATCAGGGCAGCCAAGGGCCACCTCGCGCTGGATGGCGACTTCAAGTTCAAGGAGGGCGATGGCCCTGCCTTTGCGCTGCATTGCCAGACCACCGACAAGTTGCTGGTGGCGGTGGACAACGGGCGGTTCTACACGCTCGGCGCGGACAAGCTGCCGGGTGCGCGCGGCTTTGGCGAGCCGATCCGCACCATTGTGGACATCGATCCCGATGCGCAGATCGTGGCGTTGGTGGTCTACAAGCCCAAAGGGCAATTGCTGCTGGCCGCAAATTCGGGCCGGGGCTTTGCCGCCGAGATGGACGAGCTTCTCGCCGAAACGCGAAAGGGGCGCGGCGTCGTTTCGACCAAGCCGGGCGTGAAGCTGGCGGCGGTGCGCGAAATCGCGGCCGAGCACGACCATGTTGCCGTGATCGGCGACAATCGCAAGCTGGTGCTTTTCGCGCTTTCCGAAGTGCCGCTGCTCGCCAAGGGGCAGGGCGTCACGCTGCAGCGCTACAAGGATGGCGGCATGGCCGACGTGATCACGCTGAAGCTGGAGGATGGGCTTTCCTGGGCGATGGGCGGCGATACCGGCCGCACACGAACCGAAAAGGACCTGCTGCCGTGGAAGGTCGCGCGCGGTGCTGCGGGACGGTTGCCGCCGAACGGGTTTCCACGCGACAACAAGTTCTGACTGATCTGCGGGGTTTGCGGGGCAGAGCGGCGCGCTCAGACGATCAGTCCTGAACAGGAGAGAGTGATGGACCGCCCACGCTATTCGCTCGACGGCCGGATTGCCTTGATCACCGGCGCGTCGTCCGGCCTCGGCGCACATTTTGCACGGCTCTATGCGGCTGCAGGGGCGGCGGTTGTGATCGGGGCGCGGCGGGTGGAGCGTGTCGCGGCGCTGGCGGACGAGATCACCGCAAGCGGCGGTCGGGCGCTGCCCGTCGCGCTCGACGTGACCGACGAGGGTTCGATCATCGCGGCGTTCGATGCGGCTGAAGCCGCGATTGGCGTGCCCGATGTGGTGCTGGCCAATGCCGGGATCGTAGAGGCGGGGCGGTCCATCGACCTGCCGGCGGACGCCATGCGCCGCGTGGTCGATACGAATTTCAACGGCGTTTACCTCACCGCGCGCGAGGGGGCGCGGCGGATGATCGCCGCGGGATCGAAGCAGAGCGAGAAGGGACGCATCATCCTGACCGGATCGATCACCGCGCAGATGACTGCGCAAGGCGATCCGGCCTATGCCGCGACGAAGCTGGCGGTGCAGCACCTTGGCCGACAGTTCGCGCGCGAGTGGGCGCGCCTTGGGATCAACGTCAACGTGATCCAGCCGGGCTATATCCGCACCGAGATCGACGGCGAGTGGTTCGATAGTGAAGGTGGCAAGGCGCAGATCGCTTCATGGCCGCGCAAGCGACTGACCGAAATCACCGCGTTGGACGACATGATGCTGTTCTTCGCCTCGGACGCATCGCGGCAGGTAACGGGGACGTTTATTTCGGTGGATGACGGCCAATCGCTCTGACGCTGAAGATCGGACAAGCCTTGGTCAGTTGCCGAGTGACCAGCGGTCAACCGGCAACCGGTGCGCCGGCCAGTTCCACCAGGGTGTCAGGCCCCAGCACTTGCGGCAGTTGCCGGGGCTCTCCGCCTCCGGACGGATACCACAGGTAGAGCGGAACGCCTGCTACGCCCCGGGCAGACAGGAAGCGGGTTATCGCCGGGTCTCGCCGCGTCCAATCGCCACGCATGACCATGACCTGCGCCAGACCGAACGCCGCCCGAGTCTTCTCGGTTTCGATTGCGATGTTTTCGTTGACCTTGCAGGTCAGGCACCAATCGGCCGTGAAATAGACGAAAACGGGAATGCCATCGGCGTGCGCCTTGGCGAGTGCGGCCTCCGAGAAGGGCTGCTCGTCGAGGTATCCTCCGCTTGAAGCCGAATCGGTGATCGCCTGGCGCGGCAGGATGACGGCAACACCTGCGACCAGCGCGAGACATGCGGCTGCGACCCAGCGCGGCGCGGCCTGCGCGCGTTGCTGGCGGCGTCCGACGAACCACAGCAGACCGATCAGCACGAGCGCGGCAACTGTTGCAAGAATGGCGAAGCTCTGGCCGCCCAGACGCCGGGCGAGCCAGATCAGCGCAAGGGCCGTCAGTCCCATTGGCAGGGCCATGAACCGGCGGAAGCGCTCCATCCATGCCCCCGGCTTTGGCAGAAGGCGGCGCAAGGCCGGCACGAAGCCCAGAGCCAGGAACGGCAGGGCAAGGCCGAGGCCGAGCGCGGCGAAAACGCCGAGCGCCGCCCATGTCGGCAAGACCAGCGCCGCGCCCATCGCGGCGGCCATGAACGGACCGGTGCAGGGCGTGGCGACAAAGGCAGCAAGCAGACCTGTACCGAACGCGCCGGATTTGCCCGCGCCGCGTTCCAGCGACAGGCCAGGTAGTTCGTAAAGACCCGCAAAGTTGGCGGTGATCGCCACGGCGAGCAGCAGCAGCACGGCAACAACGCCCGGCTCCTGCAACTGGAAGGCCCAGCCGACCTGCTCGCCACCCGCGCGCAGGGCAAGCATTACGCCGCCAAGCGCAAGGCAGGCGAGGACAACGCCAGCGGTATAGGCAAGGCCATCGGCCTTGGCGTCGTGCGAATTGCTGCGCGCCAGGGCAAGCGCCTTGAGGCTGAGGATCGGGAACACGCAGGGCATGATGTTGAGAATGAGCCCGCCAAGCAATGCACCGAGCAAGGCAAGGCCAAGCACCGAGGCCGAGATGGCATCGCCGCCCACCTCGCTGCCGCCAGCAGGAACCGGACCCGGTACGCTGGTAAAGGCGATGCCGCCCGCATCCTTGCCCATGGCGAGAACGCCTTCGACCTTATCAGGCCGCGCCAACGCCTTGCCCAGCGGAACGTCCACCACCAGCGTGTCGCCATCGCGGAAAAAGCGCTGGGGCGCGGCGTAGTCTGCAAGGCGCTCGGTCGACAGAAACAGATGCGGACCATCGAGCGGCGCGCTGGCCGGGAACGGTATGGCGATGCGCAAGGCCTTGGGACCGAGCGCGAATGTGCCTTCGCGGTCAAGCGGGGCGGGCAGGGCGGCGCGCCAGCCGGCAAAGCGCGGATCGGCAGCGCCCGCGTTGCCGGTGCCTCGGCCGATTGTGACAGCACCTTCCAGTTCGGCGCGTTCGGGTACGCAGATCGTCTCGGTGCAGACCAGCCACTGCGCCTTGACACTGATCGGCAAAAGTGTGCCGGGGCGAGCATTTGTGGGCACGGTGAGGGGTACGAGCACAGCATAATCGTGTTCGTAAACGTGGTTCATCAGGCCCTGGATGAGCAGGGTCTGCGGCACGGGAAACTGCATCGTGCCGGTGCTGGCGCCCGGGGGCATGGTCCAGTCGAGCGTGAGGCCGTAGCCCGCGTCGCCGGGATTGGACCAATAGCCGTGCCAGCCCTTTTCAGGCTGCATCAGCAGCGCGAGCGTGACCGTCTGCCCGGGTTGCACAGGACCTTCGGCGAGGAGCGAGGCGCGCATGTGGTTGGGGGCTGCCGCTGCCGGACAGAGCGCAAGCCCGAACGGGAGCAACAGCGCCGTCACAAACATCGCTATGCTACGCAACATGTTGATACCAGACATCTTGTGCCCGGCCGTCCTGCAAACTGCGCGATCGGACATGGAGGTCCCACAAGGCCCCTTGAACGAGAACGCCACCGGGGCCATGCGTAGCGCTCTTCGGGCGTCCTACGATTGGCCTGCCGATGAGTCCAGTAGGTCTGCCCCAAGGAGTATGTCCCACGTGAAGTGCCAAGCCCGCAAGATCGCCATGCTGCTTGCTTCCGTCGCCGTTGCGGGCGTGCCTGCCGCTGCGCAGGAAGCGCCCGCGGTTTCGCAGAGCGTACCGTCCGGTGCGCCGCGCCTCGTGGTGGCGATAGCGATCGACCAGTTCTCGGCAGACATCTTCGCGCAGTATCGCCAGCGCTTCACCGGGGGGCTTGCGCGGTTGACGCAAGGCGCAGTGTTTCCGGCAGGTTACCAGAGCCACGCGGCGACCGAGACTTGCCCCGGCCATTCCACGATCCTGACCGGAAACCGCCCCGCGCACACCGGGATCATTGCCAATTCGTGGATCGACCAGTCGGTGACGGTGGGCCCGAAGCAGGTCTATTGCGCCGAGGATGTGAGCAAGCGCGTGGCGGGCTCGAAGGACTATGTCGCGTCCGTTGGCAATCTGCTGGTGCCGACGCTGGGCGAATGGATGAAGCGGGCCAATCCGGCGGCGCGGAACATCGCGGTTTCGGGCAAGGATCGCGGCGCGCTGATGATGGGCGGGCACGAAATCGATCAGGTCTATTGGTGGAAAGGCAAGCAGTTCGTCACGCTTGCCGGGCGCGAGATCGGCCCGGTGGCGCTGACGCAGAACGCCGCGATCACCGCGACGCTGGGCAAGGGTGCGGCAGCCTACCCGCTTCCCGCGTGGTGCGCGCGCGCCGATCGCGCCTTTCAGGCGGGCAAGGCGACCGTAGGCACCGGGCACTTCGCGCTCAAGGCTGGCGACGCGGACGCCTTCCGCGCGTCGCCGCGGCTGGACCGGGCGACGCTGCATCTGGCCGTTGGGCTGGTCGACGAGCAGAAGCTGGGCAAGGGCGCCGTGCCCGATCTGCTGGCGGTGAGCCTTTCGGCAACCGACTATGTCGGCCACGCCACCGGCACCGAAGGCGCGGAAATGTGCATCCAGCTCACCCAGCTCGACATGGCGCTGGGCGATTTCTTCGCCAGCCTCGACAAGCGCGGGATCGATTATGCGGTGGTGCTGACTGCCGATCACGGCGGGTTCGATATCCCTGAGCGGCTGCACGAACAGGCGCTTGAAACGTCGTCGCGCGTCGGTGCGGATGTTTCGGCTGATGCGCTTTCGGGCGTGCTGGGCAAGCGCTACGGGCTTGAGGCCAAGGGGCTGATCCTGTCGGACGGGGCTTCGGGCGATTACTGGGTGCGCCGGGATGTTGCAGCGGGCCTCAAGGGCAGGATCGTCGATGATGCCAAGGCGTGGTTCGAGGCCAATCCGCAAGTCGAAGTGGCGCTGACCGCCGCGGAGATTGCGGCGACGCCGATGCCCCATGGATCACCGGAAACCTGGACACTGGCGCAGCGCGCACGCGCTTCGTTCAACCCGCTGCATTCGGGCGATTTCGTGGTGTTCCTGAAGCGCGGAGTGGTCCCAATTGCGGTACCGGGTCCGGGTTATGTGGCGACTCACGGCAGCCCGTGGGACTATGACCGTCGCGTGCCGATCCTGTTCTGGCGCAAGGGAATGACCGGGTTCGAACAGCCCAGCGCCGTGGAAACGGTGGACATCGCGCCGAGCCTTGCGGCATTGATCGGCCTGAAGATTCCCGAAGGTTCGTTTGACGGGCGTTGCCTCGATCTCGATGGTGGGCCGGGCAATACCTGTGGAGCCGCGAAATGAATGACCTTACCGCCGACGTTGTCATCCTTGGCGGTGGCCTTGTCGGCATGACGCTGGCGATCGGCCTCGCCAAGGCGGGGATCAGTGCCCACGTGGTTGACAATTCCGACCCCGCCGCACAGACGGCTGACGGTTTCGACGGGCGCGCCTCCGCGATCTCGACCGCAAGCTGGAACCTCTACGCGCATCTGGGCATGGCCGAGGCGCTGACGCCGCTTGGCTGCCCGATCGAGGCGATTGCCGTGACCGACGCGATGAAGCCGGGGCGGATCGACTTCAAGCCGGGCGAAGGGGATGGCTCGCTGGGCCGGATGTACGCCAACCGCGACTTGCGAATCGCGATGTACGATGTGGCAGCGAAGGAGGAAGCGATCACCTTCCACCCCAATGCCAACGTGGTGAAGCGCGAGCGTGGTGAGCATGGCGTGGCGGTGACGCTGGCCGATGGCCGCGTGCTCAAGGGGCGGCTGCTGGTCGGGGCCGAGGGTCGCAAATCGCCGACGCGCGATGAAGCGGGATTCACGCCAGCGCGGTGGGACTATGGCCATCGCGCGATCATCGCTGGGCTTACGCACGAGAAGTCCCACGAAAATGTCGCGTGGGAAGTGTTCTATCCCGCAGGGCCATTCGCGCTGCTGCCGCTGCTCGATGGCGCAGACGGGGTGCACCGTTCGGCGCTGGTGTGGACCGTGGCCGAGAAGGACGCCGCTGCCGTTCTGGCCATGCCCGAGGCGATGTTCCTGAACGAAGTGTCGAGCCGGATGCACGGCATCTTCGGCAAGATCGAACTGGCAAGCCCGCGCACGTCCTACCCGCTGAACTTCCACCACACCGTGAAGATCGTGGACGAGCGGCTGGCGCTGGTCGGCGACGCCGCGCACGGGATGCACCCGATCGCGGGGCAGGGCCTCAACGTCGGCCTGCGCGATGTGGCGGCGCTGGTCGAGGTGCTGTCCGACGGCGTGCGGCTGGGGCTGGACGTGGGCGACGCTCAGCTACTCGCCCGCTACGAACGCTGGCGCGCGGCGGATACCTTCATGGTGGCGACTGCGACGGACGTGCTGACGCGGCTGTTTGGCGTTCCGGGCAAGCTGCCTTCGGCGGTGCGCCGGCTTGGCATGGCCGGCGTGCAGCGCGTGGGGCCATTGAAGCGCTGGTTCATGGACGAGGCGCGCGGGATGAGTGGCGATCTGCCGAAGTTGCTGCGGGCGGCTTAATCGTAAATCACAGGATTCGGCGGCGGAATTATTGTTTCAGACCGGGTCGCGCCAATACTCTGCTTTGGAGTTGGTGTGATTGATGAAGGCGTCTCGGGCGTCGGCGTCGCAACTGGTGGCTGCGCGTTCATCAATGCCGCCGCTTCCAGTTGGTCCAGCGCGCGCTCTGTGGCGGTGTAGGCGCGGGCGTGGGCCAGCCAGTCGGCGGCAGCAGCGTTGCCGGGCATGCGCTCGACTTCGGCGGCGGCAGCTTCGACCTTGCCGCCGGCAAGGAAGGCGCGGGTGCGGACGAGGCGGCTTTCGGGAGTGGGCGAAGGCATGTCGTCGTGGCGGACGACGAACAGGCCGGAGACCTGGCGGCTGAACCAGTCCCACGTGCCTTCGTTTGGCGAGCCACCGACAAGCGTGGGTGCAAGCAATTCGAACTCCTCACCCAGTTGGGCGAGCGTGACAGGCGTGGCTCCGGCGGCGATGATCTGGTCGACTGCAGCGCCCTGGGTGGCACCGAAGCGCGCGCGCAGCTGTGTCTCGATCCAGCCGAGCGGCTGGCCGCGTTCGAGCGCACGGCGGGCGGCAAACGCCAGCAGCAGCGACTCAGCGCGCGTGGCGTTGCCCGAGGCGGCGAGGGCTTGGGCGTTGAGCTCGGCGAGGCGCTGTTCGAGCGCGGCAACCTTGGCTGCGGTGTCGCTGAATTCGGCCTGTGCGGCTACGTCGACCGTGGGGGCAGGAGCGCTGGCCGAGGCGCTGGGCGCGGCGACGAGTTGCGGCACGCCATCGGAAACATCGAATTCGATCAGGCCGTTGCGCCAGCCAAGCCATGCGGCGCCGGCAGCGCCCGCGACAAGGCAGGTGGCAAGCAGCGCGGCAATGGTGCGCCCGCGCAAGCCATTGCGCCCTGGTGCCACGCCCTGGCTATGACCGTAATCCTGCATGCGTTTTTTCTTGTCCTGTCGCCCCGAAGTCACACTGTCTGGCACATTCGCGCGGCGAGTTCCAGCAGGTCCGCATCGGTTCTTGTCCTGGCGGTGGCAGTGCTGGCCCAACCCGGACCGGCACGATCACGGATGCGGTCCGCGAGACAGGCGATGTGGATGCTTGTCCTTGGAATTTCAAGGCGTTCGCATTCGTGGGCAAAATGGCGCGCGGCCTCGCCCGAATGGAGCAGGACGACACAAGGCTTGGCAAGGAGCGCTTCGAGCGGGCCCGGAATGGGACAGGGCCGCGCGGCATAGACCACGCGCGTGGTGATTCGCACGCCTTCGGGCGCGTTGAGTTCAACGCGGTCTTCACCGGCGAGGCGCAAGTAGGTGCCGGGGGGCAGCGCCTCGACCATGGGTTGCAGGCCGCCTTCGCCGATTTGCGCCACGGCAAAGCCTTCGCTGCGGGCGACAGCGGCGGTGGTTTCACCCACGGCGGCGACAGGAATGGGCGTGAGTGCGTCGAGTTGCGGCCCGCCGTGGCGAAACACGTTGGCGCTGCCGGCGAGTATCGCGGCAAATGGCTCTTTCGGCAGGTCCCATGCGCGCGGTGCGATGTCGAACAGCGGAAAGCCGTGAGCGCGCAGCCCGAGATTGCGGGCAAGGCCTAGCGTTGCCGCATTGCCCGGCTCGGGACGGATCACGATCAGCGGAAGCGTGGTCATGGTGCTCCGCTGAAATGGACCGTGATCGCCTCGGGTGCTTCGGCCAGCAGGCGCCGGGCGAGGCGGGCAGGGCCGTCGCCGTCGAGAGGCGCAAAGGTTTCGTGTCCCTCGGTCCGTTCCGCGCCATCGGGGCTGTAGATGGCGGCGCGCAGGGTGAGCGAGGAGTCATGCGTGGTGGTGAGGACCGCGATCGGGCTGTGGCAATTGCCGCCGAGTGCGAGAAGCAGCGCGCGTTCGGCGCGGATGGCATCGTGGCTGGGTGTGTCGTCGATGGCCGCCAGCCAGTGGCGCAGATCGGCGCGCGCGGCGAGGCATTCGATGCCGATCGCGCCCTGGGCCGGGGCGGGGAGCCACTCGAACTCGGACAGGGCATGGCCGACGCCGGTCTCGCCAAGGCGTTCGAGGCCGGCGGCGGCGAGCAAGGTGACGTCCGCCTCGCCCGCCTGCAGCTTGGCCAGGCGCGTTGCGACATTGCCGCGAAAGCCGACGATGGTGAGATCCGGCCGGGCGTGAAGCATCTGCGCGGCGCGGCGCGGGGCGCTGGTGCCGACGCGCGCACCGGGCGGGATGGCATGGATAGAGGACGCACCTACCAGCACGTCGCGCACGTCGGCGCGGGGAAGGACGGCGGCAATCGCGAATTGTTCAGGGCGGACGGTCTCGACGTCCTTCATCGAATGGACGGCGAAGTCGATCTCGCCCGTGATGAGCCAGGCGTCGAGCTCCTTGGTCCACAGGGCCTTGCCGCCGATCTCGGCCAGCGGGCGGTCCTGCACCTTGTCGCCACTGGCCGTGACGGGGACCAGTTCGACCATGTCCTCGGGCCAGCCATGCGCGGCGCAGAGGCGCGCGCGCGCCTCGTAGGCCTGTGCCATGGCGAGGGGCGAGCGGCGCGTGCCGAGCTTCAGCGGCGTTTCGGGTGTGGCAGGTGTCATGCGCCGCTTGCCGTAAACGGGATTATCTCTAGAGGAAAGCGCCTGATGGCCCTGATCCTTGGCATAGAATCCAGTTGCGACGAAACCGCGGCCGCGGTGATCGACAGCAATGGCGCGTCGCTCGAGACCCGCATCGTGGCGCAGCGCATCGCTTCGCAGGACGAAGCGCACCGCCCTTATGGCGGCGTGGTGCCCGAGATTGCGGCGCGCGCGCACGTCGAAGTGCTCAGCCCGATGATCGAGGCGGTGCTGGCCGATGCGGGGCTTGGCCTTGGCGATATGGACGCGATTGCGGCAACCGCTGGGCCGGGGCTGATCGGCGGCGTGATGGTAGGGCTTGTCACGGGCAAGGCACTGGCGATGGCAGCGAACAAGCCGCTGATCGCGGTCAACCACCTCGAGGGCCACGCGCTCTCGCCGCGTCTGGCTGATCCTGCCCTGCGCTATCCCTATCTTCTGCTGCTGGTTTCGGGCGGGCACTGCCAGATTCTCGAAGTGGCGGGCGTCGGGCAATATCGCCGCCTTGCGACGACGATCGATGATGCGCTGGGGGAGGCATTCGACAAGACCGCCAAGATCCTGGGGCTGGGCTATCCAGGAGGGCCGGCAGTGGAGCGCATGGCGCGCGAGGGCAATTCGCGCGCGGTGCGCCTGCCGCGACCGCTTGTGGGCAGCGGAGAGGTGCATTTCTCGTTCGCCGGGCTCAAGAGCGCGGTGATGCGGGCCAGGGATGCCGGGATCCATGCCGATGCCGACATCGCGGCATCATTTCAGGCTGCGGCCATCGACTGCGTGATCGACCGGACGCGGATCGCGCTGGAGGCTGCGACCCCGGGGATGACCGCGTTGGTCGTGGCAGGCGGGGTTGCGGCCAACACGGCGCTGCGTGGCGCACTGGAGGCATTGGGCCGTGCGCATGACCTGCCTCTGGTCGCCCCGCCGCCGAAACTGTGCACAGACAATGCGGCGATGATCGGCTGGGCTGGCGCGGAGCGCTTTGCTCTGGGATACACGGACCCGCTCGATGTGGCAGCGCGCCCGCGCTGGCCATTGGATGACAACGCCGCGCCGGTGCGCGGTGCGGGGGTGAAGGCATGACCTTGGAAGTTGGTGTCGTGGGCGCCGGAGCCTGGGGCACGGCACTGGCGCAGATGCTGTCAAGCGACGGGCGCGAAGTCCTGCTGTGGGCGCGCGAGAGCGAACTGGTGGCACAGATCAACGACGATCGCCGCAACGGTCTGTTCCTGCCCTCGGCCAAGCTCAATCCATCGATCCGCGCGACCGACGATCTGGCACAGATGGCCAGCGTGCCGGTTCTGTTGCTGGTGACTCCAGCACAGCATCTGGCGCGCGTGCTGGCCGGGATCGGCCGTGATCATGGCGACGTGGTGCTGTGCTCGAAGGGGATCGAGGCAGGGACTGGGCGATTGATGGCTGATGTGGCACGCGATGCGGCACCCGGCGCGAGCCTTGCGGTACTGTCCGGGCCGACGTTCGCGCATGAGGTGGCAGCAGGTCTGCCGACGGCAGTCACGCTGGCCTGTGCCGGGGGCGAGACGCAGTGGAACCGCCTTTCGGCGGCGATCGCGCGGCCTGCATTCCGGCCCTATTATTCGGATGACGTAACCGGGGCCGAGATCGGCGGGGCGGTGAAGAACGTGCTGGCGATCGCCTGCGGTGTGGTCGACGGACTGCAGCTTGGGCAGAACGCGCGCGCCGCGCTGATCAGCCGCGGCTTTGCCGAAATGCAGCGCTTCGGACTGGCCCTGGGGGCCAAGCCGGAAACATTGTCGGGCCTTTCGGGTTTGGGAGACCTTGTGCTGACCTGTTCTTCCACATCGAGCCGCAACTTCTCGCTGGGCAAGGCGCTCGGCGAGGGCGCGAGCGTGGGGGACGTGCTGGGCGCGAAGAATTCGGTCGCGGAAGGGGCGTTCACTGCGCCGGTGCTGGCGGAACTTGCGCGCGCGCGCGGAATCTCGATGCCGATCGTGGAAGCGGTGGTGACTCTGCTGGATGGCGGCGCGCCGGCACGCGAAGTCGTGGCAGGGCTGCTGTCGCGTCCGTTGAAGGCGGAAAACCCGCTTGTCTGAGGCTTCGACACCACAATCCGGTCAGCAGGACATTGCCGCGCTGGCCAAGGGCGGGCGCACGAATTTCCTCGGTTTCCTGCTGCGTCTTCTGGCGCGCATCCCGTTCCTCATCATTGCCAGCCGTTTCTATGGAGCGCCTGCCATGGGGCGCTTCGCCTCGGCGCTGGTCATGGTCGAATTTGCAGGGATGCTGGCAACGCTGGGGCAGAAGCGCGGCCTTGCGCAGCGACTGGCCGAAGGCGACCAGCATCCTGCCAACAGCGTGGGCGACTCGTTCCTGCTGGCGATGGCGCTGTCGCTCGGCATGGGTGCTGTGATCTATGCCTTCCCGCAATCGATGTACCCGAGCAGTAGCTTCACGCTGGCCGATCGGCTGCTGGTTCTGGCGATTCCGGGGCTGGCCTTGGGAGACCTGGCGCTGGCGGCACTTGCCTATCGGTTCGACGTGGGGGCGACGGTGCGGGCGCGCTCTGTGGTGGAACCGTGGACGATCTCGATCGCGGCGGGCGTGTTCTACTTCGTTTCACCCGCTTCAGGGCTCAGCCTTGCCTATCTCCTGTCGGTCTGGGCGGCGACGGCGGTAGCGCTGTTCTCGCTGGTCCGGTCCTATGGTCTGCCAGCTGCGTGGAAGCCGCATCCGATGCTGCTGTGGCAACTGGCGGTCCGTAACGTGCCGCTGGCCGGAGCTGACGCCGTGGAATGGGGGACGCGCAAGCTCGACGTATTCATCCTGCGCTTCTTCGTGGGTGAGGCGCCGCTCGGCATCTACTATTTCGCGCAACAATTCGCCTCGTTGCCGCAGAAGCTGAAGACCAGCTTCGAGCCGGTGCTGGGGCCGGTGATCACCCGCAGCGTCAAGGACAAGGACTACGCCGCGATCGCCAAGCAGGTGTGCCAGGTCGGCTTCTGGATCGGCGCGGCGCAGATCGGCATAGCGATGGCGCTGGGCATTCCGGGCGAGGGGCTGATGGGACTTGGCGGCCCAGCCTTCGTTTCGGGCACCGCCGCGCTGGTTTTCCTGCTGGTGGCAGAGGTCGTGGCGTCCAAGGCGGTCGTCAGCGAGGCAGCTCTCGTCTACCTCGCGCGGATGCGCAACCTGTGGATCAGCCTTGCGACCATCGCGTTCCAGGCGGTGCTGACGATCGTGCTTATCGTGGCAGCACGCAACGCCGGATGGGGACCGATGTATGTCGCAGCAGCAGCGGCGTTGGCGCTTGCCCTGGCGCTGGGGCTTTCGTCGGCCGTCAAATCGCGCGTGCTTGCGCGGTTGCTTGGCCGCAGCATCAGCAACTGGCGCTGGGGCCTTGCCTGGGCGATCATACCGGCTGCAGCCGTCGGCACGGCCGTAACGTGGTTGCCCGAGTGGGCCGAACTTTCGCTCGGCATTCCCGCCATTCTGGGTATTTATTGCTACATGTTGTGGGTCCGTTCGTTCGGGCCAGAAGACCGCGTGCTGTTCCGCAAGCAGCAGGCGGCATGATCTGCACGGGGGTGTGTTGATATGCGCGAACTGATCGAGGCCCATCAGGTGGTGGTGGCAGGCATCGTCCTGCTGGTGGCGTTCATCACCTGGTGGCTGTGGGGCAGGACGAAGCCCGCGCCGGCCAGACGGGATTATGTCGATGTCCTTTCCGAAGGCGCGGCTCCAGCCGAGCGCAACAGCGCGCTGATCGAAGCGCCCAGCGCGGCCGCACTGGTAACCCCGCCGCCGGGCATGGGGACGATGGCAGGCATTGGCGAAATCGTTGCAGCCGCGGCGAGCGAGGAGATTGTCGAGTCGGCCCCAGTCGCCACAGCGACGCAAGGTGACGATCTTGGCCGCATCAAGGGCGTCGGGCCAAAGCTCAAGGCTCTGCTCGCCTCGCTGGGCATTACCAGCTACGCCCAGATCGCGGCCTGGTCCGATGAGGACATCGCGCGGATCGATGCGCAACTGGGATCGTTTGCAGGCCGGGCCACGCGCGACAATTGGATCGAACAGGCACGGTTGCTGGCGAGCGGGGATACCGCCGCTTACGAGGCAAAGTTCGGCAAGGTCTGAAGCCGCACTTCTTCCCGCGCTTTCATACCGGAATTAGTCAACCGCTTGCGTGGGGGCGACGGGTTCCGGCGCACTCGTCGGAGCGGTTGCACGGCAGCGCGCGATAACGTCGCGGACCGCGCCGCCGGCCGGGACCTTGATCATCCCCGCGCCCGGAAGCGTTCCGGTATAGGCTCCGCCAAGCACTTTTACACGGGCATCGTCTGCGGCAAGCGTACCTTGCCACATATAGCCGCGCTGCCCCGCTATGGCCGTCGCATCGACCGGCAGGCGCAGAATGCCCTCGCTGCCGACAAGCGCGAACAGCGCCTGCGCGCCAACCGGTGCATAGGCATTGCGCGTCACCACCAGCACGCCATCGCGGCAGGCGACCGAGACCAGCGGCTGCTCGCCAGCCTTGCCGAATCGCGCGGACATGCCATCGGGCGATCCCGCCCAGACCTCCGGAGAAGACCCGTCCTGCACGCCCGGCAATGCCTCACCCTCGGGCAGCGCCATGCGCACCGCGTTCTCGGGCGCGCCCTCACGTGTGAGCGGGGCAGGCGATTTCGAGCAGGCGGCGAGAGCGAGCGCGGCAATCGCAATAATCCTGGTCCTCATCACTTCCCCCACTTCGTCTTCTGGCTTTTCCCGTACCGAGTCTTCCTTGTCCCTGGCTTGCCCTCGTTGCTTCGGCCGACGATCGGGGCTTTTCGATCTGCTTCGGGCAGGCCGAGTTCAGTGGCTTCGAGACGGCGAATTTCATCGCGGAGGCGGCCCGCTTCTTCGAATTCCAGATCGGCCGCCGCGTTGCGCATGCGCTTTTCGAGGTCCTCGATATAGCCGCGCAGGTTGTGGCCGACGAGATTGTTGCGCTCGCCGTCCTCGATGTCGACGATGACGCCATCGCGGCTGGCGGTGTCGGCGACGATGTTGTGGATGTCGCGCTTGATCGTGGTGGGGGTGATGCCGTGAAGGGCGTTGTATTCCTCCTGCTTGGCGCGGCGACGGTCGGTCTCGGCGATGGCGCGTTCCATGCTGCCGGTCATGCGGTCGGCATAGAGGATGACGCGGCCATCGACGTTGCGCGCGGCGCGGCCGATGGTCTGGATCAGCGAGGTTTCGGAGCGCAGGAAACCTTCCTTGTCCGCGTCGAGAATGCAGACAAGGCCGCATTCGGGAATATCGAGGCCTTCGCGCAAAAGGTTGATGCCGACGAGCACGTCATAGACGCCAAGCCGCAAGTCGCGGATCAGCTCGATGCGCTCCAGCGTCTCGACGTCGGAGTGCATGTATCGTACGCGCAAGCCCGCCTCGTGCATGAACTCGGTCAGGTCCTCAGCCATGCGCTTGGTCAGCGTGGTGACGAGCGTGCGGTAGCCCTTGGCGGCGACTTCCTTGCACTCGTTGATGCAGTCCTGCACCTGGTCCTCGACCGGGCGGATGAACACCGGCGGGTCGATCAGGCCCGTGGGCCGAATGACCTGTTCGGCAAAGACGCCGCCTGATTGCTCCATCTCCCACGAGGCAGGCGTGGCCGAGACCGCGATGGTCTGCGGGCGCATCGCGTCCCATTCGTTGAAGCGCAAGGGGCGGTTGTCGATGCAGCTTGGCAGGCGGAAGCCATATTCGGCGAGCGTCAGCTTGCGACGGTGGTCACCACGCGCCATCGCGCCGATTTGCGGCACGGTCTGGTGGCTTTCGTCGAGGAACAGCAGGCAGTTGTCGGGCAGGTATTCGAACAGCGTCGGCGGCGGCTCACCCGGCAGGCGGCCGGTGAGGAAGCGGCTGTAGTTTTCGATCCCCGCGCACGAACCCGTCGCGGCGATCATCTCGAGATCAAAGTTGGTGCGCTGTTCGAGCCGTTGGGCCTCGAGCAGCTTGCCTTCCGCTTCCAGCTCCTTGAGCCGTTCGGTTAGTTCGAAGCGGATTGCGCTTGCGGCCTGCTTCATCGTCGGGCCGGGGGTAACATAGTGCGAATTGGCATAGACGCGCACGGTGTCGAGCTTGGCGCCGGTCTTGCCGGTGAGCGGATCGAATTCGGCAATCGTCTCGATTTCGTCGCCGAAGAAGCTGATGCGCCAGGCAGTGTCGTCGTAGTGCGATGGGAAGATCTCGAGATTGTCGCCGCGCACGCGGAAAGTGCCGCGCGCGAACGCGGTGTCGTTGCGCTTGTATTGCAGGGCAACCAGCTTGCGGATGATTTCGCCGCTGTCGACCGACTGGCCGGCCTTGAGATCGAAGATCATCGCCGAATAGGTCTCGACCGAGCCGATGCCGTAGATGCACGAGACCGAGGCCACGATGATCACGTCGTCACGTTCGAGCAGCGAGCGCGTGGCCGAGTGGCGCATCCGGTCGATTGCCTCGTTGGTCGAGCTTTCCTTTTCGATGTAGGTGTCTGACCGGGGGACGTAGGCTTCGGGCTGGTAATAGTCGTAGTAGGAGACGAAATACTCGACCGCATTTTCGGGAAAGAAGCTCTTCATTTCGCCATAGAGCTGCGCGGCGAGGATCTTGTTGGGGGCAAGGATCAGCGCGGGGCGCTGCAGTTCCTCGATCACCTTGGCCATGGTGAAGGTCTTGCCCGAGCCGGTGACGCCGAGCAGGACCTGCGTCATGTCGCCTTCGCGAGCAGCAGCCACGAGATCGGCTATGGCGGTGGGCTGGTCGCCCGCGGGCTGGTAGTCGGAGACGACCTTGAACGGACGTCCGCCCTCGACCTTGTCAGGCCGGGCAGGGCGATGAGGCACGAACGTGCCGGATGTATCGGGCTCTTCGAGCCCCCTGCGGATTACGAGTTCGGCCATGGAGCGGATATGGGGAACAGAACGCGTCCGCGCAACCGGAGTGACAGGGCGCACTGGTGCTTTCGGGGCAAGGTGATAGCTTCTTGTTCGAGACGAGAAAGGACGAAGCCCATGCGCGCCGCAATTGCCCTGATCCCGCTGATGATGCTGTCTGCCTGCAACGATGGCGCTACCGTGGAGAAGAAGAATGCCAGCACCGGGGAAGTGGCCAAGTCCGTTGCCGATGCGGGGATGAAGCTCAATCCCGGTCGCTGGGAGCTGACGATGCAGTTCAGGAAGTTCGAGGTGGAAGGCATGCCGCCCGAGGCAAAGGCCGCGATGGGCAAGATGCTGGGGAAGACCCGCACTTTCGCCTCGTGCCTGACCAAGGAAGAGGCCGAGAAGCCCGGCGGCAAGTTCTTCGGCCAGCAGGGCGAGGATTGCCGCTATGACAGCTTCAGCATGGGTGGCGGCAAGATCGACGCCACAATGACTTGCGCAGGCAAGGGCGAAGAAGCGGGCACTACTGCCAAGATGACGCTCGCCGGAACCTACAGCCCCGACAATTATGACATGGCGATGGACATGACCGGCACCGCGCCCAACGGCAAGGCCATGGTCATGCAGATGGGGCTGGTTTCCAGGCACATGGGTGAATGCAGGGGCGACGAGCAATCCTGATCATGACTTCCCCAAGGGCACCCAACTGCCTGATGTCCCGTTTCTTGACGCAAATGTGAAACAATTGCACCGTGCTGGCGTTCATCCGCGGTTAGGCCGATAGGGCGCAGGCAATGGCGATGATGTTCAGGCAAGACAGTGGCGGGAATAAAGGCGCGCAGGTTTCTGCCCGCCTTGCCGCGCTGCGCGACGAGTTCGTGCGGCGACAGACACTGGCGTTCCAGCCACGTCCCGAGGGCCCGCGCGGCCCTGCGTGGGAGCGGTTGCTGGGCGAGCTGCGCACCCCGGTCGAGCACTGGCAGGCGCTGCGCCGTCCGCGCGGCGTAGTGGAGGCAGCCGGGCCTTCGCGGCCGATCATGCTTCTGCCGGGCTTCGGCACGCATCCGGTGCGGATGAAGCCGCTCGGCCGCGTGCTTGAGGCAGCAGGTCACCGGGTCAGCGATTGGGGGCTGGGGTTCAACTTCGGCCCTAGCGAAGAGCGCTTTGAGCGCCTGTGCGAACGCGTCGTCGCGATGGCGCGCAAGGAAGGCGAGCCGCTGGCACTGGTCGGCTGGAGCCTTGGCGGGATTTTTGCGCGCGAAGTGGCGCGGCTCCATCCCGAAGCGGTCCGACTGGTGGTGACCATGGGCACTCCGTTTTCGGGCGACCGGCGGGCAAACAACGCTTGGCGTGCCTATCAGTTGATTGCCGGCCACTCGGTCGATGCACCGCCGATCGGGCAGGACATGTCGGTCAAGCCGCCGGTGCCGACGGTTGCGCTGTGGAGCGCGCGTGACGGGATCGTGTCGCCGCGGTCTGCGCGTGGCCGAAAGGGTGAACGCGATCTCGCAGTGCCGCTGCGTTGCACGCACCTTGGCTTCGCCGCGCACCCCGATGTTGCCGATACCGTCAAGCGATTGATCGACGCCTACTAATCGGAACTCGTCCGGCCGCGCTCACGCACGGTCCTCCACAGCCGTTCCAAAATATTTCGCAGGTGCAGCATTCGCGCGCTTGGCAAACCCGATTCGTTGTGCAAGCTTGGGTGCCAGACGGGATGTGCCTATGAAAATAACTCTGCCCTCGTCCTATGACGAGATGCTCGAAGCCGACGGCTCGGTAAGGCCTGCATACGCAGGTTACTGCAACTGGCATGACGAGCAGCCGCCGGACCTCTTGCGGCGCAAGGGCACCGAGGCTGAAGCGTTCTTCCGGCGCACCGGCATCACTTTCAATGTCTATGGCAACGAGGACGCCGAAGAGAGGCTGATCCCGTTCGACATGGTCCCGCGGATCATCACCGCGCAGCAATGGCGCAAGCTTTCGCGCGGGATAGAGCAGCGCGTGCGCGCGCTCAATGCTTTCCTGCACGATCTCTATCACCGCCAGGAAATCGTGCGTTCCGGCCGTTTGCCCGCGCGCCTGCTGAAGAACAATGAGGCGTTCCTGCCCGAGATGGTCGGCTTCACGCCGCCGGGCGGGGTCTATACCCACATCGTCGGGATCGACCTTGTCCGCACGGGCGAGGACGATTTCATGGTGCTCGAGGACAACGCGCGCACGCCGTCCGGCGTCTCCTACATGCTGGAGAACCGCGAGACGATGATGGCGATGTTCCCCGAACTGTTCACCCGCGTGCGGGTGCGCGAGGTTTCGGACTATCCGCGCCGTCTTGCCCGCAGCCTCGCGGCCTGCGCGCCGCCTGCGTGCGACGGGCGGACGCCGGTGGTCGCGGTGCTGACGCCGGGCATCTACAATTCGGCCTATTTCGAACACGCGTTCCTTGCCGACCAGATGGGCGCCGAGCTGGTCGAAGGCAGCGATCTCAGGATCGAGAACGGGCGCATCGCGATGCGCACGACGCGCGGGTATCAGCCGATCGACGTGCTCTATCGCCGGGTCGACGACGAGTACCTCGACCCGCTGACGTTCAATCCCAATTCGGTGCTGGGCGTATCGGGCATCATGGACGTCTATCGCGCAGGCGGCATCACGATTGCCAATGCGCCGGGCACGGGGATTGCCGACGACAAGGCGATCTATTCGTTCATGCCAGAGATCGTCGAGTTCTACACCGGCGAGAAGCCGATCCTGCAGAACGTGCCGACCTGGCGCTGCGCCGAGCCCGAGGCGCTCAAGTACGTACTCGACAACTTGGCCGAACTGGTAGTCAAGGAAGTCCACGGTTCGGGCGGCTATGGCATGCTGATCGGCCCGACCTCGTCGCGGAAGGAATTGGCGGCATTCGAGGCCAAGCTGCGCGCGCGGCCGGAGAACTACATCGCGCAGCCGACGCTTTCGCTCTCGACCGTGCCGATCCTGACCAAGGCAGGACTTGCGCCGCGTCACGTCGACTTGCGGCCTTTCGTGCTGGTCAGCCCCAACGGCATCGACATCACGCCGGGGGGTCTCACGCGTGTCGCGCTCAAGAAGGGATCGCTGGTCGTGAACTCGTCGCAGGGCGGTGGCACCAAGGACAGCTGGGTACTGGACGACTGATGCCCAAGGAAATCAAATGCTAGGACGGTCTGCAAACGGCATTTTCTGGCTGTTCCGCTACCTTGAGCGCGCGGAGAACATTTCGCGCCTGATCGAGGCCGGTTTCCGCATGGCGCTGACGCGTTCGGCTTCGGACGCGACCGACGAATGGCGCTCGCTGATCGTCACGCTGGGTCTCCAGCCCGCGTTCGAGGCGCGACATGGACGCGAGTACACCGGCCCGCACGTGTTCAACTTTATCCTGCGCGATCGCGACAATCCCGGCAGCATCCTGGCGATGACCGAGGCCGCGCGGCTCAACGCCCGCATGGTCCGCGCCGGGATCACGCGCGAAGTGTGGGAATCGGTCAACGATGGCTGGATGCGCCTCAAGGAAGCGCTCGCGCGACCCGTGCCAGAAACGCGGCTGGGCGATGTGCTCGATCTGGTGCGTCGGCAGTCGACCCAGGTCCGCGGGGCCATGGAAGGCACCATGCTGCGCAACGAGATTTACAACTTCGCGCGCATGGGCAGCTTCATCGAACGCGCTGACAATACCGCGCGCATTCTCGACGTGAAGTATTACGTGCTGCTGCCCTCGGTCTCCTACGTGGGATCGAGCCTCGACAACGTGCAGTGGGAAAACGTGCTGCGCTCGGTCGCGGGTGAGCGTGCCTATCGCTGGCTCAACGCCGGACGCATGGACCCGCGCGGCATCGCCGAATTCCTGATCCTCGATGGCCGTTTCCCGCGAAGCCTGGCGTTCTGCTATTCCAAGCTGCGCTCCAATCTTTCGAGCCTTGCGCGTGAGTACGGCAACGAGATGCACAGCCACGAGATTCTGCGCGATGCCGATTGCCAGTTCCACCAGGCGACGATCGAGGGCATCTTCGAGCAGGGACTGCACGAATTCATCGGCAAGTTCATCCGCGCCAACACCGCGCTCGCGCTGCAGATCCAGCGCGATTATCGATTCACCGAATAGGCCCTGACTTTCATGCGCATCGAGGTTGACCACACGACGCACTACGTCTTTTCCGAGCCCGTATCGCGCGGGATGCAGCGCTTGCGGCTAACGCCCAAGGCATCGTCCGGACAGCGCGTGCTCGACTGGCACATGGAGTTCGACGGTGCCCACCTGCAGGTCGAATACGATGACTCCAATTTCAATCATGTCTCGTTGATCTCCTTCGACGCAGGTGCCCGCGAAGTTACGATCCGGTGCCATGGCATCGTCGACACCAACGACGAGGCTGGCATCATCGGTCGTCATTCCGGCTTCATGCCCATTTGGCTGTTCCTCGAGCAGACCGACCTTACGCGCACCGGGCAGAGGATGCGCAGCCTGATCGGTTCGCTACCCTCGGAAGGCAACACGGTGGCAGCGCTCCACAGCCTGTCGGCGCAGATCCGCGGCCGGGTTGAATATGCCACCGGCCATACCGATGCCGCGACGACCGCTGAAGGCGTGCTCGCGGCTGGCAGGGGCGTCTGCCAGGACCACGCCCATGTGTTCATCGGCGCGGCTCGCGCGCTTGGCATACCGGCGCGCTATGTCAGCGGATACCTGATGATGGACGACCGCGTCGACCAGGAAGCGGGCCATGCCTGGGCGGAGGCGTTCGTCGAAGGGCTGGGCTGGGTCGGCTTCGACATCTCGAACGGGATAAGCCCCGATGCGCGCTACGTCCGCGTGGCGACAGGCCGCGACTATCGCGATGCCGCACCGATTACGGGGATAAGGTACGGATCGCGAGACGAGTCCATGCACGTGAAGCTTGCCGTGCAGCAGCAGCGTGTGGAACAATAGGACGCGCTGACGACCGAGGGGGTCCGGAGTCGCCGCGCGCGCCGGACGAGGTTATCGCATCGGCAAGACATCGGGGCAGGCCAATGACGTATTGCGTGGGAATGATGCTCGACAAGGGACTTGTCCTGATGAGCGACACCCGCACCAACTCGGGCGTCGACAACATCTCGGTGTTTCGCAAGATGTTTCACTGGTCGGTGCCCGGCGAGCGCCAGATCACGATCATGACCGCAGGCAACCTTGCCACGACGCAGGCAGTGATTTCGCAACTGGAAGAGCGCAACAAGGCGCCGTGCGATCGTCGCCCATCCATCCTCGAAGCCCCCACGATGTTCCAGATCGCCACCCAGGTGGGCGGGCTGCTGCGCGGCGTGATCGAGGGTCGCCAGGACGGCGGCATGCAGAGCGAAGGCCCGCGTTTCACCGCATCGATGATCGTGGCAGGACAGATCAAGGACATGGAGCCGCGCCTGTTCATGGTCTACCCTGAAGGCAACTTCATCGAGGCGAGCTTCGATACGCCCTTTTTCCAGATCGGCGAAACCAAGTACGGCCGCCCGATCCTGCTGCGCGGCTATGACCGCTCGATGACCTTCGAGAACGCGGTAAAGCTGATGATGGTCTCGTTCGATTCCACGCTCGCGGCAAACCTTTCGGTCGGGCTTCCGTTCGACCTGATGGTGATGGAACGCGACCGGTTCGAGCCGCTGCACAATCGTCGTATCCTGGCCAGCGATCCCTATTTCAAGTCGATCTCGTCAAGTTGGAGCGAGGCGTTGCGCCAGGCATTCCATTCACTACCCGATTATTCCTTTGCCCAGGATGGTGAACAGGCGGGCGGCAACTGATCGCGCTTGGACAGCCAAATGCGCGCAACGGCGATACATCGAGGTTAACCGCAGCAAGCGGCGGGCCATCCGATTCGACGGTTGTTGACCGCAAACGGTCAAATCGCACCGGATGAACCGGTCCGGCACACGCGATTTGGTCCGTTCCCGAAGAGATCATCCTAAGGAAAAACGTGTAGCTGAGCCGTCTTTGCCAGCTTATTCAGTTCATTACGAAGCTAACGCCTGTGGCCATATCGCATAAGTGCGTGGTTAATCAGCGGCATGGCTGATCGTGTAACCCTTCACATCCTCGATGGTGACTCCGCCCGCAGGGCCCAGCTCGCACGCCTCGCGTTCGCAGCCGGGCACCACGCCGAAATCTACGCCAATGCTGAAGAGCTGCTGGCGCACGCGCCATCGGGCGGGCTTGTCCTGGCGCAGGATGAACCGGTCGGGCAGGGAATACCTGACTTGATCGCGGCGATGATGCACGCGGGGCACTGGCTTCCGGTGATCGCGATTTCCGATTTGCCTGAAACTTCGGCCGTGGTCCGCGCGATCAAGGCTGGCGCACTCGATTACCTTGCAATGCCGTCGCAGATCGCCCCTCTGAACGAGGCAGTAGCCGGTGCCGCGCGCGAGGCTGACGCATTCCGCGCCCAGCGCGCCCGCGCCGCAGAAGCCCGTCAGCGCATCTCGCGCCTCAGCGCCCGTGAACGTGAAGTGCTCGATCGCCTCGCGGAAGGCTGCAGCAACAAGGCAATCGCCCGCGAACTTGAAATCAGCCCGCGCACCGTCGAAATCCATCGCATGAAAATGATGGGCAAGCTTGGCGCTCGCCACGCAGCCGAAGCAGTCCGCCTGCGCATCGAAGCATCCGGGCTGGAGGACGTGGCGGCCTGACCCGACACCTTTGAGCGGTCTGCAGGGGCGGTCCAACAGGCCGCCCCTTTTTGCTTACCGGCAGAACGCTTTGAGCCCGCCGGGTTCGAGGTGAAGATGATCACGATGGGCTGCGTTGTAGTCGGGCGTCAGGACGGTTCCGAAACGCTTGCAGGCGCTGTCGCGGATCGTCCGCAGGAAGGCGCGGGTCTGCGGTGAGGTCGAGTTCCAGTCATTGACGATGCTGATGCGTCGCCCATCGGCAAGACGGAATGCGGCGACGTCGACGGCGCTGGCCGTCGCATGGGCCGAAAGCCGCGCGGTTCCAGCAACATTGCGGCAGGAATAGCTGCCCATCGTTTCGATCCGGGCGAGCGGGCTGCCGAGAATCTGGCGCGCGGCACGATCGACGCCGAAGCGTGCCCAGCCCTGCAGCGCGCTCGCTACCGGGCATCCCACCGGACCCAGATTGGTGATATCGAGACGTCCTTCATCACCGCGCAGCCAGCCGAGCTTGACGGTGTTGAGGGTCGAACAGCCCGCACCGAAGTACTGGTCGGGCAGCGGGGTGAAATTCGCCTGCGTCGCGCCAAGGCTGGAAAGGCAGGCGCGTCCTTGCGGCGTTTGCGTGATCGAGGCACCGGTGTTGCGTGATGGCTTGCGCCGCGGCGGCTCAGGTGAACCGATGCACCCTGTGAGCAGGGCCGTCAGACACAGCGTCATGATCGCCTTCGTGCGCATGGCCAGAGTCTTGCACAGCGTGGTTAGCGCCGGGTTAACACTGCGATCGACAGTGCGCGTGGGAAGACGGGAAAGGCCTGGTGGGCGCTGACGGGCTCGAACCGCCGACCCTCTCGGTGTAAACGAGATGCTCTACCAACTGAGCTAAGCGCCCCGGGCCTGCGTGCGCCTATTGCCGGGATTGGGGCGGGCGTCAACTCCTGCGGTGGTGATCCTTGTCAGTCCTGCGGCGCCTGCGGTGTGGTGATGATGCGGTCGCGGGCGACGCGGATGTCTCCGGATTCGACCTGGAGCTTGAGCCTCTCGCGGTCGCGCGCGCGGAACATATCCTCGGCGCGGTTGATCGCCTCTTCGGAAAGACCCGCGTCATTCAGCGCCATGCGCGCCATGCGCACCGCGGATTCGAGCACTTCGCGCACGACGGCGCTGGCCGGAGTGCCCTTGAGCCGGATCAGGGCGCGGCGATCATAGGCGCGGACGTAGATTGCGGCGCGCGGGAAGGATTCGTGAACTGCCTCGACAAATTCCGGTGCGATCTGGTCGCCGTCGATGCAGAAGAAGATCATCTCGGCCTCGTCTGCCCCGGCCTGGCGAAGGAGATCGATCCGGGTACCGTCGCCGAAATAAACCTTCGCGCCGAAGCCGGCGGCAACGTCGATCATCTCGATGTCGGTGTCGATCATGGTAACGGGGATGTTGCTGGCGAGCAGCATCTGGCTGACCCCCTGGCCGAAGCGTCCGAAGCCGACGATGATCGCGTTCGAGCCATCAGGCTGGGGGCCTTCGCGCTCGCCGCGTGCAACTTCGGCTTCCTTGCGGAAGCGGCTGGTGGCCATCATCAGGAACGGGGTCGTCGCCATCGAGAGCGTGACCACTGCGCCGAACAGGCTGGCCGCGTCGGGCGCGATCAGTAGCGCTTCCTGCGCCTGGGCAAACAGCACGAACCCGAATTCGCCGCCCTGGCTGAGCAGCAGGCCGAGCGCGAGTGCGCCGCGCCAGGGCATGCGGAAGGCGATGCCGATCGCGAAGATGATCGCGCCCTTGATAACGATGAGGCCGATCGCCATCCCAATGACGAACAGTGGCCGTTCTGCAATCGCATGCAGGTTGAGCATCATGCCGACCGCGAGGAAGAACAGACCGAGCAGGATCGAGCGGAATGGTTCGACGTCTGCTTCGAGTTCGTGGCGATAGGGGCTGTCGGCCAGCATGACGCCGGCAACGAAGGCTCCAAGCGCCGTCGAGAGACCCAGCGCCTCCATGACCGCAGCCGATGCCATGACAGTGAAGAGCGCGGCGACGACGAACATTTCGCGCTCGCCAAGGTTGCCGATCAGCCGGAACAGCGGGCGGATGACGAAGCGACCCGCGGCGATGAGGCCGGCGAGCGCGGCAGCAGTATAGAGCGCAAGCAGCCAGCCGGGAGGGCCGCCGGCATCGGCGGGATTGCGGCTCATCGCCGAGATGATCGTGATCATCGGGATGATCGAGAGATCCTGGAAGAGCAGGATCGCGAAGGCGCGCTCTCCGAACGGCGTGCGCAGACGCCCGGACGATTGCAGCATCGGAAGGACCTGCGCCGTGGATGAAAGGGCCAGCGGCAGTCCCAACGCAAGGGCTGCGGCCCAGCTGAACCCGGTCGTCAGGCCGACCATGCCAGCGATGGCGAGGCCGCAGGCCGTCACCTGCAGCAGACCGAGGCCGAGGATGTCACGCTTCATCCGCCACAGTCGCGACGGATTCAGCTCGAGCCCGACCAGAAACAGCAGCAAGGTGATGCCAAGCTCGGCAATGCCGAGCTTCTGTTCGGCATCTCCGACAAGCCCCAGGACTTGTGGTCCGACAACTGCGCCTGCGAGCAGGTAACCCAGCGTGGCGCCGAGGCCGAGCCTGCGGAACACGAGCACGAATACCAGCGCGAAGCCTAGCAGCAGAAAACCGTCATGGAGCAGGGAAGCGGGATCAGCCATTTGCCCTGTCTAGCCCGATCGGGCGGCGCTGCAACCGTGCAGGCCCCGGATCCGGGCAAGAACTGTTGCGTGCGCCTGAGTGTTACGACGTACCGGACGCGGCCGGGGTAGGCGCTGCAGGCCCGGGATCGGCCATGACTCCGCGCAGTTTGGCGAGAATGCCCTCCCGACCGGCGTTCGGCTGGATCGTGTCGAAAAAATCGCCGCCTCGGTCGTAGACGAAAACCGATGTCGTGTGCTCGATCGTGTAGCTGCCATCCCCGGAAGGGACTCGCTTTACATATACGGCGGCGCTGTCGGCCACTTCGCTGATAACCCCGGGGTCACCGGTCAAGGCAATGACCGGGCCGTCAAGCAGGGCAATGAACTTTGCCAGCCTTGACGGGGTATCGCGTTCAGGATCAATCGAAATGAAGACGATGCGGAGGTCCCGGTCGCTCAAACCCAATCGTTTGCGCGCCTCGACGAGTTGCGCGAGCATGGCCGGGCAGATGTCCGGGCAATGCGTATAGCCAAAATAGGCAAGATAGGGGTGGCCACGCAGGCTGGCGCGGTCGAAAATGGTACCATTGGAGGCAATGAGGCGATAGCGGCCAGCGCGATCGACGCTGGTTCGGGGCTGGATTGAATGCCAGTAGGCCAAGGCAAGACCGCCCGTGAGCGCGACAAGCAGCATGACCAGCGCCACTGTGTGCCGCCTCTTCAGATTTCCCGTTGCGCCCGTGAGTGTCATTTCCTCCGGAATATAAGCCCGGATGGAAATGTCACCACCACAGAGAAGTTTTTAATCCGGCTTAACCACTTTGTAAGTGAGCGTTTTCGTGTGGTTTGGGGGCAGCGTTACGGCCCAGATGCTGCGACCGTCCTTGTTGATCAACCGCGAAGAGGGTGAACCAATGCGCGATGAGGCGTCTTTGGCGATGCGGGCTTCGAATCGAACCGGCACCGGCCTTGCGTTGCGAACGACAAGTTCGACGGTCTCGGTCGTGTTCGTGCTTCCGACGATATTGGCTTCGATTGTCACCTGCGTGGCGTCAGAGAGTTCGATCTCGACATCTTCACCCACGGCACGGTCGGCAAGGCCGCCTTCCCCTGCCAGCAGGAGGGCATCGTCATGCGGTTCGAAGACCGTCACCGGGCCTCCAGGCAGGGGCAGGCCGAGCCCGTCTTCCTTGCGGTTGCGGGTGCGCAGCAGTTGCTTCACTTCGTCGACGTTGCCTTCCCAGACCTCCGCACGGTAAAGCGCTTCGACCTTGACGCCCTTCTTTTCGGCCAGTGCAACCTGCTTCTGGGCGTTGGCTGCGACAGTGACAGGCAGCGGAACGCGGTAGAGCTTGAGATCGCCCAAGCCCTCCTGCTGGACCGTGACAGGCGCCGCCATTGGCGCGCGCATCGCTTGCGCGGTGACGACGATGTCAGCCGATTCCATCATCATGGCAGGGACACTGACGGGCACCGGTGGCGGAGCCGGTATCGGCGCAGGAGCAGTCGTTGACAGCGTGCATCGCAGTTCGAGTTCACCGCCCGACGGTTTTTCTCCCTGGTCGTTATCCTCGCGGTTGACCTCGCCTGCAATCACGGCCGTCTCGGCATCTGGAAAGCTGGTGGAATCACTGCTGGCCAGGGTAACCCAAGCCGAGAGATCCGCAGTGCGGCCATCGGGGTTCATGCGGATAACGTAGTTCGATTGCCAGTCGAAGCCCCAGGAGAGGTAGGAGAGCAAGAGCGTAACCCTTTGCGCGGCGGCGCTTTCGGTCTCGATCGATAGCGTGGGCCGGGCGGAAAGGTTCTTTGGCGTTTCGGGGTAGAGAATCTCGTCGCTCAGCCCGCCGCAATTGGCGACTTCGAACCCTGCCGAAGTCTGAAGAATGGCCGCGCCATCGGGCCCCGAGCGGATCACTGCCCGTTCCTCGCGCACGGCACCTGTCGCTGGCACCGTCCGGCGCAGGATCACCGGGCGACCGAACATCCGGGCATAGATACTGCGCGGTGAAAGGAGGTCAGCGTCCAGGTTCTTCTCGCGCACGCCCGATGGCAGGCCGGTGACGATTGCGCTTTCCGGAAACAGACCTGCGGCGACGCCTTCGAAGCGGATCGTGGCCTTGCCAGCCGGGATATCCACCGTGCGTTTCTCGGTGACGAGTGCGTAGCCTTCCAGCCAGTCGAGATCCATTGCGGTATCGCTGTCCCGGTCGGGCGCCCGGTAGACGCTGACCGAGACGCTGTCTGGCGCGGTCGAGGTAACCGCGTCCTGCCCAAGGGCCGGTGTGGCGAACAGGAGCAACGCGAGGATGGCCGTGCGGCGCACCTGTTCGCTCAATACCGCGTGTCGAACTGGACGGTGAGCGTCGTCTCGCCATTGGCGGGGACAGGCACGTTCCACGTGCGTTCATCCGTCGAACGCTGCGTGCCTTTGATGCTTTCGGAAGGCACGCGCGCATCGTGCCACCAGTTGTCGAGGCCAGACTGCACGACCTCGACTGTAACGGGAACGGCGCGGGCGTTGGTGACCTTGTAGGTCATGGTCGTACGCCAGAACTCCTTGGCCTGCTCGAGCGTGACCTCGCGCGCGGGTTCGCCGTTGACGGTGACGCGATAGCGCGAGCTGCGCTCCCATTCGCCCGTATCGATCCGTTCCCGCTTCTCGACCACGGGTAGCACCTTCACATCGAAGGCTTCGCCGGTCTTCAGCGCGAGACTGGAACCCATGGGCGTATGGCCGATGGTATTCTCGCCGATGAACTGCGGCGCTCCTCGCGCATCGCGCATGTAGACGCGCACGGTGCCTGCCGGCAGTGCATCGCCAAGGCCGCTTTCGCGCGCCGAGGAAAAGCGCAGGACGGTGTCGGCGCTTTGCGCCTCGGTCTGGCCCTGCAGCCAGCCGTTGCGGAAGTGGTAGGCCTTTGATGCCGGCGCTGCGGCGACGTCGAGAAAGCTTACCTGCTTTTGCTGCGCATTGGCAACCGTGGTGCGTCCGGCGATCGGGTAGACGTAGAAATCGCCAAGCGTTTCGCGGTTGGCGCTTTGCGTGCCGGGGCGATTTCCGGGCATGATCTGGCGCTGGCGGCGATAATCGGGGCTGCGATAGTCAGGCGCTCCATCGCCAACCGATCCGGCGACGAGAAGCACCTTGGCCTTGTCAAACGTCGTGCCGCTGTTGTTGGTGAGCGTGATCCAGCCCTGCACGTCGATCTTGCCCGCGGATTCGTCGAACAGGGCGACGTAGTCTGCCTTCCAGCCAAACCCGCGCGAAAGGTAGTTGAGCGTGACCGGCCGGGCGCCGGGGCTTGTGGTGTCGAGCGTGACCGACAGGGTCGGGCGAGCGCGCAGGCCTGCGGGCAGACTGGGGAAAATGACGCGGGCGCTGTAGCTTTGCAGAACCTCGATCCGATCGGCAATGCGCACGACCGTGCCGCCATTGTTGGCAAGGATCAGCGCAGACTCCCGCGTTTCAGCGCCGGTTGCAGGATTGGTGCGGACAATCGTGACAGTCTGTCCCACGGCCTTGTCCATCAACTTTTCAGGCGTGAGCAGGTCGTAATCGAAGTTCTGTTCGATGATGCCGGTGCCGCCTGCATTCAGCGTGACTGTCTCGGGCCGGATCGCGGCGGATACGTCCGGAAATTCCTGGCGTGTGCGGCCCAGCGGCAGCGACATCTGCCGCACGTCCTGCACCAGCGCGAGATCGTTGTTGTAGATGGTGAGCGATACATCGCCCTGGGCCGAGGCGGGCACGCCCTGTGCAAGGGCAGTCGCGGGAAGGACGGCAAGGCCTGCAAGAACGAGAAAACCGCGCATCAACCTCTCCTCTTTGCCTCTGGCTAGACCGGCGTGGCCGACAGATCAACGGCAGGCCAGTCCGATTCAGTCGTGAGGTCCGCTCCGGTCATGTGTCCGCCAGACAGGCCGGGAACAGGCGCGCGCCCGGTGCGGAGGCTGACCGGGCGCGCGGTGATCAGGCCTCGGGGGGATAGCCTGACCGGGGACGTGATATCTGTGTCAGACGAGATTCGCGGCGCTACCGACTTCCGCGAAGAAATGGGCCATGGCATCGGCCGCCCTGTCCGACAAGGCGATGAAAGCGCGGCGGCGATCGGTTGCGTCTTCGGCGCGGCAGAACAGCCCCTCCTCGGTCATCTGGCTGATCCAGCGCAGAGCGGTGGTGGGCGGAACGCCCGAGGCGATGCACAGCGAAGTGACCGATACGCGCTTGTGCTCTGCCCGCGCTGCGGTGAGATCGAGCAGCATGTCCCACGCAGGATCGGCGAAAAGATCACTCTGGAAAAAACGGGCGCGCAACTGGCGCTGGCGGATAATCTTGCGCACCAGCCGGGGATCGGGAAGTGCAGGCCGGGATTGCCGCACCAGGCCCTGTGTTGCGGGATCGCGTGCGCCAGTGCCATCGAAGGCGAACGCCGAAGCCTGCACCCCGGTGGGATCGGTGGCAGGGGCCGAGAGCGTCTCGAGCTGATGGGCAAGCTGGGATACCTGCTCGGTCAATCGCAGCAGCGACATGCGATCATGGTCGGACAGTTCGCGCACGCGCGCGCCATCGGCCAGAAGCAGCCGCCCGAGTGCGATCACCCTGTCCGCGCGGCTGGGATTGACGAGAATCTGCACATCGGACTGGTCAAGGCATCCGAACACGTCATCGAGCGAACCCACGCTGGTTGAGACGATCATGCGCGCCCCGCTTCGTGCCACGCGCATGTCGAGATGGACGAGAGCGGCAATGTCAGCGCCCTCGACCACCGGGCAATCGACCACCACGAGATCGCCCAGAGGCCGCTCGGGCTCTGCGATAAGTGCGCCTAGATCCGTGCTGCGCGAAACGCGCAGGCCCGCCGCCGTCGCATCTTCGGCGATTTCGGCCCGCACGTATCCCCGGTCTGCGAAGACCGAAACGGCGAGCGGCGATAGAGGGCGCAGCAGCGCCACATCGTCGGTTGGGTATTCGAACTGTGCCAGTGCCTGCCCCATTGCGCTGTTCCTTAGTAGCTCCACGTATGCGAACAGGTGTGGAACAAACACGGATCAGGTCAAGGACATTTGCCTCGATTTCGGATCAAGGAAGAATCTCGATTGGCGTGCCATCGCCTACAAGTGCCCACAATTCCTCGATTTCGGCGTTGGACACGGCAATGCATCCATCGGTCCAATCGCCTGACATTCGCCCTCTTTCGAGTTGATTGGGTTGGCCATGGAGGAAAATCTGGCCGCCGGGAGAGCGGCCCTGCGACTCGGCAAAGGCACGATCGCGCGCATCGGGGTAGGAGATGTGCAGCGACAGGTGGTAACCGCTCTCCGGGTTCCCGAAATCGATCTGGTACCGGCCTTCCGGCGTGCGCTCGTCGCCCTCGAAACGCTTGGCGCCGGTGGGCTCGTCGCCAAGCTGGATTGCATCGTAAGTGCGCAGGACACGACCGTCGGCCCCGAGCAGCAACAGGCGGCGTGCGGCCTTTTCCACGCGAACAGAGAGGATGTCTTCGGCGTGCAGATCGTCGGCACGCGCAGAAGCGTTCAGCAACAGGGCCAGTGGGGCCAAGGCCAGCATGGCGCGAACGGTCATGGCCCTGCTTTAGGCCACAATGCTGCAGATCCCAACCCGCCCTCGGCAAGAGGAGCGGGCCAGCAGGCTGTCAGTCGACGAAGGGATCGCGAACGAGGATGGTGTCCTCGCGCTCGGGACTGGTCGAAACCAGTGCCACCGGGGTCTCGATCAGTTCCTGCACGCGCTGGATGTACTTGATCGCCTGCGCGGGCAGATCAGCCCACGAGCGCGCCCCGGCGGTCGTGCCGGCCCAGCCGTCCATTTCCTCGTAGATCGGCTCGACCTCGGCCTGATCTGCAGCGTGGCTGGGGAAATAGTCGAGCACCTTTCCGCGCAGACGGTAGCCGGTGCAGATCTTCACCTTTTCCAGACCATCGAGCACGTCGACCTTGGTCAGCGCGATGCCGGTCACGCCCGAAATGGCGCAGGACTGCCGCACCAGCACGGCATCGAACCAGCCGCAGCGGCGCTTGCGACCGGTGACGGTGCCGAATTCGTGGCCGCGCTCGCCCAGACGCTGACCCGTCTCGTTCTCAAGTTCGGTGGGGAAGGGTCCGGAGCCGACGCGGGTGGTGTAGGCCTTGACGATGCCGAGCACGAAGCCGGTGGCATTGGGACCAAGGCCCGAGCCCGAGGCAGCGGTGCCCGAGACGGTGTTCGACGATGTGACGAAGGGATAGGTGCCGTGGTCGACATCGAGCAGGACGCCCTGTGCGCCTTCGAACAGGATGCGGGCACCGGCCTTGCGCACCTGGTTGAGGCGCTTCCACACCGGCTGCGCGAACTGGAGGACGTAAGGCGCGATTTCCCGCAGTTCGTTGATCAGGGCTTCGCGATCGACCGGCGGCTGGCCGAAGCCCGCGCGCAGGGCATCGTGGTGGGCGCAGAGCCGATCCAGCTGCGAATCGAGCGCATCAAGGTGGGCGAGGTCGCAAACGCGGATCGCGCGACGGCCGACCTTGTCTTCATAGGCAGGGCCGATGCCGCGACCGGTGGTGCCGATCTTGCCCGCGCCGGCAGCCGTTTCGCGCAGACCATCGAGATCGCGGTGAAGCGGCAGGATCAGCGGGCAATTGTCGGCAATCGCGAAGTTCTCGGCGTTGATGACAACGCCCTGGCCGGACAGCTTCTCGATCTCTGCCTTCAGGGCCCAGGGATCGAGCACCACGCCATTGCCGATAATCGAAAGCGTGCCGGTGACAATGCCCGAGGGCAGCAGCGAAAGCTTGTAGACCTGCTCGCCCACGACGAGCGTATGGCCCGCGTTGTGCCCGCCCTGGAAGCGGACCACGGCATCGGCGCGGCTGGCGAGCCAGTCGACGATCTTGCCCTTGCCCTCATCGCCCCACTGGGCACCGATCACGGTTACATTGGCCATGGATATACTCCTCCAGCCTGCCCCCTCAACGCCAAGCGGCTGGATCCTCAAGACGCCCTTCGACAGGACTCGGCGAAACGGGATGGATGAGCGGGACGAAAGGCCCCGGATTTCGAGCCGCGCCCTAGGGGCGTAAGGGGCGCGAAGTCAAGTGCGCGACTGGTTTTCGCGTCAGATCTGGTGCGGCCCATCCGCGCCGAGCACGTGAGTGCAGCCCAGTGTTGCGGCGCTGTCCATTTCACTGAGCGCAGCAACCGTGCGCCATCCGATCGAGCGAAGCCGCGCAGCTTCGTCGCGATCGTGGCCCAGCGGCAGAAACACCCGGTCTTCGGCGGGTTCGCTGGCGGACAGGAGATCGATCAGGGCATCGGGGTAAAGCGAGAAGCCAGTCGCGACTTCGCCCGCCCCGCTGCCGGCGATCCGGTAGGTGCCGCCGCGTCCGACGATGCCGCGCACGCCCTCGGCATAAAGCGTGAAGCCGAACCAGGTCTGGTATTCGAAGCCATGGCGTTCGCTCGGGTCGAGCGTCAGGCGCGCAACGCCGCCGAGGCTGGCAGCGATTTCGCGCAAGGCCCTGATGCGGCTGGCGAGCGCACCGCCTGCGTCGATCGCGGCGAGCTTCTCGATCGCGCTGTCGAATTCGCCGGTGGCATAGAGCAGCGGCACGTAGGCTTCTCCGCCTACATCGCGCAGGCCGCCAGCATCCTTGGTGTCGAGTTCGCGACGGACGGCTTCGACCTTGTCCGGATCGAGCGGCAGCGCCTTGACGGCGAGCGTATCGACCAGATCGGGCAGGGTGAAATCGACGCTGACGCCGGTGGCGCCAGCGGCTTGCAGCGCCTCAATGGCGAGTGCCACGACTTCGGCGGCGGCGGCGACATTGTCAGCACCGACGAGTTCGGCGCCGCACTGCAGCTTTTCGCGCGAAGGATCGAGGCCGTCTGCCTTGATCGTCACCACTTGCCCGGCATAACACAGGCGCAACGGGCGCGGGGCTTCGGCAAGGCGCGTCTCGGCAAGGCGGCCGATCTGCGGCGTGTAGTCGCTGCGCAGCGCCATCATCCGCAGGCTGGACGGGTCGACAAAGCGGAACATGCGGCGCGACTGGATACCGGCCATGCGCGCGGCAAAGCTGCGCTCGTATTCGATCGAAGGCGGCATGACCCGGTCATAGCCGTGGCCGTGCATCGTGCCGTGGATCGCGCGCATCACGCGCGTTGCCGTGGCCGCATCGCGCGGCAGGCGGTCTTCGAGGCCCTCAGGCAGCAGATCGGAATCGACGTCGCTCATGCGCGGGCGCTTAGCGGGAAGTTAGGGCCATGTCGATGAACGGCACTGCATAAACGCGAAGGGCGGGCACATCGCTGCACCCGCCCCTCGACTTGTTCGTCAGATGCCGAAGATCAGAACTTCAGCGCCTTGACCACGCGGACGCCCTGAATGTCGCAGGCGGCCTTGAGCACGTCTTGCGGAACCGGGTTGTCGAGCGAGAGCAGCAGCACCGCTTCACCACCGGCATCACGGCGGCCCAGATGGAAGGTGCCGATGTTGATGCTGTTTTCACCCAGCAGCGTGCCGATACGGCCGATGAAGCCGGGAGCGTCGGTGTTGACGATGTAAAGCATGTCGCCATCGAGATCGGCTTCGATGCCGATGCCGAAGATTTCGACCAGACGCGGCTGGCCGTTGCCGAACAGCGTGCCCGCGACCGAGCGTTCGCCTTGGCTGGTGCCGACGGTGACGCGCACCAGCGTGCGGTATTCGCCTTCGCGATCATGGCGCACTTCGCGCACGTCGAGCCCGCGCTCCTTGGCGAGGAACGGCGCGTTGACCATGTTCACGGTCTGCGAATACTGCTTCATCAAGCCTGCGAGCACTGCAGCGGTGATCGGCTTCTGGTTGAGCTGGGCTGCCGCACCTTCGACCTCGATCGAGATCTTGGTGAGGTTGTCGTGCGCCAGTTGGCCGACGAGGCTGCCCAGCTTTTCCGCCAGCGCCATGTAGGGCTTGAGCTTGGGAGCTTCTTCTGCCGAAAGCGAAGGCATGTTGAGCGCGTTGGTCACCCCGCCGCTGACAAGGTAGTCGGCCATCTGTTCAGCCACCTGCAGCGCGACGTTGACCTGCGCTTCGTTGGTCGATGCACCGAGGTGCGGGGTGCAGATGAAGTTGGGCGTGCCGAACAGTGGCGATGCCTTGGCGGGCTCCACTTCGAACACGTCGAGCGCGGCGCCTGCGACCTGGCCCGAATCCAGCGCTTCCTTGAGCGCGGCTTCATCGATCAAGCCACCGCGCGCACAGTTGACGATGCGCACGCCCTTCTTGGTCTTGGCGAGGTTTTCACGGCTGAGGATGTTGCGAGTCTGGTCGGTCAGCGGCGTGTGCAGCGTGATGAAGTCTGCCTTGGCCAGCAGCGTATCCAGATCGGCCTTCTCCACGCCCATCTCGATGGCGCGCTCGGGCGTCAGGAACGGATCGAAGGCAACGACCTTCATGCGCAGGCCGAGCGCGCGCGATGCGACGATCGAGCCGATGTTGCCCGCGCCGATCAGGCCGAGCGTCTTGCCGGTGACTTCGACGCCCATGAAGCCGTTCTTCGGCCAGGTGCCTGCCTGCGTCTGCGCGTTGGCTTCGGGAATCTGGCGAGCGAGCGCGAACATCAGCGCGATCGCGTGTTCGGCAGTGGTGATCGAGTTTCCGAACGGGGTGTTCATCACCACGACGCCCTGCGCCGAGGCCGCCGGAATATCGACATTGTCGACACCGATGCCGGCGCGGCCGATGACCTTGAGGTTGGTGGCGGCGGCGAGGATTTCCTTGGTCACCTTGGTGGACGAACGGATGGCAAGGCCATCGTATTCGCCGATGCGGGCGATCAGCTGTTCGGGGGTTTCGCCGGTGATCACGTCAACGTCGCAGCCCATCTCGGTGAAGATGCGGGCGGCGTTGGGGTCCATCTTGTCGGAAATGAGAACCTTGGGCTTGGTCATGTTTCGATCCAGTCCGATGCAAAAGCGTTCGTCATGCTGAACTCGTTTCAGCATCCATCCCTCGACATGAAGTGTCGGTGCTTGGGGAGGGATGGACCCCGAAACAAGTTCAGGGTGACAGTCGATTTATGGGAGGCGTTGGCATCACCCCAATGCTTCGGAGTGATGCCAAGCGATGTGGTTTAAGCCGTAGCCAGTTCGGCCTTGGTCGTCTCGTAGGCCCAGTCGAGCCACGGGCCGAGGTCAGCAATGTCCTCGGCGTTGACGGTGGCTCCGCACCAGATGCGCAGGCCCGCCGGGGCATCGCGGTATCCGGCAACGTCGTAGGCGGCTTCGGCCTTTTCGAGCAGGGCGGCAAACTTCTTGATGAAGTCTGCATCCGCGCCTTCGACCGAGAGACACACCGAGGTCTTCGACCGGGTGGCTTCATCGGCGCACAAGTGCGAAAGCCACGAACGCTCTTCAACGATCTTGTCGAGCGCCGCGGCGTTTGCATCGCTGCGCGCCTTCAGGCCTTCGAGACCGCCAAGACCTTTGGCCCATTCAAGCGCGAAGATCGCGTCTTCGACCGCGAGCATCGAAGGGGTGTTGATCGTCTCGCCCTTGAACACGCCTTCGGCGAGCTTGCCCTTGGACACGAGGCGGAACACCTTGGGCAGCGGCCAAGCGGGCGTGTAGGTTTCAAGCCGTTCGACCGCGCGGGGGCCAAGGATCAGCACGCCGTGGCCGCCTTCGCCGCCCAAAACCTTCTGCCAGGAGAAGGTGGCGACGTCGATCTTCGACCAGTCGATATCATAGGCGAAAACCGCCGAGGTGGCGTCAGCAAAGCTGAGGCCTTCGCGGGTCTCGGGGATGAAATCGGCGTTCGGAACGCGGACGCCCGAGGTCGTGCCGTTCCAGGTGAACAGCACGTCGTTCGACCAGTCGATCGCGTTCAGATCGGGGATCTGGCCATAGTCGGCGCGCATGACGGTCGGTTCGAGCTTGAGCTGCTTGACCGCATCGGTGACCCAACCTTCACCGAACGATTCCCAGGCCAGCGTGGTGACCGGGCGGGCACCCAGCATCGTCCACATCGCCATTTCGAAAGCGCCCGTATCGGACCCCGGAACGATGCCGATGCGGTGCGTATCGGGCAGTTGCAGCACTTCGCGCATCAGGTCGATGCAATACGCAAGGCGCGACTTGCCGATCTTGGCGCGGTGTGACCGGCCCAGCGATTCGGTGGCGAGTTTTTCGGGGGCGTATCCGGGCGGCTTGGCGCAGGGACCGGATGAGAAGAACGGGCGCGCAGGCTTGCGAGCCGGAATCGTAGCAGACATGTAGTCTCTCCTTACAGAGAGCACGCGCGGCGTTGGGACCGCGTGGCCCGCCGGTCGCTCTAGTGGCGCGGACCGATATGTCAAATGATGTTTGGCGCTACTGCCCCAAGGTATCGGCCAGCATCGCGGTGGTGCGCGGACCCGACCAGTCGTGCGCGCCGATCATGCGCCAGACTTCCTTGCCTTGCGCATCATAGAGCACGGTCGTTGGCAGCACGCCGGTTTCATAGTGGAAGCCGAGATTGTTGTCTGGGTCGAGCCAGGGTTCGAGGCGCGCGAACTTCTTTCCGGCGAAAAACTGCGCCACCTTGTCGTTCCCGGCCATATCCTGCGAAACCGTCAGCACGCGAAGCTTGCCTGCGCTATCTGCCGCCAGCTTGTCGAGCATCGGCATCTCGAGGACGCAGGGGCCGCACCATGTGGCCCAGAGGTTCACCAGAACCGGCGTGCCCCTGAGGTCGCGCAGCTTGAGCGTCTTGCCCGATGGGTCGGCCACGGTGAAGTCGGGCATCTGCGCACCACGGTTGGCGATATCGAGCGTGCCGTTGAATTCGCCCTGGCTTGCGCTTTCCGTAGGGGTCGCGCTGCTCTGCGGTTGCGAGTCGGGCTCAGCTTGCCTATCGCACCCCGCGACGGCGAGGGCCGCGACCAGAAGCAGCAACTTGGGCGACATTGAGGACGGGCGGACGGATATGAGCGGCAATTCAGGCTCCAACCAGATGTGGGGCGGACGCTTCGCAGGCGGCCCTTCGGCCATCATGCGCGAAATTAACGCCTCGATTCCCTTCGACAAGGCGCTGTGGCGGCAAGATATCGCCGCGTCAAAGGCCCATGTCGACATGCTCGGCGTCCAAGGCATCGTTTCGGCCGAGGATGCGGCCTTGATCGCGCAGGGACTCGACAAGGTTGCTGCCGAGTATGAAGCCAACGGGGTGCCCGAGAACTGGGACCTCGAAGACATTCACATGACCACCGAGAGCCGCCTTGCCGAACTCATCGGCCCTGTGGCCGGGCGCCTGCACACCGCGCGCAGCCGCAACGATCAGGTGGCGACCGACTTCCGCCTGTGGGTGCGCGAAGCCATGGATCAGGCCGAACTCGGACTGAAGCAGCTTCAGTTGGCGCTGGTGGGCCGCGCTGGTGAGCACGCCGATTCGATCATGCCGGGCTTCACCCATCTGCAGACCGCTCAGCCGGTCACGCTCGGCCACCATTTGATGGCCTATTACGAGATGATCGGGCGGGACCGCTCGCGCTTTGCCGATGCGCGGGTGCGGATGAACCGCAGCCCGCTGGGTGCAGCGGCGCTGGCAGGAACCGGGTTCCCGATCGACCGATTTCGCACTGCAGAGGCGCTAGGCTTTGACGGGCCGACCGACAACAGTCTCGATTCGGTGTCCGACCGCGATTTCGCGCTCGATTTCCTTATGGCCGCAGCTCAATGCTCGCTGCACCTTTCGCGGCTGGCCGAGGAGTTCATCATCTGGGCAAGCCAGCCCTTCGGTTTCGTCACGCTGCCCGACAGCCTTTCGACCGGCAGTTCGATCATGCCGCAGAAGAAGAATCCCGACGCCGCCGAACTGGTGCGCGGCCATTCGGGGCGGATCGTCGGCTGCCTGACCGCGCTGATGATCACGATGAAGGGCCTGCCGCTCGCCTATTCGAAGGACATGCAGGACGACAAGCCGCCGGTGTTCGAAGCTGCCTCGCTGCTCGCGCTGTCCATCGCGGCGATGACCGGGATGGTGGCCGAGGCGACGTTCCGCACTGTTCGCATGCGCGCTGCCGCCGAACTTGGCTATGCCACCGCCACCGATCTTGCCGACTGGCTGGTGCGGCAGGCGAATATCCCGTTCCGCGAGGCGCACCACATCACCGGGTCTGCGGTAAAGCTTGCCGAATCGCGCGGGATCGCGCTCGACCAGCTTTCGATCGAAGACCTCAAGGCGATCGACGAACGCATCGACGAGCGCGTCTATGCCGCGCTATCGGTCGAGGCGAGCGTGGCGGCGCGTTGCAGCCATGGCGGAACTGCGCCGGACGAGGTAAGGAAGCGCGTGGCCCAGGCGCGTGTGGCGCTGGGGCTGGAGGAATCGGCTTGAGCGTTCTGCGCACATCTTTGCTGGCAACCCTTGTCGCTCTCGCCCTCGGGGCTTGCGGCAACCGGGCCGAGCTGAAGCTGGCGCCCGACCAGACGCCGCCGCCCATCCCCTATGGCCGCGAGGTGCAACCGGGTGCGGACGATCTGCTCAAAAGCCCCGCGCAGGCAGCCCCTGCGCGCAATGTCGAGCCGCGTCGCCGCTCGCAGGATCGCGAAGACGATCCTTTCGACCTGCCCCCTGAGACTTGAGAATTTCCAATGGATCATTTTGAACTTTCGAACGGCGTGCTCCATGCCGAAGATGTCGCCCTGCCGGTGATTGCCGCCGAAGTCGGCACGCCCGTCTACGTCTATTCGCGCGCAACGCTGACCCGCCACGCCCGCGTGTTCCGCGATGCGCTGGGCATTCTGCCCGCCGTGAAGATCGCATTCGCGGTCAAGTCCAACCCAAACCTTGCCGTGCTCAAGGTGCTGGCGGCCGAAGGTTACGGCGCCGATGTTGTGTCGGGCGGCGAGATGGAACGCGCGCTGGCCGCAGGCATGGACCCGCAGGGCATCGTGTTCTCGGGCGTCGGCAAGACCGCAGCCGAGATGCGCCGCGGGCTCGAAGCCGGGATCGGCCAGTTCAACCTCGAAAGCGAGGAAGAAGGCCTGGAGCTTGCCGAGATCGCCGCGTCGATGGGCAAGTTCGCCTCTGCAGCCCTGCGCGTAAACCCGGACGTCGATGCCGGAACCCACGGCAAGATCTCGACCGGCAAGGCCGAGAACAAGTTTGGCGTGCCGTTCGACCGGGCAGCGGCGATCTATGCGCGGCTTGCCGAGACGCCCGGATTGAACATGCGCGGCCTCGCGCTGCACATCGGCAGCCAGCTGTCGTCACTCGATCCGCTGGAAGCTGCCTTCACCAAGGTCGGTGGATTGATGCAGGCAATTCGCACTGGTGGCCATGCGGTGACCCACATGGATCTCGGCGGCGGTGTCGGCGTGCCCTACAAGGCCGGCGAAGTCTTCCCGCAGCCCGCCGAATATGCCGCCATGGTCGCGCGCGTGACATCGGACTGGGACGTGACGCTGATGTTCGAGCCGGGCCGCGTGATCACCGGCAATACCGGCGTACTGGTAACGGAAGTCGTGCGCGTAAAGGAAGGTGCGGGCAATCCATGGGTCGTGGTCGATGCCGCGATGAACGATCTGGCGCGGCCTGCGCTCTACGATGCCTGGCACGATTTCGCCGCTGTTGAGCCGAATGGCGATACGTTCACCGCCAACATCGTCGGCCCGATCTGCGAAAGCTCGGACACCTTCGCCATGGCGCGGACCATCGACAAGGTCGGGCGCGGCGATCTCGCCGTGTTCCGCACGGCGGGGGCCTATGGCGCGACGATGGCCAACACCTACAATTCACGGCCCCTCGTGCCCGAAGTCATGGTGGATGGAGGCAAGTGGGCCGTGGTGGCTGATCGCATCGATCCTGCGACGATTTTGGCGGCAGAGCGCGTGCCGGAGTGGCTTGCGTGAAAAACATGCTTCGACAAGCTCAGCACGAGCGGGTTTGGGAGGGAAGATCAGACCCGGCCACGTTCGTCCTGAGCCTGTCGAAGGACGTGCGCACAACCCCATGACCATGCACAGCCTCCCCCTCTTCCACCGTATCGCGGGCCAGCCGGTGATCCTGCTGGGCGAGGGGGATGCCGCCGAGGCCAAGCAACGCCTGATCGAGCGCGCGGGCGGCGTGATCTACCGCGACATCAATGCGGGGGTCGACGACGGCGCGCGCCTTGCGTTCATCGCGCACGACAATCCCGCGATGGCCGAAGGCGACGCAATCCGGCTGCGCTGCGCAGGCCTGCTGGTCAACGTGGTCGACCGGCCCGAACTGTGCGATTTCACCACGCCCTCGATTTTGGACCGCGACCCGGTGCTGATCGCGGTTGGCACGGGAGGGGCCTCTGCAGGCCTCGCCAAGATCCTGCGCCTGCGGCTGGAGCGGATGCTGCCGCAAGGCCTCGGCGCGCTTGCCAGCGCACTCGAAGAAGCGCGCGAGGGGATGCGCAAGCGCTGGTCCTCGGTGGCCGATCGCCGCCGTGCCCTCGATGCGGCACTGGACGAGGGCGGGGACCTCGACCTGTTCCGCGCGGGCAGCGAAGGGCGTGTAGGCGACTGGCTGGCATCAGGCGCGGAAGGCCAGTCCGGGCGGTTCGAGATTACGCTGACCTCGAACGACCCCGAAGATCTGACATTACGTGCCGCGCGGTTGTTGGGGCAGGCGGATGTAGTGATGCATGATGCCGATGTGGCACCAGAAATATTGGCGCGCGCGCGGGCGGATGCCGTCAGAACGACAACGGGCTCCAACCAGCCCAAAGGCGGCATCGTGGTCGTACTGAAGCTGGCTTAGGCGGCGTGGACAAATTTGAGCCAATATCTGGCGGTCGCGATATGGACCATGCCGAGGAAGCTGTTGGCGAGCTGGTCGTAGCGGGTAGCGATGGCGCGGTTGATCTTGAGATGGCCGAACATGCGCTCGATCCGGTTGCGCTGCTTGTAGAGCGCCCCGTCATGTTTGATCTTTAAGCGACGGTTTGCCCGGCCAGGAATGACGGCCTCGATATTCCGTTTTGCAAGGTCGGCACGGATTGCGCCGGCATCATAGCCCTTATCGGCGAGCAAAGCGTCGGGTGCTCGCTCGGGCAGGTCGATCAGGGCGTAATAGGCTTTGCAGTCAGCCGCTTCGCCGACGGTCAGATGGAAGGCGAGTGGTCTTCCGAGGGCATCGGCCAGACAGTGAAGCTTACTGGTGAACCCGCCCCGCGAGCGGCCAAGAGCGCGTCGATGAGTCCCCCTTTTCCGCCCGCTGCCGACACATGGGCGCGAACGGTGGTGCTATCGATGCTGTAGTGGCCGCTGTCCGCCATGACTTCTGCGAGTGTCACGGCAACTGTTTCCCAGACCCCGGCTTCGCTCCATCGCCGGAACCGCCGATAGATGGTGTTCCAGCTGCCATATTTGGGCGGCACGTCGCGCCACGGAGCGCCACAGCGGAGCCGCCACAAAATGCCGTTGATGATTGAGCGGTTCTGCTCAGGCGGCCTGCCTCGACCACGGCTCTCAGGCTCGATGGGCAACAATCCCTTCAAAACGCGCCATTCCGTCTCAGTCAGATCGCCCCGGCTCAAACCTGCCTCCCAAAAAGCAGCCTTGAATCAATGTCACCGGCACGCGTCAATCGGGTTCTTGCATCCAGATGGACGGGCTTCTTTGCGTTGACAGGGCATTGGGCTATCCAATGCCAATGAGCGACGGCGGATATAAAGGTGGGGCGACGGTCGAAGGCCGTTGGGGATGCATAGCCTCCGCCATCTTGGGCGTGCCCGTCTTCATGTTCCTCCTACTCGCCGATGCATTGGGCGACTGCGCACCGGACACCGCGTGCAAGAAGGGCTTTCTAACCCAAGTCCTACTGCCCACCGCGATTGTCGCCATCGGGGTCGGCCTTCTCGTGCGCTGGGCAGTCAAAGCGGCTAAGCGTAATGACCCTGACTGAACGCAGCAGCGCTCACCGGAATTTGTCCACGCCGCCTAGCCCTTCATCGCCGCCTGCAACTGGCCGATGATTACCTGACTCTGCTCCGCGCCAGACTGGGGCGCGAAATCGCCGGTGCGGTCGCTGATCTTGTCCCATTTGGCCGCAAAGCCTTCCACGGTGCGTTCGCCGGGAGCCAGTAGTACGCCCTTGTTCATCGTGACCCATGCGCCGTGGTATGCGCCGCCGCCCGCGCCGACGATGGCGTTGGTGGGACTATTCTCTGACACAAGAAACAGCGCTGCGGGCACCACGTTCTCAGGGCCGAACAACTTGAAGGCCTCTTCGGGGAAGATGTCCTCGGTCATGCGCGTGGCGGCGACCGGGGCCAGCGTGTTGACCTTGATGTTGTTCTTCGCGCCTTCGAGGTAGAGCGTCTTGGTGAGCCCGGCGAGGCCGAGCTTGGCCGCGCCGTAGTTGGCCTGCCCGAAGTTTCCGAACAGACCGGTGGACGACGCCGTCATCAGGATGCGGCCGTAGTTCTGCTCGCGCATCGTGTCCCAGCAGGCCTTGGTGGCGAAAGCCGAGCCGATGAGGTGGACGCGCACGACCATCTCGAAATCGGCCGGGTCCATCTTGGTGAAGCTCTTGTCGCGCAGGATGCCGGCATTGTTGATCAGCACGTGGACGCCACCCCAGCGTTCCTTGGCGCGTGCGACCATCTCGACCATCTGATCGTATTCGCTGACCGAGCCGCCGTTCGACATTGCCTCGCCGCCCATGGCCTCGATTTCCTCGACCACCTTCAGAGCGGCGTCGGAATGGCCGGTGCCATCGCGCGCGCCGCCCAGATCGTTGACCACGACCTTCGCCCCCCGGCGGGCGAGTTCGAGCGCATAAGCGCGGCCAAGCCCGCCGCCTGCACCCGTGACGATGGCAACGCGGCCTTCGAAGGAAATGCTCATGGATCGACTCTCCGATCGTGCAGCTAACCGCACGCTTAACATGGCGCGCAGCGATGCCACGGGAGTTGCGCCAAGGCAACCGCAACCACGGTTTGCGTCTTCGCGACATTACAGACAGACCACCGTCAACAAACTGTAACGAATCAGCAATAATGGGCCATGATCCGATTGGATCGATCGAAGGGATTTCTCGATGAAGCTTGCCCTATGCGTCTCTGCGCGCGTTTCTGCCGTGGCGCTGGCCTGCGGTGCCGGATGGGTTGCCCCTGCGCATGCCGCCAGCAGCAACGCCGAACTGGCCGCCATGCAGGCGCAGCTGCAGCAGATGCAGGCCCAGATGCAAAGCCAGATGCAGGCAATGCAGGCCATGCAATCGCAGATCGAACTGCTGCAGGGCCAATTGGCCGAAGCCAGGGCCAAGACCGACGCGACCGCCACGGCAGTTGCCGCGATTCCCGCAGCATCGGTCACGGCCAAGACCCCTGTCGCGATCACCTGGGACGGTGCGCCCCGCATCGAAGCTCCGGTCGATCCCAAGAACCCCAAGGCGGGCAAGTGGAGCTTCAAGCCGCGTGGCCGTCTGCAAATCGACACCGCGACCGTACAGGCCCCCGGCGCGATCGGCAGCAAGAGCCTCGGCATCGGCACCGAGTTCCGCCGCGCCTACCTTGGCGCCGATGGCACCATTCCGGGTAACTTCGGCTATCGCATCGAGGCGGACTTCGCCAACAGCGCGGTGGACCTGACCGACCTTTACCTGACCTACAACGGCATCAAGAACGTCACCATCACGCTCGGCCAGCACAAGCCGTTCGGTTCGATGGAGGACATGACCTCGGACCTGCTCACTAGCTTCATGGAGCGTGCCGCGTTCAACACGGCATTCGGTCTGGAACGTCGCGTCGGTCTTTCGGCGCAGTACCAGAAGGGCATGGTCATGGTGCAGGCGGGTGCCTTCACCGACAACGCCGCCGACCTCAACACCGACAGCAACAACAGCTATTCGATCGACGGCCGCTTTGCGCTGCAGCCCAAGGCATTCGGTGGCCAGCTCCATGTTGGCGGTTCGGCCCACTTCCATGACCTCAACGACGGCTATGCGACGGTCCGCTATCGTGCCCGTCCGTTCACCCACACCACCGACCTGCGGTTTGTGGACACCAAGGCGTTCGGCGCGGTTTCGGAAACGACTTATGGCGCCGAGCTCGCCTGGACGGGTGGCCCGCTGCACGTGGCTGCAGAAACCCAGTGGCTGAAGGCCAACCGCCCCGGCGCGCTTGCAGACCCGACCTTCAATGGCGGTTATGCCGAAGTCGGCATGTTCCTCACCAAGGGTGATACGCTGCCCTATCGGCTTGCCGACGGCGCGTGGAACCGCATCAAGCCGAAGAACGGCGTGGACAAGGGCGGTATCGGCGCGGTTCAGGTAAACGTGCGCTACGACTGGCTCGATCTCAACGACGTTGACGGTGCAGGTGGGGGCGTAATCGGCGGTCGCCAGCAGATCGCGGGTGCCTCGCTGCTGTGGGTGCCAACCGACTACGTGCGGTTCATCGTGAACTATGGCCACCTGTGGATCGACGATGCTGCAGTGGCTGCCGGCACGGACCGCAACTACTCCGCCGACGTTCTGGGCATGCGCGCGCAGTTCGATTTCTGATCGCACGCTGAGCTTACGAAAAAGGCCCGCCATTCCAATGGAGTGGCGGGCCTTTTTCGTTTGCGTGCAACAGCGTCAGACGATGCGCTTGACCCAGCCATGGGTGTCGGCGATCTCGCCGCGCTGGATGCCGACGAGCTTCTGGCGCAGCTTCTGAGTCAACTGGCCGGGGCCGCCCGATCCGATGGTGAACTCACCTGTGTGGCTGGCAACCTTCCCGACCGGGGTGACCACGGCGGCTGTGCCGCAGGCAAAGGTTTCGACCAGCTTGCCCGACGCGGCATCGGCCTGCCACTGGTCGAGGCTGTAGCGGCCCTCGCGCACGCTCAGCCCTTCCTCGGCCGCCAGAGTGAGCAGGCTCGAACGGGTGATGCCGGGCAGGATCGTACCGGTCAGTTCAGGCGTGAGGATAGACCCGTCGTCGAACACGAAGAACAGGTTCATGCCGCCCAGTTCCTCGACCCACTTGTGCTCGGCGGCATCGAGAAACAGAACCTGGTCATGCCCGCGCGCAAAGGCTTCAGCAGTGGGGACGAGGCTGGCGGCATAGTTGCCGCCGCACTTGGCCGCCCCGGTGCCGCCGGGGGCGGCGCGGGTGTAGTCCGAAACCCAGATCGATACCGCAGGCGCGCCCGACTTGAAGTAGTTCCCTGCAGGGCTGGCGATTACGAGGAACTTGTATTCCTTTGCCGGACGCACGCCGAGGAAAGCCTCGGACGCGAACATGAACGGGCGCAGGTACATCGATCCGCCCTCGACGCTGGGAAACCAGTCCTTGTCGGCCAGAACCTGCTGGCGCACGGCTTCGACGAAAAGATCCTGCGGAAGTTCGGGCATGGCGAGGCGGCGGGCCGAGGCGTTGAAGCGTTCGGCATTGGCTTCTGGCCGGAACAGCGAGATACCGCCGTCGGCCTGACGGTAAGCCTTGAGGCCTTCGAAGATTTCCTGCGCGTAGTGGAGCACGGCTGCGGCCGGATCGAGCGGGATCGGGCCGTAGGGAACGACGCGGGCACCGTGCCAGCCACGACCTTCGGCATAGTCGATCTCGACCATGTGATCGGTGAAGGCGCGACCAAACCCCGGATCGGCCAGCACCGCATCGCGCGCGGCCACGGCAACGGGAGCCGGGTGAGGCGTGCGAGCGAAAGTCAGGCTGGTTTCGGCGGTCGTCGCCATGGGAAATGGTCCTTGCGCTAGAATCGGCGGATGGTGCGCCGTGAACTATTGTTGCGCAGAAGGCAAGCGTTATGTAATAAATGTGAAGGGCCGCGCCGGTCTATCCGGGCGGCCCTTCGCATGGTCAGCGGCCGGAAGTGCCGCCCACGAAGCCTCTATCGCTTAATCGAAACTCAGCGATAATGCCTCGCGCGGGACTGTACCGACCTCTGTGCTGAACCATGAGACATCGGATCACCTCCTTTCGCGCTGTTGAGCCAAGGGCGCCACTCTTGCGAATGACTGGACCGGGGGACCAAGAACCCATCGGCCTTGAGGTCAATGTGAGTCATCTCGATCTGAACAACAAGACTTGCATTGATTTTTTTTGGCGTCAGTATCTTCGCTTCGCCGCCGCACAAGGGCCGGGTCTCTAGCGACGGCGGCAATCCTCTACCACGCGACCGACTTCTGCCCATGCCGGCAGGTAGAGCGTGGGCAATCCATTCACTTCCACGGCAAAGCGTCCACGGCTGAAAGCCATGGCATCGAGCAGCGGGTCCTGCGCAGCCAAGGTTGCCTGCAATTGTGGCTGTCCTTGTGCGGCGGGCTCAGCAGAAAGCGCGCGGATTTCGCTGGTGGTGGCGACCGACATCGGCAGCGAAACCGTCGATGTGCCGGTACGGATCAGGGTCACCGTTCCCGCTGCACGGTTGCAGGCAAGGGCAAACAGCGTGCCCGATGGCGAACCGTAGCGCACCACCGACCCCGCCTGCGTCAACTCGTGTCGCCAATCGCCCGGTGTCTGCGGTGCATCGCGCCAATCCTTGAACGCGGCGGGCGGCGGCGGCGGGGGGGGCGGCGGTGCTGGCGCAGGCCGTGGCGCGCTGGGAGGCGGGGGCGGCACTACCGGAGGAGCCGAGCAGGATGCGAGCAACACGAGTGCTGCACAGGAAAATGCAGGGCCGAAGGTGCGGGTGCGATTGATCTTCATGGGCGGGTTATGGGAGTAACGAGCCGTGACCTCAACCCGCCAACCCAAATTGAAAGCCCGGGCCGACCAGTTGCTGGTCGAGCGTGGCCTTGTCGAAAGCCGCGCCCGGGCTCAGGCGCTGATCCTTGCGGGCCTCGTGTTCTCGGGCGAAACGAAGATCGCCAAGGCAGGGCAACCCCTCGCTCCCGATGCTCCGCTCGATGTGCGTGGGCGCGACCACCCGTGGGTTTCGCGGGGCGGGATCAAGCTTGCCCACGCGATCGAAGCCTTCGGGCTGGATCCGACTGGCGTCGTCGCCATGGATATCGGCAGTTCGACTGGCGGTTTTACCGACGTACTGCTGCAAGGCGGGGCGGCGCACGTCTTTGCCGTTGATTCGGGCACCAACCAACTGGCGTGGAAGCTGCGGCAGGATGAGCGTGTCACTGTTTACGAGCAGACCAGTGCCCGCGTGATCACGCCGGGCCACATCGATCGGCCGGCAACCTGGGTGGTGTGCGATGCGAGCTTCATCGCGCTGCGCAAGGTGCTCGAGGTGCCGTTATCGTTGGCGACACGCCCGACGCGGCTTGTTGCCCTGATCAAGCCGCAGTTCGAGGTGGGCCGCGCCGAGGTGGGCAAGGGCGGCGTGGTGCGCGATCCTGCGCTGCACCAACGTGTCTGCGACGAGGTGCGCGAATGGCTCGAAAGCGAGGGTTGGGTGGTCCAGGGGATCGTGCCGAGCCCGATCACGGGCCCTGAAGGAAACGTCGAATTCCTTGTTTCGGCGGAACGAAGCTGACTTATCCCCGGTTACTGTCTCCGTGCGGGATTGTAGTCGGAGCGACTTCGCATTGCGCAAGGCGTTGGGGGCCGTCAATATCCAAGGCGAATCGCGCAATTGCGCATTACAAACGGGTGCCATGAACTACCTCGCTTCTTCCGGTCAGCTTCGTGCCAGCCTCCTGCGTTGGTCGCTCTTCACCGTGCCCTTGCTGCTCGTGCTGGGGTTCTTTTCGGGGCAGGCTGCAGGCAGCGGTCCGGGCAATCCCTGGTTCGATGATCTGGTGAAGCCGGCAATCTATCCCCCGCCGATCGCGTTTCCGATCGTGTGGTCGGCGCTGTACCTGCTGATGGGCATTTCACTTGCCATGATCCTTTCGGCACGCGGTGCGGCTGGGCGGGGTCTGGCGGTTGGAGTGTTCGTGATTCAGCTTGCGCTCAACCTTTCCTGGTCACCGGTGTTTTTCGCCATGCACCAGATCACCGCGGCGTTCTGGATCGCGGTGGCGATGGCGGTCACGATCCTGATGACGATCGTGCTGTTCTGGCGGATACGGCCCGTGGCCGGGATGCTGCTACTGCCCTACCTGGCCTGGGTTTGCTTCGCCAGCGTGCTGACCTTCGAAATCGGGCGGCTCAACCCCGACGCCGATGGCGCTTTCGGCTCCTCCAGTACGGTGCGCGTGTCGATTTGACCCTTGCGGGCGCGCGTCCTGCCGCCCACATAGCGGGGCTGACACGCCTTACTCGGGAATTGAACAATGCAGAGCGAAAACCCGCTGATCGCCGACTTCGTCAAGCTCCTCAACAGCGCGGCAGGTACGCTTGCGGGCATGGGCCGCGAGGCCAGCGAGAGCGCCCGCGAGAAGGCCAAGGAAGTGTTCGGCGGTCTCGACTTTGTCAGCCGCGAGGAATTTGACGCGGTCAAGGATCTCGCTTCGTCCGCGCGTGAGGAAGTGGAAAGCCTGAAAGCCCGGATCGCCGCGCTCGAATCTGCTGCGAAACCCGAGTAACCTCTGGACTAACCTCTGGCGGGAACTGCGAAGACCGCTCGGCGATTGACCTGATGAACCGGTGCCATCCGGCGCGGTCAGGGAAATCCTTTCGTGTTTACGCAACTCAATCCGACTATCCCCCTGCACGTGCTGGGCAAGGGCGATGGCTATGCGATCGGAATGATCGACTACGGCCAGGAGCACAACCTGATCTGGGTAACCGCGCTCGATGAATCGGGCGAGATCTGGTGTGCGCCCAACCACAAGGTCCGTCTCGGCAAGAACTGGACAATGGGGCGTGGTGAGAACCAGCTTATCACCGATGACAAGCGCGCTGCCGCCAAGAGCGGCGAGAACGTGACCGGTATCAGGTCTTAGAGCTAACTCGCCAGCGCACGCGCGGTCTGTATCGAGCAGCGCAGCCGCCAGGACAGCCCGGTCGGCGCGTAGTCGAGGGTGACTTCGGCATCGAGGCTTCGCGCCGGGATATGCTGGATCAGCGTCGTGCCAAAGCCCTTGCGATCAGGCGCGACGATTGCGGGGCCTCCGCTTTCGCGCCAGTCGACCTGGAAATGGCCGTCGGCCGTTTCTTCCCACGAAAGCGAAACGCGCCCCTCGGGCGTTTTCAGCGCGCCGTACTTGAGCGCATTGGTGGCAAGTTCATGCACCGCCATGCCGATGATCTCCGCGCTTCGCGGGCTGAGCGGAACGGACAGGCCCTGCGTGAGCACCTGTTCGCGACTTTCGCGCCCAAGAATCGCCAGTTGCGCGTCGGCCAGTTCGTCCATCATGATCGTCGACCAGCCGCGCCGGACAAGCAGATCCTGATTGGCCGAAAGGCTGGCGAGGCGGTTCTCGAAGCGCTTGAGAAATTCGGGATCGCCTCCCCCCGACCGCCGGGCCAGCGCCTGGATGACCGAGAGAAGGTTCTTCGAGCGATGGTTCACTTCCATCAGCAGGACCCTGATCTGCTCTTCCTTCTCGAGCATTTCCGTGACGTCGGTGTTGGTGCCGAACCAGTATAGGATTTCCCCCTCATCGTCGCGGATCGGCTTGGCGCGCGACAGGAACCAGCGGTATTCGCCATCGTGGCGGCGCAGCGGAAAGGTATCTTCCCATTCTTGACCCGCCGCGATGCTTGCGCGGAAATGCTCCTGCACACGCGCGACGTGATCTTCGTGGTGGACCTTGTCCCAGCCCCAGCCGTCGGTCGAGCCTACGGGCACGCCGGTGAAATCGTACCAGCGCTGATTGTACCAGTCGATCGCGCCCGACCTGTCGGCAACCCATGCGAGTTGCGAGATATTGTCCGCCAGCATGCGGAAGCGTGTCTCGCTCTCGCGAAGGGCGCGCTGGTTGCGTTCGCGTGCGGTGATGTCGCGCGCGATCTTGCTGGCGCCGATGATTTTTCCTGCAGGATCCACGACCGGGGAAACCGTGATCGAGACCGAGATTTCGCTGCCATCCTTGCGGCGGCGGACGGTGTCGAAGCTCTTGACCCGTTCCCCGCGCACGATGCGGCCGAGAATGTCATCTTCTTCGTCCTGCCGGTCGTCCGGAATGAGCTTGCGGATCGAGGTGCCGATCATCTCCGCTTCGTCGAACCCGAAGATTCGCGTCGCAGCCGGATTCCAGCTCAGGACCGTGCCTGACAGGTCCTTGCTGATGATGGCGTCATCGGAAGATTGAATGATCGCAGAAAGATGCGCCTCGGCAAGCAAATTGGCATGCTCCGTTGCGACCCACCCCGAGCGGCACTCTAGGGCAAGCACGCAACGATGCAACTGCCGTCAGAGGCCAGCCTTGCGCAGCGCCTGATCGAGGTCTTCGATCAGGTCGTCGGGGTCTTCCAGCCCGACGTTCAGGCGCAGCATCCCTTCGCCCACGCCCATGTCGGCGCGGGTTTCGGCACCGACGCCGTAGTGCGTGGTCGATGCCGGATGGCACATCAGCGAGCGCGAATCCCCGATGTTGTTCGAGATGTCGATCAGCTGGAGCGCGTCGAGCAGGGCATGGGCCTGCGCAAGTCCGCCATCGAGGTGGAACGAGAAGATCGTGCCGCCCGCCTTCATCTGCTTCTTTGCAAGATCGTATTGCGGATGGCTGGGCAGGAACGGGTAAAGCAGGCGCGGCACGCGGGGCTCGACGAAGCTCGCCACCTTGAGCGCGTTCTCGCTCTGCCTGTGGATGCGCAGGTCCAGCGTCTCGAGGCCCTTGAGCACGACCCAGGCATTGAACGCTGCGATGTTCGGCCCGGTGTTGCGCTGGAACGGCAGGAGAACGTTGTTGATCCAGTCGGCCGAGCCGCAGACCGCGCCCGCCATGACCCGGCCCTGGCCGTCCATCATCTTGGTGGCCGAATAGGCAACGACATCGGCGCCGAAATCCATCGGGCGCTGGAGTGCCGAAGTGGCAAAGGCGTTGTCGACCACCGTGGTGATGCCGCGCGACCTGGCAAGCCCACAGACGAATCCGAGATCGACGACGTCCATCGTCGGGTTGGCCGGGCTCTCGAAGAAGAACACCTTGGTGTTGGGACGGATGGCCGCTTCCCATGCCGCGTTGTCCGAAGCGTCGATCGTCGTGCCTTCGATGCCGAAACGCGGCAGCAGATTGTCGATCAGCCAGCGGCAGGAACCGAACGCGGCCTTGGCGGCGACGACATGGTCGCCCGCCGAAAGCTGGCAAAGCAGCGCCGTGGTCATCGCGGCCATGCCGGTTGCCTGGGTGCGGCAGGCTTCGGCGCCCTCCATCAGGGCAATACGTTCTTCCAGCATCTGCACGGTGGGATTCTGCAGGCGCGAATAGGTCATGCCATCTGCCTCGCCAGCAAAGCGCGCGGCTACCGTGGCAGCATTGTCGTAGGAAAAGCCCGAGGTCAGGAACAGCGCCTCGGAGGTTTCGCCCATGTCGGACCGCCACGTGCCGCCACGGATGGCTTGCGTCGCGGGGCGCCAATTGCGGGTGATCGAGCGGTCCTGGCCAGTGGTGCGTTTCATGGGCCCTGCCTTAGTTTCGAGTGTCGGCGCGTGCAAGCGGCGGGATTGCGCGCAATGGCGTGCGCGCCTATTCGTGCCCCGGCATGACGGCCGCTTTCCAAGTTCGCACACCTCACCGCCGCACCAATGGGCATGATCCTGCCATGTGGTGCGCGATCATCGCCGCCGCGTTCTTCTTCGTGGTGCTGCACCGGCTGGGCATTCCCTCCAAGCCGATGTTCGACGAGATCCACTACCTGCCCGCTGCGCGCCGGCTGATCGACCTCACCGCGCGCCTCAATCCCGAGCACCCGCTGGTCGCCAAGCAGCTCATTGCGTGGGCGATGCAGCTGATCGGCGACACGCCGTTCGGCTGGCGCTTCCCCTCGGCGGTGCTGGGCGGCCTCGGACTGTGGGCGATGATGCGCGCGCTGTGGTGGGCAAGCCTGTCGCGTAGCGCGACGATCCTGTTCGGCCTGTTTGTCGCAACCGATTTCGTCTGGTTCATCATGGCTCGTATCGCCCTGCTCGACATGGCCATGGGCGGATTCATGGCGCTGGCCATGTGGCAATGGGCGCTGGCCTGGCGCAATCCTGCGGGTGGGGCCGGAACAGCGCGCCTGCACCTTCTACTGACCGGCGTTTTCATGGGGCTGTCGCTTGGCGCGAAATGGAACGGCGCGCTGCTGGTGCCGCTGCCGGGACTGGTTTTCGCCATCAACCGCTGGGAGGCACTCAAGGGCAGGCGCATCGGCTTGTTGTGGTCTTCGGCAGGAGCCGGGCCGATGCCGGGCGTATCGTTGATCGAAGCTGCGGTGTGGCTGGGGCTGGCGCCTCTTCTGGTCTATTTCGCCACCTTCCTGCCAGCGTTCTTCTATGACGTCGCCCCGCTTTCGGTGGGCAAGCTGTGGCACTGGCAGCAGTACATGTTGCAATTGCAGGACAGCGTGAAGAAACCGCACCTCTACATGAGCCAGTGGTGGCAGTGGGTGGCCAACATCCGCCCGATCTGGTTCCTCTACGAAGTGATCGACGGGGCGCAGCGGGGCGTGTTGATGCTCGGCAATCCGTTCACCATGCTGGCGGGGTTGCCCGCGTTGCTGTTCTGCCTGTGGGACGGCGTGAAGGGCGACAGGGTCCGTTTGCTGGTGGTGGGAGCCTACGTCCTCCTCGTCGGCTTCTGGGCGGTGAACGGCAAGCCGGTGCAGTTCTATTACCATTACATGCTCGCCAGCTGCTTTCTCATGGCTGCACTTGCACTGGTGCTGGCAGAGTGGTGGGATCTCGGCCTGCGCTGGCCGGGCAAGGTGACGCTGGTCCTCGCCTTTGGCATGGCCATCGGCTTTTACCCGATCATCTCGGCAGGCGAACTGCCAAGAAAGGATTCCTACAGGGACTACACCTGGCTGGACAGCTGGAAGTAGGCGCGAAAGCGCAGCCACGCCACGGCAGAAAGCGCGCCAAGGCCAGCCAGCGCCATGTCCTTCTGCGCATCCCAAATATCGCCTTGCTGGCCGTTGTAGGCATCAGCATCCGGCCCGGCCATGACCACCGTGAGCTGCCATTCGAAGATTTCGTAGATCGCGCTGCCAGCCAGCACGAACTCGACCGCGAGATAGATGGCAAGGCCCGGCGAGAGTCCGCGATGGCGCGAAAGCCAGCAGGCGATGGGCCAGACCCAGAGCGAACCGAAGCTGAAATGGACGAGGCGGTCCCAGGAATTGCGGCCGAGGCCAAGCGCGTGGTCGACCGAAGGCAGGCCTACTGTTGCGAGCCAGCGTTCGTAGGGCACGTTCGAGTAGATATAGCGTCCGCCGACTGTGTGCAGGACCATGAACAGAGCGATGCAGACGACTGCGCTGGTCGGCATGGGCCAGCGACGCAGCGCCAGCCAGAGTCCCGCTACGATCACCAGCGTGGGCAGGTTCTGCAGTGGCGCGAGCGCGGGGTAAGGCGTGTCGACGAGGCTGAACAGAGCGCCGACGGAGGTCAGGCCAAGCAGGATTGCCTGCGGTCCGGGAACGCCCCAAACCGCACGCAAATCAGTACTTGCCCCACACGAAGCGCGAGGACAGCGCGAAATTCCAGACCGAGCCCAGGACGATGCCGACAATCACGGCCACCACGGCATGGAAGCCGATGGTCTTGAGCACGGCGGCCGATCCGATGTTGGTCAGGAGGCCAAGCGAGCAGGTCAGGCCGAACTGCGCCCAGCCGCGCAGCAGCGGGCCGAAGCCGCGCAGGCGCTTGTCGGAATAGGTCAGTTCGTTGTTGAGCACGAAGTTGAAGGTCATCGCGATGATCGCGGCCAGCGTGTTCGCGGTGTTGAACGTCGCGCTTTCCGACCAGTTGCCATAGACGAACCGTTCGCCCGCGATCAGCTTGAGCAGCACCCACAGCGCGCCAAGCTGGACCGCGACGCCAAGTGCGCCGACCGTGCCGAAAAGGGCAAACCGCGTCGGAATGATGCGGCCGAGCCACTTGTCGTAGAGGCCAACGAGGAATTCGAACACGACAGTCTGGTCCAGTTTGCTCTCGCCTTCGGTGCGGGCGGCGAAGTTGAGAGGGAATTCCTTGACCCTCAAGGGGCGGTCGACCGTCGCGAGAATGTCGAGAAGGATCTTGAAGCCGACGCCCGACAGGCGATGCGCATCGGCGCGCAGGGTTTCTGCGCGGATCATGAAATAGCCGCTCATCGGGTCGGTCAGCTCGACGCCCGTCACCTTGTTGGCAATACGGTTGGCAATGCCCGATGCCTTTACGCGATCAGGGCGGCCCCAGGCCTCGGTGCTGGCGCCTTCGGCAAAGCGCGAGGCATAGGCTAGATCAAATTCGCCGCCCGAGACCGCTTCCAGCATCTGCGGCAGCAGCGCCGGATCGTGCTGCTGGTCGGCGTCCATCACGGCAACGATGGGCGCGGCGGTGGCGCACATGCCCTCGATCGCGGCCGAGGCAAGACCGCGACGGCCGATGCGCTCGATCACGCGAATGCGCGGATCGTCCAGTGCAATGCGGCGCGCCTCGTCGGCGGTGCCATCGGGGCTGTTGTCGTCCACGAAGATCGCTTCCCAGGCCACGCCCTGAAGGGCAGCGTCAAGGCGCGCGACCATCGGTGCGATGTTCGCCCGTTCGCGGTAGGTCGGGAGGATTACGGCAAGTTGAAGCATGCAGGACCGCCCTTAAAGCCTTGCGAGCACCGCGTCACCAATTTCCGTGGTGCCCGCGTTTCCGCCGAGGTCCCGTCCCAGCACACCTGCGGCAAGGGTCTGCGCAACCGCAGCTTCGATCCGCTCTGCCGCGGCGGACAAGCCAAGCGAATGGCGCAGGAGCATGGCAGCCGAAAGGATGGTGGCCATCGGATTGGCGAGGTCTTGCCCTGCGATATCGGGAGCCGAGCCGTGGATCGGTTCATAGAGGCCGAAAGTGCCGTGCGCGGTCTGGCGCTCGCCCAGCGAGGCCGAAGCAAGCAGGCCGATCGAGCCCACGCACATCGAAGCCTGATCGGACAGGATGTCGCCGAACAGGTTGCCGGTCAGCACGACGTCGAATTTGCCGGGCGCCCGGACGAGCTGCATCGCGGCGTTGTCGACATACATGTGCTCGAGCGACACTTCGGGGTATTCGCGCGCCACTTCGATCACGACGTCGCGCCAGAGCTGGCTGGTTTCGAGCACGTTGGCCTTGTCGACCGAGCACAGGCGCTTGTTGCGGCCCATCGCGGTACGGAAGCCCACGTGCGCGATGCGGCGCACCTCGCTCTCGTTGTAGGACATCACGTCGTAGCCTTCGCGGTCGCCGTTGGCGGCGGTGCGGAAGCCCTTTTCACCGAAGTAGACGTCGCCGTTGAGCTCGCGCACGATGACCATGTCGATCGCGCCCGCCACTTCGGGGCGCAGCGCCGAGTGGCCCTCGAGACCGACGAAGACCTTCGCCGGACGCAGGTTGGCGAACAGCGTCAGTTCCTTGCGCAGGCCGAGGATCGCCTGTTCGGGGCGCAAGTGGCGGTCGAGCGCATCGCAATCGGGATCGCCCACCGCGCCGAACAGGATACCATCGGACAGCCGCGCGATTTCGAGCGTTTCGGGCGGCAAGGGGTGCCCATAGGCCTTGTAGGCCGCACCGCCGACGGGCGCTTCCTTCATCTCGATGTCGCCCAGACCGAGGGCTTCGATCACGCGGACTGCCTCGCGCGTCACTTCGGGGCCAATGCCATCGCCCGGCAGAACTGCAATCTTCATGAAGTAACCCCTTAGCCCGTCACGCTCATGCGCTTCAGCCGATCCAGCAGAATCGCGCGCGACCCCATAACATCGCCTGCCCGATCGGCAAGCAGGCGGTTGGCGATCGCCTTGCCCTGTCGCTCCAGCCGCGCCAGCAAATCGGGCCATGCCTCGTCACGCGGGGGCTGGGGCGCTGCACCATAGCCGACCTCGCGCAACAGGAGCACCTCGTATCCGGCAAGAGCACGCGCCCAGCCGCGTGCCGAGGGCGCATGGCAGATCGCATCCAGCAACGCGCCAAGCCCTGAATAGAGCGGGGGATAGGCGTGACCCTCGGGCAGGGCGGCGGAGGTCAGCGCACAGGCCCAGCCGATTCCGGCACTGGCAAGCGGCTCGGACAGCCAGGGCCCGCGGCTTTGCACCAGTTCGAGTCGCGCCGAGGGCAGTTGGGTGGCGGTGCGCGCCCGCACCTCGACCTCCAGCAGGTTGCCTGGGATGAGCAAGGGGCGAAGTTCGCGGCCGCGCGCGCCGGCCACGTAAGCGGCTGCCAGGCCGTGGTCTGCGGTCAGAAGCCGCACGATTGCGCCGGTCTCGCCGTGGATGCGGGTCGAGCAGAGGATGGCGGGCGCACGGATCAGCATAACGGTGTGTTCAGCCTCTGCGCCGGAATGCCCGCTTGGGCAAGAACCGTAAAAGTTGCACAAGTCCGTTGGAACAGGCGGCGATGTGCGGTAGTTTGAGGGACATGAAGCAGCTCTTCCAACATGCCGCTATCACGGACGGGGTGACGGTTCGCGTTGCCGTGAACTTCCTGCCCGAGCAATCACGGGTGGAAGCGGGCAAGTGGTTCTGGGTCTATCACATCCGGATCGAGAATGATTCGGACCAGCCCGTCCAGCTGCTTTCGCGTCATTGGCGCATCACCGATGGCCGCGGACTGGTCAACTTCGTCGATGGCGATGGGGTTGTCGGCGAGCAGCCGGTGCTCAAGCCGGGCCAGTCGCACGATTACGTATCGGGCTGTCCGCTTGGCACGCATCACGGCAGCATGGAGGGGCATTACACCATGCAACGCGCCGACGGGCGGCTGTTCGACGTGGCGATTCCGTTCTTTCCACTGGCGGCCCCGGCTCCTGCGAACTAACGCAAGGACTCGATGAAACGGACGCACCTCCCTCTGAATGGCCTGCGCGTGCTCGATGCAGCCGCGCGGCATCTCTCGTTCACCCGCGCCGCCGATGAGCTGGCGGTGACGCCGGCAGCGGTCGGGCAGCAGATTCGCGCGCTTGAAGACCTGCTGGGCGTGGTTCTTTTCCGCCGCACCTCGAAAGGGCTGGAACTGACCGACGAGGCGATTTCGGGGCTCGATGCTATCCGCGAAGGCTTCCTGCGTTTCGAGGAAGGCGTTCAGGCGATACAGGCCGGGCAATCGAGCCATGTCTATACCATCGCATGTCCCCGTGATTTCTTCGCGGCCTGGCTCTCGCCCCGGCTGGCCACGTTCCGTGCGGGCAATCCGCAGATGCGCTTCGCACTGGTCGGCGGCGATGCTGACATCGATTTTACCGAGGCCAACCTCGACCTCGCAGTACGCTGGGCCGAAGGACCGGGGGACCTCGAAGGCATTCCCTTGGGCGCACCGCTGATGGTGACGGTCGCCGCGCCCGATGCGGCTGCGGACTGCCCGTGGATCGGCTGGCCGGGTGATCCAGTCCCCGGCGGCGGTGACGTCGGTTTCTCGGTCGGCGATGCGGGGACAGCGATCAGCGCGGCGCGCGCCGGGCTTGGCCGGGCGCATGTTCCGATGCAGCTTGCCGAAGCGCCGCTTGCCTCGGGCCGCGTCGTTGCGATGGGTGAGCCGGAGCAATCGCGGCGTGGCTACTGGCTGGTCGCACCCTTGCCGCAGTGGCGGCAGAAAAAGGTCAAGGCGCTGGTAGCCGCCCTTTCTTCCTGAGGCGTGCCCTTACGCGTCGTTAACCTGACGCGCCTAGATTGGGGCGATGGCGACGGATTACCGAGATTCCGGCATTCTGAACGCGCCGAAGCGATTGCTCGGCGACGTGCGTCGGGGATTCGGTGGTCGCTGGCGCCAGCGCGAGGGCGACAACTTCACGCTTGCCTATGCCAAGAGCTTGTCCCAGCGCCTGCCGCTCCTCTACGTAGTGGTCGTCTTCGACTGTCTTCTGGTCGCATCGCAGTTCCGCCAGGTGGCTCCCGCGTGGCTGACCCTGTTTGGCCCCTTGGCACTTGGTACCTTCTCGCTCTGGCGCGCGGCCTATTGGCGGCCAAGACGCGTGGAGCGGCGCTCGCTGGTCGTGCTGCGGCGCGATCTGCGCGTGATGAGTTGGGTTGGCGCGGCGTCGGGCTTCCTGTTCGCACTCTGGGCGATGATGCTCTACGCCTATGGCAATCAGGCGCAGCAGTCGTTCATCCACTATATCATCGCGGTGACCTTGTTCTCGGGCGTACTCGGGCTGGGGCACGCCCCGCTCACGGCACTTCGCATCGCACTTGCGGTGACAATCCCGACGACCGGGCAGGTGTTGTTCAGCGGGCATCCCAATGCCGTGCCCGTCGTGCTGGTGCAGATCGTGGTTACGGCCCTGCTGCTGCTGATCACCAACGGCCATCACCGCGACTTCGTCCGGCTTGAGCTCTCGCGCCAGCAGATCGCCAAGCGCGAGCAGCAGACCGCCCGACTGGCGCAGGAGAACCTGACGCAGGCGACCGTCGACCCCTTGACCGGCGCACTCAATCGCCGCGCAATTCTGGCGCGTCTCGAAGAGGAGCTGGCGGCAGGGCACTCCGGTTCTGCAGCCGCGTGGCTGGCCCTTATCGACCTGGATGGGTTCAAGCACGTCAACGATACTTATGGCCACGCCGCGGGCGACGCGGTGCTGGCGGCGGTTGCCGTCCGCCTGGCGGCCATGGCCCACGTGCGAAGCTATGGCCGGCTGGGCGGTGACGAATTTGCGGTCATCATCGAGGCGCGCCTTGGGGATGAGCAGGTCCACCAGCTGGCGACAGACCTTGCAGAATCGCTGCGTGCGCCGGTCCTCCACGCAGGAGCAGTCCTGCGCCTTTCGGGCTCGATCGGCGTTCACCGCATTACCGGTCGAAGCGCAAGCGACTGCCTCGAACGGGCGGACGCGGCGCTGTACAAGGCCAAGGAGCAGTCCGACGGCGCCGTGGTGGTATTCAGTCCGGATGACGAGGCCGAGTTGCAGGACCGCGCGGCCATCACCCGCCAGTTCAACGATTGCGATCTCGATAAGCGCATCCGGCTGGTCTACCAGCCGATCATCGCGACCGACAGCGGACGCGTGTCGGGATTCGAGGCCTTTGCCCGCTGGAGTCCGGACGGCGACCGCTGGCTGGCGCCCGGACAATTCATTTCCCTTGCCGAGGCGACCGGTCGTACCGGCGAGCTTACCCGCATGGTGCTGGCCCGTGCCCTTTCCGAATGCCGGGCATGGGAGCAGGGACGAACCCTTTCGATCAATCTCGCGCCGCGCGATGTAATGCGCGCCGGAACCGCCGAATCGCTGGCGAAGATTGTCGAGGAGGCGGGGGCGCCTGCGCATTCGATCATCCTCGAAGTGACCGAGCGCGCACTAATCGACGATCCCAAGCGCGCGGAAGCTCAATTGAATGCATTTCGTGCCCGTGGCTTTCGCATCGCGCTCGACGATTTCGGAGCCGGATGGTCGAGCCTCAGCCAGGTCCACCGCCTGCCACTCGACATGATCAAGATCGATCAGGCTTTGTCGCGCGCGCTGGCCACCGAACCGGGCGCGCGGACACTGGTGGCCACGATCGTCTCGCTCTCCTGGCAGCTTGGCATCGACTGCACGATCGAAGGCGTCGAGGACGAGGCGCAGGCCGAGACCGCGCGCGCCATGGGCGTCCGCCTGATGCAGGGCTATCACTTTGGGCGGCCCGGACCTGCGTCAGAAGCCATGGCGAGCCTCGCCGACGCGGCCTAGCTCACCTGCTCAGTGCTCGAAGGTCACAGGTCGTGGCGCGCCCGGCGGGTGCAGGCGGCGGAACAGCTTGCCTCTCTCGCTGTATGTCACAAGCGCCAGACTGATGATGCCGCTGGCAAGAAAGGCCAGCGCGAGGGGGCGGGCACTGCCGTCGTAGGCTTGCCCGACGAAAATGCCCATGACCGAACCGATCACCATGCGCAGGAACGAATGCATCGAACTGGCAGTCCCGGCGGTATGCGCAAACGGCTGCAGCGCGATCGAATTGAAGTTTGCGCCGATGAAGCCGATCAGGATCATGTTGGTGATGATCAGCGGCATGAATTGCCATAGCGTTTCGTCAGGGCGCGTGGAGAACCAGAGCTGCACCGCGCTGACCACGATGAACATGAAAACCGCCGTGTGCGAAACGCGGCGCGCGCCGAACCGCTCGACAATGCGCGAGTTCGAAAAGTTGGCCATCGCCATCATGAGGGCCGAGAAGCCGAACAGCACGGGGAACATCGTTCCCGCGCCGAAGTGTTCGCCGACAAGCTGCTGCGAGCAGTTCACGTAGCCGATCATGGCGCCAAAGGTCATGGCGCCGCCGAAGACATAGCCGATGGCGGCGCGGTTCGTGGCTGCGCCGATCATGTTCGTCGCGATCGCGCCGAGCCGGATCGGCTGGCGGTGTTCCGGGTGCAGCGTTTCCGGCAGGCGGATCGCAACCCAGGCGGCCATGCCGCAGGCCATGATGGCAAGGAACACGAATATCCACCGCCACCCGGCAAAGAGCAGGACGACTTGTCCGATGCTGGGCGCCAGCATGGGCACGACGAGGAAGACGACCGCAATGATCGACATCTGCTTGGCCATCTGGTCACCGCCAAAGCGATCGCGGATGATCGCACTCGGCAGGACGGCCAGCCCGCCGCAGCCAACGGCTTGCAGAATGCGCATGTACAGCAGCATGTCGAACGTGGTTGCCAGCGCGCAAGCCAGCGAGAAGAGCACGTAGAGCCCGATGCAGGCCAGCAGTACGGGGCGCCGGCCATAGCGGTCGGCCAGTGAGCCCGGAATTAGCGAGGCAAAGCCCGAAGCGAGCAGGAACGTGCCGATGACGAGCTGACGCTGGTTGGGATCGGGCACCGCAAGATCGCGCGCAATATCGCCCAGAGCCGGAAGCATTGCATCCACCGCGAGCGCCTGCAGCGCCATGACGAGCGCCATCATCGCGGTGGATTCGCGGGGGCCCATGGCGCGTTCGGGGACGCGGGAAGCGGTTCGGTCAGCACACATGACGGTCATTTGGACCATAACGCTCCGGATTCCCACCCTTTATGTTGCAATGCGAAACGCGCTAAGGTGCAGCCCATGCAGGCATCGCCAGACGACTCCGAACCGGACCGCACTGCGACAGGCCTGCGCAAGATCATCCATGTCGACATGGACGCCTTTTTTGCGAGCGTTGAACAGCGCGACGATCCGTCGCTGCGCGGCAAGCCGGTCGCCGTCGGCGGTTCTTCCGAACGGGGGGTGGTGGCTGCCGCAAGTTATGAAGCGCGCAAGTTCGGGGTCCGTTCGGCCATGCCCTCGGTGCGCGCGGCCAAGCTCTGCCCTGATCTCATCTTCCGCAAGGCCCGGTTCGAGGTCTACAAGTCGGTCTCACAGCAGATCCGGGCGATATTTCTCGACTACACGCCTCACGTAGAACCGCTCTCGCTGGACGAGGCCTATCTCGATGTGACCGACGACGTGCGCGGGATCGGATCGGCCACCCGCATCGCAGAATTGATCCGCAAGCGCATTCGCGCCGAGACCGGGCTGACGGCAAGTGCAGGCGTGTCCTATAACAAGTTCCTCGCCAAGATCGCCAGCGACCAGAACAAGCCTGACGGCCTGTGCGTGATCCGGCCGGGCGAAGGCGCGACTTTTGTCGCCAGCCTGCCGGTGCGGCGATTTCATGGCATCGGTCCCCGCGGGGCCGAGAAGATGGCGGCGCTCGGCATCGAAACCGGAGGCGACTTGCGCGACCGCAGCCTTGCCTTCCTGCGCGAGAACTTCGGAAGCAGCGCCGATTACCTTTACCGCGCATCGCGAGGAATCGACCTGCGGCAAGTGAAGGCGGACCGCCCGCGCAAGTCCGTGGGTGGCGAGCGCACCTTTGAGCGCGACATATCGTCAGGATCGGCGCTGCGCGAAACGCTGGAGCGGATCATCGAGATCGTGTGGGAGCGGATCGACCGCAGCGGCTCCAGCGGAAGGACGGTGACGCTGAAGATGAAGTTCAACGACTTCACCCCGATCACGAGATCACGATCGCTGCCGCGCGTGGTCTTGGACAAGGCAGAGTTCGCCCGCATTTCGCGCGAGTTGCTCGATGCGCAACTACCCCTCGCCAAGCCGGTCCGGCTGATGGGTCTCACCCTTTCCGCGCTCGAGGGCGAGGAGCCCGACGAGGTGTCGGAGAGCGATGCAATGCCGGTGATTCAGGCCGAATTGCCGTTCTGAACCCAGTGCCAGCGCAAGATCATGGCGCGAACCGATCCACTGGTGTTTTCGGGGAGGTTTAGCGGATCGAAGAAGCGCGCTTCCTCGATCTCGCGACCATCGGCGTGCGGTATATCGCCGGTCTCGCCCACGACCAGCTCGATCAGGTTGGTCCAGCCGTTGCGGTCGAGCGTGAACGTGCCCAGGTGCCGTGCTTCCTCGAGAATGCAGCCGGTTTCCTCGGCCAGTTCGCGTGCCGCCGTGGCAAGGGGATCCTCGTTGCCGGCCAGCCCTCCGCCGGGCAGCATCCAGCAATCGCGCGCATGATAGGAGTGGCGGACGAGAAGGACCTGACCCACGGAATTTGCAGCGATTACATTGCATCCGCGGACGGTGCGCCCCGCCTTGCGCCACCACCAGAGCCGCAAGGCGTGGGCAATCCGCAAGGCATGGCGGTGTACGGAGCGGGGAAGCAAGCGGATCATGGAGCCGCTTAATGGACCGCGCGCGAAAAGTTGTCATCCTGCGTGCGCTGCATCACTCGAGGCACTGCAGATGTGCTGCGATAGCGTTGCTTCACCCGCTTACGCGGACTTGTGCAGGATCATCGCTCCCGCAGCGTTTGTGAATCGCCGAGGGCAAGGTATGCCTGTTGATCGGAAGGGATAATGCGCGTGAGATTCGGGGGCTTCAACTTGGCCAGACCGGGCGTAAGCCTGGATTTTCCGCCGCTGCACGAAGTGCTGTGGTGGGCGCTGGCCAGCGCGATCGCTGGGCTGGCTGCGGCAGTGTTCTGGGCTCTGGTCACGCCGGTTTCCCCGCTGGGCGGATGGCAGCCCGCAGGCGTGCGCGACATGTCGCCGACAGCACGCGCCGCGCTCTTTGCAAGCCTCGATCCGTTCAACCGTACGCCGCCGTCATCGGTCGCGCCGGGCGAGGGCGCGGTCACGTCGCTTGCCCTGACGCTTTTCGCCACGCGCGCAACAGCTGGTGGTGGTGGGAGCGCGATTATCGCGGGCGCCGACGGCGTGCAGAATGTCTTTCGCACTGGTGCCGAAGTCCAGCCGGGCGTGACGCTTGCGGGCGTGGCTTTCGATCATGTCGAACTTTCGCGCAACGGTACGCGCGAGTTGCTCTATATCGACCAGTCCGGCCCCGCACCCAGCGCACAGGGGGTGGTCGCGGCCAATCCCGTCGCAATGCCGGGCCAGCCCGCTGCAGCAGGCGGGGGCATCAGTATCGACCGGCTGCGGCAGGGCGTTAACTTCGGTCCGCGGGCCGAAAGTGGCAAGGTCATCGGTCTCGAAGTCCTGTCGTCGGGCGATGGCGCAGTCTTCCGCTCAGCGGGGTTCCAGCCGGGTGACGTGATCACGGCAGTCAACGGCAAGCCGGTGACCGGCGCCGGCGATGCCGCTCTGCTGTCGGGCGCGATGCGTCCCGGTGCTTCGATTTCGGTAACCGTCAGGCGCGGAGACCGGCAACTTCCCCTCGCGATAACATTGGCTCCATGAAACTTCGCATTCTCAACCATTCGAAGATGCTCTTCGGAGCAGCTGTCCTGGCGCTGGCAACGCCGCAGGTTGCATGGGCGCAATACACGCTGAACGTGCGCGATGCGGATGTCCGCGCTTTTGTGGCCGATGCGGCCGAAGTGACGGGGCGTACCTTCATCGTCGATGGGCGCGTCCAGGCCAAGATCAGCGTGGTATCGGACCGGCCGCTCAGCCGATCCGAATACTTTGAGGTGTTCCTGTCGACGCTCCGGGCGAACGGACTGGTCGCGGTGCCGACCGGCAACGGCGCGTTCCGCATCCAGCCGGCCGAAGGCGCGGCGACCAACCCTACACGCGTCGGCAGCAGGGGCGCGGCGCAGAGCCAGATGGTGACCGAAGTCGTTCGCCTGCGAACCGTGGACGCGGCACAGGCGGTAGAGACGCTGCGCCCGCTGATCAGCAAGGAAGGTGCGATCACGGCGAACAAGGCGGGCAATTCGCTGGTCGTGGTCGATTATGCCGACAACCTGCGCCGCATCCGCGCGCTTCTCGCCGACATTGACCGCGACAGCACGACGACGCAGACGCTGATCCTCGAACATGCAGGTGCCCGGGAAATCGCGACTGCGCTGAGCCAACTCGTTCCAGCCGGTGGCGAAGGCGCGCGATCGCTGGCAACGGTCGTGGCCGTGGACAGCGCCAATGCCGTGCTGATGCGCGGCGATGCGTCGACGCTCGCCAGAATGGCGTCCATGGCGCGACAGCTCGATGCCAAGGCCGCGCTCGGTGGCGAGATCAAGGTGGTCTGGCTCGACTACGCGGATTCGGCCGCGCTGGTGCCGGTATTGGAACGCCTTATCGGCGGGACCGGCGGCGGCGAGGTGGCATCTGCCAGCGCGGCGCCGGTTTCGCTGGGGGGCGTCGGTGGCAGCGCTACCTCCACCGCAGGCACGCAGGGCAGCACCGGTGCCGCGGCGGCGAACGGCGGGTCATCGACCAGCCCGATCGGTGCAACGACGGGCGGGCTGGGCAATGGTCCGATCAAGCTTGCCAACGGGCGCGGCAATGCCACGATCACGCGCTACCCTGGGGCCAATGCGATCATCATCGCTGCCCCCGCCGACGAGCAGCGCCGGTTGAGCGAAGTGATCCGCCAGCTCGACATTCCGCAGGAACAGGTGCTGGTCGAGGCGATCATCGTCGAGGTATCGAACAACGTCGCGCGTGAACTGGGCGTGCAGCTGCTGTTTGGGGGCAAGGACAAGCCCTTTGCCGTGACCAATTACTCCAACGCCTCGCCCAACATCATCGACATCGCGGGCGGGCTGCTGGCCGACAATCTGAACCAGACGACGACGGTAGTGAACGGCAGCACCGTCACGACCACGACCAACAGCAGTGCAGGCGATCTGCTGCGCGAGAACGCGGCGAGCAAGATCCTCGGCGCACGCGGGGCATATTCCGGTTTCCTGACCGAGCTTGGCAACAACACGTATCTCGGCGCGCTCATCAACGCGGTGCAGAGCGACAAGAATTCGAACATCCTTTCGACCCCGCACATCACCACCAACAACAACGTGCCCGCCTCGATCCTGTTCGGGCAGGAAATCCCGGTTTCTACCGGAGAGGCGCTTTCGGGCGGCAACTTCAACGATACCTTCCGCACGATCCAGCGCCAGAACGTGGGCATCGAGCTTGACGTAACCCCCCAGATCAACGCCGGGAACATGATCCGGCTGGATCTGCGGCAGGAAGTCAGCTCGATCGCGGGCACGGTTTCAAGCAAGTCGGACGAACTGATCGTCAACAAGCGCGAGATCAAGACGACCGTCACCGTGGGCGATCGCGAGATCGTGGCGCTGGGCGGCCTGCTCGACGACAACGAACAGCGCACGCTGCAGAAGGTGCCGTTCCTCGGCGACATTCCGGTGGTGGGTGAACTGTTCAAGTCGCGCGGGCGCAGCCGGGTCAAGACCAACCTGATGGTGTTCATTCGCCCGACGATCCTGCGCAATGCCGCCGATCGCGCGGCGCTGGCGTCGCGGCGCTACGGCATCGTGCGCACTGCGCAGACCAATTTCGATCCCAAGCACGAGCCGAGCATCGACGAACTGATCGTGGACTACATGGGTGCGACGCTTCCGGCGGCCCCGCAGGCGCAAGTGGCAGTGGTAACCCCGGGCGACACGCTGATCCGGCCCAAGGCATCGACCGGGCCGCTGGAGCAATCGGAGCTCCCGCCGAGCAACGCGCAGAACTGAACCGATGGAGCCCGCGCAGGACATCGCCGACCTTCCTGAAACGCCGCTCGCGGGCGCGATGACGGTCGCCCTGCCAGCTTCGGCGCCGCACGCCATCGTGCCCTATCTCTTTGCACGCGATCACGGGATGCTGATCGAAGGCGAGGCCGATGGTGCCGTGGCATTGGCAATGCGCGAGGGCACCGATCCGATGGGTTTGCTCGAAGTGCGCCGTGTTGTCGGCCGTCCGCTCGCCACGCGCTGCGTGAGCGCGGGCGAATTCGAGAAGCTTCTCGCCGAAGTCTACGCGATGGACGGCGCGGCCGAAGTGGTGGGCGACATGGGCATTGCCGGCGACGGGCTCGATCCGCTCGCGCTCGGTTTGCCGAGTGCCGAAGACCTGCTCGACAGCGCCGACGATGCCCCTGCGATCCGGCTGATCAACGGGCTGATTGCCGAGAGCCTGCGGCAGGGCGTATCGGACATTCACATCGAGCCTTACGAGACCGCGCTGGTCGTGCGGATGCGGGTCGATGGCGTGCTGGCCGAGAAGCTGCGCATGCCACCGCATGTGGCACCAGTGCTGGTCAGCCGCATCAAGGTCATGGCGCGACTCGACATTGCCGAAAGGCGCGTGCCACAGGACGGGCGCATTTCCCTGAGCCTGGGCGGCAAGCTGGTTGACGTGCGCGTCTCCACGCTGCCCAACCGTGCGGGCGAGCGCGTGGTCATGCGCCTGCTCGACAAGGAAAATGCCGGGCTGGACCTCGCGCACCTCGGTCTGGATGCGAAGGCCGAGGAAACCCTTCGCCGCGCGCTGGCCGAACCCAACGGCATCGTCCTGGTCACGGGGCCGACCGGTTCGGGCAAGACGACGACGCTCTACGCCGCGCTGCGCGGGCTGAACGACGGCGCGCGCAATATCCTGACTGTGGAAGACCCTGTGGAATACGCTGTGGACGGCGTGGGTCAGACGCAGGTCAATGCCAAGGTCGGCCTGACCTTCGCGGCAGGTTTGCGCGCGATCCTGCGCCAGGATCCCGACGTGGTCATGGTCGGCGAAATCCGCGATCGTGAAACCGCCGAGATTGCGGTGCAGGCCTCGCTCACCGGGCATCTGGTGCTCTCGACCGTGCACACCAACGACGCGGCAGGGGCAATCACCCGGATGCGCGACATGGGCGTGGAGCCGTTCCTTCTGGCATCCACCCTTCGCGCGGTGATCGCGCAACGGCTGGTCCGCCGGTTGTGCCCGCATTGCCGCGAGGAGCGCGCGCTCGATGCCGGAATGGCCGATGTGCTGGGCATGAAGACGGGGCGCACGGTCCATGCAGCAAGGGGCTGCGCCGAGTGCGGACAGACCGGGTATTCGGGCCGCGTCGGCGTGTTCGAGGCAGTGCGGGTCGACGATACGATCCGCCAGATGATCCACGACAACGCCGATGAAGCGGCCATTGCGCGCCACGCTTTCGCGGATGCGCCGACTCTGGCCAAGGCTGTGCGGCGCATGGTCAAGGATGGCACGACCAGCCCCGAGGAGGCCGCGCGGATCATGCGGCGCGATAGCTGATGGCGCGCTTTGCCTATCACGCGATTGATCCCAAGGGGACCGAGCGGCGGGGTGCGATCGAGGCCGCCGGTGAGGCTGCGGCGCGTGAGAAGCTGGTTGCCCGGGCGTTGTTCGTCGTGAGCATCACGCCGGACGCAGCGGCTTCTGCCCGGCGGGCGGCAACCTCCACCAGCGGCATTGCGCTTTTTGCGACGAGGCTCTCGGCCAAGCAACTGGCCCTGTTCACGCGGCAGCTTTCCTCGTTGATGGCTGTCAGCCCGCTGGAAGAAAGTCTGCGCACGATCTCGCGCCAGACCGAAAAGCCCAGGGCGCAGGCGATCCTGTCGAACGTTCACGCCGGGATCGTCGAGGGCCTGCCCTTGGCCGAAGCGATGCGGCGCGAGGAACCGAGCTTTCCGCCGATCTACCGCGCGATGATCGCTGCAGGCGAGAATTCGGGCAGCCTTCCCGCGATTGCCGACCGTCTGGCCGACATGCTGGAACGGCAGGCGCAGGTGCGCGGCAAGATCATCGCCGCGCTTGCCTATCCGATCGTGCTGTCGCTCGTGGCAATTGCGGTCGTCACCGGACTGATGATCTCGGTGGTGCCGCGCGTGGTCGAACAGTTCGACAATGCCAGCCGCCAGCTGCCGATGCTGACGCGGGTGGTGATCGGCATATCGCAATTTCTCAGCACCTGGTGGTGGGCGCTGCTCGCATTGATGGCGCTGGCGGTGGCAGGCTTCGCGCGCGGCTTGCGCAACCCTGCGTTCAAGCTCCGCTTCGATGCTTGGCTGCTGCGCATCCCGTTCATCGGCAAGCTGATCCGCGACGTCCACGCCGCCTCGCTGGCGCGCACGCTGGCCACGATGATCGAGGCGCGGTTGCCGCTGGTCGACGGGCTGCGGCTGGCGACGCGCACGGTGTCCAACGCGGTGCAGGCGCAATCGCTGGCGAGGATTTCCGAGAAGGTTCGCGCCGGCGGTTCGCTTTCGACCGCGCTGCGCGATGCGGGCACGTTTCCGCCGTTGCTGGTCTATCTCGCCGCCAGCGGTGAGGCCGCCGGACAGCTCGGCACCATGCTGGAACGCGCCGCCGACTATCTCGAGCGCGAGTTCGAGGCCTTTACCGCTGCTGCCATGGCGCTGCTCGAACCGGCGATCATCGTCGTGATGGGGACGCTTGTGGCGCTTATCATCCTCGCCATCCTGCTACCGATCCTGCAACTCCAGAACCTGACCGGATTGTGATCATGACCCGAACCGAAGCCCGGACCATCGTCTTTGCGACAAGCGAAGCGACGCAGCAGTCCAGACGGAGTGACGCACTCTCCGGATTGCCGCGCTGCCTGAGGCCAATCGGAATGACGAAGGATGGCACCGAGCCGGAAGCGAACGGCTTCAGCCTTGTCGAGTTGATGGTGGTGATCTTCATCATCGGCTTGCTGGCCACCGTGGTGCTGATCAACGTGCTGCCAAGCCAGGACAAGGCGATGGTGGTGAAGGCGCGGTCCGACATCGCGACGCTCGAGCAGGGCATGGAGATGTACCGGCTCGACATGGCCAGCTACCCCGGACAGGGCGAGGGGCTGAATGCGCTCAAGTCGCCGCCAGCGAATCTGTCGATGCCGCAGAACTATCGCTCGGGTGGTTACGTGAAGGATGTGCCGAGCGATCCCTGGGGCCACGCCTATCAGTATCAGGTGCCCGGACGCGACGGAAAGCCGTTCGAGATATTCTCGCTCGGTGCCGACGGCCAGCCCGGTGGCAGCGATCTGGCCGCCGACATCTACGCCGGCAAGAACTGAAGCACGGCGATGCCGCAGTCCGCGCCTGTTCCAGACGGCCTGATCGTCCTCCTGCCAGCCGAGCCGGGCCATGCCTGGCGTTGGTGGCTGGTGAGCGAAAATGGCGTCGGGCGCGAGCATGAGCTTGATGGCAATGGCGAGGCCTCACCGTGGGGTGAGGTAGGCGAAGTTACTGCGCTGGTCCCGGCTGCCCTTGCGCCCGTTCGCGACCGGCTTTTGCCGGAAATGCCGTTAGCACAAGCGCTGGCTGCCGAACGGCTGGCACTCAGTCAGGGTGGTCTTTCGCAAGTCGAACGGCATGTCGCGGTGGGATCGGCTCAGGGACGCCTGCTCTCGTGCAGCGTAAGCTCGGGCGACATGGACCTCTGGCTCGCCGCTCTGGCCGAACATGGTCTCGATCCCCAGGCCATCGTGCCGGCATCGCTCGTCTTGCCGGGCAGCGAGGGCGTCCTCGCGCTTGGCAAGCTTGGCGGCCAGTTGCTTGCGCGCACGGGCGAGGCGGCGTTTGCAGGCGAGGCCGCGCTGGTCGAGGCGCTGGCGGGCGACCTTGAACAGATTGCCCTGGACGACGACGAACTCGCCCTGCGTCTTGCCGCTGTCCATGCCGCGCCGCCGCTCAACCTGCGCCAGGGCGCCTATGCGCCACGCCGGGTGTCGGTGTTCCGGGTTGCCAACTGGCTGGGACTTGCGCGGATGGCGGCGACGGCGGCGCTGCTCGCCCTGCTGCTGATGCTGGTGTGGATCGTGAAATGGAATCTCGACAGTTCGGAGCAGGAAGCGCGTGCGCTTGAACTGGCGCAGGCACGCTTTCCGGCGGCGACTGACCTCGACATGGCAGAACGCCTGCTCAACGCCGAGCTTGCGCGGCGCGGAGAGGGTGGGGCGAGCTTTGCCGCGCCCGCCGCTGCCCTGTTCGATGCCATGCGCCCGGTCGCCGGGGTCCGCCTCCGCGATCTTGGCTATGGCGCGGACGGCACGTTGCGTTTCACCGCTGCCGCGCCGCGCGCGGAAGACGTGAACGCCGTGCTGATTGCCTTGCAGAACCAAGGCTGGAAAGTGACCGTTCCGCCTGCTTTGGCACCCGATCCTACCGGTGCGACCGTCGCGGCCATTACCTTGAGGGCACCATGATGGGACGCCTGGCGCACTGGTTCCTTGCCCTGACCGCGCGTGAACGCGGGCTTGTCGGCGTGGCTGGCGGGCTGGCCGCGCTGATCGTGCTGGTTTATGGGATCGTCCTTCCGGTCGGCACCGCGCTCGATGATGCCGCCGTGCGACATCGCGAGGCGACCGAGCGTGCGGGCCGGATCGCTGCCCGGCTCGCAGCGCTCAAGGTTGCGCCGAAAGCATCGGTAAACGCACTCTCCGGGCCGGTCGAACAGATGGCCGGAGCCAGCGCGCTCGAGGCCGGGTTCGTCGTGCAGTCGAACCAGCGTCAGGGCTCCGACATGGCGGTGCTCGTGATTCCGACCGCGCGCCCATCGGCGGCAATGGCGTGGCTTGATGGTCTTGCGGCGCAGGGCCTGGTCGTCGAGCAGTTGACGATGACGCCCGCACCCGATGGCTCGGTCTCGGTCAGTGTTTCCTTGCGGCGAGGCGGGGCATGATCGGTCGATGGATCTTCGTGCGCGACCGGGCGATGACCCGTCGGGGCTGGCTTGCGCTGGCGGCGTTGACCGTGATTGCGCTCGTCGTACTGCTTCCGCTGCGGCTGGTGCTTGGCTGGGCCGCACCCGCCAACGTTAGCGCGCGGAGCATCGAGGGATCGGTCTGGAGTGGCCGTATTGCCAACCTCAGGGTAGGACCCCTGCCACTCGGAACGGTCGAGGCGGGACTCGAGCCCCTGCCGCTCCTGATTGGCCGCGCCCAGTTCGCGCTATCGCGATCGGGAGATGCGCCCTTTGTCGCGCGCGCGACGACCGGTGCAGGCGCACTGCGCTTGTCCGGCGTGAACGGTGCTGTCTCGCTGCCCGGTGGCCTGGGCGGCCTGCCCGTGACGTCGATCAACTTTGGCGACTTTTCGGTACGCATGCAGGATGGCGCCTGTGCGGAGGCGCAAGGCTCGATTGGGCTTGCCCTTGCTTCACCGGGGCCCCTGATGCCCGATACCATCGCTCTTTCGGGCAAGGCTCGATGTGAGCGCGGCGGATTGGTCGTGCCGATGCAGGGGCCCGGCGGGATGGAGCGCCTTACCTTGCGGATCGAGGGCGACGGAACATGGAAAGCTGACCTGACGCTGACCGGCCTGCCCGCTGAAGCGACCGGCCCGTTGCTGCAGGGCGGCTTTACCGCTCGTCCCGGCGGCGTAGGCCTGAGGACGAGCGGCAGGTTCTGACGATCAGGCGAGCGTCTGGGTCAGGAACCAGACACGCTGTTCGGCCTGATCGGTCCAGTCATCGGCAAGACCTTCAGTCGCATTGTCGCCCGCCGCAGTGGCGGCTTCCTTCACTGCACGGATGACCTTGACGAGCGCGGCGTTGTCATCGCGCAGCGCCTCTACCATTTCCATGGCATCCACCTTGGTGCGCTCGTCATCCTTGATCGAGGCCTTGCCTGCGATGCTTGCGATCGAGGTCAGGGTATCTCCGCCATTCTTGCGCACGCGCTCGGCGATGATGTCGGTCAGTGCGAAGAGTTCGGCTGCCTGTTCGTCGAATAGCAGGTGCAGATCGCGGAACTGCGGTCCGGCAACGTGCCAGTGGTAGCTCTTGGTCTTGAGGTAGAGCGTGAAATAATCGGCCAGCAAGCCATTGAGGCTTTCGATCAGGGCCTTCTTCGCGTTGTCTCCGGGCATGATGTTCCCCTTTCCTGAGTCCGTTTGATGAGCCGCTTATACGCGGCATCCGGTGAAAGGTTTCATGCATTGTCATCTGAACATTGATCGACTTTTGCGATCAATCCTCGATGAGATGACTGGCCCTCAACAGGGCCATTCCGATTACTGCCGAAAGCGCCGAGCCGCCAAGGATGCCGAGCTTGGCCTCTTCGACCAGAATCGGGCTGGACGGAAACGCAAGCCCTGCAATGAACAGGCTCATGGTGAAACCGATGCCGCAAAGCAGGGCGATGCCCCACAACTGGCGCAGGGTCGCACCTTCCGGGCGATTGGCCAGCCCGAAGCGTTCGGCGAGAATGATGCTGCCGAAAATGCCGATCTGCTTGCCGAACAGCAACCCGGCACCGATCCCGAGCGGCAGGGCGAGCGATCCGCCTTCCGGCAGCCCGAGATGGACGCCGGCATTGGCGAGTCCGAACAGCGGGACGATCAGGAAGCCGTTAGGAGCGACCAGCGCGTGCTCGAGCCTGAGCAGCGGGCTGTCATGGTGCCGGTTGAGCGCGAGCGGTACGGCGAGCGCGGCAAGAACGCCTGCGATCGTTGCGTGCACGCCTGAATGCAGCACGGTGAACCACAGGGCGATGGCGCCCAGAACATAGGGCACAAGCGATCGCACGCCCAATCGGTTGACGAGGACCAGCACCATGAGGATTGCGGCGCTTGCGCCCAGCCAGGCAAGCTTGATCCCGCTGGTGTAGAAGAAGGCGATGACCATGACCGCGCCAAGATCGTCGACGATGGCCACGGTCAGCAGGAACAGCCGAAGAGACGGCGGCAGGCCCTTTCCGGCAAGCGCCAGCACGCCGACGGCAAAGGCGATGTCGGTGGCCGAAGGAATCGCCCAGCCCCGCTGCAGCGCCGGGTCACCGTGGGTAATGGCAAGGTAGATCAACGCGGGCACGACCATGCCGGCGACGGCTGCGATGACCGGAAGGCGGCGTCGACGCGCATCGGACAGTTCGCCGGACAGAACTTCCCGCTTTATCTCCAGGCCGACAACGAAGAAGAACACCGCCATCAACCCGTCGTTGATCCACAAATGTGCGCTTTCGAGCTTGGGCACAGGCGTCCAGCCAAGGCGAGCGTGAAACAAATCGTGCCATGCGTGGGCGAGCGGGGAGTTCGCTATCGCCAGCGCGACCGCAGCGCAGACCATCAGCGTTATGCCGGGTGCGGCCTCGTTGTGCGAAAGCCGGTGCCAGAGCGCTCTAAGTCCCCGAGTTTCTGCCATTTTCGAACTAGTCCTTGGTTCACGAAGGGCCGGGAGCGGGCATACCAGCGATCATGTGCCGCCTCGAGTGGTGCGCGTCAAACTCCGGGGGCAGGGATCTTGCTGGCATCGCCGACAATACCGGCATTGCAGTGGCTTGCGGTCATGGAGCACGAACTGCTTCTGTTTGCCGCAATCTGGTTTGCCCTTGGCGCGCTGGACGAGCTTCTGGTCGACGTCATGTGGCTTTGGCTGCGCCTGTCCGGCAGGGCGCCGACCCCTCGTCTGACGGATGATTCAAAGGGCGAACTGTCCGGCATTGCCGCCGTGCTCGTTCCGGCGTGGCGAGAATCGGCCGTGATCGGTGCGATGGTCGGACATTGCCTGGAAAGCTGGCCACAACGCAACCTCCGGCTCTACGTGGGCGTCTACCGGAATGACGAGCCGACGCTGGCTGTGCTGACGGCAATGGGTCATGATTCCCGGCTTCGGGTCGTGCTTCATCCGCGCGACGGACCGACGACGAAGGCCGATTGTCTCAACCGGCTTTATCGCGCGATGTGCGAGGACGAGCGCCGCTCGGGTGAAACCGTCCGGTGCCTGATCCTGCACGATGCCGAGGACATGGTTCATCCAGCCGCGCTTTCGTTGATGGACCGCGCTCTCGACGAAGTCGATTTCGTGCAGATTCCTGTCCGGGCCGAGCCGCAGGCGCGCTCCCCGTGGATCGCCGGCCATTACTGTGACGAATTCGCCGAGGCCCATGCCAAGGACATGGTCGTGCGCAACTGGATCGGTGCCGGTTTGCCGTCTGCCGGCGTGGGCTGCGCGTTCTCGCGCCGGGCGATCGACCGAATTCTGGCGCGACGGGGAACGCCCGAACCCTTCGCCGCCGATTGCCTGACCGAGGATTATGAGGCCGGGCTTCTGGTTAGCGAGACTGGCGGCAAGTCGCGCTTTTTGCGAGTGCGCGACCGGCACGGCCAACTCGTGGCGACCCGCGAATTCTTTCCGGCAACGCTCGCGGCTTCGGTACGGCAGAAGACGCGTTGGCTGCATGGCATCGCGTTCCAGGGCTGGGACAGGTTGGGATGGAGTGCGCGCCCGTGCGACTTGTGGATGCGCCTTCGCGACCGGCGGGGGCCGCTGGTCGCGCTGGTGCTGGCGGCAGCCTATTCCCTCATCGTGATCTGGCCGTTCGTGCGGCTTGCCGAAGGCACGCACGCAATTGCCCCGATTGCGCCCGATCCGATGGTCGGCTGGCTGCTCGGCCTGAATATCGCGAGCTTCGCCTGGCGACTCGCCCTGCGGCTGTGTTTCACCACGCGCGAGTATGGCGTTGTTGAAGGCGTGCGCGCGGTCTTCCGCTTTCCGGTGGGCAACATCATCGCGATCATGGCCGGTCGCCGTGCTCTGGTTGCCTATTTGCAGGTGCTTCTGGGCGGCAAGCTGAGGTGGGAGCATACGACCCACCTCTTTCATCCGGCAAGACCGGTCGTGGCCCAGGCCTGATGACGCACGCCGCGTCTGCACGGCGCGGACAGCCCATCGTCGCGCTGCTTGCCATCGTCTTGGGGTGGGTCATGGTCCGCGCGGCGGTCTGGTCGCCCGGAGTGATGCAGGGGGCTATAGACCCTCCCGCGCTCGCTATGGCGCAGGCGCGGTCGGCCGAGAAATCCGCGCAGGCTACCAAGGCTGCAAGCGCAGTCACCGGGGTCGACCGGCGATCGGCGGCCAATTCTGCGATGCTGATGGCGGGCTCCATTCCCTCGATAGCGTTGCAAGGCTTGAGGCTGGAACGTCCTCACCGGGAGTCCTTGTTCCTCGTGCGACAACTCGCCGCCCCAAGCGATCTGATCCGGATGAACCCGGCCATTGCCGGTCCGCGCCTCCCCCCACCGAAACCTCCTGAAGCGTCGCCCGCGACGTCCGAACCGGCCCCGTCACCGCTCAAGGACGATCCGCGCTGGAGTTCCGATCGCTGGCTCCTGATGCGCCGAGGCAGCGGCGCCGCTGCCCAGGCACCGGGCGCGGCGTCCTATGGTGCGAGCCAGGCGGGGGCAGTCGTGCGCTATCGGCTCGGGAAGGGAGACCACAACGCGGCTTACGGCTATTTGCGCACATCGTTCGCCATCAACGCGCCGGGCAACGACAAGGAAATCGCGCTCGGCCTTGGCGCGAGGCCAGTTGCGCGCATCCCCTTGCGCGTTCTCGTGGAGGCAAGGCTTCAGGATACCAGCCGCAGTCCGATGCGAGTGCGGCCTGTGGCGACGGTGGTAACGGAGCTTCCCTGGCAGAAACTGCCCTTCGGCTTCCGCGCGGAGGCTTATGGTCAGGCGGGGTATGCCGGGGGACGCGATAGCACGGCGTTCTTCGATGCGCAGGGACTGGTCGACCATCCCTTGCCCAACTGGCTGGGGACGCAGCGCGATTTGCGGGCTGGCGCAGGGTTCTGGGCGGGCGGCCAGAAGGGCGCGGTGCGGCTTGACGTGGGGCCGAGAGTCTCGTTCGCGGCAGATCTGGGAGAGGAAGTGCCGAGCCGGATTGCGCTCGACTGGCGCTTCCGGGTCGCGGGCAATGCCCGGCCAGGTTCGGGACCGGCGATTACCATCGCATCGTCGTTCTGAGACCACAGCTTTTTTGTGTCGCGCCGGTGTCCGGGGTTGCTGGCACGGCAGCCCGCGCCTAGCGTCTGCACGGCAATGGATGTCTATCTTCCCATCGCGAACCTGTCGGTCAACGGACTGGTGATTGTCGGCCTCGGTCTGCTGACGGGCCTGCTTTCGGGCATGTTTGGTGTCGGCGGCGGTTTCCTGACCACGCCATTGCTGATTTTCTACGGCATTCCGCCGACCGTTGCCGCTGCCTCGGCGGCCAGCCAGGTTACAGGCGCCAGTGTTTCAGGGGCTTTCGCCCACGCTCGCAGAGGCGGGATCGACTACCATATCGGGGCGGTCCTCGTGGCAGGCGGCGTGCTTGGCACCGGGTTGGGCTCGTTGCTGTTTCGCCTGCTCCAGGCTCTCGGGCAGATCGATACGGTCATCAACATTCTCTATGTGCTCTTGCTGGGTGGCATCGGCGGTTTGATGGCGCATGAAAGCCTGACTGCGTTGCGCGCCCACCGCGCCGGCGTGCCCGTGCCTGCGCGCAAGCGCCGGCATCACCCGCTTGTGGCAAGCCTGCCCTTGCGCTGGCGGTTCTATCGGTCGGGGCTCTACATTTCGCCGCTGGCGCCGTTGCTGCTGGGCCTGCTGACCGGCATCCTGACGATGCTGATGGGCATCGGCGGCGGCTTCATTCTCGTTCCCGCGATGCTCTACATTCTCGGCATGGGGGTCAACGTCGTTGTCGGAACGTCCCTGTTCCAGATTCTGTTCGTGACGATGACAACCACGATGATGCACGCACTCACGACCCGCGCGGTGGATATCGTGCTGGCGGTGCTGCTGCTGGTGGGTTCGGTGACCGGCGCACAGATCGGTGCGCAGTTCGCCCAGAAGGCGAAGCCTGAACAGTTGCGTCTGATCCTGGCCGTCATCGTCCTGCTGGTCGCCATGCGGATGGCGCTAGGGCTGGGATACCGCCCTGATGAAATCTACACGGTAATTGCGCTGTGATGCGGCTCTGGGCGCTCCTTGCCTGCATGCTGCTGCTGGGCGCGCGGGACCCGATCCTCGTGCCCGAGATTTCGCAGCACAAGGTGCAGGTGCGGCAAGGCTTCACCGGGGCCGACCTTTTGCTGTTCGGTGCGATCCTCAGCCCCGAAGGCAGCCGTGCGGCACAGGATTACGATATCGTTGTCGTGCTCGAAGGGCCGCTGCAGTCCATCGTCCTGCGCGAGAAGCAAAAGCTTGCCGGGATCTGGATCAACGCGGATTCTACCGAATTCCGCTCAGCTCCCAGCTACTTCGCCATTGCCTCGTCGCGGCCGATCGGAAAGATCGTCGATGACAAGACGGCGGCGATCTACGAACTTGGTCTCAAGTGGCTGCAGCTTTCGCCAATCGGCGTGATCGAGCCCGAGGAGCAGCATCGCTTCTCTGCCGGCCTTGTTGATCTGATGCGCCGCGAGGGCATGTATCGCGAGGAGGAAGGCGCGGTCACGATCAGCGGGCAAGTGCTCTATCAGGCCCGTATGCGACTGCCTTCAAGCGTGCAGGTAGGCACTTATACTGCCGAAACATTTGCCATTCGCGATGGCAAGGTCGTGGCATCGGCGATTACCCGCGTCGATGTGACGAAGGAAGGGTTCGAGCGCTTCGTTGCCGTGGCTGCCGAAGAGAACGGCCTGATCTACGGCATCTTTGCCGTGCTGGTATCGATCGGCATGGGTTGGATCGCAGGGCGCTTGTTTGCTCTGGTGTAAGTATCGCGGCGTGAGCCATTGGTTTAGCCGATATTAACCCGTTTCCCCTATCCCCTGACGAAGGAGCCGGTTTGGCCTGGGGATTTCTTTAAATGTCCGACATGGGTGTGCAGGGATTTGATCAGGCAAAGCCGGCGATCGATAACGAACGCGAGGCGCGCGCGCCGTTCGTCCTGCCCGAGGCGCAGCAGGTTTCCGAAAACGCGCGCCATCCAATTGGATTCGTGCGCGAGATTGCGGGCTCAAGTTCTGCCATCGGGCTGGACCTTGCGCGGCTCGAGCAGTGTTCGAACGATCCCGATCCTTCGATCGCGCTTTCCGGCAAGGTCGGCAGCCAGATCAAGATCCGCGTCGGCAATTCCTGGCTTCTGGCCAGTGTGCGGACACAGCGTCAGGATACCTCGGTAGAAGGCGGCGTGGTCGCACAGATCGATTTTCTGGGCGAGGGCGAGGAAGAGCGGCTCACCGGACGGATCTATGGCTTCCGCCGCGGCGTGACGCGTTATCCGGTGCCCGGTGCTCTGGTCTACCCGGCCACCAGCAACGACCTGCGCCAGATTTATGCAAGCGATGGCCGCACCAACATTTCGATCGGAACGGTTTTCCCCACGCGCGACATTCGCGCCGGGCTCTATCCCGATGCACTTCTGGGCAAGCATTTCGCGCTGCTCGGCTCGACCGGCACCGGCAAGTCGACCTCGGCCGCGCTGATCCTCCACCGCATCTGCGAGATGGCACCGGCCGGCCATATCGTCATGATCGATCCCCACGGGGAATATGCCAGCGCCTTCCGGGTTACCGGGCAGCTTCTCGACGTGTCGAATCTGCAGATGCCCTACTGGCTGATGAATTTCGAAGAGCATTGCGAGGTCTTCGTCACCTCGTCGGGCACCAACCGACAGATAGACCAGGACATTCTTGCCAAGTGCCTGCTGGCCGCACGGCAGAAGAACCGGCTTGCCGAGCAGATCGGCAAGATCACCGTCGATTCGCCGATCCCCTATCTTCTGTCGGACATGCTCAACATCCTGCAGAACGAGATGGGCAAGCTCGACAAGGGTACCAACTCGGTGCCCTACATGCGGCTCAAGACCAAGATCGAGGAAGTGCGCAGCGACCCGCGCTACCAGTTCATGTTCTCCGGCATGTTGGTGGGCGATACGATGGCCGAGTTCATCTCGAAGATCTTCCGCATGCCTGCCAACGGCAAGCCGATCTCCATCATCGACGTTTCCGGCGTGCCTTCGGAAATCACCTCCACTGTTGTCGCGGTGCTGAGCCGGCTGGTCTTCGATTTCGCGATCTGGTCGCGTGACGAGGAAACACGGCCCGTGCTGCTGATCTGCGAGGAAGCGCACCGCTACGTCCCCAACGAAAAGAACTCGGACGGGTCGTCTGTAGGGCGGATCCTGTCGCGCATTGCCAAGGAAGGCCGCAAATATGGCGTCAGCCTCGGCCTGATCACGCAGCGTCCCTCGGATCTTGCCGAAGGCGTGCTGTCGCAGTGCGGCACCATCATCGCGATGCGCCTCAACAACGAGCGCGACCAGGCCTTCGTCAAGGCTGCCATGCCCGAAGGCGCGCGCGGCTTTGTCGATACGATTCCGGCTTTGCGCAACCGCGAGTGCATCATCTCGGGCGAGGGCGTCTCGATCCCGATGCGCGTGTCTTTCGATGAACTCGAAGCGATCAAGCGCCCGGCATCGAACGACCCGTCATTCTACGAGTTGTGGAGCAAGGGCGGCGGCGAGGAACGGGCGGTCGAACGCACCGTACAGCGCTGGCGCGCGCAGAGCCGCTGACTGCGTTTCAGATGCTGGGTGCCATGCGCCCGGCGGTATCGGCGTCGGCATGCGTCTCTTCCTCGCATTCGTCGTCCGGAACGGCCCGCGCCTGCTGGCGCCAGCCCGGGCGGCGATAGGCGTAAACCGACATCATCACCGCAATCGCTGAACTGACCGGAAAGGCCAGCCACAGCGCATCTGCTCCAAGCGCGGGATAGAATGCGTAGTAGAAGCCCAGCCGCACGGGGTACATGACCGTCGCCAGGATGATCAGCGGCGTCCATACCACGCCGCCCGCCCGCATCGTCCCGAACAGCACCATCGTGATTCCGAACAGGACATAACTCCAGCTCGCAAGGAACTGGATATGGCGCGCTTCGTCCACGGCGGGACTGGTCGAGCCGAGGAACAATTCCAGCGCGGGCCGGTCGAACAGGAGAATGATCGCGCACAGCGCACCGGTAACCGAAAGCGTCAGGAAGATCCCCGAGCGCGAGATCCTGCCCAGTCGGTCATCGAGGCCGGCACCGATGGCCTGTGCAGCCATCGCGCTGACGGCTGCGGAAATCGCCATCGCGGGCATTTGCAGGTAGGTCCAGAGCTGCAGCGCGGCGCCATAAGCCGCGCTCACCAGCAGGCCTTCGCGGTTGACCAGGCCGATGGCGATGATGCCTGCCGCCGATATGACGAGCATCTGCGCGCCCATCGGCAGGCCCTTGGTCAGGATGTATCGCAGCTCGTCGCGGCGCGGCCAGAGCCACTTGAGTTCCGCGCCCTTCAAGCGCAGCGGCAGGTCCTTGGCGTAGACGTAGGCGACGATCCCCGCCATCGACACGAACGAGGCGATAGCCGTTGCCAGCGCGGCGCCAGCGATCCCGAGAGGCCTGATCGGCCCGAACCCGCCGATCAGCAGGGGATTGAGCCCGACGTCGAGAACCGACGAGAGGATCATGAACTTGAGCGGGGTCGCAGCGTCGCCACCGCCGCGCAGGCCCATGCCGAGCATGACCGTGATCATCGATGCGGGCATGGCGACAAAGATCACCCGCAGATAGGTCAGCGCGTAGATATAGGTTTCTCCCGGCGCGCCCATCGCGGTGAGCAGGTCGGGAGCGAACACCCAGCCCAGCGTGCCAACGACCAGCGAGAGCAGCACGCAGAACCCCACCGCCGAGCCGAACGTTCGCCGGGCGGCCAGCACGTCACGCGCGCCGAACGCCTGTCCGATCTTGACCGTAGCCGCCATGCCGAAGCCGAAGGCGGCGGCAAAGACGAGGAACATGATGACGTTGGCATTGGCAGTGGCGGCAAGGGCGCCCTCGCCCAGCAGACGGCCTACCCAGATCGAATTGATCGATCCGTTGAGCGACTGGAGGATGTTCGAGGCCAGTGTCGGTGCCGAAAACAGCACAAGTGTCTTGAGGATGGGCCCGCTGGTCAGGTCGCGTGAGCGGGCATGGGGAGGTGCCAAACGCTCAGTCCCTTGGCTTCATGGCCGCAAGCGCAGCGAATGGCCCGGAAGCGACATCGCCGCCGAGATTGTGTTCGGCTCTTGCCCTGTCGGCGTCAGGCCCTTCGGCGAAAGGATCAATGGCCAGGGCAAGGCTTTGCGCCACCGCTTCGCCAAGGTCGAAGCTTGTGCCTTCATAGTCGATCTCGTCGCAATCGTCGGCGGTGATCTCGATTTCCTCGTCCGGCGCGCGAGGGCTGGATAGCGGCACGAAGCGCAGCGCGATGTCTTCGTTGATCGCAACGGGGAAGTCCTCGCCCGAAATGGCGCAGGCCTGGACGATCCTTGCGGTCAGGTGGCCCTTGGCCTCGACGGTGTTGCCATCAACCTTGAGCTGCAGGTCGGCCTTCATCGCATCGATCGCGCTGATCCCGAAGCGTGCTGCGAGGCGGCGGCGCTCGTTTTCATCCGGTTCGAGGACGATGGGCTCGTCGTTAATCTGGCGCAGGTCGATGACATGCGAGAATTCCGGCCCGGCTGTGTCGTCGATGCTCATTTCCCGATCTCCGCATCGAGAACGCGGAAGGCCGGCACAAGGTCCAGCCCGGCGGCGAATGCGCGAGCACGGCGCGCGACCAGCAGGGGATCGGTGCCGTCATGGAGGGTGACGTTGCGGGAGACTGCCTCGGCCATCACCGCTTCGTCGCCCAATCCTTCGCGATAGGCGCCGAGCCTTCCCCCAAGGACGCTCATCAGCTGGCCCATCCGCTTGCCGACGACGACATCGCCCACGCCGCTTTCGCGCAACTGGCCGTCCATGTCTTCGACGAACAGCTCGGTCAGGCGGACCGATGGCTCGATCAGGTCGGACTCGCGCTCCATCCGGATAAGCACGATCGAGAGGATCAGCGTGATCATGTCGAATCGGCCGCCAACGGTGTCGGCCACGCCGCAGTCGCGGTACCATTCCTTTTCGCGCGCAATCTCGACCGTCCGGTGCCAGAGCGGGCGGGCGACATCGCGGTCGTCGCGCTTGCGTGCGAACAGCTTGCCCAAAAATGACATCGCGTTTCCTTGGCTTCAGGCCCGTTCAGGGGCGATTAAATCTGTGCCGTCCAGCAGGCAGTGGCAAGGCGGCACGCGGCGAGGCGTTGCGGGCAGCATTGCGGTTATCCCGATTGGACCCTAAGGGTCCGCCGATATAGGCTGTCCATTCCCGATGCAAACGGGCATGAGTGCAGGCAAGATGTAAGCGGAGTTATCGAATGCGGAACAGTCGGCTGATGGTGCAGGGTGCGGCGGTGCTGGCCCTGGGCGTGGCGGCAGCAGGGTGTTCCAGCATCAGGGATCACCGCGGCTATATCATCGATGAAGCTCTCGTGGCCTCGGTCCAGCCGGGCGTGGACAACACGCTTTCGGTCGAGCGCACGCTCGGTCGGCCGACGTTCACCAGCCCCTATGGCAAGCAGACCTGGTACTACGTCGCGATGAACACCACGCAGAAGCCGTTCAACCGCCCGAAGACTGACAACCAGTCGATTCTCGTTGTCGATTTCGACGCACGCGGCAATGTCGCCTCACTCAACCGCGAAGGCATCGAGAAGGTCGTCCGCCTCTCGCCCGAAGGGGACAAAACGCCGACGCTGGGCCGCGATCGTGGCTTCTTCGAGGACCTGTTCGGCAACATCGGCGCGGTGGGCGCGATCCCTGGCGGCGGCGCTGGCGGCGCGACCGGTGGCAGCGGTCCCAACGGAAGCTGACGCATCGCACGCTTGAACCCTGAAGCGGGCATCCCATATGCCCTTTCATGGACGAGAGCAGGGCGAGCCACGGCCTGATCCAGTGGCACGGCACCACCATCATCGGGGTGAAGAAAAGCGGCCGGATTGTCATCGCAGGTGACGGCCAGGTTTCCATGGGCAACACGGTGATGAAGCCGAATGCCCGCAAGGTTCGCCGCATTGGAGAAGGCAAGGTTGTTGCCGGTTTTGCAGGTGCGACCGCAGATGCCTTTACCTTGTTCGAACGGCTCGAGCGCAAGCTTGAGCAGCATCGCGGCCAGCTGATGCGCGCCGCCGTCGAACTCGCCAAGGACTGGCGCACCGACAAATACCTGCGCAACCTCGAAGCGCTGATGATCGTGGCCGATGCCGACACGATGCTTATCCTGACCGGCAACGGTGATGTACTCGAGCCCGAAGGCGGGATTGCCGCTATCGGGTCGGGCGGCAACTATGCGCTCGCGGCCGCCAAGGCGCTCACCGATTACGAAGACGACCCGGAAAAGATCGCGCGCCGCGCCATGCAAGTTGCAGCTGAAGTCTGCGTATTCACCAACGATCGCGTGACGCTGGAAGAAATCTGATCCCCATGAACGAATCCCTGACCCCCAAGGCCATTGTCCGCGCGCTGGACGAACATATCGTTGGCCAGACCGACGCGAAGAAGGCCGTAGCCGTCGCGCTGCGCAACCGTTGGCGCCGTCAGCGCCTCTCGGCCGACTTGCGCGACGAAGTTTCGCCGAAGAACATCCTGATGATCGGGCCCACGGGCTGCGGCAAGACCGAGATCAGCCGCCGTCTGGCCAAGCTCGCCGATGCGCCCTTCGTGAAGGTCGAGGCGACCAAGTTCACCGAGGTCGGCTATGTTGGCCGCGACGTCGAGCAGATCGCGCGCGACCTGGTGGAAGAGGCCATCCGGCTGGAGAAGGACCGCCGCCGCGATGCGGTGCGCGAAGCCGCGAGCAAGGCCGCGATGGACCGGCTGCTCAAGGCGCTGGTTGGCGATGGCGCCAGCGAGGCAACGCGCGAGAGCTTCAAGGCGCGGTTGGCCGATGGTTCGATGAACGAAGTCGAAGTCGAGATCGAGGTGGAGGACGCGCCCTCGATGCCGATGGAGATTCCCGGCATGGGCGGCGGTGTCGGCATGATCAACCTCAGCGACATGATGGGCAAGGCGTTCGGCAAGCAGAACCTCAAGCGTCGCAAGATGCGGGTAGCCGATGCCTGGGACAAGCTGGTCGACGAAGAAGCCGAAAAGCGCATGGATCAGGACGATGTCGCGCGCGAGGCGATTCGCAATGCCGAGACCAACGGCATCGTGTTCCTCGACGAGATCGACAAGATCGCGGTGTCCGACGTGCGCGGAGGATCGGTCAGCCGCGAAGGCGTGCAGCGCGATCTGCTGCCGCTGATCGAGGGCACGACGGTCGCCACCAAGTACGGTCCGATGAAGACCGACCACGTGCTGTTCATCGCAAGCGGCGCGTTCCATGTGGCCAAGCCGAGCGACATGCTGCCCGAACTGCAGGGCCGCCTGCCGATCAGGGTCGAACTGCAAGCCCTGACCGAAGACGATTTCGTGCGCATCCTGTCTGAAACGCGCGCCAATCTGGTCCAGCAGTATTGCGCGTTGCTGGCGACCGAACAGGTTACGCTGGAGGTGACGCCCGAAGCGATCCGCGCGATCGCCCGCACGGCGGCCCAGGTCAACGAAAGCGTCGAGAACATCGGCGCGCGGCGGTTGCAGACAGTGATGGAGAAGCTGCTCGAGGAAGTCAGTTTCGATGCCGAGGACCGCACAGGCGAAACGGTCGTGGTCGACGAGGCTTATGTTGCGTCCAAGCTGGCAGTGCTTGCCGGGAATGCGGACCTTTCGAAGTATATCTTGTAGCCCACGCAGTGTTCTTTTAATGTTCACGCCGACTTAGCGGAGTGAGCTTCATGAAGCATGCAGGTGGATGTCACTGTGGTTCGGTTCGCTACTCGGTCGAGGGTGAGCCGCAGCACGTTGCATTGTGCCATTGCAGCGACTGCCGCAAAAGTGCGGGCGCGCCGATGGTTGGCTGGGCTGCATTCGCCGAGAGTGAACTGACCGTCGAGCAGGGCGAGGTCATGACGCACAACTCGTCGGGCTCGGCGATGCGCAGCTTCTGCCCGAAATGCGGGACGGGGCTGTTTTATCGCAATGCAGAGATGCTGCCCGGCATCGTCGACATCCAGTCGGCGACTTTCGACGATCCTTCCCGGTTGCCACCGCAGTGCCACATTCAGGTCGCTGACCGGATCGATTGGATGGCGGAACAGCACGCACTGCCCACCTTTGCGCGATTTCCGGGGCAGGACTAGGTCGCCGGACGTGACCTTTCGGCTTCTGGCTGCAACGCCGGAGCATTTCACGAGCATGATCGCGGGCGAGGCACTGGCCGATGGAACCGCGCTTGCCGCGACGCCGGTTGCCAGTGCTGAGGTGCTCGAGATGCTGGCAGGGCTGGCCGAGGCCATGGTCGAACAGTTTTCGCCGCCCGCGTGGCTGATGATATCGGACGATGAGGTGGTCGGCCTGCTCTCGATCACGGCGCTTGTTCGTGGCGACGTTGTCCAGATCGGCTACGGCGTAGCACCCGGCTCGCAGGGCAGGGGCCACGCCGGTGCGGCCGTCGCGACTCTGCTCGAATGGGCGCGCGGCATTGGGCGGGTGAGCGCGATCGTTGCCGAGACAAGCGTCGATAACACCGCATCGCAGCGCGTGCTTGAACGCAATGGGTTTGCCCGGACCGGCGAACGGCTTGACGAAGAGGATGGTCTGCTTTTCTGTTGGCGCGCACAAGTTTGAGGACCCCCATGCACCAGACGCCTGAAGACCGCCCGATCTACCGCCTGCTCACCGGCAAGGATGACCGTGCCTTCTGCGAGCGCGTGTCCGAGGCGCTGGCCCAAGGCTGGCGGCTCTACGGCTCGCCCTCGATGACCTATGATGGCGGGATGGACTGCATCAAGGTGGCGCAGGCCGTGGTGTGGCATGAGGCTGATGTGGTGAAGTAGGTTCTGCCAATATCAAACCATTCGTCATTGCGAGGAGCGAAGCGACGAAGCAATCCAGAGTGGTGAAGCGTGATTTTCAGCCAGCGGTCTATATCATGGCGTCAGCACGCAATGGGACGCTCTATGTTGGTGTCACCAGTAACCTTGTTCAACGCGTATGGCAGCATCGTGACGGAATCGTTGATGGGTTCACTTCTCGGTACGGATGCAAGCTGCTCGTTTGGTTCGAACTGCACGCCACGATGGAATATGCCATCACACGCGAAAAGCGGATCAAGGGCGGTTCACGCAAACGAAAGCTTGCGCTGATCGAGGCAGGTAACCCGGTCTGGCGCGACCTGTTTGCCGAAATTTGCGGTTAGTGCGCACCGCTCTGAATTGCTTCGCTGCGCTCGCAATGACGAAATTGGGGACTTAACAGAATTCGTCATTGCGAGGAGTGCAGCGACGAAGCAATCCAGCGCAGTGCGCGCTACTCCGCCGCCTCGCTGACCTCTGCGCTTTCCTGTGCCTGTCGTGCCCACATCTCTGCATAGAGCCCATCGCGCCGCAGAAGATCGGTGTGGCTGCCCTGTTCTGCCAGCCGCCCCTGATCGAGCACGAGGATCGTGTCCGAATCCGCAATTGTCGACAGGCGGTGCGCGATAGAGAGCGTGGTCCGCTGGCTGGCCACGTCGCGCATCGTGGTGAGAATGTCTTGCTCGGTGCGGCTGTCGAGCGCGCTGGTCGCTTCGTCGAACAGCACGATCGGCGGGTTCTTGACCAGCGTGCGCGCGATGGCGACGCGCTGCTTTTCGCCGCCCGATAGCTTCAGGCCGCGTTCGCCGACTTCGGTGTCGTAGCCTTTGGGCAGGCGCGCGATGAAGTCGGCGATGGATGCGCCGCGCGCGGCCGCGTCGACTTCGTCCTGTCCTGCGCCGTCGCGGCCATAGGCGATGTTGTAGCCGATGGTGTCGTTGAACAGCACCGAGTCCTGTGGGACGATGCCAAGTGCCGCCCGCAACGACGCCTGTGTCACTTGCGATATGTCCTGCCCGTCGATCAGGATGCGGCCCGACCATGGATCGTAGAAGCGGAACAGCAGCCGCGCTATGGTCGATTTGCCCGCGCCCGAGGGCCCGACGATGGCAACGCGGCTGCCTGCGGGCACCTCGAACGACAGGCCGTGGAGGATTTCGCGATCCCGGTCATAGCCGAACACGACTTTGTCGAACGTCACGCTCGGGCGCTGGATCACCAATGCTGGCGCGCCGGGCACATCGGCCACTTCGACCGGCGTGTCTATTAGCCGGAACATTTCGGCCATGTCGATGAGGCCCTGGCGAATCGTGCGATAGACCATGCCGAGCATGTCGAGCGGGCGGAAAAGCTGGGTGAGGTAGGTGTTGACGAACACGAGGTCGCCCACGGTCAGCTTGCCTTGCGACCAACCCCACACCGTCCACGCCATCGCGCCTGCCATCAGCAAGTTGACGATGATCGCCTGCGCAATGTTGAGCAGGCCGAGGCTGTTCTCGCTCTTGACCGCAGCTTCGGCATAGGCGCGCGCCGCCGAGGCATACCGAGCTTCCTCGCGCGATTCCGCGCCAAAGTATTTCACGGTCTCGTAGTTCAGCAGCGAATCGACCGCGCGCGAGAGTGCCTGTCCATCGAGCCGGTTCATCTTTTCGCGCAAGTGCGTGCGCCATTCCGTGATCGTGCGCGTGACCACGACGTAAGCGATGACTGCCAGGATGGTGGCTATGACGAGTCCCAGCCCGAAGTTCAGCCAGAAGATCACGATCACGGCGGTCAACTCGATGATCGTCGGCGCGATATTGAACAGCAGGAAGTAGAGCATCGTGTCGATGCTCTTGGTTCCGCGCTCGATCACCTTGGTCACCTCGCCGGTGCGGCGGGCAAGATGAAAGCGCAAGCTGAGGCGGTGGAGGCGGGCGAACACGTTTTCGGCCAGATGGCGCGTCGCATCCTGCCCGACGCGCTCAAACACGATGTTGCGCAAGTTGTCAAACGCGACTCCGGCAAAGCGGCCGAGTGCATAGGCCAGCACGAAGGCCATCGCGACGGTCAGCGCCGCCTGCGACTTGCCCGTGTTCAGCGTCATTGCATCCACCGCCTGCTTGTAGGCAAAGGGCAGGGCAAGCGTCGTCGCCTTGCCGAGCAGCACCATCAGGCACGCGCCCATGACCCTGCGCCGCAGCACGGCATTGTCTGCGGGCCAGAGATAGGGAAGGAAGCGTCGAAGCGTCTGCCAGCCATCGTGGCGGGCGTCTGGCGAGGTCGATGGAGTTTCGGGCGGCATCGCCTCCACATAGGGCGCTTGGGGCCAAGTGCCAGCCCCCGCGATCATTCCGTGACCTGAGCGGGCCTCAATCAGTAAGGCAAGCCATCGCGGTCCAGCCTCGCGATCGTCGACGGCATGTCGAACAGGACGCGGCGTGCGGCAAAGTCGATCGCAACGCGGCTGAACATCCTCAGTTGCGACATGCCCATCAGCAGGGCCGGTCGCTTGGATAGGCCCAGTCGCGCGAAGGCGGGCGCGTCGGCATAGGCGATCATCGTGTTGTTGAGGCGCATGCCATCAATCTCCACGACCTTGGCGAGGCGAATGTCAGCAAGGAGAACCTGCCCCGTCACCGAATAGAGCGATGTCGTCATCGTCTTCCTCGAGCGCGACAAGGCCCGTTGAAGGGCAAGGTTGCCGACCGATCCGTCCGATCCGGTATCGATAACGATGTCGGTCGTCACCCCATCGACCAGAGCATTGGTCATGATGAGCTGGCCCGATCTGCGTCGCGCTTTCACCACGATGTCGAAGCCGCTGAGGCCGGTCCTCTTTCTGGCCTCATCCACGAGCATGCGATTGCGGGCAAAGTCGAATACGACGCGCTGCTCCTGCAGGCTGTCGAGACCGACGATGCCGTCGGCTCCGATATGCTCACCCTCGAGCAGGGGGGCGTTGAGGCTGTAGAATGTCCTGCGACCGAAGGTCAGCTCGTCCACATCGACCAGTTCCACCGGCAGCGATCCGGCCACGCCGACAATCACGCCGCTCCCGGTCACCGGGAGCCCCATTTCGGTCGCGACCTTGCGCGACAGAACGGTGCGTTCCGAACCGGTATCGATCAGGAAATCGAAGGGACCATGCTTGCCGATGGTGACCGGCACGGTCATGCGGTTCGTCCGGTCCTTTTCCAGTTGGACAAGGTCCGGGTTGATCAGCGGGGCGGTATCCTCGGCAGCACGAACAGGCGCGATGCAGACGCTTAGCGCGATGCTCAATGCCACGGTTGCACTTCTGGCAGACATGGCGGTTCTCCCGCTGCGAAGTCTACGCCTGTCTTGTCCTCGGCGCCAGCGAATCAACGCGTTGCAGGATGCCGGATGCAACGCAGCTGCCGGATCACGATGCCGACCAGGTCGGCGATCTCGTCATGCAGGGGATGAGCCACCGCGCGCAGGATGCCGAGCCAGAGCAGGATGCCCAGCGCGACCATGCTGCCGGCTTGCATGAAGCCGATCTGCTCAGGACCGTCCCAGACCGCGTAACTCACCAGAAGCGGTGCTACTGCGGCGATGCTGCCCAGAGCGCTGCGGGCGAAGACCGAGCCCAGCTCACGCCAGCGCAAGCCGAGCATTTCGCGCATCAGGGGCGCATAGACCACCACCCAAAGCACACCGTGGATGACGCGTGAGATCGCCACCCATTCGAGGCCGAACGGCGCGGTCAGGGCGATCAGTATGACCGACAGCACGGTGTCGATCACCATGCGTCGCATCAGAGGCCGCATCCT